>CBDHGZ010000004.1:130000-1050689 GCA_965263315.1 Lacipirellulaceae bacterium | reverse complement strand
AAATTCCAGAAGTAACTTACGGCGAGAGCCGCCACGGAACTGGCCGGCACCTCGCCAGAACGCCGGAACAACCACAAGGAGACAGCCAGCCATGCCAAGGCCAACGATACGGGACCCGATCGAGGAGTGGACACGCTAGTCGACCTGGACGTCGTCGACAGCGAGTCGGGCAAGTTTGGTTAGAGCCAAGGGCTCAAGCGTCGAGGCGGAGCGGTCAGCCGTTCGTCCGGCAAGCCTGATCCGCCGCGGTGAATTCCTACAAGTGAGCTGCTCAAGTCTCGTGCGTGTCGAACACCAACGTGCGTTCTGGCAGCCGCAGGGCGCCGAGTCGCCAGCCAGGACGCCCACCAGCCGCAGGCAGCCTCCGCTTGTAGGCTCCGAAATCCACGCATACCGCCTGCAGGTTGTCGCGGCAGATCTCAGCCGGCAGCGCGTAGTGCCCGAAGACGCAGGTGGGCTGGCTCGTGTCGTAGCCGTGCCACCACTCGACCCGGCGAAGCCTACGCAGCTTGCCATTGGTCTCCTTGGGGTAGGGGTCGACTTCCTCGGGCCCTGACGTGAGCAGCTTGACGGCGTTGTCGTTCTGGTGCTCAAGTTCCTCCTCGACGCCAGAGGCACCCCTCGCCTCGCAGGAATGATCGATCCGCTCGCGCTGGGCATCGTGCAGCGAGCGGGCGTCGCCGCAGCGGCTCGCCAGGCGGATCGAGCGGTCGTCCCAACACGCGTGGACCACGCGGGCGTCATCTCGGGCCAGCGCCAACGGCAGCTCGGCGAAGAAATCCAGGATAAACCGCCGCTCGCGAGCGTCCGCGACACGTTCGTGCGGGTGAGGGTCTTGATGCTGGAAGAACCACGCGTTGTCCACCTTAGCGTGCCCGAGCAGGATGTTGAGATCGTGGTTCCCGAGCACGCATTGGGCGTGCCCCCCGCGGACCGCCTCCGCCACAAGCTCCACGACGGCAACGCTGTCCGCGCCGCGGTCAGTCAGGTCGCCTACAAACACCAGCCGCCGGCCCTCGGGGTGCTCCACGCCGCGGTACCCGAGCCTTTCGAGCAGCGTCTCCAGCGGACCGATCTCGCCGTGCACATCGCCCACTACATCGAAGGGGCCAGGCAAGAGTGGGCGTATCAGGCTCTCCAAGGCGTCTTTCTCAGGGCTGGTGTCGACGGCTACGATTCGGTGAGTGAGCGTCTTTAAGCTGGTCGCTCTATGGCTAGCCGCAGTCCGTTTCAAGCAGTTTTTTAGAGTGGAAGCCAGCGCTAGGTCGATCTCCAGGGTCCTTCACTCGAGCGACCAGTTCCTTGTCCGCTTCTTCCAGCGGTACTAACAGTGGGGGCGACACGACTGGGAATGCCTCCAGGCCGACGTCTGGAAGCTGAGGGATCGGGTGATCGGTAATGGGGCATCTCGTCTGCACGGCCGTCGCTCTATGCCGACCTCACCTCAGCTTACCAGCTAATCGACGGCCAGCAACGGCTGACGACGCAGACCCTGCTGCTGGCTGCCCACCGCGACGTGGCGGCCAAGCCTCGCATGCAACTGCGGGTTTTGGATGCAAGAAATGCTAAAACTTGCTAATCGATGACAATCGTTGCTATTAGTTACATGCAATTCTTATCCGTAGTGGATTCCGCTTTCGGCCATAAATAAAGGGTTACCAGCGCGCGTGAGTGGTGCCTCACAACCTTGAAGTCATCGGCTGATGGCAGTCTCTGCAACAACGCGTGGCTGGCGACCTACGCTGGCTGACTTGGTGGCCGCGGCGAAGCCACGGGACGCCACAAATCCGCCGAGCGTTGGTCTGGTCGAGCCCGAGGCGTTGGCAGCGTCTGGCCAGGTCCGCCTCGACCCCGCGACCGGGTCACCCATCGTCACGCTGGACGACCTGGACATCGTCGACAGCGAGTCGGGTGATTGCGGGGAGCATGGCGAGTGGTTCATAGCCCTGGTGGAGCACCCACACGCCCCGAGCCACGCTCGTCGTCGCCGCCGGACTACTCAAAGGAAGAGCTCGTAGCTGAAATGGGCTCGGCGTTTCTGTGTGCGTCGTCCGGGATCAGCCCGCCGACGATTGAGCAGTCAGCCGCCTACATCGACGGCTGGCGGAAGAAGCTCAAGGACGACAAGAAACTGGTGATACAGGCAGCCGGGCAGGGACAGCGGGCGGCGGACCATATCCGTAGGGTGACGTTCGAATGTGACGGTTAGGCGGGGCAGACCATTGTCACGTCCGGGGTAGCGCTAGTTTCTGTATGTGCGCATCCATCGAGTAGAGACGCGGACCTCCCGGGAGTATTGCCAGTTTGGTAGGATAACGATTCATGACAATTGCCCCTTCGAACCGCGTCTACGGCTGTTTATGGATAACCCATTCTTCGATCAGCCGATTCTAAACTCTCCTTACAAGTACCCAACGAACCACTGGGAACTAGACGAAGAGGGGCAGCCGACTCAGCAAGTAATCGCGAGCCGTAGGCCCGCCAAATTCGTCACGCCGATCCCCAAGGCAAAGAAACGGAAGCGGTCTAAGCAGCGTTCGCTTGAGATGGGCGACGAGGACGTCGATTTCGATTTCTCCACCGCCGAACAGGAGTACGCCAAGACCGCTCAACTAGTCAACGACATCCGCGCTGAAGTGGACGCCTGGCGGAAGGCCCACACGCGTGGCAGCAATGTCACGCTGGAAACGGCTCGACTGCTGGAACACTGGCGGAACCATCCTTTCAGCAGCGTACGCCCATTCTTCTGCCAGGTGGAGGCGGTCGAAACCGTTATCTGGTTGACAGAGGTCGCCCCGAAGTCGGCGCGGGGGAAAGACTTCCTCTCGCGGCTCGACGAGGCGAACGACGAAGCTAATCCAGGCCTCAATCGTCTAGCACTCAAGCTCGCCACTGGAGCCGGCAAGACGACCGTCATGGCGATGCTTATCGCCTGGCAGACGATCAACGCCGTCCGTCGTCCCGGAAGCAAGCGGTTCACGCGAGGCTTCTTGATCGTCGCGCCAGGGCTCACGATTAAAGATCGTTTGCGCGTCCTCCAGCCCAACGACCCGGATAGCTACTACGCCTCACGCGAGCTGGTGCCAAACGACATGCTCCGCGAGCTGGGCCGGGCGGAGATCGTCATCACCAACTACCACGCCTTCAAGCTTCGCGAGCGGATGGAGCTGGCGAAAGGAACCCGGGCGCTGCTTGAAGGCCGCGAAGAAGAGATGCAGACCCTCGAAACCGAGGGGCAGATGATCCAACGGGTGATGCCGAACCTGATGGGCATCAAGAACGTGATGGTGCTCAACGACGAGGCGCACCACTGCTACCGCGAGAAGCCGGGCGATCCCGTCGAGGACGACGAGCTAGATGCCGACGAGAAGCAAGACGCTAAGGAGAACGCCGAAGCGGCCCGCATGTGGATATCGGGATTGGAGGCCGTCAATCGCAAGCTCGGCCTCAATCGCATCATCGACCTTTCTGCTACGCCGTTCTTTCTGCGTGGATCGGGGTATGCCGAGGGGACGCTCTTCCCTTGGACGATGACCGACTTCTCGTTGATGGACGCCATCGAGTGCGGCATCGTCAAGCTGCCGCGGGTGCCGGTCGCCGACAACCTACCCGGCGATCAGATGCCGATCTATCGCGACTTGTGGAAGCACATTCGCAAGAAGATGCCCAAGAAGGGACGCGGCACAAAGCAGAAGAAGGGAGAAACGCAAGTCGATCCGCGTAAGCTGCCAGCCGAGCTGATGGCGGCCCTCGACGCCCTCTACGGCCACTACAAGAAGACCTATGCGTCATGGCAAGAGGCCGGCATCGACGTGCCACCTTGCTTTATCGTTGTTTGCAGCAACACCTCGGCGTCGAAGCTCGTTTACGACTACATCTCAGGGTTCGACCGCGTGACCGAAGAGAGGGAGGTCACTTACGTCCCTGGGCAGCTTGAACTCTTCCGCAACTACGACGAGTACGGCCAGCCACTCGCCCGCCCGAACACGCTGCTGATCGATAGCCAGCAACTTGAGTCCGGCGAGGCCCTCGACAAGAACTTCCGCGAGGCCGCATCCAACGAGATCGCCCGGTTCCGTGAAGAGATCATCGAGCGGACCGGAAGTCGTCAGGAAGCCGAAAACCTGTCGGAGTCCGACCTGCTGCGCGAGGTGATGAACACCGTCGGCAAGAAGGGACGCCTGGGCGAGCAAATCCGCTGCGTCGTTTCGGTCTCCATGCTGACCGAGGGCTGGGATACCAACACCGTGACCCACGTTCTCGGCGTTCGCGCCTTTAAGACCCAGCTCCTGTGCGAGCAAGTCATCGGCCGGGCCCTGCGGCGGCAAAACTACGAGATCAACCAGCAAGGGCTGTTTGATGTCGAGTACGCCGACATCCTCGGCATTCCATTCGACTTCACCGCGAAGCCGGTTGTCACGAAGCCGACGCCGCCACGCCCGACGGTTCGGGTGCAAGCGGTTCGTCCGCAACGCGACGCCTGCGAAATCCGATACCCACGCGTCGAAGGTTATCGCATCGACCTGCCGAGCGAGGAACTCGATGTCGAGTTCACGGCCGAGTCGATCCTCGAACTCTCGACCGACTTGATCGGACCGACCGAGGCCCGCAACCAAGGCATCATCGGCAAACCGGTCGATCTCAATCTGATCCATACCGGGAAGGTGCGGGCCAAGACGATCGCGTTCGAGCTTGCTCAGCAGCTTCTCGAGACGCGCTTCCGCGACGCCAACGAAGACCCGAAGCAGCACCTCTACTTTCCCTTGGTTCGCGTTTGCGAAAAATGGATCGATCAGTGCCTCAAGTGCCGCGCCGGTACGTTTCCCGCTCAGCTGAAGTACCGACCAATCGCCGAGATGGCGTGCGAGCGTATCTACGCGGCAATCACGACCCGTTTTGCTGAGGAGCGGCCGGTAACAGCGATCCTCGACCCTTATAACCCAACCGGTTCGACCGCCCACGTCGGATTCAACACGGCTGCGTCCCAACTGTGGGAGACCGACTCAAGACGATGCCACATCAACTACGCCGTACTCGATAGCAGCTGGGAGGGCGAGTTCTGCCGGCTCGCGGAGCAGCACCCTCGGGTGTTCGCCTACGTCAAGAACCACAACATGGGGTTCGAGGTTCCCTACCGCGACGGCAGTCGGCAGCGAATGTACGTTCCCGACTTCATCCTTCTGGTGGATGACGGCAACGGTCGCGACGACCCGCTGCACCTAGTGGTCGAGGTCAAAGGCTACCGCGGTGAGAACGCCAAGGACAAACGCCTCACGATGGACACCTACTGGATTCCCGGTGTCAACAACCTCGGAACGCATGGTCGGTGGGCGTTCCAAGAACTGACCCGCATTCTGGAGATGAGCGGCGACTTCGACGAACGCCTCGAAGAAGAGTTCCGCAATCTTGTCGCTTCGGCTGGCAAGTAAACGGCAAGCAAGAGCACCTATGGCGATCTACAAAATACAAGACGACGCACTCAACGCGATCCCCGAGATCACGTTCGCGGATGCCGGCATACGTGAGCGGCAGGACCTGCAGCGGTTCTTGCGTGAGCGTATTGAGGTGATCTCGCCCGATACCCTGGTGATCGCCGAGGAGTTCGGCGATTGGGACGACAGCCGCCGGCGGATCGATTTGCTTGGAGTCGACCGCGAAGCCAACCTCGTGGTGATCGAACTGAAACGGACCGAAGATGGCGGCCACATGGAGTTGCAGGCCATTCGCTACGCCTCGATGGTGTCAGCTTTAACGTTCCCCAAGGCGGTCGACATCTACTCACGGCACTTGGCCTCCCACAATCTTGAACGCGATGCCGAAGAAGAGCTGCTTGAGTTCTTGGGCTGGGACGAACCACAAGAAGATGACTTCGCGCAGCAGACCCGCATCGTCCTTGCGTCGGCCGAGTTTTCCCGAGAGCTCACTTCCTCAGTCCTCTGGCTCGCGGAGCACGGGGTCGATATCCGCTGCGTCCGTTTTCGCCCCTATGGAATGCCTGGCCAGGTCCTCTTGCACGTTCAGCAGGTCATCCCGCTGCCCGAAGCGGAAGACTACCAGGTGCAGGTGCGAGAGAAGAAGCAGCGCGAGCGGACCGGTCGCAACTTCAACCCAGATTTCACCAAGTACACCGTTACCATTGGAGACCGACGGCTTGAGCGACTGCCAAAACGTCGCGCGATCCTCGCCGTGGTCAAGGCACTGTGCAACCAGGGAATCGCCCCCGAAGACATCGAAGCCCAAATGCAGGGACGTTCGACAAACTTCTATTCCGTTCCCGGCGAGTGTACTTCAGCGGAGATGCTCGCCGCTCTCGAAGCGGAAGGTGTCGGTCGGTACGCTCCCAAGAGATGGTTCATTGAGGATGACGAGCTGATACGCGTCAATGGCAACACGTATTCGCTGATCAACCAGTGGGGAAATCAGACCGGAAGCACCATGCGAGCCTTGCTCGACCATTTCAAGCCAGAAAACATCTCTTTCGAGAAGGCAGACTAGGCAGCCACGATGGCCAAAAAACGCACCACCAAGAAGAAGACCAAGAAGCCAGCCAAAAAGCAGGTCGAGACGCTGACGCATCCGTCTAGCAAGCGGAAGAACCTGCCGTCGGCGGAGCACGAGCCGGTGATGGCGCCGGAGGATCGTGCGCCAGTGCGGGTGGCGATCGATCGGCGTGATCCGGACCTCGATCCACAGCTTGTCTGGCGGGGCAAATTCGATGGGGACGAATCGCGGCTCGAAGTCCAGGCGCCGCCGGTCTACATCCAGGAGCGGGTCCACCCGAAGGCGCTCGTCGACGACCTGCTGCGCGAGTCGGCTCAGCGGGAGAAGAAGCAAGAAGACGCCGACCGCGAGCCGCTGCTATTCGCGGACATGTACGAGGACTTCAACGGGGTGCCCGAGGAAGCCAAGGGCGCCGAGTTCTACCAGCACGACGCCAACTGGACCAATCGGCTGATCCTCGGCGACTCGCTCCAGGTCATGGCCTCGCTCGCCGAACGCGAAGGCCTTCGCGGGCAGGTGCAGTGCATCTACCTCGACCCGCCCTACGGCATCAAGTTCAACTCCAACTTCCAGTGGTCCACCACCTCCCGCGACGTCAAGGACGGCAAGGCCGACCACATCACCCGCGAACCCGAACAGGTCAAAGCCTTCCGCGACACCTGGCGCGACGGCATCCACTCCTACCTCACCTACCTCCGCGACCGCCTCACCGTCGCCCGAGACCTGCTCCACGACACCGGCTCCATCTTCGTCCAGATCGGCGACGAAAACGTCCATCGCGTCCGGGCGGTGATGGATGAGGTGTTTGGGGACGAGAACTTTGTCGCTCAGATCTCATTTCACGTAAGAAACTCATGCCGGTCGGGCGCGTCAACGACCTCTCTCGGCTCGAGTGTAGTCGACTACATCCTCTGGTATGCAAAGAACGAAGGAATCTGTCAAGTACCGAACAGTATTCGTTGAGCCAGAGTTCTGCTGGTGGCCGAGGGAGCAGGTGGAGTACACGATGACTCAAATGTTCGACTTCCAAGAGCGGAAGACGCATTCGGCTTCAACTGCTTGCAGAACCAGATGAATTCGAAGCGCTGATCTCCCCGACGGTCTCGGCCGTATTCCGGGACCGTCAAGCTCGTCCGGCGGGTGACTCTGGCGACTTACACCTGTTGATTCGCCATCGGACGCAAGCTTAAGACACCGGGGCAGAACGTTGGAAGACCACCGAACCGAGGCGATGCGTCGATTGAGGTTGCGAGCTTGAACGGTAAGTCTTGGAAGGGAAGACTATCCCGATACGTGCGATTCATCGATGACTACCGGTTTAACCGCTGCAAACGCTTGGACGGACACGGCACACGAGCCGATTCTCCGACCCAGAAAGTATATGTCGTTCAGACGCATCACTTCCGCTGTCGTCGAGCGTTGCCTCCTCATGGCCACCGACCCCGGGGACCTGGTGCTGGACCCGACGTGCGGGTCGGGGACGACGGCGTACGTGGCCGAGCAGTGGGGCCGGCGGTGGATCACGATCGACACCTCCCGCGTCTCGCTCGCCCTGGCCCGGGCGCGGATCATGGGGGCCCGCTACCCCTACTACCTGCTGGCCGACTCAGCCCCGAAGGGCAGCCAAAGAGGCCAAGATCACCCGCACCGAGCCGAGCACCCAGCCCACCTACGGCCGCGTGCGGCAAGGCTTTGTCTACGAGCGGGTGCCGCACATCACGCTCAAGAGCATCGCGAACAACACCGAGATCGACGTCATCTGGGAGCAGTTCCAAGAGAAGCTGGAGCCACTCCGCGAGCAACTCAACAAGGCGCTGAAGCAGAAGTGGGAAGAGTGGGAAGATTCCCCGCGAATGACGGGGACGACGCCTGGAGCAAAGAAGCCAAGAAGCTGCACGCCGATTGGTGGGAGCAGCGGATCGCACGGCAGAAGGAGATCGACGCCAGCATCGCCGCCAAGGCGGACTACGAGTACCTGTACGACAAGCCGTACGAGGACAAGAAGAAGGTCCGCGTCGCCGGTCCGTTCACCGTTGAGAGCCTAAGCCCGCACCGCACCCTGGGCGTCGGCGCCGACGACGAACTGATCGACCCGCTGAAGATTGGCAAGAAACGCCGCGGCGGCCAGAACGGATGGCGGCACGTCGCCCGACTTCGTGACCGTCATCCTCGAAAACCTCCGCACCGCCGGCGTGCAACAGGCGAGCAAAGAAGACCGCATCGAGTTCTCGTCGCTGAAGCCATGGCCCGGCGAGCACGTTTGCGCCGAAGGGCAGTACGAAGAGTCGGGCGACGACAAACGAGCCGCTGTGTTCATCGGCCCCGAGTTCGGCACCGTCGCCCGCAGCGACCTGGCCGCAGCGGCCAGAGAAGCAGCCGAGGCAGGCTTCGACGTGCTAGTGGCCTGCGCCTTCAGCTACGACGCCCACGCGAGCGAGTTCGACAAGCTCGGCGCTCTGCCGGTGCTCAAGGCCCGCATGAATGCCGACCTGCACATGGCGGGTGACTTGGCCAACACCGGCAAGGGCAACCTTTTCGTGATCTTCGGCGAGCCCGACATCGAGATGCTGGAGGAGGGAAACCAGCTCCGCGTGAAGGTCAACGGCGTGGACGTGTTCGACCCCTCAACCGGCGAAGTCCGTAGCGACAACGCCGACGGCATCGCCTGCTGGATGATCGATGACGACTACAACGAAGAGAGCTTTTTCGTCCGCCACGCCTACTTCCTTGGACAAGGCGATCCCTACAAGAGCCTAAAAACCACGCTCAAGGCGGAAATCGATGCTGAAGCCTGGGCCACCCTCAACAGCGACATCAGCCGCCCCTTCGACCGCCCGAAGAGCGGCCGTATCGCGGTGAAGGTGATCAACCATCTTGGCGACGAGGTGATGAAGGTCTTTCGAGTGGAGTGAGAATCCTCAGGCATGGAACGCAATCATCATTGGCACCAGGCTATGTCTACATTTATCAGGAAACTTGTCTCGTGCCGACGTGTCTTGCACCGGCTTCAGGCACTGCGGACAATAGGAAGGAAAATGCACTTATCCATTTAGTCTTGTTAGCAAGTTCCAATGCCTGAGCGTGAGATCATCGATGAGATCGGACGGTTCCGGGAGAAGCTGCTGGAGCTCTCCAATCGGAACCCGTTGCTCAGCTACCGCAAGACGAAACTGAAGACCCTGGAGTTTGTTGGGGAGTCGCCCGACCAGGTTTACAGCCGTTTGGTCGACGAGGGCAAACGCTTCCGGTTTGCTCCCCGCCCCGAAGAAGAACTGTTCCCATCCTCCTCTGAGAATGGGGAGGCCGGAGCTGAAGAGAGCGAGACGAGCGGTTCTTCCCCCGCGGTTGCCTCGTCCACTCAGGTGAGGTCTGAATCGCTCTACCTTTCCGAGGACGTGTCGGCCGAAACCTCGGTTGCGGAGCAGCAGAGCGACGGGCTGCTGCAGACCTCCCTGTCGGAGGCGCGGCTGGAGACGGTGCTCAAGCACATCCGACGCGAGGCGAACACGGCCATCGAGGAGACGGGCGTCAACTTCCTCTACCTCGTGGTGGGAATGCTCGCCTGGCGGGAGGACGCGAACTCCGAGCGGACGCTCCTAGCCCCGCTGCTGTTGGTCCCGGTTGAGATCGACCGGGACTTCGACGCCCGCTCTCAGCGGTACCGCTACGCGGTGAAGTGGAGAGAGGAGGAAGTCCAGGACAACCTCTGCCTGCTGAAGCGGCTGGAGAAGGACTTCGGCATGCGGTTGCCACGGTTTGATCAGGATCAGACCCCCGAGCAGTATTTTGCGGAGATCGAGCGGAGCGTCTGTAGCTCTAACGAGTGGACGGTTGAGCGGTCGGCATTGATCGGGTTCTTCTCGTTTCAAAAATTGCTGATGTACCTCGACATCGACCCGGAGAACTGGTCGCAAAACGGCGCCCTCGAAGAAGGCTCGATAGTTCATGACCTCGTCTGGGGAACGGACGAGAACGCGGGAGCGCCGCTGTACGCCTCCGACTACGAGATCGACAACCACCCCGTCGCCCACGACGTGATCTTCCCGCTCGACGCCGACAGCTCGCAGCACTCCGCCCTGGTCGACATCCAATCCGGCAAGAGCCTGGTGATCGAAGGGCCACCCGGCACCGGCAAGTCGCAGACGATCACCAACGCCATCGCTGCTGCGCTTCATCAGGGCAAGAACGTGCTGTTTGTAGCGGAGAAGCTGACTGCCTTGGAGGTGGTCCGCGAGAAGCTCGACCGCCTCGGCCTGGCAGACTTTTGCTTGGAGCTGCACAGCGACGCCGCCAGCCCTCGTCTGGTCTACGAATCGCTGCGGCGGCGACTTGAGCACACCTACCCCGAGCCCGCACGACTGGAAGACCTTCGGGCCGAACTGGAACGCAAGCAGCGGCAGATCGGCGACTACCTCCAGGTGACCTCGCAGATTGTCGGCCCCTACAAAGAGCCGCTCTATGACCTGATGTGGCGGGTCACCAACCTGCGCGCCCTGCGCTTCAGCCGTCTCCGTGACGCCGATGTCGACACGAAGGTGAACCAGGCCGTTCTCAATGAGAACGCCGAACTTCTCGACGCGTACGCCGAGACCCTGGGCGAATTAGACGCCCCAAAAGAGAGCCCGTGGTGGGGGTGCTGGCTGGACAACCTCAATCCCAACGATACGGAGTGGGTGGATGAAGTCGTCGCCGCGCTGCGTGAACACGCGAAGCAGGCAGAGATCACGGCTTCACGTTTTGCGGAGCGGTTCGGCGCGAAGTCGCTCGATTGGCTTGATAAGCGACTGCAACAACCGACGAACGGCTCCGACCTGTCGTCGCTGGTCGAGGCCTCCCAGAAGATCACCCGTGAAGGCGACCTCCGCCCGTTGCAACAGAACCTGAACCGGAAGCTGGCCAGTCAATTTGAAGGGCAGCTCAGAAGGTTGGGCGAGCTCCGCATCCGAGCCGACCCCTTGCTGACCGTCGAACTCCCGGAGGCGGCAAAAGCAAGCCGGGCGTTTTGCGACGCTCTCGACGCGCCGGTCGTCGCGATGCTCTCGGGCAACTCGATGGGTGAATTGATGGCCGCCCTCGAACTTCTGCCGGCGCTGCGAGAAATGCTGGGCGTGGACGCGGCCCCAACCGTTCGAGGCGGTTCGCGCGAGAAGCTGTGTCGCAAGCTTGCCAGCCGATACGAGACGACCCTACTGAAGACAATCGGTACTCTTAACGCCTGTGGAGAGGAGTACGCAGCCGCAACGGCGACGCTCGATTCTCACTGCACCGCAGGGATTGCCGAGTGGTTCGCCTCGCGACCAGATCGGCAAGCGACGATTAACGCCTGCGGGGAACTAGAAGAATGCTGGCCCCAGGCGCTCAATGCGTGCGACGTCCGGCACTTCATCGCCGCCGACACACGGTCCCTCGCACGAAGCTTCCTGCAAACGGCGACCAAACACCAGAACCTCAAGCGGCAGCTCGCGCAGAAGGCGTTTACGAGCACCGAGGAGGCGCCGGCCGCCGCAGAAGCAGCCTTGGCGCCGCTCCATGAGCGTTTGTCCGCGATCCCGGTCGCGACGAACTGGGGAGAGTTGAAGCAGCTGCGGGTGCGACTCAAAACCCTCGAAGAGGTGCTGGGCCGATAGGAGGAAATGGCGAGCACCGCTCAGGACCAAGGTCTCGGGCCGTGCCGCTCGCTCGGCGAATTGAAGGAGTCGCTCTACCTCTGTCAGCTTGTCAGGCACTCGATCGTCGCCGGCCGCGACAGCCTGCCCCAGGAGCTCTTCTTCCAGGCGGCGGAGACGCAGCTCGCGCGCGGGCGTGAACGTTGCAAAGGGCTTTGCGACAAGGCCACCAGCCTCGCAGCGGACATCGACCTCAAAGAAGCCCCCGACACCGAAGAGCTGATCGCGATCGTCAAGACGCTCCGCATCCATAGCGGTAGTTTCTTCCGCTTCCTGAGCCGTGACTACCGCAACGCTCGTCGATCGGTCGCCGGCTTCTCGCGTGGCGTCCTGCCAAAGTCGGGCCCTGTCCTTGTCAAACGGCTGGAACGATTTCTCGACTGGAACCGCGAGAAGGATGAGTTCGGTCGGGAGGAAGAGCTGTCTAGGCTCTTCGGGGACTCCTTTCGTGGGATCGAAACCGACTGGGAGCACTGTGACACGCTCTTCAAATGGGCGATCGTGGCAAAGTCCAAGGGGCTTGAGCACTCGCGGGCTTGCGAGCTTCTCGGCAAACGGGACACGGCGACCTTGTCCTCTAAGCAACTCTCGGAGTGCGCGAAGACACTCTCCGCGGAGTTTGCTGACGCCTCGACACTCTCTTTGCTTGGGTTCGGAGAAGCGGCGAACGTGGAGGAGGTTCAGCTGCAACAGCTTCAGCAGCGGGCCGTGTATCTACGGGAGGCGATCGAGGAGTTGGAGGCGGCCCTGTCGGTGTTCGCGATCTCCGACCAGGAAACGCTCGCAGAGATCGAGCAATTCTGTGCCGCGGCCGTGCGTTTCAGCGAATTGCAGGAGACGATCGCCGACGGAGCCCGTTGGGAGGGACTCGGTGAGCTTTACCGATCGCTCGACACGCCGATCGCAGAACTCGAAGAGGTAAGCAGTTGGTGCGAAACCCTGGTGGAACTCGATCTGCCGCAGGGCGCCGTCGACTGGCTGCTGGCCGGCGACACGTCGCTGCACATGAAACGGCTTGCTGCTGGTCTCGAAGGCAGCCTTGAGGCGATAGAGTCATGGCAGGCCCATCGGCAGAACGCCCCGTTGCTGCTTGCCTGGATTGAATCGGTCGGAGCGCCACTCGCCGACGCCGTGCAACAAGCTTCTCCCTTGGCGGTTGAAGACTCGGAGAAGCTGGAAGATGTGCTGGGCCGCTGCCGGCTCATCCTCGAAACCCACCTGGCGGAAGAGAGCGTCACGGATCAGAAGAAGTGGGGCAGTCTTGGCGACCTCTACAGGGGTGTCGATTCTGAGCCGGCGGAGGTCGCCGCCGCGGTTGAATGGACGGCCGTGCTCGCGAAGATGCAGCTGCCAGAGCCGATCTCGACGGTGCTGGCGAGGGGGCAGACTGCTAAGTCGTGCCAGAAACTTGCCGAGTGGTGCAACGCACTCACCGCTGCCCGGGCTGGATGGCTGCGATGTCGGAAACGCTTTGAACAGGTTGGCGAGGTCGCTGCGGACTGGATGCCGTGGCGGCTGCCAACCCCCGGCAGCTCAGCTCTTTCATCCGCCGCCGGCCATGTTCTTCAACGCGCGCCCGATCTGCCGGCTTGGGCGGCCTTCTGCCGCATGCGTGGGCTCTGCCATTCCGCGGGGCTCACCGACTTCGCCAACGCCGTGCTCGACAAGACGGTCCCGCCCGATCGGATCAGCGGCGTCTACCGCCTGACGCTGCTCGAAGCGATCGCCGAGAAGAAGATTGCTGAGTCCGGGCTGCTCCGTACGTTCTCACGCGCCGCGATCGAGAAGGCACGGCGGAAGTACCAGGAACTCGACCGGGAGCTGCTGGTCGTCAATCGCTCTTTGGTGGCCCACCACGCCTCCCAGCACCAGCACGACGCCCCAGCCGGCAACAGCACAGGAAGGGTTGGCGACTACACCGAGATGGGTCTGATCCGGCACGAAATCCAAAAGCAGCGGCGGCACTGCCGGATTCGCGACCTGCTAACCCGGGCGGGCAGCGCGGCGCAGGGCGCTCAAGCCCTGTTTCATGATGAGCCCGCTCTCCGTGTCTCAGTACCTGGACCCGGAGGGCATCCAGTTTGACCTGGTGGTGATGGACGAAGCGTCTCAGATCAAACCCGAGGACGCGATCGGTGTTTTGCTGAGAGCCAAGCAGATCGTCGTGGTCGGCGACCCAAAGCAGCTGCCCCCCTCTTCCTACTTCGACCGGGTGTCGAGCGATGTTGCAGACGACGACGCGACGCAGTTCGATAACACCGAGTCCGTTCTGGAAGTCGCCATGAAAGCGTTTCAGCCGGTCCGCCGGCTTCGTTGGCATTACCGGAGCCTGCACGAGAGCCTGATCCACTTTTCGAACGACCGGTTCTATGATGGCGACCTAGTCGTGTTCCCTTCGCCTTCAACCGATGAGGGGGCTCTTGGCCTCCGCTTCCACTACGTTGAAGGGGCCAGCTTCGACAAGGGCGCCAATCAGGTGGAGGCCGAGCGGGTCGCCCAAGCCATTGTCGACCACGCCAAGGCGACCCCCCAAGAGTCCCTGGCGGTGGCCTCCTTCAACGCGAAGCAGAGCGGACTGATCCAAGACTTGCTGGAATCGCTCTGCATCAGGGACGAGGAAGCAAGGCTCGCGGTTGAGTTGCTCAACGAGAACGAGCGGCTGCTCATCAAGAACCTTGAAAACCTTCAGGGTGATGAACGCGACGTTGTGTTCATCTCCTACACCTACGGGCCCGACCCTGCCAGTGGCAAGGTGATGAACCGCTTCGGGCCAATCACCGGCGAGGCGGGCTGGCGGAGGCTGAACGTGCTGGTGAGCCGTGCCCGCCGCAGGGTGGAGGTCTTCTCCTCGATGCGGCCTTCCGATATTCAGGGCGGGCCTAGCAAGAGCCGTGGCGTTACCGCGTTCCGAGATTACCTGGAGTACGTCCAAACGGGCTTTCTGCCGGATCGGGCAGTCATTACCGATCGCCCGATGGACTCCCCGTTTGAGGAAGCGGTCGCCAGGGTGATCACGGGTCTGGGGTATGAGGTCGTCCCGCAGGTGGGCGTCGCCGGGTACTTCATCGACTTTGGCATCCGGCTTCCCGGACAAGAAGACTTCCTGTTGGGCGTCGAGTGTGACGGGGCCACCTACCACTCTTCCAAGAGCGCTCGTGACCGTGACCGGCTGCGGGAAGAAGTCATCCGCTCCCGGGGATGGGACCTGCACCGCATCTGGTCGACCGATTGGTACCTGAACCAGAAGCACGAAGAGGAGCGACTCGCCAAGAAGATCGAGGAAATGGCCAGCGGTTCACGCGCGTCGTGACCTTGAGCGTGCTATTCAACAAGGTTGTCACGAGAGAATGGCCGGTGTTTGCCGGTCATTCTTTGCAGGTCGATAGCTCTCTTTGTCGGCTTGACTGTCACGAATCGCGTCTGATCTGTCACTAGCGCACGATTGAGTTCGCGATTGCTCGTGCACCGAAGCTGCCAGCAGTCGATCTCCTCGTCAGGCCGCTTTTCGTTCGTAGTGCTTGAGAACTCCGCCGAGCCACTCTCGGCAGACGATCTCGTCGCCGCTTTCAGGTGGGTCATCGACCTCCGGCCAGACACCCAGCGGCGGTTTGTTCTCCAGACGCTGGTGCGGGCGGCAGCCGTGGTAGTAGTCGAGGTAAGAAGACGTGATGTGATCGAGATGCCCCAGCCCGAAGACAATGAATCGGTTGAGGCATTCACCTCGAATCGAGCCGATCCAACGCTCGACGAACGCGTTCTGATTCGGCGCCCGCGGGGCGGTTGGCTCTACCGAGACGCCAGCATCGGCGAAGACTTTGTCGAAACGCTTGGAGTACTTGAAGTCGAGGTCTCGCACCAAGTAGCAGACCGGCAAGTCCAATCCCCGAGCCTGCTGCAGCATCGATTCGGCTTGAGCCGTGACCCATTTGTCGTCCGGCTTCAAGGTGGCCGGCGAGCAGATCACCCGCCGCGAGTTGACGTGCAAGAAGGCAAGCACGTACGCCTGCCGAAGGCCGGCGCTCGTCATGACCATCTTCGAGAAAAAATCACATTGCCAAAGACTCTCGGCGTGGATCTTGATGAAGTCGTCCCAGGTGCCCGGTCCTCGTTTCGGGCCCGGGTGAATACCTTCTTCCTTAAGAATCGTTCGGACGGTCGTGCGACCAACGCAGCGGATCCGCAGCTTTCGCAGCTCACCAACGATCCGACGGTATCCCCACTGGTTCTGCTTGGCGAGACGGACGACGATCTGCCGAATCGTCTCGGAGGTGCCTTTGCGGCCCATCTTCTTCGCGGGCGGCTTCCCCTGGCTTCTCCGCTCCAGCCAGCGGCGGTAAGTTCGGGGGTGAACGATAGACACCAGCTTCAATGCGTCTGAGCCCGATGCCGTCGCCCAGTTCCAGCAACCGCTGTCGCTCCTCATCCTTGAGGAAGAAGCGGCTCTGCGGAACGCGGGCTCGCGTCATCTCTAGCTCGGCCTTCAAGAAGAGGATGTACCGTCGAAGCTGTCCTTCGCTGGAACGCGCAAACAGGAAGAACAGCGGACTGAACCAGGGCGGCATCCCAGTGACCTCCTTGAGATTCCCCGGCGTTTCCCGGGTGACAACCTTTCTGAACCGCTGCACTCAGCTCTCTCAGCGGTGGGCAAGCCGATCATCGAAGCAGCGCAGCTTGCCTCGAGCCACTTCCCTCTTTGGCGGCGAGACGTTTGCTATTGCTCGCTAATTATTGCTAAGCTTTGCAACGATCCAAAGGGGGAAGCCTCCCCCTAAGTCGCGGCAGAGTAAGCAGTTGCAGAACTTAGGCCGGGAGCCTCCGAGCCTCCCGATCCGGTCGCCAGTTCGGGGCTGGCTCATGTCTCTCTGTCGATGGCGGTCTCCGTGGCGGGTCCGAGGGTGCGGGCGTTGCTGCGAGACGACAGCGACTGGTCGGACGTGGTGGAGGCGGCCTACGCGGTGCGCGCCGAGCTGGGCGTGTCGCAGGCGAGCTGGGGCGAGGCGTGCGGCGTGCTGGGTCGGACCGGCGCGGCCGTTTGTTTGTTGGTCACCGAGCGGGCCGCTGAACGAGAAGAGGACCCGGTGCGTCAGCCGGCCGCTTACTTCCGCGGCTTGGTGCGGCGGGCGCGGGGAGGGGAGCTGAGGCTGCACCGGTCGGTGTTCGGTCTGCTGGAGCGGTCGTGAGGTGGTTGTTGCGCCATGTATCGGTGTGTGGCACGATCGGCCAATGCCGAGATTGCCCCGCTACTGGACTTACCTGCTGCTCTCCGAGAGAGGGGAGACCTACGCCGGTTACACGTCGAACCTGCGGCGTCGTCTGCGCGAGCACAACTCGCCCCGCAACCGGGGCTGGACCCGCGGGCGGCGGTGGCGATTGGTGGAGGCGGAGTGCTACTTCGATCGCCGGACGGCGCTGTGGGTTGAGCGGCTGCTCAAGGCGCGGCGTGGCAGGCGGTTGCGGGCCGCGTGGCTACGGCGACGGCGTGATCGGGTTGAGCGGCTCCGCCGGCTGTTTGGTTTGGAGGAGTGACTTGCCGGCGACGCCGGGGGGCCTCAGCTCCAGCAACAACAAAAGGGGGGTGGGCCCTCCTTCCTTACTTGCCCTCGATCGACCCCAGCTGGGGGTGAGGGTCGATGCGACGGCGGCGACGGAAGGGGGCGAGCGAGGCGAACGACGACAACGCGTCGATTTTTCTTGCGCTGTGCGTCCCAGGTGTGGCAGAAGGGGCGGATGAGCAAGGAAACGAGGCAGAGCATGACACCAGGTATTCACCAGACGACGGCGTGCCGCGCGGGCGGGTAGGTCGGCGTGGCGAAGCGGAAACCCCAAACCAAACCCCGAAGGGACATCTATCAAGAAGTGACGAACCGGATCCTTGAGCTGCTGGAGACGGGCGTCGCGCCTTGGCGGCAGCCGATCAAGCGTTCGGCACACGGCGACGGGATGCCTAAGAGCCTCTCCACCGGCAAGAACTACCGCGGCATCAACGTCTTCCTGCTCGCGATGACCAGCTGGGCGCACGGCTACGAGTCGGACTACTGGGCGACCTTCAACCAGGTCACCAAGAACCACGGCACGGTGAAGAGGGGGGAGAAGTCGACGCTCGTGGTGTTCTGGAAGCAGGCGGCAACGAAGGACAAAGAGAGTGGTGAAGAGATCACGATCCCGGTGCTGCGGCACTACAACGTCTTCAACGCCGAGCAGTGCGAAGGGGTCGTTTCGCCCGACCAGACTGACATGCGAATCGAGGTCGAGCCCTTCGTTCCGATCGAGCGGGCCGAGGCGATCGTCGAAGGGTACGTCGGTGGGCCGGAGGTCACCTGGGGTGGCTCGGCGGCCGTCTACCTGCCGCAGATCGACCTGGTGCGGATCCCTTCGCCGAAGGCTTTTCGGAGTGGGGAGTCGTACTACGCCACACTGTTCCACGAGCTGGCGCATTCGACGGGCCATAGCTCGCGCTTGAAGCGGGGGCTCGACGAGCGGATCGCTCCGTTTGGGTCGGCGGACTACTCGAAGGAGGAGCTGGTGGCTGAGATGGGGTCGGCGTTCTTGTGCGCGGCAGCTGGGATCAGCCCGCCGACGATCGAGCAGTCAGCCGCCTACATCGACGGATGGCGCAAGAAGCTCAAAGACGACAAGAAGCTGGTCGTCCAAGCCGCCGGGCAGGGGCAGCGGGCGGTGGATCGTATCCTTGGGATTGCTTTTGACGTGCAGTAGCCAGCGTTCTCTTTCCTGTTGTCGTACAACCGATCTTGGTAAGATAGGCACATAATACACCGCACTAACAATCCCCGCTCTCACGAATAGATGCAGGATGCCCAACGACGTGAGCTGAATTCCCCCAACTTCGCCTTTCTGGCGAAGCACGACTCCGCGCTCTTGCGTCAGGCTGCGTTGGCGGAGAGGTATGTTTTTGAGGACCCGAACGCGGCGTTGATCAAGATTCGGCAGCTTGCGGAAACGCTCGCGAAAGGTGTCGCCGCGCGCGTCGGGATTCCCTGCGGCAGTGAAGAGTCTTTCCGGGATGTCGAAGCGGCCTTGTACGAGCGGAGGCTGCTCGATGAGCGTTTGAAGCAAGTGATGCGCGAAGTGCGTCGAGCGGGGAACGCCGCCGCGCACAGTCTGCACGGCGAGCGACGAGAAGCTCTGCACAGCCTGAAGCTGGTTCGCCAGATTGCTATCTGGTTCCACAAGGTTACTGGCAACGAGAAGTTCCGTGCGGGACCCTTTGTTCCGCCGCCTCCTCCTACGGACGCGGATGCAGCGCTCAAGCAGGAACTCTTGCAGCTAAGAGAGTCGCTAGCCAAGGCTAATGCCGATCTTGAAGGTATCCGCCTCGAGAAGGGAGAGCTCGATCGCCGAGCCACCCAGGAGGCACAGCGATCTGCCGAGGCCTTTGCGAACGAGAGAGCCGCTCTTGAGATCGCTGAGGAGACCGAAGCCGAGCTGAACCGTGTCCGCATTGAGTATGAAGAGCAGCTTGCCGAGCTTGCAAAGCAACGAGTCTCTCTGCCAGAAGAAGAGCAGAAGCAGATTGTCGCCGCTTCTCGCAAAGCGGCAGAGGAAGTCGACCTCGATGAGCAAGCGACTCGCAAGATCATCGACCAGCAGCTCCGCGATGTAGGGTGGGAGGCCGATACCACAGCGCTCCGCCACTCAAAGGGCGCCCGACCCCAGAAGGGCAAGAACCTAGCGATCGCTGAGTGGCCCACTGCCAATGGCCCCGCTGACTACGTGCTATTTGCTGGGCTCACGCCTCTCGCCGTTGTCGAGGCGAAACGCAGAAACACCGACGTCGCAGGAAAAATCCCCCAGTCGAAACGCTACAGCATCGGCTATCAGATCACCGACGAACAAACCTCCGCGGGGGGTCCTTGGGGCGAGTGTCAGGTCCCCTTCCTCTTCTCAGCCAATGGACGCGACTACCTCAAGCAACTGAGGACGAAGAGCGGCATTTGGTTTTTGGATGCCCGCCGCTCCACCAACCACCCGCGTCCTTTAGTTGGCTGGTATTCGCCTCGCGACCTGAAGCAGCTGCTCAAGCACGACGTTGAGGATGCCGAGGCGCAGCTCGAATCGGAGTCGCCCGACTACTTGCCGCTACGCTTCTACCAGCAAGAAGCGGTCCAGGAAGTCGAGAAGAGGGTTATCGCCGGTCAACGCGAGATGCTCCTTGCGATGGCCACCGGCACCGGCAAGACCCGCACCTGCATCGGCATCTGCTACCGGCTGATCAAGTCGAAGCGTTTCCGCCGCGTCTTATTCCTCGTCGATCGCACGAGCCTCGGCGAACAGACCGGCGACGCCCTGCGGGACCTGAAGCTCGAGAACAACCAAACCTTCTCCGACATCTACGACGTGAAGGAGTTGGGTGATATTACTCCCGAAGCAGACACGAAGTTCCAGATCGCAACCATCCAAGGCATGGTTCGTCGATTGCTCGACTCAGAGGACGGCGAGGCGACACTCTCCGTTGGCCAGTATGATTGCATCGTCGTCGACGAGTGCCACCGCGGCTACAACCTCGATCAAGAGCTCAGCGACAGCGAACTGCGGTTCCGTGATGAAGCCGACTACATCTCCAAGTACTCGCGGGTGCTCGACTACTTCGACGCGGTGAAGATCGGGCTTACCGCCACGCCCGCGCTGCACACGATCGAGATCTTCGGTGGCGAAGACCAACTCCCGATCTACCAGTATAGCTATCGCCAGGCGGTGATCGACGGCTTCCTGGTCGACCACGAACCCCCGCTGCGGATCGTCACGCAACTCGCCCAGGACGGTATCAGCTGGCAAGCAAACGAAGAAGTCACCGTCTACGACACCGGCAACCAACAGCTCGAACTCTTCAACACACCCGACGACATCCACCTTGAGGTCGAAAGCTTTAACAAGCGGGTCGTGAACGAGAACTTCAACCGAGTTATCTGTGCGGAACTCGCCAAGCACATCGACCCCAACCTCCCCGGCAAGACGCTCATCTTCTGTGTTACGGACATGCACGCCGACATGGTGGTCGACGAGCTCAAGTCGGCCTTCGCTGCCCGTTATGACGAGATTGAGGACGACGCCGTCATGAAGATCACCGGCAAGGCCGACAAGCCCTCCCAGTTGATCCGTCGGTTCAAGAACGAGCAGCTACCCAGTGTCGTCGTGACGGTCGATCTGCTGACCACCGGGATCGACGTCCCCGAGATCACGAACCTCGTCTTCCTGCGACGCGTCAGCAGCCGGATCCTCTACGAGCAGATGATTGGCCGCGGCACACGACTCTGCCCCCAGTTGCTTGGCCCAGAGAAGGACAAAGACTGCTTCCGCATCTTCGACTGCGTCGATCTCTACTCCGAGCTGCAGAACCATACCGATATGCGACCGGTCATCACGCGGCCCAACATCACGTTCGGGCAGTTGGTCGAGGAACTGGGCAGAACGACCAACCCCGAAGACCAAGAGACGATCAAAGAACAGCTCATCGCCAAGCTGCAGCGCAAGCGGCGGAGCCTGCACGGCGACAGGGCCCAGACTTTCGAGGACAAGTCGGGTGTCCGCCCCGAGTCCCTCCTTAATCAGATCCGCAACTCCACGCCCGAGGCGATCGTCGAGTGGTTCTCCGACAAGTCGGCCCTCGTCGAGTTCCTTGATCAGAAGACCACGTCCGGGGGCGTGAGGATCTACGTCTCCGAGGATGCGGACGAGGTCATCGAAGTCGCCACCGGCTTCGGCCAGAACAACAAGCGTCCCCTGGACTACCTCGAAGAGTTCCGCGAGTACGTTGTCGCGAACCAGGACCAAATCGCCGCCCTCAAGCTTTGCGCTCAGCGACCGCGCGACCTTACCCGCAAAGCCTTGCGAGAGCTGCAGATCGAACTCGACAACAACGGTTTCAGCGAGAAGCGGCTGCAAGTCGCCTGGCGTGAGGCGAAGAACGTCGACATCGCCGCCACGATCATCGGGTTCGTCCGCAACGCGGTCCTCGACGCACCTCTTCGGGCGTTCGATAATCGCGTAAACTACGCCATGCAGCGGATCATGGCCTCCAAGAACTGGACCCAGCCGCAGCGCCAGTGGCTCGAGCGGATTGGCAAGCAATTCAAAGAGAACACGCTCGTTGATCGCGAAGCCGTCGATCAAGGCCAGTTCAAGGAGTACGGTGGTTTCGACCGCCTGAACAAGGTCTTCGATGGTGAACTTGGTGAACTGCTCGGGCAGATCACCGACGAGATCTGGAGCGTTACTCCCTAATCAATCCACTCGTGACAACCAGCAGCGACTAGCTACTTTCAAGGAAGAGAATGAACACCCAGATAATCGTCGCCAAGCTGTGGAAGATGTGCGACGTCCTTCGCGACGACGGCATCACCTACCAAGACTATGTCACCGAGCTGACGTACCTGCTCTTTCTCAAGATGATGAAGGAGACCAAGCAGGATAAGGCGGTCCCCAAGGGATACCGGTGGGACGACCTGCTTGCGCGGGAAGGGGTCGAACAGCTGACGTTCTACCGAGCGCTCCTAGTCCATCTTGGTGCGAATGGCAGGAAACGGGTCCAAGCGATCTTCAACAACGCCAACTCGTCACTCAAGAAGCCGAAGAACCTGCTCAAGCTCGTCACCGACATCGACGCGCTCGATTGGTACAGCGCCCGCAGTGAGGGTCTCGGCGACCTCTATGAGGGCCTGCTAGAGAAGAACGCCAACGAGAAGAAATCGGGGGCCGGGCAGTACTTCACGCCGCGCCCGCTGATCGAGTCGATGATCCACGTCATCAAGCCGCAGCCGGGCGAGGTCATCCAGGATCCGGCAGCCGGCACCGGGGGGTTCCTCACCCACGCCGACCGGTACATCAAGAGTCAGACCGACGATCTGTTCGACCTCGACGCCGACCAGCAGCACTTCCAGAAGCACCACGCCTTCCATGCCGTGGAACTGGTCGACGACACCCACCGCCTGCTAATGATGAGCGTGATGCTCCACGGCATGGACGGCACCTACATCGCCGGCGACGCCATGGGCTCAGCGGGACAGAACCTCCCGCCCGCGGATGTCATCCTCACCAACCCCCCCTTCGGTACGAAGAAGGGGGGCGGCATCACCCGCGATGACTTTACCTACCCGACCAGCAACAAGCAGCTCTGCTTCTTGCAGCACATCTACCGCGGGCTCAAGCCAGGGGGACGGGCCGCCGTCGTGCTGCCGGACAACGTGCTGTTCGAGGAAGGCGTCGGGACCAAGATCCGGGCCGACCTGATGGACAAGTGCAACCTGCACACGATCCTGCGGCTGCCCACGGGTATCTTTTACGCTCAGGGGGTCAAGACGAACGTCCTTTTCTTTACACGGGGCGCCAAGGACACGGGCAATACCAAGAAGACCTGGGTCTTCGACCTCCGTTCCAACATGCCCGCCTTTGGCAAGAGGACGCCGCTAACGCTCGAGCACTTCGCCGAGTTTGAGAAATGCTACGGCAAGAAGTCGGATGGCACCAGCAAGCGGACCGACCAGGGGGCAGAAGGACGCTTCCGCAGCTTTGACCGCAAGAAGATCGCTGAGCGGAGAGACAACCTAGATATCAGCTGGCTGAAGGATGATGACGCTAGCCAGGACAATGATCAGCTTGAGCCGGATGAGCTCGCCTCAATAATCCGCAGCCGCCTGGGAGACGCGTTAGCCGAGATGAACGCTCTATGCGAGTTGCTAGAAGGCGACGAAGCAGTGGAGGTTACAGCTCAATGAGTTCACTGGTAACTCAGCACTGGCCCCTTGAGGGCTGCGATATTCCAGACGGCTGGGAGTTAGTCGCTCTTCAAGACTTCGTTGCCGACATCCAATCTGGCTTTGCGTCCGGAAAGCACAACCGAGACGGGAACGGCATCCCGCACCTACGCCCGATGAACATAAGTCCGGACGGCAAGATCGACTTGTCCGATGGACGATTTGTAGATCCGGAGAAGAGCCCACTTCGTCTGCGCCGGGGTGACGTGTTGTTTAACAATACGAACAGCCCTGCTTGGGTCGGTAAGACTGCGTTCATCGACACGGATGTAGAACTTGCCTTCTCTAATCACATGACACGAGTGCGACTGCCTGAAGGCATTGATCCGACGTTCATCGCAAAGCAACTCCAGTATTATTGCCGCTCAGGTTATTTCCAGTATCAATGCAAGAAGCACGTCAACCAGGCGAGCATTAGTCGAACGTTCCTTGGCGAAGCAACGCCTTTCATGCTTCCGCCCGCTCCCGAGCAGGAGAGAATCTTTTCGGCGATCGAATCCCTACAGGCTCGCAGTTCTCGTGCGCGGGATTTGCTGGGGGAAGTCGGGCCGCTAATCGCTCAGCTGCGGCAGAGTGTGCTCCGCAGCGCCTTCAGCGGCCGCCTGACTGCCGACTGGCGCAAGCAAAACCCCGACGTCGAACCCGCCAGCGAACTCCTCGCCCGCATCCGCACCGAACGCCGCGAACGGTGGGAAGCCCAGCATCTCGCCAACTACGAAGCCAAAGACAATAAGCCGCCGAAGGGCTGGCGGGAGAAGTATCAGGAGCCGGACGCGACTTTTGACGAGGATGCCTTTGATGCAGATTATCGCATCGACGCTGAATCTGGATGGGAAGTCGCACCACTCGAACTATTTGTTGATCCAGAGAAGAGCATCCCTTACGGCATCGTGAAGACTGGCCCCCCACACCCTAACGGCATTCCAACCGTTAGGGGCGGTGACATCAAGCGGTTTTCCATCGCCGACGACCTAAAGCTGGTCGACCCCAAAATCCACAACGCGTACAAGCGAACGTGGCTTGATGGCGGCGAAGTGATCATTGCAATACGTGGGACCGTTGGCGAAACCGCTGTTGTTCCTCCCGAAATGAAAGGCATGAACATCAGCCGCGAGGTTGCGCTAATCCCGGTACTTCCCGGTGTCGACTCAAAGTTCTTGATGTACTTGCTTGCGAGCCCTGCCGCTCAACGACTTATTACGGGACAAGTAAAAGGCGTCGCACAATCAGGGATCAATCTTTCTGATCTCCGAATGCTTCCCACACCGCTTCCACCACTTGACGAACAGCTAGAGATTGCAAAGCGGATTGAAGAAGCGATGGTGACGTTGGGAAACGTCTTGGCATTTCAGGCCTCTGTGGAG
Source organism: Lacipirellulaceae bacterium (assembly GCA_965263315.1). Lineage (GTDB taxonomy): Bacteria > Planctomycetota > Planctomycetia > Pirellulales > Lacipirellulaceae > JBCCQL01. The sequence goes on along the minus strand of CBDHGZ010000004.1, from coordinate 1,025,390 downwards.
TTTTCGCTAACCCAACTCGATCAATCCATCCTTGCCAAAGCGTTCCGAGGCGAGTTGGTCCCGCAGGACCCGCGAGACGAACCGGCGAGCGAGCTGCTGGCCCGCATCCGTAACGAACGTGAAGCCAGGACCGAAGATAAGAAGACTCGTAAAATGACGGTACGTAGCTCTAGCAATAGGAAGAAGCCTGTTATGCCCAAGAGCCGATTTGACGAAGACGTCAGGCACCAGCCGTACCTCGCGGGCTTCTTGAAGGACGCCGATTCGAAGCTGACCTCGGAAGATCTCTTTCAGGCGGCCGACCTGCCGCTTGCTGATTTCTACAAGCAGCTTGCCTGGGAAGTCGACAACGGCCACATCGCCGAGAACTCCGAGAAGCTGGAGGCCCGCTGATGCGGCTGGATCGTGCCTTCATCGATGGCTTCAAGAACCTCAAGCAAGTTCAAGTCGATTTCGACGAGGATCGGCTGACCACGGTCGTGATCGGCCAGAACGGCGCCGGCAAGTCAAACCTGATCGAAGCGATCGTCGAGGTGCTTCGATCCGTTGACCTGAACGAGAAGGCGTACCGCCCCAGGTTCACCTACGAGATCGACTACCGCATCAACGGCCGGCGGGTCCGGCTCTCGAACAAGTCAGGCAAGCAAACGATCGCGTCGGGTGAGAGCATCGACGCCCTCAAGACACTGTCGCGAAAGGCGTTCGACGCGGGCAAGTCAGAGTACTTCCCTGATTTGGTGTTCGGTTACTACTCGGGCGGCAGTCGTCGTCTTGAGAGCCTCTTTGATCGGCATCAGCGTAAGTACTACGACGCAATCAAGATCAACGACGACTTGGAAGAATGTCGCCAGGCACGTGATGCGCGTCGACTCTTCTACTGCCGACCGATCCACGGAGTTTTTGCACTACTAGCTTTCTATGCTTTCCCCACGCCTGCGGTCGCCAAGCTACTGAAGGAGAAGCTCGGGATTACTGGCTTCGACTCGGTGCTCACCGTTTTTCGAAAACCTTGGTTTGCCAAAGGCGCTAAGAAAGACGCCTTGAGCAACGCCCCCGATCTGTGGGGAGCGAAGGGTCCGGCCGGTCAGTGCGCACGCAGTTTCTGCGACTTAGCGTTTCATCCGCTCGCACTGATCGATCGTCCGATTGATGACTATCGAGACAAAGGATCCGACGAGGCTCAGTACGCCGCCTTCTTTCGCGACGACAAGCCTCTCAAGGAGCTGGCAGGTCAGTACGCAGATGACCTGGAGTTTTTTGCCGCCATCGAGTCGATGGACATTTCCGACTTGGTTCGTGATGTGCATCTCTGGGTCACTCGCACGAATAACAAGACGGGCGATGTCAGCTTCAATGACCTGTCGGACGGCGAACGGCAGCTGCTGATGGTTCTCGGACTGATCCGGGTGTCTCGCGGTCGTAACGCACTCTTCTTGCTCGACGAGCCCGATACGCACCTGAATCCGCATTGGCAGCTCTCCTATTTGGATCTCATTCGCGAATGGACTGAGGTCGTCTCGGTTGAAGCCGATTGCCAAATCATCTTGACCTCGCACAACCCGCTTACGATCGCTGCGCTTGAGCGTCAAGACGTACGCGTGATGTCCCAGCAAGAAGATGGCGGGGTGTCGGTGCAACCACCCTACACGCATCCCCGCGGCCTTGGTTTCACCGCGACGCTGACGGAGATCTTCGGCCTCGAGTCGACGCTCGACCCGGATACGCAAGCGGCCATCGATGAGCGGAATACGCTCGCTGCAATCGACAAGCGAACCAAGAAACAGGATGAGCAGCTCATCGAGATCAACGACAAGCTCAACCGATTGGGCTTCCTCTTCGAAGATCGCGAGCCGCTCTACAACGACTTCCTGAAGTCATGGCACGACGTGCGCTACGCCAAACGCCCACCGCTGACCCCAGATCAGCTCAGAAGCCGCCGTGAAGCCATGAACGAGCTTATCCAGAAGCTTGTGGCGGAGAAGCAAGGGGGGGAGGGGTGATCTACGTAAGGCGAGACAGCTCAATCATTCCGCAGGGGGTGTTGCTGGTAGCTGAACGCGCGCAGAAGGCACTTGAAGAGACTACAGACCCCGAAGAACGTCGTAAGCTAATCAAGAAGAAGTCGCATGTCTGGCGTGCTTTCGCAAGGTATTTGGCTCAGATGTCTTACGGCAAGTGTTGGTACTCTGAAAGCCCCGATCCGCAGTCGTTCTTCGACGTCGATCACTTTCGGCCAAAGCTCGAAGCGAAGCGAACCGACGCGGAAACTGACAAGCCTGGATATGAGTGGCTTGCGTTTTCGTGGGAGAACTTTCGCTACTCGGCAAACTGCTCAAACCGAGCGACGACCAATCATGAGACAGGGGCAGTAGACGGGAAGGCCAGTTGGTTTCCGCTAATTGACGGCAGCCAAAAAGCTAGCTGGGCGAACCGATGCGAAGCGTCAGAGCAGCCTATTCTCCTCGACCCATGCAGTGAATCCGACATGCGTTTGCTGGCAGTAGACGTTGATGGACGCATCGCACCAAGTCGCTACGCTGTCGGCACCTCGGTTGAGCGAGTCACGAAATCAGTTGAGTTGTACGGGCTAAACCTGCCGCGGCTCAAAGGCGCTCGGAAGCGTGTTATTAGAGACGTGCAACGAAGGGTCGAGTCTCTTTTAGACTCGCTGTCAGCTGCTGGTTCGCCGAATTGCCCAGTTTCTGTTGCTGACAAAATGAACGTTGGCAAGGATATCGAGGCGATAGCAGAGCTCACGCTTCCCAGCAGCCCGTATTCGTTAGCCGCGAAGTCTACTCTACTTACGTTGGGTCATGGCGAGTTGTGTGCTCAACCGAACGCATCACTCGAGAGCGGCGAAGCTGTTGGCTAGGTATCCACTGCGTCTCGCTTCGTTTCGAGCAGACGCAACAAGCTGGAGTTGAGGGTACAGCGCATGGGCGATCAGAGGGGACGGACACTACAGATCTACCTTCCGAACGGTGAGCCACGAGGACTGCGACTGGCGGAGATTACGTCGCGAACGGTGCAAACGTTGCTCTTTCCGCAAAACCAGCTCCGCGCAGCCAAGTTGCGACCCGAGATGGAGCAGGTGGCGGTCTACTTTCTGTTTGGCGCATCAGAAGGGGAGGCGCGTCCAATCTGCTACATCGGGCAGACCGAGGACCTCCGCTCAAGGATGGATCGGCACAGCGTAGAGAAGGCGTTCTGGAACGTAGGCGTCGTCGCGGTTTCTAAGACACAGGCGTTCACGCCAGCTCATATCCGATGGCTAGAGTGGCACTGCGTGCAGCAAGCCAAACTCACCGGACGATACGACCTAGAGAACAGCCAAACTCCTCGTGAACCATTTGTGACCGAGCCACTACGCGACGACTGCCTAGATGCGTTCGACACTGTAGGCATCCTGCCGACAGCCTTAGGATTCCCGCTTTTTGAGCCGATCGCGACCTCACACGAGCTGTTCACAGTCAAAGGCCCTGACGCAGAGGGAACGGGCGCCCTGTCTGACGATGGGTTCCTGGTTCGCCGAGGCAGCCTCTGCCGAAAAGACATCGTCGAATCGGCCAGAAACCAAGTGGAATCCGCACGCACCCCGCTGATCGTGAACAACGTCCTGAAAGATCACAACGAGACGCAGCTGATCTTTACAGAAGACTATCTGTTCAAGACGCCGAGCGGTGCGGCGATTGTGATCCTTGGCAGGACGTCCAACGGATGGGTCGATTGGAAGAACGCAGCCGGCCAATCGCTGCACGATATCAAGCGAGGAGAACGGGCAGCTGATGACCTCAGTTGATTACGGACAAGGCGCTCTTGCTCAGCGGTGTGATAATAAAGATTCTGGAAACTAGCGGCTATATGCGGAATGATCCGCCCATACGCTTTTGGTGCGCGTTGAAGTCGTCTTTGCAGTCGTCGCAGATGTAGGCACGCCAACCGTCACTCAGCGGTATCATGGTGAACTTGGCACGCCCGAGCAGCGGTTTATGGCAATGGCTGCAAGCGATCTCATGCAGGTGGTGTATGTTGTCATCTTGTGTCATGCCCCTCAATAGCACAGCGCTTTGCCATGCGCAACCAGTTTCTTCACAAAGTTGCTTGGCGGCTATCGGCATCCGTTGGCAGTACGGCGCGTAGAGCGTTGGCTACCTCTTTTTGCAGCGCCTAGGTGCGAGTGTTTGCGAGTGTCTGCTAGGAAAAGAGGGTGCTTTTACCCCGTTTAGCCTCGTGATAGGCTCCGCAGACACGCTCCAGCAAAGCAGTTGGGACCGCTAGAGACAGGGGCTCATAACCTCGAGGTCGTCGCGTCGTGGGCATAGCTCGCCGCGGTTACGTTCACCGATGCGAGTTAGACCGAGTCGGACTCGGCTTCGGGCGATGCATCCGCTGCGCGTTGCGGGGTACTCCCCAATCGCCGCGTGGCACTCAGCTCGCTCCATGGTATGGGCTGGGCGTTCCCGTGTGGCTCGCGCAACGTGCTATCCGCTTGTTGGTGGGAAAACGGCCGCCCAGTCTCGACGCATGTCGATAATCTGCCAGCCGCGGTCCGAGGCCTCGTCCAGGCTTCGGGCAAGCCGTCCCACGCGCGAGTCTCGGTCGTAGGCCCATTCACGGTCGGCGTCGGTGTGGTGAACCAAGACACCCAGCCGCGGGCCCTCGCCCGCAGTGGTCCATTCGAGCATCTGGAAGTCGCCGTCGGAATTGCCGAAGGCGGCGATCGGCCGCCGGCCGATGTGCTCGTGGATGCCGATCGGCTTGCCCGCCTTGTCGTCGATGAAGCCGATCTCGGGCAAGCGGACGATGACAGGCTCGCCGTCGCGGACCTCGTATCTGGTGCTGACGCTGGATCCGACGACCTGCTCGGGCGGCACGCCGTAGACGCGTTCGGCCCAGACGCGAAGGAAGTCGATCCCGCCTCCGGAGACGATGAACGTCTTGAAGCCGTTCTCGCGCAGGTAGGCGAGCACCTCGAGCATGGGTTGGTAGACCATCTCGTCGTACGGCCGGCCGGTGGTCGGGTGGCGGGCCGTTGCCATCCAATCGGCGACGACGGCTTCGAACTCGGCAGTCGTCATACCGGCGTGCGTCGCCATGACGACCTCGAGCAGGGCCTTCTCACCGCCCGCGAGCACCGCGGCGGTGTCCCCCCGCAGGATCGAGGCGAATGATTCTCGATCACGCCACTCGGGGTGTTTCGGCGCGAGCGCCTTGACACGGTCGAAGGCAAACAGCGCTTGGAAGTAGATCGGTTGCTCGGCCCACAGGCAGCCGTCGTTGTCGAACGTCGCGATCCGCTCGGCGGGCGGCACGTAGTCGACGCCGCCTTCGTTCGTCACACGCTCGACGAACGAGGTGATCGCTGCCTTCGTCGCGCCATCGTTCCAGCTCGGCAACGGATCGTCGGCTCGGGCAATAGACGCGACGACGAGGAGTAGCGCTGTGGCGGTCATTCGCATGGATTGGCAGCCCTTGGGTAGAAGCAAACAAAAAAGGCCGCCGACCCTCACGAGTCGGCGGCCGATATCGGACGCAGTGATCACTTCGAGCCGACGCCCGATTTGATCTTCTCAATCACCTTGTCGAGGTTAAACGCGCCGGGCGTCTGGCTCGGTGGGTAATCGACCATCGACGTCAGGAACTTGCCGGCGATGTCTTGCATCGGCAGCAACACGTAGGCACGGTCGATGTACCAATCCCAGTACGTGTTCGAGTTGTGCTGCGACTTCTCGAACGGGTCGCGGCGCAGATTGAACAGCAGCGGGATCCGCAGCTCGGCGAGAGGCTCTTGCCACACGCCAAGCTGGCGGCCGCGGTTCTCGAGGAAGACCGCCTTCCAATCGTCGTAACGGATCGCGGCGATCTCGCCGTTGTCTGTCACGTACATGAACTCCTTACGCGGCGACTCCTCGGTTTCGCCCGACAGGTAGGGGAGCAGGTTGTAGCCGTCGATCATGTTGCGGTAGTTGCGGCCAATCAGCTCCGTGCCCGCCGCCAGTTTCTCCTTGATGTCGGGCGCTCCCGCCGCCGCGGCGAACGTCGGCAACCAGTCTTCGTGGGCGACGATCCCGTTGAGCGTCACGCCGGCGGGGATCTTCCCGGGCCAACGGGCGAACGCCGGAACTCGGTAGGCGCCCTCCCAGTTGGAGTTCTTTTCGCCGCGGAACGGCGTCGTGCCAGCGTCGGGCCACGTGTTGTAGTGCGGGCCGTTATCGGTCGAGTACTGCACGATCGTGTCCTCGGCGATGCCGAGTTCGTCGAGCAAGTCGAGCAACTCGCCGACGTGCAGGTCGTGCTCGACCATGCCGTCGTGGTACTCGTCGCCGCTCTTGCCGGAGAGGCCGCGGTGTTCCTCCTTCACGTGGGTGCGGAAGTGCATCCGCGTGCCGTTCCACCAGCAGAAGAACGGCTTGCCCGCCTCGTGCTGGCGCTTGATGAAGTCCTTCGCCGCGGCGACGGTCTCGTCGTCGACGGTTTCCATCCGCTTCTTGGTGAGCGGACCGGTGTCCTCGATCTTCTGCGTGCCGTCGGGCATCGCCCACGATTTGATCACGCCGCGGGGGCCGTACTGCTCGCGGAACGTCTTGCCGTTCGGCAGGCGGTAGTCGGCCGGGTAGTCCTCGTTCTCGGGCTCTTCCTCCGCGTTCAGGTGGTAGAGGTTGCCGAAGAACTCGTCGAAGCCGTGGTTCGTCGGCAGGTGCTCGTCGCGGTCGCCCTGGTGGTTCTTGCCGAACTGCCCGGTGACGTAGCCCTGCTCCTTGAGGACGGCCGCCATCGTGGCGTCGGTCTCTTGCCAGCCCTCCTCGGCGCCCGGCATTCCGACCTTGGTCATGCCCGTGCGAACCGGCACGTTACCGGCGATGAAAGCCGCGCGTCCGGCGGTGCAGCTCTGCTGTCCGTAGTAGTCGGTAAACGACACGCCCTCTTGCGCGATGCGATCGATGTTGGGCGTCTGGTAGCCCATCATCCCGCGGTTGTTGTGGCTGATGTTCCACGTGCCGATGTCGTCGCCCCAGATGACGAGAATGTTCGGCTTGTCAGCAGCGCCCGCGAGCGACGCGGCGAGCGTCGCCGCTACGGCGCAGAGGTAGAGACTGATTTTCTTCATGGTTGGCGCCCGGTGGTCGAGGAGAGGTCCTGCTGTGCGCGTCGCTCAGCGCACGACGCACACGCGAGAAGTCTAGCACATCTTGCCTAATCGCGCCACAGTCCGCCGTGACTTTCGGGGCTGCGACGGTGTTGCTGGTTGCGCGACGCCCCTTGCCCAGACTCCCCAAGAAATGCCGAAGCAACCGATCGACGCCCGACCGCGTCGATTCTCCGAAAGCACTGACCGGGTCCGCCGACTGCCATGACAAACCGTGCCGCCGCAGGCGTGTTAGTCCTTGCCGCGTGGCTCGTGGCCGAGGGCGCGTTGGCTCAGACCGGAACGCTGACCGGCGACTGGTGGGGAAACCGCGACTGGCTGGCCGAGCGCGGCGTGACGTTCGACTTCGACGTCGCCCACTTCTATCAGGGGGTGACCAGCGGCGGCGTGCGTCGCACCGACCGATACGGCGGGCATGGCGACTACGTGACCAACGTCAACTTCGGCGCGATGGGGCTGCAGGAAGGCCTCTTCCTGAAGCTCCGCGCCGAGCACCGCTTCGGCGAGAACGTCAACCGCGACACCGACGCGCTGCTACCGGCGTCGGTCCTTGCCGACCTGCCTGTCGCCGAAAGCGAAGACCTGCTGCTGACCAATGTGCTGTTCACTCAAGCGCTCTCGGAGCGGTTTGCGGTCTTCTTTGGCAAACTCGACACGCTCGACGGCGACCTGAACGCGTTCGCGCACGGACGGGGCAAGACGCAGTTCTCCAACGTCGGTTTTGTAGCCAACCCGATCGCGCTGCGCACGATTCCGTACGCTTCGCTTGGGTGCGGCTTCGCGGTTCTTGGCGAAGGCGGTGAGCCGGTCTTCAACTTTACCTTAATGAACCCGACCGATACCGCGAGCACGTCGGGTTTCAGCGAGCTGTTCGCCGAGGGGGTCGCCATGGCCGCCGAGTTGCGCCTGCCGACCGACTTCGGCGGGTTGCCGGGGCATCAGCTATTCGCCGGCACCTGGAGCAGTCGCGACTTTGTGTCGCTGGGCCAAGACCCACGGATCGTGCTGCCGAACATACCGATCAATGAGACGGACGGCTCTTGGTCGCTTTACTGGAACTTCGACCAGTACCTTCAAGTTGACCCGTGCAACCCGCAGCGCGGTTGGGGTCTCTTCGGCCGAGCCGGGATCGCTGACGACGAAGCGAATCCGCTTGCGTGGTTCCTCAGCTTTGGAGTTGGCGGCACGAGCCCAATCCAAGGCCGCCACGCGGACACGTTCGGTGCCGGTTGGTTTGTCGCCGGATCGAGCGACGAAGTTGGCGTCATCCTGGAGACTGTCCTCGGCCCGGTCAACGACGGCCACGGCGTCGAGATGTTCTACAACTGGCAGGCGACACCGTGGCTCAACGTGACGCCAGACCTTCAGGTCATCGTCCCCGCTCGTGAGGATGTTGACGCGTCGCTCGTGCTCGGCGTTCGGGCGGTGATGCGACTCTAAATGTGTGAGCAAGACTCATGCTGCACGAACGCGAGAGTGCGACCGCGACGTGAGGCTCGCTCGTCCTGGGCTCATCGAGAGTCGCAGCGAGCCCATATGCAACGATCTTTGGAGGCGACCCCCGGCACAACGTCGCATCATCGATGGCTTTCCCTCCTTTACGAAGTCGATTCACGCGAGTCGATTACTGCAAAGAGACCGACGCATTCCCGATCTCCGGTGTTACGAACCGGCTGGTCTCGACCGTCGGCACGCCAGCGCCCGAGAGCCATTGAGCGGGCACAACGGTCCCCGCGTAGACGGCTTTGCGATCGCCTTCCGCCGACGCGATGGCTGGGACAGCTGCAACCTCGGGCAGACACCGGGGGGCCGACTGCTGCTCAGCAGCGACGGCCGACGACGCGGACACAATGAGGAGTACGACGGCCGAGCGGATTAGTTGTCGGCCGGTCGCCATCGGAACCGGTTGGTTAGCATCGCGCGTACAGTTGCAGTAGGGGTTCGCCCATCGAGTTCATCGGCTTTCGCAGTCGGGCGACTTGATCGGTCATTCCGATTGCGCCGGCCCGACCGCTTCGTGAAGCCGCTCGGGCGCCTCAACCTTTGTCTGGCGGGGAAACGGCCCGCCCAGGTCGTCGAACAGGAGAACAACCTGGCCGTCGATGAGTTCGGTGTGACGCACCGTCACCGCGGCGACGGCTCGGACTCCGAGCAGCCGGTTGAACTCGTCGCGGTGATTGTTGACCTGGTCGATGGCGACCACACGGGCGAGGCGAGCGACACGCCCCGCGGGCCCTTCGCGTTGCACGCGCCACACCCGACCGTACCCCCCAAGGTCGCCGAGCGATTCTTGGACCTTCCAACCGAGATTGGCCAGAGCCGTCGCTTGGTCGGGGCCCGGGGGGTTCGGGTCGGGGGTCATTTCGGGTCGTCAGGGTGCGTGCTATTCGGCAAGGTTGTCACAGCAGAGTCACCGTTGTTTGTCGGCCTTTCTTCGCATGTCGACAGCTCTCTTCCACGGCCTGATTGTCACGAATCGCGTCTGATCTGTCACTAGCGCGCGACCGAGCCAGCGATCGCTCGCGCGTCGCAGCCGCAGACGGTCTTTGGCTTCGTCAGGCCGCCCTGCGTTCGTAGTGCTTGAGGACGCCGCCCAGCCACTCGCGGCAGACGACCTCCTCGCCGTCGTCGGGCGGGTCGTCGACCTCCGGCCAGACTCCTAGCGGCGGCTTGTTGTCCAGGCGTTGGTGAGGGCGACACGCGTGATAATAATCGAGGTAGGAAGACGTGATGTGATCGCGGTGACCCAGCCCGAAAACGATGAATCGGTTGAGGCACTCACCCCGAATCGATCCAATCCAACGCTCGACGAACGCGTTCTGGTTCGGGGCCCGCGGGGCGGTTGGCTCGACGGAGACGCCGGCGTCGGTGAAGACTTTGTCGAAACGCTTGGAGTACTTGAAGTCGAGGTCGCGGACCAAGTAGCGGACCGGCAGTTCAATCCCGCGCGTTTGCTGCAGCGTCGACTCGGCTTGAGCCGTTACCCACTCGTTATCAGGCTTCAGGGTGGCCGGCGAGCAGATCACCCGCCGTAAGTTGACGTGCAGGAAAGCAAGCACGTAGGCCCGCCGAAGGCCGGTGCTCGTCATGACCCTCTTCGAAAAAAAAATCACAATGTCAGAGGGTCTCGGCGTGGATCTTGATAAAGTCGTCCCAGGTCCCCGGGCCCCGCTTCGGGCCCGGGTGGACGCCCTCTTCCTTGAGGATCGTGCGGACGGTCGTGCGTCCCACACAGCGGATCCGCAGCTTCCGCAGCTCGCCGACGATGCGGGCGTACCCCCACTGGTTCTGCCTGGCGAGCCGGATCACGATCTGGCGGATCGTCTCGGGGGTCCCCTTGCGGCCCATCTTCTTGGCGGGTGGCTTCCCTTGGCTTCTCCGCTCCAGCCAGCGGCGGTAAGTTCGTGGGTGGACTATCGAAACGAGCGTCAATGCGTCTGATCCGATGCCGTCGCCCAACTCTAGCAATCGTTGTCGCTCTTCGTTCTTGAGGAAGATACGACTCTGCGGCACGCGAACGCGGGTCATCTCTAGCTCGGCCTTCAGGAACAAGATCTGTCGTCGGAGCTGCTCTTCGCTGGAGCGAGCAAACAAGAAGAACAGCGAACTAAACCAGGGCGGCATTCGAGCCTCCTCTTTGCAGTTCCCCGGCGTTTCCCGGGTGACAACCTTTCTGAACCCCTGCCCTTGGCTCTCCCAAAAGTGGTCGAGCCAATCATCGAAGCGGCACCGCCCCTCTCAAGCCACTTCCCCCTTTGGCAGTGAGACGTTTGCTATTGCTCGCTAATTATTGATAAGATTTGCAACGACCCAAAGGGGGAAGCCTCCCCCTAACTCATTGCAGAGTAAGTAGTTGCGGAAATCAGGCCGGGAGCCTCATAACCTCGAGGTCGTCGGTTCGAATCCGGCCCCCGCCACTTTCTCTAAGTGCAGCTGAAACCTACGCTTAGGTTACCTGCCAGCGGTTGGCAGAGCGGCTCGTTTGTAGCGAAAACCCGTAGTCAAAACCCGTACTGGGTGGCCGACTACGGGTTTGGCTCCGAAAACGAGTATCCCGCCCATGCCCCGCCTTCAGAAAAGACCGCCCAAATACGGGCGGCACAAAGCGTCCGGCCAAGCCGTCGTCTACGTCAAGGGCCGCGAAGTCTACCTCGGCAAATACGGCTCTCCAAAGAGCCATGAGCGCTACCGAGCCTTCCTGGCCGAATGGCGAGCCAGGCTAGCCGAGCAAGTGCAGGCAGCCGCGGTCGAGGCTACCGAAGAGTCGCTTGCCAGAACCATCAACCCAGCCTGCCTTCGCCGTAAACGCCGCGAGGGGGGCACCATTACGATCGACGAATTGATCTTCGTCTACCGCCGGCACGCCCGTTCGTACTACTTGAAGAACGGCGAAGTCACCCGCGAAGCGGGCCTGATCGTCGACGTGACGACCCTGCTCGGCAAGAAGCACGGCGATGATCCGGTCGACGCCTTCGGTCCTGTCCAACTCGACAACTTCCGCGACGACTTGGTCATCGACAAAGACTGGTCACGGAAGGTTATCAACAAGCAGATCGGCCGCCTGATCCGCATGTTCAAGTGGGCGGTAGCGAAGGAACTCTGTGCAGCGGACGTTCCCGTGCAGCTGTCGGCGCTCGAAGGCCTCAAGCGGGGCCGGACGGACGCGCGAGAAACAGGCGGGGTCACCGCCGTGGAGGATGCTCGCATCGAGCAGACGCTTCCCTGCTTGCCAGAGATCATCGCCGATATGGTCCGATTTCAGCGACTCACGGGCGCACGCCCGGGCGAAGTCTGCGCACTGCGGCCATGCGACATCGATCGTAGCACTGACGTATGGGTCTACGCACCTGACGCCCACAAGACAGAGCATCACGAGAAGACGCGGTCCGTCTATATTGGGCCGCACGCACAGAAGCTTCTGACTTCGTACCTCGAAAGGGACGGCGAGAAGTTCTGCTTCTCGCCAGAGGAGTCCGTCGCCAGGGCTCGCCAGCGTCAGCAGAAGAACCGCGACAAGCCTTGGAAGCGAAGCGCCACACGCCCGCCGGCCGAACGGTACCAAGTCGCCAGCTACCGGGTAGCCATCCGGCGCGGCTGCAAGAAGGCGGGTGTCGAGGTATGGACACCGAACCAGCTGAGGCACACTGCTGCGACCGAGATCCGTAAACGCTACGGGCTCGAAGCGGCCCAAGTGATCTGCGGTCACGAGCGAGCCGATGTAACACAGGTCTACGCGGAGCGGGATCGAAAGCTCGCGGAAAGAGTCGCTAGGGAAACTGGGTGACAGCCGATGTGTGACGACCGAGGCGTGATTTTCGATCGTCCACGAGTACCCCTATTCTGCCCTCTTGGAACACCTGCTTGGCGACCAGGTTCGCTGCTTGAATGGATACGGTCGCGGCCTCGGGATCGTTGTTGGGTACGCTGGCTTCACTTGCCGCCACACGGACGAATTTGCTTGCAACCGTTCGGCGGATGCTTCACTGTTCTCAGGTGGGCGTATTGCCCAACCGTTCTTTAGATGACGACAAGCATTCGGCTCCTATGGGGTGCCGGATGGCCGCCGAATAGAAGTCTCCGGACCAAAATAGGCGGCGGCTTCTGCTTGGAGCATCTATACGTCCGTCATCCCACCAGCTGAAGGAGCAACTCATGCCCAAGAACAAAGAACTAACCCAAGAGCAGATCGATTGGTTGCTCGACCACCCTAAACTGAACGCCCTTCTCGACCGCTTGCTGGAAGAGTTCGCTCACATCGACCACGGATTCCGGCGCTCGTCAGATCGATAACCGCCGGGGTGTTTCATTTACCGAGTTAAACGGGACGCGTAGCTAGCGACAGGCCTAGCGGCTAGCGACTGCAGTAGCTTCTAAGGGTGCTAACGAGCATTCGGTAGCCAAGCACGCAAAGCGAGTCACGGCCCGCCAAGGATAAATAAACCAGCGTCCAAGGTCTGGCAAGGCCTGAGACGATGCCCCCTGAATAGATCGTCGGCACGCGGAACCAGAGTAGAAGTCTTACTCAGGCGCGGATTTCGTCGTGGGCATAGCTCGCCGCGGTTACGTTCACCGATGCGAGTTAGACCGAGTCGGACTCGGCTTCGGGCGATGCAACCGCAGCGGATTAGGACTCGCTGGATTACCTATTTGGAGTGGCGTTGCGCTGCCTCGCGATCTCTTTCGCCGCTTCGTTGAACGAAGCGTGCATCTCTCTCAGCGTGGATACAATCGCAGGGGGCGCCGTTTTGCAGGAGCCTGAATTGTAAGGGGGATGCGGGTCGTACTCGGCAAACAGCTGTGAGCCCTGGGCGTAGGTGTCGCCGCGGAACTTGCCCACCAGATTCAACCCCAGGTCGAGGCCAGCGGTCACGCCTGCCCCGGTGACGCGATTGCGGTCGATCACCACCCGTTCGTCGACCGGTGTCGCCCCGAACTCGGCGAGCACCGGCCGGGCGAGCCAGTGGCTCGTTGCTTTGTAGCCGTCGAGCAATCCGGCGGCCGCCAATACGAGCGATCCTGTGCAGACGCTCGTGACCCAATCCGCCTGCGATCCTCGTTGCGCCACAAAGTCCCGAATCTTGTCGCTCTTCATCGCGTCCAAGGTTCCCTGAGTGCCGCCGGGCACGAACAGCACGGTCAGCTTTTCCGGGCACTCATCGAAGGTCATCGTCGGGGCGACCTTCACGCTTCCTTCGGCCGTGACGGGATCACGGGTCTCGGCGACTAAATGCACCTTGGCGCCCCCCATCAGGATAAACATGTGGTGCGGCCCAAAGAGATCGAGCGGCGTGAAACCTTCGTAGAGGACCATGGCGATGACTTCGTCACCGGTCCATCCCTTCATCAGCTCGGCGTGCACGTCGCCCTGTGGCTCCTGCGCCCAAGACTTCGTCGTTGTTCCGGCGACAGCCGCCGCGACGGCGGCCGACAAGAAATCGCGTCTGGTAGACATCGGTTGTCCTTTCCTCTTCAATTAGGAGCGTGGCTTATTTCGTCTTCAGATTGATTGGTTGGAGCTGGTTCTCGCCTTCCGTGACCGTGACCTGACGCACGGGGCGACTGGCGTCGGCAAAGCGTCCCCCCAGCCGATCAACCGGAAGCCCGCCGCCCGGGGGCGGCGACATCCACAGCACCAGGAGTTGGTACTCTCCGGCCGGAGCGCCATCTTCGGTGCTGTAGTAACTCGCGGCGAAGCTCCCGTCTTTACGCACGACGGCGGTTGGCATCCGACCGCTGGCCTGCGGAGCATAGAGCTTGACCATCGCCCCCGCGGCGGGTTCGTCGTTGACGTACAGGACGCCTGTGACCGGATAAGTCGGCGTGCGGTTCGTCGTCTGCTCTTGCTGGCATCCCACAGTGGCAAACGCCACCGCCACAATGCACATCATTGGCAGAGGAACCTTGTGACAGTTTATTCTCATGGCGCTTCCACCATCTCTCCCCGCGAACGGGTGACGTAAGCAAACAGCACTTCCGCCTCGGTGTCTTCCGACAGGAACGCGACCCGACCGTCGAGGAACAGCACGTTGGCTCCCCCCGTATGAAACGCGTAGACCCCCTGGTGGTTGCTGCAGTTGACGTTGCAGTCCCCCAGGCCCGAGGGCGCCCAGTTCTGGCCGCCGTCGGTGTACGAGAGAATCCAGACGCACCCTTGGCCGGCCCACGGCGCCCATTCCTTGGCAAGCCCGGGCGCAGAATCGGTTACGACGCCTCCCACCCAGCGCTGCATCGAGTCGGCGCGTTCCACGAACGTCAGCGTACGGCTGGAGCCATCGGTGCTATACTTTAGCTTCGGTCGGCTGTAGTGCCCGTCCTCATGCAGTGGCGACAAGGCGCTGGTTCCCCAGATGTCACGCGACGGGGGAGACGCCGGGATCGCCAAGGGGTACCCCCAACTGTAGACGGCGGTGTAGTCGGTGACCGCCGCCGTTCGGTCCGGGTAATCGTTAGGCGGCGGCCCACGCAGCCCGCGTTGCACGCTTTCGCCTGGCGAGGAAGCGCACCGGTAGATGGGGACCGGCGTGTTAACCGTCGGCTGATTGACCGCGGTAAACCAGTCTTGGCTCCAGTCGTACTGGTCCGCGGCGGCTTGCTGTTCCACGAAGGGCAAGAGCTTGGTGAAAACGCTCCCGATTACGTCGTCCGGGTTCTCCGGGAACTTGGCGTAGGGCCGGCCGTAAGCAGCCATCGGCAGCTCCTTGTGCGGGTCCTCGAAAAGCGACACGCCGAGCCCCACCTGCCGCAGGTTGCTGGTGCATGACGCGCGGCGCGCGGACTCCCTCGCCGCCTGAACGGCAGGCAGCAACAGAGCGACCAGCACGCCGATGATGGCTACCGTGGTGAGCAACTCGACCAGGGTAAAACCGGCGCGGCCGGCCCGGGCAGAGTGCCCGGGCAGCCGCAACACGAGGGAAGCCATTAAGCAGTCCTTTGCTTAACGTGAAGCTGACCGGACCGACGGTGCGACAGCGCCAACGCGGCCGCCACCCCTGCTCCCAACAGCGCCGCGGTTGTCGGTTCGGGAACGATCGTCGCCGTCATGGTGAAGTCTCCAAAATCGGTTCCAGGGACCGCCGTCGGGTCAAGTGCGGAGAGGCCAGCAGCCATCAACAGTTCACCTGAAATGGTCAACGTGTTGCCGACTACGGAGATATTCGGGTTGCCGATCTCCGCGAAAGCGGCGTTCAGGAAGTCGATATTGCTCGTCAGAACGAGCCGCGACCCCGTGTAACGCAGACCAAAGTCGCCGTACAGCAACGCGCCTGGAAACGGTCCGGTGTAACGCTGCATGCTGGTGAAGGCGATCTGTTCGCCGAGCGTAGAACCTCCCACAAAGGCGATCGCGTCGTCCGAGACGTCCCAGCTTCCCAGCACGTCATTCGGGTCGAAGTCCAGCGTCGTGACCTGCCTTGACCGGGTTGAACCCGGCGTGCCGGGATAGATCGCGGGCGTTACTCCAGACGGCCGAATCGGATCAACGAGCGTCACCGATCCCGTCGCAGGGTCAGCCGGCGTTTCTGTGAACAAGGCGTTGCCCGGCGCCGGGTCGCCGAGCGCTTGCGCGCGCGAGGCCATGTCGTCGAAGTAGGCGTCGAACTCAGAGACGGCGTTGGCGAGTCCTTCGACGATCGTCAGGCTGGCGGAGCCGTTGACGATGGTTGCAGCGAGTGAGGAATTGGCGGCCCCGGCGAGCGTTAGGATCGCTCCAAAGGCCGCAGTAAGTAGTCGATAGTTCATTGGTGCACTTCTTTTAGTTTGATTGAATTGTGTAATCACGAAACGGGCGCACCGCTCCCCAGCCTGAACAGGCAGGCGGGAGTTGAACGCCTCGTAAGCCAGACGGCACGACATGACGTTTGGCTGTCGGCTCGGTTGCTCGGGCACAGAACTCGCCTACCGCTGAAGCCCAAAAGGGACTCCGCCGTACGCGCATCACCTTTCCAATTCGCCAGGACAGGCGTACCGATAGCGCAGAGGCTGACGGCGACCCGGCAGGCGAACAAAGGTCTATAAAGTGTGCCCTACACGGCCGCGGGACGAGGGGGAGGCACAGGAGGACGCTCGAATGGCGTCTCGTGAAGAGGTGCGGGTGGCAGACGAAGCCACTCTATGTGCGCTGGAAACGATGGTACGTCGATGACCGTCACGGCAATGGCTGGCGTCGCCGTCGTCCACTCAATGCCGGTTCCTTGGCAGGCGAGGGCGCGCCACCCCACCAGGTAGTCTCCCTTGCGCTTGGTTCCTTCCTCGTGCCGCTGCGTTTCGGCATTGGTGGGAGGAGTGCAGCAAGTCTTAAGCGACGCCTTCACCGAGGAACAGCAGCGCGCTGGTCGTTTGGAGGCATGTTTGGCGACACAGCAGGCCGGAGCGGACTTCTGTCTTGCGACCAGTTCACTCACAAACGCAGGGGGTTCGACCCCTTCCCGCTCGGCCCAAGCAAGGCGCTCTTCCACCGTGTGGCAGCAGCAATTGCTCCAGCACTGCTCGGCTGTCGAGCAGCCGCAGTGGCAGTTTTCGCATGGAAAACGTCCGGTAATTGCCGGCCGAGGCATCGGGATGGGCACACCCAGCACGATCACGACATACCACGCGGCCAACATCGCGGTAGCGATGCGGGCAATCGTTGTCCTGAAACTGAAGGGGCGGCCGTGGCGGGACATGACCCGGTAGTCTACCAGGCCAGATTTGGCCTTGCCAAGCGGAGAGAGGGTGCGACAAACTGACCGCTTCTTCCTTCGACCGCACGAGCGATACGCGAGAATCTTTGACCTCAGCCGCTGCTTAGGACCACTATTGTCACCCAGCAGGACCGCTTTAGGCTTTGCCAACGCGGACGAGAGGTTGGACCAGCCGACCGCTAGTAGGGCTTCCGGCTACCTGCGGAGGTCGCGCCGAGTCAGGGACACCGCTGCGAGTTCGCGGAACTGTCAACTGCGGACGGCCGATGCATCCTCACAGCGGAAGGCTGCCAGTGCAAATCTCATTCGGTCACGCTGTCTCGGCCGCCTTTGCTCACGTCCCTCGAAGCATCGGTCGGTGGATGTTGCTCCGTGAGTCTTGCGTTGGGCTGAGGCGACTTTAATTGAGGCTATTCTCAGTGAATCTAGGCCGCTGCTCTCATTTCTTGCGCCGCGCACCGACATTGACTCAACCGAAGGCCTACAATCGTTGAGCCCAGGCGGGTAACTCATGCGAAACGCCCTATGTGGCTTCAGGCCTCCTGTACGCTCAAATTCAATGCCCCTGTGGCGACTCCGTTCTTGCTGATGCTGCGGCCTCGCAGCGGTGCTCAGCAATGGGTGGCCCAGGAGCAGTACGTCCTCACGCCGAGCGTACCGGCGGTCGAGTTCACGGATCTGTTCGGCAACCTGTGCCAGAGGCTCGTCGCGCCTGCTGGGCCGTTCTCGATTCACACCTCCGCGGTCATCGAGGCTGCCGAAGCGACGGACACCGCGCCGGGGGCGTGGTTCGTCCCGGTAGAGACTCTCCCAGATAGCACACTCCCGTTCTTGCTCCCCAGCCGGTATTGCGAGTCGGATCGTTTTGCTGAGATGGCGTCATCGATTACCGATGGTTACGCGCCAGGGTACGACCAGTGCATAGCGATCGTCGACTACATCCGTCAGGCGCTCACCTACTCACCTGGCAGCGGCCAGCAGATCATCAGCGCCGCGGAGGTGAATGAGCGGAGCGAGGCGGTCTGCCGTGACATGGCCCACCTTGGAGTCGCGCTCTGCCGCGCGTTGTCGATCCCGGCCCGTCTCGTCGTCGGCTATCTTGAGGGCCTCCGGCCAATGGATCTCCACGCCTGGTTCGAGGCCTTCGTGGGCGGCCGCTGGTACACCTTTGACCCTACCCAGCAGGTTCTTCAAGGGGGCCGAGTTGCCATCGCGTATGGCCGCGACGCCGCGGACGTCGCGATCTATACGCAGTTCGGCGAACTCGTCGAACTGGTTCACCTGCAAGTAAGCGTCGAGCGTCTCTCACTCGCCCCGGTGTGGTGAGCCTGAAGCCTTAACATGATAGAGGCGTCCCTATCGAAGTGTCGCGGCTTGCTTGTTCGCATCAACAAGAATCTGCTAGACTAACTCAGTTTCTTCCAGGTCGTCTCGACGTTTCTTGGTTGCTGGCGTCATTGGCGGTTGATTCCTTGAGACGGATCCCCCCCTCGTTACAGGGCTTTCATGCTTCCCCAAGGAGTGTCTTCATGAACGGTTGGGTTCTTTATCGCGAATCGTCTGACCTGCTGCGAGCAGAAGTTTATGAGCTAAACCGGCTACGCCAAGTCGCTGACCAGTGCGGTATTCAGCTCAGCGTTGTTTCTCCTGAGCAAGTCGATTTAGTCGTTACGCGGGATGACCGCCGTAGCGTGCTGCTTGATGGGGAAGAGGTTGCTCTGCCCGACTTCTTGTTGCCACGCATGGGGGCATCGACGACGTACTTTGCCTTGGCGGTCATTCGGCATCTGGAGCGGCTCGGCGTCCAAACTTTCAATTCTTCGCAGAGCATCGAAACGGTACGTGACAAGCTATTCACGCACCAAATTCTTGCCCAAAGCAATCTGCCTGTCGCGAAGACGATGCTGGCCAAGTTTCCGGTAGATAGTGACGCCGTCGAGCGCCACCTGGGTTACCCGGTAGTGGTCAAGACGATAGCTGGCTCACAAGGAACCGGCGTCTTCCTGTGCGAAACCAGGTCGCACTTTGAGGACCTCATGCAACTGGTCGAGGCCACCAAGAGCAACGCGAACATCATTCTTCAAGAGTTTATCGCTTCCAGTCGGGGCCAAGACCTACGCGTCTTCGTGGTTGGTGGGAGAGCGATCGCTTGCATGAAACGCAGTTCGCAGGACGGATCCTTCAAGGCGAACTTCAGCCGTGGCGGGATTGCCGAAGCCCACGAGTTAACCCCAGAAATTGAATGGTTGGCGGCAGAGGCGAGCCGTTTGCTTGGCTTGGACATTGCCGGTATTGACCTGCTGTTCGATGGCGACCACTTCAAGATCTGCGAAGCCAACTCCTCTCCCGGCTTCGAGGGGTTGGAGTCTTGCCATCAGATCAGCGTGCCGGAACATCTCTTCTCATTCGTTCTGGTTCGCCTGGGACAGTTTGAGAATCTGCCTCGCATGGCGACCCAAACCCTAGAACCGATTCAACCCGTGGAAGGTGCTTCGGAAGTCCCACAAACCAAAGGCGATGAGTGACTCTTCAGGGGTGACCAACCGCAGGATGCGACCGTCGCTTGGCGAGCTTGCCAAGTGGCATTGTTTGGACCAGCCAACGCATTTCAGCCTAACTGGCAAGTCGCAGCGGTCTTCTCCGGGAGGAGTCACCTCCATCACTTCGCCTGAGAACCAAGTCGCGCTGGCCGACGCAACCGTGTCGATTTCTGAAGACCGGAGCAACGCCGCGGCAGCCTGAGTACAAAACTGACACTCTACTGGATTCTTCTCGCAGCGAACCAGCGATCCGTGGTGCTTCGGCAGCCAGCCGAGGGGTCATTCGACGACCCAATGCTGAGCTTTGGCGTGCATGGTTCATTAGGCGGTGCAACTGGGTCAGCAGTTCGGTAGACGGTTTCGACAAACGGCGAGGTCATTGCGCGGACTAGCGCACTGTAATTGATCCCAAAAGCCAACTCCTCACCGATCTCAAATCGCCCATGACGGGATGTTACGACGAGATGGTCGCTGCTGGCGGAAAGCACGCAGGCTCCCGTTGTCGGGCACAGGCCTTCGGGGTCAATGTCTTGCCGGCCGACGGCGATTATTGCTTGGTTGATCTCTCCTCGGTCAACGACGGTTGCCTCCTCTTCAAACGCTGACTGCGCGAGGTCGCCCCACGGCTGGGAGGGCTTTCGATTCGACTCAATTACCTCGGCGTAGAGCGTGACGGCATCCGTATACAGCCCCGAAATCGGCTGGCGATGCAGGGGATCGCGACCAAGCAGAATCGATTCTCCCAATCGCAAGTTGTTGATCCGACGAACATCCCCTCCCCCCAGAGCCCATTCTAGATTGGCGGAGTTGCCGCCTGAGACACACTCGACAGCGACGCCGACTCTCGATTCGATTGAATCGGCGAGATCGGAGAGCACAGCCATGTTTGCCGCAGCGGGAATCACGCCGCTTCGACAGGCGAGATTGGCGCCAATTCCTTTGAAAAGGATACTGGGGAGAAGAAGCGTTTGACGCACTGCATCAATCAGATCGTGCGGCATAATCCCCTCACGCAAGTCGCCTAGTTCCACCATCAACACGACGCCATGCATTCGGCCGTTTCGTTCCGCTGCTCGCGATAGCCGCCGAACGACGGCGATCTCTGTGTTGAGGCTCGTGTCGGCGGACGCGACAACACGCTCCGCTTGGCTCAGCATTGGCGAGCGAATCAGAACCGTAAGCTCGTCGATGCCGGCGCTGCGCATCCGCTCGATATTCTCGATACGCGAATCACCGAGCGCTTCAACGCCCGCCCCCAGCAACACGCGGGCGATCTCGATGGAGCCGAGTGTCGCTTTCGTTACGCCGGTGACAGAGATGCCGCGATCGGCCAACCGGTCGACGAGTGTCTGGGCGTTGTGGCGGATCTTGTCCAGATCAATCTCGAGGCGAGGCGTTGTCACTCGACGCTCACGGTCTGCCGCCGACGCAGGTCAGGAAACGCCGAAAGCACCATGTCGACCAGATGGTCAGGCGACCGAGTCAACGCGTCGGTTGCCGGGATGCCGAGTTCGCGCTCGCAGCTTGCAATAGCGGCGTCAACCTCGTCAGCGCACATGCCTTCGTGGTTGATCGTGAGACCAATAACCCGTGTGTCCGCGAAAGCTTCGATGAGACTGATCTCGGAGGCGGGGGTAGGCATCTTCATCTCATCGAAATCGCAACGAGTCTTCCGCGTCGGGGCGTGCTGCAACACCACCGCGTCGGGACAGCCACCCCGAAGGATGAAGCTCGACGTCGAGTAGGCCGGGTGGCTGAGGGCGCCTTGCCCTTCGATGATGATCGCGTCCGGCATCTCGGATTCGAACGCTTCGACAATGGCCGCCTCCAGCTCACCCGCACAGAACTGAGAGGGGACGGCGTCGAGGGCGACGCCGAAGCGGGCGCCTTGGATCAGACCGGTCTGGCCGGTACTCACCAAAACCGCCCTGACACCGTTGTCGTTGAGGGCTCGGGTGAGAATCGTAGCGGTTGTTCGTTTTCCGATCGCGCTGTCGGTGCCGAGCACGGCGATCCTTGGGCAACTCACCTGCGCGATGCGCCCGCTAAACTGCCGCAAGTCTTTTCTATCGTGTGGCCTCCGCACGTCATAGATCTGGACTTGTCCCGACGAACTAGCTGCCAAGAATTCCGGGTCGTCACTAAGGAATTCGTGGAGACCATTCACGACGTGCATGCCGTGGTTCATCGCTTCCAAGACGCGGCTACGGTCTCGTTGAGATAGACTCCCGCTAGCAGGCGCTAGTCCTATTATGAAGTAGTCGGGCACGCATCCGGCTACGGCCAAGGCGTCGGCAAGGTCGTAGCAGACAGGAATGCCGACGAATTCCTCTCCCAAGACGACGCCCGAATCGTGGCCCGCCTTCGTGCTGTCGATTACCGCGACGATCGCGTACTTCTCGGAATGACGAACCAGCCCGTTGGCCGTCTTACCGTCGGGCCCGCCGAAGTGGGATTCGCAGTATACAACCGCCGTGGGCGCCGCCCGTTCTGCATCATCGGTTCGGTGTTTCGGTCGCTGCGTGCTGCGGCAGGCGGGCGAACTCGGCGGCTCGAAGGGTAGAATCGTGGACATAATCGCCTCTTGTAGGGTTTGCTCAGGAGAGGCGACTAGATCGTCCGGGCCGGAGTCGGCCGAGTACTATCGAGTGGTCCCCGCTAAGTGGGTGTTCTTCAGATCATCATCGGTTACGTGTTCGGCATCTGTTGGCAGGCGCTGGCCCCGCTGTCCGTGCATCCATGAAGACAGCGCTCTGTCACTGCTGGGAATCGCGTCCAGCAGCAGGAGGCTCGCTGTCGCCCCGCGTGCCTCGTTCTTCTTTCTTGTCGCGTCGGCGCTCCCGCTTCTCTTCCGCTTTCTTCTTCTTCTCTTGCTCTCGACGCATCTTCTCGAAGGTGTTCTGGCTTCTTGCCATGGCGACTCCTGACGTGGTGACTTGCGGATGTTCAGCTTAATCGGACGCGGAGCAAGCTAACGGCTAGGGGAACGGGTGGCTTGGCTGTCGGCATCCACGGAACCGCTTCAGATGGTGCCCGGGCTGGCGTGCTCGGCGTCGGCCACCTCCATCGTTCGACCGTTGAAGCGGATGTTGTTCAATCCACTGATCGCGGCGGCGGCTTCGGAATCGCTGCTCATCTCAACGCGGCCACATCTTTGCCTCGCCCCCGAATCCACCTGCTCAACAACCTCCGCGCTAACGACGCGTCCGAAACCAGCAAACAGGTGTTCCAGGTCCGACGAGGAGACGTGTGCACATAAATTCCTGCAGTAAAGCGTTGTCGCCATCAGGCGCCTCCCGTATGACACCCTGCACCCACTTCGCGTTCTGCAGATGTGATTGCAGGGCAATAGGTCATTGCTGTGAACGCAAATGCAGCCCGGGTGAATGGTCTTCAAATCCGGATGGACACCCGCGCCTTGGCCTGAGCCAGCGGCCACTCATGGGGTCTCCTCCACGGCGTCTCGTGTGCAATCCGGCCCACTACGCCAACTTGCACCTTCCCTTTCTGCGTGATGAGCCTTCACGGCCGCGTCTCGGCGGGCATTGAATCCGAACGTCTCGGCTGGTAGCAGCATGTCGGCAGCCTCGTCGTCTAGCTGGTCCATCGCCGCCTGGATGACAGCTACCCAGTCGTGGAGCGCTACGGGTTTAAGCTCCGGCGGCACCTCAATCGGCTCCCCTGTGAGAAGTACCGTGCGGGCAAAGGGCTTGGGGATGAGCAAGTCCGACCAACTCCCTCGAATCCGCCAGCAGCTTGAGCACGCAAAGCCGGTTGGTACAATCGCCGTCCCCGCGCGCGACGCAAGATAGGCGATGCCAACGCTCATACGCCTAGCAGGCCCGCGCGGGCCGTCGGGTGTCATGACGAGATGGCGAGAAGCAACTTCCGCAACTAGCGCACGGATCGTCCCGGTTGAGATTCGATTCGTTGAACCTCGGATTGTTGGCACGCGTTTCCACTTGAGCACTTCTGCGACGAACGAACCGTCGGAGTGACGACTCGTTAACGCTGTGGTGCAGGCGTGATTTCCGCCGAACGCGGCGATAAGCATAGAATCATGCCAGACACAGTACAGGAACCGGTCGGCATCTCCCGGAGTCGAGTAAGGACTTGTTCCCGGCACAGCATCCACGCGCAAGCGGAGCGTGCAGAAGAGCAGCCGGATGGCGGTCGCAAAAACAGCGGCCGACAGACGAATCATGATTGGGCTGCTTAGCTTCAACGTGTTCTCATCTCGCTAATCAAGCGGTGGCCGCTAGGCCCGTGGGGCACTGCGCTCGGCGCTTTCATCCGCTTCGTTTCGTCGTCTAAGGCGGAGCGCCTCCCGGCGTTCAGCGTCCGCCTGATCGACGACGCATTGGGGGTGGATGCCGGTTGTTGAGTACGAGGCGTGCCCACAAACTGGGCACACCTTTGGTTCGCGGTTCGGAATGAGCGGCGGCGGTTTCTTTTCGCTCATCGATCACTTGGCTTTCCCGACGGTGTCCCGGCGGGTGACTTCTCGTGGTGCTTTCGAATCTCGCCCAGTTCGGTCGAGAGCCGCACGAGCAGCGGGCTTTCTTGACGCAGCTCGGCGAGTAAGTTCTCCGCCTCAGACAGAGTCACAGAAGTAATAGGCTGCCCACGAAAGAGCTGTCGCCACATGCGCTGTATGTCGTTTTCAGCTAACATCAAATGCTTCCTCGATCGGGGGTGCCTGCATCCGCGGGAGACCAGCTACATGAAGCGGTGAATGGTGGACCGCAGCTGGCGGCGGACGCTCGACCGTATGGCTTGGCAATTCACTTCGCACGATGCGGATGTCTCTTGGGGCTTCGATACCCAGCTTCACGGTAGACCCACGGACACCGAGCACGGTGACAACGATAGCGTCGCCGATGTGAATACTCTGCTCCTGCTTCCGACTGAGTACGAGCACAAACACCTCCTTGAGTTGTTAATGGTGACAGCCCCGAGAGCTCATCACGATTCATGCATTACGCTCCATCCTGACGAGCTTGCGACGGGCCTCGGTCTTAATCTTTCCGGAGGCGTAGGCCATCTGGATAACGCGGTTGAGGTCGTCAACTGCCTGCTCTTCATCGGCGCCGGCATCGTGAACCAGGGCTCGGTTGTATAAAGCCATCGCCCGGATATCCGCCGTCGCTCCTTCCATCTCGATTACTGCGGTGTAGTCAGCCAACGCGAGTTCCGGGTTGCGCAGCTTCGCATGCCTCATCCCTCGCCGATAAAGCCACTCCGCTCGCCAGCGCGACGACATGAGGCCCCTCAACCAACCGAGGAAGTCGGTCATTGGGTCACCGCGAGTCGACAGCGTCCGTCGGTGGTTCGTGTTCGACGACCACACCGGGGATGGCTGCTATCAGCCTCGTCAGCTGGCGAGGCGACATCCGCGAACCGTACGCCACGCGGAATGACCATCGAGCGGCTCGACTGTCTAGCCGAATCGGCTCGCTGGTTTTGAAGACGAAAGCGCTGCTCAGGAACAAGAGGATTTGCTGAGCGACTTCGAGACTCGGAACGGAGATAAGACAGGCATAGTCTTCGTCCTGGATGTGAACTAGTGCATTGGTGATGGCTGACGGTGACAGGTGTCTCCTAACCGTGGTCGTTATTAGCCGCAGGCGGTTGTGGTAGCGCGGCTTCGAAGTCTTGGCATCGCGAGGCAACGGATTGGAAAGGCATCCCTTCGGCAAGTTCGTAGCGTTCGGCGCGAACGAACCAGAAGGCCAGCCCCCCCGTGTTGTGGGCCGGCGCCCCCTCTTTGGGCTCGGCGCGAACCCCTAGCGAGCCTTTCTTCCCGGTCTTCTTCCAGCCACGGCGCTCCATAACCATCCGAACCACGACGCCAATCGCCTGCCGTAGCCGCTGTGTTCGGCGGGCATGGACGGCTGACAGGAAGGCGTCGATTCTGGGGTGCGACTCCAGTTCTCGCACAACGCCTGCAAGCGGCGCACGGTCGTGGTGGATCTCGGCGTCTTCCATCCGCCGCTGCCAGTCTTCGTCGCTGAAGCACTCGAGCACCGATTCGAAGGGCTGCTCGGGGTCGTCGACGACATCCGCGAACGTCTTCCCCTGACGATCATCTAGGAAATCGCGTCGTGTAATCTTCGTTCTCGGCATCCCAACTGGACTCGGCGGGCAGACAGGCTGATTTTGGTCGTCCCAATATTGTACCTGCAAATCCGGTATCAGCAACCCCGGTCAGTAGTCCCAGTAGACTCAGTGGGTGACACAGCGCTAATTCCGCTTGGCTACCTGACATTTGGAGGAACCAACCTCTGTTGGCTGGACAGGTGAGGAGGCGCCTCGATTGCAGACACCGAGCCTGCTCGTCTTCGCAACTCGCCGCGTCGGTTGGACCAACCTCGCGGTAGAGCGACTTGCTCAAGGTCGCATCGGTGCGATACACCTCAGCGAGATTTGGTCGAGGTCAGCGTCGGTTTCGTAGGTGGACCTATCGCATAGAGCGGCTCCGAAGTTGTATCGCGGCAGTCCGAAAGCCGAGTTAAGTACTGGCTACTACAGACGCTAGGTGATGTGACTTGTCGCTTCAGTCGACGCCGTAGAGTGATCGCTTGAGCGACGCACGCTGACCTTCTTCTGGCCGACAAACACCAGGGTGGACGAAGCGATTCAACGCTTCAACCGACGTGTATCGCACGCCACCAACCGTCCGCGACTCAAGCACTCGGCCTCGGGCACCCTTGGTGATCCATCGGTACAGGGTCGAGTAATGCACCTTCTTCCCGTGGCGTCGTGGAAGGTGATTTGACGCTTCGCTGAGCGGAATAAGTTCCTCGTTTGGAGAGTCAAGCATGTGACCGCCTACTGTTTGGCTTGGGAATGCTTTCGCGAATACCGAACACGTCG
The DNA here is from genome assembly GCA_965263315.1 of Lacipirellulaceae bacterium. Classification (GTDB taxonomy): domain Bacteria; phylum Planctomycetota; class Planctomycetia; order Pirellulales; family Lacipirellulaceae; genus JBCCQL01. The sequence goes on along the minus strand of CBDHGZ010000004.1, from coordinate 998,649 downwards.
CTTGCGTTGGCGACGTGCGTGTGACGCATCAAGGTTACTGCCGAGCGGCAAGCGCGTAGAGCCTTGGCTCGATCTCGACAAACAAGTTGTCGGAGAGCGCTTCCTTCAGCCGCATCGCGAAGCCGCTGAGGCTCTTGCTGCGCTCGTTTGCGATCTTGTCTTTGGCGAGCCCCTCGATCTCGTCGAAGGTGAGCTGCACGTTGTCACGCAATAACCCGACCACGACCTCAATGACTTCCCGCTTCGTGCAGCACTTCTTACCGGCTCGTTTTGGCGAACCGCCGCTAAGAGCTTCGAGCGCCTTGTCGACACGCTTCAACTCTTCCTCGAGGGTCTTCTTTACGCCGAGGAGGCCTTCGACGGCTCGTTGGACTTGGTTGGTCATCGAATCAGGCATCGGTTGGTAACTCATGCGTTTCTCGATTCAGCGACTATCGCTCCTGGTCGAAGTCCCCTCGTTCCCTGTCCCAGCCCCGCTCGAAGCGTTGGCCGGTTTCAAAGGGCGCGTTATCCCGCTGATCGCTCCACTGGTCGTATTCTCGGGCCGACTCGGGATCCCAGCCCTGCTCATTCCGGCGGGCCCCATCGAAGTCGCCCGCGAAGTCGAGTTCTTGCTCGTCGGGCAGGCTGTGCTGAGTAGCTGTTTCTCGCTCGGATTCGAGGATCCGTTTCCGGGCCGCCTGATCTATCTCGGTGTGAACCTCCTGTTCGAGCGTTCCACCCGGAGTAAGGTGCATCTCAAGATGCTTTTCGGACGGGTGCTCGACTTCTGGTTCCTCGACCGGCTCCCAGTGTTGGGCGTCGACCTCAAGCGGCGCTTCATACGCGTTGCTGTGGCTGAAATCGCCGCCCATTTCTGGGGCGCCGCTGATACCGCGATCGCTCATGGTCAATGCTCCAAGAGGGGGAATGATGTTGGAAGGAAAACGAGTTTCACTCGAGGTCTTCGTCGTAGTGCCCCTTAAGCGGCAGGCCTAGAAACCGCCCACCGTCGGGTGTTCGCAGCGGTTTGAAGGCGACGCGTTCCAGACGCATTGGCAGCGTGCTTGAGGGGAAGACGTACTGGATGTTCGACGGGCTGCGGAGTTCCTGCATGACCTCAGCGGGCGTCACCAGATCAACCTCGCGGCGGCCTCCGCCTTGACGGTCCCAGCCGCGGCGGTCTGCCGTCGTGCACCGGCCCAGGCGCCGCGAGATGCGCTCGGCGGTCGCCAGGTCGTTGCAGCCGAAGTACTGCATGGTCATCTTCTTCGCGGGCGGCTTCCCTTGGCTTCTCCGCTCAAGCCAACGGCGGTACGTTCGTGGGTGAACGATGGAGACCAACTTCAGCACATCCGAGCCGATGCCGTCACCCAGCTCTAGCAATCGTTGCCGCTCCTCGCTGGTGAGGAAGATGCGGCTCTGCGGAACGCGGGCTCGCGTCATCTCTAGCTCGGCCTTCAAGAAGAGGATGTACCGTCGAAGCTGTCCTTCGCTGGAACGCGCAAACAGGAAGAACAGCGGACTGAACCAGGGCGGCATCCCAGTGACCTCCTTGAGATTCCCCGGCGTTTCCCGGGTGACAACCTTTCTGAACCGCTGCACTCAGCTCTCTCAGCGGTGGGCAAGCCGATCATCGAAGCAGCGCAGCTTGCCTCGAGCCACTTCCCTCTTTGGCGGCGAGACGTTTGCTATTGCTCGCTAATTATTGCTAAGCTTTGCAACGATCCAAAGGGGGAAGCCTCCCCCTAAGTCACGGCAGAGTAAGTAGTTGCGGAACTCAGGCCGGGAGCCTCATAACCTCGAGGTCGTCGCGTTAAGGGCGGTAGAACCGGGCGAAGTTTGCGTTGCTGCCGCGGTAGTCAGCTGAACCTCGCCAGACGATCTCCGAAGGCGATCGGTTGGCGTCATCAGCGTCGAACTGCACGGCAGCAAGCTGGAAGCTCTGCCAAGACCCTGTCTCAGCGCGGTTTAGCCGGCTGATTGGAATCGCGAGTTCAATGTCGTATCCATTGTCAGTCTTCCTACCAGACGCCTGAGCACGTTCAACTGCTCGCCGTCTCCAAGCAGGGCCGACCGCCAGTTGCGAAGGCTTTGCCGACCGCGGAGCCGCTACTTCGAGCACGGAAGTACCACGCCGCTGCCGAGGGTCGTCGAGACGTCTAATCTCACCGCGGCCGTCCAGCAGCACAGCGATCCGGTCTTTGCTCGGCACGATGCGCTCATCGGTCACGCGCAACCGGACATACAGGAACTCGTCATTGTGTTGCGTTGCGATTTCGAACGACCCATCGGCGGAGCCTTGCCAGTCGTTAACCGCGCCGAGCACCAAGGGGTTCTGTCCCATGCCGTAAGACTTGGCCTGCCAATCGTCGAACTCGCCGTCAATGGCAAAGGAGTCCGCGGCACGCGGGCAGGTGAATCGGCTATCGATGACAATTGGCACGGCGCGCTCCGCCTCGATAGCAGGGCCATCGTCGTCAGCCACCACCACTGAAGTTGCCTGAAGGACTGCTCGCCTTAATCGTTCGAGCGAAATCGGTTCGGCGAAGCTGACGCGAACAAGCTGTTCGGCAGCACCGGTCGGCCCACAGGTGATCTCAATCGATTCGGGTTCGACAGTAACTCCGGCCAAAGGGAGGCCATCGATGTCAGCGGAAAGGCGAACCTGCCGGCCGAGGTTGTTGACGAGCCGCACGCGTAGCTCTCCCTGCGAAAACTGCGATGACTGGTCGTCGATCAACACCGGGTCGACCTCCACACGCACGTTCCGAAGGAAGTCTCCCAGCCGCTGTGCGCTGTCTTCGGTGACAACGTCCGGCGGCAAGATGCCGTCTAGTCGCAAGTTAGCGATGTGGGGACCGTCTTTCTCCATTGTCAACCAGGTGATGTGGTCGAACTCGCCGTATTGATCGCCACGTAGGCTCGACCCACCGCCTGTGGTAGCCAGCGAGTAGTACTCAGCCCCGCTGCGCTGGTACTGTACATAGTGATGCACGTGGCCGGCGAAGACGGTATGCGGCCGATCGACTAGCATCTGCTCAACGCGTTTCCAGTTGGTTTGGTCTTGCCCTGTCTGTTGGATTTGTCGCTCAGCGTAGGTCCACAGCGGCTTGTGGAGAAAGACGAGTGTCCAACGAGCGTCGGCATGTTCACGAAGGTCTCGCTCAATGAACGTGAGCTGCTCTTCGCCAAGATGTTGCTGCGGGTCCTCGCTGCTGAGGCACAAGAAGTGCACGCCACGATAATCGAACGCGTACCACTCGGGCCCAAAGTGCTCACGCCATATCGTGTGCATCATGGGGTTGGTAACGTCATGGTTGCCCGCCACGAAGAAGAAGCGCATTTGCATGTTGTCGACAAAGCCCAGGAACTCGTCCCACTGGCGCTCAACGGTCGCGCGGTCGCCGGTGTACCCTTCGATCAGGTCGCCAACCGACACGACAAAGTCGGGCCGCAGTAGATTCACTTTGTTAACTGCATCCATCCATATCCCTGGGCGATGTCCGCCGGTGCGATCGGTCATGATCGCGATCTGAAACCGGTCCGGGTCCGACAGGACCGGCTTGTCAGACCATGGCTTAGGTCCATCGATGGTTGGCAGCTTGATAGCGTGCGGGCTACCCTGCGCGAGCGACCCTAGCTTGCCCTGGCCGCTTGAAGGTTGGTGGTGCTCCTGACCTTCATGTCCATGGGCGATAGGGGCCATCTCGAAGACGAATGCGGAAAGTAGTATTAATGTGACGTAGCGCATGAAGATTCCAAGTTGTGCAGCTGAAGAAGACATCCGGGTATTGGCTAGCAGGCGCACTCTTCATTGGGCAAGACCCTCAAGTACTCTGTGCCTTACATGAACTGTGGCTCGGGAGACTTAGTAGGAGTGCTTCCACTCATGATCAGTCATGTTTGTTGCCTGATGGCGACAAGCCCCTGTGAAACTCGACGCTGGCACATCCAATTGCTTTGGCTCAGCATATGATGCATTGGTTCTGTACAGATGTCGTGTAGGCACCGTCGCCGTTCTAACGCACGCATCACTCATGAAAATCAAGCCGCGCTTTACTGCCAAGCCTTTCGCGAACACCGCCGTGCGAGCTTCAACAAGAAACTTCTTTTTAATTAGTTGGTCGTCAGTTCAAAGTCAAAAACATGTTGGCCAAGCGGCTCTACAGAACGTTCTAGCTCTGACCTGACGTTGTACCGAGCTGGTAGCTGATCAGCCCCTTGTGATGAATCACCTTCGTCAAGGCGCTCGGCTCTGATCCTAACAATGTTAATGCCCGGCATGACGCCGGGTGCATTGCGTTCCTTGTACATTTTGTATTGTCCATCCTCGTCGGTGGTGCCGTAAGAGCTACGCACGGGCTGCGTACCCGCTAGTTCAAAGAGAACTCGCGCGCCTTTCAGCGGTTGACCGTCGACGGTAATTCTTCCCTCGACGCCGCCAAGTTTCAGCTCATTGCGATAATCGGGAGCCGAGCGACCCTGATTGCACCCGCTGAAGAGTAGCGACATAGACAAGATGGTGAGCGTAAACTGCATTCTTATTCTACCGCGCAGTACCGTATTCAACATGATTTTGATCTCGACTGCTGGGTTAGTTGCCAAACGGATTGTCACCGCCGAAGGGATTGCTTGTTGATTGACGCTCAACATGGAAGGCTTCAATCCTGCTGCCTTCGTTTCGGCTGCCAGTGGCTACGTAGACTTCCGGGTCAACGTCTTCGATCGTGTAGTGGACGGATCCGTCTGCATAGACGAACTGCGCACCCGTCATATGCCAGCTGCCGAAACTAATTTCTATCTGGTGTCCCGCTGCGGCAGCACTAAACCATTCATTCATCATTACTGCCGTCGATCCTACGAACTCCGTCCATTCGTTCCCGTTGGCAATTTGGGGCGAGCCAATGGCCCAGTGATCATAAGAGTTCCCGTCGCGTGTCGAGTTTTGGTCCGATCGTCTCTCACCAACCAGTACTGTCTTGGAGAGTCCGTCTGTAATCGTGGCGTCTCGTACGCGGCTGCCACCGTAGAGAATTCCATTGTGCTCAGCTTCATAGTGATCAGGCCGAGGGGTTGTATCTAGAAAGTCTGGTCCGTCCTCGCCCAACCTGAGCGACTGGGTTGGGCCCACATCACTCCGGAGGCGTTGCCCTTCATTGTCTGCGGTTGCGCGCGATGAGGCACAGCCGCCGTACGAGCACGTTGCACGGTTGTCAATGTTGTTGTAGGCGCCTTGGGAGTAGATTGGGTCTTGAGTGGACGGGCAGACGAATTCGCTAAACGTACGTCCACAGTACTGCTCCCCAACACCGCTCGTCCAGTTGGTGATGTTCTTGAGTTCCTCACTTTCTGGTCCGCGCTCGATGAAGGGCAGAATTTCTAGTGTCCAGCCGCGCCCCACGCGATCCCAACCGAAAGGGAAGTGTTTGTAGGTGTCGTGATAATTGTGCATCGCCAACCCGATTTGCTTCAGGTTATTCTTACACTGTGTAAGTCTTGCGGCCTCGCGAGCCGACTGTACTGCAGGCAGCAGCAGGCTGATCAGAATCCCAATGATTGCGATCACAACCAACAACTCAACTAGTGTGAAGGCAGCTCTGTTCTTTCTTGGGCATCTCATGCGTGTATACCGTGGACTAGGGTCCTCGAAATAAGCCAGTGGTCGAGCGCTATGGTGGGTGCCAGCCTCGTGAAGAGTCGTGGCTCTCCACGTAGCTCCATCGGGCGGCGGCGTGGTCCACCTGCCCCAGTTGACCACGCCTTGCCGCCGTCAGGTGCTAACGATTGCCCTATTGGAGAGACTTCGCCTTTCTTCGGCAACCTACAATCAAGAGCGCTGTCGGAATGGCAACAATGCCTGGCTCTGGAACAGCAGTAAGTGCCGAGGTCGACGAGGTGCCGAAAATGCGAATGTTATCGATAGCGTAGTTCTCCGCGTTGGAACTGCTATCCAACACGAACGTTAGCTGAAGGGTTCCATCGGTGATTAGCGACGAGTCAATGTTCACCAGGGAATCAAGCTGGAAGAAGCCATCGGTGTCCTCCAGTCCAAAGGCAACCGTCTGGCCGTTGACGACGCTTTCTAGCTCACCAATGCGAAATACTTCTGTTCCGTTCGCGTATAGAACGATGAAGTCCGGCTGGGAAGTAGATTCGAATCCAGTGTTGTTGACGTTGAAGTCAAAAAGAACACCAATATCACTGAAACTTGAGACGTCCACGGCATCGAGCTCGAGCCAGATGCTGCCATCCGGGTCGGAAACGACCAAGAGGTTAGAACCATCGAATGGCGAGAGCGTGTCCTCGGCTGCTAGGGAAGCAGAGCCTCCGGGGCCAACGGCAGCGGAAATGACGACGGGATCGCTGATCACACCGACTAGGTCTCCATCGGTCAATGATTCGCCAGTAAGTCCGTTGGTATCGTCGATGTCCACGAAGTCACGCACGTTAGCACCAAGGTTGTTCCGCAGAAGAGCGTAGTCGGCGCCATTGACCTGGCCGTCATCGTCCAAGTTTCCATCGGCCACAAGCACAGTCTCGCCATTAAAGGGATTGACGAACGAGACTCCCGTGGCGTTGGCAGTCGACGCACCAAAATTGTCACGCCATACATCAAGGTCTGCAGCGGTCACCAACCCGTCGTAGTTATAGTCTCCAGATCCCGTGCTCTGCGTCACATTAATGAAGCTCGTATCGAGCGTCGTTCCGTTGACGTCAACAGAGACTATCGCGCCGTCCGGAACAGGGGCAGAAGCCGGGCCCGTAATCACGGTCGCGTCAAAAATGCCTGCTGCTGGATCGTTGCCATCGATTAGCGGAAGGTCAGCGGTTGTGAGCGTGTTGAAGATGTCGTCTTCAGTGACAGCGGTAGTGACGCCGGCAGGGAGCGTGCGCAGCGTAACCGCGCCTGTCGTAACGTCGATCGTATCGACAATGCGCCCGTCATCGATGTCTTGAATGAAGTCCACGGCTTCGTTTGCAACTTGAAGCAAGATAAACTCATCGTTCAGTCGAGAGCTTGTCCACCGCAGCGTCCAAGGAATGGAAGGCACTGTCACCGCCGCTTGTGGGGTCACGCTGGGTTGACCCGTCAGGTTTCCCTCGCCATCCTCGGTCGGAACTGCATTCTGAAACGGGATGACGGTCTGTGTGGCGGGGCCATCAAAAACGCGTCCCGTAGCCGTGCCAACGAAATCAAAAACAGGTGCGCCATCGAGTGTCACCTGCTGGCCTCCCGGCGTCTCTTCAACCTGGAAGATCAGGTTGTTCGTGTCTGTGGTTTCGACAAGCTCGGTGAATTGCGATTCGAAGTTCAGCGACCACCCTTCTAGCGGATCCCCTCCGTCAGGATTCAGGCGCGCGTTGTCTCCGAATCCGAGAGTGCCCGTGTCGTCAAAGTACAAGTCCGAGGTGGTTGAATTGCCTTCAAAGCTCTGTGCAGCGATAACCACTACTTGAGCGTGACTAAGGGAAGCGGCGAAGTAGGCCGCGGTAAGAGCCGTAGCGTAGATCGCCTTCATGAGCATCCCTGAATTTGTACGCGAAACTAGCATTTGTGTGAAACTCCAAGAAACATATGTACACCCCCACGATGACGGGAATGTGTGGTAATCCGGTAAGTAACAATAACGCTTAGACCATCTAACTGTGGTCTCAAAGGCTGGTGCTAGGCTCCAGCCAAGGCATCTCCAGTCACCCCACGCGACCTAAAGGTCACGTGAAGTCACCGGGGCGTGAATATCAGCACTAAGCACAAGGCATGCTCCTCGTAGCAATCAGCTGCGAAGCAAACCAACGTCTATGCACAGCGCTTAGGTCTGCATGGTGATGCGTGTTAAGCACAGCTCGCTGAGTGCACTTGGCTCCCTAACAACGCGAACCCAAGTCAGCACCTGGAGCAGTCGCACGTCAGCCCTCACTGACACGGGGGAGCGAGATCGTGTTGCGAATGAAGAACTAATTATTCGTGTTGTCGAGCATCGCAGTAGTTACTTTTGCATAGGGCCTCTCAACATCCTGGGGACAGGGTCTTGGTTTCCGCACTGTTGCCCACCGCGTTTACATTGCTATTCACTCTCACCAAGCCGGTCTCTCACCAAGTCATCAGCTGCACGCGTTAGCAAGGAAGCGAATGCGTCTGGAGAAATCGTGGCGCTTATAAATCTCACCGAGGCGTCGCCAAAGGCTATGTTTGTACCGCCTGCGTGGAATGCATAGATCTCGTTGTCGTTATTGCAGTTCATCACCGACTGACCGCATACGTTGTGGACTGCGAAAGGCGCGTCTGCATCAGCCCACAATGCACCAGTGATAGGTACGCGGCCACTGCCTTCAACCTCGGCGCCAGAGACGTAATAATTAGGCCTGCCAGCGTCCTCGAAGAGCATCATCGAGTTACTCATTCCGTCTGTGATCATTCCACGATGGATGCGAGCGAACTCGTGACGCGAACCGAGGAATGGACTCAACACGCTAGACCACTCATGTCGCCGTGAGACACGCTTTGGTCCAACAAGCTTGTAAATGGCCGAGTTCTCGGTCGTTGCCAACCACAGGCAAACGGTATAGTCAGAGCTGGCTTTGGATCGTCCGCTCGGTACGGCTGGGCAAGAAGCCACCTCGATAGCCGCGTTCGCCAGGACGACGTTTGCAGTCTCAGGGGTTGGTCTCAAGGCCTCAAACCAGTGGAACTCGAAGTTGTAGAGTGAGGCCAGCTCCACTTGTCCGATGTCATGCAACAGAAACGCAATTAGATTATGTTTGCGAAGACTAGGGTCGTTAGCGGCGATATCCGTAAACGCAGGAGGCAGATACTCTTCACGGGCTTCGAAGCCGTGGACTCCTAGTGACAATTGCTTGAGGTTGTTACTGCACTGTACACGTCTTGCCGATGCGCGGGCCGCTTGTATGGCTGGCAGAGTTGTCGCCAGGAGCAAGGCTACGACGCCAATGGCAACCAATAGCTCGGTTACCGTTAGCCCAGCGAAGTGAGATCCGCTAGTACGCAATGAGTAGGTTTTTCTGTCTACACATGCCCCATGGTGGTCATACCATACGGATCCGATCATGGTGAGCCCTCCTCGAAGCAGGCTCGCGAAGCTTCGTAGATTTCTGCGACTTGGGACGGCTGAAGAGAACGGCTGAAGAACGCGAGTTCGTCAATAACACCATGAAACGGCTCCATGTGGTGCCTAGCATCTCGACTCCTGCCAGAACCAGAGCCAATTAGAAGCCGAGCATGCTCGCCAGAGATTCGACTCGAGACGGTCTCAGGAGCATCTGCCTGCACGCCATCGATGTATAGTCGCATCTTGCCAGCAGTTGCACCGCTTATTGCCAGATGGCTCCATTCGCCGGGTACAATCGTCGCACGAGATCGCTGGAGATACTGCCGCCCATGTAAGCCATGTGGCATGGTGTCGCTGTAGAGGTAGTGCTCGACCGTACCATCTATGCGGAGACGCAGCTGAGGGCCGAAGGACATGTCCGGCCCACGATGATTGGTGGCAACGATAACGTTCTGGTCGGCGAGGCGGTCGATCTTTATCCACATCGCGATTGTGAAGGCGCCGGTTCGCTCCACTTCAGCCATTCCTAAGGCAATCTCGCCGACCCCGTCGCCTGAACACTGCAAGACGCGTCCAGGTTGACCGAGCGTGGTCCGCGGTCCACCTTCGACCAAATGGGCACCGCCGGACAAAGCGTTGCCATAGAGGGAACTGTTGACAAGGCTGTCAACGCGATTGTTGCGAGCCTGCTCAAACTGAAAGTAGAACTCAGGTCGCGCCGACATCATCGTCGACATGCAGACTTGGCTGTCATTCCACCAACAGATTGACTCGTTACCGGTTCCAAACCGGTAGGCACAAATACGAGAGTCTCCGGCGCCGAGCTTGCCTGCCCAACCCGCTGACAATTCGATAGGCTCCTGGTCAACGCTGCCTAGTGACTCGAGGAGCACCTCGCCTTCATATACCTCTGTAATGACCTGCCCCGATGCCTTCAGGTCTACGCCAAACTGAGTGCCAAGATCAGTGATACGTGCGCGAGGTAACAGCAACTGAAAACCTCTGGCAGCGTGCGGCGCTCGAACGCGCGCCTTACCGAGGCCCAATTCCACGACCTCGGCGGACAATGGACGCAGCTCAGCCGGGCCCTGAATCGCCACTTCGGCGCCGGCGCGGGTTCGCAATGTCAACGTACCAGATTTCAGGTAACACCACCTTCCTGCTGGAATCGCATTACCGACAACAAGGCCCTCCTGCTTGCCTTCGAAGACTGCCTGGTCAATCTGCTCGACGACAAAGAGCGGGTCTTCCGGCAGAAGCATGCCTGTTCCGGCCCATAGCCCAACGATGGCCAACGCGGTGGCGACGGCCATAGCCGCGGCCGAGGTAGAGCGAAGAGAGTTGATCCCGAGCAAGAGGTAGTTCAAGCTCCCCGAGGACACTTGGCTGTCGATAGCTGCCTGAGACTTGCTATCACGGCCATGTCGCGACAGGAGAGGTGCGTACACAGATGTCGAAGCCTTGCCATCCGAGCGAGGGCGCAGTTCGTGGTAGGGTACCGCGCCCTCAGCTTCAAGGAGGACGTCAACCTCTACCATGTCTCGGTACTTGGCCATTCGACTTGGATGCCCATTCAACAATTCTCCAAGTCGACAGGCTTCCACTTCAGTCAAAGACGAATTCAGCAGCCCGCCCAACAGCCGATCGAACTCCACTTCTTCTCGCACTCGGGAACTCATCGGGGCGCCTCCTTCTCCAAGCGGCGCTCTATGCACCTCATGAGCACCAAACGAGTCCTTGAGAGCAATTGCTCGACAGCGCTATTGCTCTTGCCTACCTCTTCCGCGATTTCACGGGTGCGCAAGCCGTCGCGATAGAATGCCCACAAGATGCGGCGGTGTAATTCCGAAAGGCCTTCAAGACATTCGGCCAAGGCTTGACGCTTGGCTTCGAAAAGGTCTTCTTCGTGGGCGCTTCGCTCTAAGAAGACGGCGAGGTCGGAGACGATCTCGTCGCTAAACACCACCCGCTCGCGCGCGATCTTCTGCCTGTGAGCCATTACCTGGTAGCGAGCAATCTGGAACGCCCAGGCCAAGAAGTTGCTGCCGGGCGTGAATTGGGCCGCCTTGCGCCAAATCACAAGGTTAGTGGCCTGGAGAACGTCGCGAGCAAGATCACGGTCACCCGTAAGCGTGAAGATATACGCCTGGAGGCGATTCTGATGAGCGGTAAGCTTCGTCATCAGTTCTTCAGCTGCGTCACCCCGGTCGTCTTCCATATCCGCTTTGCTCAGTCCAGCCTTCCGCATCCCCGCTTCCTCTCGGTAGGGCGAGGCGGCTGGATAGACGGTGGTTGTTACCAAGTTTGCCATAAACCTGCAGGGCTTTCAGGAGACCACGTTATTCGGCTAATAGGCAATAACAGAGACTGCGGATTGCTGACATTTATTTATCGTTAAGCGTGCGTGAAGTACCTCGACCGGCAAGCGGCCGGCAGAGGTGCTCAGTAGTTTGCATGCATGTTGAAATCATCGAGCGGAGCACTATCGGTTCTGACCCAGCCCACGTTTCTTGGTCCAGTTCAAGTGCACAGCGGCTATCAACTTCAGGGCATCGGAACCAATTCCACTGCCCGACTCCAACAGTGGTTGGCGTTCTTCCTTGGCGAGAAAGATGCGACTCTACTGATTCCGCTTATGCGTCACCCCAAGCTCGGCTCTCAACAAGAGGATCTGCCGACGACGATGCCATTCGTTCGCCCTGACGAACGAGAAGAAAAGCAGGCGGAGCCAGCCCCTCAGCGGAGCCAACTCCCTGCAGCACGCTAAGGAAGCTGGGAGACAACCTTTCCGCCCCCCTGCTGTTGCATCGATTCTCTACGCGGCGATGTTACCCGCAAGCGACTACGGGTTTTGAGTGCCAGGAATGCTACAACTTCTAATCGATGACAACCGTTGCTAGTCGTTGCATGCAAGGCTGATCCTTAGTAGGTTCCGTTTTTCGCTACAAACACAGGGTTTTCAGCCCGCGGGATTGGTGCCTCATAACCTCGACGTCGTCGAAAGCTGCTTAAGCGCGTGCCAAAGTTCAAACGCTTTGGTCGCGGTCTCGGCTTTCTCGGACGTGCTCCTGTCGCTCACCTCTAGCTGAGCCGACAGCCGTGTGACACGGTCACGCAACCCGGTATTGTTGGAAGCAAACGTGTCTTGATCGATCGCGTTGAGCCAGTTTTGGCTCAACGGCTGGCCCTGGCAGTTACTGGCCTTCGGATAGGCCAGAACCCTAGCCGTACGACGAGCGAAGCCATTATCCAATGGCCAACGGCGGGCTCGGGGACAGCAGCTTGCGCTGTCGCCGCGGAGGCAGTCGAAAGGTCATTCCGCCAAGCTGCGTAGTCGGCCCCGTTGATCGCCAGATCAGCGGAACCGTCCGCGTCGAGCATCGTTGAGGAACCGACCGATGATCGCCAGATACTTAAGTCGGCGGCATCGACGACGCCGTCGGCGTTGTAGTCCCCGCGGCTTGCCAACGAAACGCTGACCGTCGCTGTGTCGGACACGTCGATCGTTAGCGTTTGAGACAACTGGTTTGAAAGATCATTCAAGAAAGGGACGAACGAAACCTCGAAGGATCCCAACTCCCCCTGATCCACCTCAAAAGGCGCCTGGATTAATCCGCCTCCGTCAAAAAGCGGGCTTGAGGATGGAACGATGTTGACGGCGGCGAGCACCTGTTGCGGCGAGTTAGAAAAGCTCTCCACGGGGCCACTTAATAGCTCGCCCGAATCGGGTAGCCGTGGCTCGGTGAAAGTTAGAACGGATGAGTGGCTCGAAATTGCGACTGAGAATGAGCTGACTTCTTGAGGTAGATCAGACGGATCCGCCTTCACGACCACGCTGATCTCGCCGGTGATGGCGCTGACGCCACGGGTCAATATCGAAACATCGTCGATCGCAAATCGGATCGCTGCGGTCGCCGGTCCACAGATAAGCACGATCAGTAGAAGAAACGGGAAAGCAAGAAGCTTCATCGTGCTACTCTCATTCTTGTTACCAGAGGAAACGCCGCTATCAATACGAAAGTCAGGGTACCCGGCTCTGGAATAACGCTCGCGACTACCGTAATCGATCCGGAGAGCAGAGTGAGTCCTAAACGAGTACCTTCCTCATCAACCATCTGGCTGAAGCTTGAATGGAACGCGAGCGGGAAGGCGTCGTACACCCCCGCCGGAACGGTGAACTCAATGGTCGCCAGCCCCGCGTCGGTGAAGGCTGGAGCGCTTATCGGGTCTTCTCGCAAGACATCATGGGCGAACAAAAGAAGCCCTGGCGTCGAGAACGAGTGAGTGTCTCCACCAGCGAACAAGGGGGCATTCGCTGCTCGCGTCGCAGATACGAGATCGAGGTTCGCGTCGCCGTTGACAAGCGCGAGGTTAAGCGTGCTCAAGCGTGGAGGTGTGCTCAATTCATCGCCTGTCAGCTCCAACACAATCTCGAAAGAGCCTTGCACGGCCTCTTCACCGTCCGTCTCGATTACCAACTCGGGCAGATCGAGAATCAAAGCGGCTGACGCGTCCATACCGACGGCAACCGTCGCAGCAGCGACGACCGCCGAAAACGATCGTGTAAGACGTGAAAGTCGTCGAAAAAAACGAGTTAAGTATGTTGTGTTCACGAGCGTCCCCCCGAGGGGTAAGGAAAGTGTAGGTCGTCGTCAATCGACTAAACGCAATGGTCAGCAGCCTAGGTCTCGCTCAGTAGTTGCTCGAACGCAGCATCAAGCCCCCCGCCGTCCTCGGAGTCACTCTCTTCCTCGACGTCGATCATCTCATACGAGGGCGTTTGCTGCTCCTGCTCTTGGCTTTGGAATGCCGCCTCTAGTTCCGCGAACAGCAGGGCTGAGTTGTCTTTGCTCGGTTCAGCGACTGTTGGTTCCAGGATAGCTGCGCTAGAGAAACCGTCGCTCGGCGAATCAGCGACCGCTGGAAGATAAACCGCCGCTGCGGTAGGAGCCGGTTCTTCAGAACTGTCTGCGAGCGGATCCGCGAACACCTGGTCTTCCGCAGCAGAGACCTCGGCTAGTGGAGTCTCAACGACTGCCGACGAAAGCGGCACGACTAGAGCCGAGGTCGGGTCGCCGACTGGCAGAGTCGTGAACTGCCGCAGCCGCGCGAGGCCCACGTCGCTGCTGAGTATCACCCCGTTGCCGTCGAGGTCGTGGTGTGGGGAGTAATTGTCTGTCGGCACGGCTTGTGTTGCGTGCTCAAACTGACGAGCCCTTACCTGGAACAGGTCATCGCCGAGTACGACGCCATCGCCAGATACGTCGCCAGGCAACACCGCGAAGCTCGACTGAACGCTGGTTTCGAGCAGATTACCCCGCTTGTCGGCGACGGCTCCGGCTGCGATCTCGAACAGAAGTGTGTCGGCGCCGATCGGCTCGGTCAGTTCGAGAGTAGCGGAGAAGGTCTGTGGGTCATACGAGAACGAGGAGCCCTCACCGCCGTAGCTGGCGATGGCGACGCCCGACAGCAGCAGATCCGCTTGTTCCACGTCGACATCTTCGCTGAACTGCACGCGCACACGATCGAGATTGACCCACGTGAGACCACCTGTGGGTTCGCCGGGGGATCCAAGGCGGTAGTAGCCACCGTTACCGAGGCCTTGTGACTCAAGGTGGTCTCCAAACTGGCTCGTCCATGATGACGAACCGACGAACAGACCCGCGACAACGGGACTCGTGACATCGTCCGGGGCGATTGTCAACACGTCACTCATCGTTCCGACATTGCCAAACACATCGGTTGCTCGGACAACGACGACGTACTCCGCGTCCGGCAGCGGCGGGTCGATAACACCGGCGGGCAGCGTCCATCCGCCTGAGCCATCGAGGATGGGATTATAGACCGCGTCATCGATGAACACTTGGACCGACGAAGTTGGATCATCCACGCCGCCGGTCAGTTCTGGCGACCGCGAGCTTGTAATGAATCCAGTGAAGCTGACGACCGGCGCCGTTGCGTCGACAGATAGCTCGTCAAAGGTTGTGTCGGCGCCGAGGTTGCCGGCGAGGTCTCGTGTCGTCACCTCCACGTCATACACGCCGTCGGAAAGCTGCGTCAGCAAAGCGTCCCCTGGCAGACGCCACGTGCCATCGCCAAAGTTCGTGGCGACGTAGTTGCGGCCGTCAAGCCGCACGAAGACCTCGGCGGCCGGATCATCGACCGTGCCGGTCAAGTCGGGCGTACGGTCATTGGTCGCCAGCGCGTGTATCGTGGCGGTTGCGGCGGTGGTGTCGATCTCGAAGACCCGCGTGTAATTGCCACCTGCCACGCCGTCACGATCGCCGTCGATGACTAAGCCTGACAGGTCGCGGACGGCGCGGTCCGCCAGGCCGAAGACCGTGAGCTGATAAACCGCGTCCTCAATCGCGCCTCCAACGATGCTGAGCGAGACGGAACGGTTGACGGCCGAGTAGGACGCCAGCAGCGGCGCGATTGTGTCGTCACCATCGCCCAGGATGCGGTTCGGGCCGGCGTTGCGGAGTTCGTAGTTCGCAGGGGCTTCGGCGTCGATCGGATTGAGCGGCTCGCTGAATGTGAGCGTGAACTGCCCGACCGGCTGGTTCGTTACGCCACCATCCTCAATGACTTGTGGGTCCGCCCCGACCGTTGTCGGCGGCGTCACGTCCAGGCTCGACCCCCGGAACTCGAATGCCCCGATGTCCCCGAAGCTATTGCCGAGGGTCAACTTGAGCGAGTCCACGTCATCAAGCGAGCTAACATCGCTGTAGGCCAGGATTTGCGAATCGAGCGGGTTACCTTTCGAGACGCCAACCGTCGCCGAAAGATTGTCGTTGCCGGGGCCGTAATCGAATCGGATGTCACCGTTGGCAAAGAGCGTCGTCGCAAAGGTCACTGGCTGCTCCGTCGAATCAAGCACCCCATCCCACAAGAACGTCACCCGGTCGGGCAGCGAGGTGTCGACGTAGACGTCGTCGCCCGTCC
This sequence comes from Lacipirellulaceae bacterium, assembly GCA_965263315.1. Taxonomy (GTDB): domain Bacteria; phylum Planctomycetota; class Planctomycetia; order Pirellulales; family Lacipirellulaceae; genus JBCCQL01. Next base: position 982,654 of record CBDHGZ010000004.1, on the reverse strand, counting down.
GATCGGTTCGAAGGTCGTCCCACAGAGCAGCGATCCGTGGCAGGCTTTGCAGCTCGGATGCGGTGTTTGAGGAATCGGTCACGCTCGTGTTGACGTCGAACTGGAGCAAGCCGTTCGATGAAACGTGCACGCTGGTCCGATTTTCACCGTAGAACGGGAAGCTGAACCCAGCGGGCAGGAGATAGAGCTGTGAGACGTTGTCGCCCCGTAGACCGAGGGGATCGCCGAAGATCGTCGGGTAGTGCAGCGTCTCTGAAAACGGTGTCTCTGCGTAACCGACAATCTCTTCATTGCTTGCCGCAGCCGATACCGGCAAGACGCCGTGGAGGCGGACGGCGTCGACCTCCTCGAAGGTAGTCGAGTGTTGGCCGTCGATAACGATGCGGACTCCATTGACCAAGAAATCCGTCTGCGCGAAGTCAGCCCGAAAGTCGACGACCTGTGTTTGGGGACTGTCGTCTTCGCCGGCCCAAACGGTGTGCCAGTCGCCGTTAAGGTCGAGCACATCGATTTGCGCGACAAAACCATTGCCCTGGTTTTCACGGACCGTGACCCCGTTTGCGTAAATCGGCTGTGCAAAACCGAGCTCCAGGAACTCGGTCTCTTCATTGGCCGTCCGCGGGGCCCACGCGGTGCCGACCGATCCGTAAGTGAAGGTGTTCGGCAAGCCTAGTGTCTGGTCAGCGGAGAAGGACGGTGAGCTGAATTCCGAGCTGAAGCCGATCACTGTCGAAGCCCACTGGCCAAGGGCGGCTGTGGGCGTTGTTTCCGTCAATGCGGTTGCTTCATCAACGCCCACCACTCCGTGCAACTGAATCGCGTCGACTTCTTCGTAGCCAGTCGAATGCTGCCCGTCGATCAAGACGTAGACACCGTTTACCAAGAAGTCCGTTTGCACGAAGTCAACACGGAAGTCGACCACCGAGCCGGGCTGGCTCGGGTCTTGCCCGGTCCAAACGGTGTGGCGGACGCCATCCAGGTCAACCACATCGACCTGTCGAACAAAACCGTTGCTAAAGTTTTCTCGAATCGTCACGCCATTGGCGTAGACAGGCAAATCGAAACCGACCTCAAGGAACTCGGTCGGGTCATTCGGGCTGCCTGCCGCCCAGGCTGTTGCAAGCGATCGGTAGCTGAAGGTATCCGCAGGGCCCAGCACTTGGTGGGCGGCAAAGCTCGTCGATCCGAACTGCGAGCTGAAGTCGCGAACGGAAGTCGCCCACTGGCTCGTGATGTTCGCCTCTTGCGGAACGAGCGAGACGGGTTGGGCTCGGTTGAGGTCGGTGGCGCCATCGTAGCTCAGCAGGACAGGTCCCTGGCCAAGACCGTTGCTCAGACCGACCGTCGGCGTCAGGTTCTTGTTCCCAGGTCCGTAGCCGAACTCGATACGGCCGTCGTCGAACAACACCACGGTTGCATTCGCCCGCGATCCGTCTGCCTTGTTCGTTGCGTCCCACCGGATAGCGACGCGATCAGCAAGGCTGGTATCGACGTAGATGTCGTCATTCGGGCCCGCCGTTGTCAGGTCGTCCCACAGGGCCGCGATCCGCGGCCGCGTGTCGAGTGCCGACGCGGAGTTGCTCGCTGAAGAAGCATCGGCCGCCGAACCGAACTGCAGGAGTCCATTCGATGAAACCATCACGCGGTCGTAGGCAACGCCAAAGAATGTGAATTCGAAGCCATTTGCAAAGACCAGTTCCCAGGCCTCGTCGTCGGCTTGCCACTCCTGGGCGACGCCGAAGTAAGTCGGGCGGAAGGCGCCGGTGGAGGGTTCTGCGGTCGTGGCCCGGTAGAGCAAGTTGCCGGTGTCTGGCGTGCCAGGGTCATCCAGTCGGCTGATGCCGTCGTGGTCGAGCGGCACGTCGTAGCGTGTGTCGGCCGCATCGATCGCCGGGGAACCGATCGTCAGGAAGGGGTTGTCGTCGGGGCCCCCGTCTTCGCCGGCACCAGCGGTCGAATAGCCGAGCACGTTGTCGGCGCCGTCCAGGTCCGCGAAGAGCGGATCGCCCTCTACCGAGTTCGCGTCGCCTATCCCTGCGGACTTCCAATCGGCGAGAACGTCGTACACAGAACCGTTGTACGACACCGCACGGGCGTTCGGGTCCTCTCCCTGGAAGAACAAGTTGCGGTCAGAAATAAAGTCCGTGGTATTGCCAGGCAATGCGTTGAGATTGAAGCCGGCTTCGACCCACAACAGGTTGCTCGCCAGAACGACGTTCCGGGCGTCGTCCTGGAGCCGCACCGCATCACCGGCGATCTGATAAACCGTGTTATGAAGCACCTGGGGCTTCTGATCAAGCAAGCGGGCCTGCTGGACGACGATTCCAAAGTCGGTGTTATCGTAGACAAAGTTGTTGACGATCCGGCCTTGGAACTGCGTGTGTGCTAGGAAGGTTTGGATGCCGGTCTGGTTCGAGTAGACACGGTTGCCGGCCACCTCGGCGAGCTGCGTCGCTTGGATGCCTACCGCTGTATTGGCGTAGACCCGATTGCCGCTGACCGTAATCGACGAGTTATCGTTCGACGAACGGCTCATACGGAAGCCCTGGCCAACGAGTATGCCCGTGCCGCCGAGCGCGACGTCGTTATCGGAAATCAGCAGCGGTTCAACGGTCGAGTCGCCTTTGATGCCTGTCGTGCTTTCCGTGACGGTGTTGCTAGAGACCGTGACACGGTTGCGGGCATCGATGCCAATCTCTGCCTGAGTGACCGTATTTGAATCGATCAGCACGGCGCCGTCCTGTGAGAGGCTCTCGGCAAAGATGCCGGCGACCGTCCCGCCGGTTACTGTGTTTCCAACCAGGACCGTCGTGTCGGCCTGAGAGAAAATTCCGTACTCGCCGGCCAGAGCCGAGATGGTGTTGTCGCGTACGTCGTGCCCCGACGTGCCCGAAGGCAGGTGGATGCCGCTCGACGAGACGCCGGAGATATTATTGTCCCTAAGGACCGCATTAGAGGCGGTGGACGCAATCGACACGCCCCGCTCATGGACGCCAGAGACCTCGTTACGCAACGCCTGGCCATCCTCGCCGCCGAAGTAGACCGCCGAACCTGTGTTGTCTTCCATGCGGCCGTCCTCAACGATAGCGCGGTCGTTGCCCTCCCCGATCCAAGCGCCGGCCGACTCAAGCCCCACTTCACCGTTGCCGACCAGGTGCAGCCCTGTTAGCACCAAGTCGTCGCTGTCGGCGTTATCAGCGGCGTACACGCCGATCAGTGCGTTCGTGACTCCCAACGAAGCCAGCGTGACGCCGTCCGCCCCGGCGAATTCAATGCCCCACTTCCCAGCAGTCGTGTTGCCACGGTCAAGCACTGCCGCGTTGCCCGTTTGCACCGGCCCTTGGACGGTCACGCCGTGGTGGCGACTATCCAGCCGCGCGGTCTGCAGCAGCGAGTAGGTCCCGCTGTCGACGTAGACCACATCCCCCGGCGCAAGCGTGTAGGCTTGAAGCAGTTTCGCGAGGCTTGCTAGAGGAGCATCGGGCGATGTACCGGTGTTGAAGTTGCTGCCCGCGGCGGTGGTGTACTCATTGTTTCCGAGGTTGGTGTCATTCGGGACGTTTACGTAGTAGGCGTTCGTCTCGGGAACAATCTTGAACGGTCGATCCGACTCGTCGCTGAGCCCCGTAGCGGTCGACGTCACCCTGACGCGGTAAGCATTCTCGCCTGCGAGGACCGGGTCGATCGTGTAGTCGAATGAGCCCGTGTCCACAGCAGCGGTGGCGATTGTCGCCACAACGCCGCCCGTGCTGTGATCAATCAGCTCGATATCAATCGGCCCGCTCGTGCCAGTAGATACCCACTCGACCGGCAGCCCGGCGGCGACTTGAACCAGCTCGTAGGCGTTCGGCGAAAGCACGCGAAGCGTCGCATCGGCGCTGGTTGCGGCGTTGATCGTGCCGCCGAACGCGCCGCGATTGATCACACCGCCATTGGGCGTCGGTTCGGAGCCCAGTGGCGAGGCAGGAGAGCCGGCGTCGATCGTCGGCGAGCCTGCAAGCACTCGGAAGTCGTCGTCCTCGCCCCCGTCGACGACGCCGCGCTCGTTACGGAAGAGGGAAGAAAGAGGGATGATCGAGTTGCTGACCCCAGGGCCTGCCCACCGCACGCTGAGGTTCTCGCCGCCGCCGGCTTCGAAGTAGGCGACGCGTATCTCATGGACTCCGGCCGTGAGTGTCGTTGTGCCAGAGACTGTACGCGTGCCATGCAGGCCGTCGTTATTGACAACCAGCTCGCCATTGATCCACAGGACCGACCCGTCATCGCTGGTTGTGCTGAAGGTCCACTCACCGTCGGCGGGGACTTCGACGAAGCCCTCGAAAACGATCCCGAAGTTATCGCTCCGCAGGCTCAGGCCGATGTCAAAACCCGTATCGGAGACCCCGAGCAGGTCTGACACAGTTTGATCCGCAAACTCATTAACAGAGCTGAAAGCGCCATTAAAAACTCTGTAGTCCAGTCGCCCTTGTGCCAACTGCGGCTCATCCGAAAGGCCCGCCCCCAAGCGGTTGTCTGCCCCGTCATTATCAACGAACAGCGGCTCAGCATTAGAACTGTGGCGATCGAAGCCGAGCCCCTGAGTCCATCCTGTGAGGGTTTCTACTGCTACGCCTCCCCAGTCCGCAACACGGCCGACGATTGTGTTGTAGTCACTCTCAAATCCGTTCTGGCTATCGTCGGCCACCGCGTACCCAACGCCGCTTTCCGCAGTGATGATATTGTTCTCGAACAGGGCGTGCTCGGTCGCGTCGACGACCCGCACCGCCGCGTCACCGCTGTGGAGAATGGTGTTGTTTGTGAACCGCGCAACCTCCCCGAAGCTCGCTGCGTAGGCCTCGAGGGCGATGACCTCGCGCTCGAGGCCGGGCCCTTCCCATTCGACACGCAACTCGGGGCCGCTGTTCGAGTTGTCGTTGAAGACATCCACCTGGAAGTCGTGCCTGCCGGCCTCCAGATAGAGGGTCGCCGATCTCTCCGTCAGCGAATTGAGTACGCCGTCGTTCAAGATAAGCTGCGAGCCATCGAGGTAAAGCCGCGAGCCGTCGTTGCTAAGGAGGTGGAAGGTCCACTCGCCCGTAGTTGGGACCTCGATCGACGCGGTGTATGAGAGCGCGACATCCCGCGCGCGGGTCTGTACCGACAGGTCGAGCCCTTCGTCGATGCTGCCGGTCGCCACCGGCGTCATGGTGTCGATGGACGTGATGCTTCCACGGAAGAAGTCCCGCTCGAACACACGGTAATCAATGTCCCCGCTGCCCCCGCCTTTCACTTCAATTGCCGCAAGGTCGTTGCTATAGATCAGGTTGTTGCGGACCTCCCCGAAGAATCCGGGCAGGGTCTGAACCCCTGTCTCGCTACTATAGATGCTGTTGCCAATCACCTCCGAGTTGCGGCCGACGCTCACGGCAGCGATGTTGCTGGAGGCGATCCGGTTATCCAGCACCCGGATGCTGGTGCGATCCGTTCCTTGGATGCCAACAGGGTTGTTGATGAGCTCGTTGCCCTGAACGGTTGCCCGCCAGCCTTCGATGCCAAAGACGTTGTTCTCGATCCGGTTGCCCGTTACCAGGACTTCGCCGTAGACGCCGATGCCCGTCCTAGCCGCAGAAACGACGTTGTCCGAAACAATCGAGCCATCCCGGTCCCAAGCGCTATGGACCGACACTCCAAAACCACCTGCTCTATCGATCGTGTTGTCCGATACCGTAGCGCGGTGACCAACTACCCGGACCGCATCCCCCGTGCCCGCGGAGATCGTGTTGTGAGTAATCGTCGCTGCGTCGGTTAGCACAACAACCCCATCGGTCGCGGCGTCGATTTGACTGTTGGTAACCGTGGCGTTGTCGTTGCTCGAGTCGAAGAAGATCGCCGCGCCCGGGTTGCTGGCGAGCAGGCTGTTGATCGTCAGGTTTCGGAGCGTTACGCCGTCGCTGTCGCTTCCATTCTCCGCGATAACACCGTAGTCGCCATTAGTCAGCGTCAGGTTCTCGAGGGTGACCCCGTCGGCATTCTTAAGGTCGACGACGCGTGAGCCCGTAGACCCGTTGGTCAAGGACAGCACCGCGTGCCTGCCTGTCTCGGTGGGACCAGTAATTCGCACGCCGGCGTGGCTGGCGGTTAGCACCAGTGCATCGGGCAAGGCGTAGTCGCCCGTGTCCACAAAGATCACATCGCCTGGCCCCATGCCGTAGCGGGACAACAGGACGGGCAGAGAAGCGACTGGGGTCTCGGGCGCGAGGCCATCGTTTGCGTTGTCACCGGCTGCGGTCGTGTAACTGTTATTGGAGAAGTCGGTGTCGCCGGCGAGGTTCACATAGAACGATCGACCGCCAACGCCGCTGATCCCAAACTCTGCAGACTCGCCTGTGATGGCGGCGTCCGCTTCGGACGCAACACGGATTCGGTAGACCCCATCGAGGCCCAGGTCGGTTGGGATGGTCCAACTGAGTCCCCCGTTGTCCACAAGTCCGCCTCCGATTGACACGGCCACGGCACCGGTATCAGCGTCGATCAAGTCGACCGAAAGGGGGTTGCGGACAAACCCAAGGCGGCTGTCGTCGTCAGGCAGCCCTGCAATGAAAAGCTCTTCGACTTCCGTAGGCGAGACCCCTTGGCCGAACATGGCGAATTCGTCCAAGCGTCCGCCGTAGAAGTGGCGATGGTTACGATCCGACCGCGATCCGATGTGTACCTCGGTGCCTGGATCGAAGTCACCTGACCAGCCGTCGCTCTGTGCGCTCAACTGGCCATCGAGGTAAATACGGACCCCATCAACCGTATCCACGCTGACAACGACGTTGTGCCACTCTCCGTCCACGACGGGGGCATCGAGCACAAATCGGCGGTCGACACCGGCAGCGTCGACCAGACGGATAACTAATCGATCTTGTTCCGCAGTGGTACTAACGGAAGACTCACCGAGAGCAACATAAAGGTAGTTATTGCTGCCAGTCCCATGCTGATACAGATACTGATAGCCGGACCCGTCCGCTTCGCTGTTGTTGAACCATAGCGAAACCGAAAAATCGTTGGGGATATCGAAGTCTGCGATCCGGATATGCTCGTCGGACTCGTCGAAGAAAGCGGCCGGGTCACCCTGCCTGCCTAAGACGCCGTCTTGACCGAAAGAAACCGAATCGAAGTAGGTACCGTCACGGTCGTTGCCCGACAGATCGGCGGCGGTTGACCCGCTCTCCTCATTCAGCCGCAGGTAAGCCAGTGGATTCTTCGCCAGGACCGAATCGCGGTAAGCATCCGACAACCCGTCGTTGAGCCCGATCGTGTTCCAGGCAACGTCGATCTCTTGTCCCGTACGGAATGCCGATCGACCGCTTGGCCGAATAACCTGTACGCCCTTGGAACTCGACGACAGCGCAGCCTCGTTGGTGTTGCCGTAGGCGCCAACGTTGATCCGCGATCCGTTCGGCGCCGGCTCATTGCGGAAAGCAAAATCAAGAGCGCCCGCGTCAATCGCCGGGGAACCAACGAGTACGTGGAAATCGTTGTCGAGGCCGCCATCGACGGCTGGGTCGCCGGCGTAGCCCAACAGCCCATCAGGTCCGAGAGCGTTCGTGAAAAGGGGATCGCCTTCGATACTGTTGGTGTCTTGCCCAACCTCAGACGACCACAGCGAAAGGTTCGATAGCGTGGCGTCGCCGATCCTTGCGAAGCCGGCGCCCGGGCTAACGTCGAAGAGGTTGAAGTCCGAGTCAACAGTCGGTTCGATCGACGGGTCAATATCGAGGACAGCGCCGGCCTGAACGCTGAAGATGTTGTTGACAATCGATACGTCCTGGGCGGCCGCGGTGACTCGGATCGCATCGGCCGTCTCACTCACTTGGTAGAACGTGTTGTTATGGACCCTTGGCCTCTCGACCTCCGTGTTTTCGTAATTCGCCTCATCAATCAGAACGCCGGCGTCGGTGTAATCGAAGATCAGGTTGTTCGCGATAAGCCCCTTGAAGTCGCCCTGATCAAACCAACTGTCGTCAGCCACCACGCCGATCGGGTTCGAGTAGATGACGTTATCGATGACCAGCGAGTTCCGCGCGGCGAAGACACCGCGTTCCGAGTTGCCGTAGACGCGATTGCCGCGGGCGACGGCGCCCCCCTCGTTCCGTTCGCCTACGTTGATGCCACGGAGGTTGTCGTAGACTTCGTTGTCGATAACGCTGGCGCTACGCGCCCGGATGCCATCGTTGTTGCCGTACGCCTGGTTAGCTTCTATCAGCGAACCGCCGGTGGCGAAGATGCCGGTGTTGTTGTTGGTAACGGTGTTTCCAGTCACGAAAGTCGTCGATGAGTAAGCCTCTATTCCGTCGTCCGCCCCGCTGATCGTATTGTTCCGGACAGTCACGGCCCCTTCAGCAAAGACGCCGGTGCCGGTGCGACCGCCCGATGAGCGGAAGATCTGATTTGCCTCGACCAGGGTGCTTTGCGCTTCACGCACCTCAATGCCTACCGTGACGTTCTCGAAGATGTTGTTACGGATAACGACATCCGTATTCGGTCCCCGCCCCCCACCTACCTGCACGCCACGCCCAATGGAATGAAACAGGTTGTCTTCGATTAGGATGTTCGAGTGGAACGACCTGCCGATCAGATAAACGGCGCGGTCCGCGGTACCCGTTACTACATTGTTTCGGAACGCAAACCCGTCTACATCGCCACCGCTAGCCGAGGACACACCGCGGTGGGCTCCCTGTAACGTAAGGTTCTCGATCGTCACATCATCGGCCCCCGAGTAACTCGAACACGTACTGGCCGCCGCTTGTGTTGCCACGGTCAATGACCGCGGCATTGCCGTCCTGTTGCGGCCCGCGGATGGTGACGCCGGAGTCTTCTTCCGAGAGCAGGATGTTGGCGCCGAGGTTGTAGGTCCCTGTGTCGACCAGGATGGTGTCGCCCGGGTCGAGATCGAACGAATCAAGAATAGCGCGGATGGACGCCTTCGGCGTCGCCGCCGTCAGGCCGTCGTTAGCGTCGTCACCCGCGGTGTTGGTGTACTCGTTGTCGCTGAAGTCAGCGTCATCGGCGATGTTGACGTAGTACGTGTTGGTCGCCTCGCTGATGCTGAAGACGTCGTTGCTGAGATCTGACAATGTCCCGTCAACGTTGCTGGTGACCTTAATCCGATAGGATTCAGACGCTGGGAAGTCGGCCGGGATCTCCCAGATAAACTGACCCGAATTAACGACGTCTTCAGCGACGACAACTTCTTCGCCTGTGCCCTCGTTGACCGCGACAATGTCCACCGTGTCTGCTGAGTCGGTAGGGCGAGCGTTGAAGCGATCTTGAATCTCCTGCGGCGTCAGGGCCCGGTTGTGAAACTCGGACTGGTCAAAACTCCCCTGATAGAACGGGTCGTTCCAGTTACTTCGGCCGATATAGTTCTGGGTCCGCTGGATAACATTCGGGGGCGTCGACGCTGTTGAAGCGACTTCCTGGCCATCGACGTAGATGCGCATCGTGGCGCCGTCGTAGGTTGCGGTGATCATCTGCCATTCGTTCAACTTGAGCACGTCGCTGGCAACCACGGAGGTCGAACCCGAGCCACGGAAGATCCAGAACCGCAGATCGTCGGAGCCGGCGTCCCTCGCCAAAGCGATGTTGTCACTGGCTGCGCCGTTTCCAAAGTCGAAGTATCGAGACCAGCTGTCGACCGTTTCGGCGTAGGCCCAAACGTTGTAGCTGAATCCAGCCGTGAGGTCCGCGAACCCATCGGGGAGATCCAGATAGTCGTCCGTCCCATCAAGCTGGACTGCCCGGTCCAAACCAAATGCGCCCGACGACGCGAGTCCCGGACTACCGAAAACGTCGGGCGACAAGCCGTTGCCCGAGTGGTCCGCAAAGGGCTGTAGCGGGTCGTTGAAGTGCAGATAGAACTCGGGGGAGGAGGCGGAGACGATGTCGCGGTAGTCGCCGTCTCGCACCCGACTAGGCGATAAGCGGCTTCGCCATTCAATCTCGAACGACTGCTCCGTGATCCAGGATTCCGAGCCATCGGGGTTGATGACCAGCACGTACTCTTCGGGGCTCTTGGAAGCCAATGAAGTTCCACCGAAGGCGCCGATGTTCACAAAGCCACCGTTGGGGTCCGGCTCGCTGCCGAATGGCGTCGCCTCGTCGCCGCGGTCGATCGCTGCCGACGTCTCGGCGTCGGACACTTCAACCGAGGGAGCAAACTGGGGCAGCCCGCTCACCGGGTCGAGTATGGGCGCGAAGGAGCCGGTTGGGCGCCCGGCGACGCTGCGGAGGTGGAAGTCGTCGTCGGCGCCATCGGAAGCGCCCTCCTCGTAACCCAAGATTCCGTCCGTGCCGGTGGGCGATACGAACAACGCATTCGCTTCGATGCTCGTCAGGTCGTGGAACGTGGTCGCCGACCACTGCGTCAAGGAGGGTTGGGAGACGTCTTGCCAGACGCCGATGGAACTGCCTCCATAGAGATCGAACAGGTTAAAATCGCTCTCGAATCCGCTCTGCGATCCGCTGTCAATGGTTATCGCGGGACCGTCGCCGACGGAGAAGATGTTGTTGCGAAGCTTCACATTCGCCGACGACCGATCGATGACAATCGCGCGGCCCTCGGGCATGTAGAACGTATTGTTCGTGAGGATGGCCCGTGACTCCACGCTGTAGAAGCCGCGGTTATCGATGTCATAAATGACGTTGTTTTCGACGACCGTGTTGTTCGTGTAGCCACTGAACGCGAAGTCCGGGAACTGGATGCCATCGGGGCTGCTGTAGATAACGTTGCCCTCGATCAACGGGTTGCGGTTGCCGTAGATGCCGGCTACCGAGTTGTTGTAGGTGCGGTTCTCGCGGACGATTCCGCTTGAGAAACCGACGAAGCCCCACTCGTTCGCGTGCGAAACGTTGTGCTGGGCAAGCACGCCGCCATTTGCACGGATGCCGACGCGATTCTCGTAAGCCACGTTGCCGACGACATCGACCCCGTCTCGTGCGTTAACTCCATCAGCCGCATTCCCGTGCGCGGTGTTGCCGAGCCCAGCGGTCAAGTCGAAGTCGCCAAAGAGCGTTCGCGTAGCAAAGTTATTGTTATCGAACTCGAAGCCGTCCTGACCGTTGTTGTGAGAGACGCTGGACTGGATGATCGCCCCGCCTGCGTCGGTAAGCTCTAGGCCGTCCTCGGCGTTGTTGAAAAGCTCTAGCCCGGTCAGTCTCAGACCTCGGGCGCTCGACCAGAACCCGTCAAGGCCGGCGCCGGAAACGGTGACATCGGCTGCCGTGCTGTTGACGCTCGGCGAGCTGATCACGAAGCCGTGATTCCCGGCATCGCGGAGCGTGAGGCCCTGGGCCGTGAAGTCGTTGCTGTCGGTGTGAACAAAGGCGTTGTGGAAACCGCCGATGACAGTGAGGTCACGGAGCGTGACAAAATCGCCGTTGTTGACTTCGATGCCGTAGCGGACGGTGTTCTCGTCGGGATTGGGGTCCCAGCGGTCAAAGACGGTTAGCTCACCAACGCCTGCCGGCCCTTGGACAATCACGCCCTCGTCGTCGCCAACACCAAGCACACCGCTAATCAATAAGCCCCGCAGGAAGACGTGCTCTCCGGCATCGACCGACACCACGTCCAGCGGGTCGAGGTCGTAGTTGTCGAAGATGGCGTGGATGGAGCGTTTCGGCGCATCTGCCGTTTTGCCAGTATTGCGGTTGTCGCCCAAGGCGCCAGGCGTGTAGACGTCGCCTGAGTTGCTAAGGTAATCGTCGACGTAGAACTCGGTCGACTCTGGCACGATGGTAAACGCTTCGCGCGTCGAGTCGCTGGCGCCGAGCGTCGAGAGCCGAACCCGGTAGCGCTGCGTCAGGTCAGGAGTGAGGTCCGCCGAGTCGACATTCCAAACGAACTGGCCGTCCGCCGCATTCGCTGTGCCGAGATCGAGGACCTTGGTTCCGTCTGGCAGGGTTAAGTCGATGTCGACGGTCCCCGAGAGCACGCCACCAGGTTGCGACTCGTCGTAGCCTCGCCACTGGATCACCTGGCCGTCGTTGATCTCAACGTCGGTATAGAACTCGGGGTAGACGATCTCGACGTACCGCGATCGCGATGCCGCCGACAGCGCCGTGCCGCCGTAAGCGCCTTGGTTAACCAGCCCACCGTTGACACCCGGCTCGTCGCCAACGCCGGTCAAGGGATCACCGGCATCAATCGACGGCGATGTCTGCGGAGTGAGACGGTAGTTGGCTCCAGCGCGGTCGAGGAATAGCGGGTTGTCGAGACTGGGGTCGGGTTCGGTGAATCCGATCGAGTGCTGGTCGTAGGGGCTCTCGATCCGCCAGTCAAGAATGTCGTCGTACGCCTGCTTGAGGTGCGTCAGCCGGCCGCTGTTGGTGGCGAAGTAATTGTTGTAGTCACTGTCGAGGCCGTAGTGGCTGAACGGCTCAACGTACAAGCCATAGCCGCCCGCCTCGGTCCAGTAGATGTTGTTCCGCAGAAACGCGTCGCGCGTGCCGCCTACCAGCCGTACACCGTCGGCGGAGGGAGCGGCGTCGATTGTGTTGTTGACGACGCTCAAGCCCTGGGTACTGTCTGCCAGAATGCCTGTGTCGGTGTTGCGATAGACCAGGTTGTGGTGAACCGAGACGCCGCCGATTGTCGCCAGTCCGACCGAGTTGTCGTAGATCCGGTTGAAGCGAATCTCGCCGCCGCCATCAACGCCGGTCGTGTTGCCATAAATGAGATTTGGCTCGTACGTTTCCCAATCGGGACCACCCAGGACCACGGTAGATGTCGCCCGGACACCAACGGCGGAGTCTCGCACAATGTTTTCGATGAACTCTGGCGTGCCGTTGATGTCGAGGCCGAACTGCTCAGCCTGCACATCGTTCGCCTGAATCAGGTAATCCGTCGTCGTTGACGTATCGGGGAGCAGGACACCAAACTGGCCGCCCTCAATCTCGTTGTCACGGAAGGTGAAGCTGGTGAGGCTGGTGACGCCGTCGCCTTGCAACGCGGTTCCGACACGCTTGAACTCATTGTTTGCGAACTGCGTGTTGCCGATCGATCCGACGTCTTGGAAATCGACGCCGACGACCGCGTCGATAATCGTGTTGTCCGTGTAGTTTTGACCGTCGACGGCGGCGCCCGTGTTCGCCAATACGGCGGTGTCGGCGTCGGTCAGACGGTTGCCGATAAGCGTGACCATTCCGACAGTGCGGACCGCCGTTGGCGTATCGTCGACGCGATTCGACTGCAGTATCACGTTGCCGTTAGCGTCGATGCCAATCGTTTCGATGTCCGAGAGATTGTTCCGCTCGATCACCGCGTTGCCCGACGCGACGACCCCGCTCTTCTGCTCAAAGAATGAGTTTCCAACGAGTCGGCCATCGCCCTCTACCGTGGCGCCAATGCCACCTAGCCGCACCGTGTTGCTGGCCTGGCTGCTGGTGACCGGGCCGATCACCCCGGCGCCGGTGATCTGTAGGCCGAGGTCAGCAACGGCGATGTCGTTGCCGTACACGGCAACATTCGGGCTGGCCGACGAGATGCCGAGAGCCAGTTCTCGGAGTTCGTTGTCGTAAACCGCGGTCGAGGCGCCCGCTTCAAGGATAAAGCCAGTGTTGGCCATCTCGCCAAGGACATCGTTCTCGGCAATCACGCCACCGACATCCGACACGACCCGGGCAGCGACGGTCTTCTCGGTGAAGGTGTTGCCGATGACCTTGTAATCAGCACTCCCCCCCTGAACGACGACGCCTTCACCGGAGCCGACAAACTCGAAATCGGTCAGCAGCACCCCGTCGGCGGAGTCAAGCGTAAATGTAGCGCCGGCTGAATCCAACACTGAACCACCGGGCGATCCCCAAATCGCGGCGCCAGCATCCGCGGCGTTGATCACCGTGGCGCCGCTGTACGATCCTGAATCGACAACAATCACGTCGTCGGGGCCAACGTCGTAGCCGTTGAGCACCGCCTGAACGGAGTGCAGCGGGCTCGTTGGGCTCAGGCCTGTATTTGTCGACGAACCTTGTGCAAGCGTGTAGTAGCTGTTCTCGCTTGGCGCGCCGGCGTCGGTTGCGTTGACATAGTAAACCGTCGTAGCACTCGATGCGGCCGGCGTGACGAACAAGTCGTATGTACCCGTCGCGCCATCGCCGCGGACCTGCACAAAGTAGGTGCCCGGCTCTACGTCGATCGTGGCGGTGGAACTGCCGGACGCTCGGCTGGTTGTCGCTACCTCGTTGCCTTCGCTGTCTAGGATGAGCATCTCGGTCGCAAGCCCCGATGCCGCGTTGACGCGCACGTCGAGCGTGTCGGCGCGGTGCACATCGAACCGGTACCAGTCTTGGTCATTCGCCGAGCTGATTGAGGTTCCCGTAACGTTGATCCCTGGGCCGTTGCCAAGGAACGCGGCGCGACTCTGCGTGTTGTTGTTTTCGAAGCGGTCGTTTACCACGTCGTTCGTGCTGCACGAATGGAGCGTAAAGTCGGCCAACGTTGTTCGGGCGATCTCGATTTCCGTTGTGAGTCCAAAGGTCTCGACTTCAATTTCAAGGAAGGCCTCGAGCAGGCCCCCAACGTCAAACAGACAAGCGAACCCGTGCTCGTCGAGTTGGTCCCCCGCCTCGTCGAGGTAGACTTTGCCGTCGCGGTTCGGGTCCACCAGGTCAGCCCCTATAGTCAGTTCGACGCCCCCCTCAACGCCGACGCTGGCGATGACGGGGATGCCGACGGCGGCCTTCGCTTCCAGAGCGCCGGTGATAAACGCTTCAGGGTCGTCGCGGCCGGAGGTGTCTCGCTCGTCAACGAAGAGGCCGTTGAAAATGTCTCCGATATCGCCCGACTCTTGGAACTGACGGATGCCACGAGTGTCGTAGCCGAAGGCCAAGTCAATGCCGGCCCCCACACTCGCTCCGAACTGCACATAAACCGGCCCGAAGACGTAGAACGGATTGGTCGTCGCCTCGAATTCCAACTCCGCGGCCGGCATGTCGTACAGCACCAAGTCGACATCTTGCCCCAGCAGGAATAAGAAAGCGCTCTGAGGAGTTTCAAGAATCGGGAACTGCACCGCGCCGCCGGTTAGGTTCTCCAGGCTGTTGAGGATACCGGCTAGCGGACCCGAGTTCTGTTTCGCTTGCTCGATCGGCTCGGTGGTAGGCTCGTCGATTTCTTGGGGCTGTGGCACTTCTGCCTCGCCGCTGTTTTCTTCGTCGGGACGCGCATCGAAGCCGGCAAGCGTAAACGACCCTAGGTCAAGGTAAACGTCTTGACCGTCGCCCGATGGCAACGCGTCAGCGATCTGGAAAAAGGTAACAGCCGCATCAAGGAAGTCGGCGGTCCGTTCGAAGCCGTAGATTCTCGCCAAGTCGATAATCGTCAGGTCTTCACCCAAGTCAGAGATCACCGGGACAGGGGTGGTTAACAAATCGATGGCCGGACGGATCTGCTCGAGCACGCCGTCGATGTGCCCAACAGCCGGATTCAGCACGCCGCTGATGAAACTGCCGAGATTCAATCGAACATTGCTGAAGCTGATCTCTGGCAGCAGACCGCGGCTGTCCTCGCTGTCGTCTCCGCCTGGCGTGGCGTCAGCGAAGGCCTCGAATACCCAGTCGATGTTGAGGTCGACTTGGAATGAGGGCAGCACTTCGACCGTCGTGCCGGTCTCGATCTCTAGATTCGCATCGAGCACTGCCGATATCTCAAAGTCGGTTGCCTGATCAAGCCCACTGAGCCCGCCCGAGCGCAGCTCGCTAAGCGTCAGTCGACCGTCATCGTTGAAGTCGATCAGGTCAACCGACATGCCGGCGGTAAAGCTGGTGGGGTCATCCGAGTCGTCCCGTATTTCGGCCTGCAAGAAGCCGAGTTGTCCCGTTGCCGCGAGACCAGGGATATCCGCGGTAAGACCGACGGTGATCTCGGGGTTCTCTCCGCCGGCCGTGGTGTCGATGTAGACGCCGTGCTGCTTGGAGATGCCAAAGCCGAAATCAAACTGCCAGCCGGTGTCGACCTGGACTTTGCCATCAACCTCAAGGCCGATGCCCTCAAGGCCCAGGTCGAAGTCGACCTCGTGGTCGACCAGAGCATTCTCCTGACCGAGCATCACATCGAACTGGACGGCGTCGGTCTTGCCATCGTTGTTGTCATCTGTGACCACGACTTCGAAGTCGTCGATCGTGACGATCTCATCGTCGTCGTCTTGGCGGTCGAGGATTACGTTGGCCCCGTCGGGGCCGAGCGCCTGGTAGAAGGCGGTGCGAACGGCCGCGAGCGAATAGACGGAGAGGTTGCCAAGTTCAGTCTCGCCCGCCTCGCGGAACGATCGAATGAAGTTGCCCGCTTCGCGGAGCTCGTCGCCGATCAGCGGAAGGTTGATCCCGAACAGTTCGCCGTCGAGAGCATCCTCTAGGAGCAGCAGCAAAGCATTCCAGTCGCCAGTCAGCGCACTGAGATCAAAGTCGAAATCGATGTTGTCGAGAAACGAATCGAGCGGCGGCGCCGAGAGCGTCGTTGAGCCGAGCACGTCACCGAGGTCGCCGACGCGGAAGATAATGTTGTTCGAGCCGTTGTCTTCGGGGTTGCCGTTGACCGGCGAGCTGGCAGTCGGGAAGAACGTCGGCAGGACCACCTCGGCGTTGCCTTCGCTAACGAACGTCAGTTGGCCAACGGCTTCGATCAGGTTGTGGCGCCCGTCGGTCGGATCGTCGTTCAGCCCGACCTCGATCCGAGCCGGTAGTGGGTTGTTGTTTTCGTCGACGCCATTATTTAGGTCGACCGTGCCGTCCACGATAAAGACACCGAGCGGCCCGAAACTGAAATCAGCGTCGACATCATCGGCGTCGACGAACAGCTCGGCGAACACACGGGCGTCGTCTTCTATGTACGCAACCGGAGCGGTGGGCGTCGTTAGGTCGAGCCCGAAGGTGACGTCAACGCCCGACTGCCCGACAACCGCAACCTGGGCCCCGGCGCCAGCGCCGACCACACTCTCCTGGCCGTTGAACCCAATCGACGCAAGGTCTGTCTGCAGCGCAACGGCACCCTGCTCACTGACTTGGGCGAGCCAGTTGAGGTCGAACTTCAGGTCGGGGCCTTCCAGTTTTAGCGGGTCGAAGTCCGCGACCGCCCCCGTTACCTCCTCGACGAACTCACGGATCACCAAACTGATGTCTTGCAGCGACTCGGGCCCAACCTCAACCAACCGATTGACCAGATCGTCCACCGTCTGCGACAACCGGATGACCTCGCTCACGGACTTGTTGAGCACCGGCAGTGGCGTGCTCAAGGCCGGCGAAGACTCGACATCCTTCAGCCAGCTGCTTACGTCACGCAAGAGGCTCAGCACGTTCTCTAGGGCGATGAACCTTGCCGCGAGAAGCAGATCGAAGTCGCCGTTGTAGGTGGCGACAACGTCAAGCGGCTGGAAAATGTCGTCCCACTTAAAGTTCGCTCCGGGGATGCCTGGCACGGGCAATTCGGAACCGACGGTGCGAACATTGCTCAGATCGAGCTCGGCCATGCCGCCAAGGGTGATGCTCGAAACCGCGTCGAAGCCTTCGCTAATCAGACTGTCGATGAGCGTAGAAAGACGGACGGGTTCGGTGAGGCCTGATTGTGGGTTCAAGACTTCCGCGGCGACGCTGATATTTGCTTCTGCGAAACCGTCGACTACCTCAATAGCGGCGCGACCAACTCGTGCCGTGGCTTCGATTGGATTGGCGGCGAGCAACAAGTCGGCGCTGGCCGATGCGCTGTCGATCCACGTGCGGTCAATCGCGTCCTCGCGAGCAAACTGACCGTTGGCTAGTCCCAGCACGGTTTGCGCGGAGTTGTTGCTTGGGATGCTGTCGACCGCCAGGAACGCCACGCTAAACGTTCGCGGGGCGGTAAGCTTCAAGTGGTTCTCATCGGTCAGGCTCGCGACGACGCCCGTAACACCGGCGGCTACAATCGCCGCGTTGATGTCGTCGATGAGGTCTTGCGGAGAGCCATTGCTCGTGTCGCGATTAACGGTGATCGTTAGCGGATCGATTCCATTCGCCTGAATGCGGAGGACAGCGTTGTTTGTCAGTCGCCCATTACTCGGCAGCGGGCGGTCACCAACGATCGAAGCCTCCGACTCGCGTAGCTCCAATGCTAGACCAAGGTCTAAGTCATACCCGGCCGTGACAGAGAGCTTTGTGCCCGTGCTCAACTCGGCGAATTCGCCAAGGCTGACATCCAGGTCGAGGTCGGTTTCGAACAGCGACGTACGATCCTCCGCCGAGAAGCTAAGTGTGACGGCTTGGCGGTCGACGTCGAATCCTAGTTCGAGTCCGCTGACTTTCTCCTCAAGAATCTGCTCAAGCTCTTGGATCGTTCCGAAGGTTGGATTGCCCTCCGCGTCCTGGACTGCCGGCAGTAAGAAACTGTTGATGACCGTGCCAAGATGGGCGTACTCATCAAGCAGCCCTTCGCCTAGCAACGCCACGTCTACGCCCAAGACGCGGCTGCTGAGGCTGCCGAGCCAGCCCGCCGTTTGATTGAGGACGGACAACAAGCCTTCGTTGGTGATGCCGGCAAACGGCCCAACCGCGTCGGCTTCGGTAACCGAGAACTGGATGTCGGGGTCATCGAACAAGTCGGGGACAGAGATACTCACCACCGGTAGGACCGGCAGAGAGTAGCTACCGATCGTGAGCGCCAGTGGCAGCGTCATATCGAAGCTGCCGCTCACGTCGACGCCCAAGCCGCTTAGAGAAATCGACGGGCTCTGACCCAAGCGGAACTCGCTGTCGCCAAAGTCGACCGCGATCTGAGCGTTCAGGTTGGCTGTGCCCTCTTCCACACCGAGGCCCACGTCCCCGATCTTGAACCCGAGGTCGGCGCCATCAACCAGCGTGCGGACCGAGCCAACCACCGGATCATCGAAGCGGAAGAAGAACTCCGGGGTTCCACTTGAAAGGTCAAGCCCGTACTCCAGAGAAACGCTCAGCGACGTGATCAAGCTTGCGGTAACATCGGCGCCGACCTGAAAGCCAAACGCCGTCGCGTCCTCACCCAGCGCCCATTGAAACTCGTCGGTTCGAGATGTCTCAAAGTCGGTCGAGAAGACAATCTCCGTGCCGGAAAACTGAACCTCGGGGGCGCTGAATAACCCGAGGCCAAATTGATCCGCTGGCAGTGTTGTTCCTTCCGCGACGTCCGGGTCTTGCTCGCTCTCCTGTCCGTCGTGGCGGGGCGTATCGCCGCCGTACTCCGCGACGATGGTCTCGCGAATTAACCCCTCTGCCGTTACCGGGTGGGAACTGTCGAGGTAATCGGTAAGCGAGTGAACCAGGGTTTCGTCGAGCGCTTCTTGCATGCCGCCGTACAGATCGCTCAGCAGCACGGGCGTGTTGTCACCGTTCGCGATCGCCAAGAACTGGAGTGCGGTGTTGGTCGGCGCCGCTTCTACGAATGAATCGACAACCGTTGGCACAAGACCATGAAGGCCTTGACTCAGAGCGGCCCGCTCTTCGGAAGAGAGCAACCGCTCCGAAGCGCCCGCTGTGAGCGCCTGCGGCAGTAGAGCCTGCCCGTCGTCGCCCGAGCCTGACGAACTGCCGCCATTAGTCTGGGCGGGAGCCGCGAGGGGGTAATCCGCTGGGTCAACCGTCTTCAGTTGAACATGGATGTGGCCGTTGTGGTACGACAGCGGCTCAACAGCAGTCAGCGGTGTTCGCTGCCGCACGCGGTCTGTGTCTCCGGCGATCTGAGTGAACTCACCCCCGCCGGGGACCGCGGCGAAGAACAGCGGGTCGTTGAACCAAATCTTGTCGACAATGGCTACCGCATTGCCCTGGGCATCGCGAACCGGTTCCTCGGCATACTTGGACAACGCCCGGAGAATCCGTTCGACGTCGTTGCTGCTGTAGCCGCTGGCGTCGTAGAGGTACTCAGAGAGGAGAACCGAGTCCAGGTCCGCCGGGCTCGACCTCAGTTCTTGCACTTCCTCGCGTCGGACGGCGCGCTGCAAGAATGTGGTTCGGGCGTCTCCCGGTTCCGGAACCGGTTGGTATTCCCAGCCACCGCCGTCTTTGCGCACGAGAACGTCATCGGGGCCGTCTGCGTCCGGCTTGGCGACATAGAGTTGACCGCCGATCGAACGCGTGTGGAAGAATGGTGTTGATCCACTGTCATTCGCGCCATTAATGTTGATGTCAAAGCCGCTGCCCGACTCGTGTCCGCCGTGGAATGGCGTTTCCCCACCGGGCTGCAAAGACGACCCCATATTTTGGAACCGTCCGGTCTCAAAGGCTTGGCCGTCTGTTTCTTCCGCGAGGGCGTCGAGGAGAAGTTGCGCGTAGCTGGCGCCCCACCGTTCCGGTTGGTCGCTGGCATCGCCGGCCGCAATCGATCGGAAGAAGAACTGGCCCTTCGGCTCAAGCTCTACCCAACGCGGAGCGTAGTCCTTGTTGATGACGGTGTTGAGCTGCGTCAGGTACTTGTTTGCGGGTCCCCAGCCTTTGGACAGAGCGTAGCTGAGGGTCGACCGATTCTCGCTCCGTGTGATCGTGCCGTTGCCGTTCGCGTCGCGCCAGTCTTCCCGAAGGCGGTACTCAGGACTGGTGTAGACCTGCTGATCTCCGGCGGCGGCCGAATTAAACACCGCCACGGCATGGAAGGTCTTTTTCCCCGCACGCCCGTCGACCGCGAGAGGCTCGGCGTCGGTCCCCAGGAATCCAAGGTACCGCAACCGTTGCTGAACTCGGAGCGTCGCCACTTCAAAACCGTCGCGGTCGACGCCTGAGCTGCTATCGTCTTTCCCATCCCCGTCGGGGTCGTCACGATAGTCAATGTCGTAGCTGCTAATGCCGGTCGCATCGTTGACGAGAACTGCCGTACCCGCGGCTACCGAGTGCACGCCCCCCGTGCTGATGGCGTCCGGGACGACGGTAATGCGGACGGTGCGTTCAGTACTCGAAGAATCGATGAACGTCACCGAAGTGACGTACTGGTCTTCCCCGACTGCGGCGGCGTTGACGGTGTTCGGTCGCGGGGCGAAGTAAACCGTTGAGCCGGGCAGCGTGCTGGTCGAATTCTCGCTGATGAGCGCGCCCGACGCGTCACGGAAGTCGCCGAGCAAGTTTCCAGCAAAGCTCCAGTCACCGCTTGCCCGGAAGGTCTCTTGCGTGGCAACGCTTTGCGCCAGGTCAATGGCGATGACATCACCCTCGCGGACCGTAACGTCGAACCGGTCCAACGCAGGGTTCCAAGCCGCATCCGTCGTCGGCTGATCGCCAGCGGGCGCTGGGGCGGGGGCGGCAACAGTGGAGAGCGTCACCACCGACACGCCTTCACCCGCATTGTGGCTGACGACAAGTTGCGCTGTCCGATCGCCGGTCGCCGTCGGCGTGAACTGCACGTTCAGCGGCAACGATCCTCCTGGGAGAAGCACCGTGCCGGGCTGGATGTCAAACACCGACCGGTAATCGCCGACATGCTCGCCGACGATGTCGATCGACTCGATCGTCACGGTCTTTTGGCCAGTGTTCCGGAACGTCGCTGTCCGGGTGCCGCCAACCTGACCTACGGGGGCGCCGGGGAACACGATCGTCGACGCCGCTACGCCGTTCTCGTCAAAGAACGCAGCAGACCGTTCGCCGGCCGGCTCGGCAACTCCGCCGATGAGTTGCACCGAGACGGGGCTTCGGTCGCCGCCGCCGTTGTGGCTGAAATTGAAGGTGGCGTCGTGCTCCCCGACGCTATCATTCTTGAGCCCAACGGTAATCCGAGCCACTCGCCCGGCCGGGATAAAGAACGAGTCGATGAACCGACCGGTCGAATCGGTAAGGCTGGCGATCTCTTGGGTGTAGAGCTGGCCATCGTTCACGATGAAGACCTCAAACCGTGAGAAGTCTCCACCGATTGACAGCCCGGTAACTTCAAGCGGCTCATCGCCGTCAATGTTACTGATGTTGAAGCCGCCGAGCGCCTGCGGCTCGCCCAGCACGCCGGCCAAGTCGAGCCTTAGATCGCTCGCATCGCCGTTGGTTTCAATAATCCGCGCGATAGGGCCATGCTTCTCGGGGTCGACCTCAACGTCATCGCCCGTCGCATCGTCGACGTAGCTCAGAGAGACGATTTCGTTGTATGAATCTCCCCAGCCACCGACATTACCATCGCGGTTGAGGGTGAACTTGCCCTCGAAGACGCGCTCGCCAATGAACGTGCCGCCGCTGACCGTATCCGCCCGCCAAGGTCCGCGCTCGCCGGCCACAAGCCGGTCGAGCGCAAACAGCCTCGACAGCTCATGAGAAGCATCCGCATTGGTGTCGTCGATCAAGGTTGTGAACAAGAGCCGCGGGGCGACATGCTTGGTGGCGTCGCTGACGAGTTCGAATGCCCCCGCCTGATAATCAAACTCGAAAGACTCGTCCGCCGTGCCGGACCGTGTTGCCGAACTCCTGTTGCCATCGCCGTAGAACGACCACGACAGGGCTGAGACAGCGGCGAAGTTAACCGGGTCGGAATCAAAGTGGTCGAGTGTCAGCGGCTCGGCCCCGGGGTCGAGGGCCACTAGCCCCCGAACGCCGCCGGGGGTTTGGTTGGCGATCGCCCACGCAAGCTGGCTGCCCCAGCCATCGCCCACGAGAAACAGATCGTCCGACGAGAGTCCCAGATTGGCTAGCTCTTGGGCGGCCCACTGCGCTACCGACGGAATCCATAAGGAAGCGTGGTTGCCGGAGCCGGAAACGTTGTCGAACGCCCCGTCTGCCCAGTCCAGAACAAGCACCTGCGAACCAGGTTGATTCTCGGCGATCTCCTCCGCGAGGCGCCGCATCGATGACGAGGAATCATCAATACCGTGGATCACCACCCACGTGGGGATGTCACGCTCGATCGAAGTTCGCAACTCGCGCGGAGCGAAAATCCGCTCCAAAGCCACATCAATGCTTGGGGCATTGGTCGGACCAAGCGTCGCCGGGCGCACGAGGTTGGCATTTACCTGCGCAGAACCGGTCGACACACCTCCCGGTCGGAATCGAAAGATGCTCGGTGCGGCCGCGACCGCTTGGTTGCCCGCTAGGTCTTCGGCCCGAACCGTAAACTCCCAGACACCGCTCTGACGATCTAGATCTGATACGAGTGGTCCGACACTCGCAAAATCGGCTTCCGTGAGTTGAGTCCCGTCGACGTAAAACTCGGTCTGGTCAAACAGCAGCGGGCCGTTGAAGTCCACTTCGTAGCGTACCGCATCCGAAACCGCCGCCCAGCTGAAGTTCGGCGTTGTGTCGGGCGTGATTGCATCGACAGTGAGCGAGCCGACGGCCGCTGGCGCTTCGGTATCGATCGTGTACTTGTATCCGCCCACCCATGGGGCGCCTTCGTAGTCTCGGCGGACCCACAGGTAGTAGTCGCCGTCGGGAGTGTCTCGAACCGAGCGAGGCTGAGCCTTCACCAACCCGTTGCGGTTTGGAGTGGTAATGCCCCCTTCGAATCGGCCTTGCTCCTCGAACTCGGTTGCGACGTAGTACTCGAACCGGTTTACGGCTCGGTTGCCTGGTATTTCCGCCGCTTGCCACTGAAAGAGGGGCCGCGTGTCCCGCGTCACCGCGTCGTTGTTGAATTGCCCCTTGTCGTCTGACTCCCGCATACGCAGGGTGCTCGGCAACTCGTGCGGAGCCTGGGCGTCGAGACCCTGAGACTCGGGACCGATGACCGTCAGTTCCGGTTTGTAGAGGGTGGTTCCGACCAAGTCGGTCTGCACCGAGGCACCGGCCGTGACACTGACGCCGATCTTGGCGCCTAGGCCAACTGCCCCACCAGCGCCGAATTCAAAGCCGGTCTTCACGCCCGACGCGAACGAAATCTCCGGCTGCAGCTTGCCAGCGAACCCTTGCTTAACAACCAAACCGAGCGGCGAGTCGGCCGAGAAAACGTCGATCGCCGCCCGCAAGACAGGGGGCACGAGAAAAGAACTCGGCACGTCGGCCATGAAGTGAGCCAACCCGGCAGCGAAGCTCGAGGAACGGTTCACGAACTGCGGACTCAGGAAGGTATCGACCCGCATTTTGGTCGAAAGCTTGATCTGTAGCGTGTGCGTTACCGAAGGGTCCTGGAAGTCAACATTGACGGAAAACTCCGTGTCAAGCAGCTCATTGATTTCGGTGAGGATCTCGATGAGCTTGGTCTCGTTGAGCTGACCAGCAAGCTGAAAACCAATCTCCAACTCGCTGTCGCCGGGGAGGTTGGGGTCGAGATCATCGAAGGTAATGAAGAACTCGGCCGACGCTTCGGCCACCCCGCCGCCCAGATCGAGCTTGGCGGATTGCGCAAGCGTCCAGGTCGGGTCGAAGTTGTTCTCTGGCGATAGGTTTGCCGACAAGCTGTAACCGGCTCCCACCGCGGCGCTCAGGCGTTTGCTGTCAACAGTGGCGCCGATGCCAAAGCCGACTCCCAGATCAACCGCGGCGCCAACACCAAAGTTGACAACGGCGCCCCGCTCGTCGATGACGATCGCCTCGTCCAGCACGCCAAGTACCGCAGAACCAACTTGGCTGAGGAAGGTCTCTTCCGTTGGATCACTCGACTCGAACGGGATGTCCGGAGTGGCGTTGAAGAAGTCCCGAATCAGTGGGCTGTTAGCGACCTCGTTATACAGGTCTACTAGGCTCGTCTGGCCAAACTCTAAGGTCGGCGACCCAAGGCTGGCCAAGCCGCTTTCCAGATAATCAGCCTCGGTCTCACGGCGTGTGCTGAACTGGTCATTAAAGTCGTTGAGTTCCGCGATTGCCGAGGTGTAGTCTTGCGTTGTAACGAAGCCCCAAAAATTGGGAGTCGCGCTGGCCAGGTTGGATCCGTACTGAAACGCCACCGAAGCGATCACCGTTTGGGCAGGCTCAGGCAAATCGGCAAACGCCACTGACGAGGCTGCGTCGTAGGCGGCAATGATCTCAACGGCTTTCCGTTCGCGAACAACTTCCGCAATGAGTTCTCCCTCTTCCTGCGAGACCGTGAGCTCGTTCGCCGCCAGCCCCTGATCGGCGTCGCCGTAGAGGAACACCTGAGCATCAACGCCCTTGAGCCCCAGGTAAGGCGAAAGCCGGTCAATCAGGTCCTGAGGCCAGCCAGTCGAGTCCAGGAAGGCTTGATCGTGCTGCCCCAGGTCGAACCCCGCAGCAATCGTGACGCCGCTCTGGCCAACGGGCACGCCATTACGAAGTGGGACGTAAGCATCGAGAAGAATTCCCCCTTCGAGACGCTCAATAAAGTCGAAGTTGATCTGGTGGCTAGCTGACTCAGCCGCCTGTGGCGAGGGCGCCAAGACTGCGCTAGCCGAGTAGGGCAGTAAGGAGATGTCGCTCTCCGGCGACTCGAAAGCCACCCCGTCCGACCACTCGCTCCGCACACCGGTCGCGTCGATCGAACGAACAAAGAAGTCGAACTGCCCGTCACCAAATCCCTCCTCAAACATCGCAGCGCCGCCGCCGATCGAATCGATGACGCCGCGACGCACGACCTCGTCGAGAGCATCCGGGTTGCCGCCTGAGCGGGTCACAACCGCTTCGTAACGCTGAACGGCCGCCCCAGAAACACCCGGCAGACCAGCCGACCACTCGAAGTACGGCCGCTGGTCGAGGGGCGAAAGGCTCGCCGTGACCAACGCTGGCGGCTTCGGCTCCTCTGCAGATTGCACTAAAACGTCGGGGGCCTCCAAGTCGGCTCGCGCAAGTCCTTGTTGCGATGCGACTTCAGGCTCCGCGTCGTGCAGAATAGTAAAGAATGAAGACTCTATCGTAAGTGCAAGCCGCTCTTCGAGCCGCTCAAGGTGGCTGCGGCGGGCACGCGAAAAACGCTTATCCATGCGATTTCTCTAGGTGTAATAGCCGGCGACGTAATAGTAGCCGGAATCTCTTGGTCCTCGAGGCCTCGATACCTCAGTAATGCCCCTGCGGAAAGTCAGTCAGCCAAGCCGGGAAACGGGCGAAGTGATTTGACCTCATCCACACTCAGAACGTCCGAACGCTCGAGAAAGACCGCCATCAAGCGCGAACCGCGAGAACTCAGGCTTTGAGCAGCAAGTCGCAACGAAACGGCGTATGGGAGATGCGAGCACGCTTGCAGAAGAATCGAGGGCGATAGGGTTTGCGACCATGAGTCAGGCAAGTCAGTTGGAGTTGCAACGCGGAAAAAAGACGCTCACCTCGCTAGCGAGCTGAATCCGGACACAGTTCGCACATTGTTTCGCACACCGAATGGACCTCGACAACCACCAACCGCCAGGGATTCGCAGACTCTTAATGTCAGCCTCATCAAACCAAGCAGCGCTGCGGTTCCCTGCATTCCCGCTG
Organism: Lacipirellulaceae bacterium; assembly: GCA_965263315.1. Classification (GTDB taxonomy): domain Bacteria; phylum Planctomycetota; class Planctomycetia; order Pirellulales; family Lacipirellulaceae; genus JBCCQL01. The sequence continues at coordinate 956,374 of CBDHGZ010000004.1, read as the reverse complement.
ACCACTTACGGCAGCGCACGGATACTCTGGGTTGACTACGCTCAGTTTGCGTGGGTCGAGATCCCGTACAGGCCACGGATAGACTGGGGCCTGCCCTTCAACAAGGCTGTCAGAACAGAATGGTCGACATCTGCGGATCGATTTCGAATTCAGAGTAGAAAATGGCTATTCTGGGCGGCTGCGACGCCTAGCGATTGCCATGTGCCAGCCATTTCCTCAGCCGGCACGACTTGGCGCTTGCCGTTGTTCCATGTGGCCAGTGTCGAGCGGCGATATTCAACCCCTAGCCTTTCCATGATGTGTGTTTCGTAGCCACAAATCCAATCGATCAGGCCGAGGGTCAACGACAGGCAAGCATCTCGTTGTGATTGAGTCGGCGTGCCGAGTTCAGGAAGGTCTGCATCCGACCATGGCGGGCACTCTAGTTTAGCTTTGCTCGTATAGCGGGGCCGCAGCACGTAGCGTGGCAGGAACACTCCGCCGAGCCGATCCTCGCCGTAAAACACACCAAATCCACGCAGCGTAACCCGCCGCCCATCAGAACACTCGAGCGAGTAAACGCTGGAGCACTGCTCGCGATCAGCTGGCGCCGCTTGACGGTCAAAGCCCATCTCAAGCAACCAGTTGCCTTCTGGCCTTAGAATGTCACGTCCCCAGCACCAGATCTGTTGGCTGAACAAGCTAATACCACGCTGGAGAAAATCGGCTTCGAACGTCTGATGCTCGTCCAAGGGCCGTGAGACTGACATCTCAATCGGCCTCAGTGGCGACTGCGGCAGCAATGTTCGCCAACAACCAAGCCGACGCGGCGCAAAGCTGAAGCCAGTCTCCCGGTTTACTAATGCCGTAAGTGAAGACACTGGCGATCCAACACAGGCTGGCGACTGTCTGCCCCATCCATTCAAGGCGAAGCATCTTTGCCAGGATTTGGCTCCGACCTTCCGGTGCTGCTTCTCCACCGCGAGAGACTTCGCTTTTTGCCGTCAACATACGCACTCTTCTCCACAACACGAGAGATCATCTAAATACATGCCCCATTGGCGATAAGCTTCTAGGTCTTCCGCCGGAAGCCCCAACGAGGTGGCAATGGACTTCGCGACGACTGCAAAGCGCTGACGATACTTATAGATGAAGCAGAAGACATGACTCTGATGCCGTACCGCCGGACCACACAGGAACAGCCCACGGGCAATCGTAGACTCATCAAGCTCAGAAAGCTCTGGGTACCCATCATCACGCATCTCAAACAGGTCTGCGGTCAACTGAAAACCTCCCTGAAAGCCGGCGGCCAACAAGGGAGGCTCGGATGTCTCAAGTTCTTTTCCATCGTCGGTATAGACTAAGAATGACTCACCACGCTTGCGGACAGCCCAGACCCTGGAATCTGGCAGAAGCTCAACTTGAGATTCGAAATACGGTTCTCGCATTCGTTCCACTGAGTAGGTCGAGAGAGACACGCTGGGATCGGAAGACGCATCTTCCCAAGGACAACCAGAATCAAGCAGCCGTGAACGTTTGCCGTAGCTTGCCAAGTGAAAGGCGGCGTCAACGCCTGACTCGTAGCCACCGATGATCACAAAATCATCGCCAGGCAAGTCCTCGTAAGAGCTGACCGTTGCGGTGTGGCGGCAGAGTTCGGCACCTTCGAATGGCATCTGCGTCGGGTACTGAAACTCTCCCACGGCCCATATCAGGTGCTTGCAATACAGGGTCTCGTCCGGAGTGTCCAACAAAAACAGATCGGCTTGCCTTGTCACGCGAATGACGTCAACGCCATCGTGAACGGGCAATTCAAAATACTTGGCGACGGCCCGTAAGTGAGCGGCATACTCGGCTCCGGTGGGATGCTCCACCTGCAGGCTGTACGCCGGCGAGACTCCGATGGCTATCGAATTCAAGTCAAGCATGCCAATCGAATTCGTAGCGAAAGACGGCGTAATGAAGCGCGTTTCTGCCGGCCAACGATCGAACGACGCTCCGACGCCATAGCGATCAATGACCTTGAAGTTCTCGACACCAGCGTGCTTCAACGCCACACCGACCCCGACACCGGCTGCCCCAGCGCCAACGACCACTGCGTCGAGTATCTTGACGTCCCCTGCCAGTTTCATTCCACCACCTCTTCAGAAGAGCCGCTATCGCAACAGCCACACAAACAACCGTAGCGCCGATTCAAAAGGTGAGCGGAGACCAAAATGAGTCCGCCAACGGGTGTCAACCACGGAACGATTGAAGTAAGCCACGATGACGACACCGAGGCAATAGCTGCTGAGCCTTCTTGAGATACCTGGAGGCTGCTTGCCTTCGTAGCTGGGCTGTCTACGGAGCACAGCGGGCAATCAGCGTCGGAACAGCTTTCAGGACTTGTTGAGGCATTCGCAGAATGCCCACTATCGCAAGAGGGGCAACACTCACCAGCAAAGCCAAACGCCGCAACGGAAATCATCACTAGCCCTACGCCTGCGACTACCACCGGTGACAGCCGACCGTGCTTGCGTAGTCCCGGTATAAAAGCAGCTACAGCGATGAGAAAGCACCCCACGGCCATCCACTTGTGAAACGCCTCGTCGGCAAGAAAACTTAGCCCAAGCGCAGGCAAGTAAGCGATCACAAAAGGCATCGCCGCGCAGTGAATGGCGCATCCGATGGACGCTGTCATCCCCAACCAATCGCTCCAAGCATTCGCGTTCGAACTGCCTAGTGGATCCGAAAGGTTAGCAGCATCCGACTTGCTGAATGCCAGCGTCGTTGTCGGCGTCCTTGTCAACGTCCGGCCTCCGTCGCCTCGGCATCCTCAGGATCGATTTCAATGGCCGGCAGGGGGTCACTATAAGTCGCCCACGATGCAGGTCCTTCCGCCATCTCCTCGTCAGTCAGTGCGCAGCCCTCGAGAAGGGATTCGATTACAGGCCGATCCATGTCGATTCCGATAAAAACTATCTCCTGCCGACGATCACCGTAAGGCCCGTCAAACTCTCGACGAATGTCCGAGAGCAATTCAGCGTTCTCTGGCACGTCCTCCGGCCACTCTTCCTGCGGCGCGGCCGACCACCATAGGCCAGCGGGATTCAATTGCACAGAAACACCCGCCTGCGACCAGCTGTAAGCGTAGTCGTGTCGTGAGGCGATCCAAAGAAAGCCTTTCGATCGAATCACACCGGCCAAGATACCCTCTTCAAGATCAAGCTTTGCCCATAGGCGCTCGGCGTGAAACGGGCGGCGAGAGTGGTACACGAAGCTCGTGATGCCGTACTCGTCAGTCTCCGGTTGCTCCTGCCCGCGAGGCACCTCGAGCCAGCCAGGTTGGGCGCCAGCTTCGTCTAGCGAGAACAGCCCCGTTCCCATAATCCGACTGGGGTCGATACAGCCGTGAACCGTCTGGATAATGCGTGCTTTGGGGTTGAGATTCTGCAGCATGCCTAAGAGCTTGGCTTTGTCCTGCTCATCGACCTGGTCACACTTGTTTAGCAGGATCACATTGGCAAACTCAACCTGGTCGGTCAGCAGATCAACGACGTTCCGCTCATCTTCCTCATTGAGGCCCATCTTTCTGTCAACCAGATCGTCAGACGACCCAAAGTCACGGAGAAAGTTGGCGGCGTCGACGACTGTTACCATCGTATCGAGCTGAGCCACGTCAGAAAGACTCTGCCCGGCTTCGTCGGCAAACGTGAATGTCTCGGCTACAGGCATCGGTTCGCTGATGCCAGTTGACTCAACCAGGAGATAGTCAAAGCGGCCATCGCTAGCAAGCTGCGCCACCTCTTCAAGCAGATCTTCACGCAGCGTGCAGCAGATGCAACCATTGGTCATCTCAACGAGCTTTTCCTCTGTTCGGCTCAGGCCGGCTTGACCATCGCGAACCAGCGAGGCGTCGATGTTTACCTCGCTCATGTCATTGACGATTACGGCCACACGAAGGCCCTGGCGATTCACCAAGACGTGATTCAAGGTGGTGGTCTTTCCCGCGCCAAGAAAGCCGGAAAGAACGGTAACGGGGAGTTTGGTGGGCATGATTAATGTGTAGGTAGTTGTGTTGCCTTTTTCTCGACAGTTACCATCTGCCGAGTTACTGACAACCGCCTGTGAGGCAGGCCCCCACGGGATGGCTTCAGTCAGTTGAGGACTCGGCCGGGACCATCGCCAGAATGAGTTCGGCAGAAGTCGGATACTGAGATCGGCCTATCTCGCGACCATCAGCAACCACGATGTAAGTAGGGCAAACCGTGACACCCCATTCCGCAGCTAGTTGCCGATCAACGTTGAGATTGACACGCCGAACCGTCAACTGTTCTGTTTCCTGTTGGGCCAAGTCGTTGATCACTTCACGCATTTGATCACAACGATAGCAACCCGCAGGTACGCAGAACTCAAACAAAGCTGGCTTGCCTGCTTCCCTGACGAGTCGGTCGACTTCGCCACTGCTGATGTAATTCACGTCCGGGGCAACCAAGCTAACTGGCTCGTCGCCTCGCATGCAACCTAGCAACAACGCGGCCACCAGCACCGCCACCAGCCTCGGGACCGTTGTCTCTGAACAGCTACGCGCCTTGCTCAGGCAGGCTGAAAACTCTCGCCGTGGGACCGAACGTCGCGGGCGCAATGCCATCATGTACTGCATACCAACCGTTGGAGGCCTGTGCGTGGCGGGTCCGACTCACAGAATTGTAGGCAGATGCAATTGGATTGCAAGTGGGTCGCTAGCGACGAGAAACATCTGAATTGGGCTTGGTTTGTGCGTTCAGACAAACCTACTGGTCGCTTGCGTTCCCAGCCCTGCGATACGAGAAGCCGATCATGCTCCAGCCGGTCGGAGTATCGACCATGGCGCTGCCGCTGGGTGAGCTGTACTTCAGAAAGGTATCTAAGGCAGGAAACTCTGCATTCTCGACGACATCGCGAACGTAGCGAAAGAAGGCAACTCGCTCTGCGACTGGCGCGAGTCTTTCGAATGACTCCGGATCAGTAGCCAAACGGTGTAGGTGCCGAAACATCGTCTCCGGATCCGTATAGGCCACTGCTGAGAGTGGCTGACCTCCCGTCATTCGCTTCAATCGACTGACGATCAGGCGGTATTGAAGGGAGTCCGCTAGCCGTGGTCGTACACCCTCATGGGCTTCTATGATCTGCTGTAGCACATTGGAGGACTGCGAGAGGACAAGCGAGTCTCCGAGGACTGCCATGGAGGGCGAGAAAAGCCTTTCCTCGAGTGGCAACTCTCGGAATCGTGGTGGGGCAAACACGTAGTACTTAGTTTGGCTATGTGTGTGCTCCTCGTAGACACGACTAAACTGCTCGACGACTTTGCCGATCGCCTCTTCAGCAGCTGCGGGGTCGACCAAGCCAAAGACTAGGTTCGGCTGCGCTCCAAAGATATTGCCTATCTCGTTATAGCCCGTCACATAGAAGATAGAACCATCCAGGTTGTTGATGACGTCTTCTTCAAAGTCGATGGGCAGCCTAGACGAGATATTTTTTGCTACCAAGTTCCGGAAGGCTCCCTCGTACTGGAACCGATCGTAGAGTGACACGATGTCGCTAAACAGTCGCTTGGGATTCGTCCGCAAACTAAAGCATGACTCAATCGCTTCAGGAACAAGGCTTGGCGGCTTGGTCTCACCGGTTTCCAGCCGCGCGACCTTGACCACCCCCGCCCGCGGCGTCGCCAGGAGAAGATGTCCTCGATAGAGAGAATCCCACTGCTTGGTGTTGAACCAAGCGGCGGCTCCAAAGCCCCTGATACCATCCACTCCAAGTGCTGGAAAAGTCGCCATGGCGATCCGAACCCCCGTTTGCCGACCGCCGACCGCTTCGACCATGCCGACCGGATCGATAAAAAACATCACTTGCGGTGGCTCTTCGTTTCCAGGCAGGAGCTCCCTAAAGCTCTCGGAGAACTTAGCGTTATCTGCCATCGTTTCCGCATAGGCCGGTACTTCGGCAGGCTGCTCACCTTCGACAGATTGCTCTTGGACTTCCGGCTGATCAACTCCCGACTCGACAGCAATGCCATCCCAGTGGTCCAGTGTGGCCTGGATCAACGCCCGATCATTGGCGATCAGGAAGATACTGTCTCGACGTACAACGGCAACCGCTGTGTCGGCATCGTTTCCATCGCGGACAACGGTGGCGACATCATTTCTTAGCTGCTCCGTCGTCACCATGTTGTCATTCTGTTCCGCCAGGTTCTGAAGGCGTTCAAATACCTGCTGAGCGACCTGCCCTTGATCCCCAAAATCTGCCAGCAGCATCATGCCTGGTGAGCTAGACGGTCGATGTACGACTCCAAAGGCAATCTCCCCCTGGGGCAGCCGCAGCAAGTCAGCAAGATCCGCCTCTAAAAACGCTTCCGCGTAAGTGCCATAGGCATCTGACACAGCGCCTTCAAACTCTTCTACCAAGCTCGCAAGATCAGGATCACGGTAGAGCTGCATGACCGCGGTGCCTTGCAGGCGCTCAATCAGCAGGCCAGCGTCAGCCGTCCGCAACCACAGGACCGTCTCCTTGGGAAACAACCGCATGGCGGAAGGACGCTCGGACTGAGCAAGTCCAGCCGATGGATATGCTAGGCAAGACAGCACGCCCAGCAGGAAACCAGCACGTAATAGAAGCATCAGATTCCTCGGCCTTTGGTCCATGTCTCAATACGCTCAGTCTACAAATTCGTAAGAGCCGGTCACGTCTTGGGATAAAACCGTATGTTACACTAATAGGTGTGCACGCACCCGGTACTCCGAGGTTCTCATGGCGACATCAGTTCTTGCTCCTGGCCTACGGCTGACAACGTGCGGCCTGGCCTTAAGCATGGTGCTCTCGGTAGGACCTGCCGCTGCTCAAATCAGCAATGCAGGAGGCGGAGGATCAGGCCTTTTCGGCTCCGGAGGGCAGTCGCTTTTCGGATCGCAACTGAACTCCGGTTTCGGCTCGGCAGCTGGCCAGTCGGGCCAGCTTGGTGGGTTTGGCAGCAATGCGCTGACCCTGAATCAGCAGACAGGCCAAAATGGCGGCTTTGTTGGCCGCACGGGCGACGACACCGCGGCCGTCTTTGAGGCGCTGAACCAAAGTGGCAACGAGTTCCTCAACCGATTCGAACGGACGATGAACTCTCGCAATCGCGGGCGCGGGCAAAATCAAGCCAGCGACGCTCGACCGCCCATCCGTGTCACGCTAAGTCTAGGCTTCCGTCCGCCCAAAGCCCCCGCAAGAAACCTTCCCGGTCCAACGGCCGATCGTCTGAATGGCTTACTCTCAGAAAAGGGCTTCAGCGCCGCAGCGACGATCATCGATGGCGTCGCTCTTCTAACGGGCAAGGTGGCGGATGACGCAGAGCGCCGAATGCTCGAGAGCCTCGCGAAGCTCGAGCCAGGTGTTGAACGCGTAGACAGTCGTTTGACTGTCCAAGGCGAGTTGCTAGAGTTGCCGCCCCCGTCGCCTAGCCCTTCGGCCCGGGGTAACTGACGTCTGTTCGCCACGCGGAGTGGCCCGTGGACGCGCCTCGGAGCGATCCGCTCGGTAGCTTGATAGAGGTTGTTTCCATTCGGCGTCGCGGTTTCTGGGCAGTATTGTCCCCCTGACGCAACGTGGGTGACGATTCGTGAGTTGCCTGCTGAACCACTGGCTTGAGTTGCTCGCTGCTAACGCTCGACTTCACAAGCTCGACAGACTCTCCCCCCAGACCAGGCAGGCGACTCGTGGCTTGCTCACTAACTAAGAGCGTTCCACCTACGCGAGGCTCAAACCGTGCAATCAGACTAACGTCTGCTGAAGGGCCAGCGACGTCACCCCACGGCAGCCATACGCTGTAGGACACGCCGAACTCGGACTCACTCAGGTGTTTAGCGAATTGCTCCGGCGGAAAGACGAAGCGGCGGCTCGGTTTGTTGTCCGTCGGCTTGCGACCCGTTTCATCAAAAGCATAGACGACTAACTGGCCATCCACGGCAACCGGCTCTGAGTCCTTCGAATGGTAGAAGTAAAGTCGGCCACCAAAGCCCCGCTGAGACGCTTTCCCCGGCTGTTGGCGAACGGCGTTGGTCCATGTCGCGGCGATTCGCGCGGGAACTTTGACCTCTGGCTTCTTTTTGGACTTCCATGGAACACCATCCGGGATATCAAGTCTCCTCACGATATCTGTCGGTCTTGCTTCTCCGAGGCTCTGACATCCGACCATCCCTACGACAGCAAGCAACAGGCTTAGAGAAACAGCAAGTCTCATCGTGCACATAGTGAAACCAAGCTCAAGGATGGACCGGGGGAAGGCGGTGTGGCACGCTGCCTGAGGCAGGCATAACGAAAGAGGGCGTGGTGGAGCGGAAACCAGCTGTTTCTACCTCACTTGCCACAGGAGCAGTCACGGATGGCGGAGCGGGCAACATCCCCTGGTTCTGCTCCGGCTGGAGAAGCTCCGGCATGGGATCGAACTCTCCATGGACAGGGACGTGCGTTGGGTAGCACGCTTCGCACTCCTCGGTACCCCATTCGTCACAGCGACTTCTCAGCCCTGAAGGACCATGCATAGTGACAACGTCACACATGACCCAGCTCATGCGGGACGATTCCACTTGCTTGATCATTTCGGCGTCTTGCTCACTGCGAATGACCCGCGGGGTCATGATGATTAGCAGCTCGGTCCTCTCCTCGGAAACGCTATCGAAGCGAAAGAAGTCGCCAAGTAGTGGGATGTCCGCCAGGATTGGCACACGTCGATGAATGTCGAAGGTGCTCTTGGTTAGCAAGCCACTAAGGACAACGGTTTGGCCGGACCCGGCCATGATTGTCGTTTCGGCAACGGTTTGATCAATTACTGGGGCTCGCACCACGGTTCCACCTTCGCCGGCAAACAGCGGAATACCTTCCGCTTCAGAGCCGACCTCAGACTTTACTGCGCCAATTTGCATCACCACCTGACCTTCAGGGCTGATGCGTGGGGTAACCTCGAGGATGATGCCTACATCTTCGTAGGTAATACTATTTTGCTGGCCAAAATCGGTTATGTTGACGTTTTCGATTCGGGGCACGCTTTGCCCGACGCTAATCCTGCCTTGCTGCCCATCCAGCATGGTGATTTGTGGCCGGCTAAGGACTTCGAGCCGGCGATTTTCTTGCAACGCACGCAGGAGCATGTCTACGCTGTTGCTCGAAGCTGACAGAACAAAACCGCCGAATCCTAAAGCATTGTTGACTCGTCCAACCCCGAAATTGACAAGGCTCTGCGTCGCCACGTTGGCGGCGTTGCCCAAGGCGGCAGTGCTGCCATTGTTACCCAGCGGCTCATTCACGTTGTTGAAGTTGAATCCCGGTGTCAGCGGAGAGTTCAATATCGTCTGTTCCGTGGTCGTCAAGATCGCCCCTCCCGGGCTCTGATCTTGGGTAGTGGTAGTCACCGTCGTGAGGTCGCCTACCAGCGAACGATCAAAGAGGAGCGAGTCTTGTAGGCCAAGCTCCATGCCAAACTCGTCGGTGTCATTCAATCTGACCTCTGCGATTAGAACTTGCACCATGACCATCGGTGGTCGTTCATCAAGCTGCTGGACCAATGCTACGAGTTGGTCGTAGTACTCTTCTGCGGCGCTAATAATCAAACTGTTGCTGGCTTCTTCGGCCACCACGATCACTTCACGGTCGATCTGCTCGAAAGGGCTGATGGCTAGCTCGGCCGCGTCTTCCGCCTCGCGCTGCGATTCCAGCCAGGCATTGACCGTTTCAGCTACCGAGACTGCATAAGCATTATTGAGCCGAAAGACACGGTTGACCCGCTGCCGCGTATCAGCTCCATCCAAGCGAGTTAGGATAGCGTAGACCACCGCCAGGTCTTCGGCGGATCCGGCGGCGATGATGCTGTTTGTCCGCTCGTCCACCGAGAATTGAAGCCGGACTAGCGAGTTGCTCGCGGCTCCCAGGCCACCTGCTGAGGGATCGTCTTCTTCGGTGTTAAAGAGACTACTTAGCATCTCCTCCAAAGCCACGGCATCCCCGTTAGCGATGGTAAAGACTTTCAGCTCGGCATCGGCGTCCGGGGCACGGTCCAGCTGCGCAATCAGCGCGGAGATCAGGTCCATGCTGTCGGCAGGCGCTGTCACAACCAGCGCATTGGCGCGTTCATCTGGCGCAATTCGCACTCCCGTAACAATGCCTGACTCAAGCCTCTGCCGTGTTTCACGATCGATCGTAACGAACCTAAGTGCCGCGGACCTCGCGTTCGATTCGCCACCTGCCGCTGTATCTTCGCCTGACTGACTGATCGCCGTTTGCAAGACTTCCGCCATGTCAGCCGCCAGGGCATTGCTTAGTGGAAAGATCCGCACTTCATCCACCGCGGCCGCTTGAGCGACATCAATCCGGGCGACCAATGAGCCAATCTCTCTTAGGTTGCGTGGCGATGCGGTAACGATCAACGAGTTGCTGCGATAGTCAGCAACAACGGTCGCCTTGACCGGCAGTGCTGCAGCTAGTTCCTGGTCATCTTCTTCACCTGCTTCGAGAAACTGCTCAATTACTGCCTTTGCATCCTCAGCGACGGCATGACGGAGAGGAAACACCTCGAATCGAGCTGAAGGCTCTACTGGCTGGTCGAGCCTGGTGGCAAGGTCTGTCGCCATCCGAACATTCTCATCACGACCTATCACCAGCAATGAGTTGGGCTTGCCAAGGGGCGTAATGCTAACCGATCCCGTTCGTGGCCCCAGCACTTGTTGATAGACACGGGCCAGGAGATTCGCCATCGACTGGCTCGCAACGTGTTCAAGCGGATGCACCCTAATCGCGGGCACCGTCACTGCGCTTAGCTCTTCGATCTGGTTGATGATCTCCATGACACGAGCAACATCACGATCACTACCTCGCAGCACGATAATGTCGAGCCCCTCAACAAATTCAACCTGCACGGGCCCCAGCAGCGAGTTGCCTGCTGTACCTCCCTTGGCATCCGGCTCTGCGCTTGGCGCCGTTGTGGGCGTGGCCGAAGACGGGTCTTCTTCCTCCGCGCCCTCGTCTGCGTTCTGCTGCAACACAGCATTCGTAAGTCGCGCGGCCTTCTCCGCGCGGCTATCGTCGCCAGACAATGCCGAGAGTGCGCGACGAATTGCAGGCTTTCTGGCAGGCGAAGCCTTTACCAGGCGAGTTGCTTCGGTAGAGTCGCTAGCAGACGAATCGAGCGCGACAATGACATTTTTCCAGGCTCCCGCAGCAGTTGCCTGCCCCTTCACTTCGACTGTACGCTTCGTGGCGTCGATGTGGACTTCAACCGGCAACCCGCCGCCCAATTGCACGGGGAATGAAAGCCAGCGCTGCGAGGCATCCCATGTGGCCGGCACTGGCCTAGAAACCAACTGCTGAAGCCGACCATGCAGCTCAGCAGGCGTAAGGGATTGCAAGGGCAAACGCACCGTAGCAATCGCATCCTTGTTGCCTATGCCCCTTTGGCTATCGGCCCTCAATAGGCGTTTGAGTATCTCATGCGTCGCTGCCTCTGCGAATAGGATGACCTGTCCCGTTCTAGCATCCCAAGCTGCACGCTCGCCGGGTTTGCCTTGAAAGGACGAGGCCCACCTCATGGCTACCGCTTTTTTGTCGACGGGTACGCCGTAGGCCTCAAGCCTGAGCGACTCGCCAGGGTTTCTATTCTCAGCTGGCGCCGCGACAGGCTGATCGAGCTTTGAGATGGTTTGCGCGGCCAGCTCACCTTCGGCAGGCGTGCCGTGAACGAGGATTTCGTTGGAACGCGATTCTACGAATACCGAGGCCGCTTTGCTGGGCCCAAGGATCGCAATGACCTGCTCAGCTAGGTCCTTCGCCAGCCTATGCTTGACCGGAATTCTTCTAAGCTCCTGCTGGCCGGAGTGCGCACGGATTGGGGATGCTGACGGCGCCTGAGCAATTGCCACAGCGCCGATCGCCACCAAACAGCAAGTCAGCAACAGGACCGATCTACTTAGCCTGACTCCTCGAGTTTGGTATTCCTTCACCATGCTCTTGCCGCCCCTGCTTCAAAGGATTGCCGGCTCCCGATGTCCGAATCGCTAGGCAGAACCCGCGCACCGGTAGAACCCCTACTAAGGGAACAATCGGCAAAGTTACGCCAGATCGGCCAGAGAAACCTGCATGCTGGCGCCGATTCTGGCGGTAGCTACCTAGAACAAGCTCTGTTCGGCGCCTGCAGCGATACCCGCACGCAGATTCGCGCCCAGTGGCGTGACGAAGCGACCTTCGCTGGTCCTCACCACGATGCGCTTTGCTGAAATCGACTCGACCTCACCTTTAAGCAGGCCGACTTCAAGCTTATCCCCTTCGAACACTCGGAGCGTGTCCCCTTTGGTACGCACATGTATCCAGGCTTGCAGTCGGTCCCCAGCTTGCACAACGCCGGTTAGATAAGCGTAGTTGGCAGCATCAAACCTAGGCTTAGGTGGGGGTGGGTCACGCTTGACAACTGGTCGTTGCGCTCGCGGAGGTCTGGGCGGCGGGGGCGGCGTGTACTCGCGGAAAACATCCCGCTGCACGATGCTTTTCACGTATTCGTCCAAGCTAGCAAGGTGCAAACGCTCCGACTTGCCTTCGGGCAGACCCTCCTGGCGATTGGCACCGTCCACCGCAAGGGCACGGACCCCGAGGCTCACTTGCAGGCGCCCTTTCGCCTTGGGTGTAAGCTTCAGCGTCGTGATCTTATGGAGGACGGGAGCCTTGTAGAATGCGTGCAGGAATCGCGTGACAGCAGCCAAGTCCCCATCGGCTTGGGCTGAGTAGACCAATTCGGTGTACGCCCCCGTACCCTGATTTCGGTCAACAAGCGTAACATCATCAAAATCGAGGCCTGCTTCTTCCAAGCGGTCGAATAACCAAGCCCGATACGCTAGCTGTGCTTCCTGTTGGTCTATCGGGAGCGAACTCTGCTGGTACTGGCTGAGTCGCTCGACTGCGGTTTCCGCGCGGAGACGATCAAAACGAGCTCTCTGCTGCGCCTGCTCGGCTGACAGTCGACTAGCAACGCGAAAACGACGAGCCTCCCGGTAGCTCCCCCAAAGAGTCCAGGCTCCCCAACAGGCTGCCATCAATAGCACAGCAAGACCCAGCTTCTTTTCTCGACTGGTCACGGCATTTCCTCCGCTACGGAGGGCGTCACGCGAATCGTTGGCTTCAACCGCCAGGGATACTTTCCCTTACCTGTCTGATCGAGCGGCCCCTGCGCCACGCGCCGCTGATCATCACTTATACGATCTTCCAGAAGAGTCGATGTCTCTGGCAGGCGTGCGATCGCATCGAGCGATAGCGCCCCCCCTAAGCTACGACGACCCTGACTTGAGTTGGCCGTAAGTCGCATAAGCACCACGTCGTTCTCAGCCTGAAACTCTTTGGACTCCAGAGGCTCTGGTCGCATGCGACGGCAGAGCAACTCCAGTTCATCGAGCCAGTTGATATCAGTAGCTTTCCATTGATCAACTGCTGCAACCTGCTTTAGCAACGGAGCCAGTTTCTCGACGGCTTGCTGGTCTTGTTTAACAAGAGCATTCAAACGTTCGATCTCCGCATCGGCGCGAGCGAGGCTCTGGTTCGCGAGAAAGGCTCCGCCCAGCACAATTGCCGTGACTAGCCCACCGTAGATCGCCAAGCGCTTTCGCGGCGTGGTGTCGATGCTTGCCTTGCGAGGGTTAGCGAAGTCGACGATGGGTGGCATCCTCTCGACTTCATCCAACGCCGCCCCCACCACTCCTGCGGTCTGGGGAATGAGCTGGCGATCTGAGTGTGGGAGTTTCCAACGCTTTCCTAGTTGATCGACAAGCGCGGTCTCTTCTGCGGTCAAGTTCCCGAAGTGCCAGGTTCGCGAGATAGGATTACCAATTTGTACCGCTGCAGATGACAGCGTGCGCCGCACTTCTGACCCTCTCTCATCGTGATCGCTTTCACTGCCCTTTCTCGCCGTCCGTAGGAGCCGGGGCTGACTTTGGTCGTAGACGGCCATATCAATCATCGACCCAGCTGGTGAGACGACCAATGTGCTTGTCTGGTCAAAGGCGTCACACATACGGGCTACCAGTGAAGCGGCGCTGGAAGCTCGCAGGACGATACGCGTGACTGACGTCGCTCCTAGCATCTCAGCCAACGACTCAACCGCTGCCTTTGTCTGCGCTGTGATGCGAGCTACCAGAACCTTGTGAGGGGTATTAGCGTCACCCTCCAAAGGCACGAAGTCGATCACGCCGCCGTCGCCACCCAACTCCCGCTCCGCAGCAAGGCGCACCAGATCTGGCAGTTCTTGCTCAGGCGCTGGAGGGAGAGTCAATAGCCGGAAGCTGACTTGTTCTCCACCCAAAGCCACGACGAAGCGAACCTTCGGCCAGCGGATCTCAGGAAAAGCTTGCTTTATTTTCTCCGCGAGGGACTGCGGGGAATCGACTGCGTCAAGGGAGGCAATGCCCAGCAGTTCTGCGCCCGCTGGGCGTCGCAACGCGACCGCCGCGCGTGCAGACGTAGAGTTCCAATCAATGGCGATAACGTGCATGGCTATGAAGCCCAGAAACAGCTAGGGACGATAATGTCTCATTCTAGTCTGCCGAATCAACTCTTGCGCTATGGGCGAGCCAACATCTCGGGATCAGCGGAATCCGGTACTGCACCCAAGTCAACCGCTGATGGGCCTCCACCGAGCGCTGACAGGTCTTGCTGGAATACCACCCTCGGGGCATCCTGCGTGGCATCCAGCACAACCTCGAGTCGACGAAGAGGCCCTTCCTCGTCGTAGAAGCCTACGACCTGGGCACGAAAAACTGACCCCGCTGCGGTAACTAAGGGCATCATCGTCCGCATCTCTTCGAGCGTGAGGTAGCCCTCGGTTAGCATCCATGTCGCATATTGCCGTTCGGGACGGTCGGCCCCCGCTTCGAAGTCTCGGCTGCCAATGATTGACTCTACCGTCTCCGGGGGCATCCCCGGCAAAGACTCCAGCAGTGCCCGTGGCGCCTGGTTAACGTTTAGCCGCCCTGGAACGATTTCATCGCTGTACACAGTCAGATATTGCTGCAACTCGGTGAGATAACTCGACATTTGTAGTGGATCAGGTGAAAAAAGCATCTCGATCGTCTGACGATCGTTTTGCTCGGCCTGTACGACATCGACCTCAACCCCAACCAGCCGGAGCAGGTTGTCAATCGTGACTGCTCCCGGTGAGTTGAAATCAATTTGGACAGTCTCCGCCTTGATGGCGGCACTAGACGCACCTGCATTGTCTTCTTTTGGTCCCCCCTGCCGAAAAGCGACGATGAAGTTCGCTTCAGCTCGCCCAATCTTTTGTTCAATCTGGCGATGCAGCTCTTCGAGGTCTTCCATGTTGACATTGATCTTTGCCTCACCTTCAGGATCTAACTCACGCTCAGCGCTATAGAGCGTAAGGTAGGCAGACCAGCCACGATCCATCTGTCCTTGGGCATCACCTGTATCCTCCGAAACCAGGCCACTAGCCTCATATTCGCTGACAACCAGATCGCGATTGACGTCCAACCCGTAGAGCAATTCGGGGGTTACATCTCGCACCAGCAGAAGCTGATCAAGCGACTCCAGCTGTCCATTCTGTGGCTCATAGCCTGGATCGAGCGCAGCGTAATGTGTGAGTTCCGCGCCAAACTCGCGCGGCTCATCATCCTCGTCGATCCAATCGAGTATGGCATCAGCTATGGACTCAGTCATCGCTGGCAGGCCCATGAGTTGCTCGCGGGCTGCTGTTGTCGAGACCTGATCAAGCGCGAGCAAGGTATTGAGGTTTAATCGCGAAGACTCGTTTTCGAGGCCAAAACGCACACCGTCATACTCTCCATAATCAAGGTTCGGCGCGATCATGCTCAATCGACAGCGCAACGCAGCAGCGTCGTCATCAATCAAGGTCAATCCACGAAATCTCGTCGGATTGTCATAGAGACCGCCAGCGTTCTCAATGGCCACAGCGTCTTGAGCTAGAAAAACCTTAAGGAACTCGACCCCCGATTCAGCAGCTAGGCGCGCCTGAGTTTGACGACCGAACATCCCCGTGGCTTTCCGCTCGGTGAAGGTCCATTCGAAGTAAGCAGCGCTGCCGACGGTCATGAGCGCGATAATCACCAGCACCGTTAGCAGGATAGCAGCCCCGCGCTTCGCATGCTGCCGGCCAAGTCTTTTAGGGGAAGCTCTCATGGTAAAGCCTCCTGGTCTGCCTGAGAAACATCAGGCTCTTCGAGGTCTTGGTTCGCTGAAGGCGGAGCGCAAACGATACGATAGGTTCGCTGCTGCGGCGCGCTGCCGGCTTGCCCCGGATCTGTGCTTTCGAATGTCAGCCATACCTCAACCGCGACCGGCATAGCGCCATCTTGCTCTTCAGTATCCCACGTTTCCAGCGACTGCGCGCCGTCGCTATAGATGAAGCGAAGGTCAACAACTTCCTGCGCCACGACGCGGGTCGAAGCTTCTAGTGTTGCGCTCCCACCGTTGGTCGACTCCCAAAGCTCCACATCCCGCACGACCTCTTGCCTGGCCAATCCTCCTTCTGACAGGAAGTAGCGCACCGTGGTCACGCCATAAAGCGGAGTTGCTGTCGGCTGAAGTTCGTCCGCCCCGAAAGAAATGATTGGGTCACGAGATCTTGATTTGAGTGTGTCGATCTGCAACGAACTCGCATCCCCGTAGAGACCAACAGCCCGCCGAGGTACGACTGAAGACTCGTCATCACTGGATGTGATGTCATCGATCTCTTCCACATCAAAACTAGCCTGTGAAGCAGCCAGCTGCGATGTGGTAGCAGTGTCTTGCACGTACACGGTCGCAGCGCTGCGGAGATCGTCAGCTACCAATCGCAACACACTACGCGCCAGCTGTGACTCCTGCACCGAGTGGCGACTCGATTCGAGGCGAACGACATACAGTCCGATGGCGCCCGTTAGTAAAGCAAGCAGAGCTGCAGACAGACCGATGGCCAGGATGACCTCGATCAACGTAAACGCGGGTCGGCACGACCGTGCGATCGACACGTCAGAGGCTCCCGCCAGAGGAACTGGCACTATCGAGCGATGCGGGATCGGCAATCCAATTTACAAGTTCCACAGCGATGGCCGCTCCATCCTCGGAGGCAATCTGCTCAACCTGCACTGTAACGACCAACAAATCTTCCATCTCAGTTGGTGACACAGAAATTGAGTACTGCCAAGTTGGTTCCTCTGGTTCGCTGTTCCAGGGCGTAGCAGGAAGTTCCGCCGGCGCAATCAAACCAGCGACTACCTGAGCCATGACCGATTCGCCAATCAGCAGAGCGTCTCCCTCCATCGCCGCCGCTTCGGCATTGAGGAACGAAAGATGAGTGACTTCACCGACAACTGCCAGAGCCGCCGCCAAGATGCCAATCGCCAGAATCACCTCAAGGAGCGTAAAGCCATGAGGGGAAGTCATGCGGCGAGGGAACGGCGAACGTCTCACTTGGTATCCCCGAGCGCCTCTTCAATTCGTGCCGAGCCAGTCAGCCCACGCAGGATGACCTTCAGCTGCGCGCCCTCTTCGTCCTCCAAAAGGGCTTCAGCATCCGAAGTCGTTCCATCTGGACGAAACAGGATCGCGGGCGAAAGATCGCCCTCGCGCACAGACTCGCCTAGGGGAGGTTCGCCCGGCTGGCTAGAGACTAGCAATTGCTTGAAGCAAACACCGCTCCAGTCTAACGCCTCGGCTTCCTCGGCGGACTCACTATTGAGCGTAGCAAGGACTTCCTCAGTTGAAGCCGACGCGTTCGCGACGCATCCCCACCCGGTCCGCAATCGGCACTGAAAGCGTAGGGTTTCACCGCAAGAAGCTGCGTCGAGCCGTGCTTGTGTCCATGCAGTACGCAGTTCTGACGCGGCAACTTCCAGTTGAGACTGGCGAAGACTGCCGATCAAGCTCGGTGCGGCCATCGCACAGATCACCACTAAGAGCGCCATTACCAGCAAGACTTCTACAAGGGTATATCCGTGCGTCCTAGATGTCATGCCAGCTCACGTGTCCCAGTTTCCAATATCGTCATCGGTACCATCTTGACCATCAGGTCCTGTCGACCAAACATCATAGGACTCCGGATTCTTCTTGCCGCTAGAGCTGTACTTGTACTCGTTGCCCCAGGGGTCGGTTGGGATTGAAGACTTCGTGAGGTAGGGCCCTCGCCACTTCTCTGAGGCCGTATTGTCACTCGGCTTGCTGACCAAGTCTTCCAGCTTGTCCGGCCAACCCTTGCAGTTGTACTTGTACATATCGATGCTGCTGGAAAACATGCCGATCTGTGCCTTGGCGGCGTCGATGTCCGCATCGTCCGCCGCGCGGAAGAATTGCGAGGCTGCAATCGATCCGAGCACGACCAGAATGGCTAGTACGAGCAGGACTTCGATCAGCGTAAACGCAAGGCGGTCAGTCGCTGGCCTGCGGCTTTGCTTCCTTGTCATAGTGTTCTCTCCACGAATAACTTCTTTGGAAGGATGTGAGTTGTCCCAGGCGAACGCCAAGGAGCGGTAGGTTGTGTAAGTCTATCCCATCGTGCTTCTTTGAATGATGGGCAGCAACAGGGCCACGGCAACCAATAAGACGACGGCGGCCAGTACGACGAGGATTAATGGCTCGATCAGTCGAACAAAGAGGTCAATTCGCCGCCAGGTAGTCTTTTCCAGCGAATCTGCGACCTGGTTCAACACCACTTCTAAATTGTTCGACTGTTCGGCAACAGCAATCATTTCGACCACGTCGTTGGGAAACTGGCCACTCGTACGCAGTGGGTCGGCTAAGGGTTCACCGGCTTGTATATTTTCCGTTGCATCTTCGACAACGCTCGATAGAACGGGGCTACCAGTCGATCCGGCTGCAATATCCAGTGAGCGCACAATTGGGACTCCCCCTTTCAAGAGCGTGCCCAAAACCCGGCAAAACCGCCCGACGGCCAAGTTGCGATAGATCGCCCCGAGCAGAGGAGCCTTCAACCGAATCGCATCTATTCGCAGTTGGCCACCTTCGCTGGCGGACCAGTTCCGCAGAACAAAGTAAGCGGCCACGATCGCCGCTAGCACCAGCAGTCCATAGCTCCGCAGTACTTCGCTTGTGGTCAACAAAGCTTGGGTGATCACAGGCAAATCGCCGCGAGATTCGAACATGTCCTCAACCATGGGAACTGCGAAGATGATCAGTCCATTCACAACCAGCATCCCAATTAATACGAGGACTACCGGATACACGAGGGCTCCAACCACCTTGCTACGTAAGTCATCCTGCTGATCCGTGAAAGCAGCCACCTGCTCAAGCGCTTCTTCCAGAAAGCCGCCTTCGCCACCAGCACGCACGATGCTCGTCGCCAAGTCCGAGAAGGCACGCGGATGGCGGGCCATCGCTTCAGCCAAAGTGGCACCTTCCTCGACTCGGCTCTCAACGTCTTCCAACACGAACCGCAGCGCGGCATTGGAAGCCTGCTCGCGAATCACCTGGAGCGAACGCAACATAGGCACCCCGCTACGCAGGAGTGACGCCAGCTGCATGTAGATGGGAGCTATGAGTCGCGAACTAACACGCGGCGACCCATTCGCGATGGCGCGCTTGCTGGCTGCCGCTACTTTTACGGGGAACAGTTCTTTGGCGGTCAAGTTCGCCAACACTTCGCGCTCACTCCCCGCAGACAGCGTGCCTTCGACAAGCTGGCCAGAGAGTGAACGGGCGGTGTACGCGAAGTCTGGCAAGGCGCTACGAGCTAAACTCGATCTCCCTTGGTGACGCGGAGAACCTCGTCAACGGTCGTAATCCCGGAGAGAACTTTTCGCCAAGCATCCTGCCGCAGAGTTCGCATCCCGTCCGAGAGAGCCGCCTTACGTATCTCCCAGCTGCTGGCGCGATCGTGCGCTAGCTGGCGAACCGCAGGCGTCGTGGGGCACAACTCGAAGATGCCTTGTCGACCCGTGAAGCCCAGCTCGGAGCACTCACGGCAGCCGCCAGCACGGAAAATCGGCTCGCCGCTGTCCTTCCACTCGTCCCATGGAAAGTCCTCCGGCAAGTCACCCCTGTCAGGAGAGTACGGTTCGCGGCAACTCGCACACAGGCGACGCACCAATCGCTGAGCCATGACCGCTTCGATCGTGCTTGAAACCAAGAATGGTTCGACCCCCATATCGACCAATCGCGTGTAGGCGCTGGGGGCGTCATTCGTGTGCAGTGTGCTAAAGACCAAGTGACCGGTCAACGAGGCCTGAATCGCGTTCTCGGCAGTTTCGTGGTCACGAATCTCACCGACCAGCACGACATCAGGGTCGTGACGCAAGATCGAACGCAGCGATGCAGCGAACGTCAAACCGATCTTGGGGTGAACCTGAATCTGATTGATACCTGGCAGCTGGTATTCTACGGGGTCTTCCGTAGTAATGATCTTCGTGTCTTCACTACGAATCTCAGTCAGGGCACTATAGAGCGTCGTTGTCTTACCTGACCCCGTGGGTCCTGTGACCAACAGGATGCCATGTGGCACGCGTATCAAGTCGCTCAGCATGGCATAGAGATCATCTTCCATGCCCAGGGCTTGCAAGGAGAAGTTCATACGCCCCTTGTCAAGCAAACGCATGACAATACTCTCGCCGTGCAGCATCGGAATCACCGACACCCGCACGTCCACCTCACGGCCTGAGATGCGGAGCTTAATCCGGCCATCCTGGGGCAAACGTTTCTCGGCAATGTTCAGGCGAGCCATGATCTTCAAGCGGCTAATGATGGCCGCCTGAAAGTGATTAATCTCTGGTGGCGTTGGTTGATTATGGAGGAGGCCATCGATTCGATAGCGAATCCGTATCCCGGCAGCTTGAGACTCGATGTGAACGTCGCTAGCCCGCGCCTCAACGGCCTCGACCAAAATCTCATTCACCAGTCGGACAACAGAGGCCTCCTGCGCCTGATCGGCCAGTTCGGAATCCTCAGCATCCAGATCCTCCAGGAGCTGAACATCCTCTTCGTCCCGCTGAGCCAGCAAACCCTCTACGGTCTCGCTGCCCACTCCCAAGTGTGTCTTGATGCAACTTGAAATCTGAGACCGCGTGGAGAGGACCGGCTCAATCGCAAGATCAACAGCCGAACTCAATTCATCCAAGGCATATAGCTCAAAGGGATCGCTCGTGGCGACCACCATGGATCCGTTGTGCCGCGAGACGGGAAACAGGGCGTGACGATGGATGAGTCGTTGCGGAAAGCCCTCCAAAAGGTCGAGATCAATCTTGCCCTTCTCTAAGTCAAAGTAGTCGTACCCCATGGCGGAGCCGATTGCCTTGAGCACCTTCTCTTCGGAGACCCAACCGCGATCAACGGCAGCAAGATCTAGCCTCAAGCTGCCGTGGCCAGCGTCGCCATTGGAAGCCATGGAAGCGCGCAGCTGGCCAACCTGCTCCGCGGAGAGCAACCCTTGATCGATGAGCAGGTCGCCAGTGTCCATTGCGTAGGGAGGGAAATGAGGAGGGAGCGGCAGGCGCAGTTAGGCAGTCGTGCGCATAGCCCAAGATGAAGCCATTGCTCGCAACCACGGCTGCCAAGTACTGATTGGTGGCTAGATTCCAGCCTTCAGCGCAACACCCCTATTATCGTCCAGTCGTCCTGCAGTAGCAAATCACGCGAGAAACGGGCCACACCACGCATTTTCAGCGTCCAGCCCCTCCGCTGGCAGGAATTTGATCAAAGGGATGGCATCATTCAACTTCTGCCCGACCAGCAGATCGTTCGCCACGCCGCTCGTTCCCACGAGACCCCTCGCGGAAACCCCGCTGCCCACGGCCGGCCCCACGTTGATCCATTTCGAACGGCTTGCCGACCAACTGGTCGAATTTGGCGCGCTGTTCGCTAGTAAGAACCGAAAGGATCGATTCCCGAGCTTCGAGACGTAGCTGCGTGATCTTCTCTTGCAGGTCGCGCTGAGCCTCTTGGGCCTTTTGTTGCATTTCTTCCTTCTGTTGATCAGTGAGCCCCAGTTGCTCTGCCAACTGCCCTTGGGCTACGGAGGCAGTCCCCCCCCGGGCCATTTGTTGCTGAACTTCAATCTGCTTCAATCTCTCGAACTGGTGGGGCATTAGGACTTCCTTGACCTGAGACTCCACATCCTGGCGAATCTCTTCCATCCCAGCGCGAGCGTCCTCAAACGCAGCGCGGCGCTCTTCGCGCGGTAGGTCGCGCATACCAGAGAAGAGATCACGCATCCGGTCACGTGTATCCTCACCCAACGCGCGAAGCTCTTCCTCCTGGTCGGGCAGGAGCTCGATTTCGCCGCGGACTTGCTCAGACATGAGAAGTCCACCAACACCAAAACCGCCCCCAGGGCCTCCTGCAAAACCGCCGCGGAAGCCACCACGTTGGGCCAGCGCGTCTACGCTTGTAAGGGCAAAGGTCGACAACACCGTGAGGATAAGGACTAGGCGCGGCATGGATACTTCACTCCTGATAGTAACGGTCTTACGGCAAGCATGGCTGCCTCCTAGTCACATCTAACCCCAGACCGAGCAACAGGTAACGGCAGACCCCAAGGAATCTCCACACCATAGCCTGTGGCACAAGCAAATCGTAAAGGCCCGCCAACACGGGGCAAGCTTGCCGCAGCCTCGAAATACGCGTAAGCTGCTTCCTTCGAATAGTTTAAGCACGACGACGAGCTCCACGCATCGGCTTGGGAGCCCTGAAACCAAGGAGCGCCTTGATTTGGACCCAGAACGCCTGATGCAGATGGCCGTCGACAAATGCAAGGAGGGTTTAGCGGCTGGCCAGAGTCCCTTTGGCTGTGCTATCGCCATTGGCGAGGATGTCGTGGCTTGCTCGCATAACACGGTCGTGTTGACAACCGATATCACGGCACACGCCGAAGTCAACGCCCTGCGAGAAGGTTGTCGTCACACGCATAGCATTTTTTTGGAAGGAGCGGTTGTAGCCACGACCTGCGAGCCTTGCCCCATGTGCATGGCCGCCCTCCATTGGGCTCGCGTGGAAACCGTCTACTACGGCGCTTCGATTGCTGATGCCGAGCATGCGGGCTTCAACGAACTGCAACTTCCTGCACAAGATCTCCTCACTACGGGTGGCAGCGACGTGAAACTTATCGGTGGCACCTTGGTGGAACCATGCCGCCAGTTGTTCGACCAGTGGTTATCCGACCCTGCGCGGAAGGTCTACTAACGCTCAATGGACACCGCCGTCCAGTGCTTTGACTGATAAAGATGGTCACCAAGTTAGAAATCGCTGAAGACTGGCTCACTCGTTACACAGGCATGCCCCTGGAGGAATTCGGCGAGTATGTACTGCTCACTAATTTCCGGGACTACGTCTGGAGGTTCGCAGAGCAGTTTGAGTGCACCATCTACGGCGACAATCAGCCCATGCAGGCCGCCACGAACCAGGATGGCGTAACGATCATCAACTTCGGCATTGGCTCGCCCAATGCTGCGACGATCATGGACCTGCTCACCGCCTACGCTCCCAAGGCAGTTCTCTTCTTGGGCAAGTGCGGTGGCCTGAAGCACGCCACGGAGATTGGCCACTTTATTCTCCCGATCGGCGCTATCCGCGGCGAAGGAACGTCAGACGACTATTTACCGCCCAGGGTCCCCGCCCTGCCCTCCTTCAAGCTGCACAAATTCGTTTCTGACAAACTTGTCGACCGCGGACTGGAGTATCGCACCGGGGTGGTCTATACCACCAACCGCCGCGTCTGGGAGCATGACGAAAAGTTCCGCCAGACGCTCCGCGAGCACACGCCCATTGCCATCGACATGGAGACGGCCACACTCTTCATTGTAGGTCACAAGAACCAGATTGCCCGCGGAGCTCTGTTACTTGTTTCCGACGTGCCTACGACACCTGACGGCATAAAAACTTCTGCCAGCGACGCCCGCGTGACCAGCAACTGGTCGGAGGTGCATTTGGCAGTCGGAATCGAATCGCTTACGGACATCCGCCACGCCGGCGAAGAGATAAAGCACTTCCATTACTGACGCGCCAGCGCACGTCTACCGGAGATCTGCCAAGAGCCGCTGGCGGAGTCAGCTGTCGCGGAGGATACTAAGCGACGCCTTAAGTCCTTTCACACCACATTTTTCCGCTCTCACCATGACTTGCCACATCTGTCGCGCTGTTGCTACCGCTCTTGCTGTCACCTGCCTTTCATGGCCAAGTCCCGGGCTAACCCAAGAGACTCCGCTAAGGATCGTCGCCTTCAATTGCGAAATCCTAAAGGCGCCAGGTGTCCGACAAGGTGAGTTCGACAAGTACCGATCCGACGTTGGTCGCGCGGGCCACATCGCCCGCGTTGCCGACGTGATTGAGACTTTGAATCCAGACATCCTCAACCTTGAAGAGGTCATCTCGCGCGAATCAGTCGACACGATCGTCGCCATCCTGCACGAGAAGGGTCTGACTGAGTACCGTGGCTACCACATCGAGAATAACGACACTTACAGCGGTATGGATGTGGCCCTGATCTCCAAAATCGATCCGGACGTCGTCGACGGTGAGCCCATACGCACCTACAACTCCGAAGAAGACGACCCCACATGGCGTCAATCGTTTTCTTTCACCGGCTACAGCGGGGACCGCATGACCCGCACCACATCGATTTCTCGTAATGCGGTTTACTACTTTACGATTGCAGGGCACAAGCTCGGTTTCTTTGGGCTGCACCTCAAGTCCAACCCTAGCGACGAATATGCCAACGCCAAACGGACGGCACAAGCGAAGATCTGCCAGCGTGTTCTACGAGGAGAGATCACCAAACGGGGCTATCTGCCGATCGTCCTTGGAGATTTGAACGACTATGACCCAGACGTCCCCGACCGCGATGACACGCGTGACACCAAGACCGAAACACTTCGTTTGCTCAAGGACTTCGATCCCGGACAGCCAGGTGACGAGCTCATGAACGTGGCTTCGAGAATGCCGCGTGTGGAAGATCGTTATACCTCCCATTGGGACTGGAACGAGAACCGTGCTCGGGACCCCCAAGACGTCTTTACGATGATCGACCACATCCTCTTGCCGACCGAGTTGGCGCCGTACATCAAGCGTGCCTTCATTTGCCGTGGGGTTGGGATCGATACGTCCGACCACTACCCCGTCGTCGTCGACCTGCTCCTGCCACCTGCGGGCGGAGGAGCTTAAGAGCATCAGGCTGAGTCCTTGTGATGGCGTCGCTCAGGCGGTAGCATTTTGCCATGCCAGCCACCGTTACCGAGTTGATTGACCACGCCGTCTTGCACCCCACTCAAACGGCCTCCGACGTGGAGCTTGCGTGCAAGCTATGCGTCGAAGTCGGCGTAGCGAGTGTTTGCGTTAAGCCATCTCACGTGGCGGTTGCCTCCGAGCACTTGGCGGGATCCTCGGTCGTTCCTAGTACGGTGATTGGCTTTCCCCATGGTGGAACAAACACCGAGGCAAAGGTTGCCGAAACGGTAGCTGCGTGCCAGGCAGGTGCTGTCGAGGTCGACATGGTGGTCAATGTCGGCAAGGTACTGGCAGGAGATTGGGATTTTGTCCTAAGTGACATTCAGGCCGTCGTGGAGGCTGCCGGCGACCACAACGCACTCACAAAGGTCATCTTCGAGACAGGCCTACTGCCAAACGACGACACAAAGCGACGCCTCTGTGAGCTCAGCGAACAGGCTCAAGCTGCCTACGTGAAGACTTCCACGGGCTTCGGGTTTGTCAAAGGATCGGATGGTCAGCTCCGGAGCACGGGCGCCACGGAGCACGACGTGCGACTCATGCGTGCCGCGTGCAGCGAGGCGGTTCTGGTAAAGGCCTCGGGCGGCATTCGCTCTTATGCAGACGCTCTGAAAATGATCGAAGCGGGCGCGGTGAGGCTGGGATGCAGCGCAACGGAAGCCATCGCCGCAGGCCAACGTGGAGAGCAAGCCTCCAGCGACGCCGCCTACTAGCATTTCTCAAACAGTCAACTAGTCAAACAGCAGTCGAAAATGCTTGAACTCTACGGACAGATTGAAGAAGCAGTTGCAGCCATTCGTTCTCAATGGGACGTCACCCCGCGCGCTGGGATCATCCTAGGCACAGGGCTGGGTAACCTAGCTGAGCAGGTCGACGTAGAAGCGACCATTGAATACGGCGACATTCCTCACTTCCCCGTTTCAACAGCCACTAGCCACGCGGGTCGGCTGGTCCTGGGTCGACTCAATGGCACTCCAGTAGTTGCCATGGAAGGCAGGTTTCACCAATACGAAGGCTACCCGCTCAAGCAAATTACGCTGCCGGTTCGCGTGATGAAAGCCATGGGCGCCGATGTCATGCTCGTTTCACAAGCGGTTGGTGGAATGAATCCCAACTATCAGCCCGGCGATGTGATGCTGATCGACGACCACATCAACCTGATGGGCGATAATCCACTGGTCGGCATTAACGACGACCGCCTCGGCCCGAGATTCCCTGACATGTCAGCGCCGTACGACCAACCGTTGATCGAGGTTGGTCTAGCCGTGGCGCGCCGCGGCGACTTCGTTGCCCACAAAGGGGTCAGCGTGGCTGTCACGGGTCCTAATTTAGAAACGCGAGCTGAGTACCGATTCCTGAGAATGATAGGAGCCGATGTCGTTGGCATGTCGACCGTCCCCGAGGTGATCGTCGCGGTGCACTGCGGCCTACGCGTCTTTGGCGTCGCGGTCATTACGGACATGTGCCTCCCCGACGCCCTGGAGGTCGCTAACGTGGAAGACATCATCGCCACGGCCAACGCTGCCGAGCCGAAGCTGCGTGCCCTGATGGAAGGCGTCCTAGCGCACGTCAGCAACAACTAGAGATAGCATGGCAGCCATACTCATGCGCAGCCGTATTGCTGAACCGCTCATTGAGTAAGAGAGTCTATGCAACACTTGCGAGCTCGGGTCGAAGAAGCAGCAAGCACAATAAAAGCATCCTGGCCTGCCCCCCCGACTTGGGGCGTCGTATTGGGGTCAGGGCTCGGCGGGCTTGCGGATCAGATTTCACCTGAGGCAGTCTTTGCCTACGAAGATTTGCCTCACTTCCCACGCTCCACGGCTGCAGGACACGCAGGCCGGTTGGTCTGTGGACGGCTGGACTCGGTTCCTGTGGTCGCCATGCAAGGACGCTTTCATCTGTACGAGGGCTGGTCTGCCGAGCAAGCAAGCTTCCCAGTCCGCGTCATGCGAGCTTTGGGCGCGGACTCACTCGTTCTTTCCAATGCAGCGGGTGGGCTGAATCCTGCGTTCTCCGTGGGTGACATCATGGCGATCGATGATCACATCAATCTGATGTTCCGAAATCCCCTGATTGGTATCAACGATGATACGCTGGGGCCAAGATTTCCGGACATGTCGGCTCCCTACTCCAACGACCTACTCCAACGCGCTGCGCAAGCATCGCGGCAGCATGACTTCGCGCTACATCGTGGTGTCTACGTGGGTATGCTGGGCCCTACCTACGAAACACGAGCCGAGTATCGCATGCTGCGCCACCTGGGCGGCGATGCGGCAGGCATGTCGACGGTGCCAGAGACGATTGCCGCGGTGCACGCTGGCATGCGGGTGGCGGCCTTTTCCGCGATCACCAACGTCTGCTCTCCCGATGTATTAGGCGAGACCACACACGACGAGGTAGTCGCCGCCGCTGATACCGCCGCAGCAAATCTAACAACCATCGTCAGAGCTCTCATTCAGTGACGGTTTGTGAAGCATGAACCCCGTTCAATTAATCTCCAAGAAGCGTGACGGTGGCGTCTTATCCGACGCGGAAATTGGCGAGCTTGTGCGCGGCTACGTCGAGGGCACCGTCCCTAACTACCAGATGTCAGCCTGGGCCATGGCCGTCTTCTTACGAGGGATGACGGTTGATGAGACCGCCTCGTTGACGGACCATATGCTCCAGTCGGGGGTCGTATTCTCTTGGCCTGATGGTGGTATGCCCAAGGCAGATAAGCACTCCACGGGAGGAATTGGCGACAAGGTCTCGCTGCCGCTAGCTCCTGCATTGGCCAGCTGCGGCGTTATGAACCCGATGATTTCTGGCCGCGGTCTGGGAGCAACAGGGGGGACGCTAGATAAACTGGAGGCCATCCCCGGCTTTCGAACGGCACTAAGCCTGGAAGAGACGCAACAGCTTACCAGACAGGTGGGCTGCGTTATTTGCAGCGCGTCAGAGGCTCTGGTTCCCGCCGACCGCAAACTGTACGCCTTGCGCGACGTCACTGGCACGGTGCCCTCGATTCCTTTGATCACAGCCAGCATCATGAGCAAAAAGCTCGCCGAGGGTCTCGACGCTCTCGTACTGGACGTGAAGTACGGAAGCGGCGCTTTCATGAAGACACGAGAAGACGCCCGACTTCTAGCGGAGTCACTCGTAAACACCGGCAAGAGAATGGGAGTGGCTACTTCCGCCCTGATTACCGACATGAACCAGCCATTGGGGCGTATGGCTGGCAATGCCAACGAAGTGAACGAATCGCTTGATTGCTTAGCTGGTCGTGGCCCTCGAGACTTACGCGACCTGACCATAAAGCTAGGAGGTGAACTACTGGCGCTCGCGGGAGTAACAACGGATCCTGGAGCGGGGGAACAGGCCATCACAACATCGCTCGACTCGGGAGCAGCGATGGCCAAGTTCCAGCAGATGGTTGCCGCCCAAGGCGGCGACCTCAACGCCGCTCGACCGATTGCCCCAGCAACTGAAATCACCAGTGCTGCTGCAGGAGTGGTCTCCGCCGTCGATACTGAGCAACTCGGTTGGGCCGTAATCGCCTTGGGGGGTGGTCGCAAGAAACTCACCGATCAAATCGACCACTCGGTAGGCTTAGAAATGCTTGTACGGATTGGCGACCCCGTAGAAGCTGGTCAGCCTCTGGCCCGCCTGTTCGCCGGACCTAAGGGGGTCGTCGAGGCCACCGATATGGTACGATCCGCTATCACCATTGGCGACCAAGCAACGGCCCCAGAGTTAGTAGTTGAACGAATTGCCTAATCCCATTGCCGAGAAAGAAGCTTGAGCGATGTAACGGCTCTAACGCCCGATCTTCTGCAGCAACTCGCGGATACCGCGACAGAGGCGCGCCAGAACGCATACGCCCCTTTTTCCAGTTTCCAGGTTGGGGCCGCCCTGCTCACCAAAGACGGTCGTGTCTTTGCAGGAGTCAACGTCGAGAACAGCTCTTATGGGCTAACAATTTGCGCGGAGCGCTCTGCTGCCTGCGCGGCCGTCTCAGCGGGCTCGCAAGAATTCGTGGCCATTGCCATCGCAACCGAGGGCGCTCATGGTCCCTGTGGGGCGTGCCGGCAGTTCCTTAATGAGTTCGGCCCTGAGATGCAAATCGTCCTTGTCGACACGGCCGGCGAAAAGCCGCTGGAAACCATCGAGCTCTGTGAACTCCTACCTCGATCGTTCCGCTTTGAAAAAGGCTCCTAGCCTCGCTCAGACGACCTCTCCCTGAGCAACAATCTCCTTATGCCGCTTGAGATCTTCTTCTTCAAGCGCTGCGAGGTAAGGCAGATTTCGGTACATGTCTTCGTAGTCAAGGCCATAACCGACCACGAATTCATCAGGAATATTGAAGGCCACGAAGTCTGGATCCGCTTGAACTTCCTGCCGACCCTGCTTGCGGAGCAACACCGCTGACCGAATCGAGTGCGGCTGAAACTCTTTCATCTTCTCGAGGACTTTCACCAACGTGTGGCCTGTGTCAAAAATATCATCGACCAGTAACACATCTCGGCCGGAAATATCGAGCATCAATTCTGAGTTGATGGTTAGTTCGCCGCGAGTGGTCGTTGCGCCGCGGTAGCTGCTGGCCTCGACCACGCCCACGCGCATTGGCAGGTTCAGCATGCGAATGAGGTCGGCAACTAGAACCAAGCTGCCGGTCAGCACGCCTACGATTGTAAGATGACGATCCGCGTAAGCCGCTGAGATGTCAGCCGCCATCTGAGCCACACCTTTGTGGAGTTCTTCTTTGCTAAGCAGAGTTTTCATGGAGTTCGAGGCTCTCTGTAGCTGACGAGCGGTTTGGACGCAAACCAGTCCGTCTCTTGTGAGGTTACAGCAGAATGCCGGCAATGCAGGCGGTCATGAAAGCAGCTAGGGTGCCTCCAATCATCGCCCTCAGGCCCAGTTTTGCCAAGTCACCCCTTCGCTCCGGGGCAATTCCGCCAATACCACCGAGCTGGATGCCGATGGAGCTGAAGTTGGCAAACCCGCAAAGGGCGTAGGTCATGATCATAATTGATCGCTCGCTCAAGGTGCCATCGGCAACTGCTTGGCCCAGAGAGGCGTACGCGATGAACTCGTTGAGCACCATTTTCTCACCCAGCATACTGCCTGCCAGGCTGCACTCCTCCCATGCAATTCCCATCACCCAAGCAAGTGGAGCGAAGACATAGCCAAACGCCTTCTGCAACGTCCAGGCGGCGTCTCCTTCGAAGCCAAAGAACCCCCCGGCCCAACCGGCGATGGCATTGAGCATGGCGACCAGGGCAACAAAGGTGATAAGCATGGCGCCCACGTTCAGCGCGAGCTTCATGCCGGACGACGCGCCTTCGGCCGCCGCTTCTAAGACATTGCTGGCCGCCTGCTCCATGCCTTGAACCATGCCATCAGCGGTAGCTGGCTCATCGACTTCTGGCTGCATGACCTTGGCAATTAGCAAGGCCGCCGGGGCTGAGATCACCGACGCTGTCAGTAAATGGCCGGCGTACTCGGGACCAAGCATCGAGACATAAATCCCGAAGACGCCCCCCGCAATTGTGGCGAAGCCACCAACCATGACCACCATTAGTTCCGACATGGTCATCTGTGCCACATAGGGACGAATTACCAGCGGAGCTTCTGTCTGACCAACGAAGATATTCGCCGCGGCGGAGAGCGTCTCAGCTCCGGAAGTGCCTAGAGTGCGCCTCATGACCCAAGCCAGCATGCCAACCACACGTTGCATCAAGCCCAAGTGGTAGAGGATCGACATCAACGAAGAAAAGACGATGATCGTCGGCAGAACGCCAAATGCGAAGCTGCGAAGCAAGGTAAATGTTGGCGGCAAGCCTTCTTCGCCGTCGCGGGGATAGATATTAAAGATTAGCGCGGCGCCTTCCTCGATGTACACCAGCATCTGGTTGAAGATGGCGCCGAGTTGTTCAAAAACATACTGCCCGCCAGGAGCCTTGAGAATCAACAGAGCAAAGGCGAATTGCAGCAGCAATCCGCCGACCACGATCCGCAAGTTGATGCGAGTCTTATGAGCACTTAGCAGCCACGCCAGGCCAACCATCACAAACAACCCCAGCAGGCTGACAAGGCGTTCCATAGCAGGCTTTCGACTGACGGTCTAAACACCGCGGGAAAACCGGCCAACCTCCGGCTTCACTCCGCAGACTTGTTAGCCGGTGGTGTTAAAGATTCGATCACCGGCGTCGCCAAGACCGGGCACAATAAACTTCTGATCGTTGAGGGTGGGGTCGATCTGACACACGTAGACCTGGGCGTCGGGGAACTCCGCCTCGACAGCCTTGATGCCCTCTTCCGATGCGATGATGGACAAGACTTTGGTTTGCTTTACCCCCCATTCGCGAAGGGTCTGCAGAGCGGCTACCGCGGAACCACCGGTTGCCAGCATAGGATCGACGATCAGCGCCAAGTCGACAGGTCGTTGTGGCGGCAGCTTGCTGTAGTACTTCACAGGCTGAGCAGTGGACTCGTCTCGATAGAGTCCCAAATGCCAAACCTCAGCCGTTGGGATCAGGTCCAACACGGGATCGACCATCCCAAGTCCCGCTCGCAAGATCGGCACCAGTCCCACGCGCTGAGCAAGCTTGCTGCCCACCGTATCGGTGAGTGGCGTACTTACGGGCTCCGGCTCGCACGAAAGGTCCTTGGTCGCCTCGTAGGCGAGGAGCGTCGCCAGGCGGCGTACCATGTGACGAAACTCGACTGGCGGCGTAGAAACGTCTCGCAGTCGCGTCAAATGACATTGAATAAGAGGGTGGTCGACCTCGAAGACGCCGCTCATAATCTGTTCTCTCGACAGGGGCGGCTGGGGAGGCCTGGAGTCGGTCGACAAGGGATTGGCCATCGATCCGTTTCTCTCGATTTAGAAGCTCACGGAACAATTTGCCGAGCATTGTAAACTGCCTTCTCTCGCGAGAGAAGAAGCTGGCGGGCTGGAAAGCGATGCGTCGCAGAATTAGCCCTCCAGAATGGCTTTCTAGCTTGCCTGACCGGCAAAACGCCGAAACTCCATCCCCGCCAACAATCGTGCTGGGCCGAATCATGAACAACGCCACTTGTGCCTTCTTTATTGCGTCAGCCCTGTTTCTTTCGTTCCATAGCGCGTTGGCAGATCCCACTCCAACCGCGCCCTCCGCAGGAACACTTCGCTTCGCCACTTACAATATCTCATTCTACCGAGACAAGGCCGGCCAGTTGCTGCAAGCTCTCAAGACGGGCAACGATCCGCAAGCCCTGAGAATTGCTGAAGTCATCCGGCGCGTGCGACCAGATGTCATTCTCCTCAACGAGGTAGACTACGATCCCAGTGGCAGCGTTTCACGCATTTTTCGCTCGGCCTACCTTGAACGGGCCGCCGATGACACGCAGCCCCTCAGCTATCCGTACGACTACACCGCGCCGGTCAACACAGGACTGCCCACCCCGTTCGATTTAGACAACGATGGGCAAACCGGCGGCCCGGCGGACGCCTATGGCTACGGTCGCTATGAAGGGCAATATGGCATGGTTGTGCTGTCTCGATTCCCGATCAGGAAAGACGCGGTACGCACATTTCAAAAACTGCTTTGGAAGTCGATGCCAGGCACCACACTGCCAACGCTGCCCGATAGGGGGCTTCCCTTCTACGATGCAGCGGAAACTGCCGCCTTTCGATTGTCGTCCAAGAGTTTCTGGGACGTACCGATCGAGACCCCTCAGGGCGCGGTTCACTTGCTGTGCTCTCACCCCACACCACCCGGCTTTGACGGCCCCGAAGACCGTAACGGTCTGCGTAACTTCGACGAGATTCGCCTGGTAGCCGATTTCCTAAGCTCGACAAAGGCGGACTACCTTATCGATGACCAAGGCGTTCGCGGAGGCCTGGCAAGAGGCGAACGCTTCGTAGTTGCTGGCGACCTCAATGCGGACCCCGTAGATGGAAACGGTCGCAAGGGAGCGATACAGCAGTTGCTAAACCACGAGCGGGTTGACGCATCGTTTGTTCCGACCAGCAAAGGCGCAGTCGCAGCGAGCGCCAAGTCAACTGACCGCAACGGAGACCATCAGGGGGATCCCAGCCATGACACGGCAGATTTTGGTGGCGACGGCTACTCGAATCTCCGCGTTGACTACGTGCTGCCAAGTAAAGGGCTAAGCGTAGAGCAGGGCGGAGTCTTCTGGCCGCTGCCGGGAGAACCGGGCGCCGATGCCATTACGGCCACGGACCATCGACTTGTGTGGCTAGACTTGGTGATTGCCTCGTCAACAAGCGAGCCGATGAATAACGACTAGCCTCGAACTCGGCAATGCTCCACGAGTGCCTGGGCATCGCTGACATACCCAATGAGGAACGGCCCGAACTCTGCATAGCGGGCGCTAGCCTCATCGAATCGCATTTCGTAAACGATGTCTTTCAGGAACTCCGGGTTGGCACCCCAGAGCGTGACGCCCCACTCCCAATCGTCCATGCCCAAGCCCACCGTGATGAGCTGGCTGACCTTGCCGGCGTAAGCCATTCCACTGCGGGCGTGCTCGCCCATCATGCGGTTGCGTTCTGACTTGTCGAGCGTGAACCAATTCTCACCCACTTTTCGTTTCTTATTCATTGGATAGAAACATGTGGCTCGGTAGGGCGGAAACTCGGGAGTTAGCCGCTGCCGGTTCATGGCTCCTAGCCGGCCGGCGTAGGCGGCAACTTTCGCCTCGTAGGCGGGGCTACCCTCTGCGTCACCCTCGGCCGCAATCCGTTTGCCATATTCTTCCACGGTGGGAACGTACTCGCTGATTTCCGTCACGGAAACGAAGGAGTAACCTGGCACAAGCACTGGCCCCGCTGCACTACTCATCAAACGCTGGTGAACCGCATCATTCTTCAGCGGATCGGGATCCATCATCATCACCGCGAAGTCCGCCTTGTGGCCGCTTGTGATCGAGGTCTGCAGTCGCATCGGCGCTTCGTCCGCCTCGGGGTCTAGAGACTCCAAGAGTTGGTCGGCGATCTTGTCCCGTTCATCGCTGCAACAGGCATGAAGCCTAGCCCGATCGAACGAATAGTAGAGGTGACTACAATGCCATCCCCCGCCAGCCGGGGCCAAAGGGTCCACGCTGGACGCTGGCTGACGGTCCGCAGCTGGGTAGGAATTGGCAGGACGTGGTCCCGCTACGGGAGTCTCGGAAGGGCGCTCAGGCATGGCTAACGCTGCAGAGTGGATGTGACTGACCAACTTGCGCCGTATTCTAGCCCAGACACCCCATTACCGGCGCCCCACCGTTGAGAATGAGTTAGGCCGACGGAAAGTCACGTCTCCTTCTCGGCTTGTTAGAATTGCTGCATTGACGTCAGCACCGCAAGCGACTCGGAAGTTATCTGACCGAGGATTCTCATCATGTCGGACCATCCCAGCCTTCCGCCTGACGGAATCGAGGAACTATGCCAAGCCTTCCACAATGCGTGGCAAAGAGACTCTAGCACGCGTATCGAGTCCTACATCGACGAAGCTGCTTCTTCCGATCATGTGCGGGAGTTGGTAGAAGCGGAAATCGATCTAAGACGGTCGGCCGGCGAATCGCCCACCGTGCCCGAGTACATGGAGCGCTTCCCCAAGTACCGCGAGCTCATCGAGCGAGCCTTCGCTCGCGGGGACGAGACTCACCAAATCGAAGCACCAAGGGACACGTCCCTTAGCCTGCCCGTTCCTCCAACCCCTGAAGCGACTCTCGTTGCGGTGGAGCGGACGCCACATGAAGGCTCCGGGACTGACGCTAAGCCGGAGAGCGAGATTCCTCTCTCACCTGCCGGCTACGAGTTCGTCGAAGAACTGGCTCGCGGAGGTATGGGCATTGTGTACCGCGCGCGAGATCGTCATCTCGATCGCGAAGTAGCGATCAAGCTGATCCACGGCCGCTATGCCTCGGACACAGAAGCGACCACCCGCTTCATGGCGGAGTCTCAGGTTACTGGCCGCTTACAGCATCCCGGAATCCCCCCGGTTCATGAGCTCGGGGTACTTCCTGACGGCCGGCCTTACCTTGCCATGAAGCTGATTCAAGGGCGAACGCTGGCCGAGATATTGAAAGACGCGGAAAATCCCAGCTCGTCTGATCGCGCTCGCCTGGTCGCTGTCTTTGAGCAAATCTGTCAAGCGGTGGGATACGCGCACTCGCATGGGGTGATTCACCGCGACCTGAAGCCCTCGAATGTCATGGTTGGCGCTTTTGGTGAGGTCCAAGTGATGGACTGGGGGCTCGCCAAACTGCTGGAGACTATTCATCCAGAGGCCAACTCAGAAACGGCGGCGGCCAACGCAGCTCCCAGAAACCATGACTGGCACCCTGCCATTAGCGGCTCGTCTACCCAGACAGGAGCGATCTTAGGCACCCCCGCGTTCATGGCGCCCGAGCAAGCAGCTGGTCTGGCACCCCAGATGGACACACGGACCGATGTCTTCGGGTTAGGCGCTATTCTTTGCACCATTCTTACCGGGCAGTCTCCCTATGGGGACGGCTCTGCCAATCGTCTCTTCAAACGCGCTCTTGACGGTGACACGCGCGTCTCTCAACAGGCATTGGAGCTCTGCCAAGCAGACCCCGAGTTAATAAGCCTGTGCCGAAGGTGCTTGGCCAAGCAGCAAGACGACCGCCCCGAAGACGGTGCGGCTGTGGCCAACGAAGTCGCTCGCATTCGTCAAGAAGCAGAGCAGCGCGCTCAAAAAGCACAAATGGAGCACGCCGAGTCGGTAGTCCGAGAGGCTGAGCAAGCGAAGCGTCGTCGCCTCCAACGACTCGGCAGCGTGGCTCTAATCTCTATCCTAGCGTTGGGAGCAGCTGGCACAGCCATAGGGCTATTTGAAGCGCAGAAGCAGCAGCGAATCGCATCCCATCAACGTGACGAAGCCATCACTGCTCGTAATCAAGCCACCGAACTGGCAGCCTCTGAACGCCAAGCGAAGCTGGAAGCGGAGACACAAAAGGCGACCGCGGAAAACCGCTTGACACAAATCGAGCGCGGAAATGAAATCCTGGCCGGCATTTTTGAAGAGCTTGATGTCTTCAAAGTTCGAGAGGGCAAGACCTTCGAAACCGCGCTCGCAGACCGCTTGTTGATCGCCGCAGAACAACTAAAGGCAGATGCCGTCGGCGAGGCGGCCTCCGCAGTAACACTGCGGTCGAAACTAGGATTCACGCTGGTACGCATGGGGCAACTCGACGCAGGAATCGAGATCCTCCAGCAAACTTACGCTGACGCCAAGCGCCTACATGGGGAAACGCATGTAAACACGCTTGGGGCAGGAGGAACACTGGCAACTGCCTACTTGCACCTCTTTCGCTCGAATGAAGCGTTGGACATTCTCGAAGTCATTACCCCAGTCTATCGCGAAGTCTTAGGCGATCAGGATTCCACAACACTCAATACGATGAGTAACCTTGCGAACGCGTACCAGCAAGTCAATCGCCATCAAGAGTCTGTCAACCTTCTTCGTGACGTGCTGTTCCGCACGACAATGCTCTACGGGCCCGATGACCAAAACTCGATGACCTGTATGGGCAATCTAGCGGTCGCATTGGGTCGGGCAGGAAGGTACGACCAGTCCATCCCCCTGCTTGAACACCTGGTGAAAAAGTGGACCCAGAGAATCGGCGAGGATCATCCCGAGACACTGATCGTGATGAGCAATCTAGCGACGGCCTACCTCGAGTATGGTCAAGTGCAAGAAGCCAGACTGCTGGCCGAAAAGAACGTTCGCCTGAGAGTAGAACGACTTGGCGAAGACCACCCTGATGTCCTCATTGCCAAGCAGATCTTCGCACGGACTCTTGTCGCCACGGGCGAACTTGACCGCGCCATCGAGTTGTTTGATTCCTTAGAGCCTCGCTACATCGCCACCTACGGACCTACACACGGAGAAGCACTGGCCGCCATGGCCAATCGTGCGAGGGCCTATCAGGCAGGAGGCCGGACTGCCGAAGCCGTAGAGATTCTACAGCGGGCAATCCCTAGCGGGCTGTCGCCTGCGACGCCCGCCTTTGCAACCGTTTTGGACTCAGCGGAAACGCTGGGCCATCTCTACTGGCAACTGGGTGATTTTCCGGCCGCGGCGGATGCCTTCAAGAAGTCTGCGGTAGGCTACGAAGCCCTCTACGGCAGCGATTCCGAACCGGCTCTCCGTACCACGGCAGAGTATGCTGGCTGCCTGCACGTCATGGGAGATAGCGAGGCCGCCATTCCAGCTCTCGAAAAAGCGTACGCCGGGATAACGGAGTTTCCGGGACTGCAGTGGGTTGACGTCCATTTGCTGTTTGCTCATGGCAAACTGGGCAACACTCGACGAGTCCTTGAAGTTGCCAACGAAACACTCCACGCGGCTCGCTCCATGTACCCTGAAGGTAGCGATCAACTCGCATCGGCCCTGGGCGGATGTGCCTGGTCACTCAAACAGTGTGGTGAGTACCAAAGTGCCGAGCCGTTGCTTCGCGAGTGCCTAGAGATTCGAACAAGACTGCATCCAGACCGCTGGAATATCCATAGCGTCCGGTCAGCACTGGGAGCCGTACTCAGCAACCTAGGTAAACACGATGAAGCGGCTCCGCTGCTGGTCTCAGGATACGAAGGATTAGCCGCCAACGAGGAGGACATCCCAAAAGAGTGGCGCAGGTTAATTGCAGAGGCCGCTAGAGACCTGGCAGACTACCACAGCGCTCAGGGCGACGAAGCCGAAGCTCTCATCTGGAAGACCACCTCGCAGAAGAAAGCCGAGCAGCACGCAATTCCAAGGGGAGCTGAGCTCAAGGACGCTTTGAAACACTCGCCAGAAAGTCCTCAGCCAGCCGAGCAATAATCTCTTTGGTCAGCGTCATGGCAACACTCCGTCGGAGGGCGCCGCGTTGCGTTTCGTATCGCTGCAGAGCGACAAAACCGCCGGTCTTGACTAACACTTCGTAATAGCTGCGCACACCCGCGCGGTCATCTGGTTTCACACTGCGAAGTTGCACGACACACGCCTCGGCGTCCGTTTCAACAGGTTGGATCGGCTCCAACAAATAGGTAACCCTCCGGGTGACTTCTTCAGCAACCTCGCGTACTCGTTCGATTGGCTCCCCGCGCAACCGCTCCGTCGAGAGTCGTAGCTCCCAGCAGCTGACCGCTAACGGTCCTGCTGCGTCGACACGCAGCAACAGCCGATCACCACCGTCAGCAGCTTCGATGTTGGCGCCATCAATCCCAGGCTGGGTAAGCCTTTGATGGATCCTTTCGACAAGATTCATGCGGACACCTCCGCATCAAGCTCACCCGTCGATAGCACTTCATCGCCTTGTTGCGAGTCGTGATCCTTGCCATCGAATGACAGTATCGTCTCGATTCCCTCGAGCACCGTCCGTAAGTGGACAGGTCGCGACCACAAACGATGCAGATTCTCCAGCGAAGCCCGCGTGTAGTCGATCTTGAGCTCGACGCCCGTATACTCATGGTCGAGCATCATTTCACCACGATTATGGTGGTTTGCGTCGACCAACGAAATCTGCGGCCGGCCCAGGTTGGTGAGGCTCGCCAGCAACTGCTGCTTTACCTGCGGAAATGCCCGCGTTTCGATCTCGTAGTACTCGGTCCCTTCGTTGTAGCCAAACTTAAACAGCTTGTGCTGTCGGACGAAGTCGAGCGTCAAGAAGGCGTCAATGAAGGTCAGGTCGTTGTGGACCCGACGGACCTCAAAGATCTTCTCGCGTCCCAGACCAAGCTGGCGATCCCAGTTCTTCCGCTCGTGGAAGTCGTCGCACTCGTCGTACTCTTTGCCGAAGGCTCCGCGGTTCCAGCGATCTTCAATATCGCGGAACAACTCAATGCCGAGCTTGTAGGGGTTCATCCGCGTCGGCGACGTCGCCATTGTGCCCGAGTGGTGATCGGCGAAGCAGATGATCTCCGACGCCGAAGCAATCTGCGTTGTCATCATGGTCGAGTGCCAGTAGCTGGCCCAACCCTCGTTCATGATCTTTGTCTGGCCCTGCGGGGCGAAGTAATACGCTTCGTCGCGGATGATTGCCAGCACGTCCGCCTGCCAAGACTTGAGCGGCGCATGCTCTAGCAGGAATAGCAGCACGTCCCGCTCTGGCCGCTCTGGTAGAGGGCGATGACTGGCAGCGGCGAGGTCTTCATCGCCGGACTCGTCGCCATGCTGCTTGGGGTTGATGTAAGGATCCATGTACCCCTTGGCGTCGAACCGAGGTGACGAAGACTCATCCTTTCCCTCCTCCGCTTTGGCTGGATCGAGGGGCTTGGGCCGCCGCTGAATGAAGGGGGCGTGGACGTCGATCAGATCCTCAACGCTCGAGCAAACGTCAATGAACTCCTCGACCGGCTCGACGCCCACCTTGTCCATGATCTTTTGGATACGAGTGCCGTGGTTGGCCATCTCGTCCATCATCTTGCGGTTGGTCTTGCCAAACCAAGCGTTGCACTTGAAGAAGTCGCAATGTCCGTACACGTGAGCCATCACCAGCTTCTGGTCGACCAGCTCATTGCTCCGCATCAGGTAGGCGTAGCAGGGGTCGTTGTTGATGACCAGCTCGTAGATTTTCGACAAGCCATACTGGTAGCCCTTGCTGAGCGACTCATACTCCATGCCCCACCGCCAGTGGGGATAGCGCACGGGAAAGCCACCACGTGCGGCGATGGCGTTCAGTTGGTCTGCATCGACCAATTCAAAGATCGTCGGGAAGAAGTCGAGCCCATGCCCGCGCGCCATCCCCTCGATCGACTCCTGCCACTGGCGGAGCTCATCGGGCAACGGGGCTGTTTCAGTGAGGGGCATATTTTTGAACCGCCAAGACACCAGGAGCGCTAAGGTCGCCAGTTTTTTTAATCGCTGAGTTCGGGGAGGACGCGGAGATTACTTCCAGAACTGCCACCACCTCTTGCTGTTTGTTCCACCTAGGTTCAAGCCATGTTTTCGATAATACCGAATCGCTACATTTGTCCATTCACCTGATGAGTCTATTGCGGGCTTCAGGTCGCCACCTTCAATGATGAAGTCACAATAGGTCGGATCATTCCCAAGCTGCTCAATGATTGACCTGTCTTTGCCAGCGTATCTCAGCGCTTCCGTGCAGCAGACCTTCAAGGCATTGCAGGCTTCCTCAATCTCATCTTCCTCTTCGGGCTGACGAACAAAGTAGGTATTGAAGTTGTCATCGTTCAGTTCTGCGAGCAATTGGGGAGCCTCCATCTCCGGAGCCCCACACCACAAGCAATCCGCACACCACTCTTTCGGGTCATCCGAGCTTGGATGTCCTGTTGAATAGAACGGCCCCTTCACGTTCCTCGGGAAACGCTTGGGGTGCACAAAATACACTTGCATAACAACTTCTCCCTCCGCGTCCTCCGCGAACTGTGCGTTTAATCAATCAAAAAACTCTTGGCGGCCTCGCCGCTCCTGGCGTCTTGGCGGTTCGTCACTTCCCCTTACCAAGAAACGTCCGTATCGACTCGTAAATCGCGTCGCGGTCTTCAATCTCCGAAGTGATCAGCGAGTCATGTTCTTCGCCGTATTTTGATTTGAGCCGGCCGAGGAACTCGCCGCTGCCGTAGGGGCTTTCGACCTGGCCATAGGCGAACAGGTTCGCCACCGGCAGGATTTTATCGCCCAGCACGCCAAAAGCTTGTTCGTTGTCTTCGCCCCAGTTGTCGCCGTCGGAAAACTGAAAGACGTAGAGGTTCCACTCGGCGGCGGGGAAGTCGCGGGCGATTAGCTCAGCGCACACCTTGTACGCGCTGCTGATCCGCGTGCCGCCGCTCTCGCGGGTGTGGTAGAAGGTGTGCTGGTCGACCTCCTTGGCCACCGCGTCGTGGATGATGTAGCGGGTGTCGATCCCGTCGTATTGGCTCGCCAGCCAAGTATCGATCCAAAAGGCCTCGGTCCGGACAATCTCCTTCTGCTCGTCGGTCATGCTGCCGGAGACATCCATCAGGTAGATGACCGCCGCATTGGCCTCAGGATGCGTGACGTCGGTCCAACTGCGGTACTGCTTGTCTCCTTTGACCGGGATGATCTTTGGATCGCGCGGCGAGTAGTCACCGGTGCTGATTTGCCTCTTGAGAGCCTTCAGATAAGTCCGTTTCTTGTGCCGGAGCGACTCAGGGCCGGTCGAGCGGACGCTGTTGTACTTCGCCTTCTGTTGCACCAGGTTGGCGTCACCCTTGGGTTCGATGCGGGGCAGCTCTAACTGGTTCCCGAGCATCTCGGCAAGCTCTTCCAACGAGACCTCGACCTCCAACAGATGCCCGGCGCCCGGATCGCTGCCCGCCTCGCCGGCACCCTCGGGGCCCTGCTGATTGCCCTTGCCTAGGGGCTGGCCTTCCTCACCCTCGCCCTGCCCCACGCCGCCGTTGCCGTTGTCGCCAAAGCGAAATCGCGGCACGTCGAGGCTTGGCACCTGGATTGACACGGGGTCCTTGCCCTTGCGGCCCACCATCTCGCCATGCGTCACGTACTTCTTCAAGTTGTCCCGGATCTTGCCCCGGACAATCTGCTTGAAGCGCCGTTGGTCGTGGTCAATGTTGAGGGCCATGAGAGCAAACGATGGAAAATGAACGACAAAAAACAGCAATCCGCTAGCGGGTATCGAGTTAGTGCAGTGGGTGGTGAGAGCGGAGTGAATACGACGTACATCGATCGTCGCTCATCGTTCTTTTTTTCAGTTTTCCTGTTTGGCGTCACCACGGGCGAAGATGCTCGCCACGTACTGCAACACATCCGTCGCCGATTCTTCGTCGTACCCGTAGTCGCGGATCAGGCGGCCTTTGACGACGTCGATCTTTTGCTGCGTTTCGGCATCGACGACGTTCGACACCAGGCTGGTTAGCTTGATGGAATCCTTTTGATCCTCAAAGAGCTTCAACTCCAGCGCCTTGTGCAGCCGTTCATTGCTGCGGTAGTCGAACGTCTTGCCGTCGATCGAGAGAGCGCCAATGTAATTCATAATCTCGCGACGGAAATCGTCCTTACGGCTGTCGGGGATCTCGATCTTCTCTTCGATCGACCGCATGAGGCGCTCGTCCGGCTCCTCGAAGTCGCCGGTAAACTTGTTCTTGACCTTTTCCCGCTGCGTGTAGGCCTTCACGTTGTCGATATAGTTGCCGCACAACCGGGCAAGCGCTTCCTCATCGGCAGCGATTGCGCGTTGAACCTCG
The DNA here is from genome assembly GCA_965263315.1 of Lacipirellulaceae bacterium. GTDB lineage: Bacteria > Planctomycetota > Planctomycetia > Pirellulales > Lacipirellulaceae > JBCCQL01. The sequence continues at coordinate 914,022 of CBDHGZ010000004.1, read as the reverse complement.
TTCTTGACGATGTTCTCATACTCCTCTTTCACAACGCCTAGCAGATCGCGATATTCCTGTTTGGTTTCTTCGTCATTGATCAAGCTGTGGTGCTTGAGGCCTTCGTCTAATTCGTTGAGAACCATGAAGGGATTGATGCTCTTAGACTCCGGATGTGTCACCAACGCATTGGAGATTTTGTCCTGCACATAGCGTGGCGAAATACCAATCATGCCTTCAGTTACCGCTTGATCACGTAGCTCTTTGATGTTCTCTTCAGTGAAGCCGGGCAACGTCTTGCCGTTGTAGAGCTTGAGCTTCTGCAGTCGCGTGAGCCCAGCGTTCTTGGGTTCCTCCAGCCGGGTCAGTACGGCCCACATGGCCGCCATTTCGATTGTGTGCGGCGCGATGTGCTTGCCCTTCACGGTGCCGCGGTTGTAATCCTTCTCATAGATCTTGATCTCGTTGGCGAGCGTTGTTACGTAGGGGACGTCAATCTTCACCGTACGGTCGCGAAGCGCTTCCATGAACTCGTTGCTTTGCAGCCGGCGATACTCAGGCTCGTTGGTATGCCCGAGGATTACCTCGTCGATGTCGGTCTGGGCAAATTTCTTTGGCTTGATACGGTGTTCCTGGCTGGCGCCAAGCAAGTCATAGAGAAACGCGACATCAAGCTTCAGCACTTCAACAAACTCAATCACGCCACGATTGGCGATGTTGAACTCGCCATCGAAGTTGAACGCCCGCGGGTCACTATCACTGCCATACTCGGCAATCTTGCGATAGTTGATGTCGCCAGTCAGCTCCGTGGCGTCCTGGTTCTTTTCGTCTTTGGGTTGGAAAGTTCCGATGCCAATACGGTCCTTCTCGCTTAGGATCACGCGTTTGACGCGGACATCTTGGACCAGACGAGTCCAATCGCCATCGTACTTCTGCAACCGCTGCTGATAGATAAACCGGCAGAAGGGATCGAGGTAACCGTTGATCTTCACTTTCAGATCCTCTTCACCACGTCCTAGGTTGAGGTTTTCCTCAACGTCTTTTCTGAAACGGGTGGGGATCAAGTGCAATGGTTCCTCATTCATGGGGCACCACTGAATCTTGTTGGGATCTTCTGGCTCGTTCTCATCCACCCAGCCAAGGGTATAGAGCGCGCCGTCATCCGTGGCTGAGTAGCTTTCCAGCCCCTTCTTGATTAGCCGCGCAATGGTACTCTTGCTGCTACCCACAGGGCCGTGCAGCAGCAACACGCGCCGTTCGATGCCATACCCCTGCGCGGCGCTCTTCAAGGCATTTACGAGCTGTGTAAGCGTTCGCCGCAAACCGAAGACCGCGTCTTTGCCGCCTCCCGCCGGATCGTCGAAGAACTTGTAGTGGGTATATTTGTCTCGGCCGACTTCAATCGTTTCGGAGCCGAACGAAAGAATCATGTCATACAAGCGTTGATACGCAGTTCGCGTCACCTGAGGGTTGTCGCGCACCACATCCAGGTACTCATCAAAGGTGCCCACCCAATGCTTGCGGCGGAATTGATCGCGATCCTGGCGCTCGGCAACGAGGCGGATAATCTGGCTTCCATCGCTCATCACGCATCTCCCAGTGCAAGTAATCTATGCCTCTTCCCGCTCGCGCCTTACCAGATGCCCGCCTTGGACATACGTAACCGCGACGGCATGAGGTCACCAGAAAAAGTGACACGCAAGGGGGGCTGTGCCGAGAGCAGTCGGACAGCGCTGCGTTTGCCAGGCAGATGCCAACAGCAAACGAGCCGCGAGAACGCTTACCAAGAAGGGATTGGCAAAGAGCGGCGGGCGGGAGCGTTGCCAGTGGCCAGCAACGCCAGAGGAGCGGGAACAACCAGACCCAGGAGACGCCCCGAGCCACCATCACCTCGCTTCTCTGCTACTAAACAGTATCTGCAGGAATGACGATCAGGGCAACATCGAGTTCTGGGCGTTCTGCGGCAAGGCGAAAAAGAAAGAAAACCGTTGCATCAACGAAGGAAACCGCACCCAGCGTCCAATGGCGACCGACTGGACACCTGTCTGAAACGATGCTGCTAAGGCCTAAACAGCAACCCCGAGACCATCGTGAATAGTGCTAGGAAGACGCCTTCTTCTTGCGACGCCCTCGCGAGCGGCCTCGGCCCGAGCCATTGCGAGACGACTTCTTCCGCTCGGACCGCGCTGCAATGTTGGCGTCGACAACGACGCTAATGGTCTCTGTCCACGAGGGAATACTTCGGCCCGCACTGGAACGTCGCTTGCGAGATGACGACTCTGGCAAATCGCCTTCAGAGTGCTCCTGGCTGTCTTCTGAATCTTCATCGTCCAACGGAGCAGAGCCATGGGCTACTTCCGCAGATTCCTCGAGCGAGTCGGTCGAAGGTTCGACAGGCTCAGCATCCGCTTTCGCCCCTCTACCACGCCGACGACCTCGACGACGGCGGCGACGCTTTGGAGCACCCTCTTCCTCGTTGGCAACCGCCTCCGAGGCCTCACTTGCACTCGTGCCGGTTGTGTCTTCGCTAGATACTACTGCGGCCTCATCTGCCGCTTCCCGCGAGTCTTCGGCAGCATGGGAGCCTCTATCTTCGTCCAAGTCCGGGATAGTATCTGGCTCAGGTGGAGGAGGAGCTTTCGTCTTGCGCCCTGCGAACGGGAACCACTCAGGCAATGACAACTGAGACATGCCGCCAAAGGCGTTTGACGGCAACTCTGCCGCTGGAGGCTGACTTTCAACGATCGGCTCCTCATCGGCACTGGCTTGATGAAGAGGCGGCTCGTCAATCGGCGGCTCGTCAATCGCTGAGTCGGTTGAATGCTGCGAAGCTTCTTGGTAGGTACCAACCTGCTCAACAGCTTCAACATCCTGCGAAGACGCAAGAGACTCGAAATCTCCAGATTCTGGGACAGAGTCAGCGTCACTGGTCTCGATATCAGCCTTAGCATCTTGGTCTAACTCGGGCGCTTCGATACCGAAATCATCGAGAAGCAAGTCCCAACCACTGGTAGGCCTCACAGGCTCTTCGTAGGAGTCTGGCACCAATGACTCAACCTGAGGCGGAGACTCCGGCTCAGGCTGTTTGGCTGACTCTTCGGAAGCATCGATGCCTAGGTCGCCCAACAGCGCCCCCCAGGTGTCCTGTTCGCTAGCACCCTTGGGCTGTCCAGAAGGCTCTTGGTCTGAGTTGTCGAGGGAATCAGAATCCATCTTCGGTTTCTTTTTGCGTCTCTAGCTAGTCTCAAAGACCAGACTCGCAGGAGCCGGCCCGTGTTTCCGTAACTTGCGGCAGTATAGGGGTTTCAGACGCCATGCGAAAGGTCTCTCAGGGGGAATGCCGACCGCCAACTGACGTTTCCGCGTGTGTCGCAAGAGGCGAAACCACATGGCCATACTGGCTCTCTAAGGCCGAGAATGCTAGAGCGGAAACACTGAACGTTGCTGCCCCTTCAAGGACCTCCTATGGCTAACAGCGAGCCTTCGACCGCCTCAGCCCGCGTGGAAGTTGCCGGGCATATCATCGACAGTCTTATCCTGCCAAAGGTCCTTGACACGATCACGGCTGCCGGCGGTTCCTTCGTCATCAAGTCCATTGAGATTGGCCAAGGACGGGCCGACGCCAGCAGGGCACTGATCGAGGTTCAAGCGTCAGGACGGGAGCCTCTTGGCCAGATTCTCGCTCAAATCGCCGATCATGGGGCCGTCCCCACGGAGGCAGCGGACGCCACTTTACAGTCAGCAGACATCAGCGGCGCTCTCCCCGAGGGTTTCTACAGCACCACGAATCAGCGAACCGAAGTCCGCATTGACGGTCAGTGGCACGCGGTAGCCAACCAGGAAATGGACTGTGGTGTTGTCGTATCCGATAAGGGCCAGCCGACCTGTGTGCCCATGACCGAGGTTCGTATAGGCGATCTAGTCGTGGTGGGGCATACGGGCGTCAGGGTCTTTCCACCAGATCGAGCGAAGGACCGTGAAGCATTCGGTTTCATGAACAGTGCCGTTTCTACCGAGAAACCCAAAGGCGTAGTGATTCGGCAGATAGCTCAATCTCTGCACGAGAACCGTCAATCGCGAGGCAAGACGCTGCTTGTGGGCGGCCCCGCAATCATCCACACGGGGAGTGGTCCGCTACTGTGCGACTTAATCCGATCAGGCTACGTCGACAAGCTCTTTGCGGGCAATGCGCTTGCGACGCACGACATTGAACAGGCGATGTTCGGAACCAGCTTAGGCGTCCACCTGCACGACGCCAGCCCTGCCGACTCCGGCCATGAACACCACTTGCGCGCCATCAATCGCATACGTCGCGCCGGATCGATCAAGCAGGCTGTTTCAGAGGGCGTGCTCAGCCAAGGTGTGATGTACGAGTGTGAACAGCATCAGGTCGATTACTTGCTGGCAGGCAGCATACGAGACGATGGTCCGCTGCCGGATGTCATCACCGATGCCCTCGAGGCGCAGCGTCAGATGCGCAAGGCCGTCCGGGACGTAACCTTCTGTCTCATGATTGCCACCACGCTGCACTCCATTGCGGTCGGCAATCTGTTGCCGGCATGGGTCAAAGTGGTCTGCATTGACATCAATCCGTCGACCGTGATTAAGCTGAACGATCGCGGCAGCTTCCAGACAGTGGGCTTAGTGACCGATGTCGAACCTTTCATGCGATCATTGCTGGCGGAACTCGCATCCTTAGGTGGATTGTCGGATGGCTAGGATCCTGATGTGCCCGCCCGACTACTTTGGGATTGAATACGAAATCAATCCATGGATGGACGTCGAAGTGGCGGCTGACCATCCACAGGCTGTGGAGCAATGGCAAACGCTGCATTCCTTGCTGGTGAGAGCAGGTAGCGCTATAGAAATCCTACCACCGGTGGCGGGCTTGCCGGATCTCGTCTTCACCGCCAATGCGGCACTCATCTATGGCGACAAGGCGGTTCTCGCACGATTCAAGCATCCACAGAGACAAGGCGAGACCGCTCATGACCAAGCGTGGTTTGCACAACACGGCTTCGATCCGATCCAGGCACCAGGCGAAGGCAGCTTTGAAGGCGCGGGAGACGCCTTGTTCTGCGGGGATACCCTTTTTGCTGGCTATCGAATGCGAAGCGATGCGAGCGGTGTCCAACAAATCGGATCCCTGTTGGGTGTTCGAGTTCTGCCGCTCGAGTTAGTATCTGGCCGCTACTATCACCTAGACACGTGCTTCTGTCCGCTAACGCCCGATGCCGCCATCTACTATCCTGACGCCTTCGACGACTACGGCAGGAGGGTTCTTCAAGAACACGTGGCCCATTTGATCCCTGTCTGCAGTCACGAGGCTGAGTCATTCGCTTGCAATGCGGTGGTCGTTGGCACGCGTGTCTTTACCAACGTCGGGTGTCCTCAGCTGCACGAAGGACTTTCTGCCGCTGGCTTCACGCCAACGGCTACCCCGCTGGGAGAATTCGTCAAGGCAGGCGGAAGCGCCAAATGCCTTACGCTGCGTTTAGACGGCGAAGAGGCGGCCATCTGGTAGCTCGCCCGGAGTCGAGGCGTCGCAAACAAGAGGCCCGCCCAGGTTCAGCAGTCCTGGACGGGCCTTCCCCACTCCCCGTTGAATCGCGTGGAGGTGGAGGGGCGACAACAACCGCAAACACGGTCGCCAGTTCGCCCCAACACCGCCATCAACTAATCGCGATCGTCGACAAACATTGAGCCGTTGTCGGCCACGTTAAACATGGGTCGCCAAGCGCTCTTGTACCACTGCTTGCCGCGGCAGCCGTAGTGCCAAACGAGGTTGATCCCCACGTTCCAGCCTTCTTCGCTGGCTTCGTCGGCCGCACCGCCCTCGCTAGGGATAAAGTAGGTGAAGCCGGTTTGGATAGACCAACGCTCGTTCAGCGGCGCCTGTAGGTCGGCACCGAGTATCGTGTGGTGCTCGTCGTTCCCACCGATCAACCAGCGAAATTCACCACCGCTTCTGCCGTGGTAGCGATAGAACAGCAAGTATTGATCGGTCGCCGCCAGCGTCGTTCCTGTGCTGTCGTCCTCACTCGTTCCCGCGGCAAACTGGAAGCCGACTTCGTGGCCCCACTGGTTCGTGGTACTGATCAAACCTCGCACCTGGCTGAAATTGATCGACCCCTGCCGCTCATCCTGCAGCAGGTCATAGACCAGGCCATATTGCACCCCGCAGAACCGGCGACGGAAGAGGCCTGCTGTGAAGAAGCTTTGCGTGTGGGAATCGGAGACGCCGTTATTGGAACTGCCGCTAAGTTGGCTGTGGACAGCCTGATATCCGACTTGATAACCAAGACCGGGCCATGGCAGCCATGACATCCGACCGCCAATGTTAAAGCCTTCATGGAACCCGAAATTGCCAGCGTCGCGGGTCACTCCCGTGTTATCCAGTGGGCTCTTAAACCCATGCACGCCGCCGAAAAGGACAACTTCCTTGATCGGTGGCAAATAAATGCAAATTGGCACCGCGCCTCGCTCAGCACATCCACCCAGGCTGGGTGGGCATGATGGGCTGACACACGTGCCGCTGCAACCGACATCGCCACATACACACTCACCACAGGATGGCTCACAAACCTCACCCGAGCATCCACACCCGGGCTCAACACACCCACAGGTGGGAGGTACGACAGGACAGGCAGGAGCTGGAATTCCGCAGCCTGGCTCGGGAATGGCACAACCGGGCTCGATCGCAACGCCACAACCACATCCGATAGCACCGATGAAGCCCGCTTGCTCCACTTGCTCAGTGGCATGACGAGCCGCCTGAGCCCGAGCATCGCGAACGGCTGAGACGAACTCAATCTCACCACTAACGCTAGTCCCCAGTGATTCACCATTGGGTGCCGACTGGCGGTAGTCAGCCTGCTGGACAGATTCTGAGCGCGCTACTCTCGCGCTCACCGCCTTGACGCTGGGCCTCTTGGCTCGACTTACGGTGGCGGCACGCAGTGGCTCTTCGAAGGACGCCTGACGTGTCGCCGAAGGTTCGACGAAGCGGGACTGTGCCGCAATCCCAGCCTGAGAGCGATGTCGCGATATGGAGGCCGCGGACGTCTGCTGGCCGCCACGCTGCCACTTGAGTTCTTGGGCTGCGACAGGAGAGAAAGCACTGCTGCACGACACAACTGCAACAGCCAACATTGCCGCCAATGGCGGCCGCAGAGGGGTGTGGGGAAACATCTTCGTAGTCCTTAGGGGAGATGGTCAGACACGTGCTGAAGGCGTCTGAGCACAGCCGTGGCGCGATGTGACGAATAATCGCGTCCTACGCGCCAGCCCCCTGGACTAGTGCATGGAAGAGTTATCGACGTGACCGGCTCGCCACTTTCGGCAAAGTCGGCCCAATCCCTAAAGTTTCTCACTAGCCATGCTGGCGCCAGCAATCACGCGGTGCCAGCTGGCACGTCGATCGGCGTTTCTGTCCCAACACAAAGCGGAGCGACAGGAGCACCGGCGTTTGCGGCAGTCTCCTCAAACAAGCGAACACCTTGAGGAGCGGCAGGGTCAACTTTAAAAGACTTCGGGTAGTCGTATCCCTTGGGCGACTCAGGTGCGAAGCGGGGCAAGCGGCGGCTAATCCTAATCGCCAGCTCCTTGAGCTGAGCTGAGAAGCCAACCGTAGCCGCCGAATTGAATCCACCACCAAACAATCCACGGAAGTGACGGTTTGCCAACAAGACATTGTTCAGCCGACAAGCCTCACGGGTCATGTGCTCGGTAGAAAGCGAGATGTTTAGCCCCCCGGTGTTCACCACACGATGCGGAGTATGCTGAGGCCATGTGACTAACTGTCCTGGCTGGAGGTCGTAAACTTCCGCCATTTCGTCTAGCTCAGGACGATATGCGATTTCTTCTGGCGATTCGCCTGACAAAACGGCTTCGCGGGTTTCGTTTGAAACGATGCCCTTGTCCAGCGGATAGACCCAGACTCTCTTGGTACCTCGAATGTGCCAAAGCATGTTCACCGGACAATCCAAGTGGTAGTACACCAGCGCCGTCGGTGACGAGATCAAGAGGTTGGCAGTACGGTTGAACGTGCTGAGTCCCGGAGTGATCGACTCCAGTTCGTCATACAGGTTGTTCACCAGCTGCTCGTACTCCCGGTGATGATCCATCACGCGGCGCAGATTGAGCCAAAGCCTCCCCTGCTTCACGGCCTCTAGCAGGGTCGGTGCATCGAGATCTCCTGGCACACCTTCACGCCACTGATCGGGCCGGTTGGGGTCGTCGCCCATGGTGTTCACGCCCAGGGCGTCCTGGGGATGCGCGGCCAGCGTCCGGATCAGCCCTTCATCGCTAAACAGGTCAAGCTTCGCCAGCCGATGCTCGGCAACAAGGTTTGCCCTGCCCACGCGGGCAATCTGGTCGTCAGTCCATTCTTCAAGCAGCAAGGGCGTACGGGGCATGGCAGGGCTCAGTAAGAGATAGGTAGCGAGAACGTTCTCGACAAACCTAGTGCGCAACGGGAACTCAGGTCGCGAACCGACCCAACCGTCACGACCGTGAGAACCGCATCTTGCTACCCGTCTTGAAGAGCTCGCGCCGCTTCGACGGCGAAGTACGTGAGCACGCCATCGCAGCCCGCCCGCTTGAAGGACATGAGGCTCTCTAGCATGACAGAACGCCTGTCGAGCCAACCGGCAGAGCCGGCGGCGGCAAGCATGGCGTATTCGCCGCTGACTTGATAGGCATATGTCGGCGCGGCAAAACCATCTTTAATCCGACGCACAATGTCTAAGTAGGGCATGCCTGGCTTTACCATCACCATGTCGGCGCCCTCAGAGAGATCAAGGGCCACCTCTCGCATTGCCTCATGAGAGTTCGCCGGCGACATCTGGTAGGTCTTCTTGTCCCCGCCGGCCAGATTCGTGGCAGAACCAACCGCTTCGCGGAACGGACCGTAGAAGGACGAAGCGTACTTGGCGGCATAAGACATGATGGCAACGTCTGTAAAGCCAGCTTCATCTAGCTGCGTTCGCAAGTGGCCAACGCGACCGTCCATCATATCGGAAGGCGCGATCACATCGCAGCCCGCGCGAGCCTGCACGACAGCCTGTTTGCCTAGCATCTCAAGCGTTGCATCATTTACCACATAGCCGTCGCGCAAGAGACCGTCGTGGCCGTGACTGGAGTACGGATCGAGAGCCACATCGCAAATAACGCCGATCGAGTCACCATGTGCTACCTTGATCGCGCGGGTCGCGCGGCAAATCAGGTTGTCCGGATTCAGAGCCTCACGAGCGTCATCCGTCTTCAAGTCCGGATTCGTCGCAGGAAAAACCGCGACTGCTGGTATTCCTAGCGAAGAAGCCTCGCCAACTGCCTCCACCAACAACTCAATCGAGTAGCGGCTGACGCCTGGCATCGAGGGGATCTCTTGCAATCCATGACCCTCGTGCACGAAGACGGGCCAAATGAGATCGCTTACAGACAACTGACTCTCTGCCGTCATCCGCCTTAGCCACTCATGACGACGATTGCGGCGAAGTCTAGTCGAAGGGAAGGAACGTGAGAATTCGTGCATGGTCGAAGAGATCACCATCAGGGCAAGTGGGCTGCTTTCCGGGCTTTCATTATCGAGACCTCGATTCCTAAAATCTATGGCCATGTCTGCTCCGCCAAAAATCTCCGTCGGTCCGTTCCACTTTACCTCGGTCGGTGTGCGCATCAGTGGCACACCGGACCTGGAGACTTGGAAGGGGCCGCTACAATTTGCGTTGTGGTGCCAAAGAGCTGGTCCCTGGTGGATCGGGGATCTGTTGAATGCGGGAGAAGATAGCTTTGGAGAGACCTTTTCCCAGATGTGCGAAGGGGCGATCTCGGCAGAGATGCTCAATCGATATGCGTCAGTGGCACGTCGCGTTCCCCTTAGCAACCGTTTGGCATCGCAATCATGGTCCGCCCATGCGGCCGTTGCTCGCCTAAGCAGCCAAGACCAGAGGCGGTTCTTGAAACAAGCTGAGAAGCTCGGTTGGTCCAGTGAAGAACTACGAGTCAAAGTGCGCGACTACACACGTCGCAAGCAATAGAAGGCCGGTCCGCTTCAGCCGCCCTGTCCACCAAGGACCCAGGCGAGCACACCTATCAGGGCCACCACGGCTATGAGAATGGCTAGCCGCATTACATTGGGTGGTGCTGACTCTGGCAGAGGCGCCGCCAGCTGTTCAGCCAGATTCTTTGGCGTGTCGTCATTAGGTAGTGGCTCACCGTTGAGAACGGCCTCAAGCAGCTCTCGCGCTGCGGCCGCGTTCGCGGGTCGATCAGTCGGTTCCTTCGCCAGCAGTCTCTGAATCGCCTTGGCCAATGCCGTCGGTGTCGAAGGGGCCACCGATGTCACATCGGGAGGGTCGGCGTAGAGATGCTTCTCAAAGACCTCTACGAGTGTCGCGCCATCGTAGGGGGCTCGGCCGCATAGCATCTGATAGAGCAAGCAACCCAGCGCGTACAGGTCGACCGCGCCAGTTAGGTCGCTCATTCCTTGAACTTGCTCCGGAGCCATATACTTGCAGGTGCCGACCGTCTGCCCTTCCATCGTCAGGCGATTCTGTTGCAAATCGCGGGCGAGGCCGAAGTCGCCAACCTTGACTTCTCCTTCAGACGACAAGAACAAGTTTGCCGGCTTGAGATCGCGATGGATGACCCCCTGCGCGTGTGCGTGGGCAAGTGCATCACAAATCTGCATCGCTATTTCAACCGCCACCCGCCAAGCCAGAGGGCCTCGCTGTTTCAAGACCTTGTCAAGCGTGCCACTGCTAACCAGCTCCATGGCTAGGAAAAGCTTGCCATCGTGGATTCCACACTCTTTGTGGCGAACAATGTTCGGGTGCTGAAGCCGCTCCAGCACACTGACCTCGCGGACGAACCGCTGTTGAAGCTCTATGTCGCTCTCCGTCTGAGCGTGCAACAGTTTCACAGCAACTTCTTCTCCCGTGTCCCTTCTGCGGGCTTTGTAGGCTGCGCCAGCAGCCCCTTCCCCTAGCAGCTCGACGACTTCGTAGTCGCCAATCGTCTTGGTGCTTTCCATGGTTTCCCGATGAGTAGCAATGAAGAGGACCCCCGCCCCTGCTGCCGCTCGCAGTAAGGGGCAGACACAAGAATAACTGTAGATGCAGGGCTACGCAAAAAGCGACGCCAACTCGAATCGATCGCCGTCAAACAACCCCTTGTCACTGAGCTTGAGCGACGGAATCACCAGCAACGCCATAAACGAAAGCGTCATGTAGGGAGCACGCAACGGTGAGCCCCAAGACTTGACCAACTGATCCAGCCGGCCATACGCCTGGCCAACGGTGGCGCAATCTTCGCATGCCATGAGCCCCGCCACGGGGAGTGCTTGCGCCTCAGCGATATCATCTGCCACGCACACGGCACTGAGCCCGCCGCCAGTCTTCATCACCACATTGATGGCGGCAGCGAGGTCTTCGTCGCTTACTCCTACTGCGATCACGTTGTGTGAGTCATGGGCTACGCTAGAAGCTAGGGCCCCTCGTTGCAGACCGAAGTTTTTGATGAAGCACGTCGCGACGGAAGCTTCAGCGTAGCGATTGACCACAGCCAGCTTTAGGACATCGTTGTGCGCATTCGACACCACTTGGCCATTGACGACGGTCGGTTTTACCAGCTCGACCCCAGTAACAAGTTGACCATCTTCCGCGACGATCACGCGAAGCTGTTCGCCGTCATGAGCAACGGCCAGCTCGCTTACGCTGACCTCGCGACCTACAAACTGATTGACGGGATCTATCGGGATCTGAGGCAGGGTAGTGGCGCCTCGCTCAGCGACAAGTTCACCTTCGATCCACGTTCGGTGAGCATTGAACTCAGTTAATGAGTCCACTTCAATAAAGTCTGCAGCGTCCCTCACTCGCAACAAGCCGACGTCAAGCCCGTAATGAATGACTGGATTCAAGCAGGCCGCTTGTAGGACATCGAAGAGATCGATTCCGGCTTCTACCGCGCGGCGTACGAGCACGTTTAGGTGCCCTAAGAGCAACTCGTCTGGATGCTTGTCGTCGCTGCACAACATTGTCATCGACGAGTGCTCGCCAATGAGTGTATGCAGCGCGTCGAAGTTCCGCGCCGCGGAGCCTTCTCGAATCGCGATCTTACACCCGGCCGCAAGCTTATCGAGCGCTTCTGCCTTGGTGAAACACTCATGATCCGTTGTGATGCCAGCGGCGATGTACTGGGCTGCTTCTTCGCCACGCAAGCCTGGTGCGTGGCCATCCACGCGTTTGCCTCGGTCTAGAGCAGCCTTAATCTTGGCCAGGCAATCGGAGTCGCCATGAAGGACACCCGGATAGTTCATCATTTCGCTGAGGTAAACAATGCGGGGATCGTCCAGCAGTTGCTCAACCTCGGCAACGGTGATCTCGGCGCCGGCGGTCTCAAAGGGCGTGGCGGGCACACAAGAGGGGGCGCCAAAATAAAACTTGAAGGGCGTTTGGGCCGCGTTGTCGAGCATGTACTCAACGCCTGCCATCCCCAGCACGTTGCCAATCTCGTGAGGATCAGAAACGGTTGCTACCGTGCCGTGAGTAACCGCCGCCCGCGCAAATTCCGTTGGGACCAGCATCGAGCTCTCGACATGGACGTGCGCATCCACAAAGCCCGGCAAGAGAAACGTTGCCGGAGCGTCTGAGAGTTCCTCGATAGCTGCAATTTTTCCTTGGTCTACAGAAATGCGCCCAGGAAAAACGCGTCTGGTGTGGATGTCGACGACCTGGCCTTCAACGCTAAAGGGGCTTGCCATGACTCTCGCAGCTCGGGTGGGGAGGCCGCCTGGCCTAGTGTGAGCCGCGAGTATACGCCTGTCGCAGCTAGCAACCAACCGTTGCTATCGCTGGGACAGTGCCGATGACTCGGCGCTCCTTGCGCGAGCCGAGGCCTGTTTTGAGGTGGCCGGGGGCAGCAGTCTCGCAGCAAACTTCGAGGGCTCAACGAACCCCTGAATCGCCGCCAGCACGGAGCCATCGGTGCCGACCACCATAGTGGTCGGAAAAGCCTTTACCCCCAGCCGCTGCACCAACTCTGGCTGGTGATCATTGCTAAGCACGGCCGTCTCATACCGCTGATTCGTTGCCCGTGCGATGTAGGGGTGTGATAGCGTCTGGGCCACCATTTTCTTGCAGTAGTGACAATTGCCGGAAGTGATAAAGACCATTACCGGGCGACCGGATTTTTGGGCGCTTTGCCAAGCCAGATCCACATTGGCATGCTGGAAAAGCGGTTCAGCTTGCTGATTTCTCTGCGGACCGGGCGGCTGGGCGTGCTGGGCGTCAGCATTTCCGGCAGTAAGCGCGTAGCAAACAAACGCGAGGCAAAAGAAGCGGAGCATGTCTTGGTATCCTTGGGGAAAACGGGGCCATCCAGAGGCTAAGGCCGCGGCCGCCTATCCTCTGGTATCGGCCGCTTGATATGCTCGGTACGTAAGCCTCACCACATTTCGGCCGTTTTGCTGGCGCCGGGATGCCATATCGCCCGCTCCCCAGCCGATGCATCCTGCCACGCTTCCTATCGATCAACTCCGTAGAGAGTGCCAAACTGAGCGCCTGCGGCGCTCCGGCCCTGGGGGGCAGCACCGCAACAAGGTGGAGACGGCCGTGGTGATAACCCACATGCCTACGGAGGTCGCTGCGGAAGCAAACGAACGCCGCAGCCAATCACAGAATCTGGAAGTCGCGGTGCAACGTCTCCGCGTGCAACTCGCCCTACAGATACGCTGTGAGAATTCTATGGGCGAAGCACCAAGTGCGCGCTGGCAAACCCGTATCCAACGTGGCCGCATCGCGGTGAATAAAGGACACGAGGACTACCCTGCCCTGCTAGCCGAAGCCCTTGACGCCTTAGCCCAACTGAATTGGGACGACCGTGCCGCCGCACAGCACTTGGGCCTGAGCCGCACTCAATTGATTCGCTTTCTGCAAATCGAACCGAAGGCTCTAGAAAGGCTCAACGAGGCTCGACAAGCGCTGGGTCTGCCAAGACTCCGCTAACGCGTGTAATCAACGACCCTACTGCCATCGGAAGAGCCAGCCTAGAATCCGTGCATGAAGACTTGTTTGTTCGACATCGACGGCACATTGATCCTCACCGGAGGGGCGGGCCAAGCGGCGTTTGCCGAAACTTTTGCCGAAGAGTTTGGCGTCTCGAAGCTGACGCCAGGTATCTCATTCGCAGGCCGGAGCGATCGCGCCATCGCGATAGACTTCTTTACGCGCCACAACATCTCACCGTCCGAAGAAAACTGGACCAAGTTCCAAGTAGGATACTTGCCACGTCTCGAGCAGGCCTTAGCAGCCTGCGACGGACGTGTGCTACCGGGTGTGCTTGAGGTTGTCCGTCAGTTAGAGTCGCGCGGTGATGTCTTGCTGGGCCTGCTTACAGGCAACGTGCGCAGCGGGGCCCAGCGCAAGCTTGACTACTACGGCCTATGGGATCTATTTGCTGACGGCGACTCAGTCGTAGGCGGCTTCGGCGACGAGCACTCCGATCGCAACGACATCGCGGCCACCGCGGCTGCCGAAGCCCGCAGAAAACACAACGCCGGGCCCGGCACCGCTGGCAATGAGCGGATTGTTGTCATCGGTGACACCCCCAACGATATTCGTTGTGGTCGATCGATCGGAGCTACGGTTGTCGCCGTTCCCACGGGGCACCACTCAGCAGAAGAGCTCTTAGATCATCGCCCCGACCTCCTGCTAGAAACGCTCGAGGACGCCTCTGCTTTGGTGGCACTGTTTGACTAGTCTCCCATGACGAACACCCAGATCGCCGCCGTCTTTGAGCAGATCGCTGATCTGCTCGAATTCCAAGCGGCAAACCCTTTCCGAGTTCGTGCCTACCGGAATGGGGCTCGCAAGTTGAACGACCTTGCCGAGTCGCTCGCTTCTCTGGTCGCCAGCGAGAGTGATCTCACGCAGCTGGACGGCATCGGCAAAGATCTGGCCGAGAAGATCGCTACGCTGGTGAAGACTGGCAGTCTGCCAATGCTCGAAGAGCTAAAGGCGAAGCTACCAAAGACCGTGCTGACCTTGTTACGGGTGCCTGGCTTAGGGCCGAAGAAAGCGGCGGTTCTCTACAAGGAGCTAGGGATCGTTTCACTGGACATGCTACAAGCCGCCTGTCAGGCGGATCAGGTGGCGGGCCTGAAGGGCTTCGGGAAGAAAACCCAGCAAACTCTGCTCGACGGCATCTCTCTGGCCCGGCGGGCTACCGACCGTATCTACTGGCGAGATGCTCACAAGGTCGTGCAGCGGATACTGGACCATCTGACCTTGGTGGACGCCATCAATCAGATTCAGCCTGCTGGCAGTTACCGTCGGGGCAAAGAGACCGTTGGCGATCTCGACTTCTTGGTTGACTCCCTCAAACCCCATGAGGTGATGGATCGTTTTGCCGAGTACCCCGATGTCGCGGAGATCATCGCGCGGGGCGAAACCAAGATGTCCGTCAGGCTTGGTTCCAACCTGCAAGTTGACCTGCGGGTTGTTCCCCCAGAGTCTTTTGGCGCTGCGTTGCAGTACTTTACCGGCTCCAAGGAACACAATGTGGCATTGAGAGGCCTGGCAAAACAGCGCGGCATGCGTGTCAACGAATGGGGCGTTTTCAAAGAGCCCGATCAAGGTAGCGAAGACACGTCAGCAGAAGGTCAACGGCTAGCAGGCTCATCTGAAGAGGCCGTCTATGCAGCGCTCGATCTTCCCTGGTTCCCGCCCGAGTTGCGAGAAGGTCGACAAGAGTTTGAACAGGCCGAGCAAGACAAACTGCCGCCTCTCATTACCGTGACGACTTACGTGGTGACCTGCACATGCACACGAACGCCACCGACGGCAAGGCAACATTGTGGGAAATGGCTGAAGCCGCTCGGCGACGCGGCCTGCAATACATTGCGATCACCGATCACTCTCAGCGTGTCTCGTTGGCCAATGGTCTCAACTCCGATAGGCTTCGTCAGCAGTGGCGAGCCATTGACGAACTGAATAACAACTTTGATGACCTTGTCATACTCAAAGGCATCGAGTGTGACATCCTGGAAGCAGGCGGCATGGATCTGCCGGATGAAGTCTTGGCAGAAGCGGACTGGGTAATCGCCAGCCTACACTACGGACAGAATCAGCCACGGTCACAAATCATGGATCGCCTGCTCGGTGCACTGGAGCATCCGAGTGTCTCAATCATCGCCCATCCGACCGGTAGGTTGATAAACCGCCGTGACCCTTACGACGTTGATGTCGATCAGCTGATCGCTGCCGCGCAGGCGAATGGCAAACTCCTTGAACTGAATGCCAATCCGGCTCGGCTTGACCTCAACGATCTGCATTGCGCGGCTGCCAAGCGCGCAGGCGTATCCGTGGTAATCAATTCCGATGCTCATAGCACCGAAGGGCTCGATGTTCTCCAGTACGGAGTGTTGCAAGCACGACGTGCGGGCTTAACCTGCCAAGATGTACTGAACACGTTGCCTTGGGCTGAATTCTCTGAACGGCTTAATCTGGATGCGAAGCCTTAGCGATTGTGCCACAGTTGCGGGGCCAAGTGGCCTGCTAGCCCGGCCCGCTTAGAGCTTCCTGTGCGTGGACTACGCTCTGCTAGTCGAAGTACGGTTTGGTGAAGTTGGTTGTCGCTTCATCTGCCCTCTGGAACGCTATCAATGCCTCGTCGATCGCTGCAGACTCTCCTCGCCTTGCTAGTTGGCCTAGCTCCTGCCGGTGCCGCGATTCCAAGCCCCCCTCCATTCACTGAGGATGGCACTTGGGTGTCCTTTGCCGGGGGAGCGATCCAATTCCTTTCTCCAAGCCAGCTTGTCGCTAGCGAACTGCCCCGAGGCAGGCAAGTCTTGTTGGTGCTCAGTCGCCAGGCGCCACCGCAACAGCCAGGCCTGCTCAGAGATGGTCTGTGGCTGGCCGTAAGCCCTGTCAACAGCCGCGGCACCTCTCCGAACAGCCAAGTGAGCATGCTGAGCAAGGGCCTTGAGCGCGATTACCACGAGGTGACGCTTGGAGAGACTAAGCTGATCGACTGCCAGGGACTGCCTGCAACCAGAGTCCACTTCACGCTTCCATCATACCGCCCTCTGTTTGCGGCTCCTGGAAAACAAGCCGTACCTCAGCTACCGGCCAGCAAAGGCTGGCGTCAGACGGTCTGTACCGACTGGGGTACCGTCGAAATCCACTTCGTGAGCCCTTTGGAGGATGCTGATGCTCGCGAGAAAGAAATCGAGTCCCTGCTAGCGTCGCTCAAGCTGCGGACGCCACAAGGCGTGCATCAGGACGTGGCCCCTCACTTGCTTGATGCCGAATCGATCATCGGTTCCTGGAAGTCGCCCAAAGCATTACTCGAGCTTCATGGCCAAGGACAGGTTGAGCTCCGGTACGATCGCGCAAATAACTACGAGCTAGGCCGTGAGGGCCTAGTTGATTTCCAAAACCCTGTCCGCAAGCTGTCTGGTCAATTCACCGCAAGCGGTGATCTTCTCCAGATCAGGTGGTCCGATGCGAGCCTGCTGAACATTCGTTGGAGGCTCGCCGAAGACGAGCTGCTCATTACCGACCACCAAGGTCGAACGCGGCGCCTGACTCGCCTGTACCGCTAGCAAAGCGCTGATTGGGAATGGTCAATCTAGGGAGACCTTGCCGATTTTGTCGAAGGCATGGGCCAGGGCAAGCCGAAGTACCAAGAGCGGGCCCTAGGCCCGTCATGCCAGCACTGGTTGGTATGCATGGCCTGCCAACGTGCGAACAAACGGTATTCCACGGTGATTCCCCGTTTCTTAGTTCTGCTAGCGATTGCATGCCTACCCGGCTGTGTCGCGATTGAGCCCACACCCTACGCGTGCGCCGATGGTGTAGGAGGCTGCTCCGACAGCATGGCGTGCGGCGACATCTGCCCTGACTACCCAGCTGAGATAGTCGCAAACAAAGACCAATGTCTTGGCTGCCTATCGATCTTTGACTGGAAAGACCCTGCACCTTTCGGTCCGGTCACACCCGATCCCGGTCCCCCCGGTAGGTTCTTTCCAGCGCCGGTGCGTCCCGTGTTTTCTCAGCAACCGGGGTACGGCTCGCCTGACTGTGCGCCAACAGTTCCCGAAGAAATGTGGTGACCCGCGCGTCTTGGGTCCGCTTCCCTACGAAAACCATAGCGGAGTTCGCTTGAATCTATGGCCTGAGTGTGAAACTAGGCCGTTTGTACGGCGCTCGTTTTGTGAGGTTTAAGCCGGTAATGCGGCTAGGCCGATCCCTTACTAGCAAGCCCTAGTACCTAGGGTGTGAGCCTGCCGTCGCACACGCCCCTAGGGCAGTTGCGGATCCACCCGCCGACACCCCCGCTGTGATTGCCCCGCGATGCCGCTACTATCCCTTGGACTACAAAGTCGGACGTCTCGTTCCGTGCAGAAGCAAGCAGCCCTACTGGTCACCACTCTGACAGCCGCACTGCTGCTTCCCGCAACTAAGGCTCAGGGGGAGGTGTCGTCGGTACGCCTGACGCCGGTCGTCCGCGCTGTTCAGAACGCAAGCCCCTCGGTCGTGAACATTCAGGGGCAGAAGACCGTTACCGACGCTTCGGCAGGCGGTGACGCATCGCGACAAGTCAATGGCATGGGAACAGGCGTAGTCATTGATCCCCGTGGCTACATTCTTACCAACCATCATGTTGTGGATGGTGTCCGCAAGATCAACGTGACTTTCAGCAATCGCGGTATGTACACCGCGCGACTGATCGCTCACGACAAACGTACCGATTTGGCCGTCATCAAAGTGCAAGCCAGCGGATCGCTTGAAACCATCGAGGTTGGCTCTTCGAGCGACCTCTTGCCTGGCGAGACAGTGGTGGCCGTTGGTAACGCATTTGGCTACGAGCACACGGTTACTCAGGGCATTATTTCCGCCCTGCATCGCGATGTCCAAGTGAGCGAGACACAATCCTACGACGATTTGATTCAAACCGACGCCAGCATCAATCCGGGCAACTCCGGTGGTCCGCTCCTCTCAATCGAAGGACGCATGATCGGCGTGAATGTTGCGGTGCGAGCCGGCGCGCAGGGAATCGGCTTCGCCATTCCGGTCGATAAGGCGATGGACATTGCCGCGTCGCTAATGAGCATCGAGAGGCTGGAGCAAAAATGGCACGGCCTTGAGATGGCAAGCTCATCGGCTGGAAATGATCAACTGGTCGTGCGTCGTGTAAGTTCAGGCAGTCCCGCCGATCGGAGCGGCCTACGGCCCGGAGATGTCATCACGCGAATTGGCGATCGCAAAGCGGCTCGACCGCTCGATGTAGAACTCGCTCTACTTGGCCAACCGACTGGCCGCTCGGTGGACGTGGAAGTTCTGCGCAATAACGAGCCAATCGACCTGAGCCTGTCACTCGCCAGTCGGGGCAGACGGGTAACAACCAGCCGCCCGGCATCCACCAGGAACTCGCGCCCGAATGACGCTCAAGCCTGGGAGGTTTTAGGCCTCAGCCTCAAGACGGAACCGCGGACTACGTTCACTCGTTCGCGATCACGTTACCGCGGTGGCATGCGAGTGGTAGACGTCCGTAACGGTAGCGCAGCATCGGCCCAAGGAATTAAACCTGGTGACATTCTGGTTGGTATGCATAAGTGGGAAACGGCATCGAATCAAGACATTCGCTACATCGTCACCCGCCCCAATCTCGACGCCCTCGGATCTATGAAGTTCTACATTCTGCGGGGCGAAGAGATCCTCTATGGCCACTTGAATGTCGCCAGCAAGGCGAGGCGTTCCAGCTCACATCGCTAATCAGCCTTCTTGCAAAAGACTGGTTGGCGAAAGCGCCAGGTGCTAACGGGACGCCGGCTTGGTAACCTCGGTGCATGGAGAAGAACTTTGTTGACTGGCTGAAAGCCACCCTGCCAGGTCACTCGGCTGTTCGGCAGGGAATCGGTGACGACGCGGCCGTCCTCGCGTCTTCCAATCAGCGAGAGCTGGTCGTGACCACCGATCTGCTTGCCGACGGCACCCACTTCCTCAGCGAAGAAGTGGCCCCTGAACGGATAGGCCGCAAGTGCTTGGCCGCCAACCTCAGCGACCTCGCCGCGATGGCGGCAGAACCCTCAGCAGTGGTTACCAGTCTACTCTTGCCCCGCGAATCGCCAGACGGGCTTTCTACGACTGAGGTGGCTAAACGAGTTACCGAGGGCATAGCAAAACTCGCCCAGGACTTTGACATCCCCGTTATTGGCGGTGACACCAACGTTTGGAAAGGCCGACTTGCGATCTCGATCACGGCCTTCGGCTACGCCAGCCAGGGTGGCCCCCTACTGCGTAGCGGCGCTCAGCTTGGGGACAGGTTGCTGGTTACCGGCCGCTTGGGTGGCAGCATCCAAGGGCGTCACCTTGATTTCACACCAAGAGTTCGCGAGGCATTGCAATTGGTGGAGAAGTACGACGTGCACGCCGGCATGGACCTGACCGACGGGCTAGCAGTCGACTTGCACCGAATGTGTGAGGCATCCAACGTTGGCGCTTCGCTCGACGCCAACAAGATTCCTGTATCAGACGCCGCCCACGAGTTAGCGGCTTCAAGTAGCCAGACTCCGCTTGACCACGCCCTGGCAGATGGCGAGGACTTTGAGTTACTCTTAGCTGTTCCGCGTGACAGTGCCTCTGCGATGCTACGCGATCAGCCTCTTGGTTGCGGTCTCTCAGAGGTCGGAGAGGTTATCTCCGAGGGCGTGTGGCTGGTTGATGCTGAAGGCCAGAGAGCCGCGTTGCCGCCCTCAGGCTATCTCCACGGATAATGCCAGCTGCTTGGTACAATGTGATGGCGGAACAGACACTCTTGATCAACAACGAGTCGGACACCATGCGGCTCGGAGCTTTGCTTGCCCAGTCGCTTCCGGCAGGAGCCGTTGTCTCGCTTGTCGGCACCCTGGGCGCTGGAAAGACGAGACTCGTCCAGGCGGTAGCTGAGGCACTTGGGGTCGAGGGTGGCAGGGTCACGAGCCCCACTTTCGTGTTACTCAACGAATACACGGCAGGGCGCATGCCCGTCTATCACTTCGATGCCTATCGCCTCAAGGATGAAGACGAGTTCCTGCAGCTCGGTCCCGAGGAATACTTCAACGGCAGCGCAGCCGCAGGCCCGGGGATCACATTCGTAGAGTGGGGCGACCGCGTGGCGGACTGTATGCCCCGCATCTGCCTCAAGCTGGACATAGCCGTCACTGGCAATACTCAGCGGCTAGTGACGGCAAACGACCCCAGCGGCTGGCTGCCCACGCCACTGCGCCTCGGCAACTAAGCTTGTGGCTCGACCGCCTGCTCAGCTGCTACGTCCCCTTCTGGCGCCTCCACTTCGCTCCCAGGAATGGCTTCAGGCGGGCCTCCGGTTATCTTGTCCGTGCCCACTGCCTGCTCCAACAGGACAAGAATCTCGTCCGTTGGCTTGCGGACGAACTTGAAGTCGTCCAGCACGAAACGCTTGGTCTTGCCACCATCTTCATACTGCACGAAGGCAATGCCCTTCTTGGCCCACTTCTTCTTATCGATGCTGACAACCGCATCAAAGGGAACGGTCTCACCCCAGCTTGTGACAATCTGCTTGCCGTCAGACTCGATCCACCGCCCACGGGAAAGCCAGACCATGGACAACATCCAGATCCCCACGACGGCCGACAAACCGCCCATCACAAACTGGAGTAGGATATCGCCATCGGTCCGTTCGTCAGGTACCTCGGCAGACCACCCGTTGTCGGCCGCCAATTGCTCCCACTCCCCGCCCCTGCCTTCATCAACAAGCTCCGTGTACTTCTCGTACTGCACCTTCTGCAGGGGGTAGCTGTAGAGGCCATCTTTCAGGCACCAACCGAGAAAAAGCAGCGCGCCGACCCCCATCAGGAGAAATCGCGTGTAGTACTTGCCATCACGCTCGGCATGGATGGTCGAATTCTGTTCAGCCATAGGTTGAAAGACCAGAAAAAAGGTGCGCGGATGTCGCGGAAACAGCGTTGTACGTCCGGGTAGTGTAGCTTACCGAAAGGTGCTTTTCAGAGGATGAATCGACTCAAATCTTCATCGGCAGCCAGTTCATCAAATCGCTGTTTCACGTAGGCCGAATTCACGGGGACCGTGGCCCCCTGCATTTCTGACGCCTCGAAAGAAAGTTCTTCAAGCAGCCGTTCCATCATAGTATACAGCCGCCTAGCGCCGATATTCTGCGTGGACTGATTGATTTCGAAAGCAAACCGGGCGAGTTCCGCGATGGCGTCCTGTTGAAAGTCCACCGTCACCCCTTCGGTCTGCATCAGTGCGGCATATTGCTTGGTTAACGAGGCGCGCGGCTCGGTCAGGATGCGGACGAAATCGTCTTGAGTGAGATCGTTGAGCTCGACCCGGATCGGAAACCTTCCTTGTAGCTCTGGCATCAAGTCGCTGGGGCTTACCTTATGGAAGGCGCCGGCGGCGACGAACAGGATGTGGTCGGTGCGAACATAACCGTAACGGGTTTGAACAGTGGTGCCCTCAACAATGGGCAACAGATCGCGCTGCACGCCCTGGCGCGAAACGTCGGCGCCTTTGCCTCCGTCACTGGCAACGACCTTATCAATCTCGTCTAAGAAAATAATGCCAAGGTCCTCGGCCAACTCGACCGCCCTGGCGTTAACGGTTTCCGCGTTGATTAGTTTTTCGCACTCCTGCTCAAACAGCACCCGCCGAGCTTCAGCTACGGTCATTTGCTGGCGAGAGACATTCTTCGGAAGAATCTTCTCTAGCATCCCCTGGAAGTCGAAGTCCACCTGATCGCCACCAGGACCTCCCATGCCGGGGATCATCATCGCCTGAGCTTTCTGCTCAATAGCTACTTCAACTTCCTTGTCCTCCATTTCACCTGCGGCCAGCATCGCACGAATCTTCTCACGAGTCCGCTCGTGCCGGGCCGCAGGATCCTCCGAGCCAGGCCCCACGTCTATGGTCGTTGGCGTGGGTGCAAGCAGCTCTAGCAGCCTTCTTTCGGTGCGATCTTTGGCCTCTTCCTCAACGGAAGCCAGCTCTTCTTCGCGAACAATGCCAATGGCATTCTCTACCAGTTCGCGGATCATGCTTTCGACATCGCGCCCGTAGTAACCAACTTCGGTGTACTTGGTCGCTTCAACCTTGATGAACGGGGCGCCGGTAAGCTTCGCTAGCCGACGGGCAATTTCGGTCTTGCCGACCCCCGTGGGGCCCATCATCAGAATATTTTTGGGCGCAATCTCTCGCTGCAATTCCTCGTCAACCTGTTGCCGACGCCAGCGATTGCGTATTGCGACCGCAACCGATCTCTTCGCATCCGCTTGCCCCACGATGTGGCGATCGAGCTCTTCAACGATCTGCTTGGGAGTTAGGTTCTTCACGTAATCGTTTCGACCACAATGTTTTGGTTGGAATAGACGCAAATCTCTCCAGCGATTCGCAAAGACTCGCGAACGATTTCCTCGGCCGAGAGCTGAGAGTGCTTGGCCAAGGCCCTGGCTGCGGAGACGGCGTAATTGCCTCCTGACCCGATGCCCAAAATACCGTCCGTCGGCTGAATGACATCGCCGGTACCACTGACAAGCAGCGTGTTGTCGGTATCGACGACGGCGATCAAAGCTTCGAGCCGACGCAATGCACGATCCATGCGCCACTCCTTGGCGAGTTCTGTCGCCGCGCGAGGCATGTTGGCCGGATGGTCTTTCAATTTGGCGTCGAATCGCTCCAACAGGGCAAACGCATCGGCCGCGCTGCCGGCAAATCCCGTCAGTACTTTGCCGTCGGCCAACGGCCGAACCTTGCGGGCATCGGCCTTCATGACCGTGTCGCCCAGGCTAACTTGGCCGTCGCCGCCCATGGCGACGACGCCCCCTTTGCGGACCGTCAATATGGTAGTGGAGCGAAAGCGTGGTTTGGACATGCCCCTATTTTCGCGTGGAGTCGCCAAGCTGGCCAGGGGCTAATCCCCCTAGGACAGCAACCGCAAAGCTCACTCCAGAGCCTGAGCCTTGCAAAGCCATTTCTTCGCACGGGCCGCTCGGCCACACTTGAGACAGGCGTACCGTGGACACGCCACGGCTAGCTGTAGTTGGTCGAAGTGCTCGCGCAGGTCTCGCCTGGTCCAATCGCAGATCTTTTTGTCTAGCGGTTTCTTGCTTGCGCCTGTCTTGGACACGGGATTCGCCATGGGGGAATCGAGGCTACGGACCAATAGCTCTGGGCCTCTGATAGGGGTATCCTACCATGCCAAGCCGGCGTCCCCGGTAGCCTTTGAGTTGATGGTGACCTAGCCGATGAGTGATTTGACAGCTCTTCCCCGCAGCCCTGAGCTGATGAACGCCAACGACACGGCGCTGTTGGTGGTGGATGTGCAAGAGCGAATCGTCAAAGCTATGCCGCATTCGAATTTGCTGGTTTGGAACACCCGGCGGCTAATCGACGGAGCCAAGATCCTCGGCGTTCCGGTGGCGGCAACTGAGCAAGCCCCTGATAAGCTCGGCCCCACCGTCGCGGAGTTGGCCTCTCGACTGCCAACCCCGATGAGCAAGCTAGCGTTTAGTTGCTGCCAGGAAGCAGACTTCCTGCAGCCCTGGCTTGATGCGGGAATCCACCGTGTGCTGCTGTGTGGTGTTGAGACGCATGTTTGCGTGCTACAAACGGCGCTTGACCTGATGGCAGGGGGTTTTCGGGTCTACGCGGCAGTCGACGCGCTTTCTTCGCGCCATGCGATCGATCACCAAACCGCGCTCAGGCGTATGGATTCCAGCGGAGTCACGCTTACCACCTGCGAAGCAACACTGACTGAGTGGGCGGTGGCCGCGGGCACTCCAGCATTCAAACAAATCAGCACTTTGGCCAAAGAGCACGCCCCGCAGTCCTAGGAACTTTACCGATGTCATCATTGCCTGCCACGCTTTGTCCCCCCGTCCGCACACTCCTGGGACCCGGTCCGAGCGACGTCCACCCGCGCGTGTTGAGCGCCATGTCGCGGCCTACGGTGGGTCACCTCGATCCGTTCTACCTGCAGACAATGGACGAGATGCAGACCATGCTACGGCAGGTTTTCCGCACGCAGAACCCGATGACAATGGCCATGAGCGGCACTGGATCCGCCGGCCAAGAAGCGTTGGTGCTTAATCTAGTAGAACCAGGCGACCGTGTCCTGATTTGCATCAACGGTGTTTTTGGGGGTCGGCTCAAAGACATGGCCGAACGTGCCGGAGGCGATGTTCACACGATTGAGCGACCCTGGGGAGAGGTCTTCACGCATGAAGAAATCGCTGAGGCTATTGAACGAGTAAAGCCTGCGATTGTCGGCATCGTGATGGCGGAGACCTCGACCGGAGCTCACCAACCCATTGAAGGGCTGGGCAAGATCGCTCACGACGCAGGCGCCCTGTTAATGGTCGACACCGTGACAGCGCTCGGCGGCGTGCCCGTGGAGGTCGACGCCTGGGAGATTGATGGCATCTACTCTGGCACACAGAAATGCCTGAGCTGCCCTCCCGGACTATCGCCGGTTTCCTTCAGCGAGAAGGCGGTAGAGAAGATACTGGGCCGCAAAGAAAAATGCCGGAGTTGGTACCTGGACATCTCAATGATCGCCAACTACTGGGGGGGTGATCGTGCTTATCATCACACCGCTCCTATCAACATGACATACGCCCTCCACGAGGCGTTGCGGATCGTCTTGGAGGAAGGTCTCGACAACTGTTTCGCTCGCCATAGGCGAAATCACGAGGCGCTGAAGGCGGGCTTGGCAGCCATGGGGATTGAATACCTCACTCAGCCAGGCCACGCACTGCCTCAACTCAATGCTGTGGCTATCCCCGAAGGTGTCGACGACGCCGCGATTCGCAAGCAGCTCTTAGAAGAGTTTGGGATCGAGATTGGCGCCGGTCTGGGAGCCTTCAAGGGCAAAGCTTGGAGAATTGGCCTGATGGGCTACGGCAGCCGGTCTAGCAACGTCCTCTTGCTACTTTCTGCACTCGAGCAGTTACTGGACGGCTCAGGAACCGGTGTCGCTGCAGCAAACAAGGTGTATCACCAAGCAGGTTAGGCCAACACGGCAAAGAAGCTCATATGGCGTGGCAAGTTGCAGTCTGCGTACGGAGCCGCTAGCTTTAGGTTGTGTCTGCGGCGTGTCGCCGCCGGATTACGCTGTCCTGGAGTGGCCTTGGCTCATGCTGGTTTTAGCCCGAAGAGTCGGCGAACGCATCCTGATTGGCGACCAAATTGCCGTGACCGTTGTCAAGGCAGGCCCAGGAGGAGTGCGTCTGGGGATCGAGGCTCCAGCCGAGCTGGCGGTCGTTCGAGAAGAGCTCGCCGAACAAATCGCCAGCGAGCATGACGCCAAGGCAACGCGTCATGTGCCCAATTCGACACTCTCAGACCACGACACCACCGAGTAGCGTTCCGAGGAGTTACTTCACGACCGGCCGCTTACCGGGATCCGATTCTTCCTCGGCCTTCGCCGTACGCGGCTCCTTAG
The DNA here is from genome assembly GCA_965263315.1 of Lacipirellulaceae bacterium. Lineage (GTDB taxonomy): Bacteria > Planctomycetota > Planctomycetia > Pirellulales > Lacipirellulaceae > JBCCQL01. The sequence goes on along the minus strand of CBDHGZ010000004.1, from coordinate 887,559 downwards.
TCTTCGCGGTTCGTGGTGTGTCACGAATTCCCGTGCGGACATCCAAGACCTCGGGGGTTTCGATGCTCGCTGAACTCAGGGGGCCGTTCTTGGATATGTAGTCGTTCAGCCGGGAAAGCTTGGTGGCAAAAGTAGCTTCGCCAGGAGGGGAGGCATTGGGAGCAGCTCCCCAGACAATCCGAGTTCCGCCCCGCGTGACCAGATCAAAGACGGCATAGCGTAGGTCGCCAAAGATCTCGGGACTTTTTCGCGGCACGATATCCACCAACTGCAGCGAGGGCCACTGATCTCCAAAAGCCCCCGCCAGCGCCACGGCGCCCTGCACCCTGGCATCGCGCCATACCTCGCCCGTGAGTGTTGTACTTGTCACGCCCAGCACGCGTGGCAGGTGCCGAAGCTCGGCTTCACTGAGATCGCCGCCAGGAAGCCTGACAGACCGTGTGTCAACGGGCCACAGGCGGCCAGCACTGCCAGCCAAATCGCGCGCCATCTCTACTGCCACCGCTGGCCTGCGGTAAGTCAGGTCGATCGTTACACGATTCGGAGGCCGCTTCGTGATCGCTCCAACCGTATCGACCCACGGGTGGAACGCGAAAGCGTCGGCCAGCTTCTGCTGCAATTGCTCGGGAGGATCTAAGATCGAAAGCTGACCGTGGAGGCCCGCGTCTCTCAGGGCTTCGAGGCGAATGTCTGTACGAATCCAGGGAGGCGGCGTGGGAGTCTGTATGCTAGCGGCGGTAACTAAGAATCGGGGATCTTCTCGCATCCCCTGCCTTGAGAATCGCCACGCCTGCCCGCCCACATAGCCAACCGACGCCAACGCGATCGCAGCAATCACCAAACGATAATGCCTGCGCGCCCCTCCGAAAAAGGCCCGAAGGCGGGCGAAACGGGGCGTCTGGTCTTCGTTGTCCAAGTCATCACCTCCGTGCGATGGTTGGGTCTGAGTTTCCCTGGACGGTCGTTTACCAAATTTCCAGTTCGGTCTCCAGTTCAACCCCAAGGCGTTCAGCGACACGGCTGCGGACCAAATCGATTAGTTTCAGCACATCAGCACTGCTGGCGCCCGCTTGGGTAACAAAGAAATTGGCATGTTCGTGGCTCACCTCAGCTCCGCCCATAGAAGTTCCCTTCAATCCGGCCTGGTCTATCAACATGCCAGCACTCATTCCGCGCGGATTCTTGAAGATACATGCGGTCCGTTGTCCGCTTGGCGGTTGAGCTGCCTTCTTGACGATCCACTGTTTCTGCATCCGCTTTGTCAGCTTCTCGGGGTCTTCCTCTTCCAGCGCGAACTGCGCCTCCAAAATCACTAGCTCGTCCAAACTGCTTTGGCGATAGGCGAACAACAGGTCTTCCCGCTTGCGCGTGATCACTTCTCCCGATCTGGTCAAAACGGTAGCTTCGCAGGTCCACTGACCGATGTCTCCACCACGTGTCCCTGCGTTGCTATGCAGGGCGCCGCCAACGGTTCCGGGGATCCCAACCAAGGGGTCCAGACCCGCGAGGCCGGCGCGCACCGAATCGCTAATAGCCGTGGCGAGCAGAGCGCCTCCGCCAGCCTTCAGTGAACCCCCTGTGGTATCAACCGCAGAGAAGCACTCTGCAGCCAGACTGACCACAACACCATCAAAGCCGTGATCTTGGACGAGAACATTTGACCCACCGCCCAAGACGCGCACCATCACCCCTTCCGATGAGCATCGCTGCACAAGCGACACCAAGTCTTCAACGGTGGTGGGCTCGGCTAAGTAGGCAGCGTTCCCGCCAACCTGAAGCCATGTGCGGTCGGCAAGCGGGGCTTGCTCGGAAACAAAACTCTCAAATCCGGTGGAAATTGGCATACGTAGAAATGGCTGATGAGCAGGACGAAGACCCAATCGTGTTTTCTATTGGATTCGATTCTTGGGCTCAGGAAAAGGCCGCCTAGGGACATGAACTAGGTCTGTTTGCCCGCGGCGCCCTGGCGCAGCGCCTCGTAGCCCGCCACTGCCACGGCGTTGGAGAGGTTCAGGCTGCGTACTTCCTGCCTGGTTGGTATTCTCAGCCGCCGACCCTCAGCAGGGTCAGTGATCTCCCGTGGCAGGCCTTGAGACTCACGGCCAAACACCAGCACATCCCCGGGCTGAAAAGCAACCTCCGTGTATCCGACATCCCCCCGCTTGGTGAAATACCAATGCCGCTCAGAAGGCAAGTGCTGCAGGAGTTCTCGCCAGTCCTCCACGGTTTGCCACGCCAGGTGCTGCCAGTAATCGAGCCCCGCTCGTCGGAGGTGGTGAGCGTCAAGGCGGAACCCTAGTGGGCGAACAAGCCAGAGCTTCGCTCCAATCGCGACACAGGTCCGCCCCACGCTGCCCGTGTTGTAGGGAATCTCAGGCTGATAAAGAACGATGTGAAGATGCGGCTCATAGGATGCGGTCATGGCACTGCCGTGGTAGACGGAGACTCCTGATCCTATAATATCGTCCGTAAGGTCTTGGCCTCAATCGCCCACCGCTAGCCCGCCAGCTGCTCCAATGAAGCCTCTTATCGCTATGTATGCGCAGACCTGGTGGCTATGGACGGCCTGTTTCGTCACGGCTGGTGCGATGGCGTTCTTCCTTAGCACCTTCTTCTTGGTGCTCTTGCCGATGTTGTCTGTCGTGTTCATCTATTTCTCCTATGTGCGGTTCGACAGCAACGGAAATCCGAGAGACCTGTAGAGAACCGACAACTGCTCTTCGATCATCCGGCCCCTTCTGGCACAATTCCTGGCCATGAGATCCGTTGGCCAGAACGCCCTTGATTACTCCGCCTACCTTGCGTTGCGGTTAGCCATTGCCACGATGCAAGCGCTGCCTCTTTCCGCTTGCGACAAATTGGCTCGGGCCCTCGCTTGGCTGCTTGGGTGCCGGCTGGGGTTTCGCCGAAAGATTGTCGAGGAAAATCTGCGAACCGCGTTTCCAGACTGGTCCAAAGAACAACGGGAAAACTGCTCTCAACAGATGTGGAGACATCTGTTTCTCATGGTTGCGGAGATCGCCCACACGCCCAGGAAAATACACCGCACCAACTGGCAGCATCGATACGCAGTACCACAAGTCCAGATCATTCTGAGGACCTTGATGCAGGACCGGCCTAAGGTCGTCATTTGTGGTCATTACGGCAATTTTGAACTGGGAGGCTACCTGCTGGGTCTGTTTGGATTCCCCACGCACACCGTCGCGCGTCCCATCGACAACCCCTACGTGAATGGTTTCATCAACGACTTCCGCGGCCGTACGGGCCAGTACATCCTCTCGAAAGAGGGCAGCCGCGATGAAATTGAGCGCGTCTTGCAGGACGGAGGTACCCTGGCGCTTCTGGGCGACCAGGCCGCCGGTGACAAAGCCTGTTGGGTGCCGTTCTTTGGCCGCCCGGCGTCGACCCACAAGGCCGTTGCGCTCTTCACACTCGCCTACGCCGCCCCCACGATCGTGTTGGCGGCACGCCGCGTACGAGGGCCGCTCCGTTATCAGGGCGTAATGGCCGACGCGACAGACCCGCTGGCCACGGATTTCAACTACGGGACTCCCACGGAGCTTACTGGGTGGTTCACTGAACAACTCGAGAAGCTGATTCGCCACGCACCGGAGCAGTATTGGTGGGTCCACAGGCGGTGGAAAGGTACACCACCCGCCCGCGTCATGAAGCGCTACCAACGATCCCATGCGGCGGATCAGGACGCTGCCTGATGGATGGCGCCCCAGGCGATCAATGGCAAGATGCCCTGCCAATCGACAAACTGCCCGCTGGCGAGGTTGCGGAAGTTGTTCTGGCTGGGCGAGTGGTGGCCTTGGCAAACGTTGCGGGGCAGATTCATGCTCTGGACGGCATTTGCTCGCATCAAGGTGGCTCTCTTGGCAAGGGTCGTCTCGAGGGCGACTGCCTGACCTGTCCATGGCATGGTTGGCAGTACCAGGTCTCGACGGGCCGTCAGTTGCTCAGCACCACCATCCACCAGCGCCGGTTTGCGGTTCGCCTGACAGGGGATACGATACAAGTATGCCTTGACCGGCCGCCAACAGACTGAGACGCTCAGTCATCAGGCTCCCACCTCGCTGCCCCTCACTATTAGCATCTGCTGACGAGTTCTCGGTGTTCCAGCTGCGTCGCTTCAAAAACACCGACCCCCCTGCTCTGGCTGAGATCTGGAAGAGCCAACCGCCGCAGCGCGGTGTGATGCAGCCGATGTCGGCGGCTCTACTGGAACACTGTGTCTTCTCCAAGCAGTACTTCGATCCTGAAGGCTTAATCGTCGCCACGCGAGATGACCAAGCCGTGGGCTTCGCTCATGCAGGGTTTGGTCCAGGCGATAGCGGCGCCGAGCTAGACCAGCAGCTGGGGGTTACCCAAATGGTGATGGTTCACGGCTCTGCCAATCATCCAAGCCTCGCCGATGAATTGCTGCGCGCTAGTGAAGGCTACCTGAGAACGCGCGGCGCGAAGGTGCTGTATGGAGGAGGCATCAATCCGATCAATCCCTTCTATCTCGGCCTGTATGGTGGGAGTGAATTGCCAGGCGTGCTCGACTCGGACATCAAGCAACGCGAGCTCTTTCTACGTAACGGCTATGCCGACTCGGGGCGCGTCGTCGTCCTGCAACGCGAGTTAGCCCGATTTCGCACGTTCATGTCGCGGTCTCAAAGGCAGCTGCGCCGCGAGCTTACCGTGGAGTACGATCCTGCGCCGACCGCGCCCGCTTGGTTCGAAGCATGCCAGACCAGCGGAGCCGATCAGCTTGACTTCACACTCGTGCGCCGGCGCGACCAACAAGTCTTGGCTTCCGCACGATTCTGGGAGATCGAGCCCCTCGCAAGCAGTTGGGGAATTCGCACGGCGGGACTCTGTGGGCTGTTCGTAGAACCAGATTGTCGGCGCGGGGGCTTGGGGTCTTACCTGCTGGCCGAGGCCTTTAAGGAAGTTCAGCGGCGCGGCATCAGCATGATTGAAGCTCACACGATGGCTGACAACTTGCCTGCCCTAGCGTTCTACCGAAAGCTTGGCTTCACTCAGGTGGACGGCGGCACGGTGCTGCGCCGCGATGCCGCTGTGTAGCTTGAGAGTTGCGCCGGGCATGCCCTCTTCGCATTCGGCGTTGGCTTCGGCTTCGCAGCGCCGCTAAGCATATCTCACGGCGGTTGAAGGCAAGCTGCCTGAGCCGAACATCCTGGTAACCCCAGCTCCGAACCCGAGCCACGTACTGCTCCAAGAGGTCTGGGGTAGCAAGTGACCAATCGGGTAGTTTAAGAGTCAACAGCAACCCACGCACCCCAGAACCTGCGCGCGACACGACCTCTTCAACGGCATCGAGCGTGTAGCTGGGAGCTGCATTGATATCGGCGGCGACCCATCGCGCATGGGCGTACTCACGCTTGCGGCAGTCGGCTGCTCGCATCTTCAACCAGCTGAAATCGGGGTGTGCCGCCACGCTTGGATCAACATCCGCTGGGTCGACGCCGATAACTCGCATGCCAGCATCGAGCAGGGCCTGACTGGCTCCCCCCGGGGCGCAGCCAAGCTCGACCCACTGGTCCCCTTTCACGGCCGGCACACGAGACCAAGCCAGAGCTTCTCTCATCTTGAGGTAGGCGCGCGACACCGCGTGCCCCGGCAGTGCAAGGGGTGGAATCCCGCCAGGCCAGCGGTCGACTCGTGTTTCGATTCGATGACAACCCAGCCACCATTCGTTGGGCTCAACCATAGCGACGTCCAGCACGGTTGCCCTCTTCTTCGACGATTGAGCCTGCTGAGCAGCTCCCCCTTCAGCGGAAGGCAGTGCGTTGACGATCGCCTGATGAACTTCGCGCGCTAGCTCGGTTGTGCCCGGTTCAAAACCTTGCTCTCCGGGGCGATCGCTGTCTCGCTGCCAAACATGCAGCTTTAAGGAACCCTCCAAAACGACTAGCTCTGCGAGGGCTGGATATCCCGCCACGAGGCGCACCATGCGCGACATGGTTGGCTCACCGGAGACTTTGCCGAGCGAAAGGCATCTCGTTCTAGCAAACACGAAACGAGGCAACTGGCCACTGGCCAGTGACAATGGCTGAGCGAGCTTAAAAGTCACAAAGCCAGGCCTCGAAAAGGCGAACCTCATCTCGGGCGATTTCGTCCCAACCTCTCGCTTGAGTGCAGCTTCCGCACCCACTTGGCAAGTGCAGTATAAGTGACCAGCTTCCATCGCCACTCAACGCCCTCCCGCTGGCCGCAGCGGACTGTGAACCAAGACGAAGCGGCGTTCGCCGGCAGTAGCGAAACGAACGCTGGCTTTTCTTTGTTTACCGGCGCCGCTTAGCGTCACAATCTTTCCCAAACCAAATTCCGGATGGCTTACCGCCATGCCCAACGTGAAGGTATCTGGATCTACGCGATCAGTGCCGGGCGTCCGTTTTTCGTCCATTAACGCCGCAGCGGTGGTCACGCTGGCAGCCGCCACCTTCCAGGTGGGGGTCTCTGGCGGCGCGTCGTCCGCCGCTTCACCAGCCGGCTCCCAATGCTCATCGAGACTCTGTGGATCGTCCCCCCAGTCGGTAAGCTCCAACTCTGGGGATGCCGTACGTATGGTCTCGATAGCGTCTCTGGGCATCTCCATCAAGAAACCACTGGGAATGGCAATTCTTCTTTGTCCCCTGAAGTCACGCCTGACTACGTGGCTAATCTGTAATTGCGCCTCAGCACGCGTGATGCCCACGAATGCAAGGCGACGCTCTTCTTCGAGTTGGGCTGAGTCACTCAAACTTCGCTCGTGTGGCAAAATCCCATCCTCTGCCGCGATCAAGTACACGGCTGGGAACTCGAGCCCTTTGGCGGCATGAAGCGTCATCAAAGTAACTTTTTCCTGATCACTCTCCCAGCCGTCCGTCTCGTTGACCAGCCAGGTTCGCTCCAAGTAATCCTCTAGCGGAGACTCACCTTCGTACTGCTCGTCAAACTGGCGTGCATCGGTCAATAACTCTTCAATATTGGCAAGTCGGTTCAGGTCTTCTTCGTCTTCGCTCTTGCTGAGGTGCTCTCGGTAGCCAGACTCCGTGAGGACCGCCCCAATGACTTCCTCGACAGGGCCTGTGGCATGGGCGACGATCCGATCTGCGATCTTAACAAAGCGGTTCACGCTTCCCGCAGAACGCTTGGCCAAGCCTTCAATCAAGCCAACCTCTCGACATGTGGCTAACAGAGGTGTCCCAAAACGGTAGGCATGTTCATCAATACGATCCAGCGTCTTCTTTCCGATCCCTCGTGGAGGCGAATTGATCACGCGTGCCAGGGCGACGTCATCGCGCGGATTGTTTACCAGTTGGCAGTACGCCAAGACATCTTTGATTTCTTTGCGCTGATAAAACTCTTGCCCACGCACCATCTGGAAGGGCACTCGAACTGAACGCAGGGCCTTTTCAATCGCTCGCGAGAGGGCATTCACTCGGTAGAAAATCGCAAAGTCGCTGGCGCGTCGCTCGCCGGAGTCCATCAGTTCCCTGATTTGTGTAGCAATCGCGGCAGCCTCTGCATCCTGATCGGCATAGGTGACCAACTGCACCGGCGCGCCCTGTTCGTTCTCGGTGAACAGCGATTTCTTCTTTCGCTGCTTATTGTGGGCGATCAACGCATCGGCAACCCGGAGAATGGTCTTCGTGCTGCGGTAGTTCTGCTCCAAACGCACCACTTTGACCTGTGGGTAGTCCGCCTCAAACTCAAGAATGTTGCTTAGGTCGGCCCCTCGCCAGCCATAGATCGACTGATCAGGATCTCCCGTCGCCGACAAGTTTGGAAAGTCGTGAGACAAGGCCCGTAGAATCACATACTGCGCCCGATTGGTATCCTGGTACTCATCAACCAGGACGTAGCGAAACCTTGAGTCAAGTTCCGCCCTAATCTCCGGGCTTCCATGTAAGAGCCGCGCAACGTGGAGCAGCAGATCGTCAAAGTCGACCGCTGAAGAAGCCAGCAGACGCGATTGATAGGCGGGATAGGCTTCGGCCACCACGCGGCTAAGCGGACTACCGGCTCGAGGCTCAAACTCTTCCGGCCCAAGTAGCTTATTCTTGGCAGAGCTAATCGCTGCGGCGATGCGATCTGGTGTGTAATGCTGCGTGCGAATCTGCTCAGCCTCGATCACACGCTTCAGGGTCTGCCGAGCGTCGCTCGTGTCGTAGATCGTAAAGTTGGGCGTCAGTCCGACCTGCTCGGCACGTTCTCTGAGTAGGCGAGCGCCGAAGCGATGAAAGGTACTCACCCAAACTCGCTGCCCCGGGGCCAGGTCTTGAACACGCCGCCGCATCTCGTCGGCCGCCTTGTTCGTAAAAGTTAGAGCCAGCACCTGGGACGCATGCACCCCTTGTGACAACAGGTGGGCAATACGGTGCGTCACGACTCGAGTCTTGCCGCTGCCGGGCCCGGCAAGGATCAACAACGGCCCATCGACGTGCTCGACCGCCTCCCGCTGGGCGGGGTTCAAGTGATCGTGCGAAGAGATCAAGAGCAAAACCTCCGTGGAGCAAGCCTGAGAGTGGCGATCCTTCGTGCCAATTGAATTATAGGGACCTCCCATGCGGTGAGTCGCCCCCCCAGACCTATTGCTGACGTTGGGGACTCGACGCAGTCGAGGCAGTTTTTTTCTTCTACGGTGAGTTTTCGGCCGTTTTTTCGGTATACTGCTAGGCAGCTGAAAGCGGCGGGCCAGGGAGTGCCCGTCGAACGCCTGCGCTGAATCGACAACGGTTGGCGCTGCACCTCAACCCAAGGAGGGACCACGTCGTGACCCGCATTCCGCTCAACCACGCCCAAGCTCAAAGCGATGATCTTCAGCAGCGTCTCGAAATGAGCACCGCCGAAATCGGCCTCGCCGTTCGGACCACCAACTGCTTGGAAGAAAAGGGCGTCTTCACTGTCAACGATCTACTGCACTGCACACGTGATGACCTTCTGAGCATTTCCAACTTTGGCGAGAAAACGCTCGAAGAAGTCTATAAAGCCTTGGAAGGCGTAGGCTTTTACCGACCCGAGCGACGTTCCGCCAAGTAGTTGCCCGTAGGCATTCCCACCGGCTTGCAGCCATGCGTTCGCGATTCCCGCTGTTGCTTAAGAAACGGGGCCGCCGGAGAACCGGCTCGCCGCGTTGGGGCCACTCGGGAGAGCTGCTTTATCACGGGATCTTTGTTGTCGTTGGCATCGTGGCCTGCTGGTGGCAAATAGCCAATGTCATTGTCCCCGACTGGCAGCGTAGCAACGAGACCTCGGGCTTCGTACGCGCAGAATGCGAGATTCTCAGCTCCAAAGCGGTTAGCCGAGGAAACACCTTCCGCGCAGTTTGCGAGCTGAGCGTCTTTGACGCAGGTCGCTCTGAACCCAAGGACCAACCCGCCAACGAGGCAATCAAGACTCCCGTTCGTGCCATTGCAGGCCCACCGATGGTGGTCTTCGAACAGGCTCGCCGGCACGCAGAGAGCTACGAACCGGGAGATCGGGTCGTCTGCTGGGTAGACCCGCAAGACTCTAGCCATGTCGTACTGGATCGTGGTGGGGGAGCTTGGCCCTGGCTCGTGCTGCCTATCCCGTTTTCGTTGATCGCTTTAGGCATCGTTGGGTTCACGCAAGTTGTCCTCAAGGCTGGCATCTCAAACGAACGCCGGCACTCGGTAGCGCAGCAGGCAGGTCGACTCGATCCGTTCGCTGCAAGTCGCGTGTCCGTGGCCATCGCGACAGCGCTGCCACCCACTCACCACGTCGATGACAGTCCTGGCGTCAAGCACCGATATCGGTTGCCCATTGAAGGCGGGGCGAGCTGGCGACTGGTAGGCATGACGGTCTTGTGCGTCGCCTGGAACGCGTTGGTCGGGTTCTTTCTCATCGGAGTGATCTCCGATCACCTTAGAAGCGATCAGCCGAACTGGGCGGTGACCATCGTTGTCACACCGCTGGCAATCGCCGGCGCTTGGCTAGCCTACTCGTTGATGCGCGACGCTTGGGCCGCCACGGGAGTGGGTCTCACACAGGTCGAAATCGCCAACCACCCGCTGATCTTGGGGCAAACCAGCGGGGGAATCGTCTTTCAAGCAGGTCAGTTTCGGGCTCGCTTCCTGAATATTTCGCTCGTTTGCGAAGAAATCGCCACGTACTGCGAAGGAACCGACACTCGCACTTCGACCCACGAGGTCTATCGCGACAAACTGCACACCGAGCGACGGTTCCGTGTGGAATCGGATAGGCCATTTGAGCAGCCGTTTACGTTTACAATTCCTTCAAGCGCCATGCACTCCTTTGTATCTCCACACAACGAAGTGCGATGGTCCCTGGAGGTGCGCGCTGCCCCGATGCGTTGGCCTGAGTTCCGCCGACGTTTTCGGCTGTGCGTCTACCCGGCGAATCTACCCGCGCCAGATGACCGCTACTCGCAAGCCGAACCACGCACGGAGGAAGTGGTATGACTAGCATTGAGAGCACGGCGCCGGTTTTGGTTTCGCTAGATCGCGACGACGGTATCTACCAGCCCGGCGCTAGTTTGGAAGCTGCGTTTGAGGTGCTCGACAACAAAGTGCAGCGGCCCCGCAGCCTCGAGTTCTCGGTGATTTGGTACACCACCGGAAAAGGGGACGAAGACTTGCACGTCCACGAGTTTGAACGCCGCGCGGCAACAGGCGACGCAAGCTTCGGCCTGCCAGATAGCTTTCGGCTCTCAACACGCCTGCCAATGAGCCCTTTAAGCTACCGTGGCACCATCGTGAAAGTGTGTTGGTGTGTGCGTGTGCGGTGCTACTTCGAGGGTGGCAAGCAAGCGATGCTTGAGCAACCCTTCCAGCTGGGCATGGTCGATTCGATGCCAGAGCAGTCGCCCAAGGAAGCTTCGGAATGACCAAGAGCCGCCTGAAGCCCTGCTCCAGGTACGACAACCCCTTCGCAACGTGCTGGACCCGCCCGAACTCGCTGCCATGGGTGCCGGTTGGAGATCACGATGTGGTAGGGCTCATTGACCGTCTCGACCACGTAGCGTGTGCTCAGATTGTTGGTCCTCACGGTTGCGGCAAGAGCACGCTTCTACAGAACATGACGCGCGAGCTCCTCAACCGTGGTGAGCACGTCTTCACGTGGACCATGGACGGTGCTGGCAGAAGGAATCCATTTCGCCTGCCTCGAAACGGCTACTTGTTTGTCGATGGCTATGAGCAACTCGGCCTTTATCAATCAGCAAGGGCCCGGGTTGGCAGCCGAATGGCTGGCGTTCGCTTGCTTGTGACCACGCATCGCCGACGTGCCCTGCCCACCTTGGTTGAGCTATCACCAAGCGCCACGCTTCTAGAGCAACTACTGAAGTCACTGCTTGCTAACCGACCCAGCCCTGTGACTCTGGCAGACGCTCGCCTCAGCTTTGCTAGGCATGGTGGCAACCTTCGTGAGGTTTGGTTCGATCTTTACGACCTGCACGAGCGTCTCGCCAACGACCACCTGTGTCCACCGCCTCGAACTGAAACACGGTGCCACTCGTAGAACGGCCATGCGACAGCCAAGCCCTGCCTGTCCAGTGCTACTACCGGAACCCAAGCCCCTAAAGTGGCCCAATACTGCTGCATGATGGGAGATCAACGTTTTTTACCGCCTTTCTCCCGACGCGCTGCCTAGACTGGAGGTGCCTCGATTGGAATCGATGTTCACCAGAAGGGGCCCTCCGTTTAATAGGCTATTCCGACGAGATCCCCCTAATCGTTAAATGCTGTTTCCTAGGAATCTGCTACCAAATCCAGGACCGCTTCAAGCTTTCAGTTGCCCCTCCCCCTGTTTACAGGTTACATGTTTGGGATGAGAAGTTTGCGCTCAAATCGAACCCTTGAGACCCGAGTGATGACGACCAGCAAGATACAGACGAGCATGCACATGGCCATTGCCGTGGCCGTGTTGCTATCCGTAGGCGCCACTGCCCAGGCCCAGTGCAACACGTGCGCTCAGCCAGTCTACGCAGCAGCACCGGTTGCTCAGCCTATGGTCGCTCAACCGACGGTGGCGTTTTCGCCCGTCGTGCCTAGCGCTCCGTCGCCGGTTGTCTACCAAACGTATCGACCCTATTCCGGGTGGTACCCGGGCAAGTATCTCGCTCGTGCCATCACTTGGCCGTTTCGCGATCGGACCACAGTCGCACCAGTTGGCGTAGCTCCGGTTGCCACGGCGCCCTTGGCAACGCCGACATCGACCTTCGTCACAGCTGCCTATCGACCCACCTACCCGCTGACCTATACCGCGTCCTACGCACCGACCGTACAAACACTGGCGCGTCCCGTTACGCTGACCGCTCTGAGCCCCTGTGGATGTGGCCCGGTGTGCGGTTGCACCTCACCCTGTAGTACGTGTGCTACCGGTGGTGTGACAACGGCAGGGTTTGAAAGCGGCTACAACGGAGGCTGCTCCAATTGTGCTGCGGCCACCTTCGACGCGCGTGCTGCGACTTCTGCCCCTCTGCAGCCAACGCCCGCGCCTGCGTTATCGCCGAACGCCGCGGTTCCTGAGCAGCGCGTGAATCGACCAAATTTCGAGAAGTTTAACCAGGGGCCGGCAGAGGTCTCGCCCAACGATGATAGCGTGTTGCGGACCAATGGCATCGAAAGCCCTGCAGGTCCCGATGCAGCTGAATCCTCTTGGTGGGACGCTCCTGAGCTATTTGATGCTCGCGACCGGTCGGCCCAGCGGCACCGTTCTCAGCAGCCAACGGCTCCCGTGTGGAACGCGGTGTACCACAAGACGGCCGCCCGGACCGTTCAACAGGCAGGCTATCGATCCAATCCAACCCCCGCACCTGTCGCCAAGCGCAACGTCCAAGTCGGCGCTAGCGGCTGGCAAGCTGCTCCGTAGTCGGATTGGCAAGCACCGCTGACAAGTCACATTGCCCCGCGATGCGATGCATCGCGGGGTTTTTTCATTCCCCGGCTGTGGCCCGGCTTGATGCTATTGACCCTGGTTTAGGGCCCTGATAATCAACGCTTGGGGAGTCGCTGCGCATGGAGGCGCCTGAACGTGACAAGCGTTGTTGAACAAGACGGCAGACCGATTGCTAGCAGGCAATTGTGGGGGCTCGCATGGCTGCTGGCCATTGCTGCTTTGCTTGGTCTGCCGACAAGCGCCGGTGCACAAAGGGTTCAGATCCCACTTTCACAGCCCAGCAGTAACTTTGCGGCCCCACCTCTCGCTAGCACGCCGACGCCGGTTGCCCCGGGACCTGTGTTCGATCCCTATGCCGCCGGAAGTGCCCTTGGTCCACCGCCGCCTACGGTTCCCTACACCTTCAGTCAGCCCCTCCCGCCAGGCCAGCCACTCAGTTCGGCACCCGGCTTTGGGCAGCCTAGTGTGTCGACCTTTGGACAACCGGGGCAGCCCTTCGCAGCACAACAGACGGTGCCGCTGCTTCCGGATGGCGTTCCCTTGAGCTGGGAACCTGGGACCTATGGGTTTCAGCAGGGCGATGGCTCATTCGTCAGATTCACCAAGTTCGTGCAGAAGCTTGATGGCGAGTACACTCACTTATTCGGCGGCAGCAGCGCCGACGATCTGCAGTTGAATCGTGTCCAAGTCACAAGCACCTTTGCGTGGCCAATTCATGGCAACCTCGAAACACCGCTGCTGCTGACTCCGGGATTCGTCTACAACGCCTTTGACGACTCCGTCTTTGCTCCCTTTCCAGGCGAACTCTATGAAGCCTATCTCGATACGGCTTGGTTTCCTCAGATTAATGAGTTCGTTGGAGCTGAACTGGGGTTTCGCACCGGCGTATGGACCGACTTTGATGAAGTAAACAGCGATTCGGTGCGGCTGCTTGGCCGCGGGTTGGCCGTCGTGCGCATAACGCCCAAGGCGGAGCTGCTTGCCGGGGTGGTTTATCTCGATCGCGAGCGGATCAAACTGCTACCAGCAGGCGGCATCCGCTGGAGACCAACGCCGGATCTTGAGGTGGATGCCGTTTTTCCGAATCCCGCGATTCGCCGGCGCCTGGGAAGCCCGGGAACCACCGACTGGTGGATCTTTTTGGCCGGAGAATATGGCGGCGGCTCCTGGACCCACGAGTTCGCCACAGACGGCGTTGATTACAACGACCTGCGCGTCTCACTTGGCATCGAGTTTGAGACGCAGAGTCAAGTCACGGGCACCTTTGAAGTAGGCTACGTCTTCGATCGCGAAATCTACCTCCCCTTGGGTGGCGGCCCCGTCGCGTTGGAGTTTGACGACACCGTAATGCTTCGGGCAGGGATCAACCTTTGAAGACCATCCACGCCACAACCTCTGGCTTGCTAAGGCACACGAGGGCTGCCGTATTACTACTGCTAGGCGCCTCGACCACATCAAGCCATGCGCAGACAATCGGCCCGCCAGCCACACGCCCCACGACATCAAGTCTTGTCGGCGCCACGGCATGGAACCCGCCACCACTGCCACCTACTGGCAATGGCAGCGGCAACGTGCCTCTCTACGACCCGGCCATTCGTCTCGCAGAAGCTCCCTCGCTACCTGCCAGCGACCCGCTGGGCATTGAAGCACAACAGAAGGCCAAATCAGGACTGCCCCCTGGTACGCGACCGGGCTTCTTTCAGAAGGCGAACGTGAGCAGTTCGTACATGCCTGGCTTTGAGTCCGACAGCATTGGTATGACGGGCCTGCAAGCAAGTTTGGTCTTTGGCGTCCCATTCCCCCGACGGGAAACGCCTCTGCTCATCACCCCGCGATTCCGCACCTTGTTTCTAGAAGGCCCCGACTTCACCGACGTGCCGGCCCGACTGCATGAGGCGGAAGTCAGCTTCGGACACTTCCGCAAGATTAGCGATCGCTGGATGTTCAATGGCGGCATCACCTTGGGAGCTTATGCTGACGACCATAGTTTCGGCGACGACGATGCTTTGCGTGTCTCCGGCCGGGCTCTGGGAATCTATGAGCTAACCAGCCAGTGGAAAGGCATCCTCGGCGTGGTCTACTTGAATCGAGCTGGGTTATCGGTCGTCCCGGCGGCCGGACTCATGTACGATCGCGGCGACATGAAAATCGACCTCATCTTCCCGCGGCCGCGCATCGCTTGGCTTCTGCCTGGTTCCACGCCCACCGCTGGCGATCAGAGCTGGGTTTACGTCCAAGGAGAACTCGGTGGCAACATCTGGGCTGTTCAGCGGGCCACTGGCGTCGAAGATACGCTCTCCTACGCCGACGCACGAGTGATGCTGGGTTACGAGCGCCAGCTGATTGGTGGCGTCTCTCAGCGATGGGAGCTGGGCTACGTCTTTAATCGGGAACTTGAGTACGACTCGGAAGGCTTCGAGTCCGAGCTTGACGACTCGCTATTCTTCCGCGCCGGACTAACCTACTAGCGGTTAGCCCTCGTCGCCTGCCTCGCCATCCAGTGCAGCCCACTCCAAAGGCGTGTCTCCAAGCAGATCTCGCGTCAATGCGGCCTGTACTTGCCGCTGGCGAGCCGCCCCGAAGCCATAAATCAGATCTGAAAAGCTAGCCGACTCCAAGAACTGCTGCCGGAGCTCAGGGCGAGTATTGGATCGCTGGCTGATGCGAATGGCATAAGCCACCGACCGGTCATGGTTGAGGGCGGCGCCCAGCTTGCCCGGCTCCAAAGCGAAGACGGCGTTCAGAAAATCAGGTCCGATGGACTCGAGCGGCTCAGGAGAACTCATCCGCAAGGGGATGCGACGTGAATCGGGCGAATACTGTAACTGAGTAAACCACGCGAAAGGATCGGTCTCTTCCACGACCGTATCCGACTCGCCGGCAAGGAAGTCTTTTAGCGAAAGTCCCTGCGGACCAGCCTGTTCGGCAATCTCTTCGGCACGTTTCAAAGCCAACTCACTGGCCTCGTTTAGCTTCCATGATTGGACCACTTCGTCTCGCATGTCGTCGAGCTGAGGTTCCTGCCGCGGAGTATCCTCCACTTTGACGACCAAGTAACCGTTGCCATCGCGATCGTAAGTCACGAGTGGCTCGTACTGCTCCACTTGGTCGGGAACAAAGATGAGCCGCCAAAGCAGGGATGATCCTCGAACACGAGCGTTCCCCTTTGTGATTGAGAACGTGCGACCGATGCTACTCTCGCGTAGTTCAAGCAGCGTCAGGTCTGCTGTTTCAGCAAACTCAAGACCTTGCTTCTCTGCCATCGGCTTCAAGTCGGTTAGATCGGCAGGCGCCGAGACGCCCGGCCCCTCGTCGCCGTCCTTCGGTTCGGGAGCGTCAATCTGCGCCACCAGGTACTTGTCGTATGTAAGCCGCAAGGGCGCCACAAGGTCTGCCATTCGTGCCTTCTGCTTTTCGACGGCCTTCTGCTCCGCCAATTGGCGGCGGATATCGTCCTGCACATCTTCGAGAGGTTCGTATTCGACCTCCGGCGCGTCAGCGGCGCTAGGTGCTTCGCCAGCGGACCCTCCATCGGTGTCATCAGTCTCTTCCGCTTCAAGCCCCTCACCAGCGCCTGGTCCGAACATCTGCTCAATGGGATCAAGTGTGTCATCCGGCTCCTCTGCCGCTTCCCCACCGGACTCGACAGGTGACTCGCTGTCGGTTTCGGGGTCGCTTTCAGGGTCTTGCTGGAAGGCTGCTAAGCGAAAAATGCTCTTGGTAGGAACCGCACCGGTATCGGACTCTGCCGGGGCGTCTTGGTCCACTTGGTCCGCTTCTTCATCGGAGCTGGCGGGCTCGGACGATTCACTTTCTGAATCACTCGGCTCCTGTTCGTCTGACGCGTCGCTCCCTTCAGGGCTCAGCTCTTCTCCCAAGTCTTCACCCAGATCGTCACCGCCAAGTAAATCATCACCAAGCAAATCGGCGGCACGGATGTACTGCTCTTTGTTCTGCTCGTAGTACTCGGCTATCTCTTCCTCAGTGATTGTGTCGAGCAACTCATCAGTGATCGTGGATAGTTCCGCCTTGACGTAGTGCAACACAACCCGCCGTGGCTTCGCGAAGCCTGGCGTTGGCGAAGGCAACTCGACGCCGTTGATCAAGACGGGAGAATAAACCTCGTCTTTATAGAGATCAAAGTATTCGTTGAGCTGCTCATCGGTAGGCTCCGGTACTTCGGAGAGGAAGCTCTCAGCCCTAATCGCAGCCGCTTCAACAACCACAGTGTCTTTTACGCGCAGCCAATCCGACCACGACTGCTGCGGCGTCGCCGTTTGAAAAGCGTAGGCATGGCTATTGATGTAGTTTCGCGCTAGCAAGGCGTCGCGAATCAAGTCAAAGACAAAGTCGATCGTCAGACTTCGTCCGCCGGCTTGGAGGCTTGCCATGATTTTGCGCATCTCCGAAGGGGCAATTTTTCGGAAGCCAACGTCGCGTAGAAAATCTCGAATCGTCTCGTCGCCGACCACGATCCCAGCCTTTGCCGCTGCGTCCGCGTAGAGCTTGGTAAAGACAACGTCTTCGCGTATGCGGTCTTCGTCGGTCGGCAGCTCCAGTGGGCGAACCAGAGGCTGCGGATCGACCACCCCCTCTTCCAAAGCGGCCCGATAGCCTTCCTGCATGAGTCGCTGCTGGAAGCCAGCCAGGATCTGCCGACGATAAACGAGGCTGTCCAGCTCTCCCTTGGTTAACTGCCCCCCCTCCCAGCTGACGGCCACTTCACCAGCGTTTGAGGGACCGCGGGCGAAGCTCTGCCCCATTTGCATCAATGGATCGGCAACGACAAAGGCAATCATCAGCAAGCCGCACAGGAAGACCATCATCACAGGCGTGTGCTTACGGAAGAAATCTTGAGAACTCTTGGCCATGCGAAAAACGCTTTCTTCGGAGTAGACGCGATTGGCTTCTGGAAATCTTGAGCTGGCCCCGGGACTTTAGCCCCGTTGACGCCTGCCGGGGCGGAAGGAAAACCCCCTGGAAACGGGCGGGGCCTTGACACCACCAGCATCGGGCCCCTAAATCCTGGACAACCGGAACAGTTTGGTAGAGAACCGAAATTCTATGCCAGATTGACGTAAATGCAACGCCAATCAGAAGTGTGGACGAATCGGAGGAATCCTACAGAGCACCACCGAGTTGGCCCGATCACGGTTTCAGCGCTACGATGCGGCGGCCAGCGGCAATGTTGGTAGGTACTGCCATGTGTAGCGATCATGCCGCGGCGGTCGGCTCGCCTGACCAGGAGACAGTCCTGCTCCAGATACATCAGCTAGCCACTCCGTTTTTCGCGTGCCCTGCCCTGCGGGAGTCGTATCTCCCGGGCTGGCCGCAAGAATCCAAGGACCGGTAACTCCCAGACAATCGCATGGCGAAGAAGAAGGCGGCAAAGAAAACGTCCCCCAGCGGTAACTCGTTGGTCATCGTCGAATCGCCCGCCAAGGCGAAGACGATTGGCAAGTACTTGGGCAAAGGGTACACGGTCGAGGCTTCGGTGGGGCACGTCCGAGATCTCCCTCAAGGCGCCAAGCAAATCCCTGCCAAGTACAAGGGAGAGTCTTGGTCCAATTTGGGCGTGAATGTCGAAGACAACTTCACGCCCATCTACGTCGTACCGCCCGGCAAGACGAAGCAGATCAACCTTCTCAAGGCTCAACTTAAGAAGGCGGACGCTCTGTATCTGGCGACGGACGAAGACCGCGAAGGGGAGGCAATCAGCTGGCACCTGCTTGAATTGCTCAAGCCTAAGGTGCCCGTGCATCGGCTCGTATTTCACGAGATCACGAAGGACGCCATTCAGGAAGCACTGCAATCGCCGCGCCAGGTTGACGACGGCTTGGTGCGTGCGCAAGAGACCCGTCGCATACTCGACCGGCTCTATGGCTACGAGGTTTCCCCCCTCTTATGGCGGAAGGTAAGGCCGAAGCTTTCCGCAGGTCGCGTACAGAGCGTGGCTGTGCGGCTGATTGTCGAACGCGAGCGAGAGCGCATGGCTTTCGTCTCCGCCACCTGGTGGGATCTGATTGCCACCTTCGCCAAGCTGGAAGACGCCAAGCAGCGACTCGACACCACACTGGTCACTGTGGATGGCAAGAAACTCCCGTCCGGTAAGGACTTCGACCAAAACACTGGCAAGCTCAAAAACGAAGACTTGCTACTAATGGACGGCCCGGCGGCAAAAGCTTTGGCTGAACGGATCCGCAGCGGTGAGTTTCGTGTCACGAAGGTTGAGGAGAAACCCTATACCACGAAACCGTACCCGCCCTTCACGACCAGTACGCTGCAGCAGGAAGCCAACCGCAAGCTTAGCTTCACAGCGCGGCGCACGATGGGCGCCGCCCAAAGTTTGTACGAGAACGGCCACATCACCTACATGCGGACCGACTCGACCAACCTGGCTAAGGTTGCGATCGAAGACGCCCGCAATTTGGTCGCCAGCGAGTACGGAGACAAATTCCTGCCCGCCGAACCGCGGATCTACTCCGGCAAAGTAAAGAACGCTCAAGAAGCACACGAAGCGATTCGTCCGGCGGGCCACCCCTTTGTTTCTCTGCAAGAAATGAAGGAGAAACTCAGTGCCGACGAGTTCAAAATTTTTGAACTCATCTGGAAACGAACCGTGGCGTCCCAAATGGAGAACGCACGGGGGAGACGGATCGTCGTCACCATCGAAGGAAGCGGCTGTGTCTTCCAGGTTAGCGGCAAGACGATCGACTTCCCGGGCTACCTGCGGGCGTATGTCGAAGGCTCCGACGACCCCGACGCGGAACTCGCTGACCAAGAGAAGTCGCTCCCCTCGGTAACCGAGGGTGAGCAACTTCAGTGCTTGGAATTAACTCCCAAAGACCACACCACGCAGCCGCCTAGCAGGTTTAGCGAAGCAGCTCTCACCAAGGCCTTGGAAGAACGCGGCATTGGTCGACCATCGACCTATGCGTCGATTATTGACACGATATTGGCGCGCAACTACGTCTTCAAAAAAGGTGGGGCGTTGGTGCCTACATGGGTCGCATTCAGCGTGGTGACCCTCCTTGAAGAGCACTTAGGCGGACTAGTCGATTATCAGTTCACCGCCCAAATGGAAGACGACCTCGACGCCATTAGCCGAGGCGAACGAGAGTATATCGACTACTTACAGAGCTTCTACTTTGGCAACGGAAAACCTGGCCTAAAGAAGCAACTCGAGAACAAAGTCGATGAGATCGACGCTCGCCAGATCAGCCGCATCTTGGTCGGCAAAGCCGAGGATGGCCAAGAGGTTTTTGTCAGGGTTGGTCGCTACTCTCCGTTCGTCGAAAAAGGCGAACGTACTGCTTCGCTCCCCGACGAGTTGCCGCCGGACGAAGTGAAGCTCGACTACGCGCTCGACTTGCTCGCACAAGCGGATAAGGCCGAAGAGCCACTCGGGATGTGCCCCGAGACGAATCAGCCCGTGTACATCAAGGTGGGCCGCTTCGGCCCTTATGTCCAGCGTGGTGCACCCGACGATGAAGAGAAGCCCAAGAACGCCTCGCTTCTGAAAGGAATGCAAGTCGAGGACATCGACCTCGCCACAGCGCTAAAGCTGCTTAGCTTGCCCCGCGAGGTTGGCCATCACCCGAAGCTGGACAACAAGATCACCGCCTACAACGGCCGATTCGGTCCCTACATCAAATGCGGTGACGAAACTCGCAGCCTGCCCGCCGATGTCTCACCGCTGGACGTGACGCTCGATGCCGCCATCGAGCTGCTCAACCAGCCCAAGAAGCGAGGACGCGCTGCCGCCAAACCGCCGCTACGGGTGTACGAGGAAAAGTCGCCCGCCACCGACGGACAGGTCCAAATTATGGATGGCCGCTACGGTCCCTATGTGACCGATGGTGAGACAAACGCTTCGCTACCGAAAGGCTCCAGCCCGGAAGAACTCGACTTCCAAGAAGCCCTAAACCTGCTCGCTGCCCGTGCGGCCGCCGGTGGATCGAAGAAAAAGAAAAAAGCGACCAAGAAGAAAACGCCAAAAAAATCCACGAAGAAATCCGCCAAAAAGAAGGCCGCTCCGAAGAAGAAGAGTGCCACCAAGCGCAAGGTCAGTAAGAAGGCGGAGGTCGATCCCGATGACGCCCCGTTCTAGTTTCCAATTGTGTCAGACGAGGCTCGGACCACCACCGTACGTGGACACTTGCACACCAGAGAGAGTCGCGTATCATGTGTCGCGGGTGGTAACCTTGTCCAAGGAGTAACAACATGAACACGCAAGATGCAATTCGCGCCTCGGCCGATCTTTGCCGCATGGTACTCAAGAGCTACGTTGGCGATCTGGAAGACTCAGAACTGATGAAACGCCCTGGTGAGGGCTGTAACCATCTGGCCTGGCAGCTGGGACACCTGATCTCTTCAGAGTGCGACCTTCTTGAGGTCGTGAAGCCAGGCGCCTCGATTGATCTACCTGAAGGCTTCAAAGAAACCCATAGCACCGATAACGTAGGCGAAAACGACCCCGCCAAGTTCAACACCAAAGCGCAGTACCTCGAGTTGTTCGATAAGGTCTACGACGCCACTCTAGCCGCGTTGGCCACTGCCAGCGACGAGGAACTCGACGCGCCGGCGCCTGACAATTTCAAGGACTTCGCGCCGACGATTGGACACGTCTACGCCCTGATTGCCACTCACCCCATGATGCACGCCGGTCAATTTGTGCCCGTGCGCCGAGCACTGGGCAAACCGGTCCTCATGTAGCTGCTGGGCTGTCATGCCCTCTGGGCCGCTAGGCACCTCTGCGTCGCCATTCACTCGGCCGACTAGTCGTCGCTCTCGGCGATGGCATAGGCCGTGGCGTGACTTCGGCAGTGGCTAATGCTGAGATGAATCCGTGCGGCGCCTGTGAGTTCAAGCATATCACGGGCGCCGCCGCGGAGTTTCACAAGCGGGGCGCCGCCTGGGGCGTTGTGCACCTCCACATCTCGCCAGCCAATCCCCTTTACCCAGCCGGTGCCAAGCGCTTTGAGGACGGCCTCCTTGGCAGCCCAGCGCCCTGCATAGTGCTGGGTGGCGGCTTTGCGCGCCGAGCAGTACGCGATCTCGTGCTCGGTGTAAACTCGCGTGATGAACAGCTCGCCGTGTCGCTCAATCATCTTGGCGATACGAAGGCATTCGACGATATCGGTTCCGATTCCGTGGATCATCGTCAGCAAGTTAAACCGAGGCGAAGTAGGGACAAGAGACGGGTAGCGGACTACTGATCGAGCGCCTGCGCTAAGTCAGCAATCAAGTCTTCGGAGTTTTCGATACCGCACGCCATACGGATCATGTTATCGGGGATGCCATACTCCAGCCGTTGCTCAGGTGTGCATTTGTAGTAGCTCATCAGCAACGGCTGCTCAATGAGGGTCTCAACGCCGCCGAGACTTGGTGCGATGCGTGGTATCTTCACCGCATCGACAACGTCCGCCGTTTGCCGCCAGTCCGCATCTTTCAGGAGGAAAGTCACCAAACCTCCGTAACCTCGCATCGTCTTTTCTGCGATTGCGTGGTCACGATGCGACAGCAAACCTGGGTAGTAGCACTTCTCTACTCGCGGGTGCCACTCCAGAAAACGCGCCACGGCTAGGCCATTTTCGTTGTGCCGTTGCATGCGAAGCTCAAAGGTCTTCAACCCGCGGAGTAGTAGATAGATATTTAGCGGGCTGTTGACGGGACCCATGACGCCACGGAGATTCCGAACGGGCTCCAGCTTTTCAGCCGCGCCACAGACAACCCCCGCCAGCAGGTCATTGTGCCCGCCGAGATACTTGGTAGCGGAATGCAAAACGTAGTCAACACCAGCTTCAATCGGTCGCAGGTTGTAGGGCGTGGCCAGCGTTGCATCAATTAGCGTCTCGACGCCCTTACGTCGGCCGATGTCAACGAACTGCTCCAGGTCGATACAACTTTGATGCGGGTTGGTGGGCGATTCGCTAATGAGCATGCGTGTGTTGGGCGTGATGGCCGATTCCATCGCCTGGTAGTCGCCAGTCTTGACTTGGAGAGTTTGCACGCCAAAACGCGATAGGTGCTTCTTGCAGAACTCTCGACTACGGTGGTAGCACTCATCGAAGAAGATGACGTTATCGCCCTGGTTGAGCTTGGCCATTAGCAAGCCAACGAATGCCGCCATTCCGCTTGAATAGAGGATGCCAGACTCGGCACCTTCGAGAGCCGCCAGCTTGGCTTCGGCAACTTTTTCGCCCGGGTTGCCATAGCGCCCGTACTCTTCCCGAACCTGCTCCTCCTCGATGAAGTCGATCACCGATTGCGAATCGGGGAAGGTGTAAGTTGACGCGCAGAAGATGGGATCCGTAATCGCGTCGCCTGGCTTTAGGCGCGCCTCGCCTGCATGGACCGCTGTCGTCGATAATGAGGGCCCTTCTTGGGCGGGCAGATCAGCTGAGCTGCTGGCGGTTGGCTGGGGCATCAGACTCTCGTTCTTTTCCAGGAGGCACCACGTGAAGCAAGCGCACAAAAAAACCGCTCACCCGTCGGGCAGCGGCTGCTGGCGTGCTAGCTAAAGCAATGCCGATGGATGCCTGTCGCTATCTTCGCGATAGCAACAACCGTCAGCGTTGGCTCTTTAGCAGTTCACGGCTGCAAGCGGCCACAAATCCCGAGTAATCAAAGGCTACTGTGCGGGGCCTTCGAATGCAACCGCCAGCCGATAGCATTGGGCCTCCACTCATCGTAGTTCGGCAATCCGCCACTTCGATCGTTGAAGTGGCCTTACCCCCATCGCCCAATCCCTCAATAATCCGTCCCGCTGCGTGCCCAATCATGGAGGAGAGGGCCATGCGTTATTCCTTTTCCATCAGCGTTGTCGTTATGAACCTCGCGGCAGGGTTCTTGAGCCCTGTTCTCGCCACCGAGCCCTCGATCAAGCCGACCTCCCCCTCGGCTGATCGCTTGGTTGAACTCCTCGCTGATCCGCGATACGAAACTCGTGAGTCTGCCGCACAGCAACTCCTGCAGTTGGGAGAAGAGGTTCTTCCTGCAGTCAGAAGTGCAGCGAGCGCTTGTGATCCAGAGATCCGTTGTCGCGCCCTACGGCTGCTCTTCGAACTAGAACAGCAGTGCTTCGAACAAAAACTGCAGAGGTTTGTGGCCGACCTGAGCGGTCGTCGTGGCACTGAGTTGCCTGGCTGGGGCGAGTTCCAGACATGCATGGGTGGCGAAGACGCATCGCGGCGCCTCTATGCGGAAATCTACCGATGGGAGGTGCGCTTACTCAATGCCGTTTTTAGCCATCGCGAGTCTGTAAGCCATGCCTGCAATGGAGAGCGCCGACGAATCACCGAGCTCTTCGAATCGCGCATTGTCGAGCTGCAAAATGGCTCAATCGGCAAGCAGGTTTCTGACGCGCAACCTGCGAGTCAGGAGCTACCCTTGTTGGCTCTGCTGACGATCGCCTCGACTTGGCCCGAGTGTGTCTCTGATCGCAGTTCTCAGCTACTAACACAACTCGCACGGACCGAGGCCGCTCCGCTCGCTTCAGGCAATGGCGAGCAAAGCCGCGCAACGCGGCACCTACTAACGCGATGGATCGTAAGTAGCACGACCGACGATCTGTACGTCTTGAGCCAAATGCTAAAACTGGCGTCGAAGCTAGAACTCAAGGGGACAGCATCGGTGGCCATCGACGTCGCAACGGGCAAGCGGCTCGTAAGGCCCGCACATTCCCAGTTCCGTGCCAGCGCGCTGCTGATCGCAGGCAAGCTGGGCGAGCAAAGCCACATCCCACGACTACTTCCTTTGATGGAAGACCGAGCCGTTTGTGCCTCCCAGTCAGGCAGGAGCCAGCCTGAGCGTCAGTTGTTGGATGTCGAAGTGCGCGATGTTGCGCTGGCTGTCATCCTCCATCTCCAAGGTGCACAGCCTACCGACTATGGATTCGAGCACATCGTTGAACACGGCGACAAGCTCTTCGTGCTTCACTCGCTAGCCTTCAGTAGTGCATCGGCACGGGAAGGGGCTTTTGACGACTGGCGCAAGAGGACGGACAGGATGCGAGTGGCCGATTCTAGCGGATCTCTCTTGCGCTAACCGCGACTGTCGGCTCTGCCGCAGGTTTACCCGAAACCTGCCCCGTTTTGCGGTGTTTAACGGCAATAGCCCAAGGTATGGGCGAATACGGATGTGGCTGACTTGATCTTGCTTGATTAGTATTGGAAGGGACCCGCGATACACCACTGCTGCAATCGAGCGTCGCACTGAGAGGTGCCGCACTGCGGGGCGTCGCACTAGGGGGGCGTCACCCGAGTGGCCTCGCATTGAGGTCCTCTCGATTGGCACGCCCCTCCCCGGTAGCCGTCTCGTTCGATCCCCCGCCTTCGTCCTTAGTTTGCTTCGCTTTCGCCATACGGGCACCTTGATGCGCATCGCTACCTTCTCCGCCTTCCTGATCGCATGCACGCTTGTTGGTTTCCGCAGCCACGCCGCGGAACCAGAACTGGTGGGCGCCTTGGCGATGCTCACCGAGGATGCCGTGAGCGACCAGCTGGGCCTTAGTGAGTCGCAGCGCCAGGCTCTCCTCCAGCTGGTAGACGACCGCGAAATGGCCGGGATGGAACTGGCTCTCCAAACAAAGAGCCTGTCAGTCAAGGAAAGAACCCTCAAGCTCTCCGACTTCCGCTCAGCTTCAGTCCGCCAAGGCTTGGCACTGCTGACTGACGCTCAGCGCAGCGAGTTTGCCAAGTTGCGCGCAGTGAGCGACGATCCGCTGATGATAACTCCAGCAGCCGATAGCGCTTCCGACTCGTCGTCAACTACAGACTCACAAGTAATGTCGACCGTTGAATCGAAAGTGAAACCTGAAAGCTCCACGACTCCGCAAAACGCACCGACTGACGAAGCGGCGGCGGCCAATCCGCCGCCAGGGCCTGATGCCGGTTCAGACCAGCGAACGGCAGAAACAAATCCCTCATCCCTCATCGCCAAGGATGGCCAACTCTCTTTCAACTTTCGTTACCAGCCATGGAAAGACGTCCTGGATTGGTTTGCACAGCAAGCAGACCTCTCGTTGGTGCTGGAGTCGGCCCCGCCCGGTACCTTTAACTACCAAGACACTCGCAGCTATACGATTGGCCAAGCCTTGGACGTGCTCAACGGGGTCCTGCAGACAAAGGGCTACACGCTGGTCCGCAAGGACAGAATGCTGCTGCTGATCAACAATGAAGATGGCATCCCGCCCAACTTGGTAACCGATGTCCCGCTGAGTCAACTAGACCAGCATGGTGAGTACGAGCTGATTCGCGTGCTCTTCCGAGTGCGAAACATGCTACCAGCCGACGCGGCTGAAGAGCTCCAGCAGATGATGGGGCCACAGGGAAAGATCCTCGTGCTTCCCAAGGCCGGAATGATCCAGGTTACAGAAACCGCCGGCCGAATTCGTACGCTCCGCTCCGTCATCGAGGCAATTGAGGAGCCCGTTGGCTCAAACGGTGCGGTGCACGAGTTTGCTCTGAAGTACCTGCCGGCCAGCGAAGTCTTGCCTGTGCTCCGACAAATGCTCGGCATACCGGCTGACGCCATGTCCACGCCTACTGGCTCGCTCCAGCTCGCTGTGGACCCGCTCGGCGTCAAGCTCTTCGCGCAAGGCTCGGGGGTACAGCTCCGCCGGATGGAAGAGGTGCTACGTTTGGTCGACGTTGCCGAAGCAGCTGCCGGGGCCGGGCTCCAGGAAACTCCACAGCTGGAAGTCTATTCCGTCGCCGGCATTGACCCTGAACTCGTCCTCGATGTGTTGCAGACGATTCTGGCGGGCAACGACGCAACTCGGTTGGCTACGGACATGCAGACCGGCAACCTCGTCGCGCTGGCGACTCCCACGGAGCATGCCACGATCCGCGCTACTCTCCAGCAGATGCAGCAGGACCAGCGGCAAATCACTGTGATCCCGCTTGATACAGTAGACCCTCAGCTGGCAGTGCTCTCGATCAACAAGCTTTTTGCCGGCCAAGGCACAAGTGATGAGCCTGATCCGCGAGCGCCGATCGTCGATGCCGACCTGACCTCACGCAGCTTGCTGGTTAGAGCTTCGCCGTCGCAGATTCGCCAAATCGAAGAGTTCCTCCAACAGCTTGGTGACGGGCAAGCTTCCGCAAGCTCGACAACCGGCGGCAATGTTCGCATGCTGCCCATTACGCCCGCCGAGGCACGGACTGCGCTAACCCAAGTCCAGCAGCTGTGGCCCATGCTACGCCCCAATCGCATCCGGGTTGTCACTCCCTCAGCCGCGATTCCCGCCTACAAGCCAAGTGACTCCGCGGCGCCGCCAGAGGACCCACTTGAGCAATTGCTGGGACCCGGCGCGATGTTTGGGATACCACCGGCGAGCGAGCCCCCAGTCGAACCCAACTATAAGGATCGCAGTGCCGCACGCGACCGCGTCCCGGCTAGGTTTGCTGCCCAGGATACGACGCGTCGCTCTGAGCCATCGCCAGAACCTACAGCAAGTAAGCCAGGCGCTGAGATCTTTGTCGCCCCCGGTCCTGGCGGAACGGTGATCGCCTCGGCAGACCTTGAAGCACTGGATGCCTTCGAACAGTTGCTACGCAACAGCGCGAGCATGGCTGGTGCGGGAGGCAGGCAATTCGCCGTATTCTATCTCAAGTACGCCGAAGCTGCTGCTGCTGCCGAAACGCTGTCCAAAGTCTTTGGCGGAGGCGGAGGAGGCGGCAACGTCATGGAGGACCTTGCAGGCGCCGCCCTAGGTGGCCTCGGTGGCGGGTTAATGGGAGACCTCCTAGGTCTGGGAGGCGGAGGTGATGCTGCGGGCGGCTTCGCATCTACGGCGGTCGACATCATCCCCGACGCCCGTCTCAACGCCCTCGTAGTCTATGCCCAGCCTGCTGACCTCGACACCATTGACCAACTGCTTCGTGTTCTCGACCAACGCACCGGGCCCGAACCGGTGGAGGCTGGCGGTAAGGCACGGCTCATTCCCGTCGTCAATACCTCGGCTGCCGCAGTAGCTGAGGTCGTACAACAAGTATTCCAAGATCGAATCCAATCCTCGGGAAAAGGTGGCGGGGGACAACCAAGTCCAGAAGACTTGATCCGTGCCCTCCGCCGGGGAGGCGGGGCTGGTGGGGGAGGCAGCGAACAAGAGCCCTCCAAGATGTCGATTGGCATCGATACCCGTAGCAATTCTCTCGTCGTCCGCGCGCCAGACCCCCTTTTCGATCAAGTCAAGCAGCTCGTCGAGCAGTTGGATCAAGAAGGGATTGGCACGCCACAATCCACTCGAATCGTCTCCCTCCAGCACACCAATACCTCAGCTCTCCGCGAGGCACTCTCCTCGCTGCTTGGCGAAGCGGCCGTGACCAGCAGCGTTGGCAACAGCGGCAGCGCGTCCCCAGCAAGTGGAACAAGCAGCCGTAGTCGCCAGAACAGTAAATCCAATGCAACCAGAGAAATGATGCAAAGGATGGAGATGCTGCGCCGCATGCGTGACAGCATGCAACGCGGGCAAGGAAGCAGGCGTGGGGCTGACCGTGGCAGCCGACCAAGTGGCAACCCTCGATCAGGAGGCGGCCGCTAGAGCGTCACCTCTCTCAGCGCTCTCCAACCATTTCGTCGGAGGTGAGCATCCCGTCGCCATTCTTATCGTACCGCTTAAACTCGGCGGCCTTGCGATCGGTCCAGACGGCGCTGAACTCGTGCATGGCAACCTGGCCGTCGAGGTTTGTATCGCGATCTTCAAACCAGCGTGGCAGTCCTTTGGGCAGTCTTTCGTGAGCCGGCGTGAAGCGATACGACTTACGCTGCTCCGCGGCATCCTCGCCCCTTCGCGACGCTTCGCGACGTTCCCGAGGCGCCTCGTCTCGACCTTCGCGTCGCTCTTCGCGATCGCGCGAACGGTAGTTATTCTCCAAGCGGTTTGTTAACTCTTCGAGCGTAAGGACTCCATCGCCATTGGCGTCTGCATTCTCCGGCTCACCCCGCATGCGTTTCCACTCTTCCCGTTCGAGAATGCGATTCTTATTGCGATCGTAGCGTTCGAAAAGTCCCTTGGCATACCGCTCAGCCCGCTCTCGAAATGCGGACGAGGGAGATCCAGCGCGATCAGATCGTTCACGGGGCTCCCGACGCGCTTGTTCAGCGAATCCACGAACCTTGGTTACTTTCTGATCCCTGGCGAAGTCGGCAGTTGAGGGACGACTTGCGCGGCCCCCGCTAGCATTCCTGTCTCCCGCATTCCGACCACGATCACTTTCTCGGCGGTCCTCGGGATCGCGAGATGAGCTGGCGAAGTCTGCGATTTTGAGCTTGTCGCCTGGCTTGATGCCCGCGGCTTCGGCCCTACGCAACAGAAAGCCCCAAGCCCGCTCGGGAGCCTCATCTTTGGTGACGTAGCCATCGCCATTGCGATCCCATTGCTGCATCATCCGCTCCATGCCACGCCTCTGTGCACGGCAGGTGTCCGCAACCAGCAGGAGAGAAACCGCGGTAAGCAGAAGAGTCGCAGGAGTACGCATAAGAGTAATGAACCCCACAAACAGGAAGCGGCGCCGCTGGCCGCCGGTCTTGCCCATTATAGCAACGGCCACTGGGCTCACAGCGACCTGGCGACAACAATAGAGACACTTACTTCCAGCGGTTCTTGGATCGGGGTGACCGGTTTGAGCCCAAGAAGCGCCTACACAGCCATCCGCGGGTGGCCACGTGTTCCTGCGACTTGCAGTAGCCACTGCTTTCGGCTTTCACATTAAGGAAATCTCCTTGTTGCGCGGCGAAATTGTAGCGATCGGCGACGAACTCACCAGCGGCCAACGGCTGGATACGAACAGCCAATGGCTCAGCCAGCAGCTGGGCGAGCTGGGCGTTGAGGTCGTTTTCCATACCACCGTTGCTGACGACCTGGCCGCGAATATCGAGGTCTTCCAGGCGGCGATCGCCAGAGCAGACGTCGTGGTCTCCACCGGGGGCCTAGGACCCACGGCAGACGACCTTACCAGGGAAGCCTTGGCGGCTACGTTAGGAGTGGAACTCGTTTGCGACGAGGAAGCGGTCGAGCAGATTCGTCACCGCTTTGCCTCCCGTGGGCGATCCATGCCGGACAGTAACCTCAAACAGGCGGATATGCCGCGCGGCGCCTGGCGAATCGACAATCCGCACGGCACGGCGCCGGGCGTGCGGATGGAGATCGCCCGCACTCAGCGCTCCCCATGCCACCTTTATGCCCTGCCTGGCGTGCCGGCAGAAATGCACGAGATGTGGCGTGACAGCGTGGTGCCTGCAGTACGTGCCTTGGTGGGCGAGCCTCGCGTCATCTGCCATCGCCGCTTGAAGTGTTTCGGCGCCGGGGAAAGCCACATCGAGTCGATGCTACCAGATCTGGTGCGCAGAGGGCGTGAGCCGCGGGTGGGCATCACTGCCAGTGGAGCAACCATCACGCTGCGCGTGACGGCCTCCGCAGACACCCAAGAGGCTGCCTTCCAAGCTATCGAACCCACCTTGCAGGTGATCCGTGAGAAGCTGGGAGTCCTCGTCTACGGCGAAGAGGATGACGAGCTACAGGATGCGGTGACTCGACTCCTAGCGCCGGCAGGATTGAGTCTCGCCACATCCGAGTCATGGACGGAAGGCCTACTAGCAAGTTGGCTCCGCGGGGCGGGTGCGCAGGCATCCTCTCAGGTCGGCTCGAGTGACGTGAATGGAGAAGCTGCCGTCCTTCAGCTTGCTGATGAAACACGCGCAGCTGCTGGAGCCCATTTCGGCTTGGCGATCGGCTCTCCGGAGGACAGTCTGGGGGCGGTCACGGTCGCTTTGGCGCACGCCCACGGGGCTCGCGCCAAGACCCTACCGCAGATCGGACACCCCTCGATCGCCAAACCGCGCGCTGCCAAGCAAGCCTTGAACATGCTGCGCCTGCACCTATTGAATGCCGCCGAGCACGTTGAATCTTAGCACCCATACGACAAGCTTATGCGACTCATTACTTTGGGCGCCGCCTGCCTCAATCAGACGCCTCTTGATTGGGATGGAAATCATCGCCGCATCGCCGCAGCCATCGACGATGCCCGTGACCATGGGGTCGGACTGCTCTGCCTGCCAGAATTGTGCGTCACTGGATACGGCTGCGAGGACATGTTCTTCTCCGCAGGCGTGCAGCAAACGGCACTCGATCAGCTCGATGCCCTGGCCCCGCAGACCGAAGGCATCGCGGTGGCGGTCGGGCTCCCGGCTTTCCATGAGTCCGCCCTCTACAACACGGCGGCTCTCCTGGCCGATGGTGAGTTACTAGGCATCGTCGGCAAGCAGTTTATGGCTAGCGATGGCCTTCACTACGAGCCCCGCTGGTTTCGCCGCTGGCCTGAGGGCGTCGTAGGACAGATTGAGGTTGGCAAGCGAGACTACCCGATTGGCGATCTGCTATTCGATCTGGGTGGAATCCGAGTGGGCTTCGAGATTTGCCGCGATGCCTGGGTCGCCAATCGGCCGGGCGGTGGCTTGGCCCGTCGGGGAGCCGATGTCCTCCTGAACCCTAGCGCCAGTCACTTTGCGTTCGGCAAACAGGAAACCCGAAAACGCATAGTGTTGGAAGGCTCTCGGGCCTTTTGCAGTAGCTTTGTCTACTGCAACCTGCTTGGCAACGAGTCTGGCCGGGCGATCTACGATGGCGGGGCCATGATCGCCAGCGGCGGTCAGCTGTTGGCTCATGGTCGGCGATTCTCCTACGCCGATCACGATCTGGTTGTGGCAACGGTTGATGTAGCACAGACGCGCCGTGCCCGGGCACAGTCCTTCGACAACGGTCAGGCAATTGCCGAAGACTTGCCGCCGATTGCGGCAGACTACGCATGGCCGCCTGCTGCAACCAGCGCCGCCACGACGCCAATGAAGGCCCCCGCGGCGGCTTGGGAGAAGGGCGATAGAGTCAAGGAGGAAGAGTTTACCCGTGCGGTCGCTCTAGGCCTGTTGGATTACCTGCGCAAGAGCCACGGCCGTGGGTTTGTTGTCTCCCTTAGTGGCGGGGCTGATTCGTCGGCTGTTGCGGTGCTGATCGCTATGATGGCCCGTCTTGGGGCGGAAGAGCTTGGCATACCGGCTTTGGTCCAGCGGCTGGGCGTTGCTGGAGAGGCCCTCGGCAGTGCTGACCAGGTCGCGCAGGTCGTTCAAGGTCTTCTGACATGCGTCTATCAGTCGACACGGAACTCCTCAGAAACAACGCTCCACGCTGCTCAGGAAGTCTCCGGTGCGATCGGCGCCGAGATGCTTCGCTGGGACGTGGACGGCCTGGTCGAGGGATACGTTCGGACCGTTTCTGAGGCGACTGGTAAGTCCCTCAGTTGGGATACCGACGATCTTGCTTTGCAAAACATCCAAGCTCGGGCCCGGGGTCCGGCGGCTTGGCTGCTGGCAAACCTGCGCGGGGCACTGCTGCTATCGACTAGCAACCGCAGCGAAGCGGCTGTGGGCTACGCGACGATGGATGGCGACACCTGTGGCGGGCTCTCGCCGATTGCCGGAATCGACAAGGCTTTCCTCAGGCAGTGGCTTCGTTGGATGGAAACGGAGGGCCCTTTGGGCATCGGCGCCCTGCCTGAGCTGGCTGTCGTCAACAACCAGCAGCCGACTGCTGAGTTGCGTCCGCCCGCTGAAGGTCAAACCGACGAAGCTGATCTGATGCCGTACCCGGTGCTGGATGCAATTGAGCGATGTGCGGTTCGCGATAAGCGGCTCCCCCAGGACGCCTATGCCGTAATCCGCGGGCAATTCCCTGAGTATGACGCGCCGCAGATCGCAACTTGGATCGAGCGGTTCTATACGCTGTGGCGGCAGAATCAGTGGAAGCGGGAACGCTATGCCCCGTCGTTCCACTTGGACGATGAGAATCTGGATCCCAAGAGCTGGTGTCGGTTTCCGATTCTTTCGAACGCTTACGAGCGGGAATTACGAGAGATGCGAGCTGATTAGCGGGCGAGAAAAAAATGGCACAAAAAAATCGCGCGGTGTTTAGCCAAACGCCCTGCGATTCGTTTTTTTGCCCCGCTATGTAAGACCGCTAACACGACGCGCGACCCCGCGCCACCGATGGATAACGACTTACGACAACCACACGTTGCAGCGTGTGGGACTCTGATTATCGTTGTACCGCGCGAATCACCAAATTCAAGAAACCGTTCTGGCCGCGCCGTTTTGAACCACTCTTACGAATTGCTGGCCACTCAGCATTTTGTGCCGATTCGCCCGTAGCCTGGGAATCAAGGTGTCTGCGAGTCGCAGCAATCCCGATTGGGCAGCGGAAGGCGGTTGAAGCGATATCGGGGCTCATACGGAGCACGCCAATTCAAGAACCGCTGTCGCTGTGTCGGACCATCCGCCAGCAGCGATGGATTCTCTTGTTCCGGAAGTCTTCCCGGGACAGTTTGCCGGCTGATTTCGCGGACGTCTAAGGCTGTGAGCGCGAGCTCGTCTAGCTTGAAGCGGCGCGAGTTGGTGGAGAAGTAGAGAACGCCGCCAGGGACGAGTTTGTCAGCGACTTCGTTGAGCAGCTCGGCCGCATCTTGTTGAACGTCCCAATCGCTGTCGGTTCGTTTGCTGTTTGAGAACGTAGGAGGATCGACCACGGCGATGTCGAACTGAGGTTCGCGGGGAAGGGAAGCCAAGTACTCCCGAGCATCAGCCTGCTCAATCCGATGCTCGGCGCCGTCGAAGCCGTTGAGCGCTAAGTTTTCCCTCAGCCCAATCAAGGTAGGTGGGTGACAGATCTACCGTGGTCGTCTCCGCCGCGCCGCCGGCCGCCGCGTACACACTAAAGGCACCGGTGTACGCGAACAGGTTTAGCACCCGTTTGCCGGCCGAGTCATCTCGCACCATACCTCGGGTGATGCGATGGTCCAGGAAAAGACCCGTGTCGAGATAGTCGGACAGATTAACACGGAAGCGAAGGTCCGCTTCGTTGACAACCATGGTTATCGACGTGTCACTTACTCTCTGGTACTGCTGAGCCCCGCGTTGGCGAGCTCGGTGCTTGATGAAAGTTCTTTGACGTGGCACTTCAAGCACCTTGCCTGCCTCGGTGGCCAGGTGGTCTAGCCAGTCGGCATGCTCCGCGGGTGTGCGATCGTGGGGTCGCTCGTACTCCGCAATATGAAGCCAAAGCTGCCCGTCCGTGTCTTGGTAGCGATCAACTGCCAGCGGAGCTTCGGGAATGTCGCGATCGTAGAGGCGAAAGCACGTCACGCCACGCTTGGTAGGCCAACGGCGGAGGTGCCTAGCCATCTTTCGCAGGCGATTGCCGAACTCTTCGGCTTGTCGACTGGCTTCGGGACGTAAACCACCAAATGCCGGGGTAGGCTCGGCCCGGTCTTGCGTCTCCAGTGCTTCGGACCGGATCGCTGTTTTATCGCCGGTCAAGACGCCTGGCTTGGGGCCGTGGTACTGAAACAGCGTGCAGGCGATGCGCCCGTTGTAAAGCTTGCGGCGACGATTGGCAGGCTGACCGAGTAACCGCTCGAAGTCTGGCCATGCCGTGAGCACGTAGTGTGACCACGTCTTTAGCCTGCGGAGGACCTCTGGGAACGAGCGATAAAGTCGTTCGACTTCTGGTCCTTCGCCCACTCGTTGGCCATAAGGCGGATTGGCGAATAGGCAACCGAACTCTCGCTTGGAGAGCGTGTCTGCGAAGTCGCGCTGCTGGAAGTGAATATCATCAGCGACGCCTGCCGCTTGGGCGGCTCGGCGGGCGAGCCGCAACGAATCCTCATCGACATCGGTGGCAACAATCCGCTCGACAAGACCGGAGACAACAGAGTCACGGGCTAGCTGACGCGCTTCTTCCCACGCATCGTGAGGAATGACTTCCCAAGCCTGTGCCGTAAAACTGCGGTTCAACCCTGGCGCCAGGTTGCGACCCAGCATGGCGGCCTCGATAGCGATGGTCCCCGTGCCACAGAAGGGATCGATCAACGGCCGGCCGTTGCGCCAGTAGCTGAGCTGCAGCATGCCGGCCGCCAGCGTTTCCCGTATGGGGGCCATGCCAACCAAGGGGCGATAGCCCCGCTTGTGCAGCCCTTCGCCCGTTGTGTCGAGCGTAACGGTGGCTTGATCGCCGAGGAGAGAAACCTCGACACCGTAGAGAGCTCCGGTTTCTGGCAGTTCTTCGATGGCGTGGGAAGCTCTGAGTTTCTCGACGATCGCTTTTTTGACGATCTTTTGGCAAGCCGGCACGCTGGAAAGCTGAGACTTGTGCGAGCGCCCTCGCACGGGAAACTGCCCGTCCGCGGGAATCCAGGCCGCCCAATCGGCCGCATTCACACCGTCAAACAGTTGGCCAAAGTCGGTGGCGTCGAACTTGGCGACTTGGATGACGACCCGCTCCGCGCAGCGCAGCCAGATGTTCGCACGAGCAACGGCCTTGGCGTCTCCACGAAACCCAACCTTGCCAGGGCCTGTAATCTGTGTGGCGTAGCCCAGGGCTTGCAGCTCACGTGCGACGACTGCCTCGAGACCGAAGGCAGCGGTGGCGATTAGTTCGTAAGGCGAGTCGTCAAGCGATCCTGCGGACGAAGCCGCCGCTGCACAAGTGTCATTCAAAGACAACTTCCACGGTCTTGTCGAGCTTTCGCCAGCGACGTGTCACATCCTGCTTGTCGCAGTACTCAAAGCGATTGACGTTGTCGTCTTCGCGTTTGTAGTGAAACGTGCTGATCTCGATCCCCCGAGCAGTCAAGGCGTCGTACACGCGCAACACGTGGCGACCGTGATCGTCGACAAAAATGATTGAGGCATACTTCTGCGGGCTGCGCGCGAGGACAGTTAGCAACATGGCGCCTTTGTGTTGGCCCGCCGTCATCATGACGCCATGTGAGTAGCTCACGCTACGGGGAGGCTTAAGGCGAAAACGACGAGCTTCATCAGGCGTTAAGCCAGAGTCCTCGATCGACTCCAAATCATAGGGGGCATAAGCCCCGCTGGGCAGATTGCTGGTAGGCAAGACGCTCTTGGCAAAGTCGTAGCCGTTGGCGTTTAGCTCGCGAAGGGTGGCTGGCCGAAAACCGTAGCCGCGGGAAGTGAGAACCAATGTCTTGACTCCCGCGTCTTGGATCGTCTCAATGTGTTTTGGTAGCTCAGGCTCTGGCGGGTGCATTTTCCCGAGGGCAAACAGGATGCCCTGAGCTTCCAGTAGTTGGCTGAAGCTCTCCGCAACAAGCATGGGTGAGTCGGGCTCATGCTCCAGCAGATAGTTCTGCCATTCGAACCATTGATCGCTGCCAAGGTCTTGGTCCATGGCCAGCAGGGTATTGTCGATATCGCAGACCAGCAGGACGTTCTCCGCGCCATGCTCAGATACTTCCTCCTGGACGACGGCTACGACATCCGAAAACTCGCGGGTCTCAAAAGCCCCACCGGCCAGCGCTGGGCTGACCCCACTGCCAACGAAGCCGGCCAGGAGGAGAGCCCAAAGAATTTTGTGAGAATTAGTTTTCGGCATTCTGGTCGATAGCGGCTAAGTATCAAGAGAATAGGGTGGAGGTAGGAAGATCCTTCCACTTGCGGTGTCTAGCATAATTTGTGCTTTGCCCTGACGCCATGGAGGGCACCCGCCTCTGTACGCAATTTGCCAAGAATCCTTGCTTTCTAAAGGGTAGGAGACTCGATGGATCGTTATCTGCAAGCGGCAATCGAAGAAGCCCGGGCCGGGCTCGCCGAGGGGGGGATTCCCATCGGGTCGGTGCTGGTGATCGACGACCAAATCGTCGGGCGCGGCCACAACCGTCGCGTTCAGCGCGGCAGCACGGTCCTGCACGCGGAAATGGACGCCCTGGAGAATGCCGGTCGCCTGTCGGCAGCTGACTACCAAAAGTCGACGCTCTACAGCACGCTGTCGCCTTGTGACATGTGCAGCGGCGCCGCCCTGCTCTATGGCATCCCTCGCGTGGTAGTTGGCGAGAACCAAACGTTCCAGGGCCCTGAGCAGTATGTCCGCTCAAGAGGCGTTGAGCTTCAGATCGTCGACAACTGGGAGTGCATCCAGTTGATGCGGGACTTCATTGCCGCGCGACCGGAGCTGTGGAACGAAGACATTGGGGAGTAACAAGGGGCCAGCACTTCAAAGACGGCACGGCGGGATGCCGGTACAAAAGCGTTTGTAACGTGTCAGGCCGGAGCCACGGCTCACGCGAAGTTCGACCAGTGCACCGCACTTGGGGCAGAACTCCGGCTCGTCTTGCTCGAGCGTCCCCGCTTCGCTCTTGCCTTGGCAGGCAACGCAACGCCGCGTGCCAGGAACAAACTCCAGCCGTTCGGGATCGATCGCCTGGCGGCAAACTTCGCACAAGACGGCAGCCTGCCAATCGTCGTCGACGAGTAGGTCCGCATCACGGGCCTCGGTTATCGACAAGCCAACGCGCTTGCATGTGGGGCAAGTCATTCGCGGGGCAGCGGTTTGAGCCAGCTCTGCCACGATCGCTTCATCAGGATCGTGATCTTTGCGCAGGAATCCCACGATTCGCAGCCGAGACGCCAAGTCGCTGGCGCCGCAGATAGTCTGCCAGCCGCAGGCGGGACAGTGAAGCTGTTTGGCGAGCATGGACTTATGGCGATTCGCAAGAAGACGTAGCCACCCGTGGCTGGCGGCATGAGCGATTGTGGGGCTCAAGCTGGACAGGCCAGTTCAAGAACCGCTGTAGTGTAGCAACCCGCGTGTCGGCATTGCCGTCACTTTGCCACCACGACACGATTGAAGTGCAAGCTAACTTCACGCTCAACCACGCGCCGGACGCCTTCTACCAAGCATTGAGGCTCATTGTCTTCTTGGCCGCGCTGCATGATCTGCTCTAGTGAAAGCCCCGGCTGCACCGTGAAGGCGGTCTGGTTAATGATTTGGTTGCCCTCGTCAAGTTCTGGCACGATGAAGTGACACGTGGCGCCGTAGGTGAGCATGCGACTGGCGTATGCGTCGTGATAGGGATGCATCCCCTTGAAGCTGGGCAATAGGCCGTGGTGTAGGTTGATGATTCGGCCGCCAGCGTATTTCCAACAGCTTGAGGCTGGCAATACGCGCATGTACCGGGCTAGCACAACATAGTCCACCTGATGCTCATCGCAGATGTCCAGCAGTCGCGAGTCATCGGGCGATCCGTCAGGGCCTGCGACCATCTCCCAAGGCACCGCAAACTGCTCGGCAATGCTACGGCATTTTTGCCGGTTGGATATCATCACGCTTGCTTCTGCGCGCAAGTGACCGTCGCGAATGGCGCGCAACAACGCTAGCGGGGTCTCTGGTCGATAAGTTACACAAATGGCTAACCGTGGCTTGCGGCCCTCTAGGGCTGGTAAGTCGGGGCTCCAAGTGCGCACACTCAGGTTGGTCTGGGCACTGACTTCGCTCATCGCCTGTTGAACGTCCGCAAGTTTCTCGTCCGGCAGCGTCACCCGAGTGAGCATGGAAAAGACCGCCTCGGAGTCATGGTCGAACATCTGGATCTCGGCAATGCTCGCGCCCAATTCCGTCACGGAGTGGACGATGGGATCGGCGAGTCCGCGATTGTCGGGGCCGACAGCGGTAATGATGAGTTGCATGGGGGACTGCTACTAAGTGCCTGGCGGAAGGACAGCGAATGATCAGCTTACAGCGGTTCTTGAATTGGCGTGGCCGGCTTGAGCCCAATAAACACTTAAACAACCAACCACGGGTGGCTACGTGTTCCTGCCAATCACAGTAGCCTAGCATCGTGAGAACCGAGCACTACGAGAGTCTCCGAGCTACCGTTGGACACAAGCCCCGTGATTGTTGGGACGGGTTATGACGATTTGGCTGCCTTGGCACGTGGAGCAGGCGCGGAGCTCGGCGGAAAGCTGTTCCGCTGCGTGTTGGCTATCACAGAGGGCGAACACGGTCGGTCCCCACGAAGATTGGCCACACCCTTTCACGCCAAGGGCATTCAGCTTAGCAATCATGCTCGCTATGGCGGGCGATGCAAACGGGCCACCCTGGA
Organism: Lacipirellulaceae bacterium; assembly: GCA_965263315.1. GTDB lineage: Bacteria > Planctomycetota > Planctomycetia > Pirellulales > Lacipirellulaceae > JBCCQL01. The sequence continues at coordinate 848,731 of CBDHGZ010000004.1, read as the reverse complement.
CGCTAGCAAAGCACTCGCCGGCAGCCCTGCCGTACGATCCGACTGCCGCGGAGAATCTCGCAAAGTCGCCAGCCATTAGCGACGGATGCATCTCGGCGATCGCCAGCTGGCGGAGCTGGTCGGTGGTCTCCGCGGGGATCGCTGGCAAGGTAGCAAACGCGGCAGCCTCGGCCGATCCTGATAGCCCTGCATCGTTGGGCGGAGTAATCAGGAGCACACGCCAATCCTCTGGCACTGAAAACCGGTTCTCCAATTGGCCCACCTGCGCAGGATCACGGTGACCGCCGTCAAGAATCCATCCGCCATGCTGGAAACCATGGAGACCGACGCTCGAACGTCGACCTCGCCCCACCATCGCCGCTAATACAGGCGTATCCGCGGACTGCCCTTTGGCGGCCTGGCAGATTGCCGCCGCGACTGACAAGCCCAGCTGCGTACCTAGCCCGAGCCCCGCGTGTTCTGGCGGTGCTCGCCGCAGCGTGATCTGCCAACGAGGCGGAACTTCAAGAGCATTGCTGGCCCGGATCGCAAACCGACGCACCCGCTCTGACAACGGGCCTTTGGTAACCAGTTCCTCACTCGGTGTGCAAGTGAGCTCAAGCGCCGGCTCAGCGACCATCATTCCGACACCGCCGAAGGCTCTGGCGGACTGTTCAAGGGCATACAACCCAAAGTGAAGCCGGCTACTCGTAGTCACGGTAACTGTCGTCATTTCGCGCAGCGCACCGATTCCGAATAGAACTGCTCCACATAGTCCTGCACCAGGGCAAAGGCCTCACGTTCACGTGGGCCCGCCGTCTTGCGCACAGGCGAAGATAATCGTTGCAGTTGGTCTTGGACGTCGGCTTTCGGCAAGAAGGCAAGTCGCGTGGCCAGGATGGTGGCTTCGATCACCGCATGCATCGCGCGGTTAAACCCGACAAAGTCTCGCAGGCGTCCGGAGTCTAAGACGCGACACAGACACTCCGCACGGTCACTGCTTGCGTCAATTTCCTCCACTTGCAACGAGTACCAGCGACATGCATCACTGAGCACCCAGCCCGCGCCATCGGGCGTTGAATGCAAGCGGGGCGACTCTTCCAGCAGGTTTAACGCGGCTTTGGCGATCAACAAGACGTCGTCGGTTAGATGGGCGACACACTGCCCCGTGCGCTGCAAGTTGTCAAAAGTCTTGGAATCTCGATAGGGCCGCAGGAGAAAGGTCGCCCACTGCGGGTCGACGAGGGGACCCATGGGAGCAACGTTGGCGCCGCCATCGGCATTCTGCGAGGTCACGACACACTCCAGCAACCGCCCTGTCTCTAAGGTGGGCAAGCGGTGGCGCCAATCAGAGCCTTCGTCCCGAGCTGACATGACTAGCTCAGCATCTCCTTAGCCTCGGCAGGGAGCCGGGCCGGTTCGCTTCGCGCCGCATCGCACATCTCCAAGAAGTTTCTCAGGATCGGCAGGCCATGCTGAGTAAGGACGCTCTCCGGGTGAAACTGGAGACCCACGACGGGGTAGTCGCGGTGCCGCACGGCCATAAGCTGACCCTCTGCGGTTAGCGCCGTGGGCTTCAGAGCCGCGGGCAACGTTACAGGGTCGATCGAAAGCGAGTGGTAACGGCCAACCTCCAGCGATTGAGGCAAACCATCGAAAACGCCCAGCCCATCATGTTCAATCAGCGATGACCGGCCATGCACAGGCTGGTTCGCCCGAACCAGTCGAGCGCCAAGCGCCACCCCGATGGCTTGATGCCCCAGGCAGATACCCAGCAGGGGTAGCTTGTCGTGGAGCTGTTTAACGATTTCAATCGAACAACCCGCCTGGGCAGGCGTGCATGGCCCTGGGGACAAGACGACCGCTTCAGGGCAAAGCTCTTGGACCTCGGGGCCGTCGATCGCATCATTGCGCACGACACGGGTCTCTCGGCCCAGCAGCCGAAAGTGACGCGCCAGGTTATGGACGAAGCTGTCGTAGTTGTCGATCAGCAAGATCAACGCGGGCCTCAAATGTCAAACAGACCAGCGGCCTTGTGCATGGTTTCCTGATACTCGGCTTCAGGATCGGAGTCGGCCACAATGCCGCCACCCACCCCCGCCTGCACATACCCACCAGCATAGGTGAGCGAACGAATCAGGATACTGCTGTCCATCGCTCCGTTGAATCCCACAAACGCCAACGAGCCGCAATAGGGCCCCCGTGCGGTTGGTTCCAGCTCGGCAATGATTTCCATGGCCCGCACTTTTGGGGCCCCTGTGATCGACCCCCCGGGAAAGCTGGCGCCCAGCAGGTCGATCGCCGAGGCCCCGGGCAGCAACTCCCCCGTTACAACGGACACCAAGTGATGGACATGCTCGTAGGACTCTAGCTGACACAGGCTCTGGACTTCGACAGATTCCGGTCGGCAGACTCGCGAGAGATCGTTGCGCAACAGGTCGACAATCATCGTGTTCTCTGCCCTGTCTTTGGGGTGAGACAGCAACTGCTGACCAATCTTCTGGTCTTCCACAGCATTCGATGAGCGGCGCCGCGTGCCTTTGATCGGTCGGGTTTCGACTCGTCCGTTGCGAAGCGATAGAAACCTTTCAGGAGACGCGCTGCAAAGTTGCCAGGCGCCCGCATCGTAGTATCCCGCAAAGGGCGCCGGGTTACGCTCTCGCAGGGCAAGATACGCGCTAATCGGCGACCCCTGTGCTTCGCCAAGCAGACGCTGTGACAGATTCACCTGAAAAACGTCTCCGGCGTAGATGTAGTCGATCACCTGCCGTACCGCATCCAAGTATTGCTCGCGCGAGAAGCTGCTCTTGAGTCGCGGCATGCCAGCCACCGGGTAATGAGGGCACAGATCACCCCCAATCAAGCGTGAGTCATGGAGTGCGCTTGATGTCGACCGTTCGGGACCTTCGACCCGCCCCAGGAACTCAGACATCCGCTCTTGGGCCCGGCGGTGGCGCGTCGCTGCGGTCGTCTCTGGGTATCCATGCGATACGATCCAGCACCGCTCGGCAAGGTGATCAAACGCGATCACAACATCGTACAAACCCATCGAAAGGTGAGGGAAACAAAACTCGTCGTTCTTGGCTCGTGGGGTTGGTTCGAGAGTTCGACCGAGTTCGTAACTTAAGACTCCGGCCGCTCCGCCCTGAAATGGCGGTAGGGCCTCGATCGATTTCGCGCGATAGAGTTTCAGCGCGGCTGCCAGAGACGCCAACGGTTGAAGCTCTCCCTGCTCTGCTACGACGCGCTGGAAGGGACTTGCCGCTACGTAGGAGTAGCGGCCCGTGTCTGCCCCTGGTTTGGCGGTGTCAAAAAGGACGCAGCCCGGCATGCTCGAAAGCCGCCGAAAGACCTCTTCAGGAGCAGGCGATGGCGTCAGTTCACGGACCAGTGGGAGCGACACAGAGACTCAAACAATGGAGGAACGGAGTTCAGTTGCGACGTCGTCTTTGAAGATAGTGGCTCTCCTCCTCTTGCGTCAGGTAGCCCCAGTCCAGTGGTTCATCTTGTTCATACTGTTTGCCTAGAGTAAGGGCCGTGGCCGCTTTGCTGAGCTCGAACCCCAGGTAGAAGGCGTGCGATGCCGATAGCGGCTTTCCGGCACTTGTTTCGATAGCATTGAGCAATTGCTGGGCAATCCTAAAGGGGTCTGGTGAATGGAGATGAAGCTGCGGCCCCAAGAGGTGCAGTTCGCCATCGGCCACAAACAATCGATAATTCGCGTCTTTGATGGCAGCTGCTAGCTCGGCGAAGTCCTCCATCAGGGGATGCTGCACGCTGGCGTCTCGCAACGTCAACAGCCCCGGGTCGATGTGCTTGGGAGGTGAGTCTTGTGTCACGGCGTAGTGAACCATGCGCCGCGCGAGATCACACTCGCGGACACACGTTTGTGCCCAAGGGATGACTTCTGTGGTCAGAATGCTTCGGATGCCTGTCTCTTGGCAAATGGCCATTAGCATCAGGTTAATACCAGCAGAGTCCACCTCCGTCATCTCAGTTAGATTACCGATGCCCATCAACATCTCGGCATCCGGATAGCTTTGGCGTACGGCGCGGTAGCGATCCAAGCTTGCCGCAAAACCACAACCGATGGGCTCGAGGATCGGGTCGATTCGCAGCGGGACACCGTGGCGGGCCAACAGGTCGATCGTTTCCTCAAGGCCCGCTTGCGACTTTGGATCATCGGGGATGGCCACAACCTCACAGCCCCAGTCCAACGCGGCGGCGCGGTTGGTGCTGTTGACGGAGAGGACCAACTCCGCCCCTGCTTGGGTGGCGGCAGCAATTTCTTGTGTGTCGAGGCTGTCAATCGACACGCGGCAGCCTAGGTCTCGCACCACTTGGACGGCTTCGGCCACTTGAAGCCAACCGCCACCTGGCTCAGCGCCCAAGTCAACGATATCCGCGCCATCATGCTTGAGCTGCTTAGCCCGCTGGACGATCTCTTGGGTCGACAATCGCGGGCAGTGATTAATCTCTGCAATGATCTGGATGTCATGGGCTCCATAGTCGGCAGGCGCGGGTTGCCGTCCAAAGAACTCTGGCAGACGTCGCAAGTCCCGAGGACCACGATCGACGGGCGTCTGCAGTTTCGCGCTGAGAGACGCCAAGTCCCCCTGACAATACCCAGGCACAAGAACGCGGGTGGCCTGCTCTGGAGGAGTAACTCGCGACTCCAGCCACGCGGGGGTCATCAGGGCCGCGACGGTGATGGGCATTACACCAACTGAGTAGGTGAAGCCTCCTGTCTCCGCTAGTTTTGCCAACTCTCGGCGAAGCGCGCCCTCGGCAAGTCTGCCAGTCACAAAATGCCAATGCTCAGCCATGGGGGTCGCTGCATGGTGGTCGGCTGCCGGCGAACCCGCCATTGATGGCAATCACCTGCCCGGTAATGAAAGACGCGTTTGGGGAAGTGAGGTGAATCGCCATCGAAGCAACATCCTCGGGTGTGCCCCATCGCCTGAGCAAAGACTCCTGCACTGCCCGCTGCCTCCAAGCAGCGGGAGCTGCCGCGCCCCAGCTGGTCTCAATCCAGCCCGGCGCCAGGCAGTTCACCCGGACCTCCGGCGACAGGGACTTCGCCAGGCTCTTGGTGAACGCGGCGACCGCGCCTTTGGTAGCGCAGAACATCTGCCCGCTATCGCCCTCCATGCCCGTCTCGGCCTGATCCCACCCAATCGTCAGGATCACACCGGATCCCTGCAAACGCATCTGGTCTCCCACGATCCGGCAGCAAGTGATCATCCCCCGGACATCCACTTGCCAAAGACGCTCCAGTTTTTGTTCAAAAGACTGCTCGGCCCCGGCGCCCGTGAGCACATCGGCTCCGGCACAGTGGATCCAGATATCCACAGGGCGGTGCTCGGTTGCCTGCTGGACCAACTGCTCACAGGCTGCAACGCTCGACAAGTCAGCAAGCACGTTGGTCACCTTGCGCCCCTGGGCTCGAACTTCATCGGAGACTTGTTCTAGTCCCGCTCGATTCGCGCGAGCGTGCAACACCAAGTCGGCGCCGCTCGCCCCCAGCGCGCTAGCGATAGCCCGACCAATGCCCGAAGAGGCGCCGGTGACAACCGCTGTTTTGCCATCAAATCCTAGGGGCATACCACGTATCAACTGTCCACAAACTACAACGAACGGTAGGACGCAGCCTAACTCAAACATACGGGCTGGCGCGCCCCATAGGAATAGGCCCCGCCACACGGGGCTGCAGCCGGCTCAGCTGGGAGCGTTCTCGAGCAACCAGTCTTCGAGAATCACTTGCTTCAGCTGCGGAGCTCGCAGAAGCGCCGCGCTGGTGGGTAGTCGCGACGAGAGCCACGGGCGATCGGCGATGGCCCCGAGCGCCCGTGCTCCCAGGCCAGACAAGTCATTGCGGGCCTGGAGTTGACGCACATTCTCTGCCAGCCGGTTGAAAGTGGCCGGGATCACGTTTGGTGCTGGACCGACGTGCACAACGGTTTGTACGGAGCTCGTTAGCACACCGCAAACCGCGTCCCATAGTCTTTGTCGATGGTCCACCCAATTTCGCAACAGGGGACGCAGCGTGAGCGGGTCGCCTTGGACTCTTTGTCCGGTGACCAAAGACAGCACAGGGGTCTGGCTGCCAGCGGTTATAACACTCATCGACTGAATCATCACGGCAGACCGATCGGGGATCTGCCGCTGACGGACGATCGGCGTGTGGAGTGGAGGCCACTTCGAGTCGTTGAGTCGCAGGTGAACTCGCGTAGGAAACGCCTCGGGCATGGCTTGCTTGAATCGCTCGATGCTCGTGCCCTGCCCCAAGAGCAGCATGCTGTTAGGTGACAATACGGCCGACACGGCGATCACCCCCTGCCCTTGTTGCGTGATGGTGTCGCAAAGTTCATCGACCGTACGCTCGTCTATCGGTAGCTCGCGGGAGAAGAGAACCCCCATCGTCACATCATTTGCAAGAGCAGCACAATCACCGGCCATCGCCACGGGGATGCAGAGCGCCTCGGCGCCGTCCAGCCTTCCGCTGCAAGCCAGGGCGACTAACTCGCCGAGGCTGTAGCCAAACACCAGCTCGGCAGTGTCCGTCGTGCAACCATGATGCTCACTGAGCAGATCCATCTGCGCCATCTCGGTGGCGAAGACCAGCGCCACCGCTTCGGCATAGTCCGCCAAACTGGCCTCTTGTTGCCGCTTGACGCGCGCTACCAACTCGACCGGTCTCCCCAGGACATCGCTCGCCACGCTGCCGGCCTGCTCAAGTCGCGTTCTGACCGTGGCCGCGTATGCGGGGCATGCGAGAAGCTCGGCAGTACGCCCCAGGTTGGTTGTGTTGAATCCGCGAAACGCCAAGGCAAAGGCGGGCCAGCCCAGGTCGCCGAGTTTTGCCATGCCGTCCCCTCTCTCTCGCTCTCAAAAGACCACTGCCTACCCTGATAATTGTACCGCGACCGACAACAGCCGGCCTCCATCCGGCGCCCGAAACGTGGCCTCTTCTTCTTTAGCGAAGCGTGAAACGGTTACGACACTCTTGCGGATCGCAGCGATACGATGTGGTTAGACGCCCTTCAGCAACTTCGCATCCCTTCGGTCTATCAACAGGGCGTGAAGTAAGTTTGCTCTGGTAGCGGCTGACAACGGCTGCACGGGACGAATCCACGAGGCGATCGCTATGCTCACAGCCGATCAGATTATGACGCCTGGCGCCATCACCATTCGTCCCGAAGCCACCCTGCAGGACGCCATCCACTTAGTCATCGAGAACCGCGTCAGTGGGCTCCCGGTAGTCGATGATCAAGGCACCCTGGTTGGCATCATCACTGAGTTCGCGTTGCTAGCCTTGGCTTACGACCAAGAGCTCGAGCATCAAACGGTGGCTCAGCACATGACCCGCGAAGTGCTCACGGTTGACTGTGCTGACCCGGTCAATCGCGTTGCTGACCTGTTCATTGTGCATCGCGTCCGGCGCCTGCCAGTGCTTAGCAATGGCCGATTGGTAGGGTTGGTTTCTCGCGGTGACGTCTTGCGTGCCCTTGATCAGGAACACGCTCCGGTGTGTACCGCCTAACCGCGGTTGCAACCGGCACAATCGTTGTCACCGTTGCGGCAGCTGCCTTCTAGGCATGCAAACGCACTGCCACGAGCCGTGGTGAACCATGCTTCGGCGTGTTGACTTTGGGCCTCACTGAGCTACTTACACGTAGATCATTCTGCACCCAACGTGCGGAGGCCGTCACCACCGAAGCACGAGAATCATGGCCGGACCAGCTCAAACTGTATTGCTTGTCGAAGAAGACCCCACACTGCGTGAGGTCACGGCCTTCCGCCTAGAGTTGCTGGGCTACGAGGTCGTGTCGTTGGACTCCGCCGAGGAAGCCCTGACATGGCTGCAGGAAGACCTTCCACGACTGTTGGTAATTGGTCACTTCTTACCCGGCATGGATGGCGCCGACTTGATCGACCGACTGAGCAACGACCTACGAACAAGCGAACTCCCGGTCATGTACCTATCGCCGAATTCAGACTTGGAGGACGTGCAGCGCGCGTTCAATGCAGGGGCTGACGAGTACCTGGTTACGCCCTACGACCCCATTGTCCTGGAAAACAAGGTCACGCGGCTCGCTGAGGCCGCCGCCGCAGCAGCTGGCGACGCCTAAGAGACCTCGGCTAACGAACTAACACCTCGCGACTCCCCTGCCCCGCGAAACCCGCATGGCCCGACTCGGCGACATCCTCGTTCAACGCAATCTGATCACTCAGAATCAGTTGGAAAGCGCGCTGGCAGCTCAAGGCGCCGAGCGCGGTTTGCTTGGCCAAATCTTGCTGCGGCGCGGCTTGATTTCGCTCCAGCAACTTGGTGAAGCGCTTGCTCAGCAGTACGGTGTGCCCTACATGGACGTCGTGCCGCAGGCGGTGAATCCACAAATTACCCGGCTGCTACCCGAATCGCTGGCTCGCAAGCATGCGTGCGTCCCGGTCGCCGTCAGCGGCAGTGATCTGAAGCTTGCGATGGTGGCTCCGGATGACATCGAAACCATCTCCGAGGCGGAGATGATCACCGGCTATCACATCGAGCCTGTGGTGGCGCTAGAAGGGCCCGTCCAAGCAGTCATTGACCGAGGTTTTGACGACCGCCTCGTTGCTCGGCAAACGATTGTCGACATGAAGATGTCTGACCTGGAAGCTGCCGAAGAGTCGGAAGACGACGAAATGGTGGCGCAGGTGACATCGGTCGAGGAACAGGCCCCCGTGGTTCGCCTCGTTCGCGCCATCCTAATGGGCGCCATTAACGCCAACTGCAGCGACATCCACCTTGAACCCCACACGCCCGAGATGCGCGTGCGGTATCGCGTTGATGGCGATTTGCAACAGATTATGACCATTCCCAACCACACCGAAGAGGCGGTTGTGGCACGGATCAAGGTCATGGCTGACATGGACACCACCGAGAGTCGCCGCCCACAAGATGGGCACCTAAGCCTGATTGAAGGCGGCACGCGGGTCAACTTCCGCGTGAGCACGATTCCTACGGTGGGCGGCGAAAAGGTTGTGATGCGATTGCTGGACGAAGGCAATCAGATTTTCGAACTCGAGGGTCTCGGGCTCGGCCAGCGCGACCTCAAAGCTATCCAGACGCTGATCGACAAGCCATACGGCATGATTGTGGTCACGGGCCCGACCGGCTCCGGTAAGAGCACCACCATGTACTCGGTCCTGTCGAAGCTCAATTCGACGAGCCGCAATATCGTGACCGTGGAAGACCCCGTTGAATACCGGCTACCTGGCATTAACCAGGTGGCTTCGGACAACGACCACGGGCTGGGCTTCGCCAACGCGCTGAAGTACATGATGCGTCAGGACCCGGACGTCATCATGGTCGGTGAGATTCGCGACCACGAGACGGCCACAACCGCCGTCCAGGCGGCCCTGACTGGTCACCTGCTGATCAGCACGCTCCACACGAACGACGCGGTCGGTGCGATTGCCCGGCTCAGTGACCTGGGAATCGATGGCTTCAAGGTAGGTGGCGCCCTGCTCGGCGTCATCGCCCAGCGGCTGCTTCGCTCGATCTGCTCTGAGTGCAAAGAACCTGTCGAACCAAACGAGTCCTTGCTCCGCCAGCTAACTCGAGGTCAGGAGCCACCGGCCGATACGATTTACTATCGAGGCCGTGGCTGCAAGAAGTGCCTTGGAAGTGGTTATTCGGGCCGGTTGCCAATCTACGAGATTATGACCGTTTCGCCGACCATTGCCGAGGCAATCGAGAAGGGCGTTCCCGCAACCAAAATTCGTGAAATTGCTTGTCGCGAGGGAATGGTTGAACTCGGCAACGCCGGCATGGAGCAGGTGATTGCCGGACGGACCACACTGGAAGAAGTCTTCTTCAAGCTATCGAGCTAAGGCCCTCAAGAGGACTTGACGCATGCGCTCCACACGAAAGAAAGGCCTGTCGCCTCGTGCCAACGCGCATGGATCGTCGGCCGCAGAGCCGTCTTCGGAAAAGAAGCCTGCCAAGCTGACGCTGTTCCCGCGCAAACGCTCTGGAAAAATGCGCTCGGAAGACGTGACTTTCGTGTTTCGCAACTTAGCCACGCTGATCGACAACGGCGTTTCACTACCCAAAGCCTTGGGAGCTTTGGCCGAAGAGAAAGCTCTGGAGCGCTGCCGAGACGTCTTGCAGTCCCTGCGCACGGACCTTGAGACCGGCTGCTTGTTCAGCGCAGCGCTAGCCAAACACGAGTCGTCCTTCGACGTGGTTACCGTCAATCAGGTGCACGTCGGCGAGCGATCGGGAACCTTGGCTAGCACGCTAGACAACATCGCCACACAGCGAGAGAAATCTGGCAAGCTGCGGGCCGAGGTGATCAAAAAGCTCGCTTATCCGGGCATGCTCATGGTGGTTGGCGCCGGCGTCATCTGCTTCTTGTTAACGTACGTCGTACCCGTCTTCGAAGAGACCTACAGTTCCGCCAAAGTACCGCTACCAGGCATTACGCAAACCATGATCACCGTAGGCGCCATTGCCAAGGGATATGGGTTGTTCATCCTAGCAGCGCTGGTGATAGCGGCCGTGGCCCTTAAGAAACTCCGTGAGCAAGAATCGGTCGCGCAAAAGATTGATGGCTGGTTGCTAAGCCTGCCGCTTGCCGGTGAGTGGCTGCGTGACATCGCCGTGCTGGAGTTCATGGAAGTCCTTGGCAACCTAATGGAAGCCGGCTTCACTCTGTCGGAAGCTCTCGACGAGGCAGCCAACGCCGTCGGAAACCGCGTGGTGAGGCAGAGTGCCAGCGACCTGAACAAAGCAGTCAAACGAGGCGAGCGGTTTAGCCGTGAAATCGAGCGATTGGGCGATCTCTTTCCACCGATTGTAAGCCAGCTTGTGATTGTGGGCGAACAAACAGGAAATCTGGCGAAAGCTACTGGGCACATACGCTCTCATCTGCATGACGAGGTCGAACGTCGCACCAATATCTTTGTGGCCGTTATCGAACCCACATTGACTGCGTCCCTCGCGGGTGCGGTGGCGGTTATCTTGCTAGCGATCTACCTCCCGATGTTTGACATGATCAATGCAGTCGGGGGCTGACATGGACCAACAAGCTCGCTACCGCTTTACCGCCTTCACGCTTATGGAACTGCTGGCGGTGGTCGCCATCTTGGGAATCCTGGGCCTCGTCGTCGTTCCTCGGGTAGCGCACCACCACACAGCTGGGTCGGCTGCCGCGTGTCACGCGAATCAGGGTGAGATCGAAGTGCAGGTTCGCCTCTGGCGCAGGGAGGCCGGGTCTTTCCCCAATGCCAACCTCACCGACATTGGCGTGGATTTAGATCACTTTCCCGACGGCGTTCCAACGTGCCCCGTTGATGGTACGGCTTACACGATCGACACCAGCACAGGTTTGGTGGTTGGCCACGATCACTAGTGGCCCTCACAACAGGTATGACTGACACATTCGGCTCGCGAGCTGGATCGATCGGGTGCGGATAACTTTGTGAGTAAGGACAGCAAGCGGGTTGACCGCTTTTTTTCGGAGGTTTTCCGAACACGTTGCAAAAGGTGACCTACGTTTCGGTAACGCGGCAGAAACGCTGCTGCGAGATCAACAACAACGCTGAACCTCAACAGAAATACGTAAATCACGTTGGCGTCCCTCATCGGCGCCAGGAGGAACCACTCGCTATGTCGAAGCAAGCTCGCAACACACGCCGCGGATTCTCCTTGATGGAGCTTTTGGCTGTGGTCACCATCCTCGGGATCATCGCCGCCATCATCGTGCCACGTGTCTCGGTCTCCAGCTCGACCGCTCGCACACAAGTGGATTCGCACAACCGCGCCACGATCAACGCCGCGGTTGAGCGTTACTACATCGAAGAAGGCGCCTGGCCCGCCGACATCGGCACGCTCGCCAACAATACGGACTACTTCCCCGACGGGATTCCTACGAACCCTGTCGACAACTCGGCGTATGCGTTGAACTCCACAACGCACCGAGTTGAGTAAACGGATCGAGATTCGAAATCACCATGCCTTTGCAGGCTAAGACAAGGAAAGCGCGTCGCTCGTTTGGGCGACGTGCTTTCACGTTGTATGAGCTGCTGGCGACGGTCACCATCATTGGCCTCGTGGCCGGCATGGCGATCACTAAGTTTGGCCACTCGGCCTACCAGGCGGCGGACGCGGAGGGTTTCTCTCGACGGCTGGCTCTTGACCTGTCGCAAACTCGTCGGAGAGCCATCGCCACGGGAGACAACCATTACCTGCAGTTCTCTCGCGATTCTGGAGTGGTCACGAGCTACGCCGTTGTGCGAGATCCCTCGGGCGCGGACTACCAGGTCGATGACACCATTGCGGTACCAGCAGGGGCCGTCGTGACCACGACCAGTGACACGCTAACGTTCGATTTCAGCGGTGCTCTTACAACCGGCGGAACCAGCAGCACCGTCCGTATCGATGGCGCCAACTTCTACTGGCTTGTGACTCTCTACCACGCCACAGGCTGGGCAGAAGTGCAAAAGGTTGCTCAACCGTAGCCATTCTTGCTTAGCTGATCTCTCCGTGCTTGGCACAAGCTACCCTTGTGCAGGGAAATCCACACAGCCCCGTGCTGCGCTATGACTAAACCACGCCTCTCTCCAGATCGATCGCGCCCTAGGGGCTCGCCACGTCCCGGCTACTCGTTGCTGGAGGTGGTTATGGCGGTAACGCTGGTGGCGGGGACTCTGGTTCCTGCTCTGGCGCTAATTCGCGATGGACTGGATTTGAGCCAAACCACCGACGAGAAAGCCCTGCTTACCAACTACGCCGTCTGCAAAGTGGAGGAACACTTGGCCCTGGTGGCGGCAAGCTGGACCTCCGGCACGGCGACCGGCGACTTTGCGACCGACGGCTTTAGCAACCTCCGCTACTTAGTGACACAGAGCGACGCGGTTGCCGATGGGGGCATCGTGGATGCATTGATGCACGTCCAAGTAACCACTTACGTTGACGAAAACAACAATGACGCGCTCGATTCCACCGAACCGCAGTGCCACTTCCGCACCAAGATAGGAAAGTTCGCAAGCTATGAGGCCATTGCCTCTCCCTAACCGACGGCAGGGCGGCTTCTCGCTGCTCGAAATGCTGGCCGCCACGGCCATCACGGGCACGCTCATGGCGTCGTCGATGATCGTCGTGCGCTCCAGCTATGCGGCCTGGCAAGCACACGAAGGAGACTTGGTTAAAGCCGAAGCGGCGCAGGCCGTCTTGCGACATGTCGTTCGCGGCATCCGGCAGGCAGGCAGCGTCGTCTCGATCTCAGCGGCTTCTGACACGACCGGGCGTCTAGAGATGCTGGATGCCTCCTCCAACAGTATTTACTGGGAACACACAGGGACTGCCGAAGGCGTTGTGGTCTACAGCGACAGTGGGGCCAGGCTGGCCAGTGGAATCGACGAGCTCTCTTTCGTGGGTTACGAAGCGGATGGCGTCACGGCAACCACGACGCCTGCAGAGATCCAGCTTATCCGATGCACTGTGCGAGTAACCTTGCCGCGTGGCGCCGGCCAGTCAAGAACCGTGTCCTGCTATGGATGGATTCGCTCATGGTGAACAAAGACTATCAGCATCGGGAGCTTCGTCGGTCGTTTTGGCCAGCGAAACAACCAGGCAGACGACCGCCGCGCCGAGGCGCCGCGCTACTTATGTGCCTATTCGTGATCTTTATGGTCAGTTCTCTGGTCTTGAACGTGCTGAACACAGAAATCGTGCAGTTCGCGGTAACGCGGAACGTGACCGACTACGAGCGCGCCCTCTACTTGGCCAACGCCGGTGTTCACCACGCCTGCACGGAATTGATTAATGACAGCAACTGGAGAAGCACCGTGGCCGACGCCGGTTATCCCGCGGACGATACCTACTCCGCGAGTGCCGCGAACGGGTCCGGCGGGACGGTAGTGATTACTTCCATCGGTGTCGCTGGCGAGGCCATTAGGACGGTCGAGGCCACCATCCAGCTCTAAGCGACAAGAGAATGGCCAACAACAACGAGACAAACATGAGCGACCGAGCAAACACGGACCGACGCAATCCGGCTGAACGCCGCAGCGGCAAAGAGCGCCGCAGGGGCGGCGAAGGCCGACAGGTTGTGCTGCACTTATGCCGGCATGAACTGCACATGGGACTGATCGTCCGAGAGGCGGATGGCTCTCCGGAGTTACTGCACACCAAGACCATTGCCTGGCGAGAACAGGATGAGCAGCTCCCAGCACCTGAGGCCATTCAGTCGCTTACTCAGAAGCTCAAGCAGCTAGTCAGCAGTGAGCGAGTGTCAGGCTGTCCGACATCACTCGTGCTCAATGGCGAACTTTGCGTGACTCGGACAACTGCCGGATCGAGTTCCGATGTCGATCGGGCGTTGGAAGAGCTGGAGGATCGTGGGCAGCTTTATTTGTCTCTTGGCGCCGGCGCCAAGACCCTGGTCGCGAGTCGCTCGAATCTCGATGCCCGTCATGAGCAAGCGGTGGTCTCGGTGGCCTGCGAAGCCACGATCGATCGCGTGATCGACGCCATTAATGCCACGGGACTCGAGCTTCGTTGCATCGAAGCAGAAACCGTTGCTCTGGCCCGCGCCCACGGAGCTCTGCACGAAGATCAAGACCCCGTCCTGCTGGTTCAGTTTGATGGCGATGGCTTCGAAATTGTGGTTGCTCACCGCGGTCAGCTACTGCTGGACTACCGCCCGGGTGGTGGCGTACGAGGAACCGAATTGCACGACGTGTTAGCAGAGCACCATGCTCGCCTGCAACGCTTCTGCCAACGACGGCTCGGAGACTATGAACTCAAGGTCCGTCGGGTTTATTTGGCGGGAGACCCTGACAGGGTGAGTTCTGCTGAGCAAGCCCTGCTGGCTGACGGGTCGTACCAGGCCTCTGCCTTCGATCTCTCGACTGCTGCCAATTACTGGCAGCGGCCATGCGAGGGAATGAACGTGCAGCATGCCATCTTGCTGGGCAGAGCCCTAGAAGAGATCGACGCTGGCGGCGACATGCCTGCTCCAAACCTGATGGAGCGATGGATCGCCGAAAGCCGCAAGCACATACGCCCGATTCTGCTGCGCGCGGCGGCTCCCATCGCCGCCACGCTGCTCATCGCTGCTAGCATGGCGATCCTCAACTGGCGTGTTGGTATGACCGGAGACGTTCTCCAAACGCAAATCTCGCAGCTGCAGCCCGCCCATACGGAGTACCAGGAGCTGCGCCTCAAGCTCATGTCAGAGCGGGACAAACTGACGCGGCTCAAGCAGCTGAAGGAGGGCGCGCCCGAGCATGATTTAACCGGCGTGGTCACGGCCATTGGCAGCTGTTTGCCCGATGATGTGTGGCTCTCCAGGCTGACCATCTCCGACTTCCAGGAAGTGGAAGTTGCCGGCGCCAGCTACAGCGAAGGAGGGGTGTACGACTTTGTACGGTACCTCAACTTGGCGCCAACGCTTGACCAGGTCGCCCTGGAGGGCACCGGTGTGGGTCACACGCAGCAGGGGCCCTCAACAACTTTCCAACTTAACTTCAAGCTAGCACCCGAGCCATCCAATCCGCAGGGAGTGGCCTCCAAATGAACCTCCAAGAACTCATTGACCGATTCTGTGACAGCCCTCGTCGCTGGCTAATCGTTACAGGCGCTACATTCCTTGTGGCACTTGCTACGGTCTTGCCTCAAGTCGATCAGTATCTTTCGTTGCGTGCCGAAATAGAGGAACAACGGGAACAACTAGCAGAGGCAGAGCAAACGGCCACACAGCTCCCCCATTTTCGCCAGACGGCAAAGAGGACCGGCGCTGAGCTTGGCCAGCTCGAAGACAAAACCCTACCGGCCCAGCGGGTCGCGGCGTTTCGCAGTCAGCTGGTCGACTTGGTCCGCGAGTCGGGCTGCCAAGTTCGACGAATTGGCGTTGGCAATGTCAGGACACGTAACTGGCGAGAAAACGATCACCCCCTGGCAGACAGCAAAGCGAACGGTGGCAAGAAGACCCCTTTCGAACTTGAGACACGCCCCGTGAGCCTTTCGGTAACCGGGGGCATGAATGAACTGCGCGACCTATTCGCAAGGATCGAAAAACACGGCATGATGATGCACGCTCACTCGATTGATTTGCGCCCCACCGGGCGCAACAGCCGCGTCGTGCAAATGGAAATTGAACTGTGGTGCTTCGCCCTGACTCGCGGCGGTGGCCGAGCTTAAGTCGTCAGCTTTGAGTAACACACCCAGCGCCCCACGGAGGGCGCATGGTCGATCTAGCAACCGACAAGCGACTCAATAGACACACGCACTGCTGGCCAGCAGGCCTGCAGTGCGTTACCGTGCTATATGTCCTTGTACTGTGGCTAACGGGGCCTTGCTGTGCGAGAGCTCAGGTTCTTCCCCCAGAAGGAAGATCCCTTAGCCCCGCGCTCGCCCAGCCACTGACTCGCGATGGCAGCGGCACAGGCGCTGCATCCGCGACGCTCGCAGATGCCCTCTCACGTCCTGGTGACCTTACGCTCCGAAACAGCTCGCTGAACGCCGCTCTGCTGACCATCAGCGAGCTGTGGGGAATCAACGTTGTCGCTGGCGAAGTGCCTGGATCGGTCAACGGCGTTTTCAAAGACGCACCCCTGCGCGAAATACTGGACTCGATTCTCATCAGCAATGGCTATGGGTACCGTGCGGTGGGAGAGAGCTTGGTTGTCAGTAGTCTTGATAACCTTGGTCAGGTAAACCCGTTCTTCGAGTCAGCTACGATTCCCGTCGGCGCAGCGAAGATCGAAGACGTCGTCTCAGGAGCAGCCCTGCTCTCAACGCCCCAAGGACAAATCCGACCAATTCCATCGGCGGGAAGCATCTTTGTGCTCGATTTTCCCGACCGAGTGCGGATGATCCGTCAGTTCGTGGCCACCGTGGACGCCGCGGCCCGGCGCGCTGCCGGCGGCGCGCCGCTCGGCGAAGGCCCGCAAGAGCTCCAGGTGGCCTACCTCAAAACACACTACATCAACTCGCAGAGCGCGGCGGACATGCTGCAGGCCATCTTGAGCCCTGCTGGCCGGGTCGCCGCCATGCCTGATGAAGACCGGCTGCTGGTCGTTGACTATGCCCAAAACCTGCAGATGGCTGGCACTGTCTTGCAGCGTATCGACCAGCCAAGGCCTCAGGTTTCCGTGCGAGCGCTGATCTACGACATCAGCCTGGCTGACATGGAGGAAGTGGGCATCAATTGGCAAAGTCTGTCGGGGGGGAACGGAACTACCACCTTTGACAACGGATCTCTGAGCGTCGGCACGGTAACGTCAGGCGGCGGAGCTCTGGTCAACTCAGTGACGCAAGTGCCCTTCACTGAGGGATCCGCGGGTGGCTCGTTCACTTTTTTCACGCTCAACAACAACTTCAACTTAGCAGCGGTAGCCTCCGCGTTGCAGAATGCGACCGACTCACGCCTGCTCGCTTCTCCCAACGTGACGGTCGTTGACAACGACGAGGCAACCATCGAGAGCGTGGAAGAAGTTCCGTTCCAACAGCTTACACAGACCGCCGCCGGAGGAAACATTGGCACCACCGCCTTCCGCGAGGCGGGAATTACGCTCCGCGTTCGACCCAAGATCGCCATGGACGGCACGATCGAAATGGACGTGCAACCAGAATTCAGCCGACTGACGGGTTTCACACCGGGTGACAACCAGCCGATTATCGACCGACGGACTGCCCGAACCCGTGTACGAATCACCAATGGCCAAACGTTTGTCATTGCGGGCCTGCGTCAACGGAGTGATGTGGGTGACTTCAAGGGCATTCCGCTACTGAAGGATGTCCGCTTCTTTGGTCACCTGTTCCGAGCGCGAGAGACGGAGATCCGGGAAAGCGAACTTGTCGTTTTCATCAATCCAACCATCGTTGGATACAACGAGTACATGACGGCGCGTGACCGAGCAGTTGCTGATACGATTAACTGCCGACTGGCGGGCATTCCTTGTGCCGAGGGATGCCCTCAGGGCTGTGCATGTCCGTCTAGCATCGTGTCCGTCGAGCCAGCTGCCGATCCGGTGCAGGTCCACCCTTCGCTTCCAACGCCCGTAGGACCGGAAGCTCTTCCCACGGACGCGGGTGCGAGCGTCCGTCGTCGGCCTCAGCCTTCGAATGACAGCATCTTGCCGTTGCCATCCGATGACGACTCAGAAGAACTTGCCTATCCCGTGTTGTCTCATCGTTCAAAGCTGCGTCGCCTACCGCCAGTCGCCGGTCCAGCGACCCAGGTAGCCACGAGGAGGGCGCCGCGCACGGCACAAGCTGGCTCGATGCGACCAAGGTACGACGCCCGCTTTCAGGCCAACAGCCGGCCAGACCCACAGCCCTCCGAGCAAACGGACCAGGCGCCGACACGTGACGAATCGCAAGGCTTTTGGGGCCGCTTGTTCCGCTAGAGCAGATCTCAAGACTCGTCTCTTCTTCAGGGGAGAGTTTGGCTGAGGGGTGAAACCTTGGCGATTCATCACCCTCCCCTACAGCAGTTCTTAAATAGACAAGACCGGCTTGGGCCCTCAAAACGCTTAAACAGCCATCCGCGGGTGGTCACATGTACCTGCCTCGCAGTAGCTCCTTCCTGCTAGGGAGGGATATTTGGAACCGGCACGACATAATCGGCACAATCAATACCCCCAAGGCTGCGGCAGCCAAGCTATCCGCGGTCACGTCTGACCGGCTTCTCAGAGCAACCTATCCTTGAGTGGTGAGTTGCATGCGCGGCTCGGGAACTTGAATCTTTCGGATGGGTCGATGTCTCGCGGTCGCTGCGTCGTTCATTGCTTGTTGCTAGTCTCCACGGCGTGTTTCCTGGTCGGCTGCTCGCAGTCCGTGGAAACGACCGCCCCAGTAACATCCGCCATAGCGACACCCCCCACGCCGGAAGCACCGGCTGACGCTACCTTGGCACAAGCCTCACCAGAAGACGACAAGTCTTCCGATGACGTCGAGCCCGGCGGGAGCGTCTATCGGGCGCCTTTCCCGAATCGGCAAAACTTGTTCTCCCCCGTCCGCCGCGTGCCGCTTGCCAAACGCGGCGATCGCGAGACCGGGTCGTCGGTAGAGCTGATGGGTTTTGCGAACGTGGATGGGCAGAAAGTCCTGCTGGCCATCGATGGGATCATGACACCACTGGCCGCTGGCACAGAGCGCTACGGGGTGCGCGTGATCTCAATTCAGCCGCCCGAAGCGGTGCTGCAGCGCGGCCGCAATCGCTGGACCGCATCTCTGCAATAGGTCCGTCAGTCGCAAGTCCGCTTAGCCGGTCGCGATGCCCCGGCACGCGGTTCTTGAGCTCACCCTGGTCACGCCAATCAAGACCTGCGGTCTGTCTCGGGCTGGCGCAGGTCGCCCCATGGGTTGGCAACGATTGACTCAGCGACATGCAGCTCCGCGTCATCCTCGATCACACGCTGGGGAAGCGGGGATCGGGTCAATTGTAACTCCCGCGCCGCGAGTACGAGGTTGACCAGCATCACACAAACCGCCCCGCCGGGAATCACCAATAGCACGGTGACGATCTCCGTCAACAACAAGTCGCCATCTACCAGAGCGATCACGGTTCTAACGGGGTTGATCACGTCAAACCAGCTATACGGCACTCGCTGGTAGCGCAGAAAGGTGGCTCTCAGGAGTTCGGGCAAGCCAATCCCCGTGAGCAGCAACAGAAAATGAATCAGAAATCCCCCTAGAAAGGAGAGCGTGGCAAGCCGCCGTAGACCTGCGATCAGCAGTTTGCCAAGGCCTAGGAAGAGCGCAATGTATGAGAATCCTAGTGCCAAGAACGTCGCAAAGGAGCGTGCCTCGATGGAGTCAATCAGCGCTATGCCCAGCGCCATGCAAACGGTTAGCATGTTCGCTAGGACGAACAGGTAGCCCGTACCTGGTCCCGGATTGAAGAGAGAGCCCAAGAGTCGCCCTAGCGTGCCCGATGGCAGGCCTCTTCGAACCCTTTCTGAAAAGATAGGGCGCTCACTGGTTAGCAACGCGCCCATCACGTACCAAAAGACGCCCGCAATGCACCCGGCGGCGAAGATCACTTCTTCCTCTCCCCGCGATACACGCCACAGAGCGAAGATCCAGCCTAGGAAGCACGCCTGGGTAAAGAACATCACTCGGCGCAGGGAACTAGAGCGGTTGGCGCTGGCGAACGTATTCATGCCCGTGGCGGCATAGTAGGCCAGCAGGAAGGCGCACAAGCCTGCGTTCATTAGAGCGCCAAAGCTCATAAACGCAGCCTCTGGGAGCGCTGGACTGTTACGCTGAGTAATCTCCGTTGCTACGATGCATGTCACTTGAAACGCGCCGAGCAGAGCGACCACAAGCAGTACGGAGACGAAAACTTGAGAGAACCGATTCTTGGTTGTGGAGGCCGTCAGCAGGGCCATCATCGACAAGAAAACCGACAGCGCAACAGCAGCGGTGGGGACGAGTACGATCGTCAGCAGATCGATCCCCCGCAGCAAGTAGGTGAACGCCAAGCATGGGCTCAGTGCCGACAGGTAGACCGCCATCTGGAGGCCAGCGCTGCCGAGTTTGCCGTTGATCACCTGATGGGGACTTAGCGCAGAAACCATCAACACGTCACGGGTGTTGTCTTCCTGCTCAGCAGCCAGAGAGCGAAACGCGGTAAAAGGGACGACAACCGTGAGCGCAAACGCCAGGATATAAAAGTACGCTAAGAACAGCGCTCCCCCTCCGGCAGCATAGCGAGCGGCGGGCCCTAGAATCACAACGCCACCAATGGTCACCACCCAACAAGCTGCCAGCAGCAAGAGAAACCATACCAAGAACTGACGGCTGCGCAGGGCTTGCCGTGTTTCTTTGACCAGGATTGGATTGAGATAGTCGCTGACGTCTTCGAGCCAACGATCGAGTCGCTGCCAGTACTGGCTTCCAGGCGAGGTGGCGGCGTGCTCGACAGAAGCAGTCTCCGTGCTCATTGGATACGCCCCTCCGTGACGTGAAGAAACACATCCTCGAGGGAGATGGCTTTGGCGCCGAACTCGACCACTGGGAGACCTGCAGCGACCATGTCGGCCAGCAACTGGGCCTGAGCTGCTTCATCGCCAGTGTGGTCGAAGCGGAGCGTCAGCCCATCGACCTGCAAGCTGTCCGTTCGTTCCTGTGCTTCAAGCCACTTTGCCGCTGCCGCTGCGTCGCTCAAGACGCGGAGGGTAACTTGGCTATGGGCCGCCACCCGAGCGCTGATCTCGTCAACCGTGCCAACCGCCAGCAGTTGGCCTTGCTCGATGATACCGACCGAGTGACAAACCTCGGCGAGTTCGGTCAAGATGTGAGAACTGATCAGCACGGCTTTTCCAAGCTCGGCGAGCCGAGAGATCATTTCGCGCAGTTCAATCCGCGCACGCGGGTCGAGCCCCGCCGCAGGTTCATCGAGCACCATGACAGCCGGATCGTGAATCATGGTTCGACCCAAAGCCAATCGCTGCTTCATGCCTTTAGAGAGCCCATTGATCGGCTTCATCGCCAAGGGTTCTAGGGCGGTAAAGTCCATGGCATAGCGGATGGCGTCACGTCTTTCCTTTCCACGCAGACCATAAGCGCGGGCGAAGAAGTCGAGGTATTCTAAGACGTTGACGTTGTGATACGTGCCATAGTAGTCCGGCATGAAGCCCAAACGTCTGCGGACACGATCGGGATCTTCGACAACCGAGAGTCCGTCGACAAACGCATCTCCCGCCGAGGGTTCATCAAGCGTGGCCAGGATGCGCATACTGGTGGTCTTACCCGCGCCATTGGGCCCAATAAACCCGAAGACTTGGCCTGCATCGACGGAAAACGTCACCCCGCGCACGGCGTGCGTCTCGCCGAATAAGCGATGCAGGCGCCGGAACTCGATCAGAGGTCGATCGGTAGAGGAAGTCGACACCATCAGCTCTTAGTGGCCTGGGATTGTGGAAAGGATGTCCGTGTTACCAGGCGCCAATCACGACATGAAAGCCTCCACTCTCTCGGACTCCCTCCACTCCGAAGGTTCCCAGCGGCAACTGATCGCAGATCGCGGCGTAGCTTCTGGGCGGCAGCGATAGGCCACCTCCTGTGTCGAGGCCAACCAGCCGGTCTAGCACGTCGTTTAGTAAGCTGTCTGAGAGCCCCTCGGCGCCGTATTGCAGCCGCAACGAACGACGAAGCCGCCGCTGCTGTCGGCGTTGTTGCTGCAACAACGGGTTGTCGTCTAGCGTTTCGATCCCTTGCGGGGGAGTTGGCTCGTTCTCCAGCAGCAATTCACGCAAGCGCGATGTAGCTTCGGCTCGCTCGACAGGACTTAGGGATTCCCGCTGCCCCATCTCGAGGGACTCCCCCGACCAAAGACGACTCTCGCCGTCCAGAGCCAAGAGATATTGCACTTGGCTGCCAAGGCGGTTGGTCGCGACGATCTTGTCTCCTGCTACGCGAAAATCAATGGCGGCCTTGGTATGCCGGGATTCGACCGTCAAAAACTGCGTCGATTCGCGAGCACTAAGCCAGCCACTGGTCAGTCGCTGCTGAGTGCCGTTCCAGTTGACCTTCTTGGTTCGTTGGTAGCCGTAGGAGCCCCAACTCCCCTCGGAAAGTATGGGGTAAATGGCCGTGCGTTTGTCAAAAGCGAGGCCCTCAGCCGGAGCGAAGCCGGCATAGTAGCACGTGCGCCGCCAGGTTGTTTGTTCGTGACGTGGTTGATCGAGAAACGTAACACTACGCCCCCGCGCTTGCACCCCTAAGCCATCAGATAGCAAGGCGTAAACCAGCAGGCCGATCGTCAAGAATAGCGCAGTAATCGGCACAGTAAGCACCATTAGGTGGGTGCGCTGACGACGATTGAGCAGCCAAAAATTAAGCGGTCCCACAGCAAGCACAAATACTGTGATAAGCACCTGAAACTCGTTGACGGGAGCCAGCCCCACCTCGGGGATCAAGAAACTCGCAAAGTCGTTGGCTATGGAATCAGGCGATACCCCGTGGCGATTGGCCCAAGAGTTCAGACTCAAATGGCTGTAAAACGCCGTCCGCGCGAGGGGCTCCAAACCATCTGCACCGTTTCTCCACCCCTGCGGAAACGCTGCCACCACGCCAAAGCCAAGAGGTGCTTCGGCAAATAGTGGTCGGCTGCTGGCCGTTGGTTGACGGCGTCGCGATGGCAACCGTCCAACGGAAGCTTGAGGATCAAATTCGAGACGGTCAGCGGGACCAGACCATGCCAAATCGACCCATCTCCATTCGGGCGCAACCTTCGGCAGAGGCCCTTCTTCGTCTTTGCCATGTAAGAGACGCGGGCCTTGGTTGAGTTTGAGCAACTGCGACACCTGCTTAGCCTGGGCCAGCGAAGGCCCCGTATCCTCGACCCACAAGGTGCCGCCCGATTGGACCCAACGTCGGAGTGCACTGAATCGCTTGGGATATTTACTAGCCGTCTCGGCAAGCTCGGCAGCCGAGAGAACCACCACATCCAATGAAGAATAGTGCAGCCACTCGTCCGGGAGAGGCATCACGATCTTCGACAAAGCCATTTCGGGAAACATGCCCGAAGAATTTAGCGCGGCGGCTTCCGAACGCTCGGGATGCCGAGGATAACGAGCACTGCCGGGCCGGAGCATTAAGAATTCTGTGTAGTTGTTCGCAGGGTGCTGAAACCAATTCTGTTGCGTGCGAGACAAAGCTTCATCCAACACGCCATCAACCAAGACCCGCCATGAAACAAAGTGCCAAGTGAAGTGCCTGGGCACGGCGAGCGTGACGCCAGCCTTCGCGGTGCCAGCCGGCAAGACGAACGATTCTTCAGCCGTTACCCCAGCGAGAGACGAGTACCCGGCGTTGACCGTGAACTGGACCGTGATTGTGCGATCAGCTACGGAGGGTTTTGGCGCTGTGAAGTCGAAGCGCACGGGCCGGTAGCCATAACCTTCCCCCCACATCGTGTCCACGCGAACCAGCATGCCTGAATAGCGCGATGTGACAGGTACAGCATTGGTGCTCATGGGCTGCACCGGGCAAAACTCCACCACACCCGATTCTGCCTGGCAAGATTGGGGGCCGAGGGCTCCAAAGGCCCCCAACGACGTCGCGAGGGCGAGCAAGGCCCACCGCCGGTATGGACATGGCCGAGATCTGTTCACGACTGCCCCTCCGCCTTGTCAGAGGCAAGCCCTTCAGAGCCGACGATCCGCTGAACCTTGGGTGCAAGGGCAGGCGTGTTCGGCGCCGTGGGAGTAACGAAGCCAACCAGGCGCGCAACACAGTAAACAAGCGCCTGGACGACCAGCATTGCCAGTGCTGCCAGAGCAGCGGCTACCATCCCCTGGGCCCAATACTCGCCCCGCCACGCAGCCGCCAGGACGAGCGAGAGGACCGACCCGCAACTTAACAGGACCAGGGCGACGCGGAGTGAGAAACGTGGCATGCCGCTATTCTCGCAGATGGCGGTGACGGGGCAACCATGACCACTACCGTCAGTTCGGCATTGCCTGATAAAGCTATTGCCCGGGAAGGCTACTATCGGGTACCCGGCGCTGGTCCCTTGTTTGCTGCAACACCCTCAAGCGACGAAGCAAGATGAGCCACTGGCACGTCGATCGTCGGCTCTATCGACCGCGGGGACTCCCGTCCGAGCAAAGCTTCGACCCGCTGGCCAGTTTGAGCGGCCTCGAGCAAGACCCCAGCACGGAACGAACTCCGCACCATGGGTCCAGAAGCGACCCCCTTAAAGCCCAAGTCGTAGGCCGCTTCTGCGTAGTCCCGAAAAACGTTGGGATGAACATAACGCTCGACAGGCAAGAAGCGTTGGCCAGGTCGACCAGGCGCCAAGTACTGGCCGAGCGTGATGATCTCAACCCCCGCGTCGCGCACGCGGCGCATGGCCTCGACGATCTCCTGGTCCGTTTCCCCGAGACCTACCATTAAGCTGCTCTTGGTAGGTAGATCAGGCCGTACCTTACGGCTGTGGCGCAGGACTGCCAGGCTTTGATCGAACGAAGCCCGGGGGTCGCGCACTTGTCGATCAAGACGAGCAACGCACTCCACGTTGTGAGCAAACACACTCAGCGGCGCGCCGTCGAGCATGCGTGATAGCGTGTCTAAGTCTCCGCCTAAGTCGCTACCCAGCAACTCGATGCCAGTCTCGGGGAGCCGCTGCTTAACCGCATCGACACACGCGCGGTAGTGCATCGCGCCGCCGTCGGGAAGGTCGTCGCGATCAACGACGGTAATCACGACGAATTTTAGGCCCATTCGCTCGCAAGCGTCGGCCAAGCGCTGCGGTTCTTCGACTTCCAGCGGCGGTGGCGTCTTGAGGGTTTTGACGCTGCAGAAGCGGCAACCGCGCGTGCACTCTTGTCCCGCCACCATGAAAGTCGCCGTGCCTCGGCCCCAGCAATCGTGAATGTTGGGGCAGCGGGCTTCCTCGCACACGGTATGCAGGGCGCCAGTATCAACGGCGCCTCGCGTGCGGTTAAAGACGCTCAGCGCCTCGCCTGTTGGAGGCTGGGCGCGTAGCCATTCGGGCAATCGGGGGCGGCTTGGCGGGGAATTGCTCACATCCCTATGTTAGAGACCAGGTTAGTGGTCGCCAAGGATGGCGATGCTTCCCCCCGGGCGCTGCCCGGGGCCATCAACCGGTCAAGCCTTCAAATAGGGGTGTCGACAGGTAGCGCTCGCCCAACGAGCACATGATGGTGACGATTCGTTTACCCGCCATTTCTGGCCGGGCGGCGAGCTTCGCGGCAGCACACATATTCGCGCCGCTGGAGATGCCCGCCATGATGCCCTCCTCTTTGGCCAGCTTGCGAGCCCATTGGAAAGCCTCCTCGTTGCTCACTTGGAGAACTTCGTCAACAAGTTCGGTGTCGAGGTTGCCGGGGATGAACCCGGCGCCAATCCCTTGAATCTTGTGCGGGCCAGGCGATCCGCCAGAGATGACGGGCGAGTCAACCGGTTCTACCGCAATCGCTTTGAAATCGGCGTTCTTGGACTTCAGATAGCGACTAGAACCAGTAATGGTGCCGCCGGTGCCAACGCCCGCGACGATCGCATCGATGTCATGGCCCGAATCTTCCCATATCTCCGGTCCGGTGGTCTTCTCATGGATGGCAGGGTTGGCCGGGTTTTCGAATTGCTGAGGCATCCAATAACCCGGCTGGCTGGCCATCTCGGTAGCCTTGCCGATGGCTCCCTTCATCCCCTCAGCGGCGGGAGTCAGCACCAATTCCGCCCCCATCGCCCGCAGGAGCGCCCGGCGTTCAAGCGACATCGACTCCGGCATCGTAAGCGTCAACTTGTAGCCTTTGGCGGCACAGACGAACGCCAAGGCGATGCCAGTATTGCCACTAGTTGGCTCGACTATGTGCGTATCTGCCGTGATATGGCCTTCCTGTTCACCAGCCTCAATCATCGCGGCGCCGATGCGGTCCTTCACGCTATTGAGCGGCTGGAAGAACTCGCACTTCGCAAATACCGCGGCGTGGCCTTCGGGGACCAGGCGGTTGATTCTGATCATTGGCGTATCGCCAATGCATGTGGCGGCGTTGTCGTAGACGCGGTTGCGAGGCATGACAGCATTCCTTGCGAATAGGGACTGGCCGGAACAGGGGCGGGGCCAAGGTTTTCCGAGGAGAACAGGCCGTGGAGCCTCTCATTCGGCGACGGACTGCAATTATCGGCATTCCGCAGGCGTCGGCAAGATAGAAATAGCTAGTCGCCTGTCGAAGAAGAGTGCGCCTCGTCCGGTCGCTACTGACCGGCGAGGCGCACGCTAGTATAGGAGCTGTGCAGCTAAAGGGATGTGGCTGCCCTCACGATCACACCGGGCTAGGGGCAAAGGATCCTTACAAGTTGTTGCGTCAAAGCCCGGACGCGATCGGCCCTGGCCGTCAGCTCGCACAAGTCGCCATTCACCGTCCGAGGAGGGGCCGGAGGAGGAGCTGGTAGAGCGATCGCGCCGTGCCCAACTGGCCGAGCGGCGGTGTGGAAGACAACGCTAGGCCGACCACGACCCAGAGTTATCGTCAGGCCGGAGCGTGGCACAAAAGCTGTTCCCTCTGCCGACAAAGCGAGACCGAGTTGCGACTCGACGCCTTCGTTCGTGGCGCTCCATCCAGGCAATGGCTTCGGCCAACTCCTCCTGTAAGTCACATGCTTCGCGGTCCACGCGTTCTGCCAAACGCCCCAGCCGATCAAGCTGATAGGCATGTCGAATTGGCCTACGGAGATCGCGTTCCAGTCGATCGAGATCATGACAGAGGTCGTCCAACTCGTCGGCTACGTCCCGGTAGTCACGGCAATCTGCCAAGAGTTGCTGGGCCTGAGCCCCGAGAACCGTAGCCTCGCCACGGATTTCACCCGTGAGCCAATACAAACTGGTTTGCAAGGAATCCGCCGATGCTTGGCTAACGAACGGCAGTAAGAGAAAACCCACCGCGGGGAATAGAGCACGACGCATGGTTTGCCTCCCTGGCCACTGGCCTAAGTAGAAGGGACTCTTCATCGAGTCCCTAGGAAGGACACAGCAGCAGCTGCCACTGGTCCGGTAACGGTCACCTTAGAAGGCAATTACCGAACCGGTCGACACCTGCGGATCCACGATCAGTTCTAAACCACTTGCATAAAAAGACTTGCGAAGAATCGGACCCAGCCGACAGGCCGCCTAGCTTATAGCATTTGACATCATTTTGATGTCTATTGCTATGTGCTTTCGATGGCGCGCGGGGCCCTGCAGGCTAGCGTCGACGGCGCGGTGAGCCGCCGCTGGCGCTGCGGTTGCGGCTGCTGGAATAGGACGACTTTCGATCGCCACCGCCAAACAAACCGCTGAAGAATCCACCGCTGTTCTTGGGTTTGTCCGCTTCGTGCACGTGCGTGATGGGGAACATCGGCACCCGCTGTCCCTTCTTGCGGGGCAAGTTCGCCACTGTTTGGCCAGCCGGCGGAACAACAAAGATCTTTGGGTCGTCAATCACCCAGGGCGTGCTCCAGTTGCGACCATTGTCCCAGTTCGCCACGTTGAAGAAGAAGTTGTTGAAACACAGGCAGCGATAGTTGTACGCGTAACTCGAAGCCAGGTAATCGTCTTCCGTCAGGTCGTCAACGCCTTCACTGGCGTAGTAGTGGATCTGACCATCTGGAGAAAACGACATGCCTAACGTCCACCAGCCTGGTTCATGGATTTCGACACTGCGCATGTCTTGGCCACGGCCGTTGGAACGAATGGAAATCTGTGCATGATCGGCTTCCACGTTCTTCGAGTTGGCGCTGCGGAACAAGATAAACATCCCCGGCCAATACGCGGCGGTTTCTCCGTCCGGCATTCGACCACGACAATCGCCTCGCATGCCGAATGAAGGACCCGTGCGATTCTCCCACTGGTCGAATGGCGGCAAGTAAACGCGCACCGTGCAGCTAGGGCTCCAAGTGACCGGAATCGGTCGGCGAAGTTTTCGGTCAAACTTCATCAGCAGGTCATCCTGTTGCTGCTTACCAGTAAGCTGTCCCGGGATGCCCGACAAACGGGTTTGCAGCATCAGCGCACCTTGACTGCCTTCGATTCCGCCCGCCGGCGTGGCGACGCGCTTCACTACGTCTGGCGTGCCGCGCTTGGCGCCTTCGTGCCAAAGCTTGTTGTTGGAGTAGCCACCGGGCCCGCGCTGATTGTCATCTTGTTCGTAGCTGCTCTTGGGAAGATTCAAGCGGTACGACCAGTTGGGATTCTCAAAGTCGTCTGAGCACTGGCTCAGGAAATCACCCGATCCGGGCACGATCGGCGTACCGGCGTTGGCCACGGTGGCAATCGTGGCGTAGGCGACAAACGCAATTAGACGCAACATCCCTGCTTCCCCCTGGCTTTCCCTGCTAGCATGCGAGTGGCGACAAAAAGTACCGCCTAGTCGTTCCTATCGGCCTGGGGCGTGGCGTAAACCAGCACGCTTGACGAATTCGGCTCAAGAGCACCACGACAGCGACGCTAGCGGGCACGCGACGCGCGGCAGCCGGATTGCTCATCGCACAGCTCACAGCCTTGGCCATCTTCTAAGACACTCGCCAAGCAGTGTTCGATTCGCTCAGCCATGATCGTCGCCATGGCGTCGTGGAGACCAAGCGGGGCGGTCACCACGTGCCGGAGGCCAGGATGATTGGCGGCTGCTTCGACCGCTAGGGCGGGGATGTCCTGACTCCAATGCCGGCCGGGTGAGAGAAAGTAGGGAAAGACGATCACCAACTCGGCGCCCTGCTCTACGCAATTGGTGAATGCCGTGGCGATTGATGGCTCGGCCAGTTCCATGTGGGCTGGCTCAACGACTACCGCACCGGTTACGCGACGAAACATCGCGACAACTTCATTCAGTAACTGGTTACTTTGCTCGCGCCGCGAGCCGTGGTCGACAACCACAATGCCGTGAGGAACACCGCGAGCCAAGCTGGCGACTCTTGCGCTGAAATCTGTCACGTCGCGCACTCCTGGTCGACGGGAGCTAGCTTAAGAAACCCACCGGCGCAGAAACCCCATCGCGGGGCCCCACCGTGACGATCGCCCCACCTGTGAGCGGATAACGATCCAGCACCCGCCGTGTGTCGGCCAACGTGACCTCTTCCAATTCGCGGAGGTCATCCTTGGTGCTGCGATACTCACCGCGCTGCACCCAGTTGCCGCCAACGCTAAATAGCCGGCTTCGCGGTCGTTCACTGCCCAACACTACGCGAGACTTCACCTTGTTGCGCGCCTGATCAAGTTCCTGCTGGGCGATCTCACCGTGCTGGGCGTCGTGCAACAGGGCGTGTAGCGAGGAGAGGTTCCCCTGGATGTCTTCCGGTGCGCAAGCCATCCAGGTGTAAAACATCCCGACACCGTCGTACTCATAGTGTCCCAAGCTGCAGGACTCGACCAGGCCCGGATCGACCAAGTCCCAATACATACGGCTTCCTGAGTCGTCTCCGAGTGCCGTGGCCAAGAGTTTTGCGGCGTAGCGATCCTGGTCCGCTGCGTCAGGGCCTTGAGTGAGCCAGAGGACGTATTGCTGAGTCGCCGCGGGGATGGCCACCGCTTCGAAGGTAGTCTTGGCGGTTGCGGTGGGAGTGTGCCGGGCCGCGTCGTTTGAACGCCACTCGCCGCAGGCTTGCTCCGCCTGCGCAATAAGGGCCTCAAAATCGATCCGCCCCGCTGCGGCCAAGGTGATCGTCGAGGGCTCGTAGCGTGAGGCAAAGTAGCTCCGCATCTGATCTGCCGACAATCCGGCCACGCTCTGCTGAGATCCCAGCACGCTGCGGGCGATGGGGTGGTCGCCAAAGCAAAGCTGTTTAACGTGGTCGTCCATGCCAAAAGGCGGCTGATCAAGGTACATCTGGATCTCTTCCAGAATGACCTTCTTCTCCATATCGAAGTCCTCCTCGCGGAGGCTTGGGCGGAGAATGTCTCCTAAAAGATCGACACAAGCGGCCTGGTGCTCTGGCAACACCGATGCGTAATAAACGGTATGCTCTTCGCTGGTATAGGCGTTGTAGTGAGCGCCCATCTCGTCGAACTCGCGATTCACATCATCCGCCGTCCGCCGCGGGGTGCCTTTGAACATCATGTGTTCAAGGAAATGGCTTACACCGGCAACTTCGTCGCTCTCGTCTCGCGAACCTGTGCGGACAAAGAAGCCGATGGCAGATGAGTGAGCGCTAGGATTGCACTCCGCTACCACATCCAACCCGTTGCCCAGTTGATGATGGAGAAACTCCACTTGCTCGTCTCTTTCACGGCTCAGGAATTGGGGACGACAAGGGCTCCGGGCCCAAAGTAACAAGGGTAAAGCCCCGGGGAGGATCGTCGGCCAGGTACTGGTTGATACTATCGGCCGTAACGGCATCGACAAGGCTGCCGAGTTCCCCAACCGTTCTGGCACGGCCCAGATGCCGCCAATCGCGAGCCAAGGCGGCGCTGCGACTGCCGGTGGACTCTTGCTGCATGATGAGGCTGCTCTTAATGCGAGCTTTCAAACGGTCCAGCTCACTTTGCTCAACCCCCTGACCAAGCCGAACGAGTTCCGCGTAGGTGACATCAAGCGTCTCTTGGGCTCGGTCGGCAGAAGTGCCGGCATAGCAGAACACGCCAGCGCGATCTCGTTGGGACTGAAGCGATGCGCTGACCGTGTAGCATAAGCCCCGCTTCTCACGCACCTCGGTGAAGAGCCGGGAACTCATTCCGCCTGACAGCACCCCGACGGCGGCCCATGCTTGGAAGTAGTCTGGGTGCCGATAGGGGATTGAGTCGTAGGCGATTCCGATGTGGCACTGGTTGGTGTCACTATCCAAGTGCGAAACCGCCGGCACCTCCTCGGGTTCCCAAGGTGACAGACTGCCGGCCGGGCTCCAGTCACCAAACAGGCTTTCGACGTGGTCGCACAACTGCGGCCAATCAAAGCAGCCCGCGGCGGCAATAATGGTCTCTTCCGGGCGATAGCGTGCCGCGTGAAAGGCGGAAACCTCTTCGATGGTGGTTGCCTCGATCGCATCGTGCTCTCCCTGGCTGGCTCGTCCCCAGGGTGCCGGGTAGTGCTGCCGGCGCAGCTCTTGCATCACCTTCTGCGATGGTTCGTCCTCGATGCCCTGCAGCTCCTGGTAGCAAACCATCTTGCCGGCGTCCAATTGACTAGCAGGCAGATGCGGCGCTCGCAGCACGTCTGCATAGATTTGCAGTGCGGTGTGCAGACTGCTGGCTACCCCGCAGCCACTAAAGACGGCTTGAGACACACTGACTGACTCACTGCGCTCGACGCCCAGATTCTCTAAATCGTTTATCAATTGCTTGCCATCGCGATCGCCTGCGCCGCGGAGCATCATTTCACAGGTTAACGACGCTAAGCCGGGCCGACCGGAAGGGTCTGCCGCACACCCACCAGGCGTCAGAATATGGAAGGCGGCCGACTCAAAAGCAGCATCAGGCTCGCCGACCAGAACCAGTCCGTTGGGCAGCTCCAAGCTCTTGATCGAATCATCCAACGCGACACTATTCCACTAGAAGAGAACGGGCGGGTCTAATCTGATGCTGCAGGATTGGCCGAGCCGGAACTCGTGAGGTCGCCAACTCCGGGGACACCAGTTCAGCCGAGCGTGCGAGCCTACCGGGCAGGCTCTGCATACGCAACCTCTACCGCCTTGTAGAGCGTTTTGACTCGGCGGAAGCCAAGACGCGCGTAGAGCTGCACCGCTGGAGTATTCTCAGCCGTGACTTCCAGGTAGGCGCGCCTCAGGCCGCACTGAACAAAACCCTGCAAGGCAGCGGCAACCAAGGCAGCTCCCAGGCCACGCCCGCGATGCAATGCGGCGACCCCCACGTTTTGGATACCGCCAAAGCGGGGTGTCGCTCTTACCCCCTGGATCGTGCCGCAGTACTCTGGCTTGTGGCCCACGCTATTGCTTTCGAGCAACCAAGTTGCTTCGGGCAAAAAACCTGGCTTGTGGCTAATCTCCTGCATCAAGCGGAGGCAGCCCTCAGGATGCGAAAGGCACTTAAAGACTGTGGCATCGATCTCTTGGCGAAAGCACTCGTACTTGGCAGTCGCGTGGTCTTCCAAGCGCGCCGAGGACCAACTGACCAGCCGATATCCTTCCGGCAACTCAGGCCAGGCAGGAGCTCGTCGAAGATCGAGCTCCATGCGGTAACGTTTGTAGTAATTGAGGCTCATGGCAGAAGTCGGGCCAATTTCGACCACTGGACGTCCCACTTGGGTTAGCGCAATCTACCGCCCACAGAAAACGGGGTCAAATTCACCCGCCACGGTGAGTCGTGGGGCGTCCTTTTGCCTTGCCAGGTGCGACGGGATATGCCGGTTGTGCGACGGCTACTCGTGCCATCGTGCGTTGACACCTGTGACGGCTGGCATCTAGATTCGGCCTAGCTAGCCACCGCTAGGTCCGCCAGCCGAGCCCCTTCCCTGAACCCCATCCGTCTCTGCTGGAGATCATCTGTGCTTAGCAACAAGCCGTTTTTGCTGCCGCTGTTCTTACTGACTCTGCTGCTGGCCGCCCATTCGGGGTGTGGACCATCGGGCGACGCTCCGTCGCCCACGGAGTTCATCTACGACGGGGAAGGGCCGATTAAGATCGTCGCGACCACGGGCCCCGTAGGGGACTTGGTTCGCAACATTGCGGGTGAGTACGCCGTCGTTGAAGTCATGATGGGTCCTGGCATCGACCCTCACACCTACAAGGAACGCCCCTCCGATATCAAGAAGCTCTCCGCAGCGGACATCGTCTTCTACAACGGCCTCCACTTAGAAGGACGCATGGCAGAGGTGCTGGAGCGTCGGGGCAAGAAAGACCCTGTGTTTGCTGTCACGCAGCCAATGGTTGACGCCAAAGATCAGCGGCTCCGCTACCCCGAAGAATTCGAAGGATTCGCCGACCCCCATGTGTGGCACGACGCGGCCCTGTGGGCCGACTGCGCCCTGTTTGTCGTCGAACGTCTCGTGGCCTTTGATCCTGAGCACGCAAAGGCCTATCAAGAAGCAGGAAAGACCTACCGCCAGCGGCTGCTTCAACTCGACAGCGATTGCCGTGAAGAGATTGAAGCGCTGCCCAAGTCGCGGCAATTCCTGGTAACCGCTCACGACGCTTTCGGCTACTTCAGCAAAGCGTATGGTCTGCAGCCAGTCGGCCTAAAAGGCATCAGCACCGAGGACGAAGTCTCTCTTAGCCGAATGGATGAAGTCGCCCAGCTGATCATCGACAACAAGCTCCCAGCCGTTTTCGTCGAGTCGTCCGTGGCGCCGCGAATCGTCGAAGCCGTCATCGAGCCGTGCAAAGCAGCGGGTCACGAAGTGGGCATCGGGGGAGAACTCTATGCAGACGCATTGGGCCCCGACGGATCTGGCGCCGAGACCTACGAGGGCATGATGCGGGCCAACACCGCCACGATTGTCGCAGGCCTGCAAGGGGCCGCCCCGCGCGAGCAGCCCTAGGCGACTGACCGCAAAAACGCTTCAACAGGCGACAACTGCGAGTCGCAGAAACACATAGACGCCCGCGGCTGTCTCTTTTCGTGTTTCTTGGTCTCACGCCGGTCAGGCCTGTTCAGAACGGCTGCAGCGGAGGGGGACTAGCGGCCGGCACGCGGAAAGTGTAGCATAGGCTACACATTCACAGCCCCTTCCGCTGGCCGATCGTCCTTCTGCTGCCCTATCGATGTCCATCGCCGTCGAAGTCCACGACCTGACTGTTGCGTATCGGCGTAAACCGGTGCTGTGGAACATCGACTTCTCGATACCGGAAGGAAAACTGGTAGGAATCGTCGGCCCCAACGGCGCAGGCAAGACCACACTTATCAAGGCAATCCTGGGTCTGACTCCGCTGGCCAGCGGCCAAGTGGAAATCTACGGCCAGCCTTACCATTCTCAGCGGCGTCTGATTGGCTATGTTCCTCAACGCGAGAGCGTCGATTGGGACTTCCCCGTCAACGTCCGCGACGTCGTCCTGATGGGCACTTACGGACAACTAGGTTGGTTCCGACGCCCCGGGACCGCCGAGAAGGCAATCGCCGATGAGTGTTTGGCGCAGGTCGGGATGACCGACTTTGCAGATCGCCAAATCCGCCAGCTATCGGGTGGCCAGCAGCAGCGCGTGTTTCTGGCCCGCGCTCTGGCCCAGGATGCTCGAGTGTATTTCATGGACGAGCCCTTTGCGGGTGTCGATGCAGCCACCGAAAGCGCGATTCTCACGC
This sequence comes from Lacipirellulaceae bacterium, assembly GCA_965263315.1. Lineage (GTDB taxonomy): Bacteria > Planctomycetota > Planctomycetia > Pirellulales > Lacipirellulaceae > JBCCQL01. The sequence goes on along the minus strand of CBDHGZ010000004.1, from coordinate 814,064 downwards.
TGCTAAGGACGTTACGAGAGCAGGGCAAGACGGTCTTCGTCGTGCACCACGACCTGCAGACCGTTCGCGACTACTTTGACCACGTGGTGTTGCTCAACATGCGACTGGTTGCAAGCGGCCCAGTTACAGATACCTTTACCACCGACAACTTGCACCGTACCTACGGCGGACGGCTTACGATCTTGGAGCAAGCCGCCGAGGCCGTTCGGCAAGGGGAACAAGCGCGATGAACGCGCCTTCGATCGTACCGAAGATCGCTTTAGGCGCCGCGCTGCTGGGGGCGACAGGTGGTGTTGTCGGCGCATTTGCTGTACTGCGCCGACGATCGTTACTTGGCGATACCCTTGCCCATGCCGCCTTGCCAGGCATTTGCTTGGCCCACCTGCTGTTCGCGACACGGGACCTTTGGATTCTCTCGTTGGGCGCCTTGGCGGCTGGCCTCCTGGGAGTGCTCTGCGTGACAGCTATCCCGCGTTGGACAAGAACACGCGAAGACGCGGCACTGGGCTTGGTGCTTAGCACCTTCTTTGGAGTGGGCGTCGTTCTGCTTTCGATTGCCCAACAACGCACCACGGGTTCGCAAGCCGGCCTGGAGTCTTACTTGTTCGGCGAAGTGGCGGCGCTCCGTGGACGGGATGTCTACCTTCTTGCCGTGATCGCAGTACTTTCGATTACAGCCACGCTGTTGTTCTTCAAGGAACTCAAGCTGCTCTGCTTCGACGAAGCTTTTGCCGCATCACAGGGCTGGCCCACTTACGTTCTCGACGTGCTGGTCATGACCGCGGTTGCGCTGGTGACGATCGTCTGCCTGCCCGTATGCGGCGTCGTGTTGATGGCGGCCATCCTGATTTTTCCCTGCACGACGGCCCGCTACTGGACTGATCGGCTCGGCATGTTGTTGCTGCTCAGTGGCGTCGTGGGCGCTTCGGCTGCCGGCCTCGGAGTGCTAACCGTCGTGCTTGAGGGCCGGCTTACGGGCGCAACATCAAATGCTCTGCCGCCGGGGCCAACCATTGTGCTGACCAGCGGGGCACTGTTTCTCCTCTCGTTGCTAGCGGCGCCTCGACGGGGACTCCTCGCTCGAATGGTACAGAGCTTTCGCATGCGAACTGAGATCGTCCGAGACCACGTGCTGCGTGTCCTGTTCGAGATTACCGAAAGCCAACACAGTCCGACGATCGAGGTCAGCCGGGCCACGCTCTTGGAGCGTCTGCTCGCCGACCGGCTGACGCTGCGATGGGTCTTGTGGCGAACCGCCGTGCGTGGCTGGCTGCACACTACCGCGGGCGGCGATCTGCAGCTCACTGAAGCGGGGTACCACGCCGCGGCCGAGGTAACCCGCGCCCACCGGCTTTGGGAGCTGTTCCTCGTCTCTCGTGCGGACATTGCGGCGGACCACGTCCATCGGCCTGCGGACGAACTCGAGCACTACCTTCCGCTAGAGATGATCGCTGAGTTGGAAGCGGAACTAGCCGAAGAAGGCCGTTTACCAGCGGCCGATACCAGCAGCCGTGTCCCTGCCTCCCCGCATTAAGTTCAGCTGTTCGCAGAAGCGCCCCATCGCATGATTGCCACACTGCTAGAATCGGTTGCCGTTCGAGCTATCCTAGTGGCGGCGATCTGCAATGCGGCGTGTGCGTTAGTCGGCTGCTTTCTAGTTCTGCGACGTTTGAGCTTGATGGGCGATGCCCTGTCTCATGCGATTCTCCCGGGACTCGTGATTGCCCTGCTGGTTTCTCACGATGGCGGGCCGGCAGCCATGATGGTTGGGGCTCTGGCAGCCGGCCTGACAACGACCTTTCTTACCCGACTAACCGAAAAGCATGGCCAAGTTGCCCCGGACGCCAGCCTGGGCGTCGTTTACACTTCGCTCTTCGCCTTTGGCGTGGTGCTGATCAAGCGACGCTTGTCAGACATCCATTTCGACGTGTCGTGCGTCTACGAGGGGTCGTTATTGCAAGTTGCTCACGACACCATCGCGATGGGCGGAGCAGAGGTCCCGCGCGCCTTGTTCTCTGCCGCACCGGTGCTGGTGGTGCTCGTGGTGGCGCTGCTCGTGATGTGGAAGGAGTGGAAGATCACGACCTTCGATCCCGCCTTGGCCCGGACCATGGGCTTTGCGCCGGACGCAATGCACTACCTCCTAATGACCATGGTGTCCGTCACGGCGATGGTCTCCTTTGAATCAATTGGCTCAATTCTTGTCATTGCGATGCTTATCGCCCCAGCAGCGGCCGCGCAATTGCTGGTAGACCGGTTGTCTTCCATGCTGGCTGTTTCCGTGTTGTTGGCCACCGTGGCGACGATCGCAGGCTACGCGCTGGCTGATTGGCTCGATGTGATGCCGGCAGGATGTATCGCAGTTGTCGCGGGCCTTCTCTACATGGCGGCCGCGCTGCTAGGACCACGCTACGGGGTGTTGAGTCAGCTCATCAGCCAAACACAGCTAGCTATCCGCGTCCGTCGAGAGGATCTCCTCGCCCGCCTCTATCGCCTGCAAGAAGCTGGAACCTCGGCAGCCGTTCCCCTGGGGGAAGCAGCCGGCCTGTGTGGGGGGAATTGGTTAGCCCGGCGGGCGGTCAGCCAGGTTCTGCGTCGCGGCGAAGCCGTCGCCGACAGCGCCGGACTGCGGCTAACCAAGCTCGGCGCCGACGAAGGCCAACGACTCGTGCGTTCGCATCGCCTGTGGGAAGCTTATTTGGTGGAAGAAGTTGGTCTACCAAGCGACCATGTGCATGACCCGGCGCACCGTATTGAGCACTTCATCGATGAGTCAATCGACCAGGGAATTGTCCGAACACTGAACGAAACGACAGACCCGCACGGCCGCCAGATCCCGGAAGCTAAACCCAAGACCGACTAGCTGAGCCGCGTAACGCGTCAGGCGTTCAAGCGATGAGTTCGCGCAACGTTTCTAGGTTTATCTTATCCATGTCGCGCCCCGACTCTTCGCCCTTGGGTGTTTCGAGGTACATGGGAGTCTTCTTAAAGCGTCGGTCGTTCAGAAGCCAGCGAAATGGCTCCAGCCCCATCTCGCCGCGACCAATCGCGGCATGTCGATCGACTCTCGAGCCTAGCGGCTTGAGGCTATCGTTCAAATGAAACGCTTTGACGAGCTTCGTGCCTACCGTCTTGTTCAGCTGCCGCATGGTCTCCTTGTACTGTTTCTCAGTCTCCATGGCGTAGCCCGCCGCAAAGACGTGGCACGTGTCGAAACAGACACCCAGCCGCTCCGGTTGGGCCACGGCTTCGACGATCTCTGCCAAGTGCTCAAACTTCCAACCCAGGTTCGTGCCCTGCCCTGCCGTGGTCTCTAGGAGGCATTGCGACTTGATGGCAGGCGTCTGTCGATGTACCTCATCGAGCCCCGCAGCAATGCGCGCTATGCCCGCTTCTTCGCTACTGGATGTGAAGGCGCCTGGATGAGCCACCACGTAGGGAATGCCTAATTGCTCCGCACGTTGCAACTCGATCACGAACGCGTCGATCGACTTTTTCCACAGCTCATTGTCTGGGCTGGCAAGATTGATCAAGTAGGAATCGTGCGAGATGGGATGGGAAATGCCCAAGTCGCCAAGAGCCTGCTTGAATTGGTCGATATCCGACTGCGTAATCTCCTTGGCCCGCCACTGGTTGTTGTTCTTGGTGAACAACTGCACGCAATCGCAGCCGGCAGCCTTTGCCGCCTGGACGGCTTTGTGGTACCCGCCCGAAATTGACATGTGAGCGCCGAGAATTGCCATGATCCTGCCGCAAAAGAGGTTTCAACCAACACCAAGCCATCATCAGCGAATCGTGGTCGACAGACGACCGGCGTCCACGGGACCTAGCTTCGGAGTAAGCTATTGCAGTAGGCTGACCGCCGTCAATCGCTAGCCCTCGGCCCCACCCCCTCGCCCTCCTGTGCGACGCATCAAAAACTCGGACGACTACTTCTCCGAAGAGAGTCTCCGTAGCGATCTAAAGAAGAAAGCAGTTAAGGGCGGCTCCTTTATCGCCGCCGGTCGGATTGCATCGACACTCATCACGCTGGCCTCCGTACCGTTGCTGGCGCGACTGCTAGACCCCGAAGACTTTGGCTTGATCACCATGGTTGCGGTGGTCATGAACTTCGGGCGGATGTTTGTCGACTCTGGTTTGTCGATGGCAACCGTGCAGCAGCCGCAGATCACTCGTCAGCAGGTGACCAATCTGTTTTGGATCGTCAGTGGATTGGGGCTCGCTATCGCAGTGATCGTGGCGGCGATGTCTCCCGCGATCGGCTGGTTTTATAGCGAGCCGCGTTTGACGATGATCACGCTGGCCCTGTCGACGTCCATGGTCATCTCGGGCCTAAGCATCCAGCATCAGGCACTCATGCGCCGCGGTTTGCAGTTTGATTCCCTGGCGATATCCGGCGTCGTGGCGGCCATTGCCGGACAGGCTACGGGCGTCGTTTGGGCTTGGCAGCACCACGGGATGCCAGACGACTACTGGGCGCTGGTACTCATCCCCATCGTCACAGGCCTAGTCCGCCTGGCTCTGGTTTGGTGGCTGTGTCCGTGGAGACCGGGCTGGCCAAGTAAGCGATCAGGCACCAAGAGCCTCGTTACCTTTGGGGCCACGCTCAGCTTGTTTAACTTCATCAATTTCTTTACACGCAACGCAGACAGCGTCCTGATTGGCTGGTGGTGGGGTGCGACACCGCTCGGTTTTTACGACCAGGCTTACAAGCTATTTCTAGCCCCTGTACAAAACGTCTTGCGCCCGCTCTCCGGTGTCGCCATCCCGACGCTTAGCAGGCTCACCGACCAAAAGCAGCGCGTAACGAATGCCTACCTGAGTATTTTGACCATTCTCTTGGTGTTCTTGTGCCCGGCAGTTGCTGCGATGGCGGTGACCGCGCAATGGTGGATCGACTTCATTCTTGACGAGAAGTTTGCCGAGTCGGGGCCGATCTTTCGACTGCTGTGCATCGTGGGAATCATCCAGCCCATCTCCAACTCGATCGGTTGGGTCTTCGTGTCTCAGGGCAAGCCTCAAGAGATGCTCAGATACATCTCCATCGTCGGTCCGCTCACGGTGCTGGGCTTCGCGATCGGATTGCCATGGGGTCCCCTCGGAGTTGCGGCTGGGTATGCCGTCGTCATTGCCTTCTTTCAGTTCCCTTACTTGCTGTACCGGCTCAAGCGAAGTGACCTGGTGGACACGGAAAGGGTCCTCGGTACGCTTGCCCAGGCGTCTCCAATTTGTATCGCCGTCATTGCCGCCAACCTGGTGCTGGTAGCGCAGTTTGAGTCGGAATCCCCTGGGTTAAACGTGGCGGCCTGCGTCGCAACGTCAGCCGTGAGCTGGGCATTGGCGGTAGCATGCACGCGCTACGGACGCACCTCTGTCAATGAGGTCCTCTCACTCGCCCAGGGTCTGCGAAAGTCGAGCTGAATTGGGCTCCGCATATCCCGGTCTACTCGCAGCAGCCTGCCAGGCTGAAAATGCCAGCGGCCGTGGCCTCGCATGCCGTCCCAAGTATTTGTCCGCAGAAGATTTACAAGCGAGAGTTCTTGAGGGAGAATAAAGGTTTGCACCGCGTTTGACTTTCGTACTACCTCCTACGGTTCTTCTACTGCCGGGCTAAGCCGCCCCACTTTCGAGCGCCGCCATGACTCAAGACACGACCTCCGCGATTGCCGAGCAAGCCGATGCTCCCTCCCGAACCGAGATCGCCGACTTCTATGATGAGTTCAACAAGCGGCTCGTTAAGGACTTCGTCCACGGCAATCCACGCTTTGAAGCGGCCGTGGCGCGCGTGCTTTCGGCTATCCGGCCAGACACGACATCGCTGTTGGACATCGGTTGCGGAGCGGGCGTCTCCTCGATGCTGGTCAAGCGGAAGCACCCGAAACTAGACGTCGTCGCGGCGGACATTAGCCCTGGCAACATCGAAGCCGCCACGGCATTGTTCGGAGATAGCGGTGTTCGCTATCAGGTCTCCAACCTGGCTGACAACGTTGTCCAGGGACAGTTCGATATGATCATCATGGTCGATATGCACGAGCACGTGCCCCGCGCGGATTGGCCCGCGTTTCACTCGACCTTGAGTAGCTTGCTCTCAGATCGCGGCTCGATCGTCATGACGTACCCTTCTGAAATGCACCAAGCTTACCTGCAAGAACACAACCCCGAAGGCTTGCAGGTGGTCGACGAAACAATCACCGTTCCGGACCTGCTTGATCTCGCTGAAAGAGTTGGCGGACGATTGGCTCTTTGCGAGTACGTCGACATCTGGAAGGAAAGCGACTATGTGCATGCGATAGTCACGAAGCGCCCGGGGCATGAGAAGAAACCTCGCCCAGCCAAACGACCGCTGGTTGGCTCTCTCTACAACGCTGTGACCAGACGACTCCGCACCCAGATGCGTCGCCGTTATCTCGACAAGCGCATGGCTAGCGCCAAGCAAGCCAGCGCCCCCCCTCAAACGCCAGCCTAGCGAACAGCTTGCACAGCGGATGGCTACCGCATGCACTCTGGCTTTCCGCCTTAAGGCGGGCAGTCGCCACGTCCCCCGCTTAGCCTCCGCGATACGGGCATCCCCTAACCGATTCACTTACATTCATGCAGAACGAAGAGCAGTGGCGTCCCTCCAAGTACGGCTACGCAGATGGCAAGCTGTTCGCATCCAGAGACCCTGAAGCGCTTGCTCCAACCTCGCGGTTGATGGTGACTCGTGTTTCGGGGGCCTTCAACACCCACTTAGCGGAACACTGCCGAGGTGACCTACTAGACCTTGGCTGTGGCAAGGCGCCCTTCTATGCGGCTTATCGCCCCCTGGTTGACTCGGTTTTCTGCGTTGATTGGGAGAACACCAACCACGGAACCAGCCATATCGATCAGTGTGCGGACCTCAACGAACCGCTTCCCATTGAAGACAACCGGTTCGACACCATCTTGCTCTCCGATGTGCTGGAACACATCGCAGAACCCTGGGCATTGTGGCGAGAGATGCACCGCGTCTTGAAGCCATCTGGCAAGATCATCATTAGCGTCCCCTTTATGTATTGGCTCCATGAAACGCCATACGACTACTACCGCTATACCGAACACGCCCTTACCAAGATGGCAACCGACTGCGGCATGGACGTCTTGGTGTTGGAGAGCTACGGCGGCGCGCCGGTTGTGCTTACCGACATTTTCTGCAAGTCGGTACCGAAGATCCCAGTGGCTAAGATGTTGATGACTTCCCTGGCCACAAACACCACCTCACTGCTCTTGAAGACTCCGTTTGGCAAGAGACTCAATGACAGAAGCTCCAAACGGATTCCCAGCGGTTACTTTATGGTCGCTCAAAAACAATAGCGTCCCCCTACTCTCAAAGATCTGGCGCCTTCATTGAGCAAGACCCAACCTCATCTGCTGTTCGCTTGCAGGCAATTTGGCTTGCCTAGCGAGGTTTGGATGTACCGCCAAGCGCTGTTAATGTCACGGCTCCGGGTTACGGTCTGCACCAACGAGCATGCGAATCCCGAAGACTTTCCGCCATCCGGGTTTACCATTAAGACGGTTGAAGGCAGGAAAGAGCCACCCAAGAAGCTTGTTTCACGCAAAGCTGCTCTCATGGTGCGATCATGGAGGAATCGCCACTACGGAGGGTACCGAGGAGCGCCCAGCGAAGCCTTATGGTGGGCGGAACAGATCAGGCAAGATCGGCCTTCTATCGTGTTGGCCCAGTTTGGCACTTTCGCCACGCATGTGCTGCCCCTCTTCGAGCCGTTTTCAATCCCTCTGGTCGCTCACTTTCATGGAATGGATCTTTCCGGAAAGCTACAACAGGCTGGCTACCGTCGCCGGCTAATTTCGGCCTGCAAGCGTCTAACCGCCTTCGTTGTCGTTGCAGAGTACATGCGGGACTGGCTTGTCGAACACGGCGCCCCCGTGGATCGTGTCTTCAAGATCCCCTGTGGCGCTCCGTTTGACCAGCTTCAGCCGTCCGATGCCGTTGGCGCCGAACCTTGCCGTTTCTTGGCTGTGGGACGATTGGTCGGTAAGAAGCGTCCCGATCTGACGATCCAGGCTTTTGCGATGGTAGCGCAACAGGCGCCTGGCACGACACTCGTCGTGGTAGGTGGCGGTCCCATGGAGGGCGAGTGCCGACAACTGGCTTCCGAACTTGGAGTCGCAGACCGTGTCGAGTTCCTGGGAAACCAACCCCCCGAACGTGTCGTTGCCGAGTTGGCGAGAGCAAGCGTCTTTGTGCAGCACTCGGTCACTGCCGCCAACGGCGACAAAGAGGGCTGGCCCGTGGCCATCGCCGAAGCCATCGCCAGTGGGCTGCCCATTGTGTCGACGCTGCACGCCAGCATTCCTGAACAGGTCTCGCATGGGCAAACTGGCTTGCTGTGCGAAGAAGGTGACTGGCAGAAGATGGGCGAACACATGACCCGCTTGGCGCTGAATCCCGCAGAGCGCAGGGCAATGGGCGCCGCGGGGCGTGAAAAGATCTCCGCGTTCGAAACCAAGAACCAGGTGACCCAGCTGGAAGATGTTTTGTTGAAGTTTGCCAAATGAGTAGCGGAAGCCTCTCGTTGCCTTAATTGACTCTAGCTTGTGCCCCAGGTTCTATGGCTCGCGTTTCGGTAATCATCCCTGTCTACAACGACACCGCTCGACTACGGCTTTGCTTGGATGCGCTCGCTAAGCAAACGCTTCCGCATCACGACTTCGAAGTAATTGTGGTAGACAACGGCTCTGACGAACCGCCGATGGAAGTGGTAGCCGAGTATTCCTTCGCCAGCCTGGCTGAGGAGTCACAGCCCGGATCTTACGCGGCTCGGAATCGTGGACTGGAGGTCGCTCAAGGCAAGCTGCTTGCTTTCACGGACTCGGACTGCATTCCATCGCCCGGCTGGCTCGAGGCTGGCGTTGCGGCAATGGAACAACCGGGGTTCGATGGCCAACTGGGCGGAGCCATCGAAATCTTTCCCGAGAACCCCGATCAACCTAACGCCGTGGAACTCTACGACATGGTCTTTGGCCTCGACCAGCAGACCAATGTCGAGGAACTCCACTTCGCGGCGACTGCCAACATGTTTACAACGCGTGCCGTAATGGACGCGGTCGGAGTCTTTGATGCGACAGTCAAATCAGGTGGCGACACTCAGTTTGGCCAGAAAGTTCATCGTAGCGGACTCCCCGTCACCTTCCTGCCCGAGGCGGTCGTCCGACATCCCGCGCGCGACTCGATTGGTGGAATTTTGCGCCAGGCCAGACGTCATGGTGGAGGGCACGCGGACAAGGCAAAGAACTCTTCTCGTAAGACGCCATTTCGTGCGGTGCGATCAGTCGTCAGGATGATCAGCCCACCGGTCGCTAAGCTACGTCGGGCAATAGGTAGCCTCTCGCGGAAGAAAGTGCCCGCAGGCAGCATCGTAAAAGTTTGCGGGCTGGTCTTGCTGGTGAAGTACTCGCGGGTCTACGCCTTCTTCCGCTCAGCTGCCGGCTTCAGCTCGGAGAGGCAGTGAGAGATGATTGGTCCGCCTTGCGGACGTCCTCCCACGGAACCAGGTTGGCATGCTGACCCACGCCAAGGCGCTCTCGTAGGCGCCTGGTTAGGCTCGCGCCGAAGTTCTGAGACTCGTGAAACTGTACAAGAAGCCGGCCCGCCTGAGACGGCTCCCACTCCTCGATCTGGCCGAGCGCAGTCCGCAGTGTTTTCGCCAGTTGCCGTTGGTCCGAAAAGTCGACGTTCCAGCCGAGGTTGAACTCGCTGCCCACTCGCTTGCCCCAGCGGAAGTGCCCCATAAGGACAGGTCGCTGCGCGGCGGCTGCCCTCAGCACCACGCTTGCGATTCCAACGTGGTCCTGGTAGCCAACGAAGACCACGTCCATGGCAGCCAGCCCGCGGTTTAGTTCTTCAAGCTCAACATAGCGATCGATTGAAATCACTCGACCCTGATCGACGAGCTCTACGAATCGCGTCTTCAAGGCCTGCCTTACCTCGTCAGAATGCCCACCCAAAAGCAGAACTCTCACATCTGGCGCGACGCTTCCTTCAGCAACTGCCTGGAGAATCTCTAAACAACCCTTCTTGGCCGCTATCGCCCCAACGGTGCCAATGTATTTTCCTTCGGCCGGGATACCGAGCAACTGGCGCGCCGTGGACTTGTCTGTCTGTTCAGTCTCAACCGGATCTGGCAGCAAACGGGCTCGCCCTTCTCCGTGGGCTCGCCACCAATCGTATTCGAGAACGTCAACAAAGTGATGCAACGAAAAAGGAGACCGCAAGAGTGCCCAGCGACTTCCTCGCTTCTTAATGCGCTCACTAAGGGTGCCAGAAGGGTAAGACTGACTGCTGCGGTGGAAGACAGCCTCCGCTTCCATCTCGGGTGACCACGCCAGCATCCCTCGGAGACGACGAAAGGCCAAGAGCTGCGTTATGCCATCTCCCCAAGGAACGTAGAGATGGTCAGGCTGATGTCGAGCAATGGCCTCTAACAACTGCCTTTGCGACTGCGCCGGCACCTCTTTCCTGTTGCGGGCCCGCCAAGCATAGGAGGCATCCAGGTCGATAGTTTTAGCAAGCGGAGCAACGCTAACTCGATACTCTTCCGACGCTACCGCCTTGTCCGTGGTGGCGAAGACGAATTCGATGGGTAGCTCGGCGCAGCTCTGGATCAGGTGAGCTGCATATACGGCCCGGTGCCCCGACATGCTGGGCTCAAACAGGAGGACTTTCATGGCGTCTGGAAACGAAGCTGGTGCTCGACTGCCGGATAAAAGAGCGCGCGAGCGGAACCCCAATCGTGGCGTTACCCGCGCAAATGGCCAATTCTACCCTCAAATGAGGCCATCGTGGAATTGGATCGGATTCTCTTCCCGACAAAAGCCACCAAGAAACTCGAACGGGCTATGACGTAGCTCAGTTGAGCCCCGAACCGAGAAGAGACTGTCGGACTACCATCCAGGCCAGGTCTGCTCATTGCGATGGTACTGCCCATCGGCAAAGCTGCTAAAAAACTCCGCGACCAGTGGATGATCGATCGCCCCGCCGCTCTGATCAGGCTGTAGATTACTCTGTGCCGCGTAAGTAGTCTGTGCGCTGCCGTGGACGAGTACGTGATACCAAGGCTGATTCTGGTCTGGCTGCGTGCGGTTCGATTGATACCAAGACGCACCGGCTCGGCAACGAGGATCGACAGCTACCACGACGCCCCGGTAGCCGTACCGGCTGTGGACGACCAGATCCCCGGGCGCGTACCACGGAGCAGTCTCGGCGAAACGAATCACCTACGAACCACCACTTGCGAGGAGACTTGCGGAAAGACCTAACGCCGAGGCGACGGCGTCTCAGGGTTTCCGAGTGTACGTCATTTGGCGGATGTTTGCGAAATTATCTGCCAACAACGGGTGGCAAGAGGCGAGGGAAAGAAGGGCCCACGGTGCTGGGCGATGGTGTGGGCATGGCTTGGCCAGCATTGTCGTCTTGCGGGCTCAGTGCTGGCTCGACAGGCTGCGGAGCCGTAGCAACCGCGGGACGAGACGCCAGCTGCGGGGCAGTAGCGGCTGGCGAAGGGCTTGCCGCAGGAGCATCTTGTCGCAAAGTCGCTAGTACCTCTTGGGCGGCGTCAAAGCCCGGGTCCATGGCAATGGTTTGCTGTAGAGCAGCGATCGCCGCATCCGTCTGGCCACTCATGGCGAGCAGTTGTCCCAGGTTGTAGCTGGCCACGACCGGACCGTGCACTGCCGCTAAGTGCTCGCCGGCTTTGCCAAGGTCACCAAGCTCCACCAACACCTTAGCGATGTTGTTGCGATAGAGTGCTTTGTCCGGCTGCATGCTAACGGCCTGAGCCAACGTCTGCGCCGACTCTTCTAGCTTGTTCTGGCGTGCGTAGCAGAGCGCAAGATCATTCAAAGAAGCCGAACTGGTAGGATCAGCCATCACCGCCTGTCGATAGAGCTTCTCTGCCTCTGCAAGGCGCCCCTGGCGGTCCTCCAGTCGACCATACTGACGAAGCGCCTTGGTGTTGGTGGGAGCGATGGCGATTGCTCGTTGGAAGTGTCCGCGCGCCGCTTCAAGATCACCCGACTTTTCGGCCAAAGCCGCCATTGGCAAGAGCATGTCAACCGTAGGCCCGGCAACTGGCCTACTTAGAGACAGCGTATCCTGGGGGCGGGACGCTGCTGGCGTCTGCTGGCCCGGTTTCATGGCATCCGCTAAGGGGTTATTCATCACCGCATGCTTCATCCCTGCCACTGAGAAGCCAGACGCTTTGGGCTGCTGCGGGTTGAAGACGTGGGCGACATTCCGCTGCGGCTGCTGCCCATAATGAGCGGGCAGGGATTTCTTCCCCTTGCCAAACACGGATCCTAGCGATGGCAAAGACCACGTGCTTGAAGGCTTGGCAGGCGCGGGTCGACTGGCCGAGCCAGAGTACCCGCCCAAGACCGGCGGAGCCGCGAAGGCTGCCTGCGAGGCCACTAGGCAAAGAGCAGCTGTCAGGATCGTTGCGTTTCGCACGTTCAGTATCTCCCTACACAGTCCTGGAACGAGCCAGGTCAGCTGTTTTTCGGCATCCATGCCGAGTGTCTCGAAAAGGGGGCGTTGTCACTCCTCACTTCTGGGACCAGCAAACGATTAATTTGAGGTCCCTACAGTTCCCGCCGGTAGGACGGGAGTTCGCATGTTGTCGCGGAACTGGCTGTTGACGAAGTCAACCGTTGCCGCGGGACGTCCTTCCGACACGATATGCGTTTGGGCGACTCGTGGCACGTCTCCACCAAGCGCTGCCTTGGTTGCAAAATCTTGGGCCGTGTTGAGTCGGTTTTGCGTTACCTCCTCATTGAGCGACCTCTCGACAAACACTCGGCGGTAGGCTGGCGGGGTCTGCGTCATAATCCAGCGAACTTTTAGTTCGCCGGCTTGCGTCAACTCTGTCGAGTCCGCGTTAAAGTGATGGGCACCCAGCAGATTTTGCCGACGCCACCCGTTGCGGATCATGGCGTCGAAAGGGGCATGTGCGTACTGACGATCCGCGCATAGGTACGGCGAAGGCCAGCGTTCATTCTTGCGCGCACCGGTGTGACAGTGGTCAAAGAAAGCATCAAGCCAGAACGCCTGGGCCGAACTGGCCAGCAGCAAGAACGTGGCAACCGCGAACAATCCCTTGCTAGCAATCCGCATAGCTGAATCCCTTCCCACGGCAACCAGCAACGGCTACCACCTCAATGACCTAGTAAATCAGAGTGACCAGACTCGGGTTTACCCCATCCACCGTCACGCAAACAGATATCGACCCGGTCGTGAGAAAGGCTGCGGTACTTCTGTTGAAACCGTCTCAGCCACCGCTGTCCGCCCATTTTGCCAGCTGCATGCGATACATCGCTCGCATGCTAGCAGTGCGACGCTCGACCAGCTTATTGGGCGCCCTGCATCGCCGGGAACATCTCGTTGATCATGGTGATGGCGGCAGGGCCAACAAGCACGATAAAGATGGCGGGGAAGATGAAGATGACCAAAGGGAAAATCAGCTTCACCGCGGTCTTTGCCGCTTTTTCCTCAGCCATTTGGCGACGCCGAGTACGCATGGAATCGCTTTGGACCCTTAGCGCTTGAGCCACGCTCGATCCGAATTTATCGGCCTGAATCAAAATGGCTGACAGGGCTTTCAGATCATCGACCCCAGTTCGAGCGCCGAGCTCGTGGAGGACGTCATTGCGGGGGCTACCCATTTGGAGCTGTAAGTTGCACAGCGCAAATTCTTCGGCCAGAACGGCGTAGCTCTTCTTCATTTCTTCGCTGACCTTCCGCATCGCCTGGTCCAGTCCAAGGCCGGCTTCGACGCAAACAACCATCAGGTCCAGCGCATCTGGCAAACCGAAGAAGATATTGTCTTGGCGAGACTTCTTGAAGAACCAGACCACGACATCCGGGATATAGAACATCAGCCCGGCGACCGCGACGGTCATCATGCCCGTCTTTTGATCGAAGCCCCGGATCATGGCCAAGGAACCGCCTGCTGCGAAGAATCCCAACACCAACAGGATGAACTTGCAGCCGAGAAAAATGCTTTGAGCCGATTCGCTTCGAAAGCCAGCATGCTGGAGACGTTCTTTCAGCTTGCCAACCTCTTGCTCCGTCTTGGGCTGCAGCGGGGCGGCTAGCTTGGGCGATGCCTGCTCAAGCAGCTTGGCGACTTTGCCTGTTCCTTTAGCGCCGTCTCCTTTGCGAGTGCGCGGCGCGCGGAGTTCGTCGAGTCGCTCGCTAGCGCGGGACTGCTCTCCTCCGGAGAACCACTCCAACAAGCCCCACATCAAAGCCGCAACACAGCCAAAAATGGCGAGTTGTGTTGCCAGCGTGCTGCTAATGAAGGCAAGTATCATTTTCTCAAGTCAGGTGGATTCAACAATTGGTGATAACTGAGGGCGTTAAGCACTCGGCGTGGCTGTCGCAGATGCCTTAAACCTTGATGTTCACGATCTTACGGATAGCCACGGCTCCTAACAGCTGCATGACGACTCCTCCGATGAGCATTTTCTTTCCAAGGTCATCGGTAAAAAGCAGCATCAGGTAGTCGGGGTTCATCTTGTAAACGACGGCGAACAGCGCCGGCGGCAGCGCCAGTAGTACAATGCCGCTGAGTCTTCCTTCGCCTGTGAGGGCTTGAATCTGCCCCCAGATCTGGAAACGCTCGCGTATCAGGCGGCCAATCTTGTCCAAGATCTCGGCTAAGTCGCCACCTGTTTGCCTTTGAAGAATGACCGCCGTGGCGAAGAACTTTAAGTCAAGGTTTGGTACGCGCTCCGTCATGTTCTCAAGCGCCTCTTCCATGGGCATGCCCAGGTTTTGCTCTTCAAACGTGCGGCTAAATTCTTTGCTAATTGGCGCGGACATTTCCTCGGCAACCAGGTTGAATCCCGCTGCCAAACTGTGGCCCGCCCGCAGAGCTCTGGCCACCAACTCCAGGGCCTCGGGAAGCTGCGCAGCGAACTTCTTGAGGCGACTCTTGCGTTTCATCATCAGCCAAGCAAACGGCATGAAGACGAATGTAGCGCAAATGAAGGGAGCAAACTTTACTGGCAAGCCTGCAAACGTTGGCAGCACAAACCCCACGGCAGCGCAGCCAACGCAGACCATCAGAAACTGACTGACCGTGAAACTAACGTCTGCCTGCTCAAACATCAGTTTGAGATTCAGATACTTGGCAATGGACTGCTCAAACGTGCCGGCACCGCGGTCGTAAGCCGCTTGCATCAGGTCACTCTGCCCTGCCGGTCCGCCTTCTTGGCCAGTCTTCTTCCCACCAGTCAGCTCGCTCAGGCGCGCTTCGACATCGGCGTCACGATCGCCGCGCATGATAGCCGCCAGCGCCACAATCAGGGCGGTGACGCCACCAAACACACACAGATAAATGATCCAAGGAGTCATGCCGTAGTAGCTCTTGACTGGTTGCTATCCGCTGTTGATTTCCTCTACCTTGGCGACGCCTAATCGATTGGCGATCACCCACGGCCACAAAACCGCAGCATTAATCGCGCATCATCACTCGCTCACGGAAGGTACTTGCAGGGAGACGCACTCCTGCTTGTTCCAGCCGATCCATAAACGACGGACGAATGCCAGTTGAGACAAAATGACCAATGGCCCGGCCGTTCTCATCGACGCCGTCTTGCACGAATCGGAATATGTCTTGCATGACGATGGTGTCTTGCTCCATGCCGAGAATCTCCGTGATGTGGGTCACTTTTCTCGGTCCACCTTGAAGCCGGTTTGCCTGGACGATCAGGTTAACCGCACTCGCAATCTGGGTTCGCATCGCTTTGACGGGCATCTCGAAGCCAGCCATCATCACCATCGTCTCGATACGGGCGATCGCGTCACGCGGCGTATTGGCGTGACACGTGGTCAGTGAGCCATCGTGGCCGGTGTTCATGGCCTGGAGCATGTCGAGCGTCTCGCCGCCACGACACTCACCGATGATGATGCGGTCTGGCCGCATACGCAGGGAGTTCTTCACCAAGTCCGTTGCACTGATGCGCCCCTTGCCTTCAATATTCGGGGGGCGAGTTTCCAGCCTTACGACGTGATCCTGCTGCAGTTGCAATTCGGCGGCGTCTTCGATCGTGACGATCCGGTCTTCATTCGAGATGAAGCTGGACAACGTATTGAGCAAAGTCGTCTTACCGGAGCCAGTACCACCAGAGATAACGATATTCAGGTGGGCCTTCATGGCGCCTTCCAGCAGCATGACCATCTCCGGGGTCATACTCTTGTAGTTCAACAGGTCCTCAAGCTTCAGCGGATTCGAGCCAAAGCGACGAATCGTCATCGTGGGACCGTCAAGGGCGAGCGGCGGAATAATCGCGTTTACACGCGAGCCGTCTTGCAGGCGGGCGTCCACCATCGGACAGACTTCGTCCACACGCCTACCGACGCGAGAGACAATGCGGTCGATGATCTGCATCAAGTGCTTGTCATCGCGAAACACGACGTTGGTTAGCACCAACTTGCCGCTCTTCTCAACGAACACGTGCTTCGGTCCGTTGATCATGATTTCCGAAATCGACGGATCCTTCAGTAGTAGTTCCAACGGCCCCAGACCGAAGGTTTCATCCAGCACCTCTTCGACCAGACGGTCGCGCTCGTTGCGATTGAGGAATGTATCCTCCGTATCGCACAGATGCTCCACGACGAGCCGAATCTCCCGCCGGAGGGTATCCCCTTCCAGCTCTCCCACACGAGACAGGTCGAGCTTGTCGACCAGCTTTGTGTGAATCCGTCGCTTGATGTTCTCAAACTCAGCTTCCTTCTCTTTCTGAGAGAGGGCGGCCGGTCCTGTTGGGAGTTTCGTCATCGGAGTTCATGTGGTTTCGGCTAGAAGCGTTCAGCGGCTCTGGAATCGAGGCATCAGCCACCGAGTAACCGCAGCGCGCAGGTTTCCGTCTGCTGAAACGTAGCTCAGCAGGTGCGCAGTGCGTCAAAGAAACAGCGCGAAGGTCACGCGCTACCGATTCTGCCGATCATCCGGACGAGTCGTCCTGGGCGGAGTCGCTAGAGCGACTCGTTCAGAATGCCAGCCGGTTGGCCTTAACCGGTGGGCTCTTCGCTCGGCACGGGCTTCTTGCCCCATAAACCGAGCCAACTGCGGCTCTTGCCGGCGATGTCGCCTGGCGTAACGACCGTGCTGCTGCCTGTAAGCGTGGCAGCCAGCTGGGAAACCGACTGCGTAATGGCCGCTTTGGGCGCCTGCTGCAGAAGGGGTACGCCGTTGTTGCGGACTTCAATCATGGTCTTGAAGTCGTTTGGCACCTGCCAAAAGACTTCTTTACCCAGCGTGTCTTCCGCCTTCTTGATACTGATGGACGAACCACCCTGCCCCACGCGGTTTACGACGATCTTCACCTTTTCATGTAGCTCGCCCGACTGCTCAAAAGACATCATCAGTCGGACAACGTTACGCAGGCAAGGCAAGTCGAGTTGCGTGACCATCAATACTTCCTCGGCTGATCGCATGGCGAGCATGTCAATCTCCGAGTAGGCCTTCGAGCAGTCGATGATCAAGTGCGTGAAAGTCGCCTTCAGGAGCCCGATCACTCGCTGTAGGTCTTCCGCGCTGACGAGTTGGGCATCTTCCAGCTGAACCGGACGCGGTAGCAAATAGAGACCTGTCGTATGCTTGGTAAGCGACCGCTTTAGTAGGGTAAAGTCGAGTCGCGTGATATTCTGCGCGACGTCCGTGAGCGTGTACTCCGGAATCGTATCCAGAAAGACATCGGCGTCCCCAAGCGTGAGGTCGAGGTCGACCAGCACCACGGAGTTTGCTGGGTCGGCGGCCAGTTCGCATCCCAAGTTAACTGCGAGGCTCGTGGAGCCAACCCCGCCGGTTGCGCCGTTTACCGCGATCACTTTGCAGCCACGACTGGAGGTGCTGCCTTCACCAAAGCGAACGCGCGAAACTCGCTGCAAAGCGGCAGCGAGATCCTCCGGCTTCAGAGGCTGAGTAAGGAACTCTTTGGCCCCGGCTCGCATCGTTTGTAGAATGAGATTGCCGTCGGTCGAACTGCTAGCCACCAGAAGGGTAACGTCCGGCTTCTCACGGGTAATCTGTTCGATCAGCGAGACCGCTTGCTGAGGGTCCTGATCCATGGAGACGAATCCCACATCTGGATTCGTCTGCTCAAGGACGTCCTTGAAGAAAGCATAACGCGAGCACTCAGCTTCAAGCCAAACCGTCTCTAAGCCAAGCAACGTCGCCTTGAGCGCCTCGCGTGTGGCGTCATTGGGGTCGACAATGGCGAGTCTCAGGACGTTGGACATCTTTAGGGCAATTTGGGGACGTGTCGCTTACGCTGGTGCGGAGCAGCTATAGACCTATCCAACCGATAGGCTATCTGAGCGTAGCTCACGAACGGACATGCCGCGTCTGCTGGGTGAGGATCGCTCAGTCAGCGTCGTACCCAACCGGTCCAATCAGTCCTTCCGGACCCGCGGGCGGGCGGCCGGCCGGAACTGCAGGCCGGCTGTAGGGCCTGGAAGCATGGCGCTGGTAAGTTGGCCGGCGGCTAGCGGTGTAGTTGCGTGCGGCAGTGGCTGGCGAAGCCGCACCAAAAGCGGGCCCTCCAACCGTGGGACCCTGCGTCTGCGGTCTAGCAGTTCCCCGTCCGGCAGCCCCGCCGGGCGTGAGTCCCATGGGCGCGGACGGCATGTGCAGTTCGCCGTGTTGCTGCTGCGGAGTGATCGCTGGGCCTGGGCGCGGAGCCGTGGGACCTGGCGATGCTCCCCTCGGAGTGACTTCAACCGAGATTGGCTCCGCGACCGTAGCTCCCGGCAGCGCGGGTCCCGTCGGCACGGGACCGACAGCTTCCGAGTCAACCCCCGCGGGGTAGGCGCCAGGAGCCATCATGGGCTGGCCATAGTCGCCTGGCCCGTGAACGGCTCCATCGTAGGCGTGGCCACTGTAGTGCCCCTTAACTCGATCTACACCCAATGGCTGGCCAGGACAGCACGGCTCGTGGCCGTGGGTCGGAACACACTCACACTGAGCGCACTGGTTGCAACGGTTAGGTACTTCGATGTGACCGCCAAAGTACAGTTCGCAGTTGTCGGGCGACATCGTCCCCGCGCCCGGATAGCACGGCTGTACCTCGTGTGGTTCCAAGGCGTCGACGAACTCCGGAGTCACTAGGATCAGCAGCTCGATCTCGTTGACCTCTTCTTGGACCCGTCGGAAAGGAACACCCAGGACTGGCACATCGCTCAGATAGGGCAAGCCTCGGTTGACCGACTCAGTACGGCGCTGGATAAGACCGGCCAACGCAAAAGTCTGCCCTGCCTTCATTTCGACTGCGGTATCCACTTCGCGGACGGTCAAAGCTGGCACCGAGATGTTATCGATGTTCACGCTATTGGAGTCATCCAAATCGCTAACTCTTGGCCGCACCTCGAGGCGTATGTTCCCATTGCCCAGGACAATGGGCAGAAAATCTACCTGGGTGCCAAAGCTCTTGTACTCAATGGATATCTGCCCCAAGCCTTGCGGGATCAAGATAGGGATTTCGCCACCTTCGTTAAACTGAGCAGGTCGACCGCTCACCGCCACGATGTTCGGCTCAGCAAGAATCTTGGCCAGACTGTTCTCTTGAAGAGCATCCAGCAGTCCGAAGAACTGTTCGGTGCCGTTGACGATTCCGAACTCAACCGTTTGGCCACCGGAATCGGCAATCGTCTGGATGGCGCCGGGAGCTCCGTTTGTGGTGTTGGAGATCAACCCACTCACACCAGAGGTGAAGAAGCCTCCCGAGGAGCTAAGCAGTGAGAAGTCGGTTCCCAGCTGTCGGAGTTTCGTTCGCGAGACCTCGAACACCTTCACCTTGAGCAACACCTGCTGGACACCGCCAACGCTGATGTTGTTGATCACCTTGGGAGAATAGTCTTGAGCAAGGTCAACAATAGGGGTCACATAGTCCGGTCGATCGATAAAGCCAGTCAGCACCAGGGCATTGCTGTAGCGATAGACGCGGATCGAGGAGTTTGGAAACTGGGTCTTCAAGGCGTGCTCAAGCTCTCGCACATCGCCGTAGATGAAGACATCAACCGCATGGATTTGGCCGTCCTCATCCCACAGATTGATTGCCGTCACACCAGCTTTCTTGGCTGAAATCTGTACCTGTGTAGCACTGAGTGGCGTCACCGACAGCAGTTCAGGGTTGTTGACCTGAACGCGAGGAATCCGCTTCTCGAGCGTGAGAATGCGACTGGTGTTGGTTGTGAGCTCCAACTTCTCATTGGGGCTGCTGATCTTCTGAATCACCGATTGGCTCGACGCAATGATCTGCGCCTCGGCCAACCGCGGTCCCTGCACAGTAACTGCTGCAGCAAGGGCCGCTAGAAGCAGACAACGCGACGCCAAGGGCGCGTCAGAGTAGGCCGTCGTGGGCTTGTACATCCTTGTACTTCCTCATGTGTCGACGCCTAGCGGGCGCCGGCGCCACCGGTTACCCGGCGGTCCCCCCAAAATGTGCGTCGGGCGTTCCCTCGCCCGTCGTCGGTCTCTCCCCACTTCGCTGGCAGCTTAACGAGGCCACCCGTCGTGTCCGTCAGCCATCCTCGCCAAAGTCGATCGGAAAATCGTCCGCTGGTGCGTCGCCTGCAGGCGTTGGCTGCGGCGCCGCCGGCGCTGCTGGACCAAACGATTCCTTCTCAGAATCTGGCTTACGGAGCGGCTTGCCGGTGCTTGGATCGAATTCCAGCACCGTAACTTCATCTGCAAGGACCAACTCCATCTCAAAAGGCGGGCGGTTCTCTGCCGCACTCTTCATCATCTTCACCAACCCGCCGAAGAAGCCACCTTTGTCTTCCTTGGTCTTTTCGGCAGCCTCACGGTTCTGCTCTTTTTCACGACTGTTCTTTGAATTGGTCTCATCGAACAGGTCAGACGCAGTAATCTCAGCTGTGTTCGTTGATAGCTCGTCGTTCGGGTTGCGAGGAATCAGGCTCAGCGCGCCTAAGTTCTGGGCCAAGTCGATCTTGCTTGCTTGTCGCGGTGTGACCACCAGCGAAACCGTCTTAGGAATCGTGCGAGCTTCTCCACCATCTGCCGCACGTTGTACTGCCTGCTCAACAGCATAGACGCGGATGTTTTGGAGAATAACCTTCGTCGTTGGCGAATCAATGCCGGCGCGTTCGTTGCGGTTCACAAACAGTTGCACGTCGACTCTGTCACCGGGGCTTAGCAGACCTGCGGCACTTTTCTCGGCGTTGACAGAAATCGTGGACAGCCGATAGCCATCCGGAATCTGCGCGATCGGGTCCGCGTGTTCCCCTTGATCAAGGAGCTTGGCGTCCAGCACAGGTTCACCCTGGATGATGTTCGTCCGGGGACGTCGGCCTTCCAAGTCTTCGAGTTGCGTGATGGCACCGGGCGGAATGCGATCCTTGGGCCACTCCATGAGAGACACCATCGAGGCATCGATGGGATCGCCCAGGTTGATGTTGTGCAAAGCCACGTAGATGGGAGCCGTCTCCAACGTGGGACCACGCTGGGCGTTCTTGTCCATGACCTGACTAATGCCAATCGAGGCAACCAGGCCACAGCCGCCAGCCAGGGCGAGCAAAAGTAAGGATTTAGGCTTCATCAAACCCCTCTACCTTGGTTGAGGTTTGCATCGCACCAGGTTGGCGACGATCAAACCGGGGACTGGCACACCAGCAGCCTGAATACGTCGAGCTGCGTCGGCTCTGCCGGCCCCGTCGGTTTCTTCGGCAGGACCGGCGCATCCGGTCCAGGAAACTTAGGGGCTATCGGCGGTTGTCCGTTGGCTCGCCTTGCTAGCAAGCACTTACCCATGCCGATCCGGCGGCTAACAGCTCAAACCAGCATGCCGTTCCAAGCAAAGTAAGCGATTGATCCAATGGCGATGGGAATGCCATAGGGCAACAGCATCATCCGAGGCTTACGCTCTGCAGCAATCTCTGCGAGCGCCTCGGGATTTTTTACCGTGAGGATTTCGTTCCAGATCATCCAGAACTGACCATGGTGTTTCTGCCAGCCATTGCGAAACACGACCATTGCCACAGCGATGACTCCACCGATCACTGCCGAGGCAGCAAAGGCATAGAGCGTCGTAACCCCCCAAACCCAGGCGCCAACGCCCGCCATGAGCTTCACATCACCGGCTCCCATGCCACCAATGGCATAGGCAGGCAATAGCAGGGCGAGACCCACGGCCGTGCCAATCAGGCTGTACATCAAGCCTTCCCAGCCGGCGTAGGGACTCAGCACGGCACTATAAACCCAGCCGCTAGCAATCATGGGGAAGGTAATCCAGTTTGGTACCTTCAACTGCAGACCGTCGATGACGGCAGCCACAACGAGAGTGATGGTAACGAACCAGACAGGCCAGTTCTCTACAAAGGCGGTCGCTAGCTGCGAGGGGTCAAACATGACGCTATCCGGAAAAATCGTTGTGTTGTGGAGAACCCGCAATGGGGGCGAGGTCACTCTCGCTGCGCAAAGTTAGCACGCGGAAAGGTGACTTGTGGCTCATGGCCTGTGGTTTGTTGCGAAAGACGGTTCGCGAACCATAAGTCACAAGCCACGAGCCACATCCAACAAAAACCCCCCGCCGGGCAAGCCGACGGGGGGCGACTGTGTATTCCATACAACAAGTAGAACGCTACCGACTTCCGGTCGGCCGACTACCGGTGAATCCGGTGCTGGCGAGTCGTCTTAGCTACCAAGCTGTGCCGAAACGCTGTTAAACGTCGTGGCAGCATTGGTGCCGATCGATTGAATCGCCGTCAAACAGACGATCACGATCAGAGCCAGCATCACCGCGTACTCGACCGCTGTCGGGCCGTCTTCCGAGGCGAGGAACCGCTGCATCTTCTTTGCAAACTTCTTCATAAGAGTATCCTCCACGTGCCTGGGCGCCGGCCTTTCGGACGGCGTCCTACTTGTTGTCGAGAGCTTTCACGATTCACTCTCGGTTTACGCCCCGCAGCGACGACCTCGTCCTAAGGACTTGGCGAGCCCACCAAACGTCGCAAACGAAGCAAAAATTACGATCCTGCGTATCACCCTGCGCGAGGCGCTTCCGTTCCTAACCGCCCAAGGGCGGTGTCCCCCATCCATCGGCAACCTGGCTACCACCAGCCGGAGCACCCTGAGGCGCCCCGACAGTGGCCCTAGGCTTTGCGTCCCAGCCTTGCAGCTGGTTTGCCTTTCTCGTGGACGATGACGCGAGCGGGCTCTTTGGCTTGTAATCTCCCGCAGTTACGCGGAAGCCTGTGAGCGAAAACAAGGGATAAGTGATGCGATAAGTCGGAGGCTTGCTCCGGCACGCTCTCACGGCCCTTGCTTCCGCCTCCACATGAAAACTAGGTCACTTCTGGCCGAAGTCAAAAACCTTAGGAGATTTCTTTGGGCCGTCAGATCATGCGCGTCCGTTAGGACACACAACTCTAGGTCGAAGAACAGTCACAGGTGGCGTCTTGAGCGAGTTTCTGTTCCTTTCCGCGACATAGTCTTGCTGCATGAGCATCACGGAAGACATTCTCAATCGAGTCGGTAGCGCACTTCCTGGCGGCTACCTGCCGGACTCCCCCCCTGCTTCCGAGCCCACAGCTTGGGGAGCAATTGCCCTTGCGCGGGCTGGGAGAATCGATGAAGCCCGACGCGCCTGTCAGTGGCTTGTCGAGTGCCAACAAAAGGATGGCTCCGTAGGCGTGACCCTCCAGGAGCAGCAGCCCGCCTGGCCCACCAGTTTGGCGATGCTGGCCTGGCAGGAGAGCGACCATGCCTCGTCAGACAATCGCTTCCAGCACAACGTCCAGCATGCAAAGAAGTGGGCGCTTTCTACGCGCGGCCGTACTGTAGAGCGTAAGCCTGAGATTGGCCACGACACCACACTCGTAGGCTGGTCTTGGGCGGCCGACACCCACTCGTGGCTAGAGCCTACAGCCCTGTTCGTCCGCGCACTGCGTACGACCGGCCAAGAAGAGCATCCACGCACGCGCGAAGCAACGCGGTTGCTGGTCGACCGCCTCCTGCCGGCAGGCGGCGCGAACTACGGCAACACTCGCGTGCTGGACCAATACCTCCTTCCACACGTTCAGCCAACCGGCTTGGTGCTCTGGGCTCTGGCGGACTTAGAGATCGCCGACCCCCGAATCGCGTCGTCACTGAATTACTTGGAAGCAAGTCTCGAACGGCCGCTAGGAACCGCGTCACTAGCCTATGCGACGATGGGTTTAAAAGCACACGGTCACGCCGCCAACGCCGCGATCACCCTGCTGACCGAGAAAGCGAAGGACGAGCAAAGCCCTTACAAACTTTCCCTGATCGCCAACGCGCTGCTGTGATGAAGCCAGCCAAAAAATCCGAACCGCTTATCGACCGACGCACTGCCCTAGCCACCGGCGGCCTTGCAGCAGCAGGTTTGGTCGTTGCGCCTTACGCTCGCGACTGGGCAACGGCGCCATCGCCCGTGTTCCTCGCACGAGGCCAACGCTACGACGGGCCGATCGTGCAAACCATCCGCGATGGCCTTGTCGCCAGCGGCGTTGTTCCCGAGTCAATGCGAGGCAAGCGGGTACTTCTGAAGCCCAATTTGGTAGAACCGTCGCGAGCGATTCCCCACATGACGACGCATCCCAGCGTGATCGTCGCGGCGGCGGAAGTCTTTCGCGGCTGGGGAGCCAAGGTCACTGTGGGCGAGGCCCCGGGGCATGTTCGTGATACCGAGACCGCCCTGATCGAGTCAGGAGTTGGCGAAGCCCTCCGCGATGGCAACTTGGAGTTCGCCGATCTGAATTACGAAACTCCCGGATGGCGTCGCAACCGTGGACGCTTGAGTCCGCTTCGGGGACTCTACTTCCCGCAATCTGTACTGGAAGCCGATCTTGTCGTATCGATGCCCAAGATGAAGACCCACCACTGGGTCGGCCTGACCTGTGGCATGAAGAACCTCTATGGCGTGCTGCCCGGTATCAAGTACGGCTGGCCCAAGAACGTACTCCATCATAACGGCATCCCGCAGACAGTCGCAGACATCAACGCGACATTACCTCGCGTGATTGCAATTGCTGACGGCATCGATTGCATGGAAGGTGACGGGCCGATCCTGGGAAGCATGAAGCCGATGGGCATCGTCGCCGTGGGAGTGGATGTACCAGCGCTGGACGCCACCATCGCCCGCATCATGGGGCTGGATCCCACCAAGATTGAGTATCTAAAGCTTGCTCGCCGGCGGCTGGGCGAAATCAACGACCAGTTTATCGAGCAGCGTGGCGAATCTTGGCAGGAACTCGCCAGCCCTTTTGAGATACTAGATCGCCCACATCTGCAAAAACTTCGGTCGAACCACGGGCAATTGGTGACCTGATTCGGAGCGCGTAGCCTCACCCGCCTGCATCCAGCGGTTCGTCGGTTGGCTCAGGTCCTTCAGGGGCGAACGGCTCACCCTCTTGCAGTTCAACGACACCACCGCGCAGGGCCGTCGCTAGCCACTCGCATGAGTCGACCTCATGGCGCTTCGCCCAGGTGGATGGCAACTCGACGAGCGATGCCGAGCAGGTAGGGCACGGCAGCGCGGGATCCGTCGTCAGCACGGGGTTGCGCGAAAAATCGGCATCGGTCCACACCGCGTCGCATTCATCGCAAAGGACCACAATCTCATGGCATTGTCCACAACGTCGCAATCCTAGCGGACCGGTGCCGCACAGCCGGCAAAAGCCAACAAAGAGCATGCGTTTGCTGCGTTCGCTCATCGGGTAGACTCCTTGAGCCCGTCGTCTAGGGTGTGACGGGGAAGGCAGTAATCAGGTTCTTGCCCTGGACGACGAGTCGGACATGTCGTGCGGCGGGATTGCCACGGCGGTTTCCTGATTGCCCGCCGATGTACCCAATGCGTCGCCCCAAGTTGACAGTGTAGACCTTGCGTTCGCCTTCTTGATCCACGGCGGTCCGCTGGCCAACGAGTGCTTGGCGGTAGGCTTCGTCAACAATCTGCAAGACCTCACTTGGATCGTCACTATCGAATACGCCGTGCTGACCTGGGCGTTGGGGCTGATCTTTGGCATGCGCCATCAAGTGTTTCAGTCGATGGCCATGCTGGCTGCCACGCGTATAGATCAGCCCCGCGGGCGATTGATACACCTCACGGCCAAGGTCCTTGAGCTGCGGTACGACAGGCACCTGTGAAGAGCCGCGGCGGGCTGGCGCCGAGGAAGGCGCCTCGCTCGGAAGGCTATCCGCGATGGGCTCGATGCCCGATTCACTCGCCAGGCTCGGCAAAGAAACGCCCAACGAGCGTTCCAATACAGGCCGGGCAAACACATAGCCCAGCAATAAGGAGCCCAAGACCAAGAGCCAAGGCAAAGAGGCCCGTCCCCGAGAAAAACGCATCAAGAGGTTGAGCGCACCCAAGATTTGCCGAGATTGGTTTGCCATATCAGCAGTATTCTAACTGGTCTCCGTCGGATCACGCCAAGTCCAGTCCCGTACCGCACAAAAAGATTGACTTGCCGTCCATCCTTGCCTAGGCTCAAGGGTGATGGATGAGGAGGTGGATGGCATTCTCTGCGGCACCACTGGCTTAGGATTGGCAACTTTAGGATTAGCAACCATGACGCGCCCACTTGCAGCGCTGCTCGTCTCAACGGCTTGGAGTCTAGCCGTACTGAACAGCTACCCCGGTTTCGCGCAGGCAGAGGCGGCTCAAGTCGCTGCGACGACTCAAAATCAAGGGTTGGCCACGACGACGCCCTCAACTGCTGGGCAAACTCAAACAAGTCAATCGGACGCCCTGTTCCCCGCCGACCCGTTTCTCCAGGATGATTTTAACGGAGACGGGGTCGTTGATCAGTCTGACTACGCAGCGTGGCAACAGTCCTTGCTAGCAACCCAGTCTGTGCAAGAGCCCGAGGCTGCCTCCGTACCGGAACCAGCTGCCATGGTCTTGGTAGTTGGCCTGGTCGCACTTCTCAGCGTCATGGGACTGATGCGTTATCGCTTCGACCAGCAATCCGCTGTGGCTTTGGCCCGGGTTACTCGGGACCGCCGCAGCTAGCACGCTGCCTGTCCCCACCCCTTCTGAGTTCAGCAGAAGGGTCGGCTGAAGACTCCTCCCCCACTGTCCGATGCTATCGGTATCTGCGCTCTAGCCACCTTGGCGGATACCCGGAGGAGGTACGGCCATGCAAAGAATGCTGCCACTGCTGCTCGCTATCGGTACTTTCCCCTGCTCTTCAACTCTCGGTCGTGAGATTCTCGTCAACAATTTGACCGGATCAGACGACCCCGTTGGCAACGCCGCAGCTCCCGACGGTGGCTATGGTCCTGTCCAGACGATCAATCGAGCTCTCTGCCTCGCCCAGCCGGGTGATCGAATTGTCATTGCGAAAACGCCAGAGCCCTACCGCGAGCAGATCGCGATCAGTGGCTCACGCCTGCGCGGCAATTCGTTACGCCCACTCGTCATCACCAGCGACGGGGCGGTGCTCGATGGCACGGTGAGTGCGGCAAGTGGTGCGTGGACACACTATCAAGACGACGTTTTCTTCTTCCGCCCCACGCGGCTGGCGTACCAGCAGCTTTTTCTCAATGGCAAGCCACTCAAGCATGTGGAGTTGACGTCCATCCGTGGCGGGGGACAGGGACTCAACCCGCTAGAGTGGGCGTTGATCGATGGAGCTATTCTCTTTCGCACAGACCCCAGCCGACTGCCCGATAGCTACGGCTTGCGCCACTCGGGACTGCAGACCGGCATCACGCTGTACAATGCCAAGAAGGTGGTGATCGAAGGTCTTGTGATCCAGGGCTTCCAACAAGATGGCGTCAATGCCCACGAACTTGTTCAGGATTGCACTTTGCGGAACCTCGATTGTCGCGCTAACGGACGTAGCGGTCTGAGCGTGGGAGGGGCTAGTGAGGTTCGTGCTGAGGCCTGCCACTTCTACGACAATGGTCGGTTCCAAGTCCGCACCGATTCCGTAGGCCAATTGTCACTGATCGATTGTGACGTGGAGGACCTAGCCGAATCGCCCGCATACCAGGACAACAGCGGTCGCCTCTTGGTCAACGAAAACCCAGTGACTCCGTAGTGCTCATACTCAAGTTGAAGTGGCTTGGCCATCTGCTCCAGCCAACGCGGCACGGATGCTAGCCCTTCGCGACAAATAGTAGGACACCGCTAAGCCGCCTACGGCCAGCATGGTGAGCCCGTGCCCGAACGCAATCAACGCACCTTGGGCAAAGTCGTAACCGAACCCTTGATAGAGAAACGCCACGGCAGCTTCCCTGGCGCCGACGCCCGCCGGTGTGGGAATGAGCGCCGCTGCTGTGAGTTCGATCGGGACGATAATCGTGTGATGAAGAAAGCTTGGCGCCGCGAAGGGCAAGCCTATCGCGACACAGTAGAAAGAGGCTACAAGCAAGAAGTCGACAACTAAGCAAACGGCCGCTGCCGCCAAGAGCCATCGCTTACGCTGTTGATAAATACCCCACGCGTCGACAAGCTCTCGCAACAAGCTACCTACCAGCGGGATGCGTTGTACGAGATTGCTCAGCCAGGTCCCCGCGACGCCCGGCAGCATCATCAAACCTGTGGCCAGCAGGCCAGTTGCCGCAACAAACATTGTGACGTTGCAGGCGTAACGAGCATCTGCCGTCAAATTTGCTCGCTCGGTATCGAGTAGCATAATGCCAACGCTCGCAACGAGCGCCATGGTCAACAGGCCCGTCAATCGATCAATCAGGAGCGTCGTTACAGCGGTGGCACGGCGACCTGGCTGACCTCGCGCCACGACCACGGCCTTGTAGAGGTCACCACCTATCGCGCCTGGTCCAACAAAGTTCAGTGCGTACCCGAGTGCTCCAATGCGGATGGCTTCGGGAAGAGTAATGTCAAGGTCCGCCGCTCGGGTGACCATGAACCATCTGACAAAGCTCAGCAGCGCCGCTACCGTGGTCAAAACAAAGGCAAAGCCAAGCGCCGCCCAGTTTTTCTCTTCGTTGAGCAAGTCGGCGAACGCCTGCTCTTGCTGGGCCCTCCAAAACAGATAACTCACCAGCCCTAGACCCAGCGTCGTCTTCAGTACCCCTGGGATCAGCGAGCGCCAGCGTCGCCCCTTCACTGCCCGATCGTTCGAAGCTTGTTGGTCTTCCATTCGCTGATGCCGTAGCGTGTCGGGGAACCTTGCAAGAAGAGGTGGTCCCGTTGACAACTGCTTATTTGGGTGGTATTTCTACGGGTCTGGTTTGCGTCGCCAAGAGGCAAGCAACGGGGGATTAGCTCAGTTGGGAGAGCGTTTGGCTGGCAGCCAAAAGGTCACCGGTTCGAGCCCGGTATCCTCCACTTAGGCTCTCTTGCAGCAATTCCGATGCTGCAAGAGGGGCCTAAACATCGCCCGCTTGTGGTCACTGCGACCGGGCACACTGGTCAAGCCTCTGCTGACGCAGAGGCTTTTCTGTTGCTGGCCGAACCGATTGATCCAACGCGGTCGGCCCTGCTGTTGTACGCCGAGCTGCAACAGGAAAGCTTACTTCGCAAGCTGACGTCCGTCACTTGATACCGCCCCTGCCGCCCACCATGCGAATCCTCAATGGCCGCAAAATCGTCATCAGACGGCGGCTCCACAGCGACACAATCGCAGGCGCTGGTCTTACCTCGGCTGTCGTGCATGATGCTCATGCAATACGGCACGCTTGGCCTTTGGTCAGTAACGGTCAATACCTTCATCGGTAGTAACACTGGCGATGCTGGATCGGGTATGTTCAGCCCCGGGTTCATCGGCCTAGCGGCCACAACCGGAGCGCTCGGCGGGCTACTTGCGCCTGCTGTCTTAGGCGTGATCGCGGACCGCTACTTCTCGACCCAGAAGCTCTTGGCGATCTTGCACGCAGCGTGCGTACTTTGCTTGATTGCCATGTGCGGCGCGAGGAACCAGATTGTTTTCTACCTCGCCCTGCTGACTTACTACCAGGCGTACGTCCCCACGATCACCTTATCCAATAGCTTGGCCCTACGACATCTACCCGATGTGGATCGACAGTTTCCCGTCATCCGGGCAGTCGGCACTGCGGGCTGGGTCGCTGCAGGCGTCTTGGTAGGATTCGTGTGGCAAGAAGTTGTGGGCCACTCGATCGAAGCAACGCTTGTCCCTCTCAAAATCGCGGCGGTCGTTCACGCAGCCCTGGCACTTTATTGCTTGACGCTTCCCGCCACCCCAGCCCTTGGACAGGCACAAGTTGGCTGGCGAGCGCTGGCTGGAGGAACGAACCTCTGGCGAAATCGACAGTTCCTCATCTTCATAGCCGTCTCCGTCATCGCCGTGGCGCCCTCGCAGTTCTACAACAGCTTTGTGAATCCGTTCATGAATCATACGGGGTTCGAGCACGCCGCCGCAAAACTCACCCTAGGGCAACTGACTGAAATTGGGTGCATGCTCGCCTTGCCATTGCTCCTCGTTCGGTTTGGCTTGAGACGGCTGTTTCTGGTCGGCTCGCTTGCGTGGGCGATCCGTTTCTGGTTGCTTGCCAGTTACGAGAGTCTCGGGCTATGGGTCACCTACCCTGCGATCTTGGTGCATGGGGCATGTTTTACTTTCGTCTACATGACCGGACAGCTGTACGCTGACCGACTTGCCGATCGCGACGCTCGGGCTGCAGCGCAAGGCGTGCATATGCTGGCGACTAGCGGATTGGGGCATTTGGTAGGTGCTTTTGCGGCGCAGTTTGCTCAGGCTCGCTTGCTTACGCCAGAGGGTGTGTCGCCCCCCCCTTACGACTGGCACAAGCTTTGGTTGATTCCCTTGGCAATAAGCCTGGGAGCAACCCTCTTGTTCGCTTTGTTCTTCCGTGAACCTGCGACTGACTCCACATCGCCAGAGAGACCTGCGAAGGCAGAGGGATGAAATCATGACCACAGCTTTCGATCGAGTGTACGATAGTTGACTGCCTCGCTAATATGCTCAGGAGTAATTGCAGGACTCTCTTCAAGATCGGCAATCGTACGAGCGACGCGCAGCACCTTGTCATGTGCGCGAGCGGAGAGCCCCAAGTGATGGACACTCTCTCGGAGCAAGTCTTCTGCGTGTGTCTGAAGATTGCAAAACTCACGGACTTCGCGGGAAGTCATGTGGGCGTTCGTGCGACTGGCTGACTGCTTGAATCGCTGATTCTGCACCTCGCGTGCAACGGAAACGCGGGAGCGCATATCTCGACTGCTGGTCCCATCAGCAGAGGCGCTCAGCTCCGAATAGCCCACGGCGGGCACTTCAATATGGAGATCGATTCGATCTAGCAGCGGCCCACTTATCTTGGCCATGTAGCGCTCGACCTGGGCAACTGAGCAATGGCACTCGCGACGCGTGTCGTTGCGATAGCCGCAAGGGCAGGGATTCAAAGAAGCGATCAGCATAAAGCTGGCGGGGAATCGTGTCGACGTGAGCGCTCGACTGATGGTGACGTGACCATCCTCCAGAGGCTGTCTAAGCACTTCGAGCGTTTGTCGGTTGAACTCTGGGAGTTCGTCGAGAAACAACACGCCGTTGTGCGCCAAACTGATTTCCCCTGGCGAGGGGGTCGATCCGCCCCCAACCAATCCCGCGTTGCTTATCGTATGGTGCGGCGCACGAAACGGCCGCTGGGCCAACAACGGCTGACCGGAGGGGAGGCGGCCGACGGCGCTGTAAATGCGCGTAGTCTCGATGGACTCCTCGGCCGACAACTCAGGCAGAATTGTCGCAGCCCGTTTGGCCAGCATCGTCTTTCCACTGCCAGGAGGACCAAGCATGAGAAGGTTGTGATTGCCCGCTGCAGCAATGGTCATGGCTCGTTTGGCCATTTCCTGGCCGCGGACGTCAGCAAAGTCGATGGTGTAGTTGCCATGCTCTCGAAACAGATCGTCGATGCGACACCGCTCGGGTTCCATCTCCGTAGCACCGGTGAAAAAAGCTACGGCCTGAGTAAGACTGTCGATGGCAATCACCTCAAGTCCCTCAACGACGGACGCCTCAGCAGCGTTAGCCGAAGGGACCAAGAGACCGCGAACCCCCTGACGCTGCGCGGCGATGGCCATAGACAGAGCGCCCTTTACGGGTCGCATCGTGCCATCCAAAGCGAGTTCACCGACCACAGCATAGGTATCGAAGCGCTCCGACTCCAACTGACCACTACCCGCCAAGACACCAAGCGCGATAGGCAGGTCAAAGCTCGAGGCCTGCTTAGGCAACTCGGCGGGGGCCAGATTGATCACGACACGGTCATGTGGCCGTACAAAGCCACTGTTGACCATGGCTCGCTCGATGCGATGCGTACTCTCCCGAACCGCCGCTTCTGGCAGACCGACCAGGATCGTCTTCGGAATTGCCCCCGGCGAGACATCGACCTCCGCCACGACGGGCAAGGCATCGATTCCCAACAAGCTATAGGTTTGGAGCTTGGCAAGCATGGCAGGCCGCCGAATACTGGACAGGCAGTCACTGTACGCCCGTCCATTTATAGCCATCTTATCCAACCATGCAAGCACCTCAGACCAAGAAACTGCAACAAAAGAAAAAACGCCAGCCGAGCATTGCTGCCCGACTGGCGTTTGGTTCTGCCCTCTTAGTACGATGATCTTAAGCCATCGCACGTCGTCGCGTACCGCCCAGAACCCCAACCAACCCGAATCCCGCTAACGCGAGTGCGGATGGCTCGGGGATCGCCGGGCGATCTCTTTCCATCGTACGGACATTGATATCAAAGTCCTTCTTGTCGATCTTGGCTCCCGTGCCAAGACCCACCGTTGACGCGAGCAAAGAATTGTCGATCGTCACCGTAATCTTGGTCGCTTTTCCACCGATCTGTTGATCAGCAAGAGCTGCCGCGATATCGATGTCGACTCCACCCGCCCAGTTGGTGCGGAACAGAGGCGACGTCGCGACATCGGAATGCAGGTACTGACCATCATTTGGTGAGAAAGACATCAGAGCCTCGACCAAGTCGATCGAACCGACTCCCGCACCATCAATCTCATTCACGTCGATATCGACACTACCCGAGACACTGGCGAAGGAGATACCATCGCTCAGGTTCAAGAGTTCAACAAAACCGTTTTCGGCGACTTCAAGTGAAGTAATGCCGTATCCAGGCTTTGCGTGAATCATGAACGACAGCGATCCATCCGTGAAATCGGTCCCACCATCAGTAGAGGTCGCTGCGAAGGGCACTCCACTGGTGGGGGCAAAGTCATAGTTGTCGCCGGCCAGACTTGCTGTGGGCTGTCCAAAGAGCGGCCCTGCATCACTCGATGGCGAGGTCTCCTCGATCATCGTCATCATGGTCGTCGCGGCTTCAACGTCGACATACATCGAACTGGCGACGGCGTAGCCGGGCAGACACAATAGTGCCGGCACAGCTAACAGGTAAGCCGCCAGTCGATTAGGGTTACAAATCATCGTGCATATCCTTAGTTGTCTTCCCCCGAGACAGCAGCCCAGGGGTTGGGGGTTGTTAATACGCGGCCTGTGGTGACCGCAGTCGCTCCGTAGGTCCGCGTGTCATGTCGCGGCCCTGTGAACCTGAGGGCTCACCAAGACATCCGCTTATTGCGGCGTTGATGAATCCCTGCAGGCGACTTGAGCTTCCGCTTCTCTTGGGCGGCGGTCGCCTTCGATTGCTTAGGCTTCTTTAAGCCGGACCGCGAACGCTGCGGAACCGGTTTGCCAAGTTGCCGGTCCGTTCCATCGCCGGCATCATCGAGGTCGTAATGACCAAAAGCTGAAGGACGCATGCGAGAACCTTTCGCTATGACATGACGTGAAAAACCAATGCGCCCTATGCCGAAGGCATAGGACAGGCGCCGACGCAACCCTTCGTGGCTGCGCCATCACAGTCGAGTTGTTAGCTCCGTTGCACTGGCACTCCCCCAAGACCATCCTTGCCGTACGAAGCCGCGTGGCTTCGCATGAACTTATGAGCCGACGGGCGCAGCCTTGGCTGGCCCTCTTAGCTTCTCAGTAACTGCCTGAGCCTCGCGGCAGATCCGCGCTAGGTCACTGGCATCGTTAACTTCCGGGAGATACATCCAGGCACCGCGTTGACGAGCCCAGAGTTCACCTTCAGGGTTCGCATCTTGATCGCAGACCACCACCAGGTTGCTCGCTGACTGTCGTAGCGAACGGATCAAATCCTCATGGACCTTGGATGGCAGCTGATGGCCCACATCGATTAGCGCAAGCGGAAACACATGAAGAGCCGCTTGGCGAAGCGACTCCTCCACGGTCTTGCACTCGACGGGGTTCCAACCAGCCTCACTGGCCGCTTCGCGCATCCTGCGTCTGAGTTGCTGCTCCGTGCTTACAAGCAGGCAAGACCATAGCGAGACCGCCGCCTGCTGGCGCGATCTCGAAACGGGTTGCCCTCTCTGCTGCGGTATGTCCGCAGAGGTAGCAATGGCTGTCATCTTGCAGCGCCCTAGGGATCATGTTGTTGTAAATGCTGAGCGCAACACACCAAGCGCACACGTTTCTGAAAAAGAAACCGCGGGCAACAGCGTTTGCATTGCCTCTCTGCTCCTAACTGCTTTGGCGGATACGCCCCTGCGCGCTCCTTCACGCACGCACAGCCAATGACGACTATGCGTTCCGCCGGTCGCCTCCGAGCAACCTTGTCATCGCTGCCTCTTCTCGAACGACGATCCGATCACCAAGCCATCTTGCGACGACGTCGGCGATGCATCCCGTTGAACGAGGTCGGCGCCTTGCTGCGCTTACGATTGAACTGAGATCGCGAACGCTTCGAATCGTTCGGTCGGCTACCGGCGCTGTAGCTCAGGTCAACGGAGTCGGTGTAATCCGCTTCCACGGCATCGTATTTCTTCTCGCTGCTCATGTTCTTTGCTCCTGTGCAGAGTCCTTGCTGGGATGGCGCAACCACCAACGACGTGGCGCGCCTAGGAAAAGAATGGTTGTCACGCTCAGGCCAATGAGCTGCCCGAACGCGTTACTCCTTAAGCGAGAGGCGCGCCAAAAAGGCGACTAGCAAGCGCAAAGACGGCGTAAGCCAAAAGCGCCCCTAGAGTTGGGACAAAGAGTTTTTTTTTATGGGCGTTGTGAGGGTCACTACCGTCGATCACCAAGCTGGTGAAGCGACTCACCGCATGCCACCCTAAGTCGTTTTGCATCAACGGCTTAGGGGCACAATCACCACATTGGTGGGCCGCCACCAAAGAAGGGACGAACTACCCGCTACCCATCGGCCGCCCCGGCTACCAACGCTGGCATACGCACAGCATTGCAGCTAGCGCGCGGGGATGCCTAGAAGGACATATAAGTCCGCTTGGCCACACATGGAGATGCCCCCGGCGTGTGACTCACGGCCGATCTGTTTTCGATGGCGGCGGCGTGTCATCGAACAGCATGCGTAGAGGTGGCGTATCGACTTCATCGAACTGTCCATTGCGGGCAGCCCATGCAAAAGCTGCGATAGCTAGGCCAGCTAGAGCCAAAGCCGCCGGGACCATAATGAACAGGACAGACATCCTTAGACTCCATCCTCCAAGACCCGCTTGGGATGCGAGCCCGACAGACCGTAGATCGCTGCTCCCAAGACCGTAGCAGAACTGATGGGCATTAAGACGGCGGCCACCAAAGGGGTAAGGAGCCCCGCGGCGGCGAGGCTAACGGCAATGGTATTGTAGGCCAACGAAATGGCCAGGTTGCGCCGCGCAACACGCACGGTTTGGCTAGACACATCAAACAGCTGGATAAGTGGAGCCACGCCAGGCTTGGAGACATACACGTCTGCCGCAGCCAGAGCGGCCTCAGCGCCACCGTGCACTGCAATCCCTACGTCGGCCATGCTTAGTGCCGCAGCGTCGTTGACACCATCTCCGACCATCACAACGGGACCTTGTTGCGACTTATAACGATCTTTCTCACGAGTAACATGGGCAAGCTTTGCTTCAGGTAGCAGTTGAGAATGGGCCCTTGAAGTCTCAATACCAAGCTGCCCGGCGACGGCCATCACAGGACCCTCCGCATCTCCCGATAGAATCGCGCTTGACCAGCCTTTGGCGTGCAGTGCACTGATGGCGGCGGAGGCGTCTTCGCGAACCGAGTCTGCAAGGCAGACGACGGCGCGCCACTGGTGATCGACACACACACCAACCACGCCCTGGCCCTGCTGTTGCGCTCGATTGAGGACGCCTTCGAAAAGGATGGGAACCTCCCCGGCCTGCCCTACCAGCCAATCAATCGAGCCGACTTCGATGGTCCCAAGAGAGCACGAAGCAGAGACGCCGCGACCGTGGTGCTCGATGCGCTGCCAGATGCGATCTTGCCTGCTGGCGTGCTTTGGAAGGCCGGTGCGCAAGGCCTCGGCAATGGGGTGATTCGACTCGGCTTCCAAATGTGCTACCAGAGACCGTAGCGAGGCGTCGCCATGCCATGAGGTGACTTTGAGTTTGCCGTGCGTGAGCGTACCGGTTTTATCAAGAAGAACTTGTCCTGAGCCGGTGAAGTCTTTTCGCCCAAGGGTTTCGAGAACGCTTGCTGACTTCACTAGGATGCCGTTGCGAGACGCCTGTCCGATACCGATAGCCATCGTAAGCGGCGTCGCCAATCCCAACGCACAGGGACAGGCCACGATGAGCAAAGCGACCGTGGTATCAATCGCAGGAGATACCCCCTGCAGAGAGAGCCAACTGGCAAAATTGATCAGCGCTAAGACCACAATGATCACAACAAACCAACCTGCAACTCGGTCGGTGAACTGTACGATTTCTGGCTTCTGCCGCATCCCTTGTTCCACGACCTGCATCAGCTGACCAACTCGCGTTGAAGAGCCAGTCTTGGTAACCGAGACGCGGACCGTAGCGCTGATGTTTTGACTGCCTGCATTGACGCTATCGCCAGTGGCAAGGGGCTGCGGCAGTGACTCGCCAGTCAGCACCGCTCGATCAACCGACGTTCGCCCCGAACACACAACGCCGTCCGCAGGAAAGATCTCACCAGCACGCACTTCAACCACGTCTCCCGGTGAAAGCGCTTCGATCGGCTCCTCCTTGAGTTTCGCGCCGCGCACAACTCGACACGAGGCCGGAGTTAGTGAAAGCATTCGCCCGACGGCTTCCCGAGCCCAACGCTGCTGCCGCGTCTGAATAAACCGGCCTACCAGGAGCAGAAAAACCAGCACACTAAGCGAATCGAAGTAGATGTCACCTCGATTGAGCAAGACGTTGGCGGTCCCTGCCACGGCCCCCACTCCGATGGCAAGGCAGATAGGAACGTCAAGATTCACCGTGCGCGCCGAAAGCGATGCCCAAGCGCTCTTAAAGAACACGCGCCCCGGCCATGCTAGTGACACCCAGCCCAGTCCCATGCTGATCCAGCGAAAGAGCAACGCGAACTGAGGCTCGATGCCGTCAAAGACCCCTGCGTAGAGCGCCAGGGCGATAAGCATGTTGTTCCCAGCCAAGGCGCCCGCCACCGCCATCCGAGAAAGCTGAGTCCGCTCACGGAGCGTGCGAGCCTTGCTTGCGGCGGCATCCCTTGCAGGGTGCGGCGTGTAGCCGAGGCGATCCAGCGCCTCGGCGATGCGCGACAGCTTGCAGGCTTCAGGATCCCAGACCACCCGCGCAGTGCTAGATGCGAGCGATAGTTTGGTCTGCAGCACGCCTGGAATCATCTGTGGTAAACGTTCGACCAACCAAACACACGCAGCGCAGTGCACACCATCAACATAGAAGTCTATCGACTCAAGCCCGTCCGAGAGTTGCACCGCGTGCTGGTCAAGAAAAACCGAAGAGTCAAAGGCAGTGTAGCCCTGACCGGAACTCTTTGCTGGTTTCCGCTCTTTCGCCAATCGATCGCGGACGGCGTAGTAGTCGTCTAATCCGCAGCCATGGATGGTCTCATAGGCGACCCGGCAGCCACTGCAGCAAAACTGCTGCGATGCCGAAGCGTCGACCAGACCGGCGGGCACTGATAAGCCGCAATGATGACAAACCGCAGCCGACGGTTCCCGATTTGGAACCCGTTCAGCATCTGCTGAGGCCACGACGCTCACGGGGCCAACTCCTTGCCGCGACAGCACGCTGGCGCTTTGGTGAGATCAGGCACTTGCGAAGTGGTAGTCGTGGTTTCAGCTGTGACGGTTGTCGCAAGCGCTTGGGCCGACAGCTGCGAACGATTCGAAAGCGTGACCATCCCCACGATAATCAGGGCCGCGGCCGTCACGACTGGTAGTCGCTGTCCAAAGAAGCTCGCCAGGCCACGCACGCCGACCCCCAGTGACAGCAGGACGGGTACGGTCCCTAACCAAAAGGCTGCCATCACGATGGCTCCCGCCAATGCGCCACCTGCCCCCGCGGCCGTAACAAGGAACGCATACAGCCAGCCACACGGCAACAACGTGGTCAGCAGCCCGATCGTAAGCGCCCTGGGAACGCCACGCTTCTGAGACGCGAATCGTTGGCCTCTTTGCAGTAAGCGCGTCCAAGCTGATGGCACACGAAGACCGCCAGCTGGACTCCCGCGCCAGCCGCACAATCGCGCCAATTCTGCGGAGCCGATCAAGATCATCGCCCCGCCTGCCATGCCCAAGGCAATCGGCTGGAGACCAGCCAGCGTCGACGCCAGATTCAGCAGCGCTCCCAGCGAGCCTGCGGCCGCTCCAAGCAAAGCGTAGGTTACCAATCGCCCACCGTGATACGCGAGTTGACAGCGCCAAGCCCGCTCACCCCTAGCGCCCCCAGCAACAGCCACCGCGCAAAAAGGCCCGCACATGCCCGCGCAATGCAGGGACCCGAGTAAACTCGCGGTGAACACCGTTAGAAGCAAGGCTGTCATCGCGAGTCTTCTTGAGAGGATGTTGTGTTCTGACCCTGCGCCGCGTCGGTCTCAACGGCTGTCAGCGCAGCCGGTATCGTGCGCCCCATGACCACGGCCGCCATCATCAGCGTGGCATGACCCAGCAGAAGCAACACGACCAGTAGTGGCCAGCCCAAGGTACTTGCCCAGGGCGTGCTAGCCTCGGCGGTTCTTCCCTTTGTGGTCATGGTGCCTGCTTCCCGGTGCTGACCTCGGAAGGACCAAAGAGCTGATACGACTTGTCGATCGCATAACCTTCCTGATCTACGATCTTTACGACCGCACTCATTACGCCACGATTGGCAACAAAGCTCTCACGTGGGGCCATCATGTGCAAAGGCTCGGTCAGAGTGCTCTGAGGATCAAGACTGACGGTCAGTTGACCTTCAAGGCGAAGCTCGGCGGGGCTGACAGGCTCAAAGGTATAGCTCTGCCGCTGGTCCGTACGATTCGTGAGCTTCACGCGAACAAGGTTTTCAACCTGGCCCGAAGTATCCACTGAGTAGGGGCGGCCCAGCCCGCGGAGCAAAGTGACAT
Organism: Lacipirellulaceae bacterium; assembly: GCA_965263315.1. Taxonomy (GTDB): domain Bacteria; phylum Planctomycetota; class Planctomycetia; order Pirellulales; family Lacipirellulaceae; genus JBCCQL01. The sequence continues at coordinate 774,703 of CBDHGZ010000004.1, read as the reverse complement.
CAAACGGCGCACGCCCCGCAAGCAATGCAACCAACAGCAGGCTGACGGCCGAGATGACCCCTGCGTACGCGATGACGCGAGGGCGAACAAGTGCCGTGGGCTTCTCATCGAGGCCGCTCTGTGAGCTGTAGCGAATCAACCCTCGCGGACGCTTTATTCGATCCATAACCGCGTCGCATGCATCGATACACTGCGTGCAATTCACACACTCCATCTGCAAGCCATCCCGGATATCGATTCCGGTAGGGCAGACGTCTACACACATTCCACAGTCGACACAGTCGCCGAGGCTGTTGGCTTCGCGATTGCGACCTCGGCCGCGCGGTTCGCCCCGGCGTTGGTCGTAGCCTACGATCAGACTCGATCGGTCAAGCATGACGGATTGAAAGCGTCCGTAGGGGCAGCCAATGATGCACAACTGCTCGCGCCAGTAGCAGAAGTCGAACATCATCAGCCCCGTCACAAAGAGCACCAGGGCGAAGGCTCCGGGATGCTTCCACGGAGGCGAAGTCCATATCCAACGGTTAAGCTGTTCGACGCCAACAAAGTACGCCAGAAACGTATTGGCAAGATGCCAGCAGATGATCAGATAGATGGCATACATCGCTGGCTTTCGCCATCCGGCAACGGGAGACCTTACGGCCCCGCCCTTTCCAGCCGTGCCGGTGAAGAGTTGCTCAATCGGTCTGAAGACGTACTCCAGGTACACCGTTTGGGGGCATCCCCATCCGCACCAAACACGCCCAAAGATTGCAGTGGCAAAGAAGACAGAGAGAATCACTATCAATCCGAACAAGGCGAGTAGCTTGAGTTCGGTTGGCAAGAAAACGAGCCCGAAGAAAGAGAACCGCCCGTTCCATAGATCTAGCTGAATTGCCGGCCGACCACCAATGGTGATAAAAGGCAGCAGCGCGTAGACTGCGATTAAGACATACGCCACGATCCGACGTCGCCACCAGAAACGGCCCCGAGCCAATTTCGGGAAAAGCCAGCGTCTTCGGCCGTCGCTTTCCAGCGTTGAAAGGACGCGGCCCTCGGGCTCCAGCAACGGTAATTCAGGTCCAGTCATGCGACGGGCAGCTAAGCTCGGAAGCTAAGGTGTCTCTTCACTGCTCTTGATGGACGCCGATGGCCAAGCAGGAACCTCGACCCCCTCGGCCGGACGGCGACTCTCGAGGTCTTGGCCACGTAGCGAAGCGACGTACGAAGAAACGAGTACGATCTCTGTGGGATGCAGGCGCGCTCCCCAGGCTGGCATGGCTCCGTTCTTTGCTCCGTTCTGGACCACTGATGCGATGTCAACGAGTTGTTTGACGTGCAAGTAGTAGTCGTCCGTCATATTAGGTCCAGAAATCCCCTCGCCCTGCTTGCCGTGGCAAGAGGCACAGTGGGTGATAAACGTCGATTTCGCGAACGCAAGCCATTCGCTGTCGTTCATGAACCTAAGAAGGGTCGCTTCGTCAGCAGACAACTCCCCTAGTTCGCCAAACTGCAAACGCAGGTTGCTGGCTAGCGCTCTCTCGTATTGCTTGTCGAGCGTTCGCTCTGCTTGCGGAGCATGAAACCAAAACACATAGAGCGGCGAAAACAGGACGGTCGCCAAGAAGATTGCCGTCCACCAGTCGGGAGTCGGGTTGTCGTATTCTTGGATCCCGTCGTAGCTGTGTCCGAGCTCGGGCGTTGATTGAGGCGATTCTGGTTGGTTCGTGGGGTCGGGCATCAGAGTTTCTCGTCAACTAGCAAGTGCAGTTCTCGCACTTTCCGCAACCGTCTCCGCGGCCACCAGAAAGCACTGAAAGGCTGACCGATTCTTGTTTCTGCAGCTTCAATCCGTCCCCCAGCGGCAGGGCCGACCAGTGGTTCAGCTCGTTGCTGCTGCGGGTCGCAACCCATGCAACGACGGCGCTGAAGACGATGAAGAACGTCACGAGGCCGAACACGGCGATCAACGGCATCATCTCTGGCGAGATCAGTTTTTGGATCATGCTTTGTGACCTCAGTCGGTAGCCACGGTTGTTGAGGGAGAGGCCGCTTCTGGTGGAGGAGTCGCAACCCCCAGCCGCTGCAGGTAGGCGAGCAGTGCAATCACTTGCTTGTCTGCCAGATCGTGAACCTCTCCGGAAAGATCGCGGTAGGGACCCGCGTTCTGTTGCACGAACTCCGCGGCAAGCCTGGCTGCCTGAAGCTCGGCATCGGCTTTAGATTGATCGCGGCTAAGCCCTTCGTACTGTGGATAGGGAACGCCGAGCGTCTGCATCGCCTTGATTCTTAGCGGGATCGATTCGAAATCGAGATCCTTGGTCATCAACCAAGGATAAGCCGGCATGATGGAACCCTCATTGAAATCGCCTGGATTCCGAAAGTGGAGGACGTGCCACTGATGATTCTGCTTGCCTCCCTCGCGCGCCAGGTCGGGTCCAATGCGCCTCGACCCCCACTGGAAGGGATGGTCATAGACGCTCTCACCTGGCTTGCTGTAGTCGCCGTAGCGTTTCGTTTCCGCCACGGTAGGTCGAATCATCTGCGAGTGGCAGTTGTAACAACCATTGGCGACGTAAATGTCCCGACCAGCCAATTCCAACGGCGTATAGGGCTGCACATCAGGGCTTGTCGCTACTAACGACCAAGCAAAAAATGTCGGCAATAGTTCAGCCAGCGACGCAACGACCACGGCAATCGTAGTAAACAGAGTGAAACGGAGAGGCATCCGCTCCCATACGCGGTGCCACCACAGCGAATCCCAGACGTCGAATCGTTTGGCGTAGCTAGTAACATTGCTCAGGTTAGAGTCGGGGGCGCTCTCGCGAACTGGCGTCACGTCAGCCAGTGCAGGAGCCTCGTACACGGGCACCTCGTACTTGGCAGGGCGGGCTTGCCAAGTCTTGTAGATATTCCAGCATCCAATCGCCGCACCGATGATGTACAGACTGCCGCCAACCGCGCGGAGGTAGTACATCGGGATGATGGCTTGAGTCGTCTGCACGAAATCGGGGTAGGCCAACTGACCGTTGGGAGTCATGCCACCCCACATGAGCCCCTGCATAATCCCAGCCACGTAGAGTGGAACCACATAGGTGGCGATACCGATCGTTGCGATCCAGAAATGCGCGCTGGCTAGTTGCTGACTATGCAGTTTCGCCTGGAAAATTCGCGGCGCAAGCCAGTAGATCATGCCGAAGGTCATGAACCCATTCCAACCCAGGGCGCCCGAGTGCACATGGGCGATGGTCCAGTCGGTATAGTGACTTAGCGCGTTGACAGCCCGAATAGACAGCAAAGGGCCTTCGAACGTCGCCATCCCGTAGAAAGTGATTCCGACGACAAAGAACTTGAGCACCGGGTCCGTCGTCACCTTATGCCAGGCCCCGCGGAGTGTCAGCAATCCATTGATCATGCCTCCCCAACTCGGCATCCACAGCATTACGGAGAACACCATGCCAAGCGTCTGCGCCCACTCAGGCACTGCGGTGTAATGCAAGTGGTGAGGTCCTGCCCAGATGTAGATAAAGACCAGCGACCAAAAATGCACGATGCTCAGCCGATAGGAAAACACCGGCCGGTCAGCTGCCTTTGGCATGAAGTAGTACATCAAGCCCAGGAACGGCGTCGTCAAAAAGAACGCTACCGCGTTGTGGCCGTACCACCACTGCATCATGGCGTCCTGCACCCCGGCATAAATGGGGTAGCTCTTGATCAACGTGGGAGACAAGATCGGCACCCACAAATTGTTGAAGATGTGAAGCACCGCAACCGTGATGATCGTCGCAATGTAGAACCAAAGGGCGACGTACATGTGTCGCTCGCGACGCTTGACGAGCGTCATGAAGAAGTTCACACCAAAGAAGCCGGCCCATACGAGAGCGATGGCGATATCAATCGGCCATTCAAGCTCGGCATACTCCTTGCTCTGTGTGATTCCGAACGGCAACGTCAGGGCCGCTGAAACAATGATTAGTTGCCATCCCCAAAAGTGTAGGCGGCTAAGTTGGTCGCTCCACATCCTGGCCTTGCAAAGCCGCTGAGTCGAATAGTAGATCGCCGCAAAGATCCCGTTGCCCGCAAAGGCAAAAATGACGGCATTGGTGTGCAGCGGTCTAAGTCGACCAAACGTGAGCCACTCCACGCCTCCGTTTAGACTCGGAAACGGCAGCTGCATGGCTATCAGCATGCCAACTGCGAAGCCGACCATACCCCAAACCAACGTCGCCGTAACGAACATCCGCACGATGGCGTCGTCGTAGCTAAAGCGCTCCATTCGCGGGGATGTCGTCTCTGTTACCTCACTCATTTTCTCGTGCTTGCCTATGCAAAGGAATCAAAAGCTAAGGACATGTCGCTACACCAACCAATGCTTAGCAGGTCAATCCGGTGGAGGAGCCGCATGAGGCTTGGAAATTGAAAGCGACACAGCCGGCGGTCCCGCCTCGCACAACGGTTTTGAACCGGTTTCTTTTCTCAACAAGTTGGCGATCGTGGTCTCGCCGAAGCGACGCTCCACGTCGGCAACCGCGCAGTCGAGTTCCCGATGGAGCGGGCACAAGGTTCCCCCGTGACCGGCAATCTTGAGAGGACAAGACGTGATTCGCTGAATCGGGTCGACACAAGTCACCACCTCGAGAAGAGACAGCCCTTCGGGGTCACGCTCCAGCGTGTAGCCACCGTTGATACCACGCTGGCTGGTGAGGATTCCCACTCTTCCCAGGGGCTGAAGCACCTTCGGCAGGTAACTCACTGAGACCTGGGTGCCAGTTGCCAGCTGCTGAGTGGTTTGCGGTACGCCCGGATTCTGCGCAAGCCAGACGACAGCTCGCAGCGCGTACTCAGCCGTTTGAGATACCGCCATAAATGCTTACCAATAAATACCTTAGAAATCCGTACGCCAGGACTGCGGACATGTAGAGCTACATGTCCTCTAAAGCAGAATATCGGCCACCGGCCTTCAAAAGTCAAGGGGAGTTACATGTCCTCAATACAAAAAGGGCGTATTTGTCGTGATTCGCTCATGTGGAACAGGGTGACTCAGCCGGTCGCGGCTTGCTGAACACCGGCACCAAGAAATCTCTTACGCCAGTGCCTTGACGACCGAGCACTTCTACCAAGCGAGTCCGCCATACGCTCGAGAGAAAATGGGAGACTGAAACGTGCTAGCGAGAACCAACATCACACTCCGGTTCACCTTCCTGATGGTGATCGCCATCACGCCGGGAATGCCAGCCGTGGCTTCCGGCACTCTTGATCAACCGGATGACCTCAGTCGTTCCGCAGAGTTCGACAGCGCGCCAACGCCTACTGTGCAAGGCGTCTGTTGGGAATCGGACAGCCTCTGCACAGACACCTGCGATTGCTGCTCTAGCTGTGCCCACGGCGGCTGCGCCACAAACTGTTGCGAGAAAAACTGTGGCTTGTTGGGCCAAGGACTGCTGACCTATGACCCTTGTGCAAAAGGTTGCGCACTGCCTGGCTTGCTGCTCGGCTGCTTCCGTGACACGGAACCTTGCTTCGACGATTTCATTAGCCCCATGACCAATCCGGTCTTTTTCGAAGATCCACGAAACGTAACGGAACTGCGTGGCATCTTCTTGCAACACCATGTACCTACTGGAGCACTGGGCGGCGACATCCAGCTCTATGCTCTGCAAATCCGAGCTCGGCTGACGGATCGCTTGTCTCTCATTGCCGCGAAGGATGGGTTTGTCGTGTCATCGAATCCCCTGATACAAGACGGCTGGGCCGATGTCGACATCGGCTTCAAGTACGCTCTCTACCGCGATGCGAAAAACCAGCGATTGCTTTCTGGCGGAGTCGTTTACGACTTGCCGGTCGGCTCTCCTCGTACTCAACAGGGGCGGGGCGATGGTGAATTTCACCTGTTCCTCTCTGGCGGCACCCAGCTTTGCGATTGCGCGCATTGGATCAGCGGCTTTGGCGGGCTCATCCCAGTTGACGATGACGCCAATTCGTCATTCATCTACTGGTCGAACCACTTCGACTATCAAGTGCGTCGCGGCTGGTACGCGGTCACCGAGTTCAACTGGTTCCACTACGTGCAAGATGGTGATGATCGTTTAGGTCTTACCGGCTTGGAGGGCGGGGACCTTTTCAACCTAGGTTCGGCCGGTATCGAAGGCAACAGCATCGTCACTGGGGCCTTAGGCGTGAAGTACAAACCGAACCGGAAGACAGAAGTCGGCTTGGCTTGGGAGATTCCCCTAACAGATCGCCAAGACGTCCTTGAAAACCGGCTGACGGCTGACCTAATCCTTCGCTACTAGCCAGAGGAATGCCTGCCTGGACGGAACGCATGCTTCGTGCACAAATCGCGAGGGCGGCGGAAATCGAAGCCGCTGCCTTTGCGCAAGAACCTCTGGGAACGGGGCGAATCTTCGGCTTCGACGCACATCTGGACACACCGCGCAGGTGTCCCAGAAAATCTCGGTACAGCCTACAGATTGTCCCCAGTCATCAGCCGGCATTACACTCGGGCATCGCCAGGGGTGTGTATAGGTTGTCACTCTGCGCTTCCGGCTGGCCCCTTTGCAAGTGGCGTCGCCGAGAAGAGACTCAGGCCTGGAAGCTTTTTCGATGGACCTGCGTGAGCGGGTGATAACGCCGGACGACCGAGGAGAGAGCAGCGCGCGAGACCCGGCAGAGGTGTTGGCGTCACCCGGACGTGGATTAGTAAGCGGTTGCGGTTGCGTCGGGAGCGACGCACGATCGCGGTGACCGATTGCCGCCGCGCGCCGAAGCCAAGGCTTACTAGCAGGCACGTCGATCGTATCGGCGAGTTGCTCGCCGCGGGTAGCGATATCCCACAATTCGTAAGCCGAACCGCCGTTACAGAACCGGCTGCCGCTCCCTCACTACCTCGAGTTCATCGGAGGTAGCTTGTCAATCGTTCCGACTGCGCTGCTTGCCGCAGCGTTCTCTACGAGTTTGACTCGGTGACGAGGAGTCTGACAGATTCTGTATCCACGGAACTGGTCCCCACGAGAATGTCGAATTCACCCGGCTCGACAACAAACTTCTTTTCGATGTTCCAGAAGCCTAACTCATCGGGAGTGATTAAGACCTCAGCGGTCTTCGTTTCTCCTGGCTCAAGGGCAACACGATCAAATCCCTTGAGTTCCATAACAGGGCGAGTAGCGGAACTGACGAGGTCTCTTACGTACACCTGTACCGTCTCGGTCCCCGGAAGCTCACCGGCGTTGGTCACATCAACGAGCACGACAGTGTCTTCTGTTGGCCGGATTGTGCTTCTAGACAAGCGTGGCGCGCCTAGCTCAAAGTTCGTGTAGCTCAACCCAAACCCAAAGGGGAAGAGTGGCGCCGTGTCGTCGAATAGATACCCGCGGCGGGCGGACGGGCGGTAGTTGTAGAAGCAAGGTAGATGGCCCACGGACCTTGGAATCGTGATTGGCAGCTTGCCACTGGGAGCAACCTCCCCGGAAAGCACTCGAGCCACCGCGGTGCCCGTTTCTTGCCCGAGATACCAACACTCCAAGAGAGCAGATGATCTCTCCGTGAGGTTATTGACTGCGAGCGGGCGGCCATTGAATAGCAGAGAGACGATTGGCTTGCCGAGTTGATGAAGCGCATCAACAAGGTCATCCTGACGGCCTACCATCTGCAAGTCAGTTCGATCTCCCATGTGATTGGAGAACCAAGCCTCGCGCGACGTTTGCTCGTTACCGCCTACGACGAGAACAATCACGTCGGCTCCGCGAGCAACGTCCACCGCTTCGGCTATCGACCGGCGGTCCGTCTCGGGATCGCTGGCTACCACGACGTCTTCTTCCCAACTGCCTCCTAGGGTTATTCCACAACCCTCTGCGTAGACGACTTCTGTACTTCCGCCGTAGTGCAGCTTCAAACCTTCGAGGACCGTCACGAAGCGCTTTGGCTTCCCGCTGTAGCCACCAAGTAACTCGCGATCTGCGTTCGGTCCGATCACGGCAATCTTGTTGATCTTGTCTCGATCGAGAGGCAACGTCCCCTCGTTCTTTAGCAGTGTAATCGATTGCTCAGCAGCTTCACGAGCAAGTTCCCGATGCTCCTCGCACCCTAGCACAACTTCGGCTTGAGTTGGCTCAACGTAAGGTGAATCAAACAGTCCGATCTCAAACTTGTGAGCAAGTAGAGCCCAAACCAACTCATCGAGTTCCGCCATCTGCAGCTTTCCGTCTTGAACGAGCTGAACTAAATGTCGGTAGCAGTCTGGCTCCGGAAGTTCGATATTAACGCCGGCGCGTACAGCCGCTAGCGCAGCGTCGGCTTTGCTCTCTGCAACATGGTGCCCGTAGAGATCTGGCCGATTGTGTAGCTCTTGGATGGCGTAGTAGTCGGATACAACGGTCCCGACAAAGCCCCATTCGTCGCGAAGCACGCCGCGTAGTAACCAGCGGTTAGCATGGGACGGCACCCCGTCAATCTCGTTGTAAGACGCCATGACGCTCATCGCCCGCCCGCGACGAATAGCGCGTTCGAAAGGGGCAAGGAAAGTTTCCCGAAGGTGACGCTCGGAAATGCTCACAGGGCCGCAGTTACATCCTGATTCGGGCTGTCCGTGCGCGGCGAAATGCTTGAGCGTGGCAATGACGCGATCCGAGTCACCAAGACGCGGCTGCCCTTGCAGCCCTTCTACCGCGGCTTGCGCCATTCTGCCAACCAAGAAGGGATCTTCTCCGAATGTCTCTTCAACGCGACCCCAACGTGGATCACGAGCAACATCAACAACCGGCCCTAGCACCTGATGAACGCCACACGCTCGCGATTCTCGGGCCACAAGCCTGTAGAGCTTGTTCACGAGTTTCGGATTGAAGGTAGAAGCCAGGGCGATAGGCTGGCCGAAGCTCGTGGCTTGGCGTGCCACCAATCCATGCAGCGCTTCGTCATGAAAGAGAACAGGTATCCCCAGTCGGCTGCCTTTGACGAAGAACTCTTGGATGGCGTTAGTAACCTCAACGAATTGTCTCGGTGTGGCGCCGCCACACGAGTCCCCCGGCCTGCCAATCTGCCCCAGACCATTGCCGTCGCCGAAGTGCTTAGCGGCCAGGTCTGGGTCGAATGAGCCGGAATCGTCTAGCAGCTTGCTACTCTTGTCATTCCAGATGCAGACCATCTGTGCGGCCTTTTCCTCGAGCGTCATCCGCCCCAACAGGTCGGCAACTCGCCGACTTATGGGTTGGCTCTTCTCTTGATAGGAAGGCTTCATAATGGCAACAGTCATCTGGTCTCACCGGTTAGTGCAGTGTCAGTCAACAATGAAAGGCGGTAGCGGAGCCCCCTCAAGGGCTCTCTATGTCATGGTCTTGCTGCCGCGCAGCTTCAATCACGGCAAAGAATGCTGGCTTGGGCATTTGTGAGCGATCAAACAACGTCGAGTGCGCAGTGCGTCCCTCGATAGGCCAAAAATTGTGCCAGGAGCGCCCGTCGTCGAGGCCCCAGAAGGTCACCCGATCAATCACATCGCTGCGATGAATGAAGAGGCCAAACAGTGCGGCGTATCTCTCTGCCAGCTCTGCCTGTTTCACAGCTGGCAAACCAGATGTGTAGGGGTCTAACTCCGGGGAGCCGACCGCGCGACGAGCAACATCGGCGTCTACCACCGCCCCAGGCCAAGGAAGAACGTTGACGTCGAGCTCGCTGATTGAAACCTTGTCGACGACCGCTTGGAAGCGAACGACCGATGCGTCGATTTGATCACAAGTCGGTTGGTCGAGCCCCCAGTGGCCCTGCATGCCGATTCCGTCGATCCTGCATCCGGCACTCTTCAGCCTACGAGCAAGTCGAGCGACGGCTCGACTCTTCTCGGGGACATAGAGGTTGTAGTCGTTGTAAAACAACTCGGCTCTGGGGTCTGCTTCCTGCGCGAAGCGAAAGACATGCTCGAGGTAGTCATCGCCAATGATCTCCCTCCATGGCGATTCGCGCAGCGTGCCGTCCTCATTGAACGCCTCGTTAACAACGTCCCAAGCCCTGATACGACCACGAAATCTACCGACAACTGTGTGAATGTGATCTCGCATCCGAGCGAGTAAGAGTTCCGGGGTCGCTGGCTGTCCGTCTAGTCCCTGAAAGACCCATTCGGGGGTTTGCGAGTGCCAGACCAGCGTGTGGCCAACCAAGTCAATTTCATTTTGAGTGCAAAAATCGACGAGTCGGTCAGCCTTTTCAAACGCGTACTGGCCGGGTTCGGGGTGGATCACTTCCCACTTCATGCAATTCTCGGGGGTCGCCGAATTGAAGTGCTTGCGTGCAAACGCCAGGGCTTCTGTTTCGGGGGTCATAAGCGTATGCGTACTGATGGCCACGCCAACTCGGAAGTGCTTTGAGAAGGCTCCGTGAAGTGCCGGCGCCTGGTCGCTGGCGGCTGCCCAGGAAGCTGCCATGCTTACCAAGGAGCAAGCGGCAAGGCGATGAAACGCATGAGTATTCATTCGGTTTGCTCCGCTACTTCAGGGGGGGTGGAATCGCCCTTTGCTCGCTGCATGTCGAGCGCCTGGGCCAGCGACAACTCTGCCTGTCGATCGATTTCGTAGAAGGACAAGGCCCCGGCGGCTATGACAAAGGCAATAGCCGGGAACACACTCATCATCAGCGTCAGGCCTTCAAGAGCGGTCTCCGTTTGCACCGCGTTGGGAACATAGCCATAACCGTCGAGCAGCCAACCCGATGCGGCCCCACCTAGACTGAGCCCCAGTTTCAGCGCAAAAACGGTTGCGGCAAACGTCATCGCTGTGGCGCGGACACCACTCTTAACCTCAGACCAATCAGCAACATCGGCCATCATGGCCCACGTAAGCGGGATGCTGATCCCGTAGATGAATTGGAGCCCCCATTGCGAAGCGATGATAAGCTCAGGCGCGGTTGGCGGCAGCCAATAAAAGGCCGCTGTCGCAACGGCCGAGAGTAGCAGACTTAGCCGCATGGCATCTCGCTTGCCAATCCGGGTTGCCAAAGGGCGAGCAACGAGGATGCCAACCATCGAGGCAAGCAGGCCACCGCCGCCAAACCACCCGAATAAATCAGGCCTTCCCAGAACATACTCGAAATAGTAGACACCCATGCCACCTCGCATTGCGAGGTACACGAAGTAGAACAACGTCATTGTGGCAAGCGCCAGCCATGAACGGTTGCGTAGTAGCGCGCGGACATCCGCTGCGACGGATGTCCGCTGGCTCACTGACGGCTGAACCCGCTCGGTTGTTGTGGCAAACGTGACAAGCAAGAACGTCGTTCCCAATGCGGCCCAAACGCCAATCGTCCATCGGTATCCACTTGCGTCGTCACCTGCACCAAACCAATCCACCATCGCCAGCGTATAGCTCTGGACAAGGAAACCTGCTGTCATGGCGAGTAGGAAACGCCAAGAGGTCAGACTAGTGCGCTCGTCAGGGTCACTAGTTAGAACCCCCGTCAAGGCTGCATAGGGAATGTTATTTGCCGAGTAGACCATCATCAGCAAGTTGTATGTGACATATGCCCAAACGATCTTGCTGCGAGTGTCGAGGTCTGGCGCGGAGTAAGCCAGGAAGAAGCACAAGCCGAACGGGACAGCTGTAACGAGCACCCAAGGGCGGAAGCGGCCCCAGCGGGACGAAGTTCGGTCAGCTAGGGCCCCGATGATGGGGTCGTTCACCGCGTCCCAGAGCCTCGAAACCAGGAACATGGTGCCGACGGTTGCTGAGGCTAGTCCCACAACATCCGTGTAGAAGCTCATCAAGAAGATGAGCTGCGTCTGAAAAACGAAGTTGGCCGCGCAGTCGCCAAGTCCGTATCCAATCTTCTCTTTCAGTGGAATCTGCGTGTCTAGATGGGCCATCGGATCGACCGGTCTTGCTATTTGGGAGCGGGCAGGTCGATGTCAATGCGATTCGATCCTGGCGTCACCTGAAACACCAGATCGGAGGACTCGCCTCGGGTGTACTTCGCCTCAATCAGCAAGCGACCGGGCGTCGGAAAGCCGGCCCCTTCCGGAAACTTCGCCGGTTCCCGAATGTCCACCAAGACGCGGTACTCTCCGGCAGTCAGACCCCGATCGGAGTTAGACTTCAGCTGGTAGGAGCCATTCGAAGCAATCTCTCCCCGCGCCATCATTCCAGAACCGACAGGTTGAAAGGCCACGGATCCCCGGGGTGCGGCCTCTCCGTCAATCGTAACGACGCCGTGGACGGTCGCATCGAATTGCCCGCCGCAGCCGACGGCCAAGAGAACTATGGGAAGTATCAATACCAATAGAGGTGAGAGAAGATCCGTCGCCTCCATGCGCTCCGATCCTTGAGGCAATCGACACATGAAGCGAAGCAGGTCAGTCAAGGCTCGCCACCTCCTGGCCAGCTCGTGTGCCTAGAGCCCGATAGACAACATGGTTGATGCCCTCCCGTAAGACTTGTACCGATCCATCGGCCATAGCGAACTGAACCAGGCCCGGATGCTTACTCCTAAATCCTCGCAAGTTGAACCACTGCGAGAGCACAGCCGAACGATCGCCAACCACGGTGAAGTTCAGTTGCATATTCGTGCTTGCCCAGTCACTATCCGAGAAGAAAGCCGCATTGTTGTACTCGCCCTCTACCGTTGCCTCGCCAGTCATCAGCGTTTTACTCGTACCGTCGGTAACTTGCCGCAGTGACACGCCACGGTTGAGATAGGCGTATCGCCAAAACAGGCCATTACATCGAGAAGAGCTGTGGCAATCTGGCAGCGATCCCCACTGGCTTGTTGTCCAAAGGGTCGAGCCCCCAAAGTTTGCTGGGAACGCTGGATCCCCAGCTACCCCTTTGTAGTTCGTTGTTGCTGTCAACACACCAAAGAAGCGGGCGTCTTCGACCGTTGGCCCACCAGAATTATCCGACGGGCAAGAGAGCACGGCAGGCTGAGTAGCGATCGCGGAACGAAGCACCGGGTCGTCTAGGTCCATGCCATCCCCAAACCCGGTACCGTTCGAACCAATGCCTTTCCAATTGCCCTCGTAGCCAAGCGACAGTTGATCGGCCAGAGCCTTCTCTTCAAGCTGTGGCAGTATCTCGCATATCCAGCCGCGGCCGCTTCGAATTGATGCCTGCCAGTCTTGAAAGTCTTCAGGTTCTGGAGGCTGTCCGTAGTCGATGCCGTAAGGAAAACGCCCCAGGGAATCGTGAAAGTTCAGAACAGCCAAAGCGATGTTGCGTAGATTGTTGCTGCAGCTCGACCGTCGAGCCGCCTCCCGAGCCGCCTGTACGGCGGGCAAGAGAAGCGATACGAGGATACCGATTATCGCAATCACCACCAGCAACTCTACAAGAGTGAAAGCGTGGTGACGCGAGTAGCCAGTCGTAGCCCTCATAGGCCGCGCTTCGCCTATCATAGAACGATCCTCATCAGTAGAGAGAAAAGTACGCCCGCGCCGTGGCGGAGCGCCAACAGATTCCTTCATTGCCGACGCTTCGCCACGGAGTCACTGCCCTCAGCTCAATGCCTTTTGCTTCGTTCCAACCTACAACCTGATGCGACCGGTCAAGGAGCACCCAGCGCACAACATCGCAACTAGGCACACAGTTGCTGGCTCAGGCGCAGGGCTAGCAATGCTCCCTACCCCTGGAGCGCCACCAAAGGCTGCTAGCCACACGGCGAGGTCGCCACTATCGACCACTCCGCTACCATCGCCGTTTCCTCCAAGCACGGACTCGTTGCCATTGAGGTTGTTGCGCCAAAAAGCGTAGTCCGCACCGTCGACAAGACCATCGAGATTAAAGTCTCCCAATTGCTGTACAAGAGGAACGATGGAGACGCTTGCGATCTCGATAGCAAGCAGATCCGAGGCCCCATCGGCTTGAATCTGAAATCTCGTCAGGTCGAAGTCTTGGAGTCCATCGCCTCCATTCGTGAAACCGGCTGTCGTGACGATGCCAACCTCATTTCCCGATCCGAGCGGTATAACGGACGTTGCGAACGTGGTGTCGTTGAAGTCACCGGTTCCGAATGAGAACACGAAGTCGTCGCTACCCAGCCCTGCTCCGCTGTCATCGCCATCAACATCGCTCAACAGCACAAGGAAGTTATCGGCTAGGTTCCCCGACAAGAGTCTCGCTTCAACCTCCAGCTGATACTGCGTGGCGTCAAAGTCGGTCTCGGGCAGGTCGAACCCGAGGCCCCCGGCGCCAATTGTGGAAGCGTCAATCACGATGTTGGAACCACTGACATCAAGCGCCCCTGGCGAGGTGAGAGTGCCGAAAGTGAACATCGTCGGGTTAGCGCCAAACGTGCCCGTGTTCAAGCGAGCGGCTGTCGGCGACTCGATTTGCAGATTATCGATCGTCAGAGCACTGTTGTGCTGGTAGGTGTTTGGATCTCCTGATTGGCCAAAGACTACCGAGACCTGATTGTTGCCCGATCCATTCATCGAGGAAACAAAGTTTGCCAGTTGCCCTGGATCGGCGCTGCTAAGGTCGAACGTAGCACTTTGGAACGAGCCTCCGGTGTTCGTGAGCACACCGAGATCGAGACGATTCGCGAAGTCTCCCCCAGGGATGTTAGCCTCCAGACGCGCGGAGTACTCTCCACCTAAGTCTGTCTTGTATTCAAAGGACACCGTCAAGTCGCTGATCTCCGCCTGGGAAATCGAACCAGGCGACAACGCGGGCAGTACCCCATCCGTATACGAGAGGCCAAAGAACAGGAACCCACTGGTGTCATCCGTGGTACTGAAGGTTTCGATGCGCTGCTTAATGGCGCCGTCCGGAGCCACACCTGTCACACCTTGCGATCCTTCTTCGGAAATAATGAGCTGACCAGTTCCCGACGATCCAACGAAACCACCGATGGCATTGCTCATGCTCCCATCGGAGAACACTGAGCCTAGATCCTGGAGCACATCAAAGTAGAAACCACTCGGGCTTGATGAGATATCGTTGAAGTCGTCGCTGTAGACGACCGCTTGACCGAAGGCTGACAGCGGCGACATGGCCATGGCCAGCATCGCGAAGGTGACGCAGCTTAATCGGCGTTTTTGAAAGCTATCAGAACGCGAGGACATGAGAGGAGATCTCCGCACTGGCTAGAGTTTAGGCGTGAAAGGAATGTCTATAGAATACGCATCGCTACGCCTGAAGAGTCACACACTATGCGCGACGCCACCGGCGGACCGGGGCTGCCGCTCCAAAGATGATCGCGACTGCAATTGATGAAGTCGTTGCGGGCTCTGGAACCGCCGTAATGTTCAAGTTGTCGATGATCAACGAGCTGCCATTTAGATAGGTGTTCGGGTCTCCGGCGTTCGCAAGCACAATTTGCAGGATGGAAGGGTTGGCGCTGGAGTTAATCGCGGCGACCAAATTCGTCACCTGAGTTGGATCTGCCTGACCGAGATCGAAGCTCGCTGCCTGAAAAGCTCCGCCTGTGTTTGGCAATAGCCCCAGATCAACGCGGTTGCCGAAGTCGCCGCCAAGCCTTTCCACGCGCAAGAAGTAGTCGCCCGTGAGGGTGGTTGCGTAGTCGAACGCCAACGTGAGCGACTGAACATCAGCCTCAGTCACCGTGCCAGAAAACACAGCGGCGTCTTCGTAAGTGCCACCGAAAAAGTTGATTCCGCCTGTATTGTCGTCCCCGGCCAACGTTTCCACGCTCAAGCGCAGAGCGCTACTGCCGCCAACGCCTGCAGCAAAATCTTCCACCATGACCACTTGAGCACTGGCGCCAGAGCCAATGAACCCACCGTAACTGTTCGTGATGCTTCCATCCTGGAAAACAAGACCTGAGTCTTGGAAGACTTTTACGGAGAAGCCGGACGAACTCGCGGCGATATCATTGAAGTCATCGCTGAAGCCAACCGGGGCTGCGTGAGAAACGCCACACACCGCAAGCATACACGCGAGGGGTACGACTCTAGAGACTGCAGTTTTCATTAGACTAGTCCTACGGTTCAAGGAAGAGGTTCGGAGAAGAGAGAAGAGATTTGTCCGCGCTGATGACTCATGCTTTACTGCCGGTGCTGACCGGGAGGTGCTGTGGTGCCACGAATGACCAAACGCTCGCGGAGTGTATGATTGATCGGAGTCGCACCTGCTTCTCCGTTCACCTGCGCAACAAGGAGGTCTGCACCGAGTCGGCCCACCTCTGCAGTATCGAAACCGACCACAGTGAGTGGCGGCGTCATGCAGGCCGTCATCGGCATATCGTTGAAAGCCACCAAGCTCAGATTCGTTGGTATGGCCAAACCGTGTGCCCACGCCGCCTGAGTGATTTGCAGGGCTTCAATGTGGCAATAGCCGAGCACCGCTGTAGGCCCGTCCGGCGTCAGCACCCGATCCATGGCCTGGTCGATGCCGCAGTGCCACATATCGATCTGGCTATCGAGGCCCGCCTCACGCATGGCCTTCTCGTACCCCTGACGGCGCTCGTCGATACTCACATGGGGACGGATGGTCTCCGAGACGAAGTACACAATGCGTTTATGCCCAAGGCCAAGAAGATGGCGAGTGGCAGAATACGCTCCGCCAACATCATCGGGCATTACGGAGGGCGCTTCTCGATAGCGTTCCGCTAGCGAGACGACCGGCAGGCCACACTTGTCGATGACGTCCTGCGCCCCCTCGGGCACATGGAGCAAGAGTGCCAGCCCGTCAACGGCTCGCCCCAGGACCAACTCCCGCCAATCATTGCCGTCGGGACTGACCGGGATCAGTCGCAGGTCGTAGCCGTGCTGCTGGAGTGACTCAGTAAACGAGATCGATATCTCATTCATCGGGTCATCAAAAATCCACTTGGGATCCGAGTAGAGCAACCCAATGCTGTGCGTTTTCCCTCGCTTGAAAGCACGAGCTCGCCAGTCAGGCTGGTAACCCAGCTCTTCCGAAATCTGAAGGATCTCAGTCGCCTTCTGTTTGCTACGTTTCTGGGCGCCTTTGACGTCCCCGCGCAGCACACGCGCCACGGTGGAGCTCGAGACTCCGGCACGTGCGGCAATCAGATCAACAGTGCTAGGCATAGAGTCGCTCCGTATCTTGCCTGTGGTCCCAGGCGCCAACGAAGGCAAACGCCTCCGCCCGCACCCGATTCACGGGAGTCGAACGCTCAAAAAAGAAACCGACCGAAGGGTGACTAGATAAAGAAGAGGAAAACAACAAACGCTTTCTGCCAACGTTGTCAAAAGCGAATCTACTAAGAACAATCCCTACAGTCAAGCATTTCAGAAAAACTCTTGCCAACGTTGGCAAATTGAGCCATTTTTATGTACGCTTCTTCCAGAGAGATTGGCTCTGCGTTAGCCCGGAGCGTCTGCAAGGTTCAACCAACCGGTGCCTCGTCACCTCGGAAACCTTGAGAGGCCGTGGCACTGCTGGGCACTCCAGTACTCATCAGCTGAAGACTCTTCTTCTCCAATCTGGTACCACCAGACTGCGGAACACGATGGCGCTCATAATGCTGAAGAATGGCACGCGGCGAATCGCCATGGTTTGCGCGTTGTTGTTGGCAGCCGCATCTGCTGTCAAAGCGGACCTCACCTTGTCTGACTTTAACGGCGTCGGCTTCCAGTACACCTTCGACAACTTTGTCCAGACCCCAGGGCCGACTTCGGTACGTTTGACGGATCTTGGCGATGGCTGGGGCGGAGGAGGCGTCTTCGTTGGGCAATGGGACCTGTCGCCCTACGCAGATGGTCGGGTTGTGGTTGACTTTACCCCCGAACAGCTAAACGGCGTCACGCAGTTCGACATCGAACTGAAAGACGTTAACAACAACTCCGGGAAGTGGACTTTTGAACTGCCGCACCTGCCCACGGGTGTCGGGGCTTCACTTGTAGCGAAGTCTACGCTTTCGAATCCTGGATCGGGGATTGGCAATGTGGCCAACCTCGATTTGTCACGCATCAAGGAGTGGCAGGTACTTGGTCACTTCGGCACGGCAGGCCCTTTCGACATCAGCTTTGACAAGGTCGCTGTTTCGCAGACGTTGTCCTACGGCGGTCAGGAATCCAGCGCCCCCTGGCGACAAGAAGCGAATCAGCGGATTGACGCCGTCAGAAAGGCTGATTTGAGCGTCAGCGTGGTTGACTTGGCAGGAAACACCGTGCCCAACGCAGCCGTTCAAGTGTTGATGAACGAGCATGAGTTCGGATTCGGCGCAGCAGTGCAGGCGTTCCGACTAAGCGACAACCTGCCCCAGAACCAGCAATACAAAGACAAGGTAGCCGAACTCTTCAATGTTGCGACTCTTGAGAACAACTTGAAGTGGCCTTTTTGGGAAGGGGAACACGGCAACCTATGGACGCAAGCCGGCGCCGTTGCCGCCCTTGACTGGCTGCAAGCCGAAGACATCACGTCTCGTGGGCATGTCTTGGTTTGGCCAGGTCGAGACAACTTGCCTGCTGATATCAGACAACTGCTGGATGCAGGACCACTCTCTACGGCGGACCAGCAAGCCGTGAGGGATCGCATCACGGCGCATATCGCTTCGATTGGCCATCTGACCGCTGGCAAGCTGGAAGCCTGGGACGTTGTCAATGAAGTGCGAACCAACAATGACCTCATGCAGCAGCTCTCTGAGGGCGACGGGGCTATCGCGGACTGGTTTGCTCAGGCACGCGCGGCCGCCCCGTCCGCAAAGCTGTACCTGAACGAGTATGGCATCCTAGCGGCCGAGCCCGGACAGGCGGCTTCCAACCAGTCGCTCTACTTCAACACCATCCAGACATTGATGAACGACGGCGCGCCGATCGATGGAGTTGGCCTCCAATCGCACTTCTATGAAGGCAACCTCGTTGCGCCCCAGCAGGTATGGGCGATACTAGACCGGTTCGAGGAGCTAGGGCTCGAGATCCAGGTTACCGAGTTCGACTTCGACACAACGAACGAACAACTGCAAGCCGAGTTCACTCGCGATTTCCTAACCGCAGTGTTTGCCCACCAGGGTGTGAGTGACCTGATCTCTTGGGGTTTCTGGGAGGCGGCTCACTGGCGCCCCAACGCAGCGTACTTCCGTTCTGACTGGTCGATTAAACCCAACGGGCAGGCGTTTCTCGATCTTGTCTTCGATGAATGGTGGACCGACGAAAGCCTGAAAGCCAACACCCAGGGGGCCGCCTCGGTGCGAGGATTCAAAGGTAGCTACGACGTTTTCGCAACGCACGGCGAAGACACGGGGGTTGCGACTGCCGTGCTTACCGGCGGAGGGACGGCCGTTGAAGTCGTCGTTCCTATTCTCGTTGGCGACTACAACGGCGATGGCGTCGTAGACGGAAGCGACTACGCCACATGGAGGAACACCACTGAGTCTACCGTTGACCTAGCAGCCGATGGCAACGGGGATGGAATCATTGACCACTTGGACTTCCTTGTTTGGCGTGATCGATTTGGTGCTACGGTGGCCACTAGCACCCTCATCAGTCCCAGCGTACCGGAACCCACCTCGTTCGCTCTTGTGGCGATGCTACTTTTCCCCTCCCTCGTGAATCGTGCTCGACATCGAGGGCCCACGAAGGCCTCCCCTAGACAGCAGGTTTAAGATGCTCACTGCTTTCCCCGAAATAGCTGCCCCGATTCCTTACGAGGGCAGTGATTCTCGCAATCCCTTGGCGTTCAAGCACTACGAAGCCTCGGCCGTGGTCGAAGGGAAATCCATGCGGGATCATCTACGATTCAGCGTGGCCTACTGGCACACATTCCGCGGGACCGGGGCGGACCCCTTCGGCGCAGCTACGATGCATCGGCCCTGGGACGACGGAAGTGACTCGATTGAAAACGCTCAGAACCGAGCAAGAGCAGCCTTCGAGTTCATCGAAAAACTCGGAGCGCCATACTACGCTTTCCATGACCGAGACGTTTCGCCAGAGGGCAAGACCCTAGGTGAGTCCAACGCGAACCTCGACGCGGTCGTCGCGGTACTGAAACAAGAGCAAGAAAGGACGGGCGTTAAGCTGCTGTGGGGTACTGCTAACCTGTTTAGCAACCCACGCTACATGCACGGCGCCGCGACGAGCTGCAACGCCGAAGTCTTCGCCTTTGCAGCAGGCCAAGTGAAGAAGGCGATCGAGGTCACTCACGAACTAGGTGGCCAAGGCTACACCTTCTGGGGTGGCCGCGAGGGCTATCAATGCCTGTGGAACACCGACTTGAAACGCGAGCAAGAGAACCTCGCTCGATTCCTGCACATGGCGGTCGACTACGCCAACGAAATCGGTTTCAGTGGCCAGTTCTATATCGAACCGAAACCCAAAGAACCAACTAAGCACCAGTACGACTCCGACGCAGCAGCATGCCTTAACTTCCTGCGGCAGTTCGACCTCTTGAAGCACTTCAAGCTCAATCTGGAGACCAACCACGCCACGCTAGCGGGCCATACTATGCAGCATGAGTTGGAAGTCGCGGGCGCCTCCGGAGCACTCGGGTCGATCGACGCCAATACGGGCGACTTACTATTGGGCTGGGACACCGACCAGTTCCCAACAGACATTTACCTCACAACGCAGTGCATGCACGCCATCCTCCGACACGGCGGACTGAAGACGGGCGGTGTGAACTTCGACGCCAAGGTCCGCCGTGAGAGTTTTGAACCGTTGGATCTATTCTATGCCCATATTGGCGGCATGGACGCGTTCGCTCGTGGGCTCAAGATCGCTGCGGAAATGAGAGCTGATGGACGCTTTCAAGCCATGGTGCAAGACCGGTACGCAAGCTGGTCTAACGGCCTAGGCGCGGCGATCGAAGCGGGGCAACACAGCTTTGCAACACTCGAGAAGCTGATGCTCGACAAAGGCGAGGCCGCTCCAAATCAAAGCGGGCGCCAGGAACTGTTCGAGAATTTCGTCAATGACTACCTGTGATTTTCTTCCTCGCCATTGTGCGACTCCCATCGCGGCGCGCAACGCCGTAAGTCGAAAAGCCGACGGCCCGTTCAGACGCTAGACGTAGGCGTCCGAACGGGCCGTGGTGCCGTGTAGCAAGGGGTTTTGGTGCCTTGCTGCTCTGATGGAGGCGGCGGGAATCGAACCCGCTGCCAAGTGCAAGAAACCTCGGGAACGAGGCAAAACCTCAGGCCCGACGCACTTCTGGGCGCACCGCAGCGGCGTCCCGGAAAGTCTCACTCTAGCTGGCTGATTGTCGCCAGCCATCCGCCAGAAGTAAACTCGGGCCGCACCAGGGCGTTGGCAATCGGCCGCTGATGGGGGGACCGGCCGGTTGATGACAAGCCGCTGCGTGATGACGAGCGGCTCGTTTGTCACTCTCGGCTGATTGGCGTGCTCAAGCACCATGAACGCGTCGCGGCTTGATAGCTTCCCACGACGCTGGTTGGTTATCGTTGCTGCGCGGTTGGTGAAATACGCAGCTTGTCGCCCATCTGTTTTGACAAGCCGCGAATGAATCGTGACAATTCCCGTGCTTGTTATGTGTCTCTGGCGCAAAAAACCACCTGCTTTCCGTGCCTGCGGTGCTGTGACAATCTATTTGCACCCCACGCTCGCCGCTATTGCTAGTGACACGATCAAATCAGCTTCTGAGAGAAGACAGAGAACACGACCTCAGCGAAAGCACACCTGTAGACAAGCACAACCTTCGGCGCAGTCGTCTACAGCTCGTTGACGACTTCATCGCCTTGTGAGGTGCCAAGAGCTCGCCAGACGAAAATGTCAATATCGTCCGTGTAGAATTGAACGGACCCATCGCAAAGGGCCGCGTTGACACCACCTGGGTGTTTGCTTCGCGCTGCTTGGTGATCCTCCTGCGGATAGGTCGTCCCTGCGGGCGCGGGGCCGCCGACCTCGCAGTGAATATCAGGCTCGGCGTCGGGACATGCAGAGTCGTCAAGATCTGGAAGGTCTGAGTTGGGCCGTGTCCAGGTTTGAAAACCCTGCCCGCCTCGGCAAAGGGTACAGTCTCCGAAGGAACCCATGGTGCCATAGATCTCGGTATTACTGCCCTTGCCGGTGATCTTTTCCGCCACCATCAGCGTGTTTGAAAGGCCATCGTTGATCTTGGCGAACTTGACGCCATCGCCAAAGGTAAACGGCGCCCCGCCAAACGTTGCATCGGGAAGCTGGTCAGCTCCCGTCGAAGTGTCCGTTCGCACCCCGGCAGAATTGGGTGGCATGGAATTGCCCATGCTTTGAGAAGTGCTCGTGTTGCCCCAATTTACCGCGTAGTTGTAGCGCCAGCGTGCCCAAAAGTTGTTGCTGAACTCATTGCGAATGGCTTGATCGGAAGGACATTCATAAACCGCGATCTTGACCCGCCGAGCTGCTTCATTCTCGGGGGCGTTGGCGGTCAGGTCGAGATTGAACAGGTCGGTAACATTGCCTTCCTCGATGTACGGAGTAAGCAAGTAGGCCCACGTTGTATCTTCGTACCAAGGTAACAGCTGTGGAGACCCCTGGCGCCGCGGGCGACCACCGCCACTGTTATAGTCGCCGTAGCAACCTCTCGGCAGTCGCCTGATCGCCGACTCGTGATTGTGCATTGCCAACGCTACTTGTCGCAAGTTGTTCTTGCAGGCGCTTCGCCGGGCTGCTTCCCGGGCAGCTTGGACTGCTGGCAAGAGCAAGGCGATCAGGATGCCAATGATTGCGATGACAACCAGCAGCTCGACAAGCGTGAAGGCCTGCAGCGCGCGTCTTCGTTCCATATCGTCATCGCTCCAAGTGTTTACTTCGAACCCTTGTCCACCAGGCGCCTTTTACGCACGAAGAATCAACGCGACCGACTTCGGCGCCGGGCTCCTAGCAAACCGATCGTTGCCAGCAAGAGCATGCCCGATGGCTCTGGCACACTCGATACGATGGCCCCAGGTCCTGCCGAGTCCCCAAAGTTGCCGATCCAGAAAGGCAGATCTGCCGCATCCAGGATCCCGCTGCCATCACCAGTGCCAGCCGGTTCGACGCCCGTGCCTAGGTTATTTCGCCAGAAGGCGTAGTCGGCGCCGTCAACCATGCCGTCGCCATTAAAGTCGCCAGCGATACCTCCGGCTGGAATCAGACCGAGGCGATCTGTGGCAGAAACAAGACCACGCGTGATTTGGATTTCATCAAGAAGGCCCTGGAAACGGCGCGTGCCGCTGCCCAAGAAAGTGTCTGCTCCAACGAGCAGGTTGTCGTCGATTCCTTCGGGCAAATCGAACGGCAAGACGCCGCCGGTAAGGTCGCGTACCGCACTTGTGGCGCTGCCCGATTCGTCAACGACAGTTAGCGTAAGCTGGCCAAGCTGATCGGCGCCGGCTCCTTCCTCGAAGGTCGCCAAGAAGTAGTGCCAGGTGTTATTTGAGAAGTCATTGGTTCCGACGCCAAGATCGATTGTTTCAACGCCGTAGCCAGCAACATCGTCGCCGTCGTTGACAAAGAATCGGATGCCACCGCTGGTGGGAACTGCCGGATCGCCGCTCACGCCTTCGTTGATGGTAACGCCCCAGCGAGCGAAAGACTCACCTTGAAGAAGGATCTGCTGCACGTCATCGCTGCCCGTTTTGAAGAAGCCTTCAACCGAGAAGGAGTCCGTAAAGGAAAACTCATCGCCGTAAATGTCTTGGGCAAAGAACAATGCGCCGTCGCCGGAGTCCGCTGCCAGAGCAGCTGAGTTGTACGAAGAACCGCCCGCGTCATTCCCGTTGTCGAACATTGAAGTCGGCGGCACGTCGGTGCTGGTGGGCAACGTGGTGCCGAGGTTGGCCGTCAGGAAGTTCAAGGGGTCGTCCGCAGCCGAGAAGGCTCCGTCGGCTCGTAACGAGCCTTCACCAGCAGCGGTCCGGCTATCAACGACGCGAGGATTACCATCCGGGAATGACCCCGCATTGGAGGCCATACTCCAGCGGGAAATGACGCCATCGGCGAGCGCCGGGGTCTCACGCACAAGCGCCACATCGAAACCGTCAGAGCCACCGCGATATGTGATCATGCGGCCATCGGTATTTGGAACGACGGTCCCTTCCGGCAGGTTTCGGAAGATGCCGATGGGATTATTGACAGCGTTAATCAGCACCACTTCGTCGGGGGTGGCAACATTCGTGAAGTAACCGCTTGCGTTGTCGATCGTTAACTGCGGATTGTTCCCTCCAGGATCGATATCTACGAGTTCGAATCCCGCAGCCCCTGCCTGCACGATGGGGCTGACACCACTGGCGTCGGGAATGAAGTTCACTACGGCGTTCTGACGTAGGAACAGTCCATTAACGTCGAGACCAACATTGCTACCAGTGATGTTCAGTGTTGTACTGGCGCTGACTGGTCCCAGGCTGGTGGATTCATCAGCTAGCAATAGGGCGCCGGACAGGTTCCAGTCAGCGGTACCCGATAGATTCACCGTTGTTGTGGGGCTTACGAAGCGTCCCAGGTGAACAGCATTCGCGTTAAACGCACCAGCCGATTGTGTCCAGTTGGCGTTGCCATCCAGTCCAATGACGGTCTCGCCGCCATTGTTGACGTTGATCGTACCAGCAGTGAAGTTAAAGTTGCCTGTTTGATTCGAGCCGCGTCCAACTTGGAAGGCATCAAGTGCATCGTCAATCTCAATCGTCCCACCGCTCAAGTTGTAGGTGGAAACACTGGGTCCGAACTCACCAACCCAAAACCCGTTGTCAGGGAAAGCATCGGCCGTTGAAGTTGTGTCTTCGATCGTGAGAATCCCTGCGGTATGGTTGATCACCGGCGCGGCAAAGCTACCAGAGATCCGGAACGAGTCGACGTTTGCATTGGCTGTGATGTCCAGCACTTGTGTGTTGATCCCGGCGCCGTTGTGGACAGCGAGATCAAACTGACCGGGCACTGCCAGACCTGACCAATTGTTGCCATCATTGAAATCGCTCGTAATTCCATCGAAAAAGGCAACTTGGCCAGAGGCCACGCTACTGAATGAAATGAGCCACGTTGCCGCCAGTCCAATCCAGAGCCGTCTATTGATGCTGTATGTCATCGAATCGCCAATTGTGTGTGATGAGTGAGTTGGTCTTGATGAGATGCCAGAACTATTGCCGTCGTCTCCTCGGTGCGAAGGGAAGGCGGCTAGAGTTCGCACTAACTCTCCTTGCGGGGGCGGTTGCCCGCCCCCGCTTAGAGATCTGCCCAATTTGCTCAAGCTCGTGAGCTACTTCCGTCGACGCGCCATACCTGCGATTGCCAGGATGGCTACACTCAATCCTGCCGAAGCAGGTTCCGGGACGGAGCTGAGGAGAACGACATCGTAGCCGTCGTTGCCGACGTAAGTGATAGTTCGTCCCAGCGACCCAGGCACCACGGAGCCCTCGGGCAACCCGCGGAAGATGCCGTTGACCGTGGCTCCGTCCGTTTTGTCGATAAGCGTGACGTCGCCGACAGCGCCAAGGAGGCTCAGGTCGACGCTTAGCTGAGGATCGAGACCACCACCGTTGTCAAACAAGTCTGACGGGCCATTCACGACAATTGTGCTGACTCCCGAGCCATCGGCATTGAAGGCAAGGGTCGCGCCTTCACGGGCGAAAAGACCGCCAACATCCACCGACAGTCCGCTACCATTCAGCGTGAGTAGTGAACTTCCCGAGAGCCCAGCAAAATCTGACATCACAAAGAAACCCGCCGCCGTCAATGACGAAGTGTCACTCAGTGAGAGCTCCGATGAAGGTGACCCGAAACGAGCCATCTGAATGGCAGCCGCGCCTAGGGTCTCGATCGAAGCACTTCCCGTGAGGGTCCCATTGAAGGTCGAATCCATGCCCAACCAAATCTCACCCGCGTTCGTGATGCTAGAGGTGTCTTGCATGGTCAAGGTGCCAGGACCCGCTCGTCCGAGGATGAACAAACCACCGTCGGTTTGGTTGTAAGCAGCGTCGTTCGATAGGGCATATGTCGAGCCGTTGGGGCCGAACTCCGGGAAACTACTCTCCGTATCTGGGCCCGCGCCACCCACGGTCAGCGTTCCGCCCGTATGGGTCAGGTTGGCGCCGTCGGCGAAACGCAGAGCATCAATTTCTTGATTGCTGCTGAGCGTGACTGTTTGCCCGGTCGTATTTTCGAAAACCAGGTCCGCGGCCGCTGGCAAGCTATCCCCGGTCCAGTTGAGGGCATCCTCCCAGGAGGAGCCGTCTCCGCCGGCATCGAATTCTTTGACAACGGCTTCGGCGGTACCAGCCGTCAGCGCTGTTGCGAAGAGTGCGGCCAAGGCCACCACTCCAGCATGCTTAGTAATCATGAGCTGTCTCCCAAAGTTGAGATCGCGTAGAACGCAAAGAGAAGAAACGGTGAATCTGCCAACCCATAGAGTTGGCTACTGAGTAGCAACTAATGACAAGGCGGGTCTTGCCTGCTATTCGCCTGACTCCGGATCTTGGCGTCAGAACAATCACAGATGGCACAAACTGCCCTCAAGACCACTTGTATTCTATTGCAGGCACCCTGCCTGTCAATACAGCAGCGACCATTTCTGGAAAATACCTGTAAATCAAGTTGTAAACTTCCCGGGGGCTGATAAGATGGTGCTTGCGGTCAGTGAATTCAACTGACTGCACGCAATTCCTGGATGGCACGGAAAGGTAGCCCCACATGACTAGCGGCTCTACCAAACAAAGGCAGGTCTTCGAAACGGTCAGAAACCGTATCAAGACCGGTGACTTCCAGCCCGGAGACCGGATACCTTCCGACTCTGAACTGGTGCGAGAATTTGGAGTCTCGCGACCAACCGTTGCGAAAGCGCTTCAAGAGCTGGAACGCGCGGGTTTGGTGAGGCGGAAGACAGGCTCTGGCACCTATGTGCTGCGCACTGGCGAAGAAGGCCTCCATTTTGGGCTGCTGATCCCTGGCCTAGGGACGACCGAGATCTTCGAGCCTATTTGCTCCGAGATGGCGCGCGTTGCCCAAGAATCGGGACACACGATCGTTTGGGGAAACAACACGGCTGCCACCGGGCCCGATGGCGTAGGTTCGCAGGCATTGGATCTTTGCGATCACTATATTCAATCCCGTGTGGGAGGAGTCTTTTTCGCTCCCATCGAGCACTCCACTGACAACGACGCCATCAACCGTCACATTATCGCCAGCTTCAGCCAGGCCAAGATTCCCCTCATTCTCTTGGACCGCGATTTCGTGCCCTACCCGGAACGAAGCGATTACGACTTGGTTGGCATCGACAATCGTCGAGTTGGATACACCATCACCCATCACCTCTTCCAGCAAGGATGCCAGAGGGTTGTGTTTTTTGCACGACCGAGTTCGGCGGCAACAATCGACGCGCGCATTGCTGGCTTCATGGAAGCCGTAGTAAAGGATGCGGGCAGGTTCGATGATTCGCTGATCTGCCGCTGTGATCCGCGAGACAAGTTGCGAATCGGTGACTTTATCGCTGACAAGCGGCCGGATGGCATTGTCTGTGGCAATGACGTAACTGCTGGACACTTAATGCATTGCCTCGACGAGCTTGGCCTAAGTGTTCCTGAAGATATTAAGGTAGCAGGCATTGATGATGTCAAATACGCCGAGCTATTGCGAGTTCCGCTGACGACCGTACGGCAGCCCTGCATGCCAATCGGGGACGCAGCTTTTCGAGCCATGTTGGATCGCGTTGAATTCCCGGATGCGCCAGCCCGAGACATCTTGCTGGCCTGTGACCTCATTGAACGGACCTCAACCAAGGTCACAGCAGAGAAGGGCTCTAAGTGAGTTCGCCTATCTCATCTACGCAGAACGGTTCGCGGGCACACATCGCGCCAGTGATTGTCGGACTTGGCGAAGCCCTGTTTGACTGTTTTCCAACTGCCACCAGGCTGGGCGGTGCGCCGGTCAATTTATCACTGCACGCTGACGCGCTGCTCAAGCAAATTGGCGGTCGAGCGATTCCTGCCACGCGCGTCGGAGCCGACGAACTTGGCCGGCGATTTCTTCGAGAATTGGACTCTCGCAAGATACCAACATCCGCGGTGCAGATTGATAGCGAACTGCCAACCGGCCGCGTAGTCGTTGAAATCGATGGGCAGGGGCACGCCGCGTACGACTTTGAAGAAAACACTGCCTGGGACCGGCTGGTCTGCAACAGCAAATGGGAGTTGGTGGCTTCGAACGCCAGTGCTGTCGCTTATGGTACGCTCGCGCAGCGCTCTTCGGTCAGTGAAGAAGCGATTCATTCCTTCCTGCTCGCAGCGAAAAACGCCGTTCGATTCTTCGACGTGAATCTTCGCCAGCACTATTACTCTGCAAGCATCATTGAGCGGTCGCTGCACGCTGCTAACGCAGTCAAAATGAATGCCGAAGAACTGACCGTGGTTTGCGAACTGCTCGACATAGGTAGCCGCCGGCAACCTGATCCTGACGATCAGGCGATGGCGTTATGCCTCACATTCGGACTCGACTGGCTTGCACTGACACGTGGCTCCGATGGCACCGTGCTGTACTGTGGCGGTGAGCGATACGAGCAACGCCAAGAAAACATGGCGTTGCTAGGAGCGACCGCTGATGCCGACAGCGTCGGCGCGGGTGATGCTTGCTCTGCCGGCTTGCTTGTGGGCTCACTGCTTGGCTGGCCACCCTATCGAACACTCGAACTCGCCAATCGTCTTGGCGCCTACGTGGCGATGCAACCGGGCGCTACGCCCCCTCTACCCGAAGAACTACTCTCACTCGTCGCGACCGAACCCGCCAATTCTTAGGCGATCGCGGTCTCTCGTTTATCGCTCTTCAATACGCTTCCAAATAAGACTTACGCATATGGCTAATGCATGGCATCGTGTCCTCGTTCTTGCGTTGGTCGAGACTGTTGGCATCGCCGCAGTGTGCATTACCCCGGCACAGGCCGCCGAGGATCGAACCATCGCAAGCTTCGACACCGACTTCGATGGCTGGACGGTAGCGGGTAACGCCTTTGGTGGTGGCCCTGTAGGTACATCGATAGGCGGTCAACAGACAGTTAGCGGATGGCTTGGCGCAGGCTATGCAAACTCTTTTCACGGGGGTGATGCAGCAACGGGAGAGCTTCTGTCACCAGAGTTTGTGATCGACCGGGATCACATCTCTATGCTTCTTGGCGGCGGCAATCATGCAGGTGCGGTCGGCGCCGCGCTTATCATCCGAGGCAAGGAAGTGCTTACGACAACCGGCTCTGACGTCGAGCAGTTACTGTGGCACAACTGGGATGTCCGTAGCTTTCGCGGTAAGCGCGCGAGGATTCGTGTGTTTGACCATGTAGCGGGCGGTTGGGGGCACGTGCTCGTTGACGAAGTCTTGCTGACCGACCTACCGCGATCAAGTTACGATCAAGCGAAGCTTGACACCTATCGCCAGTCTCCCAATTACTACCGGGAACAATATCGACCGCAGTACCACTTTACCCCCGAAGTGAACTGGATGAACGACCCCAACGGACTGGTCTACCTGGATGGCGAGTATCACTTGTTCTACCAGCACAATCCGTACGGCAATGCGTGGGGGCATATGAGCTGGGGACATGCGGTCAGTCGAGATCTCGTCCACTGGCGACACTTGCCCATCGCACTGTGGGAAGAGCATGGTGATATGATCTTCTCGGGATGCGCCGTGGTTGATCGGGGCAATACTTCTGGGCTGGGTAACGACAGTGATCCCCTGGTCGCGATCTACACGAGCCACCGGCGCGGGAAGCAGGCTCAGTGTTTGGCTTACAGCAACGATCGTGGCCGCAGTTGGACGAAGTACGAGGGCAATCCAGTCTTGGACCTCCAAGTGCAAGACTTTCGCGACCCCAAAGTTTTTTGGCACGAGCCAACACAACGCTGGGTAATGGTGGTTTCTATGGCTATCGAGAAAAGACTGCAGTTTTATGGCTCGGCCGACTTGAAACAGTGGGATCTGCTAAGCGAATTCGGTCCTGCTGGGGCCTCCCATAAGCCAAACTGGGAGTGTCCTGATCTGTTCGAGTTGCCAATCGAAGATCCAAGCGGGCACCCAACAGGTGAAACGGCTTGGGTCGTAGAAGTCGACATGGGAGATGGATCGGTAGCCGGTGGCTCCGGCGGCGAGTACTTCATCGGCGATTTCGATGGCGAGCAATTCACCTGCACCGATGCCCGTAACCCCGGGCACTGGCTTGACTACGGCCGTGACTTCTATGCGCCGGTGTCATGGTCCGACATACCTCCGGAAGACGGGCGTCGAATTTGGATTGGCTGGATGAACAACTGGCAAACGCACCTTTTGCCAACGAGCCCTTGGCGGAGTGCAATGTCGCTACCTAGGAAGCTAGGTTTGCGGAAGCGTAGCGAAAAGATCGTTCTTGTTCAGCAGCCCGTTGAAGAACTTCGCAATCTGCGCAAACAGCCGAGGAGATTACGAAACGTCTCGATTGGAAATAAGCTGGACCTCTCCGAATCAATCAGTCTCAGCGGTAGCCAACTAGAGATAGATCTTGAAATAGCGCTGAACGGGTCGGAGCGAGTCTGCCTCGGTGTTCTCGTTGGCAAGAGCGCTCAGACGCTTGTCGGCTATGATGCGAGCGAGCAAGTTCTCTTCATCGACCGGCGTCGATCGGGCAATGTTGACTTTCATCCAGCTTTCGCTGGCGTCCACAAGGCTCCCCTGAAGCTAGGGCAGGACCGCCTAAGACTCCACGTGTTTGTTGACTCTTCTAGCATTGAAGTCTTCGCGGATGGTGGAGCGGTTGTGCTGACCGATCGCGTCTTTCCGCCGGACGACGCAGACCGCGTCTTCCTGAGTAGCCAAGGTGAATCCGCGCAGATCTTTCGTCTCGATGCGTGGACGCTTAGCTCTTCTTGGTTGAAGCCGTAGTTCGAGGTTTTGGCCCCGTCTCCGTTCTTAACTGACTCTTTTCTCAACCGACACTTAGCATGAAACTTTCGGCCAAACTCCTTGCCAGCGCAGTGATCGCCGCTCTCGGAGGCTTTCTGTTCGGCTTCGACACGGTTGTCATCTCCGGCGCGGAGCAACGCATCCAGTCTCTATGGGGACTAGGCGATTCGTTGCACGGACTGGCAATGAGTGCTGCGCTCTGGGGAACGGTTCTTGGCTCACTGACAGGCAGCATTCCCACGGATCGACTTGGACGCAAAGGCGTGCTGCTCTGGATTGGCGTGCTCTATTTCATCTCTGCTGTGTGGTCGGGTCTCGCGCCAGACGTCTACTCGTTCATTGTCGCTCGATTCATTGGTGGCGTCGGTGTCGGAATCTCAACTGTCGCTGCGCCACTCTATATCTCGGAGATCGCTCCTTCCCACTTGCGGGGCCGGCTGGCAGGAATGTTCCAATTCAACATCGTCTTCGGAATTCTGATCGCCTTCATCTCCAACGCGGCCTTGGACGGCATCGGCGAGAATGCTTGGCGATGGATGCTTGGAGTCGAAGCCTTGCCTGCTGCCGCTTACACGCTGCTTTGCTTCCTTATTCCTGAAAGCCCACGGTGGTTGGTCGTCAAACGCCAGGACCAAGAAGCGGCTCGTCGCGTGATGATGCAAATCCTACCGGCCTGTACAGAGACCGAGATTGACACGGAAATACAGGCCATCCTTGCTTCGTCTCAGGTAAACGATGCGATGCAATCAAGGGACGCCCAGAGCATGAGCCCAGAGGAAGCGATGGACACAAGCAATCCTTACGCTTCTCCTGACGCCGGCTCCCGATCGATGACAAGCTTGAAGACGCCCATCATGCTGGCGTTCTTGGTGGCTTTCTTCAACCAACTCTCAGGAATCAATGCTGTTCTCTACTTTGCTCCGCGCATCTTTCAAATGACGGGGCTGGGGGAGCAAGCCGCACTGCTGCAGTCGGTCGGCATTGGAGTGACCAACTTGGTCTTCACGTTGGTTGGTCTGGCGCTCATCGATCGCTTGGGGCGCAAGACGCTGCTAATCCTCGGGTCGCTGGGATACATCGCATCGCTAGGACTTTGTTCTTGGGCGTTTTCCTCGGAACAATTCGCCATTGTGCCGGCATGCATCTTCGCCTTCATTGCTGCACATGCCATAGGCCAGGGCGCTGTGATCTGGGTGTTTATCTCGGAGATTTTCCCGAACCAGTATCGGGCAATGGGCAACTCGCTTGGCAGCGGGACGCACTGGGTATTTGCTGCTGGATTGACCTTTGCTTTCCCGGCGGCCGTGGGATATTTCGCACCGGAGGTCGTCTTCGCATTCTTCTGCGGCATGATGGTTCTGCAACTGGTTTGGGTGCTCACTATGGTCCCCGAGACCAAAGGCGTGCCATTGGAAGAGATTCAGCGCAAACTAGGGTACAGCTAACTCACCAGCGGCGGTCGCCGCATTGAGGACTCTTCATGCGATACGCCTTCTCTCTACTTGTCTTAGCCCTGGCTACCAGTAAGCTTGGCGCGCAAGTGGCACTCTACGACGAACCTTATCGACCTGGGTACCACTATACGCCCGAAGTAAACTGGACCAACGAACCGAACGGCCTAGTCTACAGCAGCGGAACGTACCATCTTTTCTACCAAGCCAACCCATTCAACAATCAATTTGGCAACCAAACCTGGGGCCATGCTACGAGCGTCGATCTCGTGAATTGGCAGCAGCAACCCGCCGCCATACTTCCTGATCTCGGTGTACTGACGTTCTCTGGTTCGGCAGTAGTCGATGAGAACAACACTTCCGGATTTGGCGCTGGCGCTATGGTGGCTCTCTACACGGGGTTCCAACCTGCTGACGGAACACAGGATCAGCGACTAGCTTTCAGCAACGACAATGGTGGGACATGGACGAAACGCCCATTGCCGGTCATCCCCAAATTGCCTGGCGTCGAGGGCGTAGAAACAAGGGACCCAAAAGTCTTCTGGCACCAACCCACCAGCGCTTGGAAGATGGTGCTTTCTCACGGGGGCCAAAAGAAACTGAGTCTGTGGACGTCCTCGAATCTCCGAAGTTGGACTCGGACGCAAGACTTCACCTCACCAGACATTGCTGCTCAGTTGGGTGGATACGAGGTGCCTGATCTCTTCCCACTGCCTGTGAAGGACAACAGTGGAACGGTCGTCGACGAGAAATGGGTGCTGTCGATGACCCCTAGCAGTGGCTCTCCGGCGAGTGGAAACGGAGTGAATTATTGGGTTGGTGAGTACGATGGGACAACGTTCACGAGTGAGAATCCTCTCGGGACGCCCTTGTGGGCAGACTTTGGCCGCGACTTCGATGGACAGCAGTCCTGGAGCAATACGCCAGACGGACGAGTGATCTGGACCGGCGTCATGCAAACCTACGGTGAATCGGTACCCACGACACCGTGGCGAGGCCAGATGGCTTTGCCGCGGGAACTTTCTCTAATCGATACTGGCGCGTCGATTGAGCTTGCTCAGCAGCCAATCGCTGAACTGCAATCATTGCGCGGTGCGCCTACGATCGTAAGCAACGCGTCGATCTCTTCTAGTGTCGATCCCTTGGCCGGCCTGGGCATCCAGGGAGACATGCTGGAAATCAAGGCCAAAATCGACCTGGGGACCGCCACCTCTGTTCGACTCCGAGTTCGCGAAGGCCTCAATGGCGACCAGACTGACATTGGCTATACACCCTTTGGTAGTCGCATGTTCGTCGATCGAACATCGTCTGGTGATACTAGCTTTAGTGGCGACGCCGGCGGTATTCACTTTTCGCCGCTCGATCTCGACGCCAACGGCCATATCAATCTGCATGTCTTCGTCGATAGCAGTTCGGTCGAGGTCTTCGGTGGCGACGGTCGGTCAGTCATCTCAAACCTCATCTTTCCTGATCCCTCCAGCCTCGGCGTTTCACTGGTCGCCACGGGAGGCACAGCACAACTAGTGTCTTTCGAAGCTTACCCACTCAACAGCATCTGGGATGTGGGACAACCAACGCCGATAGGTACTAGTACAATAGCGCGCTGGAGTATGGACGCGGTTCCCCAAGCTATCGGGGTCCCGTGGGAAGGGCCCGTATCGATTGATAGCCGAACTCGACTAGGCGAAGGAAGTGCGCTTGGAACTGGCTTTCCTAACTACGAGCCGAATCCCGCGGTCGAGAATCTATGGTCATCGGTCGGCAATGGAACGATGGCAACCAGCGCGGTCATCCCCCCGCAAAGCATGTTCACCCCCGGCAATGATGGCGGAGGGTCCTCCTACGATGCGGCAGCCATCGTAAATTCACCTGGCGCCCTTCATCTACCAGACGAGCGTTATGGTGACGAAGCGGCGTTCACTGACGCGTTCTCTGTCGAAATGTTCTTCCGCACAGATGGCGACCAGTCTCAGGCGGGTCTTATGCAGTTGCTGCTCCAGGGAACGGATGAATTCCGTTACGGCATCATCGTCAATGAAGGGGGAGCCGGAAACGTCCGTTTCGCCATCAATGACAAGGCTGGTCAGATTCCCTTAATCGACATCAATTCGGTAAGTAACAAGAACTATGCCGATGGCGAGTGGCACTATCTGCTGGCCACCTATGATCCCAGTGCAGGCACGAACGGTGAACTGCGGCTAACCATCGCCAACGAGGACGGCACCGCAGATACCGCTACCGTGACCATCAACGCCGCCTTCGCCGGCTTACCTGCAGGAAGTGATGGTGACCTTCTTATTGGTCGGCACAATACGTCACTGTCATCGGATCCCAGGAACTTCCTGGGGCTGATCGACGAGGTTCAGCTTTCAGCAGGACTTGTTCCCGATGTCCTTCGACTTGGAGCACTACCGGGAGACACTTTTCTCCCCGGCGACTTTAATCGAGATGGAACCGTTGACGCCGCTGACTACGCCCATTGGCGGAACTCGCTAGGCGCCGCGGTCATCGCTGCCGGCGACGGGGCCGACGCCAACGGCAACGGCGTCATCGATCACGAAGACCTTGAGACTTGGCGAGCTAGCATTGGGCA
The DNA here is from genome assembly GCA_965263315.1 of Lacipirellulaceae bacterium. Lineage (GTDB taxonomy): Bacteria > Planctomycetota > Planctomycetia > Pirellulales > Lacipirellulaceae > JBCCQL01. The sequence goes on along the minus strand of CBDHGZ010000004.1, from coordinate 739,962 downwards.
GAGTAGCACAGTGGCAACGCCGGCCTCCCAACCGGTTCCCGAGCCCGCGAGCTTGATCTACACCGTTGTGCTGTATGGATTTTCTTTCCGCCGTCGATGCAGGGATAGCATCTCATTTGAGGCAGCCCAGATGGTCTGTTAACTGCGCTTCGAGCGGCCCCCTAGCGACGGTTCCTGTCATATAACCAAGCCCCTCGTCGGTCACCGCATGGCATTCGATCGAATCGAAACGGCCCGCTGGGCGCACTTCTGCCCGTCGAACCCGCGTCCGCGAATAGCCCAGAATGTCGTGGCTTGTCTCGAAAGAGATCGTAAGTCGAAAAAGCGACGGCCCGTTCAGACGCTAGACGTAGGCGTCCGAACGGGCCGTGGTGCCGTGTAGCAAGGGGTTTTGGTGCCTTGCTGCTCTGATGGAGGCGGCGGGAATCGAACCCGCGTGCCGCAATTGCTCCACGCAAGCTTCTACGTGTGTAGTCAGATGATTTGGTTTCGCACCCCGGACGCCCGATCTGACACGGCTGCCGCGGCACTAGCCGAGTACTTCAGTTAGCAGCGGGCGTGCTCAGCTGTTGACCCGCAAGCGATCCGGAGGGGGTAATACGTGTCATCCGCCGATTCCGGCGACCAACGGCGACACGTGGCCGTAGCCCTAGTTAATGAAAACTAGGCAGCCAAAGCGTAGTTACCTTCGGCAATTGAAGGTTGTAATCGGCTTTTTACGTGGGCCACCGATCAACCACGACACGCCACTTCCGCTTAGACAAGCTGTAACGCTGAGATTCCCCGCAGTTCATATGCTGCTTGCTACAGCAGGTGGTACACGCCATAGCACCCACGTTGCGATGATCCGGTCGAACCCTGTTCGCCCCCTGTCGAAATGGCCCGCAGCACGCGGCTGCTGGCAGCTCCGTATTATATTCGGCAACTAGCACGCGGTGAAGTGAGCCCGAACGAGTCAGCCCCTGCCCACGGCATCCTCAAAAAAAAGTTGGCCCAAAGAAAAATCGCCAGGGGCCTTCGTGACGGCTGCCAGCGATTTTTTTCGCCTCCAATGTGCCTTGGTTCACACTTCACGGCGCGGCCCGCGACCGTCGTTTACCGACTTACGTCGACGCGCGCTTGCGGAGTGAGAAACGCTGATTCTCAACATAAACGTTGAAACGCCAAACTCAAGAAACCATTTTGAGCGCGCCGTTTTGATCCACTTTTCAGAATTTCTGGCCACCCAGCATTTTTTCTAGATACAACGAGCAGTGGCAGTGCCTTGAGGAGCGGGCGACCGAGTCGGGCTCGGCCCAGAAACAGTACGTTTGGCATCCGCATTACATCGATGCCCTTGCCTGTACGTACGATGCCTCGGGCGACAAGCACTTCTACCTGCACGATGCGCTGTTCAACGTCACCGCCGCGCTCGACGACGACGGCGGCGTGGTCGAGCGCTACGCCTACACCCCCTACGGGGAGGTCACCTACCTCGACCCCGATTTCAGCGTCGCCAGCACTCAAAGCTCCACGATCGGCAACGAGTTTCTGTATACCGGCAGAAGGCTCGATCCAGAAACGGGGTTGCAGTTGAATCGGTATCGGTTCTATCACCAGCAGTTGGGACGGTGGGTGAATCGTGATCCGATTGGGTATACGGGTGTAGAGTTCAATTTGTACGGATACGTAGACAGCCAGCCAACGATTTCTATCGATCCTAGTGGACTTTCTGGCAAAGTTAGGATCATATTGAAGCTAGGAAACGGTATTTGCAAAGTCATGGACCTTTCCTATGAGCAAGCAAAGAAGCTGCTAAGGTCGCGTGTAAAGGATGCACAGCGCCCAAGAAATCAAAGACGGCAGACCAGAGTATTTGTGAACGTGAAAGACGAGAAGGCTGCCAAGAACTTAGCAGAGGAGGTTTCACCCTGTGGCGAATCGGCGTTTCATCCAATAAACAACCAAGGACATCCTCCGCATTATCATCCGGTAAAAGGGCATCGGCCAAATGGAAGGCCAGATACAGAAGGAACCCCTCACATTGGGTGCGAATACGTTGGAGCCGGTGTTGTCATGGTCCCACCAAGTGAGTCAATGATCGAAGAACTTTTGAACCAAGGCGCTGAACTCATCATTGATCTCACGCCAATAGTTGGCGATCTCCAAGATTTGCCGGAACTCATTGCAACTACTCACGAGACGATCACGATCACGTACCAGGAGTCTGGCAGAACTGTACAGTTGAGGTGTCGTGAAGGAGAAATGGGGATAGATAGAATCAGTAAAGATAAGTTTGGGTGCGAGGAAAAACTCTCAGCGGGCTGTTGGCGAAAAGCTCTTCCTGGTGGGGGCAAATAGGACTCAAGGTTATAGAAACGGGAATAGCAATGAAGTACTTCACTCGGAAACTACTGACAGGAGCACGCAACAGCCAGGACAAAGAATGGATGCAGGCGATAAATGCCTATCGTGAGTATGTCTCCGATGTTCTTGGAACCTTGCCTCTACCTGTTCAAGAGTATGAAATAGCTGGTTTTCACGATGAAGATATTATTGAGATTCAAGAGAACAAGAAAGAAGGCACAGTACGAGTTGTTTTTGGCAACGGTGACAGCTTGCTTTACAGCAGAGTGAAACAGCTTGCGTACTCAGGTGCGTCTGTAACTGATGAGACGCCAAACGTATGGCTATACGATGAATTAGAAAAAATAAATAAAGACACTATTGAATTCCGGGTTTTGCTGGAGGATGGGGAACTTGCTGTGCGAGCTGCGAATGTACAAGTTGTCCCTTACGAAAGCCGTTAGCCTGGTGCCATGCTTACACGCGACAGCGGGTAGGCATGCTTTGGTGGCAGTCCAACCCTGTCCCTCCCGAAAATCGAATCCGAGAAGCTGGGCAAGGTGGAGCGGAGTGACTTTGGAGGGAGAACACGTTCAAAGCCCGTGACCATCGGTCGTGGCAACAAAGACGGTTCACGCTTCCGGCCCAGCGCCGATATTAGTACCCGCGAATGTACCGCCATCGTTGTGGCTCTGTTCTCAACGATAGGAAATAGTTGTTCTCTTCGTTGTCCGTATCGAAATCTCCGTTCGCGTCACGGTGTAGCTTGCCGGTCTCGGCGAGATAATTCACTCGCGGGACGGTCAGCGCCGTTACTTGTGCAAAGTCTTCTGGTGTCAAAATGGGTTCCTCCATAGACAAGGTGTGAGAAGAGACCCCAGCGTGGGGTGCAAATAGATTGTCACAGTACCGCAGGCACGGATAGCAGATGGTTTGTTGCCAGCAGAAGCTCCCAGAAGCAAGCGACTTGTCGCGAGTTAACCGCCTGATGTCAAAGCAGACGAACGACAAGCAGCGGCGTTCACCAACCAAGCAGCAACGATGGCCATAGAATCCAGACCAGCGTCGCAGGAAGCTATCATGCCGCGACGCGTTCGTAGTGCTTTAGCACGCCGCCTAGCCGAGAGTGACAAACGAGCCACTCGTCATCACGCAGCGGCTCGTCATCAACCGGCCGGTCCCCCATCAGCGGCCGATTGCCAATACCCTGGTGCGGCCGCAATTCGTTGTAGTAGCCAACGAATTCGGATACCAAGTGATCCAGGTGCTCCCTGCCAAAGCAGAGGAACCGATCAAGAACTTCTCGCTTGATCGATCCAATCCACCGCTCAGCGTAGGCGTTCTGGTTCGGAGCCCAAGGCGCAGTCGGGATCAACGTTACCACGGAGCGGGAAGACCGCTGGCGCGCGATTGGCGTTATTCTTCGCCGAGCAAGCGTTTGACGCTGGCGATGAGTTTGTCCATGGGGAACGGCTTGCGGAGATAGTCGTCTACGCCCAGCATCTCGGCATAGGCTTTGTGGCGGGCGCCTTCGTTGGCGGTGATCATGATCACGCGCGGCGGGGTTTCGCGAGTGCGACGGAGCTTTTCGAGCACCAGGAAGCCACTGCGCTTGGGCATCATCATGTCCAGAATCACCAGGTCGGGGTCCTCGCGCTCGGTGAGTGCGAGGCCCTGATTCCCATCGCGGGCGACGAGCACCGTGTAGCCATTGGACTCCAGGGCCAGGCGGAGCGACTCGATAATCTCTGCGTCGTCGTCAACCAGGAGGATCCGCTTTTGCGTGCTGTCTTTCGCCATGACCGTTTGCTGCTATGGTGAACCTGCCGGACAAAGGCCGGCGAGCTGTGGGTTTGGGGTAAGACCGTAGATATATCTTGTTGCGGGGCTTTTGGAAACGCCCCACGGATGGGAAATCGTGTGAAACGGGGCTTGCTATGGGCGAATCAACCCCACTGACGCCGCCAGAATTGGCCTATCGGCCGCGACGCTTGGAGCAACCTGCCCCGGGAATCGCGCTGGTTGGTTGTGGCGGTATTTCGCGGCATCACCTGCAGGCATACCAGTCGGCTGGCTACCCGGTGTTGGCTTTGTGCGACCTGAATCTGGCTGCCGCGGAGGATCGCCGTGACCAGTTTTTTCCCGCAGCCCTGGCGACGGAGAATCTGGACGAAGTGCTTTCGCGGGCGGACGTGGAAGTGGTTGACATTACGACGCACCCAGGAGATCGTCCGCCCTTGATCGAGGCAGCTTTGCGCGCGGGCAAACACGTGCTCAGCCAGAAGCCGTTTGTGCTGAATTTGGAGGAAGGCCGACGGCTGGCCGACTTGGCAGACCAGCAGGGGCGGTTGCTAGCCGTGAATCAAAACGCTCGTTGGGCACCGCATTTCAGTTACCTGCGCGAGGCGGTCGCCACCGGACTGCTTGGGGAACTGCACGCGGCCCATTTTGCGGTGCACTGGGACCATAGCTGGGTCGCAGGGACAGCGTTTGAGCAAGTGCGGTGGTTAATTCTGTACGACTACGCGATCCACTGGTTTGATTTGCTGGCATGTCTGATGGGTCCGCGGCAAGCGCAATCGGTCTACGCAACTGACAACACAAGTCCCAGCCAGGCGGTGGAGACACCGCTGCTGGGTCAGGTGGCCGTGGGTTATGAGAACGCCCAGGCGACGCTGGTATTTGATGGCCATTCCCCCGGGGGAGCCTGGGCCAGCTACGTGGTGGTGGGTAGCGAAGGGGTGTTGCGCTGCGAGGGTCACGGCGACAACCACCATCAGCCGGTGTTGATTACTCCTGCTGGTGAATACCGTCCCAAACTTGCAGGCCAGTGGTTCGACGACGGGTTTCACGGCGCCATGGCCGAATTGCTGTCTGCCATCCAGGAGGAACGTCTTCCCAGCCACACCGGACGACAGAACCTAGACGGACTCGCCTTGTGCTTTGCCGCGGTCGCCAGCGCCGCAACTGGCAAAGTGGTTACTCCTGGGAGCATCGACCAACTGCCTGACGGCTAACGAACCGAAAACGCGTAGATGCACGTGTGGTCATAGACTTCATCAGGACGCAGCAACGTGCTGGGAAAGTCTGGCTTGTTGGGAGAATCCGGAAAGTGCTGGGTTTCCAAACAGCAGGCACCGAACGAGTCATGGGTCTTTCCGCCTTTGCCGAGATCCCCGCCCAAGAAGTAGCTGGTGTAGAGTTGCACGCCCGGCTGGGTCGTGGAGACGGACAGGACCCGCCCAGAGGGCGGATCGAAGAGCTCTGCAGCAGGGACCAACTGCCCCCGGTTGGGGCGGTTGATTGCGTAGTTGTGGTCATAGCCTGAAGGGACGGATGGCAGCAATTCATCAAGCCGCTCGCCAATGACTTGCGGCTGACGGAAGTCGAGTGGCGTCTCGGTTACGGTTGCTAGCTCGCCGGTGGGGATGCGATCTTCATCTACGGGCGTATAGTGATCGGCGTGCAATGTCAGCACGTGCTCCCTTATTGAGCCTGAACCGGCCCCCGATAGATTGAAGTAGGCATGATTGGTCAAGTTGACGTGGGTTGGCTTGTCGGTCGTTACGCGGTAATCGATTCGTAGGGCGCCGTCGTCGGTCAACGTATATCGAACGGTCGATTCGAGCGTTCCGGGGTAAGCTTCTTCTCCATCTGGGCTGGTGTACTGGAATAACACGCCGCGGGCAGTGGCATCCTCAAACGGCTCGGCATGCCAGACAACGCGGTCGAAACTGCGCTCGCCGCCACCGCCATGGAGGGAATTGGGACCGTTGTTGATAGCCAACTGATAGAGCTGGCCATCGATGATGAACTTCCCGCCCGCGATGCGGTTGGCGTAACGGCCCACCGTGCAGCCATGATAGGGATTCTTGCCGGACTCGTATTCGGCAAGGGTATCGAAGCCCAGCACCACGTCCGCTAGGTGACCGTCTCGATCGGGAGCATGCAGCTGAACGATCGTCGCCCCACGGTCCATCAGCCGGACTTTCACGCCACTCGCGGCAGTCAGGTCGAAGGTGGTAACTGGGACGCCGTCGTGGGTAGAGCCAAACGGGTGCTGCTCAATCATGCAAGATCTCGTGTGACGCGCGGGACTCGTGAGCCAAACATCACACTAAGATGGCATCGCAATGCCGAACCGACAATGGCTGAACTATCTGCGACTGGCAAACCCTAAGCCGCTTGCGAACCAATTCGGCCACACAAGGCATCGCAAGCAATCTCCGCGATACGTTGGCTGGCGTCTGGCCGTGCTAAGGCGCCAACGGCGCTGGCGATCTCGGCGCGGCGCGAGGCGTCAATGAGGAGGGGCCTGAGTTGCTGAGTGAGAGCGCCGGCCAAATAATCTGAGGAGCCGCGTTGATCGACCACAGGGCACCCGGTGGCCTGAGCGAAGTGCTCCGCGTTGGCGGCCTGCAGTCCGCCTTGGTTGTCGATCGTGGGAACCAGGATCGCCGGCGCTGCTGAGAGCGACAATTCGGACAGCATGGTCCCGCCCGCACGGCAAACCACCAGATCGGTTTCCGCCAACAGCGACGCCATTTCATCGATGTAAGACACGACCAACGCGGGAACCCCATGGGCCGCATAACGTTGCTCCGTGTCTTGTAGTTGGCCTTCCCCTGTTTGATGCACAACCTGCCAGCCATCCAATTCCGTGGCCAGCTTGCTTAACAGCTTTGGCGTTGCTTCATTCAAGGCGCGAGACCCGGCAGTGCCTCCAATGACAACCAGCCTCCGCAATCCGCCGGCATCGAGCGATTGTTCACGACGTTGCTCTGCGATGCGCTCAAAGGCTGGTCGGCCAGGTACGCCGGTCAAGACGAACGGGGCATCCATTGGCAAATGGGGCCGGAGTTCTTCAAAGGCTGCGCAAACTGCCTGCGCCGAGCCCGCGATTCGGCGAGTCAGGGGTGTAGCGGTCGCGTTCTGTTCCAACAAGATAAAGGGGATGCCGCTGCCATGCGCTGCCCGCAGCATGGCGGCACTTGCGGGGCCGCCCATGCCGATGACAAGAGATACCTTTTGCTCCCTCACCATCCAGCGAGACGCCCAGAATCCGGCAACGTTGTCGGTCACGTACCGAACGGCTTCGAGAGGTCCCGTGGGGGCGGCTTTGGCGGGCATTGCCACGTAGTTGTAACCCTCAGCCCGCACCATGTGCCGCTCGACCGCACGCCCGTCGCCAACGAAGGTCACCTGCACCCGCGAGAGCTGTTGTTGCAGTTGCTGAGCGATCGCCAAACCCGGATAGAGGTTGCCAAGGGCGCCGCCACCGGCAAGAACGACATGGGGATCATTGAACATAACAAGGCTCTTCGACAGCTCATCACGGCTCGGGGCGTCCGAGCCCATATCCGCTGAGCAACCGGGGCGACTTATCGTCGCCCCGGCGCTCAGACAATGAAGCATTCATTGCGAAGCAACTGCTGCTTGCTGGTTGACCCAGTAACCACACAAGCGGCAATCAATAGCTCCAACCCAGGGGAGGGCGGCCCTTTGAGACCCCGCAATCTCAAACTGACCAGCAATGAAGCTCCAACATGGTTTCACTCTTGTTTTCCACAGCACTAGCTCGCCAACGAGGGAAGCGGATCGCTATTGGCCAGACGTAGTTCCAGTAACTCACGAACGGTCTGTTCGTCACCAGCGGCGCCGGCCGGGCAACCCGTAAACAACACCGCATCCCCGTCTTCCGCCAAGGCAATCGCCATGGCGATGGCAGTGAAGCGATCTTCCACCAAACGAGCGCCTGCTAGGTTCGTCTGAGCCATCGAGTCGTGGCTCACGGCGATGACCGAGTCGCTACGCCCGACGGCAAGCTGCATCATGCCAGCAAGTTCGGTCATCGAGCGAGCCGTGGTCGGATCGATGATGGTCCAGACCTTTCTCGTGGCAATCGCCGAGGTAGCAGCAATGGCTTGACGGAGGGAAATAGCATCGCTGGCCGCATCAAGAAAGATCGAAAAGCCCTGGCCGGCAACCACTGGTTGCATGCAGGTCGGCAGGGGCTTGGCGGCTTCAATCCCTTTGGCGATGTCTGTGAGGCTCACCCCAAGAGCCAACGCCGTGGCGGCGGCGGCCAGGCAGTTTTCCACGTGAGCGTCGCCAATGGTGTTGCATTCCACCGCTGCGCTGTCAGCCCCCACACGGAGCAGAATCGTTTGCCCGGCAGTATGGCGTTGCAAGACCGTGGCAGTCACGTCCGCCGCTGAAGTTCGGCCAAACGTGAGGACTTGACCGTGCCAGCCCAGCTGCTCAGTCGTAGTTGGTTGATCGGCGTTGAGTACCAACACACCCTGTTGGTCTAGCTGCTGAGTGATCTCCGCAACCTGAACATCCTTCGAGCCATCGCCGGCATCGTTGGTGACGCAGGCGACCGCGAACTGGCAGCCAGGAAGGCTACGGGAATAAGTTGATGGCTTTACTTCCAACGCAGCATGCGTCACGCCGGCAGCGGTCTGATGCGCGAGCCAGGACGCGGTGAGAGCAGCGTTCGAGAGCTTGTCGGTCGAGTTGGTTTCGATTGCCGCACCAGCGGAGCCAAGGATGGAACGCAGCAAGTGGAGCGTTCCGCTCTTTCCATGCCCGCCTGCGATCGCGGTTATCGCGAGGCTCTCACTAGGATTGTCAACCAAGGCATGACAAAACCGACCGAACGATTCAGCAACGTCTCGCACCACCAATTGCGGGACGTCGAAGAACGGTAGCATCTGGTCGACGACGACCGCTTTGGCTCCAGCGTGAGCAGCCGCCTGAACCAACCGCAGCGCGGTCGTTGAGTCAACTGGCGGGGCGAAGTAAACATCGCCCGGCAGGACTTGTGCAGATTCGCTCGTGGCAGTCGTTGCGTAGACGTCGGCCGCGGGGGGCACGACGGGCATAAGCACGTCTGTTAAGCAGACGCCGATTGGCGTTCTTGAAGGGGTAAGCGCCACGCTCCAGGCCTCCTTGCCGGTGCGTTGGGGATGGTCTTGCATGGTCCGATCGAAGATCCATCTTCGACCGCGGGGTCGCCCCCCGATGTGGGGCGTTGACCAAGCGGACGGATCGTCGGCCAATTGGCTGACCGCGTCAAGATGATTTCTTCAGCACGGCACGCACGCTAGCAGAGCCCAAGCTGGCGTAGCTCTCCGCACTGATCGCACCTACGATCTCGCCACCATGGCCCCTCCCCTAAGAATCCATCGCGCGGAGCGAGACTTGCCACCAAGTGACTGGTGGGTGGTGGGTGAGGTTGGCTCATGGTTGGTCAACTGGACGGCCAAGACGATCAGCACGCACGGAAACGTCAACTGCCAATGCCTCGGTACGGCGGACGCCATCGACAGGTGCAGTCATGGGCAGTCACTCCCTGACAACATGCTCATCGTCCAAGAGCGGCCGGGACAAATTGATGCCTCCTTTGTTCAAGGCATCCAAGCCGGTAGCCATCCCGGAAGGCTGCTATCCGTCGGCGGCAGCTGGTGCGAAGGCGAACTACGCACTGGCAACCCTTGGCCCGATGTGCAACGCATTTATTGGTATGACTTGCCAGAGTGGTTGGCAAAGCTGGCAGGCGACGCGTGCGAAGAGCCAGCGCCTGACACCGATCGCAGGCCGGCCCTCGTAGCGGTGGACGCCGTTACCATGGAAGATGCATCAACCGCGATCGACGTGCTGGCAGACGATGGCATGGCCGGCGTATGGCTACCACGCTATGGCGATCGTCCCCTTGTACGTGGGTACTCTGCGACGATTTGGATAGGCAGCCAATTGCACGGCGCGGCGGCAGCCCAGCTGGCTGAGCACTGCCAACAAAGCCGCTCAGCCAGGGCGCCGGTGGTAGCAATCTTGGATTTCCCCAGGAAAGATGATTGGCAACTGGCACGACAAGTTGGCGTCTCCGCGGTGCTTGGCAAGCCATGGTCGGTAGACTATCTGCCCAAATTACTGCAGCAGCTCGTGTCTGACTTCGCGGCTGACGGACACCTGCGAATTGAGGCCGCTTAACGGCTACGGCGCCTCCAGCGCAGCTAACTCGGTAAGCAAGATCTCGCGTCGCCAGCCCGGCTCGTGTACTGGCCAACACCGGACCCTCGTCAGCGGGTAAGGAAGCCGTGCTGCTTCGGTTGGCAAGGCCTGCTCATGGCACGGTAGCCAGACCTCATGCTCAGCCGGCTCCAGCGATCGTGGACGTGACCCAAAATTGGATCGACGCCAGGTCACTTCGGCATGATCTAAGACGGTTAGCAAACTCGCCTCGGGAAGAACATCCAGCATGCGGCGCGCAATCAGCTCGTGACTGGCAGTTGCGTAGGTTGACTTGAGGAGTAGCAAATCGTAGCCGCACTCGGCAGCGATGCGATGAAACTCTCCCGCTGGCAGCAAAAGCCGGGCGGCTAAGCTGTTAGCGATCGACTCTCTGGCTGCGGGACCGCCCTCCTCCGGCTCGACGCCAAGCCGCTGAAAAACGCGATAAGCGGCCGATTCGCCAATCTCATGCGCGACGGCCCAGTGCCGCCTTTCGGGACGAGACTCGTTGGCAAGCAGAATGAGTCCATGAGGTTGGTCCGCTCCGCGAATCTCGCTGGCCATCCTCGTGAAGGAAGCCCGGCTGCCCAAGTTTGTCCCCTGGGAAACGATCAGCCCGAGGCGCTCTGCGACCTCAAAAGCATCGACAGGAGAGCTTTCTACCCCCGCCTCCCAAAGCAGCTCGGCAGCGATGGCGTCTAACGCGTTGCGGAGTTCTTCGGTAGCAAGGCAGGGAGTCATGGAATAAAGCCGACTGAAATGGTGGTCGCATGTATACTACCTGCGGTCGGGAGCATTGCAATCGTTGAACTCCGTTTTTTCGGCCCAGTAGAGTGCCAAAGGTCCGTCACTGACCAGCTTGCCAAAACGCCCACCGACCGGCGACAATCAGCTGATTACCGACAAGCACCCAGCCACGGCATTTGTACTTTGAATTCAAAATTCACCAACGATCTGGAACAAGCCGACGGGCCAAAAGGCCGGTACTCCTTTATCAGCCTGGGCTGCCCCAAGAACACGGTCGACAGTGAGCGGATGCTTGGTTTGTTGCAGCTCGAGGGTTACGAGCTGGTGCAAGACACGGCCGAGGCCGATTTTGCGGTGGTGAACACTTGCGGCTTCATCGAAGCGGCTCGCACTGAATCCTTCGCTGCAATTGATGAAATGCTGGCGTTGAAAGAGTCTGGCGATCTGCGTGGCGTGATCGTGTCTGGCTGCTTGGCCGAACGGCAGCAGGAACAGTTGCTCACCGAGCGGCCAGGCATCGACCACTTGGTGGGTGTTTTTGGTCGTGACGAAGTGACGAAAGTTGCCGACCGGCTAATTGGCGGCCTTGAGGAACAGCGACTCGTATTCCAGCCTGCTCCCGCACGGCCGCTGGCAGATCAGGATCGCATGCGCATAACGCCGCGGCACTTCGCGTACTTGAAGATCTCTGAAGGATGCGATCGCCTTTGCACCTTCTGCGCGATTCCCAAAATGCGCGGCAAGCACGCCACGAAGCCCATCGAGGAGGTAATCGCCGAAGCGACTCAGCTGGCCCAAGATGGCGTTCGCGAGTTAGTCATCGTCGCCCAAGACACCACCTACTACGGGATGGACCTTTATGGTGAGCCCCGATTGGTCGAGTTACTCCGCGAGTTGGAGAAGGTGGAAGGCCTGGATTGGGTCCGACTGATGTATCTTTATCCGATGTACTTCACTGACGAATTGATCGATACGATTGCCGCCTCGCAGAAGATTGTGCCCTATCTCGATATGCCGCTGCAGCATATCAACGACCGAATGCTCAAGCGGATGCAGCGCCGTGTACGTCGGGCAGATACGGAAGAGTTGCTCGACAAACTCCGCCAGAGAATCCCCGTCGTCACGATGCGGACGACGTTGATCACCGGCTTTCCCGGCGAAACGGAAGAGGAGTTTCAAGAGCTGCTGGAGTTCGTTGCTCAACAGCGATTCGAGCGGCTGGGGGTGTTCCAGTACTCTTTAGAACCGGACACCCCGGCGGCGCGTTTGCCGAGCCATCTACCGGAGGAAGTCAAGCAACGCCGGTACGACCAGCTGATGGAAGTGCAGCAGCAGGTCGCCTTCGATTGGGCCGAGTCTCAGATTGGCAAGCAGCTTGACGTACTGGTGGACGCCGAGGTGCCTGAGCAAGCTGGCGCCATGCTGGGGCGTACGGTTTGTGACGCCCCGGACGTAGACTGTGTGACCTATGTTTCCGGAGCTGAACTGCGAACCGGGCAGATCGTTCCGTGCGAAGTCGTGGCCACCAGCGGGTACGATTTAGTAGCCGTTGCCATTGGCGACCCCCGCTAGTATCGATTGCCGCAACGTAGCTCGATGAGGGGGCGCCTCGCGATGGAAAATCAAACAGACACGGACCACGGCTCCACGCAGGGGCAAGTATGGAACGTCCCCAACCAGTTGTCGGCGGCTCGGGTTTTCCTGGCGGTGGCGTGCTTCGTGGCCATGACATGGCAAATCTATGGCATGGCCTTGGCGTTCTTCATTTTGGCAGCCGTGACGGATTGGCTGGACGGTTACTGGGCGCGCCGCTTCAATCAAATCACCCAGTTGGGGCGCATCCTGGATCCGTTTGCGGATAAGCTCGTCGTCTGCGGCGCGTTTGTGTTTCTGGCTGCGATTCCCAAGTCAGGAGTGGCTCCCTGGATGGCAGTCGTCGTGATGAGTCGCGAACTGTTGGTCACGGCGCTACGCAGTTTCATCGAGCAAGCCGGCGGTGACTTTTCCGCCAAGTGGGTCGGCAAGTGGAAAATGGTTCTGCAGTGCGCCGCCATCATTTGTAGTTTGCTGCTACTAGGAAGCGACGAGCCGTCAGCGCCCCTCGACGGGGTCGTACGAGTGGTGGTGTGGTCCGCAGTCTTGCTGACCGTCTATTCTGGTTGGGTCTACGTTCGTTTGGCTAGGAAGATGATGCGCTGAGCCATGGAAGACCTGCTCCTGACCACGCTTGTTTTCTGGGCCGTGCTATTCGCCAGCATCGGCCTGTGGAGCCAACTTACGCGTCGGCTCCAGGCAGGACAGCCGATCCTGCCTTACGAGCCCCGACGCCCAGTACCTTGGGGGCCTGGCCTCGGGTTGGCTGCGGCCTTCTTTGTCGGGATGACCATCCTGTCAGCCCTGGTCGGGGGCCGGGAGACAAGCCCCGCAGCCATGCCAACCAGCGGCGAATTCGTCTCCATGGCGATGATGGACTCGGCCATTAAGCTGGCCCTGGTGTTGCTCGGCGTGCTGGTGATCGTCGTGGTAAGTTCGGGTAGCCGTCTCGACCTGGGCCTGCCGGCCAGTGGCCTACAGTTAGGGCGAGATTTGGGCCTCGGTCTAGTGACCGCCCTCGCGACCCTAGCTCCCGTCTATTTTGTCCAATTCACACTGGTTCAGTTGGTCGGTTGGGAGCCCCATCACCCGGCGCTTGAACAGCTGATGCATCAGCCCACGATTGGCGTCGCCTTGGCAGCGTTCTTCGCGGCAGCGGTGGTGGCGCCGATCTTCGAGGAGTTTGTCTTCCGTTTGCTCATGCAAGGTTGGCTGGAGAAAGTCGAGGACCGCTACCTCGGTCTACCGGATCATGGTCCCGCGCCAGGGGAAACAAGACCAACCCCAACGCTGCCTGTCGACAGCGCCGAGACAAACCCGTTCGCCTCTTCGGGAGTTGTCGAGCGGGAATCCGGCGAGGCGTCGCCCGTTCCGTCGTACGAAGGTGGGTTCGACCTGCCCCGCGGTTGGTCTCCGCTGATCACGACCTCCGTTTGCTTCGGCCTAGCGCACTACACGCAAGGTCCGGCGCCTCTGTCGCTCATCTTGTTTGCCATCGTCGTGGGATACGTGTACCAGCGGACGCATCGCATCGTGCCCTGCGTAACCGCGCACGCGACCTTCAACGCCTACTCGTTGATGTTGGTGTGGATGTCCGCGGCTTAAGTGCCCCCCTGCGAACCTCACGCGCTTGCCACGGGTCAGTCACCGGCCTACCATGGTCATTGGTTAGCTAACTAACAATATTGCTTCTTTGGTATCGCTGCCTGTACGAAACTAATTCGCGCAGCTAGCACGAGGACTGCATGAAGAACATTGCCGAAGTGTTCATTCGGTATCTTACGCTGACCGTGCTAACGGTCGTTGCGTGCATGGTCATGTGGTGGGTAAGTGGTCGTGGCAATGCCCTCCAGTCAGCGGGCCAAGCCGGCACGTCGCCGCCACCTGCCACGGCGCTACCCAAGGCAGTCGTAGCCCTGGCTGACATCCAGCCCACGATCTGCGAATCAGTCATCAAGCACAGCGGTAAAATCCAACCCTGGGAAACGTACTCACTGGGGTTTGAGATCGGCGGCCGCGTACTACAGCTAGGTGTCGATGCCCAGGGACAGCCGCTGGACGATGGCGCCACGGTATCGGCCGGGCAGGTCCTTGCCCGACTGGACGACCGCATTCTGCGAGCTCAGCAGTCTGAAACCGTCGCACGACTGGAGCAAGCGACCTCGGACCTAGGCCGCGCGCGGAAACTCCGCGATCGAGGCGGCCAGGCGATCACGGAATCTGAGTACCAGGAGTACCTCACTCAACATGCTTTGGCCAAAGCGCAGCAGCAGATGGCCACGAAGAATCTTGAGGACTCGGTTCTCGTTTCCCCCGTGGATGGCGCCATCTCTCGACGCCGTGTTGAAGCAGGTGAGTCCGTCAACGCTCACAACATTGTTTTTGAAATCGTCGAAAACGCTGACGTACTTCTGGTGGTGAATGTCCCCGAAGCGCGCGTGCGAGAACTAGAACTCAGACGGCGAGACGTACAGCAAGCCCGCCGACGCAGCCGAGTCGGAGACGTCGAGTCAGGTGTCTTCCGTGCCCGCGTCCAAATGGAAGGCCGCGACCGCTATGGCCACCCTTGGCCTGCCATTGATGCCGAGGTTTATCGGATTGCTCAAATGGCGGATCCTGCAACGGGGCTGTTCGAAGTTGAAGTCCGTATCCCTAACAGCGATGGCCTACTGCGGCCTGGCATGGTGGCCAGCGCCAGCATCGTCACCGATCGGCTCCTGGCGTATCGCATTCCCGAGCAAGCGGTGATTTTTCGCGACGGCCACGCCTATGTGTATACGGTGACCAGCGAGTCGGCGCCGGTTAAAGCCATGTTTTGGGATGTCGGTCAAACGGAGTTATACCGAGCCGAGCGGGTCGATTTGCAGCGGTACGTTGATCAAGGCGACTTCATCCTAGTTCCAGCTACCGAGGCACAACTCGGCCCCGTCGTTGTCCGTGGCCAGCAACGCCTGGCCCATGGCCAAATGGTTCGTGCCGCCGCTGCGGGCCCCCCTCAAGACAACGCCACGGCAACGCCGCTGCCCTTCGCTGCCGACGGCGGGAGTAACAACCCGACGACAGCCCGTCGGTCACCGGGATCGACTCGTGGCGAAGTGAACTAAGCACAACTAGCGGACGCTAGAGCCCGAAATCAATGAAGCATCTCAGCGACATGGCGATCGATCACCCAAGGGTGGTGCTGGTCGCAACTCTGCTGGTGCTTTTGATGGCCCTGTTCGCTGGTATCTTCACTCCTGTGCAGCGCTCGCCCGCCATTACCAAAGCAGTGGTTCTGGTGGCGATCCCCTACCCCGACGCCCAGCCAAGCGAATCCGAGAACGAGATCGCTCGCAAGGTTGAGGATGCGTTGAGCAATCTGCAGAGCGTCGACTACATCGTTTCGACCAGCCTGCGCGGGTCGTCAGTCACCCAAGTGGTGTTTCTCGATGGAGTCGACTCTGACAACGCTCGCCGAGAGGTCAAAGACCTCGTCGATCGGATTCGTAACGAGCTACCCGCTGGCCGCGAGGTACAGCCTCAAGTCGATGACATCGACTTTGAGGGCATGCCGCTGATGCTGGTCAACATCGCGCCTCCCGCGGGTTACGACGACCGCGCGCTAAAGACCTTTGCCGAGGATGTTCAGGAAGAACTTGAGACGGTTCCCGGCGTAGCCAACATTCAACTGTTTGGTGGGAAAGAGCGCGAGATCCACGTCAACGTCAATCCTGACCTGATGACGGAGTACGGCGTCTCGCTGGCAGAGCTTCGGCAGGCGCTGGCCGACTTCCATGCCGAGGTGCCCGCCGGAGAGTTTACCACCGGCGAGTATGAACGGAGCGTTCGCAACGAGACCAAGCTGCGTGGCGTTCGCGACATTCGCGAGGCCATCGTTCGTAGCCAAGCGGAGCGCGTCATCCGCGTCGAAGACATCGCCGACGTCATCGACACCAATCGCAAAATCATGACTCTCTCGGAGTTCGACAGCAGCGCTGGCGCCTTGCTGATCGTGAACAAAGAGTCTGACATCAACACGTTAGGCGCCGCTCAAGCCGTCAAGGCCAAGGTCGCTGAACTGCAGGATCAGCACCCGGAGTTTCGTTTCTCGACCACTCGCGACGCTTCGGAAGAGATTTGGGTCATGTTCCGGGTGCTCGGTTCCAGCGCCATCTTTGGAGCCATGCTGGTGCTCGTCATCCTGGCGTGGACGATGGGTCTGCGGATTTCGCTGCTGGTGCTGATCGCCATTCCCTTTAGCTCTGCCGTGGGTTTGGTTTTTCTGTTCGCTAGCGGCATCCCGGTGTCGAACATGGTGGTGTTCGCTTTCATCCTGGTGCTGGGCATGGTGGTAGACGGCGCCATCATCGTCGCCGAGAACATCCATCGACACATCGAACGGGGCGAGGATCCCGTTCACGCGGCGAAGGAAGGCATCCACGAGGTTGGCATTCCCGTGATTGCTGCGGACTTGACGACCGTTGCCGCTTTCTTGCCCATGCTGCTGGTGCCCGGCATCATGGGCGACTTCATGAGCGTGATGCCCAAAGTGGTGAGCGTCTCATTGCTGGGATCAATCCTGGTAGACCACTTCATCATCCCAACCATTGCAGCGCGGTGGTTTAGCAAGCGCGAGCCGAAGAAAGATGAGTCGCAGTCCTTCAATGCGTTGTCTGCTGGAAAGGCAGATGAGCACAGCCACAAGGCTCAGATACGACCCAACATAGGCGTCTTTACGCGACTGTATGCGCAGGTCTTACGCTTCGCGCTCTCTGGCCGTGTCTTTGTCGTTACTTGGTGCATACTGGGCTGCTGGGGTGCACAAGTCTTGATTGGTCAGCTCGGTTTCAAGTTCTTCCCCGGCAGCGATCGCGGTCAATTCATCGTCAAGTACGAGTTGCCGCTGGGCTACACCTGTGCTGAGACGCTGGCAGCCTCGCGAGTGATTACTGAGCCGCTGCGTCACTGGGAAGACACCGGCGTGCTTCTGCATTACGTCACGTCCGTCGGTTCCGCCGGCGGTTTGTCCATGCGTGTGGACGACGACCCAGCCACGGGGCCCGAGTTCGGCCAAGTACAGGTCGAAATGGTGCCGCCGATGGACCGCACCATTCACATGCAGGAGGTCATTCAATACCTGCGCGACAATATTCAGCCCCTGCCCGGGATGAAGTTCTCGGTCGAGGAGGTTCAGGACGGGCCGCCCGGCGGAGCCGATGTGTCGGTGCGCCTGACGGGAAAGGACTTGGACCAGCTAGGCGAGATTGCCCAGCGCATCCAAGCCGAGCTCGCCACCGTGCGCGGCGCAACGGACCCGCGCACTGACTTTCGTCCCGACAATCCTGAGTTGATCATCGAACCGAAGCCGGACGTTACCGGGCTGTTCGGCCTGACGGAGATGCAGATCGCCCAGGCCGTGCAAACGGCCATTGCCGGCGACAACCGGATCCAGATTACCTTGGACGATGAAGACGTCACGCTTCGGATTCAACTAGCGCCCGAGTATCGTCAACATCCGGAAGATCTTAAGCGACTGCGGATTCGTGGCCGCGATGGCCGTGAGACCGTCATTGGCGAAGTCGCCGATATCCGCCGTGAAACGGGGCTCTATAGCATTAACCGCTATGACCGCAATCGCGCTGTGATCGCCAAGTGTGACGTTGTTGATCCCATCGAGCCGGCCGACGTCTTCAAAGTGTTAAACGACCGCATTCTGCCAGACCTGGGATTCCGACCCACTGCCGATGCAGAAAAAAGCCTTGAGGGTTTCGCCAAGAAATTTGTGGGCCAGTCTGCCTCCTTGGTGGAGGGCGTCCAGGCTGAGTTCACCGGCGAGAACGATGAACGCGACAAGAACTTCCGCTATTTGCTATTCAGCATGACCATCGCCGTGGTGTTGATTGCCGCGATTCTTGTGTGGCAATTCAACAGCTTTCGGCAGAGCGGCGTGGTTATGATCACCGTACCGTTGTCGTTCATTGGGGTGGTGCTCGGCATGTGGGCCAGTGGCTTCCCATTTAGCTTGGCTTCGTTCATCGGACTGGTGAGCCTTACCGGCATTGTCGTCAACGACGCCATCGTGCTGGTGGACTTCACCAACCAAGCCCGTAAGCGTGGTCTGCCAGTGCGAGAAGCCGTCCTCGAAGCCGGGGTCAACCGCTTCCGACCGGTGCTTCTGACGACCGTGACAACCATTGGCGGCCTGTTGCCTCTGCTGCTAAACATCTCCGGTGGCGCGGAGTTCTGGCAACCGCTCACCGGCGCCGTGGTGTTCGGACTGGCGTTTGCCACAGTCCTGACGCTGGCGATCATCCCGTGCGCCTACAGCATTTTTTACGAGCGATTCACCGCTGCGGAGTGGACCATCGGCATACCGGTCTACCTTGCGGTGTCCGGGTTGTTTGGCCTGCACCTCAATGGGGTACTAGGCACAGGTCCGGCTGTGTTTGTCTTTGGCTTCTTTGTCATGCTGCTTGCCGTGGCCGTTCTGGCGCCCAAAGAACAGCGAGAAGTCGTGTCCACAAGCCCATAAGTTGCTAGCGGGCAACCTTCGCGGCTGGCAAGCGTCACTCGTCGTCGAAACGGATCTCGAGAACCTCAAACCGAGTGGTTCCGGCAGGTACTTCCACTTCGGCGGTTTCTCCCACCTTCTTGCCAACCAACCCTTGGGCCAGCGGGCTCGCGACGTTGATTTTGCCCTCGTCGAAGTCTTCTTCGCCGGCGCCGACAAGGGTGAACTCTTCGGTATCGCCAAAGTCGAGGTCTTTCACCTTCACCGTGCAGCTGAAGACCACTTCATCCTTGGGCAATTTGGAGACGTCAACGATCGTTGCCTTGGACAACATGGACTTCCGCTGATTGATCCTGGCTTGGAGCATGCCCTGCTCTTCACGAGCCGCATGGTACTCGGCGTTTTCTTTGAGGTCTCCCTCTGCGCGGGCATCGGCCACTTTCTGGGTAATCTCGGGCATCTTGACGTTTTCCCACTCGTCAAGCTCCGCCTTCCAACGCTCATAACCGCCGCGGGTCATCGGTACCGTATCGCTCATCTCAATCTCTCACGCTGCTCGTGATCGCTCGCACAGGCAATGGAAGCCACAATGCTAGCCAAAAAAAGAAGCAGGGTTCCCGCCCGAGGAACCCCGCCATGCAATCCCGCATTTTGGCGAAGCCAATAAAGCGTGTAAAGGCCTGCTTGATCCCGTCCGCTAAGGGCCCCCTTCACTCAGGTAGGTAGAGCAGACTGCCACACGCACCACAGAACACGGGCTGTGACATCTTCAGCGAGTTCTGTTGATTGAGGGTGATTTGTTGGCCACAGCCGGTGCAAACGCGATCTTCTGCCGCGGCTAAGCCTTCGGCCCCCTTGTTGCGAATCACCAATTGGTACTGGGCCTTGAGGTCGCCGGGCAGGTCCTTCTCGGTATCGGCAAGGTCCCCTTCGAGCCGCTCAATTTCGCTGCGGAGTCCGGCCGCTTTCTCTTCAATGCCCGCTGCGAAGTCCGCCAGTTCATTGCGTGCGCTGGCGAGTTCGTCATCCGCCTTCGCAGCAGCAGTCTCCAACTCGTCGATCCGGTCGAGCAACTCCAGCACCTCGTCGGCCAGCACGCTATTGGCCATCTCTGCCGCGGCAATTTGCTCCTGCAGCGTCTGATACTCCTTATTGCTCGCACAAGTGTTCAGATTGTTCTGCCAGGTCACAATCCGCTCTTCGGAGGTCTTAAGATCAAGCTGCTTGCGATCGGCGTTGAGTCGATGCTGCTTGACGGTCTCATGCGAGTCTGCGGCTGCCTGTTCCAGATTGGCCACTGCCGTCTTGCGCAGCTGGATCGCCTTGGGGCCCCGCTCCAACTGGCCCCGGAGGTCCGCCAGCTGCGAGTGAATGCGATGGAGGGTGCGGAGCGTGTCGGCAGAAACAGACATGAGTGGTTCTCAGCGATGACGCGGATGGCGACCGATCCTGCGTTATCCCCGCTGCCTGCTGGCTTGCCAAGCCCCGTGCACAAACTAAGAACGGCCGGGAGGAAGCCTCCCGGCCGTAAGGTTCGTCTTATTGCTGCGGCCCGCCATCGCTACGCAGCCGCGGCCTCGTTCTCGCCAGGCACGAAGCTGGACAGCATTTGACTACGCACCGGATTCTGCAGCTTGGCAACCGCTTTAGCTTCGATCTGGCGAACGCGCTCGCGAGTTACTTTGAAGATCCGACCGACTTCTTCCAGCGTGTAGCTGTAGCCATCCGCCAAACCATAGCGGAGGCGAATGATCTCACGCTCTCGGAAAGTGAGCGTCTTTAGCAACTCTTCGATGCGTTCACGTAGCAAGCCGTTGTTGGCCAGTTTGAAAGGATTCTCGGTGGAGTGATCCTCGACGAATTCCCCAAAGCTGCAGTCGTCGCCGTCTCCTACGGGGCGGTCAAGACTCACCGGGTGTCGACCAATGTCGAGCACCCGCTCGGTTTCCTCCAAGGGAACGTCGGCAGCCCGTGCGGTTTCTTCCGTCGTGGGTTCTCTGCCTAGCTCTTGCTGAAGCCGCTTGGCCGTGTTGCGGAGCTTGGTCAGCACATCGATCATGTGCACCGGTATGCGGATCGTACGTGCTTGGTCGGCAATCGCCCGAGTAATGGCCTGACGAATCCACCAAGTGGCGTAGGTGGAGAACTTGAAGCCCCGGCGGTATTCGTATTTATCCACGGCTCGCATCAAGCCCGTGTTGCCTTCCTGGATCAGGTCCAGAAAGCTCAGCCCACGATTGCGGTACTTCTTAGCAATCGAGACCACCAGCCGCAAATTGCCGCTAGAAAGCTCTCGCTTCACGTTCTCGAAGTCCTTGAACTGCTGGCGAAGCTCGGAGGCACGACGCAGCAAACTAGAGGGGCTCTCCAGCGTGCGACGCATCAGTTGCTTGAGTTCCGCACGAACGGAGTTGATCTTGTCACCCGGGGCGCCGCTCGCCTTGAGATCAGCCAACTGCGCACGAACCTCTTCCACGCGGTGGGCGAACTGCTCAATCTCTCGAATCATGGGCTGCACACGACGAGTCCGCAGGCTGAGCTCTTCAACCAGCGTGAGCATCTTCTCGCGACGCCGCAGATAGCGCTGGCGAGCAACGCCCTTTTCTTTGGCGTC
Organism: Lacipirellulaceae bacterium; assembly: GCA_965263315.1. GTDB lineage: Bacteria > Planctomycetota > Planctomycetia > Pirellulales > Lacipirellulaceae > JBCCQL01. The sequence continues at coordinate 718,177 of CBDHGZ010000004.1, read as the reverse complement.
GACACGGCGGTCAACCAGCTTGGCGAAGTCTACCCGCTGCTGCTCCATAAGCCGCTGCAATGTCGGCAAGTTGTGGGGCAGTCGACCCAGGATCTGCTCTTTGGTCAGTCGTTCGGTCAAAGAAACCTTGATCGTGCGATCAAAAGGCAGTTCTCCGTTGTGAACTTTTTCGATCGTCTTGACGGTCGACTCTAGGGCATAGAACGAGCGCAGCAAATTGCGACGGAACCGCTTTCTGCTCAACTCGATCTTCTTTGCCAAAGCGATTTCTTCCTCGCGCGACAGCAACGGCGCCTCGGCCATTTGCGAGAGATACATCCGGATCGGATCGCTCGAAGAACTCGAGGCGACCTCTTGCATCAGCGGCGAGTTTTCAATGTCCTCGGCGCGAACGTGTCGCTGCCCGGGGGTCTCGCGAAACTCCACGCCCAGCTTTCGCATGGCGTCCAGCAAGGCGTCGGTCCGCTCAGCTCCGATTGCTTCGTCAGGCAGGAAGGCCCCCACCTGCTCGTAAGTGAGATAGCCTTGTCGACGAGCCAGAGAAATCAGCTTACCCAGTTCAGGCCGCATCTCGGACTGAGGAGCAGGCGGCGGCACTTCGGTCGGTGCGTTGGCTTCAGTTGCAGTCACCTCATCTTGAGTCGCCTCAGCGGAGGCAGGTGACAAAGTGGTATCGTGGGGGGCGGGAGAGATCATCGTTCGACTCCTCGCGCACTTCCTGTGCGCACGGGGTGAGGTGACGAAGCCAGTCATGGTCAGCCTCAAGCCGACCAGGCATGGCGTTACCGGCGAAACACCCTATCCGTCCGTGGACAGGGGACCTGTTTGCCGGTCTTTCAGCTTCTTGAAGTGGTTGCTAAGCAGTTCCTCTTCTTGGTGGTTATCGAGACGACCATCGCGCAACGCCGCCAGATTGCCGCGCAGGCGAGCATCGTCATCATCGCGTCGGTAGGCTTGGATCAGGTCATCGAGTCGCTGCGGTGATGCTGACGAGGCTTTCGCCTGCCGGGCGTCGTCGATCGAGACCAATAGATTCTTGAATTGGGGGCTGTCCGTAGCGTCCAGCAGGCGGTGAAAGTCGGCTTCGCCATGCTGCTCGATCGCATCGCTAACCAGCAGGTACAGGCGTCGGCTCGCTTCGTGACGGAGTTGCTCAAGGGGCACCGACTCAAGGATCCGACGGGCTGGCTCTGCCCCTTCAAGCAAGAGCTCCAGCAGCTCTTGCTCACGTGGAGGAACATCGCTCAGCTTGAACTCTGATCGTGCTGGCTCGGGCGGCTGCGAATCCGGCATCGGACGGTTCGCACCGCTACGACGCAGAGAGACCAAACGTTGCCGTAGGCCCTCTTCGGGAAGCTGGAACCGGCGAGCTAGCCTGCTAAGCAAACTTTGTTCGCGGAGCATGGCATGAGACGTCGCATCGCCAACACCGACGCCAACTTTGGCGAGCGTGACGAGCATCTGCTCCACGGCGGTGGCGACACCATGGGTGTCGCTCGATGTAACCAATCCTTTGGTCACGGTCTGCATCTTGTGTTCGAGTGCGTCAGGAGCTTCACTCACCAAGCGGCGAAAGACGTCGGCTCCCATCCCTTCCTTGGGCGTAGCAATAAAATCACACGGATCGAGTCCTTCAGGCAACCCCAGAATGCGAAGATCAATCTGATTCGCCACAAAAAGTTCGAGCACTTCGTTTGCCCGACGTTGTCCTGCTTCGTCGCCATCCAACACGAGAGCAATGCTATCAGTGAACCGGCGTATCAATGGCAAGTGCTTTTCACCCAGGGCCGTTCCTAGCACAGCAACAACGTTTTCCACGCCGTGCTGGTGCGCCATCACGACGTCGGTGTAACCCTCGGTGACGACGATTCGCCCTTCACTGGCGATAGCATCCCGAGCCAGATCGAGAGCATAGAGTTGATTGCTTTTGGAGAAGAGCGGCGTCTCTGGCGAGTTTATGTATTTGCCGCCAACCATCTCGTCGCTGCCCTGCCGTAAGTGTTCTGGCAAGACTCGACCGCCGAAGGCGATCGGCCGAGAGCGAACATCGCGAATGGGAAAGATGACTCGGCCGCGGTAGAAATCGTACCAACCTTCACCCGACTGGCGTTGCTTGAGCAGCCCAATGCGATCCAGCAGGGCGGGGGCAAACGAGGTCGACCGAGACTTGTTCAGCAGCCAATCCCATCGGTCCGGAGCGAAGCCAATTCGGAACCGAGACATGCTGCTGGCGGAGATTCCGCGTTCGGCCAAGTACTGCCGCGCAGCTTCGGCCAGAGGGTCCTGCTGCAGGCAGCGGAAGAACTGTTCCTCGGCCCACGCCGCCGCGGCCAACAGTGCTTTCTTGTCACCGGGGCCTCCCGGCTCAGGTCGCAGCCCCTGGGCAACGGCGAGCGGAATGCCGGCTCGCTCAGCCAACATCTCTAGCGCTTCGCGGAACTCAAGCCCATCGATCTTCATGATGAAGCTGAAGACGTCGCCCCCGATGTCGCAGACCCAGCACTTGAAGGTCTGGCGTTCCGGGTTCACCTGCATGCTAGGGCGGGTATCGTCGTGCCACGGGCAAAGGCCCACGTAATTGCGACCCTGCCGGCGCAGCTGCAAGTAGCTGCCCACGAGATCGACAATATCCGTGGCCTGCCGGACCTGCTCCTTCGAGTCGTCGTATCGCGAAGGGGGCTGATTCAACGATCCGTCTCCCGACCTCCAGGACGATGACTTATGGCAATAACATGGGTTGCCAACATCGCCTGCTTACTGGCCGTCCTTTGGCAGAATGCTCAGAGGCGACAAGCCGACTCTAACGGCCAGCGTCACCTCGCGAGGGCGGCCCTGTTCGAGTCGCTTAATAACAACATTGGCCGTTGACCCCACCTCTGTCGACGCGATTTCCCGGCTCAGCAGCGTGGCGTCGGCGGCGCGGTAACCGTTCCAACGAATAATGACATCGCCCTGCCGGATGCCGGCCTGGCTAGCCGGGCCGGGGCGAACTATGCGTGAAACGAAGACCCCCTCATTGCCTTGTAGCTGAAGACGCTTTCGCACGCTGGCCGGGACATCTGTTGGCGAGACCCCCAGGTAACCGCGTTCTACCCAACGGTCCTTCAACAGGCGCTCATATTGACGCTTAACAATCGTCACGGGAATCGCGAAGCTGATGCCACGGTACGAGGGACCAACAATGGCGGTGTTGATGCCTACCACTTTGCCTTCGATGTTGACCAAGGGCCCACCGCTATTGCCCGGATTCACGGCCACATCGGTCTGCAAGTACTCTTGATAAGCAGTGCCAGTGACACCACTCGAGCTGCGGCGTTCTTTGGCGCTGACAATGCCAAATGTGATGCTACGTTGCAAACCAAAGGGGCTGCCGGCGGCCCACACCAGGTCCCCTACGTCCAGCGCGTCGCTATCGCCCCAGTCAGCGGCGATGAGGTTCGGCTCGTTGATTTTGAGCACTGCCAAGTCGGTGCCAGGGTCGAGCCCTACCACCGCTGCTGGTGACTGCCTGCCATCATCAAGTGAGACATAGAGCTCCGCCGCATCCGCGACCACATGGTAGTTGGTTAGGATGTAGCCCGCCGAGTCGACAATGACCCCTGAGCCTTGTCCTTCCTCCCCGCGGAAGCCGGGCCGCTGAATACTGACGACGCTGGGGCCGATTCGCTTGGCAACCAGACGCGAGGCGGTCATGAGGTCCTGCAACCGAGGGCGAATCTCGGCAAGTCCCTCGCTGGCGACGTCGACCTCAGCTTTCAGCTGGGCATAGCGGATCTGATAGATGAACTTTCCCAGCAGGAACGGGCCCGCGATCAGAAGCGTCAGCGCCGCAAACACTAGCGTAAGACGGCGAATTCGATTCGCAAACGCATACGGATCGGGATCCTTCAACACCAAGTTGGGCTTGTCGAAGGTTCGTACGCTCGGGCTATCAGGCAGTTCGCCCTGTGGAGCGTGCTGCGTAGGGTGGGCATTGTCCACGTCTGGTGTCTACCTCCGGACGGCTGCCTGATGCATAAATCAAATAGGGCGACAGAAAAACGTCCTCTCTCTGCCAGTGCGGTGGCTGCATTATAGCGAGCAGCCCCCTCCCCGGCACGCCTCTGGAGCAAGCCACGCCCCCCTGCTACACGCGGGCAACCCGCATAACCTGAATCTCTGGGGCAACCGAGGGTCACTTCTTCGGCTGAGCAGAGCTCAGCAGAGGCTCCAAAAAAGCTACGTTTGCCGAGGGACGAGGGTTCATCCGCCGTCCCGCTTCTCATCGGCCTACGTGGCCATCTTGTCGGGGGACACTCACATGGATTCGGCGACGCTTGAACAAGAAAATCTGGAAGTCGACCACGGGGCCGAAGCGGAAACTGCCACTGGGCCGCGTTGCGAAAAGTGTGAACAACCCCTGGCCTCTGAGCTAGCGACGGCCTGCCCGCACTGCGGCTGGTATGCCAGTATTGGTGCCTATGTTGAGATCGAGCCGCAGTGGGAAGCGGCAGTGGCCGGAGGCGGAGCTCCCGCAGAGCAGAAGACGTTCCTCGAAGTTTGGACGGGCATCATCCCCGCCTGGGTTTGGATCAACTGGGCGTGCGGAACTACCGCGATCGTGTTGAGCATTGTTGCCCGCGTAGCCATCCAGGACGAAGCCTTCCGCTCAACTTGGTCGGTCACCCAGCTCTTTGCGGGGATGGGGCTGGCCCTGGCGTGTCATATTGCCGTCTTTGTGATGATGGCCATGGACGATCCTGACCTGGGTTTGGGCGATATCGTTGTAAGCCCGCTCAAAGGCTGGCGAAAGCTCTTCGCTCAAATGCCACGTCGGCAGGTAGTCGCCTGCATGTTCAACTTCGCCATGTCGGCTGCCGTTGGAGCCATGATGATCATCGGCGGAATTCCCTATGAGCGCGTCCTGGAGTGGGGCATCAAGGAGCCGCCCAAGAAGAACCTCTTGAATGCCATCGCCAGTACCGCTCCAGCCGGTGGCGGCGATATGAGCATGGAAGAGGCCATGGATTCGTTCGCGGCCGACGCGGCCGTGCAAGGCGGAGCTGGGCCCAAAAAAGGCCCGGCGCGTCCCGTTTCCAAGAACCTCAAACGGAAGAAAATCGACGCCTTGATCCTCGGCTATCAGCTTGATCGCAACCAAACGATCAAGACCTTCTTCCTGGCTACGGAAGTCAATGGCCGGTTGCTCTATGCCGGCCGCGTAACGCCTTCGTTCACGCCCGATGAGAGCCTGGAACTTGCCGAGCAGCTTCGCGCGGCCCGATCATTGCGACCGGTTGTCACCGCACCGGACGAAGGCATCTGGTTACAGCCTCGCTTCACTTGCCGCGTCACGTACGACAAACGAGTGGAATCAGGGCGGCTCCAAGGGTTGCTGTGGGAGGAAATGCTGGGCGAGATCAAACTGCCGTGGTAGCCACATTCGTGCCGCGCTAGGGTAGGCAACTCAGCTCGAGCGGCTTATCCTCGCAGTATGCCCTCCCCCGCCGACAAAGCCTCGGCCGCCACGGGTTCGCCTAGCGCGAGACAGCCCCAGTTCTTTCCGTCGCCAGAAATCTCCGCGCCCGAGGGGCTTGTCGGGATCGGTGGCATGCTCTCGCCCGACTGGCTGCTTGATGCGTATCGCCACGGGATCTTTCCGTGGCCCGATGCCGACTACGAACCCATGCTGTGGTGGTCGCCCGACCCACGCGCCATCATTGAGTTGGACGCCTTGCATGTATCGCGTCGTTTGCAGCGGACCATTCGCTCGGGGCGTTTCGAAGTCACTTATGACCGCGCATTCGATCAGGTCATTGAGGGCTGCGCCTCGGCGCCCGATCGCCAAGGGGGGACCTGGCTCACCCCAGAGATGATCGCTGCCTACTGCCGACTCCACCAGCTAGGGCACGCCCACAGCGTAGAAACATGGCTCAATGGCGAGCTCGCCGGCGGGCTGTACGGCGTGGCCGTCGGCGCCCTGTTCGCAGCGGAGTCGATGTTTCATCTTGTCACGGATGCCTCGAAAGTGGCGCTGGTCCATCTCGTGCGTCGGTTGAAAGAGCGTGGTTACCAAGTGCTAGATATCCAGCAGTGGACCGAGCACACCGGTCGCATGGGAGCTAGTGAGATCCCGCGGTCTGAGTATCTTGACCGACTGGCCCGAGCGGTCGAGGTACCGGTGACCTTTAACCCTTGATCCAGGCGGCCAAGCCTGTGGTTGGGCTAGGGCGTTGCAGGATGGGCATCCTCTGTTTAGGCTGCTGGCTCACTTCCTGCCTCACCTCAGCGATACCGTGATGAACATTCTGGTTACTGGCGGAGCCGGCTACGTTGGCTCGCATGCAGTCAAGCACCTTACGGCCAACGGGCACGATGTCTGGGTCTTCGACAATCTCGTATACGGTCATCGCGGCGCGGCAGACCCAGACCGTCTGATCGTGGGCGATCTGCTCGATGGAGAGACCCTCCGCTCGGTCATGAAGCAGCACCAGATCGAAGCGGTCATGCACTTTGCCGCCTACGCGTTCGTGGGAGAGTCGGTTACCAATCCAGCCAAGTACTACCAAAACAACGTGGTAGGAACGCTGTCCCTGCTAGACGCCATGCGCGACTGCAACGTCGGCAAGATTGTGTTCTCCAGCACCTGCGCGACCTACGGCGTCCCCCAAACCGTGCCCATCCCTGAGGATCACCCTCAGAACCCCATCAACCCGTACGGCTTCACGAAGCTGGTGATTGAACGCGCCTTGGAGGACTATCGCCACGCATACGACTTTGGCTACGCCGCCTTGCGCTACTTCAACGCCAGCGGCGCTGCGAGCGACGGCTCAATTGGTGAAGACCATCAGCCGGAGACTCACCTCATTCCGCTGGTGCTCCAAGTGGCGCTCGGCCAGCGCGAACACATCACTATCTTTGGTACGGACTACCCAACCCCCGATGGAACCTGTATCCGTGACTACATCCACGTGGATGACTTGGCCACGGCTCACCTGATGGCCCTGCAGAAGCTGGAGCCGCGCTCCGCGATCAAGCTCAACTTGGGCACAGGACGTGGCGCCAGCGTGCGAGAAGTGATCGACTGCTGTGCAGAAATCACCGGCAAGCCAATTAAGACCATCGAGGGCGAACGCCGAGAGGGCGATCCGCCGGAGTTGGTCGCCAACCCGGATACGGCCGAGCAGGTGATTGGCTGGCGAGCCAAGCACACCGACATGCAAGACATCGTCTCTTCTGCCTGGAGCTGGCATCAGGCCCACCCCCAGGGCTTTGACGACTAGGTCAAGCTAGGGTGCTAGCAGCAACCGCGGCTGTCTAATCGTCAAAGTTTGCGCGATTTGCTTAATCCGCATTCGCAAGCTGCCGATCTCTAGCCATGGTGATCGGTCCGTTGGGGGCCGGCTGCGCCGTTTCAAGCTAGCAGATAGTCATGCTTCAGCCCGCACTGATCACCCGCCTTTCGCCCGCGGCCAAACTTGGTTGCTGGTGCTTGGGAGTAGTGGCCATCGCCGGTGGCTTGCAAACCATCGCGATGTTGCTGGGACTCGATTTTTCTGTGCTTGAGAAGAGTTCCGGCGGTACCACCGTCATCCTTGCGGCGCTCGGCCTCTTGCTAGCAATGATGGCCGTCGAAAGCCGGCCGCTGAGTGACTACGGGTTGGTGGTCGATGCCAGCTGGTCTCGTCGGGCAATCACGGGCATCGCTTTGGGCTCAGCTGGTTACCTCGCCTACTTGGCAGTCACAGGCTGGCAGGGCGTGCTGCAGTGCCGCCCTGAACAGGCCACGCTTTCGCAATGCATCAAAGCCGCTCTGGCGGCCCCCACCGCGGCGCCATTGGCGGTAACTCAGCAAATCATCTTCAGCGGCTACCTCCTCACGACCCTGCGCGACAAGCACTCGCGAGCGGTTGCCGTGCTTATGCCTGCGATTCTGTTCGCATTGGCCGCAAGCGCAGGCCAACCGGGCGGTCTGTTTACCACTGCAGGCGGCCGCCTATTTGTCTCCATGCTTCTGTTGCAATCCTTACTAGGCACGCTTCGCTTGCTGACAGGCAGCATTGTCGCGCCTGCAGCGCTGTTGGCGGGCTTTATCCTGGTGCGCAAGATTGCTTCCAAGACGCGGCTACTTGACTTCGACTGGCAACACAGTGAAGCCTGGTGGCTGGCCCCAGGGGGCGACCCCCGCCAGGGAGCGCTAATGCTAGCGATTCTTGCGGCAGCTGCCATCACATCCGCGGTTGCCTTGGGATACCGAGGAGAAAAACAACTCGACCCCGACACCAGCATCGACGCCAGCTTCAAGCGCTACTTGCCGTTCTCGAACCTGCTGGGCTTGGCCACGCTTGATCGCTGGCTTGTCGTCCTGTGGCAGGCGCGTTTTCGCATTGGCCTTAGCTATCTGCCTCGGCTGACCATTTCACTGATTGGCTCGACGCTGAGCACCCTGCTCGCCCTGCCAGAACGATGGCTCGCTCCGCTGTTGATGCGACATGAAACGCCTGCCCCTGTGTTCATCGTCGGTATGCCGCGCAGTGGCACCACGCACTTGCACAATCTCTTGGCGCTCGACCCACAGTTTCGTTCGCCCCGAAACTACGAAGTCTTCAACCCGCATGGGTTCATGACCGGATGGCTAACGACCGCCTTGTTGACGCCGTTTCTTACTTGGCGGCGTCCGATGGACGCCGTGCAGATGACGGTGACCTCGGCACAAGAAGAAGAATTCGCTCTAGCGGCCATGGGCAGCCCTTCGCCTTATTGGTCTTTCTGCTTACCACGCGAGATCCAGCGGCATGATCGCTACTGGAAGCCTGAGGGATTTTCTGCTGCAGAGCAAAAAAAATGGCAAAGCCACTATCAGCTTTTTCTCAGAAAGCTGACGTTTTGGCGTCGCCGTACTCCGCTGCTGAAGAACCCTGCCAACACGGGCCGAGTGCAAATGCTGCGGGCCATGTATCCCGATGCGAAGTTCATCCATATCGTTCGCCACCCCTACGCTGTGTGGCAATCAAACCAGCGACTCGCCGAGCATGGGCTGGCCGTGTTCCAGTTGCAGGACCCTTGCCCTGAGGACAACTACGCGACACGGACCCTGTCGAACTACCGCTCTCTAGTTGACGCCTTCTATGCAGACACTCTGGGGCTCCCAGAATCGAGCGTTGCCGAAGTTCGCTTCGAGGATCTGGAGGCGTCGCCTGAAGAGTCGCTGAACGCGATCTTTTCACAGCTAGACATTTCGCCTTCTCCTCAGTTTGAGAAGCGACTACTGGCCTATCTCGAAGGCGTGAGTGGCTACCGCAAGAACCGCTTCCCGGTGTTACCAGATGCCCAAGTCCAGCAGATTGATCGCGTGATGGGCGATTACCTCGCGTCTTGGGGATATCAAAACCAGGCGGCCGCCCAGACGGATACGCCGCCAAGGCGTGCCGCTTAGCTTCGGCCGCTTGAGCCATTGTGACCTGTGCCGCCGGGGTAAGCAGTTGCCCTCTGGTATCCGGCAGGAAACAATGGATTTCTTCTCGTTCCCTTCCGTGCGCCCGCCTTCGATGCTCTCGACTAAATCCTCGTCAGCTTCAACTGCATTGGGGCTACTACAGCTCTGTGTCATTTGCCAATGCCTGGGCAACGCCTGGTGGTTTGGCGGCCATTCGTGGCAATCCGCGTACGTCGGCGAAACCCCTGTCCACGCCTGGCTGGGGTCTGCTCCTGAAGTAGGAGGACTTGGTTGGTCTGCCGAGAGTGTGCGCGCTCTCCACGCCCTACTGGCTTGTTGGTGGCTTGTCGCCGCGACCTGCGTTGCAGCGAGACCGGGCCGCTTCGTTCTTGCGTCGCTGGCTTGCCTTCAAGTCATGATCGCGGTAGCCATGGTTGCTACCGATGATGGATTTCGTTTCGCCTGGCCGGCGGCGCCGGCCTGGGAGTCGGTCGTCGCAACGCTGTTCCCGCTGTTCTCTCAGTCGGCAAGAATCGCCGCCCCGACTGCCATGTTCCTATTCTTGAAAACGGCCACGACGGCACCCGCCGATAGTCCCCCTCGCCCGGCAGCGGTAGAATGTTTGCGCTGGGCAGCTGTGGCGACCTTCGCCGCACATGGACTAGAAGCTTGGCAGCACTACCACGTGTTTGTGGACATGAACATCATTGCCTCGCGCAAAACGCTGGGCTTGAGCATGTCGCAGAGTCAGTCCGAAGCGTTACTAACCGCCATTGGCTTGGCGGATATCGCGGTAGCAGCCGTGGCCGCTGCGACAAGGTCTCGAGCGGCCGCTGGCTACATGGCCGGCTGGGGCTTGCTTACTGCTGCTAGCCGAATCGTGGTCCAGGGTTGGTTCTTGGGACTTTGGGGCTTTGCTACGCGGGTTCCGCACGCCATCGTGCCGCTGGTGCTGTGGTTCGTGTGGCGCCGGGAGACTTCGACTGAAGAGTTTGAGCAAGAAGCGGAGCCTGCTGAGAATGTCACCTCTAGTCGCCAACCTGCGTCCGCCAACGCCAGGCCGTAACACACGCCTTGGCATTCTGGTTCACGTCGTCTGTCTTGCTGGTTTGTTTACCCAGGCAATGACGAAAGAGGCCACGGCGGACGCCCCGTTCCACGTACGAGTCATGTTCCGAGGCGATGCCTCGACATCGGCTACCGTCTCCTGGAGCACGCACGACGGCGAAGAGCCGCACGAGATCCTCTGGCGGCAGGCGGGCGATCGCGAATGGAACCGCCTCGCTTGTCAAAGAAGCGGCAAGTACTCCGGCGCCGCTGATTTGTGGTACCACCACGCTAGGCTGACCCAACTTTCGCCAGGCACCGATATCCAGATACAACCTATCAGCGGCGATCTGGAAACTGGCCCGTTCGTCTTCACGACCGCGCCGACCGCCCCTGAACCTTTTCAATTGCTTTCTGGTGGGGATTCGCGATCCGGCATTGATCATCGCCAAAAAATGAACCGGCTGCTGGCGCGAATTACGGAAGCCGCACGAAACCAAGGTCGGCCTCCCGTTCTCGCGCTGGCGCATGGTGGCGACTTCGTCAACAAAGGGAGCCGCTTCCCGCAGTGGAAGCAGTGGCTGAGCGACTACGATCTAACCACCGTCGGCAAAGAGAACCGTCTGCTGCCCATCATCCCGACTCGCGGCAATCACGACTTCGGCATCTTCTTCAATGAGGTGTTTGACTTTCCTTTGGAGCATCGGAACTACTACGCCACAAAGCTCTCGCCCACAGTCACACTACTGACGCTCAACACGGAAACCTCAACCGCTGGCGATCAACTGCAATGGCTCAAGGCCCAACTCACCCAGCCTGCAGGAGACCAAAGAAACTGGCTGCTGTGCCAGTATCACAAGCCGGCCTTTCCCGCCGTCAAAGTGCCCAGCGGCGCCTATGCTAACTGGGTACCGCTTTTCGAGGAGCACGGCGTTGATCTCTGCCTGGAAGCTGACGGCCACTGCATCAAACGGACCCCGCCACTGCGCGACAACCGCATTGATCCGACCGGAATCGTTTACCTTGGTGAGGGGGGGCTTGGCGTTGGTCAACGGTCGCCAAAGACCAATCGCTGGTTCCTGCAACCACCGGCTGTGACCGGTACTGGTCACCACGTCCAGTTGCTTACCTTCCGTGGCAATGAGATGACTGGCCGAGTGATCTTGGAGGATGGCTCCACGTTCGATGAGTTTCGACTGAAGCCTCGCGGTCTTCGTCAGGCCTCCAAGAAACCGGCATCCCCATGATCCGACGGGCTTTCCATACACTGTTTGCGGCGATGCTGCTGGTGCTCCTGGTGCGCACCTTCTTTGCACTTGGCGTGGTCGTGCCGCTGCGAGTGGAGGGTAGTTCCATGGCGCCAGGACTGCGAGGATCGCACCTCAGCCTGGAGTGCTGTGCTTGTGGCAAGCCAACCCAGGTTGGGTTGGACCAGCTGCCCGCGGGCGATTCCTTTGACTGTCCTACGTGCAACCAATCCGTTCGTTTCAATCAGGGCAGTGTTCGCGTGGGAGACCCCCTGCTCGTCGATCGGCTCGTGGTGACTGGCGCACTGCAACGGCATGACCTGCTTGTCCTTCGCCGACCTGACTCGGCGGAAAGGCTTTGCCTGAAGCGACTAACGGGCCTCCCTGGCGAGACGATCCAGCTCGTTGACGGCGATCTTTGGAGCGATGGCCGCATCGTACGCAAGAGACTCGATGAACAAGCAAGTCTGCGCGTGCTCGTCCATCAAGAAACGGACGCCCATCGCCGCTGGACGTCGTCTGACCAGCAGTGGTTCTGGCGATCAGGCCGATGGCGATACACGGCAAAAGCTTTTTTGCCAGAGAACTCTGAGCCAGCAACCTTGGTCTTCGCCGAACACGACGCCCCAATTCGTGATAGCCTCTCGTACAACCAGCTGATTAGTCGCCGGCTTCATTTCGTACGTGACTTGATGCTTACCGCGACCGTCGCAGTTGACCAGGGCGCACGTTATGAGATGGTCATCGGCTCGCCGACGGAGCAGTGTGTCGCAAGTATCGACACGCAGCATGGCGTTGTCGAATTGACATACCTGACCGATGGCATTTCCTCCAACTCCAGGACGGTCTTACCCGCCGAAGACCGCCACGCGCCTCTTCAGATCGCCTTCTCAAACTTCGACCGGCGCGCACTGCTAGCCGTGAACAACCGCGAGGTCGCACATCTCGACTTGCCTTCGCCGGCGCCTCATCGGCAAACGCCGCAACGACTAGCGCTAAGCGGCGTACAGGGAAACTTGGAGATTAAGGACCTGACGGTGTGGCGAGACGTGTACTACGAATGCCGGCCGGTCGATCGACCGGAGTTGGCTGATTCAGGCGTGACACTGGGACCTGACGAGTACTTTTTTCTTGGGGACAACCAAGCCATCTCGCATGACAGTCGCAACTGGAGTCCAGCGGCAGGAGCGCCCAGCCGACTACTGGTAGGCCGAGTGCGACGCCAATAGCGGCTGACTTGAAGTGTCGCCCCAGGGGCGGTTCGGCTATATTTTCAGCGATCCAGCGAAACACCCCCCTGTGGCTCACCTCCAGGTTCTCCCCAAGAACGCTCGCCCCCGGCACCATCAGCCAGTTAGCTCTTATGGCTCGCAAAAAGAATAAACGCAATTATCCCCCGCCGGTCGCGGCAGATGCCAAGAGCAAAAAGAGCGAGCCCGCCAAGCCGAGTCTCGCGGGACAACCTGTGCGTGAGACTGTGGAATCGCTCGTGGTCGCTTTCGTGCTGGCCTTTCTTCTGCGCACATTCCAGGCGGAGATGTTCGTGATCCCCACGGGGTCGATGGCTCCAACGCTGATGGGACAGCACAAAGATGTCTGCTGCGAGGAGTGTGGCCAGCGGTTCAAGATCAATGCGAGTAGTGAAAGCCCGGAGAACATGCCTACCGGGGCCATCCGCGCGAGCTTTGCCAACCAAGCCCAACAGACCTTCGACCCGCGTCGCAAGCAGTTGCTAGCCAGCATTGCGAGATCTCCAGCCGGCAATGTCCGCAGACAAGTCGAGACTTTGTCAGGCGTGTGTCCCAGTTGTCGCTTTACCATGGCCGTGCAGGCGGACCTACGCCCCGCCCCTGATCCACCGGGACCCAGCCCCGAGTTTCATCCCCGTCAGGCAGGGGACCGCGTGCTGGTTAACAAATACCGCTATTCTTTCTCTCCGCCGGAGCGTTGGGATGTCGTCGTTTTCAAGTACCCGGGCGACGCCACCAAGAACTACATCAAGCGACTGGTCGGTCTGCCCCAAGAGGATCTGAAAATCAGCGGCGGTGATGTCCACACGCGGCTGGCCGGTTCGACAGGCCCCTACGAGATCGCGCGCAAGCCCGCCTCGAAGGTCATGGCGATGCGCCAACTTGTCCACGACACCGACCGAGATGCGAGTGTCCTGCATAAGGCTGGCTGGCCACTTCGCTGGCTGGCGGACGAAGACGCCGACGGCTGGGATGTCGAGGTCAACACCGAGACTCAAAATACTCGCCAGCGCTTCCTATCGAAAAAGACCGAGCAAGTCTCTTGGCTCCGCTACCACCACACGCCGGCACCCCATGATCAGTGGCATGATGCTTTGGCGGGAACCAAGGTCAACAGGGCCGTCCCGCAACTCGTCACCGACTTCAATCCTTACAACACGGAGATCCTCCGCCAGGAATTCATCTTCGACCCAACCAGGCGAACCCTAGAGCCGGCGCCCTACAAGCAGGGTATCCATTGGGTAGGCGACCTGATGATCGAGGCAGACGTAGAAGTCACTCAACCTGGCGGACAACTCTTGTTAGACCTCGTTGAGGCTGGCCTGCATCATCAATGTCGGTTTGATCTGGAAACCGGCGAAGCCATGCTGAGGCTCGTGCCTTTTGAGAGTACCGAACCCCACGACGGTTTCCTGGCCACCGCCAAGACCGCCCTGAAGGGAACCGGGCGATACAAGATTCGGTTCGCCAACTTTGACGACGAACTTACGCTGTGGGTCGACGGCAAGATCGCAAAGTTTGATAAACCTACGACCTTTGCCCCGCTCAATCCGGCCGCGCCGCCGCAAACCAGCGATCAGGACCTGGGCGACCTGGCGCCGGTCTCCGTGGGGACGAAGAACGCTGCGGTCGAAGTGACTCGGCTGCAGGTTTTTCGGGATCTCTATTACATTGCCGTCGACTCGACGAATGGGCGGCGGCCGATTGTTGAAATTCCGTTCGGCCCTGGTTTTCTGGTCGACAGCGGTAAACCAGTTTGGGAGATTCCCCGCGACCCATCTCTGTGGCCGCTGCTGGCTGTCGACAAGCGGACGGAGGTTCGGTTCTCCACTGCCAAGGACCAGTTCTTTGTCATGGGCGACAACAGCGCCGCCAGCAAAGACTGCCGGCTATGGGACGAGCGCGAAGGCAACAGCATGCCAGGGGGGCCCTACCTGGAACGATCGCTCTTGATTGGCAAAGCCGTTTGTGTTTATTGGCCCCATTCATGGAACCGCGTCCCGGGAACCTCCATTCCCTTCCCCTTGTTCCCCAACTTCGCAGACATGCGGTTGGTTCGATAGTTTTTCGCTAGCAGCACTGGGCTGGCAGCACTGGGCTAGCAGCACTGGGCTAACAGCACTGAGCTGATAGCAAAATCACCGGAGGCTTGGATGCCGCTGTTGGATGTACATGGATTGGAAAAGTCCTATGGCCGACGCAAGGTTGTTGATGGCGTGGAGTTTGAAGTCGAGCCGGGCGAAAT
Source organism: Lacipirellulaceae bacterium (assembly GCA_965263315.1). Classification (GTDB taxonomy): domain Bacteria; phylum Planctomycetota; class Planctomycetia; order Pirellulales; family Lacipirellulaceae; genus JBCCQL01. Next base: position 702,973 of record CBDHGZ010000004.1, on the reverse strand, counting down.
CGTTGGGCTCTTGGGCCCCAACGGCGCTGGCAAGACGACGTCCTTTCGCATGACTTGCGGAATGGCGGAACCTGATGCCGGTCGCGTCTGCTTGGGTGGTCGCGATGTGACCGATTGGCCCATGTTTCGTCGGGCGCGAGATGGCGGCATGGGCTACCTGGCTCAAGAGTCTTCCGTCTTTCGCAAGCTTTCCGTGCAGGCCAACCTGCTGGGCGTCATGGAAATGCTGGGCATGGACCGCAAGACCCGCCGCCAGCGGTGCGAGGAGCTGCTGGAGCAGTTTGGCATCACGAAGCTACGCCGCAGTCGAGCGATGAGCCTGTCCGGCGGCGAGCGCCGACGACTAGAAATCGCCAGATGTCTGGTTTCAGACCCCAAAATCATTCTGCTCGACGAGCCCTTCACGGGCATCGACCCGGTGACCATCGACAGCATCCAAGGGATTATTCGCGATCTACGCGATCGGGGCATTTCGATCCTGATTACCGACCACCAGGTGCGAGAAACCCTCGAGATAACCGATCGCAGCTACGTCATTCGGGCCGGTAAGGTGCTTTGCCACGGCCGCCCCAACGAAGTATTGCAAAACCCTGATGCAAGGCGGTACTACTTTGGCGAAGGCATGGACCTAGGTGCCGCCTGACGGTTCGCAGCTATAATGGCTCGCTGCTGGTTGCCTTTCGCATTGGCCTCGATCAGCCCGTATGCCGTGCCCCTACCTGCCCTCCTAGCCCGCGCCCCTTGGCCCGATGCGATCGATCTGATATCGGTCGTCGTTGTGGCGACTCTCATGCTGGGCCTGCCGCTAATGGGCTATATCTTCATGGCACTTGATTATCGCGCCTACGTGCGATCGCTACGCAAGGCCCTAGTGCTGGTGAGGGGGTATCTAGACCAGCTGCCAGAGTGGGTTCGTCGCGACGCCCCCCCGTGCCTGCAGGCGCTGGGACTCACCATGCCTTGCACCCGCGAGCAAGTCCTGACGGCCTACCGCGATCGCGTCAAGCGGCTCCATCCGGACGCCGGCGGTTCGCGTGAACAATTCGCCCGCTTGCAGCGTCATTTCGAGCAGGCGTTGTCACTTGCCGAACCGGATCGCTAAGCGCTGCTAGCGGCCATGCTTCTGACCTTGTTGAGCATGCCGCTCTGACGCTACGATCCCCCGACGCGAGCTGCCGAGAAAGGACTCTCGGCGAGATGAGCAATCGGCAAGGACAACGGCATGACGCTTCGGCAAACAGTTACCCTCGCGGAACTTGCGGAATTGGTTGGCGGCCAAGCTCTGGGAGACCCTGACCTAGAGATATCTGGCGCCGCGCCCCTGGGAGACGCGTGCAGCGGACAAATCACGCTGGTGGACCACGCGGATCGATTGCCGCAAGCGGCTGCGAGTCCGGCCTGGGCTGTGGTGGCGCCCCATGGGGCGGAGCTCACCGGTCAAGCGGGAATTTTGGTTGAGGATGTTCACCAAGCCTTCACGGCGATCGTCGCCCATTTTTGCCCTGCGCAGTCGGCCCCCCCCGTAGGCATCCATGCTACAGCGGTCATCGCAGAAACAGCGGTCATTTCCGAGACCGCATCCGTTGGCCCTTACGCCGTGATTGGCGAGGGCGCCGTGATTGGTGAAGGCGCCATTGTCCACAGCACTGCTGTTGTGATGGAACACTGCCGGCTTGGTCGCAACTCAGCGGTCTTTCCACACACGACCCTGTACCCCGGCACCACCGTCGGCGATCGCTGTTTGATTCATAGCGGGGCCGTGGTCGGCGCCTATGGGTTTGGCTACACCCAGAAAGAGGGGCAGCATGTGCTATCTGCCCAACTGGGTACTGTCGAACTGGGTAACGACGTTGAAGTCGGCGCCGGTACCACCATCGATCGCGGCGTCTATGGCCCCACTCGCGTGGGCGATGGCACGAAGATCGACAACCTGACTCAAATTGCTCACAACTGCCAAATTGGTCGCCACAACATTCTGTGCTCGCAAGTCGGTATCGCCGGCAGCACGACCACGGGCGACTATGTCGTGATGGCCGGCCAGGCCGGTGTCCGCGACCATGTGACCATCGGCGACGGCGCCACGCTTGGGGCCATGTGTGGGGTAAGCAACGACGTGCCGGCAGGCGAAAGCGTCCTCGGCGCACCAGCTACGGCGGAACGGGATCAAAAGCTCCGCTTTGCCGCCATCGCCAAGCTGCCTGAGATGCGCAAGGAGTTCAAGAAGCTTCGCAATCAGGTCGCGCAGCTTGAATCTCAGATTGCGTCTCTCACGGGGCAACAAGATGAATCGCAAGACCGAGCCGCCTGATTCGCCTTCATGACGAGACCACCTGAAGATCGTCGCGTTGGCATCATCGCCGGGTGGGGTCGGCTGCCAATTGTCGTGGCTGACTCCCTGCGACACGCCGGCTACGAGGTGAATTGCCTGGGGCTGAAGTGGCACGCGGAGGGCGACATTGCCCAGCATGTGGATCACTTTCAATGGCTCAATGCAGCACGTCTAGGCCAAGCGGTTCGCTACTTCCACGCCCGGGGAGTGAGCCAAGCCACCATGGCTGGCAAGTTCCACAAGGTCGATATTTACCGCCCCTGGGCATGGTTCCGCTATGTACCCGACCTAACGTTCCTGAAAACCTTCTACCCTCACTTTATTGGCCGGTCTGGGGACCGTCGTGACGATACGTTGCTAGGGACTTTTGTCCGCGCGTTTGGCGAGCGAGGCGTCACCTTCCTACCGGCAACCGATTTTGCACCGGAGCTCCTTGTGAAAGCAGGTCCCCTTGCCGGCAAACCACCAACGACCGCGCAGCAGGCAGACATTGAATTCGGCTGGCGCATCGCCAAGCAAATGGGGGGCCTCGACATTGGTCAAAGCATCTGCGTGAAGGACCGAGCCGTCATCGCCGTCGAGGCGATCGAGGGCACCGATGCCTCGATTCAGCGGGCCGGTCAGCTTTGTCGAGCGGGAGGATTTACCGTCATCAAAGCTGCCAAGCCAAACCAAGACATGCGGTTTGATGTGCCCACGGTTGGGGTCCGTACACTTGAAACCATGGCTGCTGCGGGCGGCAAGGTGCTAGCAATCGAGGCTGATAGCACCATCCTGCTAGACGAACCGGAGTTTCGCCAAGCTGCGCAGGACTTGGGCATTAGCGTGCTGGCCCTGGCTATGGCCGATAAAGCCCAGGCTGCCGCGTAGTAAAACCTGCAACCCCCAATGGCCAGCGACAAGGCGGCTTCATTCTTTGTCACGTAAACGCCGATCACAGCTTGGGGCGCGGTGGTCAGTTCTCGTCGGATGGGGGAACAACGCTTCGCGTAGCCCGCGACTCTTTGGCCGCGATGTAGCGAAGCGATGACTGGTCAGAAAACCACCGAATCGGCTCCTTTTCGGCTTAGCTGGGGCGCCGACAATACCCGGCGAAAGCTGGTAGGCAGGATCGGCCCCTGGCAGCTTGTCAGGCTCCTGGGAGAAGGCGCCTTGACCCGTGTCTATCTCGCACGACCCGCTGACAGCCCCGAGGCTACTCCGGCCTACGCCGTCAAAGCGCTCCGTCGCGAGTGGTGGAATGATAGCCAGGCGATCGAGCTGCTTCGCCGAGAGGCTCTGGTGGGCCGCCGTGTTACCCACCCGCAGCTCGCCTCCGTGCTAGCATCACAGCTAGCCCAGCCACCTTTTTTCCTGGTCATGCCTCGCCTGCCGGGCGAAACCGTGGCAATCAAATTGGCCGAGGACCGCCGACCATCGCTCCCCGAAGCTCTCTGGATTGCTCGACAAACCGCCGAAGCTCTCACTGCTCTGCAGCAAACGACCGGCATGACCCACGGCGACGTCAAACCAGCCAACCTAATGGTTGCGCCTGACGGCCATGCCACGCTGATCGATCTGGGGTTCTGTCGAACGGCCGAAGAATCAAACGGCTGGGCCGATCGGCCGGTTGTCGGCACTCTGCACTACATTGCTCCCGAGGTCGTCACTTCTTCACGCGCTGCTGATGGGCGAAGCGACCTCTATAGCCTGGGCGTCACTCTGTACGAAATGCTCACGGGCCGCCGACCCTTCGAGGCCGACGACCCGGGAACGTTGATCAAGATGCACCGAGAAGCAAAGCCTGTGTGTCTACGTGAGGCAGAACCGACGATTCCCAAGGGGGTCGCTTCTTTGGTTCATCGTCTGCTCGCCAAGGATCCCAACCGCCGCCCTGCTTCTGCCCAGGAAGTTGCCGCAGAGTTGGTGAGGCTTGAGATCGAGAGCTTCGCCCTTCGGTAAGCACGAGTTCGCTTAGGATTCGGCGGGGACCTCAACTCCGTCCAAGAAGCCGGCCAAGGCCCGCGAGCGATACGGCTGCTGAAGCTTACGCACTGCCTTGGACTCAATCTGCCGGACTCGTTCCCGAGTGACCGAGAAGATCTTGCCAACCTCTTCTAACGTGTAGCTGTAGCCATCCGTTAGGCCGTACCGCAGTTTGATGATCTCACGTTCTCGATAGCTGAGGTCATCCATCACATCTTCCAGCCGTCGCTTCAACATCTCCATGTTGGTATCGTACAGAGGATCGTCGTCACGCTTCTCTTCTAGAAACTCTCCAAAGTAGTTGTCCTCGTGATCACCCACTGGTTGATCGAGCGAAAGCGGCTGACGGGTCATTTTCAGAATCACGCGAGCATCTTCAATTGTCAGGCCAGTAATATCAGCCACCTCTTCGGGATTAGGTTCTCGGCCATGCTGTTGGAGGAAGTCGGCCGTGACCATACGAATCTTGCTTAGCGTATCGATCATGTGAACCGGCAAGCGGATCGTGCGGCTTTGGTCAGCGATCGCCCGCGTGATGGCTTGGCGAATCCACCAAGTTGCGTACGTGGAGAACTTGTATCCACGGGCGTGTTCAAACTTATCGACCGCACGCATTAGGCCTGTGTTTCCTTCCTGGATGAGATCGAGAAAACTGAGACCGCGGTTGCGATAGCGTTTGGCGATGGAGACGACCAATCGGAGGTTGGCAGCAGAAAGGCGACGCTTGGCGGCATCGTAGGCTCCCCGACGCTGCTTCGTGCGAGCGACTAAGTGCGCCAGCGTGGCCGGGCTTTCATGCGTGATCCGCATCAAGTATCGGAGCTCATGCATCAGCTCAATGTAGTGGGCATCGCCCAACGCGCTAGAGGGCTCCGCGAGTTGCTGCTTGATGACCGCCATCCGATGGCCAATTTCATGCAGCGCATCCATGATGGGAAGCAGCTTGTTAAGACGCAAATTCATCTCTTCAACTAGCCGCACCACTTTGTTGCGTCGCACCACAAGCCGCTTCCAAGCCGCCCGTTGCTGGGCCAGCGTATTGTTGCGGTCGATCGCACCCAAGTAGTCGGCCGTGTTGAGCGATAACAGATGCCGGATGGTGATGAGGTTGGGGCCCAGCCGCTTGAGCACCCGCTTCTTTTCGGCGGTGTTGGTCACGGAAATTTCGATCGTGCGGTCGAGACGCAGTTCCCCACGGTCAACTTTTTCCAATAGATCGAGCGCGCCGTGCAAGACGTAGTCGTTGCACAGCATGGTACGGCGGAATCGCGAGCGTGTGCCTTCGATCAGTTTGGCCGAGTCGATCTCTTCGCCACGCGTAAGCATGGGGATCTCGCCCATCTGCATCAGATACATCCGCACCGGGTCGTCGACGTGAGACTCCGACCCGTCTTCGCCGGCTTCGAGTTCGACGTCAACGATTTCAATCTCGGAATCATCCGCCTTAAGCGGCTGATTGAACCCGTTGGACTTCTTGGTGGCAGAGGAGGTGGCAGCGGTACGGGTGCGAGACACAGGCGGATCCTTTGAGCGGTGTCGGCGAAGAGCATCAGAAGAGCGAAGGCTCCTGATGCACCCGGTGCGCCGCTGTCCTGCATCGGCTGTCGACGAAAAGCCGTAACCACTATTCTCAGAAGACTTTAGCCCTACGAACTCGGGCTGCCGCAGTGTTCACCTGGGGCAGGGACGTTGACCAAAGGGGACGGTTTGTTGAACTTTGGGTTGCGATTTCGCCACATGGCCCCGACGCATCTTTGCGTCTGCCCCCCATCCGAGCTCTCCATGCCACCCCTGCTTCGCCTCGCCTACCGTCCCTGGGAAGTAGGCCCGTTGGCTATGGAGCAGCAGATTCCAGAAGGGGTGGACTTCTGTGTGTCAGGACCAGCGCAACCGTTTCCCGGCGGACCTCTGCAAGCGAAGCCGGAACTCTTTGATCCGGGGCACGCGCTGGCGGGGCTATCCAAGCGCTGCTACCTCGATGCGGAGCTTCGGACCATTGTCTCCCTGCAAACGCCCGATCCCGCTGTTGAAGCTAAGAGCCTTGCCTACCGGCTCTGTGAAATCGGCAATGATGCAATGGGCATTGGCGTTGTTAGCGGCCACAACCTGATGGACCGGCTCGAAGAGCTGCTGGTAACAGGGGTGACGCTGGCTAACCTTCAAACGGGTGAGCCCTTCACTCAACTCCACTACCCCACCGTTGCTGCAGTCGCCCGGTTTGGCCATGAGCCACTACTGGCTGCACTGGGCCAGGGCGCTCGCATCGTGTTGGCTGGGAGTGCAACGCTGCCAGCCATGGTTGCGGCCACACTTAGCGAGCAGTTCGACTGGAAGCACCAGGATGAACGCTTGACCGCAGCGGCGTCACTGGCGGATCAGCTGCAGCAGGAGCTGGGAACTTTGACACTCGAAGAGTCCGCCATCCAGCCCGTAGGACTCAACGAGGCAGCGACGCAGGTTCCCATTGAAATTGTCTATCAGGAAGGGTTTTCTTGCTCAGTCCTGCTAGGGGCATCGCCATCAGCGGACGAGACCACAGGGCGAAAACAGTTGGCTCTAGCCACTGAGGCCGCGGGCGGCGCCTTCCACGCGGCCGCTTTTGCCCCGCTCGAGTCCAGCTCGCCTCCACTGGCCTTGGTCGAAGCCATTGGCGACTCGGAGGCATCCGTCTTCAATACCCTATCTCAGGCACGGAACGCCCTCAGGCCGTATTGGAGCATCCAGCCTGGCTTCTCCCCACAGGCGGTGCCGCGTCTTCGGCATTGGGAAACCTCGGCGCCGGCGGAGTTGATTGAATGGTCCGTCGACATTCGTGAGGCTCGGGCCTGGCGTGACTGAAAACTGCAGCTGTCCTCGTGAATTCAACGGCAAGTCATGATCATGCAAAGCAATGCGATTGAAGTACGTGTCACCGAGCCATCGGCGACGGTCCTGCTGAACCGGCCCGAACGCTGCAATGCTCTCTCGCGGGCCATGATTGGAGAACTGCGAGACTCACTACGGGACCTCTACCAGGAGAAACGCGTCAAGGCAGTCATCCTTACCGGGGCTGGCGATTTCTTCTGCTCCGGCCAAGACATCAAAGAGCTTGCCACGACCAACCAGCATGCTCCCCAAGAAGACCACCAGCAGTGGGGGCAAGACGCGAGCGACTTTCGGGACCTGATCCAAGAGATGCTGGAGCTCCCTAAGCCGCTGATCGCCTCGATCAACGGGCCGGCACTAGGGAGCGGCGCCGGTTTAGCGCTGGCGTGCGACATCACCATCGCCAGCCCAAATGCAGGTCTGGGAATCCCTGACCCGCGGCGCGGCTTGGTCTCAGGTGTGGTGGCTCCCCTGCTGGCCTATCGACTAGGAGCGGGGCCGGCGGGCAGACTGCTTTTGACCGCGGAAACGGTAGACGCCGACGAGGCGCACCGCCTAGGCGTCTACCACGAAATCGTTAAGAAGGATCTTCTGTGGGCCAGAGCCGCTGAGATTGGAAAGCAATGTTCCACCGGGGCGGCAGAGGCAATCAGTCTCACCAAACGGCTGCTGTTAGAAACGGCCGGCGAACGGCTGGCCACCCAGCTCACCAGCGGAGCCATCGCCACGGCCTCTTCTCGCACAACCGAAGCAGCACAGGAAGGACTGGTCGCATTCTTGGAGAAACGAGAACCCTCCTGGGATCAATAACCACATCTTCCTGGCTTCTTGTTTGACCGGCAGGGGATCGTGACCTAGTCCTTTAGTGGCGGGAAACTCTACGCGAGATCAGACCGCCTCTTTTCCCCTACCCCTCATCCTTCAAGCGACGCCCCCAACAGGGCAACTGTTCTCAGGGCAAACCCGTTGCGAAGCGGGGACGCAAAGCCATGGGTCTCGCCAGAGATCGCCAGGTTGCCGGTACCACTGATGAATGCCTTGCTGACTGCCGAGAGTTTTGCACCTCGCAGATCAGTAGATCGTCAGATGCCGCGGACGGTGATCACAGGAGCCGCCCCATGTGCCTCTCTCAAGCCGCCTTCGGCTGGACTTATTCCGGGTCCCCTTCCTTTGCCGAGTTCAGGCGTTCATTGGCGCCATCTCCCGATGCCGTGGTTCGGCCCGACGGGAGCATTTTGGGCGTGCGGCCGCCGCAACTTCCCGATGGCGGCAACATCAAACCGAGTCAGGGAGTCGCCACACGTTGACCTTCGGGGCGGGCCTGTCCGGTGCGCTACAGAGGTGTCCCCCAATGCCAGCGGCTGGCGGGCCTGCCCCACTTTTCTTGTCATGTGGCCGACCTGGTCGCACGCCCCCTTTCCCCACAACGGCCGGCGCCGTACGATGCGGGGCTAATTGGGATTTGATCACTCTCGCCGTCCCCCCAGATGCGACGGCCAGACTTAGCAAGGCTCCATTACCATGGCCAAGAAGAGCGGCGGCAAAAAAAAGAAAAAGGTCGAAAGCGTCTTTCTCGTTTGCGACGAGACAGGCGACTACAATTACACGGTCCGCCGCAAGCTGGGCGGTGAAAAACTGCGTCTAAAGAAGTTCTGCCCCCGTCTACAACGGCACACGATGCACGTTGAAAAGAAGAAGTAGCTCGGCGTGTTGCGATCGCCACTGCTGGCAGACCTGCTTCGCGCATCAGACGACGCCGCATTGCTTTTGGCGGCTGCGACGTTTCGCCTAGCAAAACCTTCTCTTCCGTCCCGCGGCCTTGTTGTTCAGGCCCGCTGCCTCGTTGTTCAGGGAAGACATGGCTCGACGATGGCGTATTGCCCCGCAAGACGCCCAGCGAATCCAGTCGCTGGAGCAAGCGGCCGGAGTCTCGGCCGTGGTCGCTCAGTTGCTCATCAGCCGTGGGATCGATACGGCTGAAGAAGCCCGCCAGTTTCTCGACCCCAAGCTCTCTGGACTGCGTGACCCTCAGCTGCTTCCCGGCGTCAATCAGGCTGCGGAGTTGCTACACGGCGCCATTGCTGACAGAAAGCGAATCGTCATCTACGGCGACTACGACGCGGACGGAATGACGGCCACAGCCATTCTGGTTCGGTGTTGCCGCCAGCTGGGTGGTGACGTGGGGTTCTACGTGCCGCACCGCATGGACGAGGGCTACGGCCTGAACACCGCGGCGTTGGAGTCTTTAGCCAAGTCAGGGGTCCATACCGTTGTGACCGTCGACAATGGCATCGCCAGTATCGCCGAAGCTAAGGCCGCCAGCGAACTCGGCTTGCAGTTGATCGTCACCGATCACCATCAGATGGCGGACCGGCTACCTCAAGCCGCGGCTTTGGTCCATCCCGGTTTGCCGGGCCATGAGTACCCGTTTACGGGGCTCTGCGGCGCGGCGGTTGCCTTCAAGTTGGCCTGGGCGCTCTGTCAAAGAGCCAGTGACGCGCAAAAAGTTAGCGAGCGCATGCGGCGGTTCCTGCTCCGTGCCGTGGGACTGGCGGCAATCGGATCGGTTGCGGACGTAGTTCCACTGGTGGACGAGAACCGCATTCTGGTCAGTCACGGACTGCGGGCGCTCAGGCAAGATCCGCTGTCGGGCATCACGGCCTTAGAAAAAGTATGCCGCCTAACGGAGAACCCGGACCTTTCGGGGGAAGACCTGGCTTTTTCGATAGCTCCACGATTGAACGCCGCCGGGCGGCTTGGCCAAGCCGACTTGGCGATCGAACTCCTAACGACGGACGACGCGCAGCGTGCTGAAGAGCTGGCTGGTTTTGTCGATGAACTTAACGCCACGCGGCAGTCGCTCGAACGTAGCGTCTTGCTCGCTGCCCGTAAGCAAGCCAAGAACCAGTTCAACTTGGAATCGGATCCGGCGTTTGTGCTGGCTGAACGAGATTGGCATCCGGGGGTCATCGGCATAGTCGCCGGCAAACTGGCAGAGCAGTATGCTCGGCCCGTGGTTCTGATTTCGCTCGACAAACTGGGCTCCAAGCCAGGCATCGGTTCGGGCCGGTCCGCACCCGGCTTTAACCTAGCGGATGCCTTCACCCACGCCAGCGAGCACCTCATAAGCCACGGGGGACATGCTGCGGCGGCGGGATTGAGAATCGACGAGTCGGCCGTGGACGCCTTTCGCATCGACTTCTGCGCGTTCGCCGCCCAGCAGCAGGAAGCCATGCAAACAGCGGCGGAGTTGACCATCGACGTCGAAACGCCGCTCGCGGCGCTGACGCACCAGACCGTTTCGCAAATCGAACAACTGGCGCCGTTTGGTTGTGGCAACCGTCGCCCGGTGATGTGCACCTCTCAGGTACGGCTGGCGTCACGCCCCAAACGCATGGGTGGCGTCGGGCGGCATCTCTCCGTCGAGCTCGAGCAACATGGGGTGAAGCTTCGCGGGGTGGCCTTCGGCGCGGGCGACCGGGAAGAAGAACTAGCCGCGATTGGTGGTCCACTGTCAATTGCCTTCAAACCCGTGATCAACACGTTCCGAGGCTGGCGCCGGGTCGAGATCCACCTGGAAGATTGGCGAGCCGATTCGCCCCACGGCGCGGAGGAGGCTTCCTCGCATCAGGTCGCGCATGGATAGCGGGCCCGAAGGGGGAGCTGTCGTGACCGAGGGCTCGGCGCCCATCGCGGAGCAGCGGCAAAATGGTTGCCAAGTGAGTCCCTACGGACTCACATCAGTTGGCCTATTAGGCACGCTCGAAGATAGCGACTGCCTAGCTACCGATTAGCGTGTTCTCCCATTCTCCGTCGGGTTTGAACCTCCATTTCATGCTGTCAATTCGCCAGCCATCTTTCTTTTTGAGGAGCACAAACCGATAGGCATGAAACTGAAGAATCGCGGTATCAACGTGGACGCGCACGCGCGTTGCCTGTTCGACGCCAATTAGGTTCTCGCGTGTCACCTTGCCATACCTAGGAGTGGGCGAATAAGACAGGCAACCGTCGACATGGCCACGCTTCTTGCGAGTACAGTAGTCCATCAATATCTGTGCACGACGATCTTTCAGGTCCGCATTTCCGAAAGCATCCTCGTCGGCTGCCATGTCAAGCTCCCATTGCGAATAGGCTGCTGCGAACGCAAGCACCGTTCTTTCTGGATCAGTGAGATCAACTTCTGGCATCGCATCTCTCCCTAGCAGTACCGGATAAGACGTGCCCTGTTCGCTGAGATTACGCCATCCTAAAGATTGCCGTAGGGCGAAACTAGCTGCCTAAGGAGATGGTCTTCCGGCGCGCAGCCGAGGCGCCAAAATCCTCTCACGGAGGAATTCCGTAAGCCGCAGACTGACCTACTGCGAGTCGCTGGAACACGTAGCAACCCGCGGATGGCTGGCTAGGCGGTTTTGGGCTCAAGCTAGTCACGCCAACTCAAGAACCGCTGTAAGCTTGCGATCACTTCTCGGGGCGCAGTAGTGGGAACAGGATCACGTCTCGAATTGTTTGGCTGTTGGTCAGCAGCATTACCAAGCGGTCGATCCCGATGCCAAGCCCTCCGGCGGGCGGCATGCCGTGTCGCAACGCGCGGATAAAATCGTCATCCATCTTGGCCATGCTGTCCTCTTCACTGAGGCCCGCCAGCTGATTGCGGAAGAGCTCTTCCTGCAAGTCGGGATCATTCAGTTCGGTATAGGCATTGGCCAGCTCCATGCCATGAATGAACAGTTCGAATCGCTCCGCAACGGCAGGGTTGTCTCGCTTGCGCTTTGTCAGCGGACAGATGCTCGCCGGGTAGTCGGTCACGAAGATCGGCCCCGTTAGGGCGTCCTCCACCTTCTCTTCGAAAACTTCGTTCTTGATGACGTCTGGGTGCCGCGCGGCGCCATCCTCACCAACGAGATCAAAGCCAATCTTCTTGGCCAAGTCGGCCACCGCCGCCGCGTCTGTTGGATCGACCCCCGCGTGCTGCTTGAAGAGCTCGTCGTAAGTCTTCCGCTCAAACGGCGGCGTGAAGTCGATCGTCGCATCGCCCCATGGCAACACATAGTCGATCTCCGAGGGCTCTTGATTCCCTGGGGTTGTGCCGCCGGAACAAGCGGCGATGGCATCGCAGATCACCGCTTCGGTTAGGTCCATCATCGACTCGTAGTTTCCATAAGCTTGGTAGACCTCGAGCATCGTAAACTCGGGGTTGTGCTTGGGACTGATGCCCTCGTTGCGGTAGACACGGCCCAGTTCGTAGACCCGCTCGATGCCCCCCACCATGAGCCGCTTGAGATGCAGCTCCAGTGCAATCCGCATGAAGAGCGGAATGTCCAACGCGTTGTGATGGGTGTTAAACGGCCGAGCTGCGGCGCCACCAGCAATACTGTGCAGCGTTGGTCCCTCGACCTCGACAAACCTTCGATCAGCTAGGGTCTGCCTCACCGATTGAACGATCTTTGAGCGATCCAAGAACCGCGACATCACGCCGTCGTTGTACGCCAGATCGACGTACCGCATCCGCTGCCGCATCTCAGGATCGGTCAAGCCGTGATGCTTCTCTGGCGGCGGCTCAAGACTCTTGGTGAGAAAATGGACCTGCTCGCAGGCGATGGAGAGTTCGCCCGTGTTTGTGCGGACCAGTGTACCGTCCACGGCGATCAGATCACCCAGGTCCAGCTTATCGACCACAGCCCAGCTATCGCCCACCTGCTTCTGACCAATCATCAACTGCAGTTGGCCCGTCATATCTCGCAAGTCGACGAAATGCAGCTTGCCCGCCTTGCGATGCAACACGATTCGCCCAGCTGCGCGGAACTTGGGGCCCACCACCTCGCCCCGAGCGCCACCTTGGGCCTCGTTTTGGTCCGCCTTCCATTGGCGGAAGTTGAAGTCCTCTGGCTGGTTGTCAAAGTCCGGCAGCTCGACCTTCGTGCCATCCTCAAACTGATAGCAAACCTCGCCGGCCCGTGCTCGAATCTCGCCAAGGGGCGTGTGATCGTCGATCCGGCCACCCCAGGGGTCGATCCCAAGTTCAGCAATCGCTGCCAGCTTCTCACGGCGGGCGACCAGCGGGTCAGTGGTGTCCTGAGCGGGATTTTCAGTCGAGGCAGAGTCGGACATTCGCGTCTTCTAGGCTATGTTGCGGCGAGTCGCAGGCGGAGCTCCGTTGGACCACCCGGTCCGCAGCATTGTCGCGGCATCCATGCCAAACGGTCAACGCCGCACGGCCGCTAGCCCCGCTGCGCAGCGGGAATCGGCCTTTCCCCGGCATCTTGGGGCTCGTAGCATGACCCCGGCAACTGGCCCCGAGTTCGTTCCCCGCTCCCGACGAGGCGCCGATGTACGTTCTGCTGCGCAGGCTGGCGATTGGTTCGGCGCTGATGATGCTTGGGGGCGTGATCGTATTGGCCCTGCTATACCGGGCGGCCACGGCGCCCGTCCCTGAGTACGAAGCTCTGCTAGAGCAAACTCGCCAGCAACAAACCTCAGGAGACATCAACCAGAAGCGCCAGGAGCTGGAAAGCCAGCTGACGGTGCTGTACAGCGACGCTCAGGCCGAAGAACAATGGCAAACGCTGGTCACGGCCGAACAAATCAATAGTTGGCTCGCCACGCGGCTTGAGCAGGAGTTGCCCCAGCTGGCGGATCAGGGAATCATCCAACCCAGGATCCAGTTCACCGAGGGAGTTGTCAGCCTTGCCACGCAACTGAATCGGCAGGGCCTGCATACGGTGGTCTCGTTGGAAGTGGCCCCGTTTGTGGCGGAAGACGGATCGGTGGCTTTGCAGCTCAACAAAGCCCGCATCGGATCGGCTCCGCTACCTTTTGGCTACCTCGCGGAGCAACTCAGCCAGGCGATCGACCAACAGCGTCTGCCTGGCCGTTGGGCCAAGCGCGACGGCAAGCCTGTTCTGCTAGTCGACTTCCAGCAGAGCGCCTCAACAGCCGACCAAGTCCGCACGTTGGAGATCATTGAGGTACGCAACGGCGAGATCTTTGTTGCCGGGACCACTCGGGATCGAGTTGCCCGAGTGGCCAAGCGGAGTCAGTAAGCCTGAGCGACTTACAGCGGGTCTTGATTTGACGTGACCAGCTTTAGCCCAAGAAACGCTTAAACGGCCCTTCTCCGGTGGCTAGGTGTTCCTGCAGCTCGCAGTGGGCAAAAGGGGCGAACCGGCAATCTCTGCCACCGGTCCTGCAGGCATCTAACGGCCCGACCACACGGAGGCTACAATGATGCCCGCGGTAACCGCCACAGTATCTCCCCCTCAGCAGTCATCGCCCGCAAGCGATTCGGATATGTCACGACAGATCTACCTCAATGGAAAGCTGGTCCCCGAGGACGAGGCCAGGATCAGCGTATTTGACCATGGTCTCCTTTACGGCGATGGCGTCTTCGAAGGCCTTCGCATTTATGGTGGCAAGGTCTTTCGCTTGGAAGAGCATATCCGTCGGCTGTACGACTCTGCCAAGGCGATCTGGCTCGAAATCCCGATGTCGCCCCAGGAGATGACCGCCGCTGTCAACGAGACCTTCCAGGCCAACGGCTTAGAAGATGGTTACATTCGCCTGATCGTCACCCGCGGAGTAGGCAACCTAGGGCTCGGGCCAGATCGGTGCGACGCACCGCAAGTGATTATCATTGCCGCCGAAATCGCCCTCTATCCAGCGGAGTACTACGAGAAGGGGCTGGAGATCATCACGTCGAGCGTCATTCGCAATCATCCGGCCGCACTCAATCCGCGGATTAAATCGCTCAACTACCTGAACAATATCCTGGCCAAGATCGAAGGCATGCAAGCCGGATGCATCGAAGCCATGATGCTCAATCACAAGGGCGAGGTGGCCGAGTGCACGGGCGACAACCTGTTTCTCGTGCGCGATGGCATTCTCTCAACGCCGCCCCTGGATGCGGGAATCCTTGATGGGGTAACTCGTCGCACCGTAATCGAACTCGCGGCAAACGAGGGCATTGAAACCCGCGAGGTTGCGCTGACCAAGCACGATGTCTACGTGGCGGACGAGTGCTTCCTGACCGGCAGCGCGGCTGAGGTGATCGCGGTGGTGAAAGTCGACAGTCGCACCATCGGCGACGGCAAACCGGGGCCGATCACTCGAAGTCTGAAAGAAAAGTTTGGCGCCTACGTCCGTGGCGCCTAAGCCCGTGTGCAGCGTTTGGGGCTACTTGGCAGCCACCTGCTTGCGGTCCCGCTGGAACTCGGCGTTGGTGACCTCCGTGAACCTGGCGAGGTTGTCTGCTGCCTCGTCGATCCTCAACAAGTCATGCTTCGAGAGCAGTGTGTCTACCACATGCTCCGCGCGGAGACTCGGCTTGTCTTCGTCGCCAGCCGTCAGCTCAACCTGCACTGGCACAACCTCGTGACGAAACAGGGCTTCGTTGACCTTTAGTCGCGGCTCGGGCGGTAACCCCGATTCAAGCAAGGTATGGAGCTGGGCAAAACCATCCAGGAAGGCGCGCAGCTCTTTTCTGGTGGTCGGGTCCTCAAGAGGCGTTGTGACCAGACGGTAGCTAAGCTGGTTGCTGCTCATGCGCAGTTCACCCGTGCCGGCATCAAAGAACTCTTCGAAATCTGGCGCCGCGGTGAAGCGAAGAAACGGATCCTCTTGTATCTGGCACCACTGGCGAAGCTTTGCCATTGCTGCGGTGACTCGCGCCACGGGAACCTCGGTGCGTTGCTCTCGATCAGTGTCTAGCAGCAAGAAGCGAGCCGGTTTGTCGCCAACCGCACCTCGAAAAACGGTGATGCGTGACTCGGTGCCGCGGAAGTCGTACGCCACACCCTTGTGGAGCAAGGTCACGCTCTCGCTGACGGGCTCATCCTCATCTGCGGAGTAGACCCGAGTTTCAATTCGCAGATCCCCTGCAATCGCAAGGGAAGGCATTGCAAACAAGGCGACCGCAATGAAACCAGCTAACCGACAAGCCATGGGCCTTCTCCAGGACCAACCAAACAGACCAAACGCGCTGCGAAGCGTAGCGGTCGTTTAGCGCCGGGCACAGGTCAATCTAAGACCCTTGGATGCCCCCCTACCCAAAGTAGTCTGGCTCGTTACCCGACCGCCACTTGATGTTGCACCCAAGACTTGGCTTTTGGTCACTGGATGGCGGCCGGCCTGCTAGCACCGCATCGCAGGCGTCACGCAGGTCCACCCCGGTGGGTTGATTGCCGCTGTCCGGGCGGCTGGCGTCAAACTGCCCGCGATACGCCAATCGTCGATCCTTATCGAACAGGAAGAAGTCCGGGGTGCAAGCAGCGTGGTATGCCTTGGCGACCTCTTGAGTTTCGTCATAGAGGTACGGGAAAACGTACCCACGACGCTCGGCTTCTTCGACCATCTTGTGCGGCGAGTCGTCCGGGTAGCCATCCACGTCGTTGGAGCTGATCGCGACGATTCCCAAGCCCTTTGCCTGGTACTCCCGCCCAAAATCGGCTAGCGCCTCGGCCAAGTGAATCACGAACGGGCAGTGATTGCAGATAAACATCACCAGCAATCCGGGGGCATTTGCCAATTCATCCAAGCCAACTATCTGGCCGTCGATGTTTGGCAGAGAAAATGCCGGGGCCTGGGTGCCAAGAGGCAACATCGTGCTGGGCGTGCGAGCCATGGTTGTTCTTAGATTGGGGCTAGAGGAGTCTCTCTAGCGAGTATGCCGGGCAATCTGTCATCTGACAACGTCAAGCGGTTGCGGAGCTCTCGTTGACAACCTGGTGCGCGTCTCTACAATCTTTTGGTGTCAAAGGGTTTGCGGCAGCCTGGGAGCGTGTCTTCCTGACGTGGCGGGACGAGTCACCCTGGCCGCATGAACTAAGCTAGCTGTTGGCACGTACACTATGCATCCAGCTGGCATATCCAACCTGTAAGCATAAAACACAAACCAGGGGCCAGGCATTACGGGCCCCCAACGGAGAGGAACCTACCCATGGGCGACGTGCTCGAAATCACCGACGACAACTTCGAGAGCGAAGTTCTACAAGCCTCCGAGCCCGTGCTTGTCGACTTTTGGGCTCCCTGGTGCGGACCGTGCCGGCAAATTGCTCCCGTGGTTGAGGAGCTCGCTGGCGAGAATACCGGCAGCGCTAAGATCACCAAGCTCAATGTTGACGATGCCCCGGGCGCCGCGCAGAACTATGGCGTGAGTAGCATCCCCACACTCATGGTCTTCAAAGGCGGTGAGGTGGTTGATCGCTTCGTAGGCGTCCAATCCAAGACACGGTTGCAGGAATCGCTCGACGCTGCGAAAGCTTAGCCGCAATCTACTGTTGCAGGCAGCCCGTTAAGAATCTCAGAGCAGCCGGCTTGTGCCGGCTGCTCTTTTTCGTTCTTGCGCGCGGATTCCGGGGCAATCTTCCACACGGAGTGTGTTTCTCTCAGCTTCGCCTCAAGTTCTCCCGCGCGGCTCCCGAAGTGTTGGGATAGGCAAGCTTTGCCGGTTGTACCGACCTACGGTCCGCTGGCAATGCCACCACTCCAGGCGGAAGGAATCGCCCAATGGCTGATGAATCACAAACCCATGGCGCCGAAGAGCAATCTTCCCAGGCAAAGTCAAAGCGTCTGGACCAAGCCCATGAGGTCCAACCTGCTGCAGCCAAGAAGGCAGCAACGCACCCAGCTGCAACCGCCAGCGACGCACCGCTAATGCTTGAGCACGCCACCCCTGTGGTCAACCAAGCCAGCGAACTGGCCGAGCGACTGAGCCAGCAACAAGCGCATCTCGACCGGCGAGCGGAGCTCGTTGCCGCGGAGGAAGCGAGCATCGAGTCGAAGCTGCGATCGGCACGCCTTTGGTTTGATGAGCAGCACGAAGCCCTCGACCAACGCGAGGCCAAACTTGCCGAGCAAGAATCCGCCTTGGACCAGACGACCGCAGCACCTGCAGAAGTGGCAGTCGTTGACGAGGCCAAGCTTGCCCAGCTGGCGGATCGCGAGTCTGAGCTGGATGCCCGTCAAGCGGAGCTCTACGAACAAATCGAAGCACTGACGGCCAATCAAGGGCGATGCGCCGATCGCGAGGCAAAGCTCGACGCGCGGCAGCAGGAAACCGATCGTCTCTGGCAGGAGCTGACGGAACAACGTAACGAGTGCCAGGATCAGCAGCGACAACTGCAGTCGCAGTCGACCGAGTTGGAGCAGGCACGCGCCGAGCTTCTATCGCTTGAGGCGGAACTGGACAATCAGCAAGCTGACTTGGCGGCAAGAGAGGCACAGATTTCCGCGCGTCAGATCGAGGTAGAAGCAGCCGTAAAGCGGTTCGAAGGCCTCGGGGTGACCGAACAGCGAGTCGCTGAGCTAGCCGAACAGAACGCTGAGTTCGTCGCGCGGGCTCGCCATTTGGATGAAGCCGAGAAGCAGTTGGCCGAGGAGAAAGAACGACTTAAGAAACAGCGACTGGAGATGGAAAACGACCACAAGCAAACCCAAGAAGCCTTTCTCCTTGAGCGCCGACGCATCGAGGCCGAACGCGCCGAGACGCAACAGCTGGCTTCCCAGTTCGAACAACGGTCCGCTGCCAGTGAAGGCGAAATCGCCCAACGGCGGGCCGCCTTGGAGCAGCTACAAGCGGAACTAGAGGCCGGCCAGCGCGAAGTCCTGGAAATGCGGCTAGCAACCGAGGAGACTTGGGCACAACTCGCCGGCGCGTTGGCTCCCGCCACGCTGACGCGATCCATTGCCCAGGTACGGGCCAAGCTGTCAGACCACTATCAGCATACGCTGCGAGAAATCAGCGAGAGTCGCACCCAACTCGAGACGATTGGCAAGCAGCTCCATGCTGAGCACGGACGCCTGGATGAACAGAAGGCCAAAATCCAGCTCTGGGCGAAGCGCCGCGAAGAAGACATAGAACAGCGCGCGGCTCGTCTGATCGCTCGTGAGCGAGAGCTGGATCGCCAACAACAACACTACGAACAGCTTGAGGTGCGCTGGGCCTGTGAACGTGATAGCCTGCGCGATCAAGTCCGGCAGTTGCTGGCAGAGGTGCGTCAGGAGCCCCTTGGCCGCGCCGCCTGATCAGCCCTGAGTCGAGGCCTCTGCTTCGAGGTACTCTTCGAACGCGGCGTCTTCCTCAGAGGACCGTTCCACCGGCTCTGATTCCTCTGCCATGCTCGCTTCCCGGTCGCCAGACTCGCGCGCGGCCAGCTCTGCCCGGCGGTGTGCCTCGCGCGTGTACGCAAGGGCCGCATTGAGTTGCTCGCGGGTAAAGTAGGGATGACGCTGGGCATCTCGTACTGAGCCAGTCTGCTTGGCGGCAAGCTCCGCCCAACTAACGTCGTTGTTTAGCACCCAAACGGCAGCTTGAGCGGCCCCGTGGTTGAGCTCGCCACGCCCAAACGCTTTGAGCAGCTCGGACACCGCGGGTCGCTCAACGTATTCACTGATAGGCGCCATTCGGTACGGCTTGCTGGACGAGGGGTCCTTCTTGCCGTGGTCCAGGCACAAGACTGGCACGTCGATCTTCGTGGTCTTCTCGGGGGGAATGCTGAAGGCTCCACCACCTCCACCGCCGCCAAAGTTACCGCCGCCACCACCGCCTCCTACCCCTTGATTACCGCCACCGCCGCCGAAGCCGCCGCCGCCACCGAAGTTGCCGCCGCCACCACCCCCGCCAAACTGAGCGACGACCGGAATCCCGGCGAATGCTTCCGGCGGATTGAGCTTCAACTCTCGATCGGTCTTGTTCGTTAGCACGATGCGGGCACGCCGGTCGCTCTTGGCGATAAACTTCAGATCAACGAGTTGTTGATCAACCGCATCAAAGAAGTCGACTGGGCTAGGGGCCTGTTCAGCCGGTTTCGCATCGGCAGTGGTGAGGTTCATGCTTGGCGCCGCGGCTTCGGCAAAGCCAGCCAAGAACAGCAGGGCGGATAGCGCTCCAATTGCGCGGACAAACATCGCGTGCTCCGTGAGAGTGGGGGGAACGACCAGGCGTCCGCAGGGACGACCGGGCGGTCTTTTCAGCTTAATCAGGGCCGCTTCAGAATCCAAGCAAGTGGCAATCTGCCAGCGACTAGCCAGCCTGTCCGTCAGCCAGCAGGGCCTCGAATTCCTCTTCCGTGAGTACAGGAATGCCTAGTTTTTCCGCCTTTGCGAGTTTGCTGCCCGCCTTCTCCCCAGCGACCAGATAGTCGGTCGTACCGGAAACGCTGCTTGCAGCCTTCCCCCCAGCCTGCTGAATTCGCGTTTGAGCCTCCGTCCGGGTGTGGCGCTCTAGTGTGCCGGTTACGACCAGGGTTTTTCCCGCCAGCGGGCCACCCTGCCCGGTGGTAGCCAGACTAGCCTCCGAAAGCAGCACACCGCTGCTGGCCAAGTCGTCCAGAACTCTAGCGCCCCGCTCGCTGTGGAGATAATCAAACAACGAGCGAGCGATTTCTGGCCCGATGCCCGACTCTTGGCCATCGATTTGAAAAGTCGCTAGCTCTTCGATCGTCGCGCCGCGCAAGGCATTCAACGTCCCATAGTGTTGGGCCAAGACACGGGAGGCCGACGCGCCGATATGACGGATGCTCAAAGCGGCCAAGACCCGCGACAAACCACGCGATTTGGAATCTTCAATCGCCTTCAGCAACTTGTCTGCTTTCTTGTCCCCCATGCGTTCCAAGGCCAGCAACGCATCGCGACGGTCCTGCAATCGGTAGAGGTCGCCATAGGTCTCGACCAAGCCTGCGTCGAGTAGCTGCATGACGACTTTCTCTCCTAGCCCTTCGATGTCCATCTGACCGCGACCCGCAAAATGCTCGAGTCGCTCCTTTAGTTGCGCAGGACACTCGGGGTTCGAGCAATAGCGACCTGATTCGTCAAGCTCCGTAAGTGGCGGCGGACCCATGTCCGATGGGTCCGCGGAATCTTGCTCACGCTCCACGCGGCGTGCCCAGGCCTCAATTTCACTGACTCTGCGTTGGTCGTACTCAATCGTGACTGACGCCCCGCACGGCGGACAGCAAGCAGGTAATGTCGGTGGCGCGGCGCGTCCCTCACGATCGGGATCGACAACGCGCACGACTTGCGGGATGATCTCGCCCGCCTTTTCCACGACAACGCGATCCCCGATGCGCAGGTCCTTGCGTCGCAGCTCCCCTACGTTGTGCAGCGACGCATGCTGAACGGTGGTCTCCGCGACAAACACAGGAGCCATGACAGCCCGCGGTGTGAGTTTGCCCGACTTTCCGATTTGCCACTCGATATCAAGCAACTCTGTTTCCACCTGCTCGGTGGCGTACTTATACGCCAGACACCAGCGGGGAAAACGACTGGTGTACCCCAGCCGCTGCTGTAGTTCATGGCGGTTGATCTTCACCACCACACCATCCACGCCGTACTCCAGTGAGGCCTTCCGTTGCTCGAACTGCTCGATGTACTCGAGAACCTCCCTGATCGACTGGCAGGTCGTCGCGAGCGGGTTGGTTGGCAGACCGAATCCGCTGGCTGTGCTTAGGAACTCTTGCTGTGAAGACAAACTCTCCGTCAACTCCCCGTTGCCGTGGGCAATGAAGCGAAGCCCGCGCTTAGCGACCTTGGCCGGGTCCAACTGCTTCAAGGTGCCTGCGGTGGCGTTCCGAGGATTAACGAAGGATGCTTCGCCTTCCGCTTCGGCTTGGCGATTGATCCGATCGAACTGAGGGCGGGGCATAAAGACCTCGCCGCGCACTTCCAGAACCGTGGGGAGTTTGTCTCCATTCAAGACGAGCGGCACACTTCGCAAGGTCTTGAGATTCTGAGTGATGTCGTCGCCTCGTAAGCCATCACCGCGCGTGAGCCCGAGTACAAACTGACCGCGCTCATACCTCAAGCTCGCGGCCACGCCGTCGATTTTTGGCTCTGCCGTGTAGCCGCCATCCACCGGGTAGCCTTGTTTCTCCCCTTCTGCAACGCGATTACTCCACGCAGCTCGCAGACGATCTCTCTCCCGCGCCAAGCTCTCGCGCTGCTGTCGTGCTTGCGCGTCTCGGTTGCCTTTGAGTGCCTTCTCTTCTTGCTCGCACTGCTCAATCTGGGCTGCGATTTCAGCCAGTGTTTCATCCAACGCTTCGAAGCAGCGCCGCGCCCAGTTGGTCAGTTCACCGGCGTCGTAGGAGTTGTCAATTGAGTACATTGGCGTCGAGTGCGCAATGGACCGAAACTCATCCAACGGCTGGCCACCCACTCTCTGCGTGGGACTGTCGGCACTATGGAGCTCGGGGTGCTGGCCTTCTAGCTTTCTTAAGAGTTCGAGCTTCCGGTCGTAATCACGGTCGCTGATCACGGGGGTCGCGTCGACGTAGTATCGCCGGTCATGCTCGCGAATTTCTTCGCGGAGTTGCTCGATTTGTTCTGCCGCAGTCATCCACTCAAGCCCAGGCACAATTCAGGGTGTCTGGCTCACCAGCCAGCTGCACACTATGCTACCGGATTCGCCCTAGTCCTGTGACGACCCCCTATGGCAACCCTTCCCGTACCTACCGAGCCGCTCCCTCGTCCCGACGACGCGACGTCGGAGTGGATCCAGGTGCGAGGCGCCAACACCCATAACCTGCGTGAGGTGGATCTTGATCTCCCCCGAAATCGCCTGATTGTGTTTTGTGGTGTCTCTGGTAGCGGCAAAACAAGCATGGCGATCGACACGCTCTACGCGGAAGGGCAACGGAGATACATCGAGAGCTTCTCGACCTATACTCGTCAGTTTCTCGAACAACTGGACAAGCCGGATGTGGAGCGAATCGAAGGCCTGCCGCCAGCCGTTGCGGTGACCCAGCGAGGCGGCAGGAGATCAAATCGCGCCACCATTGCCACGGCAACGGAAGTTGCGGATCACTTACGCCTGCTATTTGCACGAGCGGGGCAAGTCTATTGTTCTGATTGTGATCAAGACGTGCAGCGAGACTCCGTCGAGTCGATCGTCGACACGATCTGCCGGGAGCCAGATGGCTCCAAGCTGATGATTACCTTCGCGGCAACGGTGTCTGCTGATCAGACCGCTGCGGAATGGACTAGCGACCTCGCCGCGAGCGGCTTCGTACGGCTGATTGCCAAAGGCGCCACGCAAAACATCCAACCCGGACTCGCCTCGCAGCTGTCGTCCGGAGAGGAAGTGCTGGTCGTCGTTGATCGGTTGGCCGTCGGCCAGGCAAGCGAGAGTCGCCTGACGGAGTCCGTAGAAGCCGCCTTGGCGGGCGGGGAAGGAAGTTGCAGACTGCTGGTGGAACACCGGCAAGAAAAGAGCACCCCTGAGGAGGTCATGGTCGACGGACGCTGTTGGTCGCTGACGTCATTCTCATCAGAGCTGCGTTGTGGCGGATGCGACCGGAGCTTTGTTCCGCCCGAGCCGCAACTCTTCAACTTCAACAGCCCGCTTGGCGCCTGCACCGTTTGTGAGGGCTTTGGCAGCGTCGTTGAGACCGACATGAACCTGGTGGTGCCTGATCGGACCAAGACGATCCGTGAAGGAGCCATCGCCCCCTGGAACACCCCAGCCTATGCTCATGAACTGGAAGAGCTGCTGGCACTGGCCGATGACTACGATTTGCCGGTCGACGAGCCTTTCGAGAACTTAACTCCCGACCACTTGGCGCTGATCGAAAACGGCGTTCCCGAGCGGGAGTTTGGCGGTCTCAGCGGCTTTTTCGCCTGGCTAGAACGCCGCAAATACAAGATGCACTTGCGCGTTTTCTTGAGTCGCTGGCGCTCCTACTCTCCTTGCGAGGCCTGCGGCGGGGCCCGCCTTGGTCCGGACGCCCTCTCCGTGCGACTGGCAGGCAAGACCTTCGCTGAGGTCTGCGCTATGAGCACCAAGGCAGCGGCCGAGTTCCTCCGCAGCCTGCCCACCGACGGCACCGCTGCCGCCGTGTCTCGTCGCGCGCTTGACCAAGTGCTGGATCGGCTTCGCTACCTGGTCGACGTTGGTGTTGGCTACCTGACGCTCGATCGGCCGCTGCGAACGCTTAGTTCGGGAGAGTCTCAACGAGTAGCGATGACGGCCACCCTAGGATCCAATCTCGTTGATATGCTGTATGTGCTGGACGAGCCATCCGTGGGCCTGCATCCAAGAGACGTGCCTCCGCTGGCCTCAGCAATCCAACGGCTCAAGGATCGCGGAAATACGGTCCTCGTTGTCGAACATGAAGAAGCCATCCTAAATGCCACCGATCACCTTGTGGAATTCGGGCCGCAAGCGGGTGTCGAGGGCGGCCGCATTGTTTTTCAAGGAACGACGCAGGATCTGCTAAACACATCCACCAGTCGTACAGCAGACTGGCTAGCAGGACGTCGAGCTTTGGGGGACGCCGAGCGCCGGCCTATTACCGAAGAGTCGCTCAAACTCTTCGGAGCCCGGGGAAACAACCTTAAGGGCATCGACATCGTGGTGCCACTCGGGGTGTTCTGCGTGGTGACGGGAGTCAGCGGCGCAGGGAAGAGTTCCCTGGTCCTGGAAACACTCTATCCGGCGTTGAGTGAAATCCTGCAACGAACCAAAGGACAGACAGCCGGCAGCAATGGGCATGAGCCGCCCCTGGCCCACCGCGAACTCCTTGGCGCCGGGACGCTCGATGAAGTCTTGCTGATTGACGGCCAGCCAATCAGCCGTTCGCCACGCTCCAACCCGGTGACCTACATCAAGGCCTTTGATCCCATCCGTGCGCTGTTTGCCGAGCAACCGGACGCCAAGTCACAGGGTCTTGCTGCGAGCCACTTCAGCTTCAACGTTGAAGGCGGCCGCTGTGAAAGCTGCTCGGGAGCGGGCTATCGCGAGGTCGATATGCAATTCTTGGCAGACGTCAACATGCGATGCCATGACTGCGAAGGCCGCCGTTACCGGCCCGAAGTGCTAGACGTGAAGTATCGAGGTCGAGACATTGCCGAGGTCCTTGAGATGACCGCGCATGAAGCGTTTCGCTTCTTTCGTGGCCAGAACAAGATTCAATCGAAACTCAAAGTGTTACTGGACGTCGGACTCGACTACCTCCGCCTGGGACAGCCTGCGAATACGCTCAGCGGTGGCGAAGCCCAAAGGCTGAAGCTAGCAGGAAGACTAGCAGGCAAGCAAACCGGTCGTACCCTCTTTGTCTTGGATGAGCCCACCACCGGGCTGCACTTTTCTGACATTGTGCAGCTTCTCGATTGCCTCAACGCACTCGTCGATGTTGGCCACTCGTTGCTTGTCGTCGAACACAACGTCCAGGTGATGATGGCAGCAGACTGGATCATCGACCTCGGCCCGGGCCCCGCTGATGCTGGCGGGCAGATTGTCGCCGCGGGCAGTCCCGAACAAGTGGCCCAACAAGACTCGCCCACAGCAAGAGTCCTTGCGGATGCCTTGCGACGCGATGACCATGCCCGAGCATTGGCAGCTGAGGCGGGCGACGAACTACTGGAAGACACAGGCGACTAAACAATCAGCATCAGCTTCCCCAGCCTGTCGGCGCCGCCTCTCCAAGTGACCATGAACACAGAGCACGATCAAGACGGCCGGTACTCGCGGCAAGAGCGATTCCCGGCTATCGGTGCGCAAGGCCAGCAACGACTCGCCGACGCCACGGCCTTAATTGTGGGCTGCGGCGCCTTGGGTTCCATGTCCGCTAGCACGCTCGTAAGAGCTGGCGTAGGCGTCGTGCGAATCGTAGACCGCGACTTCTTGGAACTGAGCAACCTTCAGCGCCAGGTGCTGTACGACGAACAGGATGTGGCTAGCGGTCTTCCCAAAGCCACCATCGCCGCAAACAAGCTACATCAGATCAACCGGCAAGTCACAATCGAGCCGATCGTGGCAGATGTGTCGTACGTGAACATGAAGGAGCTTGCCGCTGGTGCAGATGTCATCGTTGATGGTACGGACAATTTCGAAACGCGACTGCTGATCAACGACTACGCCATTAGCACATCTACCCCCTGGGTGTATGGCGGGTGCCTGGGCGCCGAAGGACAGACGCTCACCATTCTCCCAGGAGAGACCGCCTGCTTGTCTTGTCTCGTGCCTGAACCGCCCGAGCCGGGAGCGATGGCGACCTGTGATTCCGCTGGTATCCTGGCCCCAGCGGTCTGCCTGGTAGCTTCGCTGCAGTGCGCTGAAGTGCTGAAGATCCTCACCGGCAATCTTCAAAGCATTAATCGTCGCTTGACCGTAATCGACCTTTGGCGGAACGAATCGAGGCAAATAGACGTCGCCGGATTGCATACCCCCGGCACCTGTAAAACTTGCCACGGACGCCAGTTCCCATGGTTGGAAGGCAAACGCGGCAGCGAATCGGCCGTCTTGTGTGGACGCAATGCCGTACAAGTGCGGCCAGCAACGCCAACGCAAGTCAACCTAGCAGCCATGGCCGAGCGGCTTACTAAGGTTGGCGAAGTGACCAGCAATCCGTTTCTTGTTCGCTTGTCCGTTTCAGATCAAGAAATCACGCTCTTTTCTGATGGTCGAGCGATCGTAGGGAACTGCGACGACCCCGCCCAGGCAAGGTCGATTCTCGCAAAGTATGTTGGAAACTAGTGGTTTTCCGCTGCTGTCAGCCGGCAGCACCAAGGCCATTGCAGGCTCCCGCGGCGTTAGCCGCGAAGCGGGGCGCAGGTATAATGCGACGGGGTCGGACGAACGCTTTCTTGCTTCGTCATCTTGAATGGGGATCGCCGGACTTGCATCATAGAGCCGGAACTCCTGCCAATCCGCTCTTGCTGAATGCCTCAAAGCGAAATGACAAGCAAAGCACCTCAAGATGCGACTCCTGCGCGCAGGCCCGCGCCATGGTGGGCCCTCTTGCTCGTTGGCGCCGCGTGGCTGTTGAGCCTAAGCATGACTGCCACCGCGATTGCTTGGTGCCTGGGACTTGCTCCCTGGTCTTGGTTGCGTTGGGTGAACGCCTTCAGTGGGTATTTCTACCTACCTGCCTATCCGCTACTCGTCGCAGCCTTAGTCACTCGCCAAAAGCGTCTGGCAAGTAGCCTAGCGGTCGTGGTCGCCTGGCATCTGACGCTGGTCGTGCCGTCGGTCCTGTCGCTGCACGCCGCAACCGCAATCCAGGGAGCCCGTGAGGGAGTACAAGCCGGCGATTTCGTCCCGCTCAGAGTGTTCTATGCCAATGTCGGCGCCAAGACAGGAGACATGGAATCGCTCTTTGAAGAAATGCGCTCAGCAGACGCGGACCTGATCGTTTTGACCGAGTTCTCTGGTAAGTGGCACGACAAGTTCAACCAAACCGAGTTCCCGGCGGCATACCCTCATCATGTCCACTTAACCGAATACAACCACGCCGCAACGGGCATCTACTCGCGTGCTCCGCTAAGTCGCGAGGAACGTGTGTATCAGCAAAAACGCGTAGTGGTCAGCACCAACGTGGAATTGGATAACGCCCAACTAAGAGTCTACGCAGTGCATGCCCCGCGGCCGATCAAGTCTCCGCTGCATCGTTACGACTTGTTCTGGAGTATCGTTGAAGACGAGCTCGTCCAAGAGGCGTTGCCGCTGCTGCTGGTCGGGCGACTTTAATGCCACGCCTTACTCGCTTGTCTATCGCCAGCTCACGACCAAGCACGCCCTGCGGGACTGCCACGTGCTGTGTGGGCGAGGGATGGCGACGACTTGGCCAAACATGAAGAGCTGGCAGCCGCCCATCAGGATCGATCACGCCCTGGTTACCCCCGACGTGTATTGCACAGGCATTCACGAAGGCACCGGCAAAGGAAGTGATCACCGCCCTCTGATCATCGACTTGGCCGTTCCAAAGACAATAGAGCCCAGCAGCAACGCACAAACCGCGATCAAGCAAACTCCTGCAGAAAACCGCACCGACAGGGCCGAAAATCCAGAAACTACCTTAGAATAAGCACTTACAACACGACTCACCTTTCACCCCATCCTGCCCAAACCGAACAGTTCCTGCCAATTCTGCATTTAACGGATTCAATTTTGTTGAGCCTTCCGTTACCAATGGCTAGAGTGAAACGCAGAGGCAAACCGGAACAGACGGGTCTTGCCAAGTAGCGTTAACCCTTTTTGTGCCCTTTGGTTGGGACGCTAGTGACGCAGGAGAAAGAGACGCCCTCCGTTTAGAGGCCCGATGCAGTGAATGCAGCAGGTGCGGAACGGTGTTCTCTCATCCACTTTTCCTTTTACGGTTGTGCATTGACCACTTGGCAAGGCCGTAATCTTGCGTAAATAGCGTCCGTTGTGAATGACGGCCGCGACAACTTCACCATCGATAAACTCACTCTTGTCGGCGCCACCGGAGTCGCCCGAGAGCTGGGTTCTTGGGTCCGATTCCAAAGTGACCCGGATTGCACGCCACGCTGAGAAAGCGGCGGAGGTTCAGTGCACCGTCTTAGTGACCGGCGAGACCGGCACCGGCAAGGAGATCTGGGCACAGACGCTCCATCGCCTCAGTCCACGTCGCAGTCAGGCCTTCGTGCCGGTTAACTGTGCCTCGCTCACCGCGACGCTCGCCGAGAGCCAGCTCTTTGGCCACGAGAAAGGCGCTTTTACCGGGGCCGCCGGTCGCAGCCTGGGTGTCTTCCGCGCCGCCAACAAGGGCGTTGTCTTTCTGGATGAAGTGGGCGAGATGCCCCTGGAGCTTCAGCCAAAGCTACTGCGGGTCCTCCAAGAACAAGAGGTCACGCCGGTTGGCGCCTCGAAGCCGGAAGCGGTTGACGTGCAGGTGATTGCCGCGACAAATCGCAACTTGGAAGTCGAGGTTGCTGAGGGCCGCTTCCGCGAGGACCTTTACTATCGACTCAACATGGTGGAACTCCACGTGCCACCGCTTCGTGAGCGTGTCGAAGATATCCCCACGTTCATTGAGTTCTTCTCCAAGCGTTTCGCCGCCAAGTATGGTCGCCAATTGTGGCGGCCAAGCAATGAGTCCCTCCACGAGTTTTGCGAGTACCCTTGGCCGGGCAATATTCGGCAGCTTGGGCATGTGATCGAGCAAGCCTATGTGCTAGATTGCGAGCCCTGCTTGCCTTCTCAGTCGCGAGCGGTGGACAGCAACCCAGCGTTGCCCTTCATGAATCTCGGCAAGCTGCGCCGCATTGCTGTGACGCAGGCGCTTCGTGCTACCGAGGGCCACAAGGGCCGAGCCGCCAAACTGCTGGGCGTGCATCCCAATACGCTGACTCGATTGCTCGCGCAGCTTCGCGAGGAAGAAGAGAACGAGTAGCCGCTCTCGCCAGCACGTGGACAACACGGCCCACTGACGCGCAAAAAAACTTGGCCCAAAGAAAATTCACGGGGCCTCTCGAAACCGCCTGGCGAACCGTTTTTTGAGGCGTTAGGCGAGCCATCTCACACTTCAGGCAGCGCGTTCCAACCGTCGTTTACCGACTTACGTCGACGGCTGTCTTGCGAATGGACGACGCTGATTGTCAACATAAACGTTGAATCACCAAATTCAAGATTCATGTTTGACCGCGCCGTTTTGTGCCACGTTCAGCAATTCTTGGCCACCGAGCGTTTTCTGCAGCCGCCGATTGGCCTCTTCTCGGCCTAGAGGTTGCGGGCATGAACTCCTTCTCGGCTAGAACCGCAGGCCGATACCGGGCACACTGAAGTCGTTTCTACAAAGCGAGCACGACTCGGCGCAAAACAGGTAGGTGATAGCTATCAACAGCACAGAAGCAACCAGTCCGCAGGCCAGAGTTCCGGTTCTCATTCTCAATGGGTTTTTGGGCTCGGGTAAGACCACCCTGCTACGGAGTCTGATCATCCAGTCACGTAAGCAAGAGCTCTTGTTGGGTGTCGTCGTCAACGACATGAGCGAGCTGGATGTGGATGGCTTGATTGTTGCCCAGTCTGAATTCTTCGAGCCAGAAGACAAGCGCTTCCAGTCAATCTACTCTTGTGTCTTAAGCAGCAAAACAGGCATCACGAAGCTCCAGCAAGCGCTGGAGGCAATGCAAGAAGATGGTTCGCTTGACTTCATCATCGTCGAGACATCAGGCAGCTGCCATCCTATGCCACTAATCGATTTTTTCGCCAGCCAGCCTCTGTACCTGCTCACGGGTGTGCTGACGTTGGTTGACAGCGCGATGGTTGATCAAGACTACGACGCCGGCCAGCAGATCGTCCCGATCATGCAACGGAATCTGCAAAATGGCCAGAGAGACACGACCAACCTGCTGGTTGAACAAGTCATGTTCTGCAGCCACCTGATGCTCACCAAAGTCGATCGTATCGAGCAAGACAGGCTCCAGCAGATCGCGCAGTCGCTGCATCTACTCAATCCCTATGTATCGGTCGCCTCAATCCCCTTCGGAAATCTGGCGAT
The DNA here is from genome assembly GCA_965263315.1 of Lacipirellulaceae bacterium. Taxonomy (GTDB): domain Bacteria; phylum Planctomycetota; class Planctomycetia; order Pirellulales; family Lacipirellulaceae; genus JBCCQL01. The sequence continues at coordinate 672,583 of CBDHGZ010000004.1, read as the reverse complement.
TGACGACGTGCTGGGCATGCCGGAGTACGAGTACCAGCGGGTTGAGCAGCTAATCCATGAGCTGAAGCCCGTGCTCGCTAACGAGAGCCACGACGACCGGCCTTACAACCTCGCCACGAGAGTGCTTACGGACGATCGCCCATTTCATCCGCAGCGACTATGGAACACTTGCCAGCAACATCTGGGCCAGCAAATCTACCGAAGCAAAGGGTTCTTCTATCTGGCCACCCGTGACAACGTGTCTCTGCTTTGGAATCAGGCGGCTGCCGGCATCAATCTAGAATTGATTGGGTACTGGCGAGCGGGTGTGCTGGAGGACGAAAACCAAAACCTGGATGAGGCAGAAATCGAGGGACTGAAGGAGTGGTTGGAAAAGGAACCGGGGCGATTTGGGGACCGTCGCTGCCAGCTAACAATCATCGGAGACGAAACCCAAGTGGATTGGTTTGCTGATGCCCTCAAGCAGTGCTTCCTGACCGACAACGAAATCGAACACTGGCAAGCCGGCGGTGACTTCCCCGATCCCTGGCCGGATAGTTACGTCACCCGCCAACACTAAGCCGGATGTGACATGCACGAACAAAGGGACGCTGCGAACGCCAACCCTTACCAATCTCCTGAGAGTGACTTTGAAGAGAGCCCAGGAGTTTCGGATCAGCGGCGGCACGTCGTGCGTCGATTCCGCCGCTACTTGCCCGTTGCGGCGGCTTGGCACCTTGTTCTACCAATTGGCGGCCTGATTCTTGATAACGTCACGACGGGGCCTACCTGGGACGCGATAAGGACCAGCGTCGGTATGATCGTCTCTTTGGCCTTGCTAGTTTACATGGTGCGACTGACCACGATGCTCTGGGGTAACGTATTTGCAATCATCGTCAGCCTGCTCGCGGTGTTCCCCTTAGTTGGCGTCTTGGCGGTTGGCCTTGTCGCTTACCGCAGTGGTCGCTTCTTGCGTGAAGAACCGCTGGGCAGCATCCTGTAGAGCGCAACCGGAAGACTTCACCCAATCAATGGGCGCAAAACATTCCTGCTGACTCTTAGCGATTGACGTCGTCGTTCGAGGTCGCCGGAGAAGGCTTCGTCTTCGACTTCGATGCAGACCGGGCCGTCGTAGCCGGTGTCGGTGAGGGCGGCGATCCAGGCGCCCCAGTTGATGTCTCCTAGTCCCGGGATCTTGGCAGTCGAGCGCTCCATCGGGGGCGTGAGCGACCCCACGTCATCGAGCCGATGGGTGTCGATGCGCATGTCCTTGGCGTGTGTGTGGAAGATGCGGGGACCAAACTCGCGGATGGGGCCAATCGGATCGATCAACTGCATCCGCAAGTGCGAGGGATCGTAGTTCAGGCCAAAGTTCTCCGAAGGGATCGCCTGGAACATGCGTCGCCAGATGGCGGGCGTGCGGGCCAGGTTCAAGCCAAACGGCCAGGTGTGGGGAAACAGCATCGGGCAATTCTCAATGCCGACGCGGACGCCACGCTGCTCGGCATGGTGGATGAGGGGCGGCCAGACTTGCTCGAAAAGGGCAAAGTTCTCTTCGAGTGACAGGCGATGATTGGCGCCGATGAAGGAGTTGATCGTTGAAAGACCAAGCATCGGCGCGGCGTCGATCACCTTATAAAGATGGGCGATGGCGGCCTCTGCCTGGTCGGCTTCGGCGGAGAGCGGAATCGAATAGTAGCCAAGGGCAGAGATCGCTACGCCATGTTTGTCGCACAGCGCGAGCGTGTCGTCGGCCATCGCCTGGGTAAATTGGCTGACGTCGAGATGGCAGACGCCACCGTACTTGCGATCGGGCCCGTCGGGCGGCCAGCACATGACCTCCACGCAGTCGAACCCTTCGCCACCAGCGAAAGTGAGTACTTCTTCTAGAGGCAAGTCGCCGAAGATGGCAGAGACGAAACCGAGTTGCATGGCGGAATTGGGGACTGGTGACTGGTTGCTAGTCACTGGTTGTTAGTGGGCGGATTCGAAGGCTTGGGTGAGATCGGCTTGCAGGTCTTCGTAGGCCTCGAGACCCACACTCAGGCGGATCAGCCCATCGGTGATGCCATGCTTCTTGCGGTCCTCGGCATCGTAGCTGGCGTGCGACATGCTGGCGGGTTGTTCGATGAGCGACTCGACAGCGCCAAGGCTCACGGCAAGCTGGAACAGCTTGGTCGACTCGACGCAGCGTTTGGCGGCGTCGAAACCGCCCTTCAGCTCGAACGAGATCATCGCGCCAAAGCCGCCCTGCATCTGCTTGGCGGCGATGTCATGCCCCGGGTGCGATGGCAAGCCGGCATAGAGAACGCGCTCCACTTGCGGGTGCGCATTGAGCCACTCGGCCAATTGCATGGCGGTTGCAGACTGTTCGCGGACGCGAAGTTCGAGCGTCTTGACGCCTCGTTTGCAAAGGAAACACTCCAACGGTCCCAGGATGCCGCCGGTGGCGTTTTGCACGAAGTATAACTCGTCGTAAAGCGCCGGGTCACGGACCGCCAACAGGCCGCCCATCAGGTCGCTGTGGCCGCCGTAATACTTGGTGGCGGAGTGCATGACGATGTCAGCGCCCAGTTCCAACGGTCGGGTGAGCACCGGCGTGGCGAACGTGTTGTCGCAGCCAAGCAAGGCGCCATGCTTGTGCGCCAATTCCGCCACGGCGGCGTAGTCAGTGATGCTCATTCGCGGGTTGCCGGGTGACTCGACCCAGACGAGCTTGGTGCTGGGAGTAAACGCATTCTCAAAGGCCTTCAAGTCCGTCGAGTCCGCCAACGTGACGGTCACGCCGGCGCGATTCATCACTTTGTGGAACAACCGGTAGGCGCCGCCATAGATATCGGTGCCGGCCAGGACGTGATCGCCAGAATTGAGCATGGCCGTCACGCCATGGATGGCCGCCATGCCACTGGCGTAAGCCAGCGCGCCGCAGCCCCCTTCGAGCTCAGCGACCGTGGTCTCTAACTGCTTGCGGGTGGGGTTGCCGCTGCGGGCGTAGTCGAACTCCCGCCACTTACCGGCTTCGTTCTGAACGTAGGTAGACGCGAGATGTAGGGGTGGCACCACGGCGCCCGTTTGAGGGTCGCGTTCGTTGCCGACATGGATAGCACGAGTACGGAATTGCATAGCAGCTGTGACGAGCGTGTGAGAGGGTGTTGGGGGGAAACTACCACCGAAGTCTGGCAGAGGGTTTCAACATTTCCAAGCGGCAGAGGCAAGAAACCAGTGTGCTTGTTCGCAATGAAGTTTTCCATGCGATATAAACGAAGCTCAGCGGCAGGAAACCGAATCCTTGCAACCTAACTAACATGCTCACAGAACCCCCACGCTCTTCGCTATACGCCCCATCGCTGGCCGTCGTATTGGCCGGCTTTATGGCTTCGGCCGTGCTGGGACAATCTGACTCCAGCAGTGCGGGGCAGGACAGTACGCCGATCGTACCGGCTCAGGGCGTCGGCAAGCTTGACCTGGAGAAACTTGGATCGGTTGAACCCTCGGCGCCCCGAGCCTCGACCGCTTACGTACGTGGCGATGGCGGCGCCCTAGTGGCCAAGGTCTTAGCTGAGTTGGACGGCGACCGACTCGTGAAGATTCCCACCGGACAGTTAGAGGTGGTTTCGCGTGAGGACACGCGGCCTACCGACCAGCCGTTCAAGTCGGCAACGCGGCAACAGGTGATCGATCGACTAAAGGCCGATAGGTTTGGGGATTTCACCTTTGTACCGGCGGGCTACTACGTCTTCGCTTACAAAGGCAGCGAGGCGTTCTATCTCCACACGCGGTCGATTCTGGAAACCCTGCTGCCGGGCGTGGTGGCCCAATTGCGGGAGTGGGGTCTGAGTCCCACTCGGCCGGAGACGCCGCTAGTCGTGATCATCATGCCCAATCGGCAGGCCTTCGATGCGCTGCAGCCGATGCCGCGCGGGGTGGCGGCGTATTACAGCGGGTTGGAAAACTACGTGGTGCTGTACGAAGACACCCGCCTGTGGCAATCGGCTCCGGAGTACGCCTTCAAGGAAGCCGCTTACACGGTGGCCCACGAGGGCATCCATCAAATCCTGGCGAACACCGGCATCCAGCAGCGGCTGTCGATGTGGCCGCAGTGGATCAGCGAAGGATTGCCCGAGTACTTCTGCCCGCTGAAGGTGAACTCGCGACTCATCAAGACCAACAACGAACAACTCCCCGAGCGAACCTTGCGCTGGCAACGGGCTGGGATGGTCAACGACATTCGCATGTATCACTTGCTGCAAACGGCGGGGCGGTCGGGTGAGTTGATCGAGAGATCGATCAGCGCCAAGCAGCTCACCGCCTACGGCTATGCCGTGTCGTGGGGTTTGGTGCATTATCTCAGCACCAAGAAGCCGAAGGACTTCGCCGCCTACCTGAAGGACATCGGCGAGTCCCAACCGCTTCGGCCCGTGGTGGCGCGGGATCATCGCGGTCCCGACCCCTACTTCGTGAAGCACTTTGGCGACAACTACGCCGTGATCGAGAAGTCCGTCCAACGGCACCTGACGAGCAAGAATCTGCAGAAGCAGTACCGCGACCCCATCGTCAACCAGACACACTATCTGCTGAAGCGAATCGTCAAGCGCCAGAAAACGTTTTACACTCGCGTGGCGATCACGCTCTCACCCGCCGCAGCCAAGGAGTGGAAGGAACAGCAAGAGCAACTGATCAAAGCCGAGGGCCGCGACGCACAGTTCTACACCATCGTCTGCAAGACCCGGAAAGAGGCAGACTTCAAGCTGCGGAAACTAGGACTGGCGATCAAATGAGCAGGCACAGCGATCGCCTGGCAAACTTCCCTTCGATACCGTCGACTGCTTGCGCTGGTCGACGCCTCCGAGCGCAGCTAACGTCTAAAAGCACGCGGTCGCGACGAGAGATTCTCCAAGGTCGAAACGCCCGACCTCGCGACTCGGGTCGATTTTTTGTTATCCGCTAATGCGCAGACCTGAACAGCCAACCCGAGTCGCCATATCAGCATCCCACGGCGGGTCAACAATCTCAACGAGCCGTAAAGTGTAGCGAACGACGCAGATCATACTCCACCTAAACCGCAGGCGGCTTGGGCGCGGTGGAGGACTTCGGCGGCTTTGCTGCGGGCTTGTTGGGCGCCGGCGGCGAGGACTTGGCGGACGTCGTCCGGGCGGTTGGCCCAGTCTTCGCGCCGCTCCCGGACTTCGGCCCAGTATGTTTCCGAGGCGGAGGCCAGAGCTTTCTTGACGTCGCCGTAGCCGAAGCCGCCGGCGCGATACGTGGCGGCCATCGCTTCGACTTGCTCTGGCGTGCCGACAAGTTTCAGCAGGTCAAAGAGCACATCGCCTTCCGGCTCTTTGGAGTCTTCCATCGGGCGGCTGTCGGTTTGAATCCGCATGATCTGCTTCTTCTGCTTGTTGGCCGCCTCGAACACCGCCAGCGTGTTGCCATAGCTCTTGCTCATCTTCTCGCCGTCGGTCCCCGGCACGCGAGCCGACTGATCAAGCACTTTGCCCTTGGGCATGACGAACGTTTCGCCAAAGTGGTGATTGAACGACCCGGCAATGTCGCGGCAGACCTCAATGTGCTGCAGTTGGTCCTCGCCCACTGGCACCACATCGGCATCGTAGGCCAAGATGTCGGCCGCCTGGAGCACCGGGTAGGTGAACAATCCCGCGTCTGCCTTGAGGCCCTTGGCGATCTTGTCCTTGTAGCTAACGCAGCGCTCGAGCAGCCCCATCGGTGTACCGGTCATCAGCAGCCAGCAAAGCTCGCTGACCTCCGGCACGTCGGACTGTACAAAGAGGACGGCCTTGTCGGGGTTAAGCCCCAGGGCCAACAGGTCGATGGCGCCGTCGAGCGTGTATTGCCGGAGCAGTTCTTTGTCTCGCACGGTGGTCAGCGCGTGCAAGTTGGCAATGAAGTAATAGGCTTCATCCGCCACATCCTGCAGCTCGATGTACTGCCGAATGGCGCCGAAGTAGTTGCCCCAGTGAAAAGGACCGGTGGGCTGGATGCCGGAAAGGACACGCATGGCTGACAGGGGTTAGGAGTTTAGGGGGCAGGAGTCAGAGAGTTGCTTGACTCCCTCACGCTGTTACCAGGGCGCCAACAATCTCTCGAAGGTGTTCGGCGCCCATCTCCGCCAGCGCGCCGGGAAGCGCGTCGAGCACTTCTATGCTGGCCGTGGGGCGGTAGAAGTTCACGGTGCCGAGTTGCACCGCGCTAGCGCCGGTGACAAGGAACTCCATCACGTCGTCGATCGTTTGGATGCCACCAATACCGACGATCGGCATGCCGGCGGTAGCTTGGGCGGCCTGCCAGACGCACCGCAGGGCGATGGGCTTGATCGCGGGGCCACTCAAGCCGCCTACCACGTTGCCCAGCATCGGCTTGCGCTTTCGCCAGTCCACGGCCATGCCAAGCACCGTGTTGACGAGGCTCAGCGCGTCGGCACCGCCGGCTTGGGCCGCTTTGGCGATGGTGGCCATGCTGGTCACGTTTGGTGTTAGTTTGGCGATCACCGGCAGCGGAGTCGCAGCCCGGCACTCGGCAACGAGCCGCTCGCAGAGTTGGGGATCGATCCCAAAATCGATACCAGCCGACACATTGGGGCAGGAGATGTTCAGCTCGATTGCCGTGGTGCCTTCCGTCTCCGACAACCGGCGGCACATGGCAACAAATTCATCATGCGTTCGGCCAGCAATGCTGACAATGATCGGCGTGCCTAGGCTGGACAAGTACGGCAGATGATGGGCAATGAAAGCCTCGATGCCGTCGTTGTCCAGGCCGATAGCATTGAGCATGCCGGAGGCGGTTTCGACCGTACGCCAAGGGGCGTTGCCGGGGCGTGGCTCGGCGGTGATCGTCTTGGGCAGGATGCCACCGAGTCGTGGCAGGTCGACAAAAGCCTCCATCTCGCGGGCGTAACCGAAGGTGCCCGAGGCAACGAGTATGGGATTCGGCAGCTTCAGACGGCCCAGCGCAACCGAGAGATCGACAGTCGTAGGCACAGCGGTAGCGGACTCGGTCATCGACAATCGACGGGCATGCGGAGGAATGACAGGCCCGCATCGTACCTGCCTCTGGGCAGGAGAATCAATTGACCGCGCAGCAGACGAACCGCGCCTAGGTTGCGCCTGAGAGAAGCTGCCACTAAGCAACCAAGCTACAGAACCAAGCCATTGGTCCGATATGGCTTGAGATGGCTCGGCTGGTCGAGGAACCAGATTCGCTCCCACTCGTCCATGAAGGACCGCAAGTCTTCGGAGGTGTAGATCAGCTGCTGGGCACGACGGGCCGGGTCAGCCGAGTACATCGGTATCAGGCACCCCGTGCTGGTGCTCAGCAGACAGGTTGCCAAGGCTGTCAGAAACCATTTTCGCATTACCTTGCTCTCCTCCATGATGGGTCGCCGAGCGGTTGGGGGGGAATCTCAAGTCCCTGCCCGGGCGGCCGCAAGTCGCTTGTCTATTTATGGTTTCGTTTCGCCACCGCCAATTGGCAGCGGTAGCTTGTCGTCCAACGACGGAACTTCCTGTTCAGCCGTTGCGCAACGGGGGTAAGGTTCCCGACAATTGCTGCGGACACTAGCCGCTGCGAGATGCCGTGTCTAGACAGATGACGCCTTCCGCGGGCAGCGACACAGGTCGCCTGGACCGCGACGTTGTAGCAAAGGCCGCTTGTGCTCAGCCTTGTGGTCCCGAACCGTAGGGGGTGGCCGAAGTGGGGTCGTAACCACTTACTGGAGAAGGACTTTGCGGTCCTGGCGGAGCACCGTTGGCGGAACCAGCATCGCTGGCGCCCAGGCTCTGCTCGGCAGCTTGGCGAGCGGCAGTCTCGGCGGCGTCTCGCCGTTCGAGCTCGCGAACTCGCTCTTCCATCTCCTTGCCTGGCTTGAACGTGACGACAAACTTCTCGGCGACATCGACCTTGGCCCCCGTGCGAGGATTCCTCGCCTTGCGGGCAGCCCGCTTTTTGACCTCGAAAACACCGAAGTTCCGGAGCTCGATCCGGCGGTCCTCGACGAGCGTTTCGACGATCGCATCGAACGTCTTCTGGACAATCTCCTTGGTCTTGAGCTGGGTAAGCCCAATCTCCTCGGAGATCGTTTTGACGATCTCTTTCTTGGTCACGACAAGCTTCCCCTTGGGGATGAAACGGCTCGCGGAGCTCCACGCTGAGGGAACCCCTGAAAGCGTCGATTCAAGGCATAAAACGGCCCCATTTAGGGATCGTTCATATGTCCCAAGTGTAAACGTAGCAACAACTAGTGTCAACAGAACCACCCCGAGACGAGGCCCCCTTTCAGGTGCCTAGCCAACGATTGAGACGATTCCACTAGCCGTGGCAATTGTCGGATAAAACCTTGTTGTCAAAGAACTTACAGCGAAAAACCGGCGCCCTACACGGCCAGGCAAGTGCTTCAGACGCCTCAAACTGCTTCCCTGAAACGGTTTAGAACCTGCCAGCAAACGCAAAGCTCGCGCGAGCACTTTCGCTAGACACTTCATCGAACCGATCAGCCGGTAAACTTCAGCTAATCGCTACAAAGCCACATTCTGGTAAAAACTGCGGGCCTTGAGCTTGGCACTAGACCCTAACGACGGCTCGTTGCTGTTCGATTTCCTCAAGCTGATACAGCTTGCCTTTCCCACTGCCTGGGCATACCTCGCAGGTCTCTTGCCAAGCTTGCGGGGTTCGCAGGGTTGAGTCCCAGAAGGGCCAGGTGCGACACTGGCGGGGACGCGAGTCATAGACCTGGCATTTGCGACTCTTGTTGTCGAAGAACACGCAATCGCCGTTGGAAAACTCTTTGAGACTCTTACGAACGCCAACAAGCCGGACATATCGCTGCTCGAAGTCCTGGACGCTCAATCCCGTCTCGGCGGCCATGGCTGCGATGTCAGCCTTGTTGAGCCAAACATAGCCGGGTGCCCCTGTGCAACAGTCGCCGCAACCTGTGCACTCAAAGCGGAGGCCCTCGGAATACCAGGGCTGATTAGCAGAGTCCGCGTCCTGTTTCTTTGCAGCCTTCTTGGCCATTTGGATCACCTCCTAGACGGATGAAGCCAGCGTCTTGAGCATCCCGACCACCGTGACGACATCTTGCTCACTGGTCGCCAAACCGGGGCTCAGCCTGACCGCGCCGCCCATGCGGTGCGTGCCAAGGGCTTGATGCATCATTGGGGCGCAATGTAGTCCCGCCCGGCACTCGATTCGATTGCTAGCCAAGATAGCAGCCACCTCTTGGGGATCGTAGCCTTCGAGGTTGAAGCTCGCTACCGGTGCACGCGGCAGCCCTAGAGGCGGCCCATAGTGCAAAACACCGGGCACTTTGGCGAGTTCGGCCATGAGCAGGGCCATGTTGCGATCGGCATCAGCCGACTCGCTTGCCAAGTACTCAAGCCCGGCTGCGAGGCCTGCCAGTGCGGGTACGTTAAGGTTGCCTGCCTCGTAGCGATGCGGCAACTCTTCGGGCATGGTTTCCAGATCACTTTGCAATCCGGTGCCCCCCAGCAACCGAGGTTGTAGATGCGTCTCCATGCCGGGCGCGACATACAGGAAACCTAAGCCCAGCGGCCCGAGCAGACCCTTGTGGCAGGGCCCCGCTAATAGGTCAATTCCGCTGGCAGAAACATCCGTCGTTACGTGCCCCAGAGACTGGGCGGCGTCGACTAGGAGCGGAACGTCGTGTTCACGACAGATGCGCGAGATCGCGTCAACGTCTTGCAAAGCCCCGGTCACGTTTGAGGCAGCAGTTGTAGCTACCAGTTTGGTACCCGGCTGAATCGCGCTGGCAATGTCCTCGGGATCAATCGTCCCGAGAGGGTCGCAACCAACGAAGTCAACCGACACTCCGGCGGTGGAGCGCAATTGAGCAAGGGGTCTCAGCACGGCGTTGTGCTCGCACACCGTGGTCACAACATGATCGCCCGGTCTTAGCAGGCCGAACAGAGCAAGATTCAGCGCTTCGGTGCCACTGGCGGTGAAAACCACGCGGCTAGGGTCGCGAGCTCCAATCAGCTTGGCCACCGCCATGCGTGCGAGCATGACGATGCGCTCCGCCTCAACGGCCGAGTCGTAAGCGCCGCGCCCTGCCGCGGCTCCGATTTCTCGCTGGTAGCGATCCACCGCGTCGTACACCGCCGGCGGCTTGGGCCAGCTGGTTGCCGCGTTGTCTAAGTAAATGCGCGTCATTCAAGAAACGGCCAACAGAGAGACCGCGTTAACCACCAATCTGGTACATGGCTCGCTCAGGACGTAAGAAATCTGGATCATCAATCCCGTGCCCTGGCTTCTTGGCAGCAACGGCGTCACGGACCAGTTGAGCGATGTCTTCATCGACGGCGCCGGACCGCAACAGTGCCCGCGCATCCCATTCGGTAGTGGAGAACAGGCAATTGCGAACCTGCCCTTCGGCCGTCAAACGCAGGCGATTGCAGCTCCCACAAAAGGGCTGCGATACGGGATTGATAAAGCCGATGCGGCCGCCGCCGTCCGCGAACGGACGATCTGCAAAATCATAGTCCACTGCCGGCTGGCTTTGGTCGGTACGACGAGCCGCCACAAGCGGACCAAACACCGTCTCCAGCTGTTGACGCAGTTCTGCCCCGGTCAGGACGGTGCCGCGGCTCCAAGCCTCATCGGTGTCCAGCGGCATATACTCGATGAACCGCAACTCCAGGCCGCGCTCGCGAGCAAATCGGGCCAACTCTACCGCCTCATCTTCAGTGACGCCCCGCATGGCAATGGCGTTTAGCCGGATGGTCTCAAAGCCAACCTCTTGAGCAGCACCAATCCCGGCCAAGACCTGTTCTAAGCCGTCCCGACGGGCGATCTTGCGGAACCCTTCTTCGGTAAGACTATCGAGGCTGATATTTACTCGGCGCAACCCTGCCCGACGCAGCGCATCTGCCTGGTCGGCAAGCAAAATGCCATTGGTAGTCAACGCCACGTCTTCAATGCCTGGCACGCTCGCGATTTGCTGAACAAGGTCGGGCAGTTGGGATCGAACCAACGGTTCACCGCCGGTTAAGCGGACGCGACGAACTCCGCAATCGGCCAGCACGCGGACAAAACGAGCGATCTCCTCGAAGGTGAGAATTTGATCCCGGGGCAAAAACTGGATACTACCCGCAGGCATGCAATAGACGCAGCGAATATTGCAGCGATCCGTAACGCTCAGGCGCAAGCTGGTGTGAACGCGACCATGAGAATCAACCAGCGATGCGGCATTTCCTGTGCTCATGGCTGCTCCTCCGCGTGCTCGGCCACGGGATGCACCCATTCGGTCGTTCCGTCCGCATAGCATTCGCGCTTCCAAATGGGCACGGTCTCCTTTAGCTGGTCGATCAGCCAACGATTGGCCTGATAGGCGTCGGCTCGGTGTGGCGAACTCGTGACGATCGCCACACTCGCCTCGGCCAGCGGTACCTCGCCAATGCGATGCACCAGTCGACAATCCACCAAGGGCCAGCGCTCTCGTGCGACGTTCTCTAGTTTTTCCAGCTCGCGTTCTGCAAGTGGTAGGTACGCTTCGTAGCTTAGCTGCCTGGTCTGACGCTCGCCGGTAAACTCGCGTGTTGTCCCCAAGAACAACACCACGGCCCCGGCCGCGGGTTGCTGCGCCGCTTCTAGCAGTTCTGCGGTAGGGATCGGTTGATCGGTAATCTGGATCACGACTATCAGCTACGGTGAGGTTGGCTAACCACCGCTGACCGGGGGAATGAAGGCAACCTGCTGGGTGCCATCGACGGTTTCTTCGGGGGGCACATAGCAGTCGCCAACGGCAAATCGACTGACTCTAGCCAGCTCGGCCAGCGCAGGGTGCTGTTTGGCTAACAGGTCTCCGAGATCGGCGAAGCTAGCGCCTGCCGGCGCGTTGACAACCACGTGATCAGCAGTGGCGGCTTCGCGAGCGCCGGCAAAGAGTTCGACTCGGATAGCATTCATTGCCTACTAGTTTCGGCATTGAGCTCCGCAGGAACAAGGTGTGGCGCCAAACCGTAGCTGGCAGCCAAAAGTTTGACGGGGTGCAGGGTTGGTTGAGGCGAGGATTGTTGCATCTGGATTCGACAAGTGCTGCACTGGGTCGATCCCAGTTGATAGCCTCCGCTCCGCAGTTCCGACAGCAGTGGCAACCCGGCCCGCAGGCTACTGCGGTAATTCACCTTCTTCAGGCCAAAGGTGCCCGCCATTCCGCTGCAGCCTTTCTCAAGCTGCACGAGCCGCAGCTCAGGAATTAGCCGCATAAGGTTGGCGGCAGGCTCACCGACCCCCAGCGCGCGAACGTGGCAGGGGGTGTGGTGAGCGACACGATAGGGCAAAGGTGAGAAATCGAGCTTCAACAGCCCTCGCTTGTGGAGGCCCCAGAGATACTGCCCCGCCTCTTGCGTGTTGTCAGCCACCAGCTGCACATCCTCGTCTTGGCCGATGATCTGACGATACTCATGGGTCAACGCGAGCACGGCGGAGGGCTCAGTAGCAACAATGGTGTGGCCTTGCCGCACGGCTTCGGCCAGCAACTCAACATTCCGCTGGGCAATCTGACCGGCTGGGTCTAATGCCCCTTGCGTAATCAACGGCATCGCCGAGTGCTGTTGCTCCGGCGGAATGAAGACGGACACGCCGTTGTGCTCCAAAACCTGCACCAAAGCGTGGGCCAAAGAATCGTCGTAGTAGTTGGCGAAAGTATCAACGAAGAAGACCACTTTCTCCGTGGCCGAGAGTTGCGGACGGCGACGCTTGCGAGCCCAAGACTGTTGCAGAAAGGGCCGCTTGGCAAATCGCGGCATTTTCCGGCCTTGAGCCAGGCCGAGCGTCTTCTCAAGCATCCACCGACAAGACCTACTCTGAAGCACGTAGTTCGCCAACGCTGGGAATCGGCTTGCCCAGCGGCTGACCATGTCGATTCGCGACAGCCACCAATCGTGGGGCCGCAACCCATTAGCGGCAACATGCGCCGCCTTGGCCTCTAGCATCATCTTGGGGATGTCAACCGTCGCAGGGCAGTCGAGCCGGCACATGTGACAGTGCACGCAAAGGTCCGCAACCTCGCGCGTGGCGTCCTTGGCAAACTCCTCGCTTGGTAACAGACCGGTAGCAATCGCGCGAGCCAAATTGGCCTTTGCTCGCGGCGACGCCTCTTCGCGCGGAGCGAAGTGAAAAATGGGGCACATCCGCTTGTCTGCGCTGCGCGTCCGGCAGGCTCCACAGCCGTTGCAATCGCGGGCAGCCTGGGCCAGTTCGTCAGGACGCCAGCTCAACTGCAATGTAGTCAGCGGTTGCGGCCCTCTTGCCGGCGTGGTGCTGCGACCGGACTCTTCAGGGGTGTCGATCCGCGGCAAGGCGACTCGCCTGACTTCGTGGCTCGGTCTTGCGCCGGGCAAGGGTACGATTTTGCCAGGGTTGAGAATACCCAGGGGATCGAACAAACGCTTCAACTCTCGAAAAACATTCAATAGGGGGCCATGCTGGCGAGACAAGAAGGGCGTGCGGCTGAGGCCATCCCCATGCTCTCCGCTGATGGTCCCACCAAGGAGCCAGACTTTCTCATACAGATCACTGGCCAACCTCTCGAGACGACGCACGCCTTCGGGCTCACCGAGATTCAGCAGCGGTCGGATATGAAGCTGCCCGTGACTGCCATGGCCAAACAAGGAGGCCGTGACTTGATGCTGCTTGAGCGTGTCTTGCAAGTGCCGCAGAAAAACTGGCAAAGCGGCCGGCGGAATGGCAATGTCTTCAATGCCAGGCGCCGCGCGTCGCGCGCCCTTCATGCCATGCAACGTGGGGACGAACTGGCGCGCCAAGTTCCACAGCAGCTCCGCACTGTGATCATCGTCCGCCACGTAGCTACCAGCCGCCAGGTTCTCGTCATCACGAGCCACGCGCACCGTGCGATCGATCTTCGCGTCTAACTCCTCCTGATCGTCAGCAAAGTGCTCGACAAGCAGCACCGCTTCGGCAGCTGCAGGGATCATCAACTCGTAGCGCACGTCGATTTCACGGGCGAGACTCAGATGCCGGCGATCCATCAAGTCGCAGGCTGCCGGAGCCAACGGAACGAGCGTCTCAACAGCCCGGGCGGCTTTGTCCAAGCTTTCGAAGAACAACAGCAGGCTGCCCCGAGAGCCGGGCAGCGCATCCGTGGCGACCGTCGCTTCGGTGATCAAGCCCAGCGTACCTTCGCTGCCCACCATCAGCTTGGCCAGATCAACCACATCTCCGATAACTGTTTGGCCCAAGGCATAACCACTGGCGTCGACCAACGCTTTGCTGCGATGGGCGTCAATAACGTCCTGCCGGCGCCGCGTTAGTTCTGCAACGGCCCGTGATAGTTTTTGCACCCTCGGCGATGCTTGGCCTTCGGCGATTCCATTGTTTAGCTCAAGAACTTCACCATCGGCCAGCACCACCTTTAGCTTTCTGACGTGCCGCCGCGCCGATCCATAAACGGGCCAATGGCTTCCGCTGCCGTCTACGGCTAACACACCACCCATGGTCGTTACCTGGGCCATCGCCGGGTCGGGGCCGAAGACGCGTCCCCGCTTGGCAAGCTGACGATTCAGGTCAGCATGCACCACGCCGGCCAGGACCGTGGCCTGGTCTTCTTCAACCGAGACGATCCTTCTCATGAATCGGGAGAAATCGATCACAATGCCACGGCCCAAAGCACCGCCAGCCAGGCCCGAGCCGGCGCCCCGCGCATGCACGGCTATCCCGTGCTCGGAGGCATATTGCAGTGTGGCGACAACATCCGCTGTCATCCGTGGACGAACCACCACCAGTGGTCGAATTTCGTAGGCGCTGGCGTCGGTGGCGTAGAGCTGCACCATGAGATCGTCCCACAGCACCTCGCCTTCCAGCTGGCCGCGAAGGTCCTCGGCAATGCGTTGCCGTTCAACGTCCATGGCTGGGGCGTGGTTCTTGGTGCAGTATGTGAGAGGCGATTCGCTGCGTGACCGGGCGCGCAGCCTTTCTCTTGGTTTGTCGGCGTGCGGCGTTACTTGCCGCCATAGATAAGGGTCATGACCTCAGCGCGGCTCGACTGGTTGGTGCGGAATAGTCCTTTCATGGCGGACGTAACACACAAGCTGCCCGGCTTGCGAACCCCACGGATCGCCATGCAGGAATGACTCGCCTCGACCACGACGGCCACGCCTTTGACGTTTAGCTCTTCCAGAAGCAGGTTGGCGATGGTCTCAGTCATGCGTTCCTGGACCTGAGGACGGCGCGCAACCACCTCCACCACGCGAGCCAGTTTGCTAAGCCCTACGACCTTGCCGTTGGGCAAGTAACCGACGTGGGCTTTGCCGCTGAAGGGCAGCAAGTGGTGCTCGCACATGCTGGTAAAGGTAATGTCTCTGACCAACACCATCTCGTCGCACTTTTCCGTGAAGAACTTTTGCAGATGCGCGCGAGGGTCTTCATGGAGGCCGCCGAACATTTCCGCGTACATCCGCGCCACACGGTCTGGCGTTTCCTGCAGGCCTTCGCGATCTGGATCCTCGCCCACGGCCGCAAGGATTTCGCGAACCGCTGCCGAGATGCGGGGCAGGTCGACAGGGTTGGGTCCGGAGGCCGTTGTTGAGTGCCCCGGGTCCAACTCGCCATCAAGCGAGCCGGTCTCTTGGAGATGGTCTTTAGGCATAAGAGAAGTGGAGATTCGTAGCTGGAAGTTCTCCATCCAGCTTACGCAGACGACCGCCCGGAGGCGACAGGGGGTACGGCGATCGATCGAAGCATGAGACCCGATCGCTAGTTCTGGCTAAACTCCGGTGGCGACCACGAGGCGTCGGTCGAATCGCCCAAAAGGCCCCGTTCAACGGCCCGAATCAGCAGAGAAGCTCGCTTTCCGCAGTCTGCCTCGGCAAGCAACTGCCGTTTCTCGCAGCCCTCCAAAGGCAGGGCAAACGACAGCAAATCAGTCAGCACTCCCAACGGCAAGTCTCGCGAGAGGACTTCGCGAAGCTGATCGGAGCACAGGGGCGCCTGCGGCATACGCTGCTCGAAACAATCTACCAATCGGCAACGGATATCTGCCGGGTCGGTCGGTGTCTGTTCTGCGATCAACTCGACCCGCGCTTGACGAAAGGCCTGCGGTGGCTGAATCTCTTCGACCAGGCGGACTCGCCTAACGCCAAGCAGCATGAGGTTGAAGCGACCATCGGGGAAGCGATGGTGGGTCATCACCCGTCCCAGGCAAGCAATCGGCGCCAAGGGTGGCCGGCCCGCGTAATCGGTTTCCCAGCCCGGCTCGTACATCGCCATGGCAATCAGATCGTCCTTGGCGATCGCGTCTTCCATCATCGCGCGATACCGCTCCTCAAAGATGTGGAGCGTCTGCATCACACTGGGAAACAGCACCAGGTCAGGCAGAGGAAACAGCCGCGCCACGCCGCAGAACTCGCTCTCTTCGAACGGCAGGTGATCGGGTTGCCAATCACACATGGCGGGTATCCTCATCCGTTGGGCGCGGTTCAGGGGGGTGGCTTCCGTGCATCTAGCTAATCGTAGGCTTTACTGGCGTGGCGGCCAACAAAAAAGCCGGCGACGGGTGCCCGCCACCGGCTGATTGTAGGGTTTAGTCCGCTTGCCGCGAATCACCGCGGTGCCTCGCCACCCGTGGTAGACGTGTGAAATAAGCCACTCTCAAACACGCCGCTAACCCTGTCTCCATGGCAACAGCGAGCCTCGTTAGTCGCGGCTGCTTAGCGAGATCAAAATACGGATCACGTACCATAGCAGGAGCGTGACCGATGCGAACAAGGCCAGCGAAGCCGCCACGTGCTGGCCAGGCCGATAGTGGTGCATCACGTTCGACGTGTCATACAGGATGTAGGCACAGGCAAAGACGACCATCGCCACGCTAAACCAGATGCCCAGGTGCATGCCGAATATCCAGCTGCACGCAATCAGGCCGAACGCCGCGAATCCGGCAATGGTCAATCCGGCACGCATGAAGGAGAAATCGGCTCCGCTGAACCATGCAATCGCCGATAAGCCGCCAAACATAATCAGCGTGATCACGCCAGCAGCCCCGATGACGTTCACCTCTGTGCCACCGCCAAGTTCAATCGAATAGTGTTGCGCAACCCAGAGCAAAGGGCAGAAGAAGATGGACTGCGCCAGGACGTAGACGCCCAGGCCCGCGTACTGCTGTGCGGGAGAAACCGCCGTCCGGGCCCATTGTTCAGCAATCCAGGACACCAGAACGAAGCAGCCGAAGAACGCCAGCATCACCCATGGCGCCTGAAACAGCATTGGCGCTACGTTCGCCACCAAATCGGTCTGGAACAAAGCCCAGCAAATGGCGGCAAAGCCGAAGATGGCCATCGTCAGGTGGGTGTAGGTTTTGCGGATGAAGTCGGCCCGCTCGTCAGCCGGGGCATCGGCAATGGACGCACCAAACGAGGCATACGGGTTTGCGGACTGGACATCGTTCATCATCGTTTCACTCCCGACAGGCAGAGAGGGGCGAAAGGGGACGGCACAGCGGGTGCCGGAACAGCTCTTGTGCTGTGTGTAACTGTAGGATTGCTATCCGTTTAGGTCAAGCATAGCATGTGGCCACCTGGACCTCCTTTGCGAGGGTTTTGGCGGACACCATGATTGGCTCTACGGCTGCTAACCACCTAGTGTTTTTCCTTCATCACGATACGAGCACCGCTTGGGAAAGAAGAAACGCACGCCGCCTGCCCCGGCCCCAGCCGGCAAAGAACTAACAGGCAAAGTACTGGCCGGCAAGAACTCCGTCGGTCAACAACCGTCGACCAAAGCGCTGGCCGGCAAGGTTCTCCGCAGGCTGAAAGCCGACTTTCCGGAGGTTGAGTGCGCGCTGCGGCACGATTCGCCCGTTCAGCTGCTGGTGGCCACCATTCTTTCTGCCCAGTGCACCGACGAACGGGTAAACCTCGTCACCCAAGACCTGTTCGCCACCTACCCGACGGCCTTCGATCTTGCCGCGGCCCCGCTCAAGAAGCTGGAAAAACTGGTCCAGAGCACCGGCTTCTTTCGCAACAAGGCGAAGAATATCAAACTCTGCTGCCAAGCACTGGTAGAGAACTACGACGGCCAAGTGCCCCAAGATCTTGACGCACTGGTCCAGCTGGCTGGTGTGGGTAGAAAAACCGCCAACGTGGTGCTGGGCGTTGCCTACGGGATGGCCACCGGCGTGGTCGTCGACACACACGTCGGCCGACTAAGCCGCCGGATGGGACTCACTGAGGAAAAGGACCCCGTGAAAGTGGAACGTGACCTGATGGGTGTGCTTCCCCAGAAAGAGTGGGTCGACTTTTCGCACCGCATGATCTATCACGGGCGTCAGGTTTGCGGAGCCCGCAAGCCGAAGTGCTCCCAATGCTCCCTGCGGCGTTTCTGTCCCCAGGTAGGCGTCGAAAACTAGCCACCGAACCCGAACGGAAGCGCTCCACCGGCGCCAGTCAAACGATGATTCTATCCGGTAAGGAAATCCAAAAACGGCTCGACAGCGACATCCTGATCGAGCCCTTCGAGGAGTCAAACCTCAACCCCAACAGTTACAACTTGTCGCTGCACAGCGAGCTGATGGTTTACGAGGAAGTGGTGCTCGACATGGCCAAGGAGAACCGAGTGCGGCGAGTGGAAATTCCACCGCATGGCTTGGTACTAAGCCCCAACCAGCTCTACCTGGGGCGAACTGCCGAGAAGACGACCACGCACAACCTCGTCCCACAGATCGAGGGCAGGTCGTCAGTTGGCAGGCTCGGCCTGTTTGTGCACGTTACCGCGGGCTTCGGCGACGTGGGGTTCTCTGGCTATTGGACACTGGAGATGTTTGCCGTTCAGCCCGTGCGGATTTACCCTGGCATCCCAATCTGCCAAATCTTCTATCACGAAATCACCGGTGACGTGACCGAGTACGCCAGCAAGTATCAACACAACCGCGACATCCAACCTAGCTTGCTGTACGAAGAACTCCGGCACGAGAACGACGATCCCCAGATGCCACTGGAGTTCGCCAAGCGTTAGGTCAACGCTGGTTGCTCACATCACGGCGAAGTAGTTCTCGACTGCGAAGTCGAAATTCTCGGGTGACATGATCGGCTCATCGCCGACGTAACGCGTAAAGTTGCGAATCTGTTGCAGCAGGTCCCGAGGCTGGCAGCATCGGAACGGTCGATCGACGGCTTGATAATGCGTGGCCACGAGATAGTCGACCGCCGCTTGGTCGTAGCTGACGCCAATGATCGGCGCCATGATCTTCAGCAGTTCGCGGAACGCGGCCTCGTCCGGATCGGTCACCTCAATCTTGTAGGGAATTCGCCGCAGGAAGGCGTCGTCTACCAGGTCTTTCGGTTCTAAGTTGGTCGAGAACACGATGAGCTGATCAAACGGCACCTGAATCTTTTTGCCACTGGAAAGATTCAGGAAGTCGTACCGCTTTTCAAGCGGCACAATCCAGCGGTTTAGCAGTTCATCGGTCGTCATCCTCTGCCGGCCGAAGTCGTCAATGACCAACGTGCCGCAGTTGCTTTTCATCTGCAACGGAGCTTCACTCACATTGGTGGCCGTGTTGAGGGTAACTTCCAACGCGTCCATCGTCAGCTCACCACCAACGACGATCGTGGGACGCTCGATGCGAATCCATCGAGCGTCGATCTTGCGGTGATCGATAAGCCCCTCATGCGCGTCGAGTGGAGCCTCGACGTGCATACTGGGATCATAAAGTCGCATGATCTCACCATCGATCCCAATCGCCCGGGGCACCCAGACATGCTTGCCAAAGGCGGCTGTCACTCGCTCGGCGATGCTCGTCTTGCCGTTGCCGGGCGCGCCGAATAAGAACATCCCGCGCCCCGAGTTGATCGCCGGCCCCAGTCTTCGCAACATCCGTTTATCGATCAACAGATCGGCGAACGCGCGATGGAGGTCCTCTTCGGTCGGGTGCTGGTCGGCCAGCGATTGCTCCGAAACGCTGGCAATGTAGGCGTCTAGCGGAACTGGCGCGGCGCCAAAGTATGTGCAGTGCTCCGTCAGCTTCTTTCCACGTTCCCGCCCCAGTTCAGTAAGGATATAGACGTAGTCATTCATCATCGCGGCGCCCTTGTGCGCCACGAAGCGATCCAGTTTCAACTGCTGGAGAAGCGGGTCAATGAGCCGAAAAGGCAATCGAGTGTGTTCAGAAAGGTAGCGCCCCGTGGCTTCGCTACGGGCAACGAGAAACTTGAGAACAAGGTCCTCGACTTCACTCTCAGTAAGCCCCGCTTCGGATAAGCTGTTTGGCTCGACAGGAAACCAATCTTCAGGACTGGTTTCCACGGCCTGCGATTCTGTTGCCGGCGCGGCGATGGGTGGGTCTTCGCCCCCGTGCGCAACCCCTGGCCCGGTGGTCAACTGCTGGATTCGATCCAGGAGGACGTCCAACCGCGCGCTATCTTCCAGCTGGCTTTGGTCAGCGTTGAGCAGGGGGCTGGATGGCATAATGGTGTCCTTGAGAAGACTGCCGCGGCACACAATCCGTGGCCGGCCCGCAGCTTGCTAGCAAAAAACTAGGTTGCGTTGGCCCGGCAGCAAGTAGATTGCGGCTGGGTGAAGTTACGCGTTGCCGCCCTTCGGGCAGCAGCGCCGATCGTTCCGAACATAACGGCTACAGCAGGCGATGAGTCGAACTTCCGCGGCAGCTGCTGGGGGCAATTGTGTTGCTGCGTAGTAGGCTTTGAAGAGTTTGGTTTATGCCTCTTCGATTGCCCCTACGCTAGCTTCCATTGTGAGCGCCCCGTGTCTGCCTTAGCCGATACCCCCCAGCTCGACGCAACTGAGCCTGTCCACGGACCGCCGCCCCGCACGATCACTGCCGAGCTCGAGCGGCTGTTCCATCGTGTTAGTGAGGTGGCATCCTTCCCGGAAATTGCTCGCCGCATTGTTGAGGTTGCCGGCGACGAAGAGGCATCTGTCGACGATCTCATCGCGGTAGTCGAGCAAGACCCGGTCCTGTCACTGAAGATCCTGCAGACGGTGAACTCGGCCTACTATGGCCTGCCCAACGAAGTCGCCGACCTCCGTAGCGCCGTCACTCTGCTGGGAATGAAGCAGGTTCGCAACATGGCCCTGACGGTTGTCGTTGGTCGGCACTATACCGAAGCGAATACCGTCGGCGTGATCGACCCGCTGCAGATGTGGGATCACTCAGTCTGCACCGCAGCGGCGGCTCGCTTGGTCGCTCAGCAAACCTCGGCCACGTCGCCTGACGAGGCTTACTTGGCCGGCCTGATCCACGATGCGGGCCTGCTGATCATTGATCAAAACTTTGAAGACCAGTTGCCCAAGGTCATCGAAAAGTTCAAGGCGAATCGCTCTTGGATTGATGCCGAACAAGAGGTGCTCACTTTCGACCACGCTCAACTAGGGGCCTACGTCGCTTGGCGGTCGGGTTTTCCCCATCGCTTGGTTGCTGCGGTGGACTTTCATCACAGTCCGTCGGAAGCCCCCGGCGATGTGGCGCCGTTGTCCGCGGTCGTCTCGGTGGCAAACTACTTTGTCAGCCGCATGGGTCGCTCCGTGATGGCAGAACGACGTTTGGCGCCACCTTTGGAAGTGGTCTTTGAGCGGCTTGAACTCTCCCGCAAGGACGTGCAAAACCTTTGGTGCGACCTAGAAGGCGTGTTGAAAACGGTGGGTGAGCTCAAAAAGCTCTAATCAAAGGCCACCTTCAAGACGGGGGGGACAAGCCCTCGCCGGCTGCAGGCCAATCTTCGGCGCCGTGTGGCGCCGGTTCGCCGCCCAAGTCGCACATCGCGTTGTGTGCGGCCCGTTGCTCAGACTCCTTCTTGCTCCGACCCCACGCAGCGGGAAAACGACGCTTACCTACTTGCGCGGCAATCTTGAAGCACTTGCAGTGGTCGGGCCCTTTTTCGTCAAGCAACTGATAGGTTGGCGTCACGCCATGCTCGCGTTGGGCGAACTGCTGAAGCTGCGACTTGTAGTTCCCGCCTGTTTCGCCAGAGGCTGCCAGTTCGATTTCCGGCAACATGTGGCGATCGATGAAAGCGGCTGCTTCGTCTCGTCCGCCATCTAGCTGAATAGCGGCCACGAGCGACTCGAAGACGTCGGCAAGTACGGACATAGGCACATCAGGGCTCGTCGTCATGCCTTTGCCCAAGATGAGAAACTCTTCCAGTCCGAGAGCCTCGCTAACCTTCGCGCACGTTTGGCGACTAACGACCACCGATTTGAGTTTGGTGAGGTCGCCCTCCAAGAAGTCTGGAAATTGCTGATAGAGCCGCTCGCAGACCACCGCTCCAAGAATGGCATCGCCTAGAAACTCCATCCGTTCGTTCGAAGCGATGCGGCTATCAGCCCCCGAAGCGTGCGTTAGGGCCGACTCCAAGAGTTGGCGATCGTTGAAGCGGTAGCCGATCCGCTCCTCACAGGCGGCATAGGTGTCTTCACGTGTGGAGTCCGAATCGGACATCAGGCCAATCGGCTTCCCAAGGTGAGAAGGGGCGTTCAGACAAGCAATACAGACAAGTCAAACTGCTCAGAGAGCTCAATCGTTTAGCGCGAGCGATCAGAACCTAAATTCAGTCTAACAAACAGCTTCGGGCCGAGTTAAGCTATCGCACCGTAGCGAGACCGTCAATGCGAACCGCAAGTCCCATGATCAACACCCTCTATCTGCCCGAACTGCGCGAGATGCTCGCATCGGATGATCAGACAGGGCTGCGCGAATTCTGTGAGGCCCTCCACCCGGCTCGGGTGGCGGAATTTATGGAAGGCCTGGAACCCGAAGAGGCGTGGCGAGTCCTGGAGCCTTCTGACCACGATCACCGTGTCGCCATCTTTGGCTTTCTCGATGAAGCCATTCAGGTAGGAATCCTTGAGAGCGTAGCGCCGGCCGAGGTAAGCCAACTGGTTGCCGACCTGCCGGCTGACGACCGTGTCGACCTGCTCAATGAGGCGGGCGACGCCGTGGCCAGTCAGATGCTGCCATTGCTTCCTCAGGAGGATCGCCGAGAAACGCTCCGCCTTCGCGAATTCCCCGAGGGAACGGCCGGCTCGGTCATGACGACCGAGGTCGCCCGGCTCTCGGCAAGCCTGACGGTACACGAAGCTCTGCAAGCCATCAGCCGCCAAGCGGAGGATTCTGAGACCGTTTACTACAACTACGTCGTCGACGCCGATGACCACCTCCTGGGTCTCGTCTCGGCGCGTCAGTTGGTGACGCACTTCGGCTCGCCAGACAAACCGATTTCTGAGCTCATGCAGCGAGATGTCGTAAGCGTGCTCGCAACGGACGATCAGGAGGAAGTGGCAGATAAGGTAGCGGACTACGACTTCTTGGCGATTCCGGTGGTAGACGATCATCGCCGACTGCTGGGCATCATTACGCATGACGACGTCCTGGATGTCATGCGCGAAGAGGCGACCGAAGACGCGCACCTGGCTGCCGCGATCGACCCGCTGGACGACGGCTACCTCGAGACTCACTGGGCGACGCTCGCCTGGAAGCGAGGCCTGTGGCTGAGTGTCCTCTTTGCCGCCGCCATGCTGACCGCTTTGGCGCTCCGCAGCTACGAGGCAGACTTCCAAGTTGTGCCGTGGCTCGTGCTCTTTATCCCGCTGGTAATCTCTAGTGGTGGGAACTCTGGTAGCCAGTCCGCCACGCTGGTCATCACGGGGCTAACCAACGGCGATGTCTCGCTGAGCGACTGGTGGCGGGTGATGCGTCGCGAGTTGCTGATGGGGATGTGTCTGGGACTTGCCCTGGCATTGGTTGGCTATTTTTGCGCCGTCGCGCTCACCAGACATCCCCTTGAAGGACAAGGCACTGCTGGAGCCACGCCGCCCACAATGGCCCAAGTGATGGTTGTGCCCGTCACGCTGTTACTGGTCGTCGTCTGTGGCACGCTATGTGGCGGCGCTTTGCCCCTGCTGTTCCGCCGCTTGGGGTTCGACCCCGCCTTGATGAGTACGCCCTTCGTAGCAGGCATCATCGACATCGTGGGAATCGTCATCTATATGAAGGTGGCGCTGACCGTGATTGGCTATTGACGCCAGCCGGCTCGGCAAACCAGCCCCCGCGGGCCCTCAGACATCGAGCATCGAATGCCCGACGTAGAGTTGGAGAATCTGACTTTGCACCTTGATGGCGCGAATCAGAATCCAGACTTGGTCTTGCGTAAACGTCTTGGGATCGCTGCTAGCGAGCGCTTCCAATTCGTCTGTCATGGCCGCATGTTGGTCCGTGGCCTGCTGTAGTTGAAGCCCCGTTTGCTTCCAGGCCTCGCGAAGCACGGAACGGCTCTTCAGCGCGTCGAGATCCGCATGCGTGTTGCCCAGCAGCAGACACAAACGAGCCACGTCCTGGGGAGATGCCTCGGGCTGGAGATCTTCGATCAATCCGGCGAGTTCACGGCACGTCATCATGGGGCAGCAAGGCGTAACAGGATCAGAATGCTGACGCCATGGCCGCCAAAGCAGCATTTGCGTGCAACGGAGTCATACGCCCAAAGGTAGCTTCGCGGCTGCCGACTGCCAGTGCTTGGCGCAGGCTTCGCGAGGCTCTCGGCAACCGCTTGCCCGCACAACACTCCCAGTGGTCCGAATCGACCACCATGGTCGCCCGTTCGCTAACTCGATCCGCTCTGCCGGCACACGTGGTAGAACCCCCATAATCGTCAGGAAGACTGCCGAACCGTTGTAAGCCCCGCAGTGTCGGTGACGAAGGGGGAGCTTGCAGGAAGTTCGTCCAGAGGGTGAGAATGCACAGCGCTGACGAACCCCAACCAATCATCCAACCAGGCAGACATCCGTGGCGAAACTTGGCGTCAACATCGATCACGTGGCGACGGTCCGCGAGGCCCGCAAGACCAATGAACCAGATCCCGTCTGGGCGGCAACCTTGGCCGAGTTGGGCGGGGCCGATGGCATTACTCTGCACCTAAGGGAAGACCGCCGACACATCCAGGTTCGTGACCTGCGCGTGATGCTCGAAACCGTGGCCGCACCGGTCAACTTGGAACTCGCGTGTGCAGAGGACGTCGTCGCAATCGCCTTGGAGAACAAACCGTTTCAAGTAACGCTAGTTCCCGAACGCCGAGAAGAGATCACCACTGAAGGCGGCCTAGATGTCTTGGCGGGCCAAGCCCGGATCGCCACGGTGTGCCGGCAATTCAAGGATGCCGGAGTCCGCGTCAGCCTCTTCATCGACCCTGACCCAAATCAAATTGAGTGTTCCGCCCAGCTGGGTGTCGATGCCGTGGAATTGCACACTGGCGCCTACGCCGAGGCGTCAGGTCGGCATCAGCCCGACGAAGAGCTTTCCAAGCTTGCTACAGCGGCCTCACACGTGCAAGATGCGGGACTGTTGTTGCATGCGGGGCACGGGCTCACCTACCGGAACGTCAAGCCGGTGGCCGCGTTGCCAGGCATGGGTGAATTAAACATTGGCCACAGCATCATCGCCCGTTCGATCATGGTGGGACTGGAACAAGCCGTGCGAGACATGAAGCGACTGATCCAGGATGCGTGCCCTTAGCCGCGGTGAGGCCGATTGACAGACGCTGCCCGACAGCGGACAACAAGCGGTCTTGCATTCCCTTGCCCACCTAGCCCCCCCCAATCGTATGACCCGAGGCGAATCGTTTGCTGGCCTATCCGTGGCGCTTGTCACACCGTTGAAGAACGGAGAAGTCGACTACGAAGCGTTTGCCGCCCAAATCGAGTTCCAAATCGCCGCAGGTACCACTTGCCTGTGCCCGGTTGGCACCACGGGTGAGTCACCCACGCTGAGCCACGCCCAGCATGAACGTGTCATTGCGTTTGTGGTCGAGACGGCCGCAGGGCGGATCAAGGTCATGCCCGGCGTTGGCTCCAACAGCACGGCAGAAGCGGTGAGCCTGACCAAGTTTGCCGAGCGGGCCGGGGCCGATGCCGCCTTGCAAGTGGCTCCCTATTACAACAAGCCGACCCAGCAAGGATTTTACGAGCACTTCAAGCGTCTGGCTGAAGAGTCTTCCCTGCCGCAGTGCATCTACAACATTCCGGGGCGAACCGGCAAGAACATCGAGCCCGAGACGATTGTTCGTCTGGCCGAGCTTGAGAACATCGCATTGGTGAAGGAGGCCACAGGGTCGCTCGACCAGGCTTCTCAGATCATTGCCGCCACGGACCTCACGGTCCTAAGTGGCGACGACAGCCTCACGCTGCCGCTCATGGCGATCGGGGCAAGGGGCGTCGTGTCCGTGGTTGGCAACATTGTGCCAACCGATGTGATCGCTATTTGCCAGGCCGTCGACGCGGGCGATCTAGCCGCCGCCCGCGCCCAACACTTAAAACTCTTTCCGTTGTGCCGCGACATGCTGGGACTATCGACCAACCCGATACCGATCAAAGCAGCTATGCAGTTGCTAGGGCGTGACACAGGGGAAATGCTGCTGCCGATGACGCCCCTCGAACCGCATCTTGTCGACCAGCTCACCGCGTCCCTCAGGGCTTACGGCCTTCTCTGAGCCGGCATGGCAGTCATTTAGCCGACTTAGCCCCCTCCGCGGTACCTTTCCGTTGGTGCCGATCGTGCCAATTATCGGAGCCTTGCGCGCTGGCCACAGGTATCTGGCCTGAGAGACGCTGTTTTCCTAGCGATTCCGTGGGGCAGATGGTCTTGGCGGAGACTACTATTGCTAGAATATGCGCCTCGCCTCAACTGTGCCGTTCGCCTACTCCCGCCAATCGACCATGCCAGCTCGATCTCCATCTCTGACGAGCCTCATGCGGCTGGCGGTCTTGTTCGCCCTGCCCATCTGCGGTTGCAACTCTGCGACGAGCCCGAGCACACCTTCTCAAAGCGCCCCTACGAAGCCGCGCAAAGTCTTCGCGCTAGGGTACTTGGAACCAGCGGGTGGCTTGATTTCGATTAGCGGCGCGCCTGGCGATCGACTCAAGAAGCTCGATCCTGACGTTGAGGTCGGCAAGCTTGCTCCCAAGGACGGTTTGTTGGGGGTGATGAGCAGCCTGGACGCCGGCATAACGCAGCTGAGTGCTCTAAAAACTAAACGCACCCTTGCCGCGGAGAAGGAGGCCCTGGACATCGCAGCGGCTGATGCCCAAGTAAAGGCCGCCGAGGCCTCCTTGGCCCAAGCGGTTGCGAAGCAACAGGAACTTAAGTTCCAAGAAAAGCGGATCTCCTATTTGACAGAAGCAGCTGCCATCGCACAGCGAGACTTGGATGACCTGAACCAACTCTACGCGCATGACTCTGACCTGGTGACCCCCCAGCAGATTCGCAGGCAGGCCAACGAAGCGGATAAAGCACAGAAGGAGCTAGAGATTGCGCGCGACAGCCGGTTTGCTGCGTTGTCAGCGGCCCAGGCAGCTCACGACGCTGCGCTAGCCAACAAGAGTGCGGCCAAGCTTAGCCGCGAGAAGCTGAAGAACTTGAGCTCGCTCCATGCAATTGACCAAGAGATCGCATTGGCGCGCCACGCGCTGTCTCCTTCGCTCCTGCTAACTCCGGGAACGTCGCCGGCCGAGTTCGATCCTGATAAACCACATCTTCAAGCGGGAGACGCCAGCTCTGGTCCCTATACCGTGTTGCGAGTTTTTCTGCGTCCGGGTGAAGCGGTTACTCGCACCCCCGTCCTTCAGGTCGGCGACCTGAGCAGCATCGTCTGCGTTGCCGAGGTCTACGAAGCGGACGCCAAACGCATCACGCTGGGGCAGGTTGCCACCCTTACTAGCGACGCCTTTGATGATGACTTCGCGAAAGGCATCAAGGCCAAGGTGGTGAGTAAGTCTCGCCTAGTGGCCAGCCCTGGCCTGCAGGCGCGCAACCCTTTAGCTCCCGTCGATCGTTCCGTTGTTGAAGTCCGGGTGGCCATCGACCCCAAGAACGCCGCGGCAACCAGCGAGGCCGGCAAGTGGATTGGTCTTCAGGTTAAGGTGGCGTTCGATCCGTCATCGTCTTAATGCCCCAAAGCACGCGGGCCCCAACGATCGGGGGAATGTATGGCGACGCCCCTGGCTTGGAAAAACCTAAGACACAACTGGGTGCGAACCGCTGTGGGAATGGCGGGCGTCGGCTTCGCAGCGATGCTGATCTTCATGCAGATGGGGTTCAAGGGCGCTATTGAGCGAACCGCTACCCAGGTGTACGACGCCATTGAGTTCGATCTGATCGTCCGCTCTCCTGCTTATCTCCACCTTACCGAACCGCGGGCCTTTCCCCAGCATCGCCTGCTGCAGGCCGGCGCGCTTCCGGGAGTCGTTTCGGCGCGGCCCCTGCACATCGGTTTGACGGAGTGGCAGACGCCTGCGCAATTGCCCAAAGAACGCGAAGACTCCCCCGCCAACGGCAACGCCACGGGCGGCATTGGTCGTGGAATCTTGATTATTGGCGTGGAACCGAATGACGCCCCGTTTGCCTCTGACCGAGAGGATCTGCAGTTGGCAGCCCGCCGGCTTACTTCGCCACGCTTCGTCCTGGTCGATACCAAGTCAAAACCGGAATACGGTCCCCAATCAGGACAGCGGTTTGGCGATGAAGACGTCGGCGTTCACACTGCGCTGGGACCGAACCGAGTGCAAATCGCAGGCCTGTTCGAACTCGGTTCAGGCATGGTCTGCAACGGGGCCTGCATGACGAACCCGGCAGGTTTCTACGACGCCTGCCCGCTGGAGACGCCAGGGCAAGTCAATCTTGGGCTCATCAAGCTGGAGGACCCTACGCAGATTGATCAAGTGGCCCAGCTGCTGCGTGAAACACTCGGCATTGCCGAAGGCCAGGCTGGGGATGTTGAAGTCCTAACTCGTGACCAGGTGAACGCTCACGAGCAACGAAGGTGGATGGACGAGACGCCATTCGGAGCCATCTTTCGCCTCGGCGTTGTGGTGGCGGTCTTCGTCGGTGTAGCAATTGTTTACCAAGTCTTGTCCAACGACATTGCCAACATGATGGGCGAGTACGCAACGCTCAAGGCCATCGGTTATAGCAACGACTACCTCTCCGCGGTCGTCATGAAGCAGTCCGTGCTCTTGGCGATCGTATCGTTTATTCCGTCGGCTGCCATCGCGTGGATCTTATACCGTCTAATCGGGCAGGCAGCAGGAATTCCCATGGTACTTACGCCCACGATCGCGGTGACGGTGTTTGTGATGGCCGTGCTGATGTGCCTTGCCTCGGGTGTGGCCGCGCTACGCAAGTTGTTTACTGCCGATCCGGCTAGTTTGTTCTAGGTCTTACAAATTCGTTAGCCGATGCGTTCCCGCAGAATACCTCTCGCCTGGAAGAACTTGACGCACGACCCGCGTCGGCTGGCCGTGGCGTGCGCGGGCATCGGTTTCGCCGTGTTGCTGATGTTTGTCCAGGTAGGCTTCGAGAACGCACTGTTCTTGAGCCAAGTCAGACTGATCAGCGAACTTGAGGGCGATATCTTCATCTCCAGTCGGGCGCGTTTTGCTCTGGCCGCGGAGAAGCGGTTCCCGCTGGGATTGCTGCATCAAGCTGAATCGGAAGCTGGCGTCGCAGGCGTGTCTCCGCTCTACACGGAGTGGACAACCTCGGTGCTAAGAAACCTGATCCCTAGCAAGTCTTCCAAGGGCTATCGAATTCGCTCAATTGGCTACCACATCGACCAGCCAGTGTTTCGCTCAGCCCAGATCAACGAGCAATCCCATCGCTTGCGCGATCCAGGAACCACGCTGATCGACTTGCGCAGCAAGGCGCCAAACTTCGACTTCCCGATGCAAGACGCCGAGGCCCTGCAACAATCGGAAGCCGAATTGGCTGGCAAGCAGATACGTTTTGTCGGAGTCTTTGACCTGGGCGCCGACTTCGTGAATGACGGCAACTTAGTCATGAATGCGTCAACGTTCGCCCGGTACTTCCCCTATCGCAACCGGTGGGGCGATCCCTTAGGAGTGGTCGACCTGGGCATGGTCCGGGTCGCCCCCGGGCATGATATCGCCGAAGTTCGGGACCGTATTGCCAAGCGGCTTGGTCGCGATGTTTGGGTGCATACGCGAAGCGACTTCCGCCAACGGGAGATGCGATTCTGGCAGCGGAGCACGCCGATTGGCTATGTGTTCTGGGCAGGAAAAGTCATTGGCTTCGTGGTTGGGGTCGTGATTTGCTACCAGGTGATTTTCTCGGACATCTCAGATCACATGCCGGAGTTCGCCACGCTCAAGGCCATGGGATACAACAGCGACTACTTCACCGGATTAATCGTTACCGAGGCGCTTTGGCTCGCCTTGATGGGGTTTGTTCCGGGCGCCCTGGTCAGCTGGGGGTTGTATGCTTGGCTAGGCGGGCAAACCAGCTTGAGAATGGACATGACGGCCGACGTCTTGCTGCTGGTGCTCGGCTCCACCATCTTGATGTGCGTGCTGTCGGGCCTGCTTGCCGTACGAAAGCTGCTTACCGCCGATCCCGCCAGCTTGTTCTGATACCTAGACTTCTTCGAGAACGAATCAACGCCCGTCCTCATGTTCGAAGCCGCACCATCATCGCCTGCCCCTGCTCACGCTGCTCCGCGCGTGATAGGCCGCCCGCGTGTTTGCGTCGAGCATGTGAATCATTTCTTTGGCCAAGGAGAGGCACAGAAGCAGGCACTGTTTGACAACTGCTTGGAGGTTCGTGCCGGTGAGATCGTCATTATGACGGGTCCTTCCGGCTCCGGGAAAACCACGCTGTTGACACTGGTTGGCACGCTCAGAACCGTCATGGAGGGCAGTCTGCGAGTCCTGGGTCAAGAACTCAACCCACAAGGTGCCGACTCAGCCCGGATCGCCGATGCGGCCCGGGCGCTGGTCGGGCGGCCCTGGAACCTGCTTGCCGGCGCCACGGGGCTTCCCGCGATTAGCACCGAAAGCTTGTTCGATCGCCTGATAACGACACTTCGACTGGAGTTGGGCTTTATCTTTCAGGCTCACAACCTGTTTGAGTCGCTCACTGCCTATGAAAACGTGATGATGGCTGCCGAGCTTGCGGGAATGGATCGCAAGGTTGCCGATGAACGAATTCGCTACCTGCTAACGCGGTTGAAGCTTGGCCAGCACATGCACAAGAAACCTGGCGCGATGTCGGGCGGCCAAAAGCAACGGGTCGCGATCGCCCGCGGTCTGGTTCACAGTCCGAGGCTTGTACTAGCGGACGAACCAACCGCTGCGCTTGACGCCGAATCGGGCCGCGAAGTCGTGACGCTGTTCCAGGAGCTTTCTAGCACGCCCCGTGAGCCTCGCTCGGGGGAACTATCGCTGGATGGCAAAGGCCCCGACACCGACCCCTGCGCCATCATCATGGTGACGCACGACAATCGAATCCTCGACGTGGCCGACCGGATCGTCAACATGGTGGACGGGCACATCAAGACCGACTCGGCAGTCCGCGAAGCGGAGAGCAAGGTCAAGGGGCTGCAAAACGCCGCGCTGCAGTTGAAAGATCGCGAGCTCTTCAAGGACCTTACCCCAGCGACGCTCCTGCAAATCTCCGAAAACATGGGCATCGAAACCGCTGCGGCAGGCGATGTTGTTATCCGTCAGGGTGACCCAGGCGAACTGTTCTACTTGCTCGATTCGGGTGAGGTAGACGTGGTGGTAGAACGCGGTGGTCAGAAGCAAACCGTCGCCCATTTAGAACCAGGCGCCTACTTCGGAGAGGTGGCGCTCATTGAGGAAGCCCCTAGAAACGCCTCGGTCATCGCCACAACCGACTGCCGCTTCTTCACCATTGGGAAAGATGTGTTCGAGAGCGTGTTGGCGGCGAGCCCGACTCTCGACGAAGAACTCCGGCAAACCATGGCCAATCGCCAGTAGATCGCGCGGCTACTCTTGGCTGCAAGCTTCCGCGCAGATGCAACCGTCGGTCACGTTGTTCCCGCAGCAGGCCCCTTGGCCACAACCGCATGCTTCAGGGCAGCAGCCGCATTTGCCTGTGCAGCAGTGTTCGTTGCAGACCACGGGATGGTAGCCACATTCAGCAGCGAGCATCCCCTGTACTTCCCTGAGGCCAACCTCTGCGACTTTGAGTTCGACAACTTTTTCGATTAGCGACGACTCAGCCTCAAAGACTCGACCTCGTGCAGAGCTAATCTCAAACGCCGAGATGTCGTCCGTATCGCGTCTTTGTTCGAGATCAATCAGCCATTCGCGACGTTGGTCAACCACCTGCTTGGCCAGCCGAACGCGATCTTGCTGTATCGCGACCTTATAGGCAGCGCTCTTGATCTTCCCCGTGGCCAATTGCGTGGCGTCTGCTTCCAGCATGGAAAGCTGTCGGCAGCGAACCGGAATCTCGTGGTCTTTGCACTTACCGCAACGGAGGTGGGCCAGGATGCCCGGCGTGGGCGCCACGGTGCCCAAGGCGCCGTCGATAACCGCCAGCACCTGCCTGGCCACAGGCAAGGTCGCTTTGTCGAGCTTGCATTGCACGAGGCGCAGGCTGCGCAGGTCGGACCGCACAGCGACGCCCTCGGCCACGAGTGATTCGATATCAAGAGGCTCCAGATCGGGAGCCCAGTCGACCTCTGGCCAGAACAGCCGGGACTCGTCCAACGGGCAACCCAACAGTCGTTTCAGCTGACCATTGAGCTGGATTCGTGCAAAGCAGAGCTGGAGTTGCTTGTCATGCAGCTCGTCCCGTCGGGCAGCCAAGGCCCCGCGATCGAGGGCGTCCGGCACGGGTAAGTCCTTTGCCTTGAGTCGATCGATTCGTGCCAGTGAAGCCTCGACCTCACGAATGCCAAGCTCGACCTGATCTTCCGAGGCCTCAACGCCCGCCAGCAGGTAAAAGGACGTCAGTGCGGAAGCAGCAGACGCATTGCGCAGATCGGCTGCCTGGAGTGACAATAGCGATCTCGTTAGGCACAGCGACTCGGTCACGACTTCCGACTCACAGCCAATGAGCACCGTCGCCCAGTAACGCTCAATCTCGACGGCATTCGCGACCGTGGTATTGGTAGCCGCATTGCACTGACACGTGCTGCGGTCGAGCAAATCGTAAGCCTCGGAGGGCGCCGGCAACAGGCATGGGAACTGGCACTCACCAGGACACGCCGGCAGCAGGGCAGCCACGTCGGGAGTCACCGTCGCGGTAGGCGATTCTGGGAAAACGCACGGAGCGGTGGGACCTGAAGGAACACAGCCGCAGTTCGAGCAGCGGCAGCCACTCAACACGAGTCCCGCGAGGACGAGCAAGCAAGAGATCAAGCGAGTGAGAACCATCACAGCCAGCAAGGTCGATACAGGGCGGATTACCTGCCCTCTCTATCGTTTGCGGCCTGTGCTGGCAGCAACAGTGGGTCTCGTTTTTCAGCATGTTCCGCTGAGACAAACCTTGCCGGTTATGCCAATCAAAACGATCAGCCCTCGACCGCTAGGAGCTCCGCTCTTCAGCCGCCAGGAGCATGCGCTTCGTCTTCAGCCCACCGGGAGCCGAGTAACCGCCTAGCCGGCCGCTAGCTCCCAGCACACGGTGACACGGCACCACCAGCGGTAGGCGGTTCTTAGCCATGACGGAACCAACAGCCCGTGCCGCCCCCGGCCGGCCCGCGCGACGTGCTAGCTCGCCATAGCTGCAAGTGTCTCCCCAGCACAACCGACGGCACTCCTTGATTATCCGCTGCGAAAAGGGCGTAAGGTCGGCTAGCGTCACGGGGATATCGCTCAAGTCGGTTCGTTCGCCAGCAGCAAACTCGGTCAGGCGCTGAACGAGGTCTTCAAGATCCAGCTCTCCATGCGCCATCGGCTCCTCAGAAGAGGCGCCGGGATAGCCGCCTGCGTGACCCAATGCCCTCCGGGCTGCTGCAGCTGACTTGTGGCCAAACGCCACCCGCCACAGGGCAAAGGGGGAGGTAACCACTGAGATCCACCCCAACTCGGTGGAGAAGACGGTTGATTGCAGCATCGAAGGTTCGCCGCTGCGCGTCTCGACACTCTCAAGTAGGCTGTTCATAGAAGTCTGCCCCGGTAGGTTGAGAAAGCGGGCAACCAGCATGGCACACGCTAAGCCATTGCCTGACAAGGCTTTGGCTGCGACGACCAATCGAGCCGATGCTTTGACAGTCTCCGCCAAAGCCCCCTATATTAAGCCTTAATGAACGGACTGAAAACGGCCGCAGGCGGCCTGTTTGCCGTCTGGAAACACAAATACTCTCGACGCGATGCAGCTCCGACACTGCGTTGTAACCGAGGGCGCTTGAACGGACACACTGGCGAAACCTCGGAGGACCTAGCGGCATGAACCCCTATGCCTCGCTAGCGGACGATCACTACATCAATATGAACCTCAACACCGAGATGGAACTCTCTGGTGGGCGTGAGACGGTTCTGCATTTTGCCGAACAGATGCAGAAGAAGTTTCCCGAGATGCGGAACTTCTATTCGCGTGAGAAGGGGGACTTCGTCCTGGAAGAGGACAAAGATAGCGGCGCCTACCGGTGGTGCTCGCTGGAGTCGCGCCGAATTGCATCGGGGTGCGTTAACCCAAGCTCCTTTGGCGAAGCCGTTGAGCAGCATACGCATGCTCTGGAATTAGCCCCTTATGTCTTGTCGGTCAGCCCGCTCGACTGCGAAGCGCTCGACTTTCTGATGGGTTTCGACTTTAGCTACCGCGGTAATCACAATCTGCTGGTCACCGAGGCCCTGGGCGTTTGCCCTGGATTCGAGAAGCTCGCCGGCATGCCAGGAGCCACCTTCATAACTCATGAGCCGAGCGTTACCATTGCCGTCGATGAAGACTGCCGGACGCATTGCCGCGTGCATATAGAAACGCGGACCACACCGTATCATATCCGCAGCGGCGAGTACGCCGAGGATCAGCTCAGCGTTTATGTTACGGCCCGAAGGTATGGCAGCCTGGAGACAGGCATGAGCTACCACGATGCCCTCAGCAGCTTGCAATCGCTGTGTCGCGACGCGGTCGACAACTACGTGGTCGACTCGGTTCTCCAACCCCTGGCGCGAACCATTGCCTTGGATTAGGAGTGCCTGGTCTCGCGTCCGGCACTATCGGTAACGCGGGCCCAGGTCGCTACGAGCGTTGCGAGGTTCTGCAGGCGCCGGGTAGTCCCAGTCAGGTACGGTCAAAGGACTTTCCAGAGGCGTTGGATCATGGTCAACAACGCTCGAGCCCGACTGTGGCAGCAGCACGAGTGGCGAGGCTTCGTTTACCTGCACTTCTTGGCGGCTAGCCTCGGTCGTGGAAGAGGCATTTCCTATCGATCCCTGCGGTGCAATCGTAAGCTGCGGAGTGCCGGCGTCTCCCGCGAGCCATCTTACCGCAAAGAAACCGACCGCTAGCAGCAGGCCCGTAACCACGGTCAAAGAAGTACCAACGCTGATCGCAACCAAACGCTTCTTCAAAGGTTTACTCGACATAGCATCCATGCAGTCTGGGCGGCTTCCTGCCGACCATGGACAACGTCTCGACGACGCTGACCTGTCGTTTCAGTTAATTGATCAAGGCGTGGGGCACTCTCTGGGCAACGCGGAGCTTTGCGCTGCGCGACCGAGGGTTCTCGTCTATTTCTGTCTCGGTGGGTAACAATGGTCTCTTGCTCAACACTTCCAAGCGTGGGTCGGATCGAAAGGCTTGTTTGACTCGGCGATCTTCAAGCGAGTGGAAGCTGATGATGGCCATCCGGCCGCCGGGGGCTAAACAATCTGGCAATCGCTTCAGGGCGGTGTCGAGCCATACGAGCTCTTCGTTGACGGCGATTCGTAGTGCTTGGAACGTTCTTGTCGCTGGGTGAATTCTTGCTTCGTAATTGCGGGGCGTGGCATGTCGAACAATGTCCGCCAGCTGTTGTGCTGTGCGGATTGGCTCGCGTTGCCGGTGCTCGATAATGCGCCTGGCGATCCGCCGGCTATGGCGTTCTTCTCCGTGCTGGTAAATCAGGTCGGCCAAGTGCTGCTGGCTTAGCCGCTGCAGCAACCGCCATGCGGGTTCTCCGCGGGTGGTATCGAACCGCAGGTCAAGCGGACCTTCGCTGCTGAAGCTGAAGCCACGCTCGTCGTCGGCCAGTTGGTCGCTGGAGAGGCCCAGGTCGAGGACGATCCCGTCTACGGATTGGAGCTCTAACTCGTCAAGTACCTCTGGAGCATCGGCGTAATTTGCGTGCGCTAGGACCACATTGATGGCTGACGCCCAACCCTCGGCTTCAGCCACTGCTTGTTCGTCACGATCAAGGGATATGACTTGTCCGTCCGGGGCAACTTGGCCTGCTAGCAACTGTGTATGCCCGCCACCGCCTAAGGTTCCATCCAGCAGGACGTCACCAGGCTTCGCCTGGAGGGCCTGGAGAACTTCCTGCGGCATTACCGGGACGTGCAGCGGCATACAGTCAATGGTGGCACAGGCCAGCGGGGAGAGATAGCAGGAAGCCGAGCGGGTGGCAATGGATGTTCCTGCTGTGCACGACCCTGTACGCTAGCAAGCAACGTCGCGAGTAGCTAGAGCCCAGTGCCTGCAATGGCCCGGACCGCTAGATCGCGGCTCTTGGCAGCGTCGCCCCAGCTGCGTCCTGCGGCTGAGGGTTTTGTCGACGCCGTGGTTCGCCCCTTGAAGGAACACGCCCCACTTCCGCGGCTCGGTACGCGTCCGTGCGCCGAGCTTAGCGAACCAGCAGCCCTCGATGGAGGATGAAGCAGTGCGTGGCCATCACTCGCTTCGGCTGGTTCGTTGCCGGCAGGCTGCGGACCACCCACCGACCTCGATTCAGTTGACTTTGATCAGCCTAGAACGTTGGCACGTGGGGTCAACAGAAACAGACGGGCGCCAGCAATGTGACTTTGTTCAGCGACAGCACGCTCGGGACCTACGTGGGTCAAGAGTTACGCCAATGTTGAACTGCCCAACTTTTTTTCTCTGGGCGGAGAGTCCGCCAAGCACTTGGTGTTAGGGGGGCCGGATCGCCTTGAGGGATACGCTCGGATACGATGGGCCCTTCCCGTACATTACGTGCTAGCTCCCCCTGCCGCCAAGTTATCGATGACCGATCGCGATCTGTTTCTTGACTACGAACTGCCGAAAGACCTCATTGCGCAACAGCCGTTGAGCAATCGTGCTGACGCCCGATTGATGGTCGTCGACCGGGCCAGCAGTCGTATCACTCATCATCACGTGCGAGATCTTCCAGAGATTCTGGGCAAGGGCGACCGGCTCGTTCTCAACAATACCCGCGTGCTGCCAGCGCAGCTGATTGGAAAACGGATTGGCACGGAGGGGCGCTGGCAAGGGCTCTACCTTTCCAGCGACGCTGAGGGACACTGGCGGCTAGTGTGCAAGACACGAGGACGCCTGGAGCCCGGGACTGCGATTGCCCTACAGGACCGCGAAGGCCGAGTCGTCGACAAGCTCTGGCTGTTGGAAAAGCTGGAGCACGGCCAATGGCTGGGCCACTTGGATTCGGACCGCCCGGCAGAGGAAGCCCTGCAGCAACTTGGCCGGGTACCGCTGCCGCCATACATCCGCGGCGGCAATATGAGCGATGCCGATGTAGACACCTACCAAACCGTCTTCGCTCGGCGTCCGGGAGCAGTCGCAGCACCCACTGCCGGACTTCACTTCACGAAGCCGCTGCTGCAAAGCCTGGAACACGTTGGCGTCCAGTTTTCAGCCGTTACGCTGCACGTCGGACTCGGAACATTTCGCCCCATCGGCGAGGGTGGCATCGACCAACACGAGATGCATGCCGAGTGGTGCGAGTTGGACGACTCGGCTGCAAGTGCCATTCAAGAAACCCGTCAAGCTGGCGGCCGTGCGGTTGCCGTGGGGACCACGTGTGTGCGCACCTTGGAGACCGCCGCCCGCAAGTCAACAGGCAGCTTGTCGGCTTGGTGCGGCGAGACAGATCTCTTCCTAAGACCGCCGTGTGACTTCCTGGCGGTGGATGCCTTGATGACGAATTTCCACTTTCCTGGCACCACGCTCTTGCTCCTGGTGCAGGCCTTTGCTGGAACCAAGCTGACCGAGGAAGCCTATGGCCTGGCAGTGGAAGAACGGTACCGTTTCTACAGCTATGGCGACGCCATGCTGATTCTATAAAGCTACGTCCGCGCCTCACTTTTCAGACAAAGCGCGGCTCCTCCCCGCTGGGACTGGGGCAGGTCGTCCCGGGCGCAGGAAGAGCCGCGCTGATCGTTCTTTTGGTCGCAGCAATGTGGTCAACCACACAGGAGCTATCGGCCAGTAGCCGCATGGCCTTTACAGTGGTCGCCAAATGCCGGCGAATTGGCGGGTTCGCACTAGAATGCGAACGCCATTACGAACCCAACACACCGTTGAGCTGCGTTGCCGAGTCATCAAAGCTACTGGCTGTAGCGTTTGCCATCGTATTCACGGCGCCCACACAAGCGAGCACGATCATGGCGAGCAACACCGCGTACTCGACCGCGGTTGGGCCGTCTTCGCAGCGCAGGAAATTCAGAACTGCTCGCATGGCTAAGAGCTCATTCGGCGACTCGACAGGAAAGACCGCGTGCGTGGCCGCTCCCTGGCCACACCTAAAGGCTAGCTCGCAATTGGTTAGGGCGCCCCGACCCAGGACGACCATCGTAGGGCAAATCCCGACAGTCGCCGGCAGCCTACCGGTTATGACGGTCAGAACGGCGCGCCCAAAAACACAACAAGCCGCCGACAGCCGTCAGCGGCTTGTTGTTCAGATATTTCTATCGCTGGCAGGACTATGCCTGGAACGAGCTGCCGCAGCCGCAAGACTTAACGGCGTTGGGGTTGTCGAACGTGAAGCCCCGCTTTTCGATGCCGTCGTAGAAGTCGATCGTGGTGCCGTCGAGATACAAAGCGCTCTTTTTGTCAACGACCACATCCACGCCATGGCAGTCGAACTTGCTGTCGGCCTCGGCGCTAAAAGAGTCGTCAAAACCCAGCGCGTAGCTAAATCCACTGCAGCCGCCACCAGTAACACCAACCCGCAGGACAGCTGCCGCGGCTAGCTCTTGGGATTCCATGATCCGCTTAACTTCTTCGGCGGCACGCTCGGTAAGCAACAGACCCATGATGGGAAACCTCCACTCTAAGGATTCATCGGCCCAGGCCGAACGCCTGCGCTCGTAAGGATTGCATCCAATAACTCTCTACCTAGAGAGTATACCAAGGGCCTTTGGACGGAAAGGCTAAGCTGCCCGCTGGCCGCCTGCCTAGAGGTTTCTCAGCCCAAAAATCGTGGCGGAGAGCTGCTCGACTGCGGCGGCGATGTCCTGGTCGGTCGTAAACCGGCCCAGGCCAAACCGGAGGCTGCTGCGAGCCGCATCCTCCGTCATCCCGAGCGCACGCAGCACGTGACTCGGTCCTGGTTCGGCTGAAGAACACGCCGCCCCCGTGCTAAACGCTAAGCCGGGGCACCGCATTTGCACCGCCTCGCCATCGACGTCTCCGGTGGAAATCATCAAATTGCCGGGCAGGCGGACACTGGTATCAGGGGAACCCTCCAGTGCTGGACCGCAGACTTCCAGGCTCCCTACCGATTCGATCAGCCCCTGCGCCAAGTCGTCGCGGAGCTTTGCCAGGCGAGCCGCTTCGCCAGGATTCTCTTCTAGGCACAGGGTAATCGCTTTGGCGAATCCGATGATGCCCGGCACGTTGAGTGTACCGCTGCGTAGACCAGACTCTTGGCCACCCCCAAAGATCAGTGGCTCCAGTCGAATCCGCGGGCTTCCGGAGCGCACATACAGGGCCCCCACTCCTTTGGGGCCGTAGAGTTTGTGGGCCGAGAAACTCATCAGATCAACGCCGAGCGCCGCCACATCAACCGGAATCTTACCGACTGCTTGAGTGGCATCGCAGTGCAGCAGCACCCCACGATCCCGGCAGCACGCTGCGATGTCAGCCAGCGGCTGAATCACGCCGATCTCGTTATTGGCCAGCATCACTGAGACCAACACCGTCTCTTCACGTAATGCGGACGCCACCTTGGCTGGATCGAGCCACCCCGATTGGGGAGAACCATGCGGCTGGACATCAAGCAGGGTCACCTCATACCCGTCTCGCCGCAGTCGCCGCAGCGGATCAAGTACGGCCCGGTGCTCGGTGGCGACACTCACAAGATGATTACCACGGCGACGCCGATGAAGGGCAGCGCCGCGGATCGCCAGGTTATTGCTCTCCGTCGCACCACTGGTAAAAACAATTTCATCTGCCGAGGCGTGAACGGCACGAGCGATAGTGGCTCGCGCACTCTGCACGGCCTCCGCCGCAAGCTCTCCGTAGGGATGTCCCACACTGCCCGCGTTGCCATATTGCTCGCTGAACCACGGCAACATGGCTTCAACTACGCGTGGATCGACACACGTGGTCGCGTGGTTGTCTAGGTAGAGGGACGATCGGGGCATGCAAGGGGACCGGCAACGAACCGTACCCGGTTCTTGAGTAGGCGTGACCAGCTCGAGCCCAAGAAGTGCTCAAACAGCCATCCGCGGCGTGGCTAAGTGTTCCTGCGACTCGCAGTAGGGACCGACGTATCCCCCGCAAGAATTGTAAGCCAAGGCCCCTGACCGAACAGCAGGGTCGCGGCCACTACTGGAGGTCAACCAATGCCCTGACAGCAATCTGAGACCACGATTCGTAGCGGTCGATCTCAGCCGATATGGCATCCAGCGGACTAAAGCCGGTGTCTTGGATGTCGTCTTCCCGCGGCCTAACGGCGGCTGCCTCCAAGTCGAAAGCGTGAACCACGCCCAAGTGCACTTTGCCGACATCGGTTTCATCGTCGTTGATGAGCCCTAAGCACGTTTCCTGATAGGGGGACTCAATGACGACTTCTTCGCTGAGTTCCCGCTCCAAGCCACGGCGGTAAACCTCGGCTGATTCTGCCGCCGTAGAATCCTCCAGAACATCAACCGTCGAGATATGACCGCCAACACCGACGCTGCGCTTTGTCCGGAGTCGAGCTTCGCCACTTCCGCCACCGCGTTGGTAGTTGAAAATCGTGACATTGCCAGCAGAGTCGGTATGTCTGAAGACCACGTAAGGGATCAGTTGCTTGAAGTTCGGGTCCTCTTCCATCACGCCTCGCGGGCGGTAGCTCAACTCGCCGCAGTTCAGAAGCCGCGGCAGGTAGCGATCAACGTCGCTGGTAAAGCCCTGAAAGTGTCCGATTTGGTGAAACACGGCGGTGGGAACAACGAGCACTTGCTCCTGGGCAACAGTCGACACGGCGGGAAGCCTTTTCTTGCGAGCGAGGGATGCATGAGCCCTGTGGCGGAGGGATCGAATCCGCCACGGCTTGGAGGGACCGATTCTACCGTGGCCGCCAACTAGCGAGCAGGGGTGGCTACCTCAGTTTCATCGGAAACAGGGGCCGACTGAACGCGGACCTTGATCTCGTCGCTGTTGCCGCGCAGCTCCGGCGCGTACATCGCGGAGATTTCGGTGGGTAATGCGCTAAACTTCCCAGGCGCCTCGGCACGCAGTTGATAGCTGACGCTGCGCTGGCCTCGTGCGAGTCTTCTTAAGTACAAATTGACCTCGGCATCACGATACTCGACATAGGCGCCCAGTTCGTTGCCCGTATAGCCACTGCGGAGATCAACGGGCTCGAAACCCGCCGGCTTGTGGTCGGTCACCACCAAGTACTCGAAGTCGTTCTTGCTCGTTAGTGTCAACTCTACCTGCACAATGTCACCGCTCTCTACGGAGGCCAGGTTCGTGATGGGAAGCCGCTCAAACCCCTGAACGGTTTTTCGCACAACCTGGCCACGCGCGCCTGCTACCGCGGCCTGCTGACGGGATGGCGCCAACTTGTAGAGCTTTCTTTGGACCCTCACATCAAGTCCCGCGGCGCGCAGATCGTCCTCCATCGTGAAATTCGCGAGTCGACCACTCCAATACAACCGACCGGAGCCCTGCTTGCGAAGCTCAAGAGTATGGCGGCCTGGCTGCAGGTCGAGCCCCGAAAGCGCGAAGCGACTATCGAACGTGAGTAGGTTGTCCGCGTCAATCACAACCTCTTTGCGCCTTTGTCCGTCAAGCCAAACCTCCACGGTCAGCTGCTGCCGACCCTCGCCCGTGGCTTGTAGGTAATCCGCCATGGCTTCGATCACCAATGCTGTATCGCGGGTGCTATTCCAATAAGTCGCGTGCCGTCGATTGGTGAGGAGATACTTCACAAGACCGGCCGCGGTGTCGCCATCTGGTTCTGTCAGGGCCAGTAGCTTGAGAAAGTAAGCTTGGGTTTCGAACTCGCTTCCATGCCAGTACCACCAGCCGTCACCAGGCAGATTGAGATAGGCGGTTTGGTTCTCTTGGTCGGTTACCAGGAACTGCGAGAGATTCCGAATGACCGCGTCGCGCTTGTCAACTTGGTCTCCCTCCCCATGTAACGCGACGCCCAGCATTGCCAAGGAGTACGGCGTAAGGCGCGTGCGATCGCGATAGAGGTAGTCGCGCATTTTATCGCTTGCTTTGCCGGCATGGGTCAGGACGAGATGTACCAGCGCGTCGAGATTGTCAGCCTTTGGCTTATGAGATTGATCGGGATTGAGCGGCTTCCCGTTCTGATCGACGTTTTCGATGCTGCGGAGTTGTTGACGTTGGTACCGCGTAAGCCACCCTAGGCCTCGCTCAAGTACACCAGGGACAATGGCCACGTCGTTCTCACGAGCCACAAGAAGGCCACGAACAACGACCGCCGTGGTGTGGGGCGTACTCCGCTCGCCGTAGCCCGAGAACCACCCCCAGCCGCCGTCAGAGAGCTGCATATCGGTTAGCCTCCGCACACCGCTTTCGATCACTTGATCGAGTCCCTCTTTGTCGAAGACGGGGTTCTGCTGCGTACGCTGCCAAGCCTGTTGCCCGTCAGGTTGGCGCTGCGGATCGAGGGCTTTGCGTTCCGTCTGCAGCTCGGCCAGGTCGAGCCCCATCTTCCGGAGGGTTTGCTGCGTCAGCACGGCAGGCAGAAAGCGGTTGAGGGTCTGTTCTGTGCAGCCATGGGGGTAGTCAATCAGATACGGCACAGCCTCAAGCATGGCGCCGGCTAGCGATGGTGAGTAACTGACTTCCAACAACGTTTGTTCGGGCCGACGTTGCTCGGGGATCGCGAATTCGAAGGCCCCCAGCTGATCTTCTCTGGCAAGGACACCGCTGAAGGACTCCACTTTCTCGAAGCCGTGAACATGAACTGGAACGGCAAGCTGCACTGCATCGGATTCCTGATCGGTAAGCGCCACGGCGCGGACGGTCGCCACGCCCTGCTTTACCGCTGTGAGCCGCCAGTCAACACGTCGATCGCCCCCCGGTGGAACTTCGATGGTCTGCTCCGTGAGGGAGGGAATCTGAAGCTGGTCGCCGTCAATCTCTAGCCGGACAACCACCTGCTTGGCGGCGTCCAGATAGTTGTGAACGTTTGCGGAGAAGACCACTTCGTCACGCTCGATCAGAAAGCGCGGCGTTTGCAAGCGAACAATCAGGTTCTTGCGCGTGACGACTTCAGCAGTGCCCTCCCCCACCCTGGCGCCGTGCCCCATGGCCCAAACTCGGGCTTTCCACGTTGACAGGCTATCGGGCATGGGAAAGCTGACTTCGGCAATCCCACTTTCGTCCGTCTGCAGACTAGCGACCCAGCAGGCCGTGTCTGCAAAGTTCTCTCGGACCGCAGGCGTAACGAGCCGCTCTGCCCCAGCACCCGATTCACCATCGTTAGCCTGCTCAGCAGCTGCTGCCAAGGGCATCATTGGAATGGCACCTGGTACGGGCCGCCTTCTACCGCTGCGATCCGAGCGCGCCAGGCCGAAGCGGTCCTTGCCCCCAAGCTTGGGGGGAATCACGTCACCAAAGACCCCCAACCTCTGCATGCGATCTCGCGGGCTGGCCAAAAGGTTTCCGCCGCCACGGGCAAGGCTCGTTTCGCCGCCGGGCGAGTGGGTGCGTCGCCAGCCCCAGAAATGCTTGCGGATGTCTTCCATGTTGGAGCCACCAGCAATGTACTCAACGCTCTTGTCATAGACGGCTATGACCGTCTCTCCCACAAATGGCTCGCCAGAGGCGTCCGTCAAACGCAACTTGTAAGTGGCTTCCTGCCCCGGCTGAAAAGCTGCGGCAGAAGGCAACACTTCGACCTCCAACATCCGCTTCTGCGGGGGAACCGCAATTTCTCGAATCGCTCGGTGAACACGGCCTCCTGCCACCGTGACCGCTTCGATGAAGAAGTTCGGGGCGTCCTCCACCGCTACGGGCACGTCCACCACGGTAGACTTGCCATCAAGTCGAACCAATTGAGGCAGCGGATAGACGCCACTTGAGGGTCTCAGGAATAGCAACACAGCGCCGCCGGTACGATTGCGATCAATGCGCAGCTTGACGGTGTCCCCCGGTTGATAGTCCCTTGAGTCTGGCGTGATCTGCAAATCGTTGTAAACAAACTGCGACCCCTCGGCGCTTGGCCCTGCGACCGAGAAGAGGTGGGCCCCTTCGATTGTTCGGGAGTCCGTGTCGGCTAGCTCGTAGACGACACGATACTGCCCCGGCTCGGACGCCTTGATCTGCAGCTCGGCGATGCCCGTGGCCGACACGGCGAGCTCCCATTGTCCAACCTCGGTTTCCTTGGGCAGAGCTTCCACGCCATCCGGATA
Source organism: Lacipirellulaceae bacterium (assembly GCA_965263315.1). Classification (GTDB taxonomy): domain Bacteria; phylum Planctomycetota; class Planctomycetia; order Pirellulales; family Lacipirellulaceae; genus JBCCQL01. The sequence continues at coordinate 628,057 of CBDHGZ010000004.1, read as the reverse complement.
GGTAATCTGCAACAGCCGCAGTTTACCGAGTCCAGCCACAGCCTGACCGTCAGGACGCCGCGCCGTCACTTGGGCTGTGATCGTATCGCCAACGCGATAGTGACCGCGATCAGGCCAAACGAACACCTGAAACGGCTTCCGGGCAACCAAGACTTCGCCTGAGCCTAAGACCGTGCGTCGCGATGCATCGACCACCTCGGCTTGAATCTGATAGCTGTGGTCGCTGTCCCCATGAAGCTCTTTGGCGGCAGCGGTGTCGACAGGGATGACGTACTCCCCTTTGGCATCGAGCTCGGCAAAGCCTTCAGCCACGATCTCGGGCGGCTCCCAGCCACGATCGAACCAAGAAGGTGTTGGCGCCCAACAACCCCATTGCTGCCAACCGGGGTACCACGGCATGTCTTGGCCAAACCACCAATAGCCTGGCCCATAGAGCCAGTCCCAGGGCGACGGCGGATACCAGTTTGCCTGGCGAGCAGTGCGCGTCACCTTAAACTTCACTTTGGCGTTGGTCACTGGCGAGCCAAAGTAGTAGACCGCCCGGACGCGCGCCTCAAATGAATCCCCCAAGGCAACGCTGTCTTGCGGGGCCGTGATGGTGACTTCGTACTCGGGCTTGCGATACTCTTCGACGAGAAAAGACCCCTGCCCTTGCCCCTCAACAACGATGCGGTACCGCCCCAAGGCCGCTCGGCGTGGTAAGGCGTATCGGCCCTCGATGCCGCCGTAGGCATTCGCCGTGAGCGTCTCTGAGAATACCTCTTCGTTCTGGGCGTCAAACAACTTCACTCGGAAAGCTTGATGAGCGAATTCAGACACCTCTTGTTTCGCTCCATAGCGAGCGCGTTGCACCCAGGCTTTGAAGTTGACGGTCTGCTCCGGACGATAAACAGGTCGGTCTGTGATGACGTAAGCCGTGGCACGATCGGTTGGGCGAGATCGATGCTGTGCTGACCAGACGCCATCGAATCCTAAGTAGGCAAGACGTCCGGCGTCGTTGGTCGCAATGGCCAGCCACTGGTACTCGGGTGTCAATTCCTCCGGCTTGACATCTAGCACCACAGTTCCGTCGAGGCTGGTCTTCTTGGCGAAACGCGAAGTCTCTACCCGATAGTCATTCGGCTTCCTGGGATTGTTGACTTGCTGGAAGCCGAACAGCTCAAGCGTAACGCCCTGGAGCGGATCGCCTGTGTCCGCATCCGCCACGAAGTACAGCATCTGCCCGCCAAGCGGCTTGCGGACGATCGCCGTATCAGCCACCCAAAGCACGATGTGTGAAGTGTTTCCGTTGGCTACTTTGGCGGTGACCCAATAAGCGCCAGCCGCTTGCAGCGGCGTTGACAGAGTGGTCTGTTTGTCGAAGTGGTCCGCCGCGGGCTTCAGGTCGACTTTCCAGGTAGCAGTTGCCTGGCCCACGTAGCGCTTGAGATCTTGCTTGAGGATCCGATACCCAATGTTGGCAACGTCGAGTTTTTGCCAGTCAAGCTTGCCAGGCTTCGCTTCAAGGTACTTGCGGACGTCGCTCAGCAGCTGTGCGGTGTCAATCGGCTGGGCGGTCAGGTCCACCTGACTGGCATTTCGATAGCGAAAGCCGATCGTGGCTCCCTGACCGGCGGGTTGGGTGACCACCGACTCAAACTCTCCCCAGGCGCCGGTGATTTGATCTAATTGGCGCTGCAAGTCATTTCGCGCAGCTGGTCGTGGTGCTAGAGACTTCGCTTTCCTGTAGTGCTTGGCGGCCTGAGGAAACTGCCGCCGGTCCAGGTAACAGTCTGCCAGCAGCTTTGCGGCAATGGCGGCACGGCTGAAGTCGCCATTCGCTTCCGTTTCGTCAAGCAACTTCTTGTACAGAGCAAGGTAGTGATGGTCATCGGGTAGCTCGAACCGCCGGATTCCGTTGGCGAGCTTGGCGGTCGTTTCGCCATCTACCAGAGTATGCAGCGCCAAGATGCTAGAGCTGGTTTTGGAAAGATCTCCGTCAATGGCGGCGCGAAACGAGTTGCCAAGCGTCTGCACGCCAAACTGATTTCGAGAAAACTTGGCCCGCATGGCGAGTTCGTCGAAACGCAGGTTGCGGTTCCAGCGTGCCGCCTGCGACCAACACCATCGCCAACGTTCGCCGTCGTTGGCAGCAGCTTCCCAGCTGTTCGGAAGATCGTAGAGGACAGGTTCGCCCGCTTCGTTTGCCGGTGCAGAGTTGAAGCTGTCGCCGTCGCCCCATCCTTCCTCATAGGGTGGCAAGGACGTGACGTCGGTGAGCAACTGCCTTGCCCACGCCCCGCCTGCCCCACTTCCTGTCAACTCCGCAAGCTGCCGCCAAACCCGCGCGGCTTCTTCTTGTTCGTCAACTTGTTTCGCTTGTTGAATCGCCTGCAAGCAAAGCTGCATTCGCCGGACACGATCGCGGCGGCTCGTGTTGACCGTTTTCGACCGCCCACGTTGCCGCCCGCGACGAAACTCACCATCAATCAGGTTTCCGTAGTTGGGTAAGCGACCATAAGCCCAGGCGGCTTTGTCTAACACTCGCCAGTCTCGTTCATACTGCTGGACCACCGCTTCGATCAGATCATCGGCTTCCGCCAAGCGATTCAGTCTGCCCAGGCAATCGACCGCCAACCGCAGATCGTCCGGGGCTGACTCACTTGTGCCTGCTAACAGGCGAGATCGAAACGCCTGGTAGGCGTCAGCAAAGTTGCCTTTTTCGTACGCTGCCTTAGCCCCCTCTTCCGCCGCGGCCCCGGGAGCCATCGCGCTAGAAAGAGCCAGAGCGGCTAGCGTGCAAATCGCGGCTGCGTAGCTTCGGCCACGGGGCCTTGCGACAGTTTGGTGATTCTTCACGGATGTGCGCCTTATCAAGATCTGTCCCAACCTGAACAACTTTCAATTTGCTACGGAGGCCGATTGCTCACCGTCAAAGATACGCCAGTTGGACGCTGGCAGGTAGCTGAGAGTTCCTTGGCCTTGTTGCCAGAAAGCAACACACCAGGCGGCTATGTCGCCGCGGGACGACGCCAGAGGCCCGGTTTTCATCGTTCTTGCGGCATTGGCCAGGGTGGCATGTTGATTGCTCTTTCGGGCTTCCGTTCCGAGTAAGAGCCCCCTCGCCCCGAGCCCTGTCTGCATGGCCAGTTTCTTCATTTGGATTGCTCTGGCCCTGTACACGGCAAGCGGACGCTCGTCGTACTCAACCTCACCGGCGATAGCAGCGTCTCCGCGGCCTCTGGTAACCATCACGCTGAACAATGGCCAGCAGTGGACTGGTCATCTGATATCCGCTCCCAGAGAGACCACCCGTTGGTTACGAATCCGTGGTCTCTCGACCACGCTCTACTGGCCAGTTCCTGAACAACGGGTCGTCGACGTTCGTGTGCTGTCATCACCAAAGGGTTCAGCCGTTGAGCCGCAGCGTTGTTCGAGTGCGCAAGAAGCTCACCAACTGCTCTTTGGGAATCCCTGAGCACGCGCGATACCAATTAAGCAACTACCCCTGCTAACAGATGATCATGAATCCACTAAGCCACGGCATCCGCCAGCAAAAACCGGGACTGAACAGCATCCATCGCTTGCTGGACATGGTGGTGACCAGCCTTGTCCTCTACGGGTCTCTGCAGGCAACGCCCTTGGGCGAGCAAGCGGGCCACTCAATTGCGAACGAATGGCTCGCCATCTCTGCGGCTACGGTTTTGGCCATGCATGTCGTGGCCGAGATGACGGGGCTGTATCGCAGCTGGCGAGGCGCCAGGCTACGGCCGGAGATCCTTTGTATCACCACCACCTGGGCATACGTGGTTGCCGTGCTGCTTGGGATCGGTCTGATTACCACCTACAACGTTCGCTTCAGCTACGCGACAAAGCTGCTGTGGATCCTCGGGGCGCCGCTGGCGATGGTCGCGCTGCGAGTCATCCTCCGCGCTGTCCAGCATCTGCTTCGAACGCAAGGGATGAACACCAGACGTGTGGCCATCTGTGGCGTCAACGAGTTGGGCGTCCAGCTGGCGAAGAATCTCGACGCATCGCCAGGGCTTGGCTTCAAGGTGGAGGGGTTCTATGACGACCGCCCGCCAACTCGGACCATCGCAATGCCACGTAAGATCGGCGGCCGAGTCGGCTCGATTCAGCATCTTGTGCATCAGGCACGATCCGGAGAGGTCGACACCATCTACATCACTTTTCCCATGCGTGCCGAGCAGAGGATTCGCGAAGTCTTGTCTCAGCTGTCGGACACCACTGCCAGCGTCTACATTGTGCCAGACTTCTTCGTGTTCGAGTTGGTTCACGCCCGCTGGACGAACATTGATGGGCTGCCTGTGGTCAGCGTTCACGAGACGCCACTTTACGGTGTCGATGGTCTGGTGAAGCGCCTCGCCGATGTATCCTTAGCCACCGGACTGCTAGCGATTCTCAGCGTACCGATGATGATGATTGCTGTGGCCGTCAAGCTCACTAGTCCCGGGCCGGTGTTCTTCCGCCAGAAGCGTTACGGGCTTGATGGACGGGAAATCCTGGTCTGGAAATTCCGCAGCATGCGCGTCCAAGAAAACGGCGGGCAAGTTAAACAGGCTACCAGGAATGACGCGCGGATTACGCCTTTGGGAAGCCTCCTCAGGCGTACTTCGTTGGACGAACTCCCTCAGCTTTTCAACGTGATTGAAGGCACAATGAGCTTGGTAGGCCCTCGGCCCCATGCCACGGCCCACAACGAGCAGTACCGATCGCTGATCGATGGGTATATGCTACGCCACAAGGTGAAGCCAGGTATTACGGGGCTGGCACAGGTCCGCGGCTATCGCGGCGAAACGGAAACTCTCGACAAGATGGAAGGCCGCGTTCGTTTCGACTTGGAGTACATCCGGCGATGGTCGCTCTGGATGGACCTAAAAATCCTTGCGTTAACCGTTCTGGTAGTGTTGCGGCAAGACAATGCGTATTAACAAAAACTCTCGCAACTTCACCCCGCGTGGCGTGGTGGTATAATCCCGGGTCCCTCCTACCCCGGAACCCGCCATGTCTTTCCGCTGCTCCCGCTTCGTCGCTTACACCGCTGTCCTTGCTAGTCTCGCCATAGAAGGCATGGCGGAGGATTGGCCTCAATTTCGCGGCCCTAGTCAGCAAGGGATTGTCAGCTCCGGTGACGCCCCGACAAGCTGGAGTGAGGACGATGGCATCCTCTGGAAAGTCGCCTTGCCCGGCCGGGCCTGGTCTTCGCCCGTGGTGATGGGTGACCAGGTTTGGGTCACCACCGCCATTGAGCAACTTGCCAGCAAGGCGGAAGCGAAGGACAAGTCGCTTGGGTTTGCGAAGAGCACGAACCTCAGTATGGTGCTCGCCCAGTCGCTCTCCCTGGAAGCGATCTGCCTTGACCGGCACACCGGGGCAATTCTCAAAACAGCGCCAATGTTCTCAGTCGAACAGGTCAACTCGATCCATTCGCTTAATAGCTATGCCTCTCCCACGCCAGTTCTCGAACCGGGGCGACTGTACTGTCACTTTGGAACCTATGGAAATGCCTGTGTCGACACCTCGACGGGGCAAGTCTTGTGGCGAAAGACTTTGCCCTTGCAGCACTACGTGGGGCCCGGCAGTTCGCCCGTGCTGTATAAGAATTTGATGGTGCTCACTTGCGATGGCGCGGATCAGCAGTACGTCGCGGCGCTAAACAAACAAACCGGCGAGCTTGCTTGGAAAACGGATCGGCCTCCTATCCGACAAACCGAGCCAGACTTTCGCAAGTCTTACTGCACACCGCTGCTGCTAAGCTACCAAGGACAAGACCAACTGGTGGTAACCGGCGCCCAGTGGATCGTGTCCTACGACCCGCAGACCGGCGACGAGATCTGGCGTGTTGATCATGGGAGTGGGTTCTCCGTTGTGCCACGGCCCGTCTCTGACGGCGAAAGGGTCTACTTCTCCAGCGGCTATCCCGAGAAAAAGATGTACGCCATCCGCCTGGGTGGTGAGGGAGACATCACCGAGACCCATGTCGACTGGACCAGCCGTCGTCAGACCCCAACCCAACCTTCACCGCTTCTCGTGGGCAACCATCTTTACACCGTCAGTGATGACGGCGTGGGGGTGTGCCTTGACACGGCATCGGGCAAACGAATTTGGCAAGCGCGGCTGGGCGGCAAGTACTCGGCGTCGCCAATCGTGGCGGGCAAGAGAGTTTACTTTTTCGCCCGGGGCGGCAAGGCAACCGTCATGCGTGATACCCCCAGTGGGCCAGAAGAGGTGGGGATCAACCGTCTTGATGGTCGTATCATGGCCACTCCGGCCGTAGTGGAGGGGGTCATGCTACTGCGCACTGAATCTCATCTGTACGCTATTCAGCAAGCCGATTCGGCCTAAACGAGACTACCGAAACAGATTCGGGTTGGTCTCGTCAAAATCGGCGTCGGTAAGCCCCGGGTTGAGCTTCACGTTGGTGTAGATGTACTCCTCTTCCAAGACGGGCTTGCCGCCGGCGGCGGTGGGCCAACTGTAGGCGGAGTACGCCACCGGAATTCGCAACTCATTGTCGATAAAGATACGAGCAATGTGGAAGCGAAAATTGCTCCGTGGCACCGGGTGCGTGGCTTCGATCATGGTTGTGGGGCGCTTGTCCACGGGAATGTCCGTCCGGTAACGCACCGTACATTCCCCGTACTTCACGTCCTGCTCAGCAATCTTCACGAGCTCGGCAGTCAGGTTATAAATGCCGGTCATGGTGATCGGGTATCGCTGGCCAGCCATGGCCATCGCCCCGTTGGGATCAAGTTTGACTTTGCCAAAGCGGCGTTTCCAGTCATGAGCCAACGCCACGAGTTTGCCGTTGTTACGGCTCTCGTTGTAGAGAACCTCTCGACCGGCGAAGGGTTGAATGAACTTCATGTGAACGCTGTAGGGCTTGTGGCGAACTTTGACCGCCATTTGCTGAGGCCCTTCCACTTTGCCACCAATGCGTTCACGCTTGGTCAATGTTGCCGAATAGCCACGCAATCCCTGGTCCATCTCGGCAAGCCCCTGCTTGGCCAAACGCAAGCACGGCATCAGCGGATGCTCACCAGGCCGTTGAGCGAGATCAAAGGGCGAACCCTGCGGAGCGGCGGGCTGCTGAGCCGCCACCGGCATGACCTGAGCATCGGTCACCGGGGCCAACGCCACGGCCGGTTCACCGGCAACGCGATAGACTGGCTGCGTCGTGATGGTCTGAGCAATAACCGCTGAGGCCAGCACTGAGCTCGCAGCGACAAGGGCCATTTGGAAGCGAAGAAAAAACATGCCGGCGTCTCCGTACGGCGTACTTAGGCGGGTTTGTGGTAGAGCTGGCGAACCAACTGCACCGATACGCGGGATCCACCAGTCGCCTGTCCTTGGCCAGCCGGTGGTAGGTGCTCTATCCTAGACAGATCGTCCTGTCAGACGAAAGAGTGAATCCGGGAAGACCTCCAAACAGACCGCTAGCATGCTTCGAGTTGAGACCATCGTCTCCGTCCCCTTTGACGAGAATACTTACATCCTCTGGCTGGAAGGCAACAACGATTGCCTGATCGTCGATCCAGGTATGCAGCCCGGGAAGATCGTTCAGGCCATTGAGGATCGCGGATTGGCTCCGCAAGCAGTGCTGCTGACCCACGGGCATAGCGACCACATTTTCGGCAACTCAGCCATAAAGCAGTGCTGGCCCGAGTGTCCGCTGATTATCGGCCAAGGCGATGCCTACAAACTAACTGATCCGGAAGGCAACCTGTCAGCGGGGTTCGGGATGCCGTTCACCAGCCCACCGGCCGATAAAGTGGTTGCCGAAGGCGACACCCTGGAGCTAGCAGCTCTGGAAATGGCCGTCCTAGAAACCCCGGGCCACTCCGCAGGCCACGTCACCTACGTGCTGCAACACGAGTCCCAACAGCATGCGATCAGTGGCGACGTAATCTTCCGCGGGGGAATTGGCCGGACGGACTTTTTTGACGGCAACTACCAACATCTCGTGGAATCAATCCACGGTAAGCTCTTCGCGCTCCAAGACGACGCGACCCTGTATCCAGGGCACGGGCCTCTGACAACGGTTGGGCATGAACGAGAGCACAACCCCTTCGTGGGGGCTGCAGCGAAGGAAGCTTGAGCCTGCTCGAAGCGACCGCGCGGCGACAGGTCGCTAGGCGTGGGATGAGGGCGATTCAACCGGCGGATTCACCAGCGTGTTGCCGCCCTCGACGTTGTCTTGCTCGCCTTCAACATCGTCGGGTGACTCGGGACGCGCCTCGGCAAAGCCCTCGCCCGTCTCAGCGGTTGGCAGCGTCACGGGGAGTTCAAGCGTAAAGACACTGCCCGACCCGGGATTGCTGGTCACCGCCACCTTGCCGCCATGCTCCTGGAGAATCTTCTGTGTCACCGGCAAGCCAAGTCCAGTGCCGCGCCCCCCTTTGTTGGAAACGAAAACTGTGAAGATCGTTTCCAAGTCCTCTTCGGCAATCCCCTCTCCGGTGTCCTCAACAACGACTGAGGCGCGTTTGCCTTCGTCGTCAATGGCTGTGCTGATCGTTACGCGCGCTGCTGTGCCACTCGGTGCGGCCCCGCTCGATGCGGCGCCTTCGACGGATTCTGCCTTCTCATGGGATGCTGATTGAACCGCCTCACAGGCATCGATTGCGTTGGTCACCACATTCAGAATCGCTCGGTGCAGCGCCTCGGGGTCAAACATCATGGTGGGCAAGCCCTGCCCAGGGCGCCAGACCAACTCTACTCCCGCATCGTTGGCCCGGGTCTGTGTCAATTCGACAACGTCGGCCGTCACTTCGTTTAGCTCAGCTTCGATCGGCTCCGGCTCTCGCTCCTTGCTGTAGGTAAGCATGTCCATCACCAGGCCGGAGATTCGCTGCTGATTCTTCTCGACAATGCTCCAACCTTTGCGAAGAGTGGAGACCGCCTTGTTGGCCGCGTCGATGTCGATTCCCGAGTCTCCTTCAGGGTCGGCTGCCGCCATAACTTTGGCATGATCTTGCATGCCAAGCTCGATCAGATAGCTGCCGCCCCGCACGCCCTGGAGAATGTTTTTGATGTGGTGGGAGAGCGTGGCAATGGTCTGGCCAACAGCCGCGAGGCGCTCTGCCTGGACCATGGCTTGGTAGTAGGACGTGTCTTCCACTGCCAAGGCTGCCTGGTGGGCAATGGCCACCATCAGCTTCAAGTGCTCCTGGCTAAACTTATTGGCCTGACCTTGCTGCAGGATTTGCTTGGCAGTGAGCGATGTATCGATGTAGATCACGCCGACCAGGTCGTAGCGCCCCTGCATCGGCACACAGATCGCCTCTCGAACTCCCATCCGAACGATGCTCTGCGCCGGGTTCCAGCGATCATCGTCCCTTGCGTTACTAGTCAGCACACCTTCGCGCTTATCAACAACATAGTCGAGGATCGTCTGACTGATGGAGATGCGATCGCCCTCTTCTGACTTTCCATCACGGGGGCCCCGCCGGTGCCGCCGCACGCGAGGCTCAAGCTTTCCTGTCTGTTCGTCTTTGAGCATGATGCAGCCACGGTCCGCATCAACCCATTCGAAGATCATATCCATGATCCGCGACAGCAACTGATCGATGTCTAACGTATGGCTCACGGCAAGCGCCGTGCGATACATGATCTGCAGATTGCTCCTGGCCCTTGCTAACCAAGGACTCTGAGTCTGATCCGCCGGAGTGGCCAGTAGCTCGCTGCCCTCCGACTGACTAATCGCGTGTAAAATGCGCGACCCTTCGTCTTCGGCGCGACTGGCGATGATGTCCACCCGGCTGTCGCTATCCGCCAGGGACTCGTGCGAGCCGGTGAAAAGCATCAGCGTCCGGCCCATCTGGACTTGATCGCCCGTCTTCAGCGCGGCTTCTCGAATCGGCTTGCCGTTGACGAAAGTTCCGTTTGAACTGTTCAAGTCTCGCAGATGGAATACTTCCCCTTTGCGAATCAGCTCGGCGTGCTTTCGCGAAACCTCCGTGTCATGCAGTTGGACTTCGTTAGCGCCAACACGTCCGATGGAAGACCGCTCCTCTTCTAACTCGAAGCGGGTCCCCTGGTCACGGCCCTGAATGACAAACAGTGACGACAAAACAGTCTGACTCCAAAGAACAAACGTTGCCCCTCAGAACCGCGCTGGCGATGGGGACATCTGGCCTATCGGCCGAGCTTTCCAAACCCAACCAAAAACCTGCTAGCAGATTGCTAATCTTACGGCTCCTCGCCCCGTGTTGGTAGGGTTTTGCAAGCTCGTTCCCACAGCGTGCGAAAAGCCAAGGCGTCTTGCGCCTCAGGCAACAACGATTGGGGAACCCGTAGCGGTTTTCTCGGCAGCCGCCAGACTGGCCTTTACGCGCTACGGTCATCTCGGCAGAATACCGCCCGCTCACGCAAGTTGGGGGTGGCCAATCAACGAATTCCCCGTGTTCTGGCCACCGCGAACGATCCCAGCGAACCACAACCCGGTCACGGATGACCCTGACTCAGCAAGGAGTGCTGACGTGAAAACGCTCGTATCTGCCGCTGTTGCGGCCCTAACGCTCACCGTAGCAACCACCACTCTTGCCCAGGCCCCCAATGCGGCGGGCGCCAAGGCGTCCGAATACGGCATCGCCGTGGTGGACATCAGCTACATCTTCAAGAACCACACCCAATTCCGTTCGCAAATGGACGGCATGAAGGGTGAAATGCAAAAGATCGAGCAGCAGCTCGAAGCCGAGCGTCAAAAGATCCTCTCGAAAGAGGAAGAGAAGAAGGGCTACAAGCCTGGCTCGCCAGAGTTTAGCCAGATCGACGACCAACTGGCGACGATGAAGGCTCAGATTCAGCTCAACATGCAGCGATTGCGCAAGGGCTTCCTGGAGAAAGAAGCCAAGGTCTACTACGAAACCTATCAACAGGTTAGCAAAGCCATCGCCTACTACGCTCAGCAGAAGAAGATTGGCTTAGTGCTGCGTTTCAACGGTGAAGTCGCCGATCCCGCTCAACGCGAGTCGATCCTTCGCGACATCAACAAACCGGTCCAGTACCAGAGCCAGATCGATATCACCCCCGATATTCTGGCTCTCCTGAACCGTCAAACAGCCGTCAGTCAGCGGCCCGGTGGTTCACGGCCTCAGTAGGGTATGTCGGCAATGACAGCGGGGCGGTGTCTCTCCGCCCCCGCTGTGCTGCTGGCTCATTTCTTTGTTCACGGTCCATCTCGGACACCACCCCGCTTGGGAGCTACGTCGCGATGAATCCTGCGCGCCCGCAGAAAACGCTGGCTCGCCCCGCCACGATCGCTGGACTCGGATACTGGTCTGGCAACGCGGTGAAGGTTGAGTTTCGCCCCGCCTCGGCGGGAACTGGCCTCAGCTTCGTTCGCGACGACCTCCCGACGAAGGCGCGGATTCCCGTCGCCGTGGCATTCCAGCAACCAGCCGACCGACGCACGATCCTCCAATGCGGGGAGAGTTCGGTCGAAATGGTAGAGCATGTGCTCGCGGCACTGACGGGCTTGGAGGTCGACAACTGCGAGGTCGGCGTTTCGGGCCCCGAAATGCCTGGCTGTGACGGATCGGCATTGGCCTTCGTCGAAGCCATTGCTGATGCGGGGTTAATTGAACAAGCCGCACTGACCCAACCACTGGTCGTTTCGCAACCGATCCGCTGCGGCGACGGAGATCGCTGGATCGAAGCCCGTCCGCCAATCGGCGCCGGCCTGTCGGTGGAATACAACTTAGACTACGGCCAAACCTCGCCGATCGGCTCTCAGTGGTTCGTGGCTGAGATTGCTCCCACCGCCTTCCGGGCGGAGTTGGCTCCGGCGCGGACATTCGTACTCAAAGAAGAAGCGGACGCCATTCGCGCCCAAGGGCTCGCGCGTCACGTGACCGCGAAAGACCTCTTGATCTATGGCCCAAGCGGCCCTATCGAGAACCAGCTGCGTTACCCCGACGAGTGCGCCAGACACAAAGCTCTGGATGTTGTTGGAGATCTGGCGTTAGCGGGTCGGCCCGTCGTGGGGCATATCGTCGCTTGCCGGAGCGGTCATCGGCTCAACGCGGAGCTAGTTCGCCGTCTCCTGGAACTCCACGGCGAAAACACGATAAGAAAATCAGCTTGATCGCGGCAAGGATGCCGCCAACACAGACGCATAGGAAGCCAAGGATGGCCACCAGCATCGCCACCAACGCGTGGGTCGACCCACGAGCTGAAATCGACAGCGACGTTGAAATCGGTCCCTTCTGTATCGTTGGCCCCGATGTTCGGATCGCCAGTGGGACACGTTTGCTGAACAGTGTGACCTTGATGGGTAAGGTCACGCTGGGAAAGAACAACGTCGTCTATCCCAATTGCGTCCTTGGTGGCGAGCCTCAGGACATTAGCTACACCGGTAGCACCACAAGCGTTGAAATTGGGGACGGCAACCTGATCCGCGAAGGCGTAACCATAAACCGCGCAACAGAGAAAGAAGACGGCATCACCCGGCTGGGCAATCACAACTTCTTGATGGCCAACACCCACGTCGCTCACGACTGCAAGCTGGGCGATCACATCATCATGGCCAACGGTTCGCTGCTCGGTGGCCACGTTCACGTTCACGACCATGCGTCACTCTCGGGTGGCGTAGCGGTGCATCACTACACAACGATCGGCAGCTTTAGCTTCGTCGGGGGCTTAAGCCGCGTGCTGCACGACGTGCCGCCCTTCATGCTTTGCGAAGGCGCCCCGGCACGACCGCGTTGCATCAACATCGTCGCACTGAAACGTAAGAGCTTCTCTCCTCAGGCAATTGACGCATTGGCAGAAGCCCATCGGCTGCTCTATCGAGCAAAGGTTGGGCTCGACCCTGCACGCGAGGTGCTGCGTGGCAATGACCGCATCTTGCCTGAAGTTCAGCACTTGCTGACATTCATCGAAGACCAACAACAAGGACGCCATGGCCGCGGCCGTGAACTCCGGAGGGCAGCATGAGTCCGCTTCTCAATCAACCTGTGCGAATTGCCGTTATTGGATCGGGGCACTTGGGGCGTTTCCACGCCAAGTTGGCTGCAGCCAGCAACGACTTCGAGCTCGTTGCAGTAGCAGATCCCGTGGAAAGCTCTCGCAATGCGTTAGCAGACGAAGTTGGCACGCGGCCAGTCACTGACTACCACACCCTGCTCGATGAGATCGATGCCGCCGTTGTAGCGACGCCTACGGTTACCCACCGCACCATCGCTGGGGAACTGCTGCAGGCCGGCATTCACTGTTTGGTAGAAAAGCCGCTAGCCCTGAATTCCGCCGAAGCGAGCGAGTTGGTCGACCTCGCCGACAGCAACAAACTCGTGCTTCAAGTCGGTCATGTCGAGCGGTTCAATCCTGCCTTCGAGGCCGCCGGCGACGCTCTCCGCGATCCCAAGTACATCACCGCCAGCCGGACCAGTGGCTATACCTTCCGTTCGACGGACATTGGCGCCGTGCTGGATATTATGATCCACGACATTGACCTAGTGCTGGCTGTCGCCCAGTCGCAGGTTGCCGACGTTACGGCGATGGGCGTGTCCGTGCTGGGGGATCACGAAGACATGGCGACCGCACAAATCCGCTTTGAGAGTGGCTGTGTTGCCCAGCTAACCGCGTCGCGCGTCAGCTACGACATGCGACGAGAGATGCAGGTCTTCACGTCGCGAGGATTTGCTTCGATCGATTTCGCGAGCCGGCAGACAACGCTTGTGAAGCCGAGGGAGGATGTCCTGCGCCGTGAATTTCACACCGCAGACCTTGCGGCCATCGAGCGAGATCGTCTTCGCCAGTCGTTCTTTGAGGACCTGCTCGTCAAGACGACCAACGAGGCGCCAGCGGTCAACGCCATCGAACTAGAGCAAGCGGAATTTGCCAGCGCGGTTCAACATGGTTCCACCCCGCGAGTGACGGGCCAAATTGGCTGTGAGGCCGTTGCCGTTGCCGAGTTGGTGCTCGATGCTATTGATGAGCACAACTGGGATGGTGGTAACGCGGGCCGCCGGGGTCCTTTGGCCACCCCAGCATTGCCGATCTTCGATGGCTGGCAAAGCCAAGGTCTCCGCAAAGCGGGTTAGGCGGGCTCAGCCTGGGGATCGTCATCTGCCCGTGGTTCTTCACTGCGCACCTCATCGGCATAGGCTTGCAGTTGGCTGAATGAGCGCCCGAGCCGCAGCTCACCAGCTTGCTCGGAATCAAGATCGCTCATCGCCCGACCGCCCACGATCAAGCTCACCTCATCGCTGAGTTTGGCAGCGAAGTGATGAAGATCAGGAAGCCAATTGTCCGGATTCCCTTCACGACTGATGCTGATCCACAGCAAGCGTGGGGATTGTTGTTGGGCGGCGGAGAGGATTGTGGCGTAGGGCAAATTGTCGCCCAGCGATACGGCCTTCCATCCACGCTCCATCAAGACCGCCTCGATCATCATGCTGGGCAGGCGATAGTGATCACCAGAAGGCGACCCGCCGATAGCGAGCGGTGCTTCCGCATCAGGCGAAGGAAGCACCGACTGCAAATCGTGCATGGTCTTTCCAACGATCCCGCAGGCAAGCCGCTCCTGATAGATCTCCGCCTCGCCGCACTGCCAGCGATCCCCCAGCTTATGCATGGCAGGCGTTATGTAGTCCTCACAGATGGCGACGACTGTCTCGCCAGCGATGTAGCGGTCTATTAGCAGTCGCCGGCAAACCTTCTCTTGCCCCTGCTGCAGGGCCTCCATCACACGAGACTTGGCCGACGATTGATCGGCTACGTTTCGTCCAACGCCCGCTGGCAAGCCCAGAAGGTCAGCATGGAGCAGTGGTCGCTTCGTTTCTCTGAGAAAGCTGACCACATCGCCAACACGCATCCGGCGATGCCCCCCCGGTGTCTTCACCGTTTTGATGTGACCCTGATCGCACCACCTCTTCAATGAAGACTCGCTAACCCCAATGGACTTCGCAACTTGTTTTGGGCTAAGGAGTTGCATCAATAACCGATTAGTTAACGGCAGGCAGGGAGTCGAGACAGCAGCCTGGTCCACTATCCAGGATCGTTCCAAAGAACTCTAGCCACGCCATGCGAAAGGGGAAGGTGGCTCGCAGCAGCGCGGCAGTCCTCGGCCGGCTAGCTCTGCACGTTTTGAACGTTTTCCTCTTGCCCACCCCCGCCGCCGGCCGTATCTTTTAGGTGAACGTTATGAACGTTTTCCGTCGATACTTCAAAGGCGATCATTCACTGGGGAGCCTTCTCATGTTGGCCACGAAGACGAGGAAGAGGCAGTCAAACCGGGGCACGGAGCCCATTCAGGACAGATCACAACACCGCGCCGACCTGAAGAAACGCATCCAGCGTCTCCTTCAGACCGAGGTCGCCTTTATCCCCAATCCGCGGTTTGCTCACGCTATCGATCACTTCCGCGACGATAACAATGCTCTTGTGGCCCAAATCGAGCGCGGTGAGTTAGCAAGCTACGCCACCCCTGCTGGTGGCTTGCCGCCTCATTTGGAAAGCCTCTGCGCCACACCGTTACTGAGTCCCGAAGACGAGCAGGCTCTGTTTCGCAGGATGAACTACTGCCGCTTTCGTGCCAACGGACTTCGTGCCAAGCTCGGTCGGTCGCCGGAACTCGCCGATCAAGTCGAGGACTTCCTCGATCGCTCCACGAAGCTGCGTAACCATTTGCTACAGGCCAACACGCGGCTTGTCATGTCGATCGCGCGTAGATTTGCAGATGCCCGGAACGCCTTTGACGACTTGCTAAGCCAGGGGCTGGCCTCGTTGGTTCACGCCGTTGAGAAGTTCGACTTCGAGCGTGGCTACCGATTCAGCACTTACGCGACCTGTGCTGTGCGACGGGACTTGTATCGACTTGTGATGAACCACAAGCGAGACTCACAACGGTTCTCAACGGGTGCTGGCGAGCATTTGGATGCCTGCCAAGACGAGAGTGAGCCAATCAACCCGCATGCCGAGGCCGATTGGAATCGACTCAGTGGGGCTGTCAATTCCATGCTGGATGAACTCGACGAACGAGAGCGTTTCATCGTGATGAGACGCTACGGGCTTGCCGGATCCGACAAGCGAATTTCCTACAGCCGGCTGGGCGAAAAACTTGGGATCTCGAAAGAGCGTGTAAGGCAACTGGCGAACCGTGCCATGGAAAAGCTGCGCGGTACGGCCAGTGATCGCCGCTTGGACTTGCTTCTCGACTGACCGACGGACTTCTCGACTGACCGACGGAGGAAAGGCTTCTAAGCGAGGTCGCGGTCTTCGAAGAGCACTAGCGCGAATAACATGGCAAACGTGCAATAAACCGCACAGTAGAGTGTTGTCCAAGCGAGATATTCAAGCGGGACCGGTTGCCCTGCGGCCACGGCGGCCTGAATGTTGAAGTGGTCTAATTCCGGCAGGACCACGGCAAACACCTTCGCGAAGAACTGCACAAACTCTTGCTCGCCGACCGTAGACTGCGCCATCAGCGGAGTTAAGTGGCCTAGGACGTAGATCGCTCCGCAAATAATCAAGTTCGGCAGCATTGGCAATCGCGTGGAAATCGCCACGCTGACCGCCGCCAGCGCGGTTGTTTCCAAGAACGCGAGAAACAACCCCGGCATCACGCCGATCATGGTCTCGTGACACTCCTGCCAAGTAGGTGTCGGGTTGGACGACTCCCTAGCGTCGTAGACGACCTTGTAGGAAATCGTGGCGAGCAGCACGGCGCCCAATACAACGAAGATCACCAAGACCGCTGACGAGATTCCAAAGAACTTGCCGAGTACGAACTGCCGCCGGCTGATTGGTTTGGAGAGCAGCGTGAGCGCTGTCTTGCCATCTATTTCTTCAGCAACGGAAACGCTGGCGGTCCAGAGAGCGAAGATGATTGACAGGACCATTACGGTGTTGAGACCGGAGTCCTTGAGCATTTTGACGTCTTCGCCAAAGGTGTTGTAAGGCAAGACGATGTAGATCACCAACGCTGCGGATCCAACTAATAGGAAGAGCAAGAAGAGCGGCTGCCCCATGGCTTCTTTCGCCGTGGCGATGGCAATGTTTGAGACGCCTGGCAGGAATGCGTGCAGCAACAAATAGAGAACTACCAGGCCTACCACACACGTTGCAATCGTGGGCAATTGATAGACCTCAGGAATCCGCACCTGCGTGTTGAAGGTGAGCTCGACATTGGCGGGATTCGCTTGCAAGTTCGTGATAAAGAGTTCGCTTACTTGGTCTTGATCCCTAAAGCCCCGCCTGTTCGTTGAATCGAGTGACCACCGTAGTGGCTGCTCCGGCGAAATCACGCCAAGGGACGAGGAAAATGCCTCGCCTGCTCGCTCACTGACGCGGACCTCCTGATCACTGCTGATTACATAGGAGGCAAGCTGCTCAGTCAGAAAAGAAACGGGCACTCGCAAGTCCTCAGTCTCAGGCTCAACCAGAGCGCTGTAACGCAGCTCGGCCCCCGACTGCAACTGGCGGGCGGACTCGAGAATCTGATCGGCCGGGACAATTGGCCATGCCACGACAAGGATCACAAGGAAGGCTACCAACACGTAACCAATTGGCGCCAACACACTTTCTTGCGCTAGTTGCCAAGCCGCCTCAGCAGCCGGCCTTCTCACAAGCCACAACAGGCCTCCCAGCACGGCAAGAACGATTGCGGCTGCTGCAATTCCTAGCCCAAGCAGCCAGAGCGGCGTGACCCAAAGAGTGAGATTCGCCAAAGGTAACGCTGTAGGAATCATAACGCTAATAAGCTTGGGTTTTCTTACGCAGGACTACGGAGCTTAGGCTTAGGGACGGATCTCGAATGCGCGATAGTGGCCGGACATCGAGCAAACGCTGGCCTTTTCGTCGCGGATATTCCCCGCGAAGCTGGCCCGGATCTCGACGAGAAAACTCTCGATGTCATCCGAGGCGCCTTCGACGACAAGCTTCACCTGGCCGTTCTCCAGATTGCGTACGTATCCGGTCACGGGGTAATTGGTGGCTAGACGCTCTGTTTTGTAGCGAAAGCCAACTCCCTGCACAGCGCCCGCAAAGTGGATCGTCCTTTGTTGCAACACTTGGTTGGACACTGTTGACCCATCGCAGGAAACGCCAAACGGCCACCGAAGCCACCCTAAAGTCTTCACAGGAAAGGGTTTCCATCGCTGGCCAGCAGATCATTCATTGTATCTTCCAGGCCAGTTTGTCGCCAGTGTTGACGGTGGCAGGCGTGGCTCCTAGTCTCCGCCTGCCATGAACCGCCAATCCGCCACAAGCTGGCTCAAACAGCTTCCGCTCCGCCTGCTGCTCACCAGCGCGATGCTGCTGACGGCATGCCAGGCCATTGGCCAGTCACCGGTGATCGGACAACAAGACTCAGCCGTTTTGCTGAACAACGACAACGTGCTAACCGGTCGCGTTAGCTTGGTTGCTGGCCAATATCGGGTACGCAATGAAGGTAGCGAGCTAAGGCTTCGTCCGTCGGATGTCGCGCATGTCGCTGAGTCGCCCGCTGCTCTCTATCAATGGAAAGCAGCCGCGTTGCCTTCGCCAGGAAGTTCTGACCGGCTTGCATTAGCCGAGTGGTGTATCCGCAACAGGCTGTTTCCCGAGGCGGCGAAAGAACTACTGCTTTGCAAAGCTCAGACTCCCAACAGTGAACAGCGGTTGATACTCGAGCAACGCCTTGAGCAGGCCTGGCGCGGGGCCACCGAAACGAAATCGAAGCATGGCGATGCGCGTACCGCTATTCTCGACAAACAGTTTAAAAGCCAAGCCGAAGCTGCCGCACAGGCTCGGCTTGCCAAGAGCTTGCCTGATGGGTCTCTCGAAGAGTTTACCCGGCGCGTACAACCGATCCTGGTCAACAACTGCACCAGCAGTGGCTGCCACGCGACGGGTGGCCCGCAGCGTTTCCAGTTAAATCGCGACCTGCTGCACGGACACGGTGGCCGTCGTTCAACCTTCGCAAACCTCCGCGCCACGCTGGCCGCCATTAATCGGGAGAACGTGTCGTCGAGCCCTTTGCTCAACGCCGCGCAAGGCCCCCACGCTGGTAATCCCACGGGCATTTTGACAGGGCCACGTGCGGCTCTTCTCGATCGCGTTGCCGCCTGGGCCCACTACACCAGCGATCCTGGGCCAACTCAAGCGACGCCCCGCAACACAGTGGCTGCTTCAGCTGGTCATGGATTTGCCTCGCTCGTCGGCGGCAGCTTTAGCGCGAGCCGGGCATCGCACCAGTTGGCAATCGCTACCCCACAAGAGACCAAAGACACAGCAGAGCCAGCAGTCCGACCGGCGGACTATCAAGAATCCGCTGCGAACCGCCATGCCGCCGTTCTCGCTACCTTCGAAGAAGTTGGTAACGCGGCGTCCGACAAATTGCTGCCGCAGGATTCCGCGCCCAGAGAGCTGTCGGCGCAAGCTGGCTGGGTCGACGAATTCGACCCGGCAATCTTCAATCGCCGCTATCACAAAACAGCTGAGAACTCTCGCGAAGAGTAACTCGCCCTTAGCGGGTCAACTTGTTGGTCGGCTGCTCAGCCACCTGAACCGCTGGCGCGGTGGAATCTTGGTTGTCGGCGTAGGTGCCCGGCATGGCTGATCCACTGCGTCCGCCACCGCAAGCGCTGCACTGGCAGTCCGCAACCGGGGGCGCGTAGTCGTAGCACGTGTAGCAGGCACGGCAGCCGATCGAGGCGACTCCAACCAACAACAGGGTCATCACTTTCAACAACCGTGACATAGCTAGCATCCTTGCAAGCGGCCTACACAGACACCCACCCCGGGCATCGCGGATAAAGCCTTCATCGGCTAACACTGCCAGCGAACTGAGTCAAACCTTGCCGGTCATGCCGATTGCATCGGGACTGCCTGATAGCACCTGGCGTATGCGGGCATCGCCGAGGCCCTCTGCCCGGAAGGCGACGCCGGCAAAGTCATGGCCAGCGGTATGCCGATTCGGCACCGCTACGGTGTAAGCCCCGGCTGCCACGCCGGCTCGGCATCCGGTGCCGCTGTCTTCAAGCACGAGCATTTCCGTAGGGTCGACGGAGAGCAAGCTGGCAGCCCGCAAGTAAGGCTCCGGAGCCGGCTTTCCATGGACCACATCATCAGCGGTGACGCGAAAAGCAAAGCGATCGGTCACGCCAATCGTGTCCAGAATGCGTGCGGAGTATTCTCGGCCGCCGCTGGTCACGAGTCCACGTGGAATGGAACGGTCGTCCAGCCAATCGAGAAGTTCGACCACGCCCGGCATCGTCTGAAGTACGTCCTGAGCGGCATGCCAGAAGACTTCTTCCGATTCGAGGGCTAGGGACTCGATGGTGTCGCCGAGTTGGTGCCAATCAATCATCACCTGCAAGGCCTTGGGAGCAGGCAAGCCCATCATGGCTTGCCTAAGTTCTTCTTCAAACACTTTTCCCCTTCGCCTTAGCACCTCAGCGCCAACGCCTTCATAGACATCCTCGCTATTGGCTACGAGGCCATCCATGTCAAAAGCAACGGCACGGAGTGGCATGAAGACGGACCTTATCGTGCGGGGCCAACGGGCGAGGCGGCCCGCTCGGACGTGGGCCAGTGATTATCGGCAGGCAAGGAATAAACGATGTAGACATCGTTGCGGTAGGCTACGGGTAAGCTCACCGATCGGTACTGGTCCGTCAAGACATAGCTTGCCCCATACTTGGCCCCGAGTTCGCGAAGCCGTGCAGCGCCGTGCTGGCTGAGTGATCGCACGTATTGTCGGCCCCTATCAGCTGCCCGTTGCAAGAAAACGTCGTCCATTCGCCGTTTCCACTCGACCATGCTGATGGCGTCCTGCGGGATGTCCTTGCGCGTGACGACTTCTGCCCGACCTGCCCGCCATTTGAAGGAGTTCGCCGAACGGGGTACCAAGAAAACGGCATCGGGGGGCGTGTGGCTTGCGACCCAATGGCAAGCCGCCTCCCACGCTACTGGGTTGGCCATTCGGCGATCCGCCGTCGCGGCCGGATTACGGAGGCGATCGTGGACGACAGGCCAAAAACTACCAACAACAACCACGAATAAGGCCAGCAGAGCTACTGCCGCTTGCCAACGCCTAGCCCTGAGCCCCGCAGCGACCATCCCCACGCCGGCTAAGGCCACTGCCATTGGCGCCGCCACATCGGACAAGCGGTACCAGTAGTAACGCTGGAATTTAGCCGCCTGCAGCGGATCATCAGCCCCAATCGTCTCAATCGCCAGACCAACCATCACCAACACAGCTGCTCCCCACGCAAAGCGACAGACGCGGAGCAGCGCTTCTGGCTGGGCTGCACCTTTCTGTTTGTCACCTCGCCTGAGAATCGTCACCGTGACGGTCGAGAGGAAAAGCAGCGCGAGGACCATCGCATGGCGGCCAGCACGCTCAGCGATCCAGACTGGCGGCTTGGACAGCAGGGCCAGGTGATGGGCTAGGCGGTCGAACACGTAGATGCGATTTGCTTCAGCAACCACGTCTGGCGGCGCGGACCAGTTCATGGCCAAGGCCGGCCAGACGCCGGCAAACCCCAAAAGTCCAGCGACCACCAACGCCGGCGTCATCTTCCGCAACGGGGGCTGGCAGCCACCGCGCAACCACAGCCCGCAGAGGATCAGACCCGACCATCCGCCAACCAGGGCATGCAACGCAGTGGCGACACCAAGATGAATCCAAACAGCGGGCCAGCGGTCTTCGATAAAGGCCTTCAGAGCGAGCAAGACGAAGACATAAGAAAAGCACTTGGCCTCCACGCCCCCCACGACCCACTCGCCGGCGAGATGGCCATCTTTGATGCCTACCATCCACAGGGCAGCCGCCAAGACAGAGCACCAGGGTGTGGGAACGACGGTCCAGCTCAGGCGCTGCCAGGCCCACGCCAACATGCCCCAAGCCAATAAACGGCCTCCCCAGGCGACGACACCCAGCGGGGCGAGTCGGGTCGTCCAGCCCATCAGCCACACGATGGTCAAGTGAGCATCCGGCGACTCGAGGAAATGGTCTCCCGCGCACCAATGCGGCGCCCAATAGTGCTTCAGGCGGCCGAGGTAATGCTGCTCGTTCTCGTGAGGGGCGGGATCGCCGCCAACGATCAGGAAAACCGCCACCAGAACTCCAACTTCGGCCCACCTCTGGCCAGCACTGGCTCGCCTGGGTTCGGCCTTTGATCGCTCTGACGTTTCCGGGTAGCTCATGGTCGGTCAGAAGGCAGGCGGGTCCCGAGCAGCCGTAAGCTATGCTTCAAAGTGAAGATGATCTTGCACGATTTTGAAGATTTCGCTAATCCGAGACCGCCTGGGGTAGCGATGGCAAGAATTGTTAGAAACAATGCTACTGGCCTGTGCGTAACACAGCTAGCTTGCTTGCAGAGCATCAGATTGTTCCCGCACGGCAGGCTAGCGACGCCGGCTCCCGCCTCCCTACCCCACCTTTCCCACCTTGGGGCAAAACCATGGCTGACACTGCCAATCAAGAAGCTACCGGTACGGACTCGTTTGACGAAGTCGACTTGCTGGTTTCCGCTCTGCTTGACGACACCATCAGCGACACTGAGTCCCAGCAGCTGAATTCACTCCTGCTGGAGGATGCCGATGCCAGAGCACGCTACCTCGAGGGCATCCAGCTCCACGTCGACCTGGTCAACTACTTTCACCCGGTCGATTCATCGGCCGAGGGGACTAAGTCGCCCGTCTTGAGCTTCCTAGGCAAACTGGACCTGGCAGGCACCGACGCGGAGGGTGTTGCCCTCCCGCCCACAGGCTCCGCTGAGTCCGCCGAGTAAGTTCATCGGTGCGCCTCAGGAGTAAACTCAGCGCACTCGCTGCGCTTGTGGGCGCAAAGGTCAATGCGGTCACCTGGAGTCGTCCGTACAGCTTCCCGCCACGGACCCCGTCCTCGGGACCTGCCTTCTCTTGCCATCGGCGGTAGAACCGCCTTCTGCCCTGGCTGCGGGTTCCGCCGCTTGCCAAATGCCCAAGAAACCGGTAGTTTCGAGCGATTGGCAGCTGCCCCCCGCGTTCTCCTTGCGACCGATCAACCGGATGATCTCTCGAGCCAACCCCAGTGACCGCATCGTCATTACCGGCATCGGTTTGACCTCGCCCAATGGGAACACTCTGGCGGAGTATCGAGATGCCCTGCTCAACGGCCGGAGCGGCGTTCAGCCCTACGATATCCGCTACGTGGGCAAGACCTTTGCCGGGGTGTGTGACTTCGACGAGCTGAAGCACCAAAAACGCCGCGAAGTACGGCGTGGCACGCGTGCTGGGAGCATCGGCATCTATTGCGCCAACGAGGCGTTAGCGGATTCGGGAATCGATTGGACGAACGTCGACCGGCAAAACGTTGGCGTCTACATCGGCGTCACCGAGCATGGCAACGTTGAGACCGAGAACGAGATTCACGAAATCAAGGGCTACGACTACGACACCAGCGTCTGGTCGCACCATCACAATCCTCGCACCGTGGCGAACAACCCGGCCGGCGAGATCACGCTGAACCTCGGCATCACGGGCCCTCACTACACCATCGGAGCCGCCTGTGCCGCCGGCAACGCCGGTATGATCCAAGGGGCCCAGCAGCTTCGGTTGGGCGAGTGCGACTTGGCCATCTGCGGAGGTGTGAGTGAAAGCATTCACACCTTTGGAATCTTCGCCGGCTTTGCGAGTCAAGGCGCGCTGGCAACGCATGACGACCCCGAACGAGCCTCGCGCCCTTTCGACAAAGAGCGAAACGGCATTGTCGTCTCGGAAGGCGGCTGCCTGTACATTCTAGAGCGGTACCAAGACGCCGCCGCTCGTGGGGCAAAGATCTATGGCGAGCTGGCTGGGTACGCCATGAACAGCGATGCGAGCGACTTCGTGTTGCCAAATCCCGATGAGCAGTCGCGCTGCATGAGAATGGCCATCGACCGCTCCCAGCTGGACGCAAGCGACATCGGCATCGTTAGTACACACGCCACAGCCACCGAGAGCGGCGACATCCAAGAGTGCGAGGCGGTTCGTCGTGTTTTTGGCGACTCGACCGAGACGCGTATCAACAACACTAAGAGCTTTATTGGCCACGCCATGGGAGCCGCGGGCGCCTTGGAACTGGCCGGCAATTTGCCGGCGTTTGAGGACGGCGTTGCCCACGCCACGATCAACGTCGATAACCTCGACCCCCAGTGCGAGGTCCCCGGCCTCGTACTCAACGAACCCCAAGAAGGCCGCCGCGTTACCAGCATTCTGAACAACTCGTTCGGCATGCTCGGCATCAACTCTGCGGTGGTGATCAGCAAGGTCTAGCTCACTAGGCGTTGCCGAAACGGTTGAAATTCTGAAAGCGACCTAGGGCTGTAGAAAGCAAATGGAAAAGAACGACATTCGCGAAGAAATCCTCGATATCCTGGCCGACATTGCTCCAGACGAGGACCTCAGTACACTGGACGACGCCACGAGCTTTCGTGAGCAGATGGAGCTTGACTCGATGGACTTCCTGGACATCGTCATGGAACTTCGCAAGCGACACCGCGTGCAGATTCCTGAGGACGACTACGTCAACTTGGCTAGCATGAACTCTACTGTCGAGTATCTCGAGCCGTTGATGAAGGACATCGTTAAAGCTTGAATGGTGAATGTCGTTTGACGAATGACGAAGAGTCGCAGTTTCGTCATCCGTCATTCGCCTTTCGTCATTCCCATGTACGACACTCTCATCATTGGCGCCGGCATGAGTGGGCTGGCGGCCGGCATTCGCCTTGCGATGTATGACCAGCGCGTCTGCATCGTTGAAAAGCACTGGACGATCGGCGGGCTCAACAGCTTCTACCGCCTACGAGGTCGCGACTACGATGTCGGGCTGCACGCGCTGACCAACATCACACCAAAGGGAACCAAGCAAGGTCCTCTCGCTCGGCTCCTGCGACAGCTGCGTTTCTCTTGGGACGATTTCCAAATCTCGCCGCAGATTGGTTCGCAAGTTGTCTTCCCCAACGCCAAGCTAGCGTTCGACAACAATCCCGAATTGCTGGCTACGGAAGTAGCCCGAGAGTTTCCCGATCAGGCCGACAACTTCCGGCGATTTGTCGCCGCGATCGCGGACTACAACGACCTAACCGACGAGCACCAGCAGCTCTCCGCGCGTGAGGTCGTCTCTCGTTACCTGACCGAGCCCCAACTCGTGGAGATGCTCTTCTGTCCGCTGATGTTCTACGGCTCGGCTCGCGAGCACGACATGGACTGGGGGCAGTTCTCGATTATGTTCCGCAGCATCTTCCTGGAGGGCCTGGGCAGGCCCCATAAGGGAGTACGGCTGATTCTCAAGAACCTTGTGAAGAAGTACAAAGCGCTAGGCGGAGAGCTGAAGCTCCGGGCTGGCGTCAAGCAGATTCACGTGGAAGACAACCGGGTGGCTGCCGTCGAGCTTGAAGACGGCGTGCAGATCGAGGCACGGCGCGTGTTGTCTTCAGCTGGTTGGGTCGAAACGATGCGGCTTTGCAACGATGGCCTGCCGGCGGTCGAATCGCGCGCCCCAGGTCGGCTGAGCTTCTGCGAAACGATTTCCACGCTCGACGTCGATCCCAAAGAATACGACTACGATCGCACCATTACCTTTTTCAACGACTCAAGCGAGTTCGCCTGGGAGACGCCGAGTGTTCCCTGTGACTTGCGTAGTGGTGTGATCTGTTCGCCGAACAATTTTGCCTACGATGACGCCCTGGAAGACGGCGTCATGCGGATCACGGTGCTGGCGAATTTTGACTACTGGCGCGGGCTCGACGAACCAAACTATCAATTAGAAAAAGCGCGCTGGTACGATCGCATCATCGATTCGGCCGTCCGGTTCGTGCCCGACTATCGCCCGCGCGTCGTTGATACGGACATGTTCACACCAACCACTATTGTCCGTTTCACTAGCCACGACAACGGCGCCGTGTACGGGGCTCCGGAGAAGCAACTGGATGGGACAACCCACTTGGGGAACCTCTTCATCTGCGGCACAGATCAAGGCTTTGTCGGCATCGTCGGCAGCATTGTCAGTGGCATCGGTATGGCGAACATGCACTGCCTGCGGGATTGAGAACGCCGGCAGCACAGCAACGAGCCGGCGAGCAACGCCTCGCCGAATCCAGCAAGTGATAGGATTGACCTGTGCGTCTAGCTCAGGAACTCTTCGGTCCTTTCGTGCCTGACAGCCCACAACCGGCAGCACCATCATGCCAATGCGACCACGAATCTCGCTCGCCTACTTGGTCTATCTGGTTACGATCGTGGCCCTGTGCTTTGGGCTGTTTGCAGCGACCACGCGCATCAGGCATATCGAAGCAGAAAACGCCGCCCTGATTGAAGAAAACCGTAGTCATCGGGATGCCTTGGGGCTGTTCGACATCGAAGACCCAAAGCTGATACACGCGATTCAGCTTCCGCAAAATCCTGACGAGCCTTATCGTTTTAGGGTTTATCTCCCCGAGGGCCGGCGTTACGTCGTCAAGTACAAGGCCAATCGCATCCCGAAAGAAGGTCTGCCCGAAAGAGGAACACCTCACGAACTCGATTCCGGAGGCTATCTCTTCTCTACCAAGATGGAGCGGCGCTACAAGCCCGGTACCTGGGAACCCACGGATTCGATGGATGCACGGCTCGACATTACTCCTACGGACCTACAGGACATGCCCTCCCACGGAATAGGAGTCGGCTTCAGCGAGAAGGACAACGACTGGATCAACAACGCTGATGTGGGAGGTCCCGTTTATGGCATGAACAACGTGGGCCGTGAATTAGAGCTTCATCCGGCCGAGAGTGCTGTTGTGCTCTTTCGCGCCCGAGCACAACAAGTTGTCGTGAATCGACGCGACGAGAAGGGCGAGGTTCGATCCTACTCAACCGAGGAAATCCCAGACCTGTGCGATGGCTTCATGTTCTGGGTCGAACCGCTTGAGGAACGGGCTGCTGATGAGTGACACCGCCCCGCGCCGACTGCGGTTTTCGCTGCTGAATCTTGCGTTGTTGACGACCGTCATTGCTATGGCGATCGTCATCTGGCGGCAAGCGGCCGAGATTACGGGCCTGAGAAAGCTCCATTCTGACGCGGGATTCTTGAGCGTCACCGACCGCGAGAAGTTTCATGCTGTTTTTGTTCCAACTTACGACGAGCTGACTTGGCGCTGGCGAGTTTGGCTCCCTAAGGGACGTCATTACAGCCTGGGTGTGCTTTGCAACCAAGTTCCTGGTCAAGGTTTTCCTGATGAAACCGATGGTACGAGGTTGATGAGGTACGGTGGCCCGACGGGAGGTGGCATGAGGTCAGGTATGCCCGGTGGCGAATGGATTCTGAGCTTCGCCATCCGTAAAGAGGAGGAGCGCCACTGGCTTGTCATCGACGTCAGAAACGATGATACCGGACAGGGCGGCCGGCTACGGGGTGTGCTTCATCGGAATGGCGGTACCTGGCCCGATGGCGACTACGGAATCTCTACCGGAGGCCCTGTGAAGAATGCGGCTCAGCCACTTAGTTCGGACGCCCCGCTATTGCTGATGAGACAGCGCTACGGCAAGCGTAGCATCAGCACGCTTGGCCCACCCGAAGCTGGGCTCATGATCTGGGTGGAAGTGCTTGCCGAGTAGTCCGCTACACGTCGAGCCCAACGCCTTGATTTGCTACACTACCGAGCTCGCCCCCACTCGGCTCCCTCGCCCCAGCCTGACGCACGATGCCCAAAGACTTTCTCGCCGGCGCTAAAGACCACTACGATGTGGTGGTCATTGGCTCCGGCCTTGCCGGCCTGACTTCCGCCAATATTCTCGCCCGCCAGGGCCGCAGCGTGCTGCTGCTCGAGCAACATTACAAGTTAGGCGGCATGGCCACGTGGTTCAAACGCCCCGGCGGCCACATCTTCGACATCTCGCTGCACGGCTTCCCGTACGGCATGGTGAAGAGTTGCCGCCGCTACTGGTCGAAGGAGATTGCCGATTCGATCGTCCAACTCGATGGCGTGCGGTTCGACAATCCGATGTTTTCGCTGTGGACGAGCTTCACACGCGAGGATTTCACCAACCAACTGATCGAGAAGTTCGGCGTCGAGCCCGAGAAGGTGAATGCCTTCTTCGACAAAGCCCGCGGGATGAACTTCTACGACGAACAGCAGATGACCACCCGGGAGCTGTTCGATGAGTTCTTCCCCGGCCGCGAGGACGTCATCCGCCTGCTGATGGAACCGATCACCTACGCCAATGGCAGCACGCTCGAGGACCCGGCCATCAGCTATGGCATCGTCTTCAGCAACTTCATGTCCAAGGGCGTGTTCACGTTCCAGGGCGGCACGGACCTGCTGATTAAGCAAATGGAAGAGGAACTCAAGAAGAGTGGCGTCGACATCCGCATCAACAGCGACGCAACGGCCATCAATCTAAACGCTGGCAAGGTTGCGTCAGTCGAAGTCGAAAGCAAGGGGCACAAGCGAACTATCAAGTGCGACGCGGTGGTCAGCAACGCCAACGTCCGTCAAACGATCTTTGGCCTGGTGGGCGAAGACAAGTTCGACCAGGGCTTTATCGACGACGCCAAAGCCGTGCGCCTCAACAACAGCAGCACCCAGGTCTACATGGCCTTGGACGAAGACGATCTGCTCGACGTCCAGGAGCTGGGCGACTTGCTGTTCAGCAGTGAGGCGCCTTACTTCCGCACCGAAGCGCTTCTGTCGCGAGACATCACCAGCCGCACCTACTCGTTCTACTACCCGAAGACGCGGCCGCATGCCAAGCCGCGTTGTCTGATCGTTAGCAGTACCAACGCCCACTACAACGACTGGGCCGACCTGCCGGAAGACGAGTACCAAGCCTCGAAGCAAGACCTTTGCGAAACGACGCTCGACGCGCTCGACAAGTACGTCCCGGGCATTCGCGAGCGGGCCGTCCACTGCGAAGCTTCAACGCCACGCAGTTTCAAGCACTACACCCACCACCCAGCGGGGGCGAGCTTCGGCACCAAGTTCGAGGGCCTGGCGGTCAGCCGCGCCCTGCCGCAGCAAGTGCCCGGTCTATACCACGCCGGCAGCGTGGGCATCATCATGAGCGGCTGGCTGGGAGCAATGAACTACGGCGTGATCGTCGCCAACGAAGTCGACAACCACCTCATGACCGGCAGCTCCGCCAGCACCGACGCCGCGGAGCGGGCGGTGGTGGAAGACGTCGCGGCGGGTTGAATAGCTAAACGGCTCTAGGTTGTGATTTAGTACAAAAGCAAGATCCAGTTAGCAAAGGAGTGTTTCTATGCAAATCTTTAGGGATCGGAAGAAGTCGCACCTCATTAAGCAAGCAAGCGCTGTAGAAGTTCAGAAGGCTCTGGCATCTGCTCTGGATCAGCTGACCGCCGCCGATGTTTCTGTCGATATCGAGAAGATTGAGTTCGTCGAGCCAGAAGTCGACGAGAGATGCATGGGGGCTAGCCGGACACGTATTTGCTTTACGCTAGTCGAGTCGTTCGGCAGGGACGATGACCCGGACAGTGAGCAAGGTGCGAATCCACGCTGACACCGTCCTATCACGCCGTAAGTAGCCTAGTACCTATGTCCCTCGATCAAATCCAAGCCGCCATTCCGCATCGTCCACCGTTCTTGCTGATCGACGAGGTTGTCGAACAGTCGGACGAGCGGATTGTTTGCCGCAAGACTTTCACGGGCGACGAATTTTGGTACCAGGGGCACTATCCCGAGTACCCGCTTACGCCGGGCGTGCTGCTCTGTGAGGCGGCGCTGCAGGCGGGCGCGGTGCTGCTATCCGACATCACCAAACGGGCCCAGGACGAAGAGATTCCCGGCGGTGTGCCAGTCGCCACGCGGCTGAACAACGTGCAGTTCCGCGCGATGGTCCACCCCGGTGACGAGATCAAATTGGAAATCGACCTGACGGAGAAACTCGCCAACGCCTACTTCATGAAGGCCAAGGTTACCAATAGCACAACCGGCAAACTGGCCGCCCGGCTGGAGTTCGCATGCACCGTCACGGCCCCGCAGGCGGAGGGTTAACGATGCCTGCCGACTTCCTCCAACTCGCCGGCAAGACGGTCCTGGTGTGCGGCGTGGCGAATCGCAAGAGTGTGGCGTGGCATATCGCAAGGCTGCTGACGGAAGCGGACTGTCGTGTGATCTACTCGGTGCGAAGCGAGCAGCGGCGCGAACAGGTCGCCAAGCTGGTTGGTTCGTCCGACGACGTGCTGGTTTGCGATGTCGAGCACGAGGATCAAATTGATCGTCTGGCGGAAGAAGTCGACCAGCGGTGCGATCAACTAGATGGCCTCGTCCACTCGATTGCCTTCGCTGATTACAGTGACTCCCTCCCCAGCGAAGTTGGTGGCGAGGTGAGCGTCAAGCCCTTTCACGAGACGAGCCGGCAGGCGATGCTGCGGACGTTCGACATCTCGTGCTACTCGCTGGTCGCGCTGTCCAACGCATTGAAGAGCCAGTTGGCGAAGGACGCCTCGGTGGTGACCATCTCGATTTCGACCACCACGATGGCCAGCGAGAACTACGGCTTCATGGCGCCCATCAAAGCAGCACTCGACTCGTCCCTGGTTTTCCTGGCAAAATCGTTCAGTCGGTTTTCCGAAGTCCGTTTCAATGCCGTGGCTCCGGGGCTGCTGAAGACGAGTGCTTCGGCGGGGATCCCCGGCTATGTCGATTCTTACCTTTATGCCGAGGCCGCCACGCTACGGAATCGAGCTGTCCAGACCGAAGAAGCCGCCTCAACGGCGGTTTTTCTGCTTAGCCCGCGGGCTTCTGGCATTACGGGCCAGCGAATTATCGTCGACGCGGGAATGGCTGCGAACTACTTCGACGAACAGCTGATTGCCCGCCATCACGGCCGCTAGCGCGTTGCCAGCCCCCCGATGGCATGATCCGGTTGTAGGGACGGTCTGCCCCAAGGCCAGCCGCGATCGGATTTACCTAACTGAAACATGCTGGCAGACTTACGAGGGTGTTGATAGAGTTAACCTAGGTAGCTGCTTGGCGGCGTGTTGAGACCCAGCCTCAGCAGCCTGCCCACTAGTCTCGATCAGGCGTGGTGGACAACCACTGGAGCAACGGCTTAGCAACCTAAACCTTATACTTGCAGCGTCTGGCCGCCCAAACGCTTTTCTGCCCTGTGTGCCCGGAACCACATGCGGCGAACCTGGGCAAGCAAGACGCGCAAGCATAGCAATTGACGACGTCAGGAGGACGCCCTCAGCCTGGTATCCAACAACCTAGCCGCACCTAGCCCCACAAGGGCTGGCAGGGGTTGTTGATCCATAGGGCAACGGTGTCTTCCGTTATGGAACTGCAGGCAACGGCAACCTTGCGTATCGGATGGCTGAACTGACCGCCAACAAACTGCTCGAACTGATCAAGCGTAGCGGCTTGGTGGAGGACGATCGACTTCGGTCCTTCCTCAAGAAGGAGAAAGCGCGCCTTGGCGGCGATCTGCCCGACGATCAACAGGTGCTTGCCGACCGGATGGTGGACGCCGGCCTGCTGACCAAATGGCAGGCCGATAAACTCCTAGCTGGTCGTCACAAGGGATTCACGCTGGGCAAGTACAAGCTGCTGGACCAGATCGGCAAAGGGGGAATGAGCAGCGTCTATCTGGCTGAGCACACCATGATGCGCCGGCGGGTGGCCATCAAAGTGCTTCCCAAGAGCCGCGTGAAAGACGCCTCTTATCTGGAGCGATTCCAACTCGAAGCCCGAGCGGTGGCTCGACTCGACGATCCCAATATCGTCAGGGCGTTCGACATCGATAACCAGGGCGACATCCACTACATCGTCATGGAATATGTGGAGGGTAAGGACCTCCACCAGTTGGTCAGCGACCGCGGCCCGCTCGACTACAACACGGCCGCCGACTACATCGCCCAGGCCGCCAACGGTCTGCAGCACGCGCACGAGATGGGCTTGGTGCATCGAGACATCAAGCCTGCCAACTGCCTGCTGGACAAGCACAAGACGGTCAAGCTGCTGGATATGGGTCTAGCCAAGCTTGCCAACGATGAAGAGACCTCCCTCACGCTGGCAAACGACGAGAACGTGCTAGGCACCGCCGACTACTTGGCGCCCGAGCAGGCGCTCAATAGCCACGAGGCAGACGCTCGGAGCGATGTTTACAGCTTAGGCTGCACGCTCTACTTCTTGCTGGTTGGCCGGCCTCCCTTCCCGGAAGGGACCATCTCGGAGCGGCTCTTGAAGCACCAGGTCGAGGAGCCCGAGGGGATCCTCAAGTTCCGGCCCGACGCACCTATCTCGCTGCTTGAGATCTGCGCGCGGATGATGGCCAAGAAGGCGGAAGATCGTTTCCAGACCGCGGGCGACGTCGCCGAGAAGCTCACTGACTGGCTTGCCGATCGTGGCAAGAAGTTGGGTGGCGGTCGGGTGCAAGGTAGCGAGGACGAGGGAAGTGGAGTTGGGAGTGGCATTCTGAGCCGCTTCTCGGTGGCCCCACCCGTCGCCACACCGCTGCCAACGCCGGCCAGCAGTGAGACTCTCTCTTCCGCCGATCGCGACACCAAGAAACTCAACGGCCCTGATACCACCTCAGAAGAGGAGGACATCGGCCTAGCTCCTCTGGAGGATGACAGCCCCGCCCCAACCACGGCCAAGAAGAAAACGAATCGACCTTCCTCCGATGTGCTTGGCGGTTCGTCGCCGGGGCGGCTGGTCAAGCCGGAGAAGATCAAGAAGACCATCTTCGAGGAAGAGTTTGCCGAGGAAGAAGACCCCGTCAAGCTGAAGGCTCAGCAGAAGGCCCAGCTGG
Source organism: Lacipirellulaceae bacterium (assembly GCA_965263315.1). Classification (GTDB taxonomy): domain Bacteria; phylum Planctomycetota; class Planctomycetia; order Pirellulales; family Lacipirellulaceae; genus JBCCQL01. The sequence goes on along the minus strand of CBDHGZ010000004.1, from coordinate 595,354 downwards.
AGTACGACCCGCTTCATCCTCCCGGGTACGTGAGTCCGTTTCAGCGGTCTCACACGTGGCTGTGGGTTACGCTTGGTATCCTGGGACTTGTAGGCATCGGCCTGCTGTTGAATATGGTGATGTAGGGTGCCGCCTCTGTTGTTTCGCACTCTACCGCCACTCAAGCCCCATCATCAGGCAGTTTACTCCTGAGCCGATGCCCAGCAGGCCGACGTGATCACCACTGTCTAGCCAGCTCTCTGCTGCTGCGTGCGCCAATGAGGCTGGCAAGGCCGCTGAGCCGGTGTTGCCTAGCCAATCAAGGGTAGCAAAGTCGCGTTCCGTCGGCAGTCCAAGTCGGTCGAGCATCATTTTGCGATGGGCCGCCCCAACCTGGTGACAGACGGTTCGATCCACTTGGCGCCGGTCCCAACCTGTGTCAGCCAAGAAACGCTCGAACGTGATTGCCCCCGCTTCGACTCCCGCCCGCATCAATTGCTCGCTATCGGTCTGCATCACTTCGGCGAGCCCTTCGCTTTGGCAAAGCTGATGATGATTGGTAGCGGCGTGCGCGGTTGCCGATCTCACCACAGAAGCGTCGGCCGCCAACTCGCGGTTGCAGAGCACCATGGCAGCGCTGGCCGAGCCTATCGTCAGCGACGCCACCCACGGTTTGACCGTATCGCGTGTGATGGACTCGTCGGCATTGAGACGCTGGATGGTGTTCTCCACGAGCCCGCGGCCGAGCTCAGAACCAACCACAACGCCGGCTTGGACCTGCCCCAGCTCAATCATCGAGGCAATCTGCATCGCCCCCGTGAGCACGCCCAAGCATGCGTTGGAAACATCAAACGCCAAACACTCAGCCGGTAGCCCAAGCTCGTGGTGGACCCGGCAAGCCGTGGCGGGCTCCAGGAAATCACGGCAGACCGAGCCGTGAATCAGCACGCCAAACATCGCTCGATCAATACCGCTGCGTTGGATCGCCTGCTCGGCAGCCTGGATGCTGATGTCGCTGGGCCGTGTACCGGGCGGGAAGAAGCGACGCTGGCGTATGCCGGACATCAACTCCAGCCGCCCCTCCGGCAAGCGAAGCCGACGGTAAAGTGGTTGGAGGCGGCGCTCGATCTCTGCTGACGAGACAACCTCTTGCGGCACGACATGCCCTAAACCGGCCAGGGCAACGCGATGGAACTGCATAGCTAAGGATGATCACTCAAAGAAGGGGACGGAATCCCTCAACATACCGCGATGCGGTCCGCTGTGGCAGCGGGAAAAAAGTTGGCCCAAAGAAAGTCGAAGGGGGTCCACCGCCGGGTCCAACCAAGATCCTTTTTGTCGCCGAATGTATCGTGGTTCACGGTTGGCGAAGCGACTCCCAACCATCGTTTACCGACTTACGTCGACGCGCGTCCGCAGAGTGAGAAACGCTGATTGTCAACATAAACGATGGATCACCAAACTCAAGAAACCGTTTTGAGCGCGCCGTTTTGATCCACTTTTTGAAATTCCTGGCCACCGCCTACATTGCGGGGAATTGTTCTTAAGCCAATCAGGCAACCGGTTTGCTACCCGTCACTCCTGGCGAATACGCCAACGGCCGTCAGCCACAGAGCGGCTTGGGTTGAAGTCAGCGGTTACCGATCCAGGATCAACTGCATGGTGAAGACTAAGACCAAGCTTGATGGCATCTCGCCCCTGACTTAGCCTTGGTATTCACACGGCTTGAGATCTTTTAACTCTTGGGGCTCTTCATCATGTTACATCGCCTGTTGCCTACTCTTGCGGTCATGGTGTTCTCAGTGCCTGGAGCCCTTTGTGCTGACATTGACCTCGTCATATTGGCTGGTCAGTCGAACATGGTTGGTCGCGCCACTTCTGCCCAAGAAGAGCTCGAAGTGGAGCAGGATGTTCTCTACTGGTATAGCCTGAAGAGTCCCCGAGGAGACTGGACTGAGGACTCGGGAGAGAAGTTTGGACCCTTGACCACGTGGTCGAATCCTCAGAGTGGAGCCGCGGAGCATGGTCCCGAGTATTCATTCGCCAAGGAGCTTGCTCGCGGAAGCGACCATCGCCTGGCCCTGGTCAAGGTGGCGACCGGCGGCTCAAGCATCGCGCAATGGCAACCAGGGGAAGCTGACTTTGAGCGGTTGGTCGCGAATGTTCATCAGGCTGTGCAATGGCTCAAAGCCGAAGATCATCGCCCAAGGCTACAGGGCATGGTGTGGCTGCAAGGCGAGAGCGACGCTCGCCAAGGGAGATCAAGCCTCTATTCCGAGAGGTTGCAACTTTTTGCGACAAGACTGCGACAAGACTTGCACGAGAAGGACGTCAGCTTGGGCTTTGATCAGATGAGAATCGTGCTGGTTGAACCGGCTACGCGTCGATACGCCTGGAATCCGCACACGAAGGTCGTCGCTACCGCCTTGCGAGCGTACGCTCAGCAGACTGACGGCGTGACGTTCGTTCCAACGGCGGACCTGGACGGCTATGTCGACCGCATTCACTTCGACGCGGCAAGCCAACGGGAAATCGGCCAGCGGGCGGCCGTGGCCCTGCGAGACCTGCAATAGTTTGCCAAGCGATTCTGGCCGTCTAGACTAGAGGGTAAGACTCCAGCTGCGGAGTGCTCTTCTGCCAATGCGCCACTGTTCAGGATCGCCTCCGTGCTAGACGGAGCAGACTCGTTGTGACCGATTCCTCTCCTTCATCGTCTGGTACGCGAGGCGGCTCGCAGGAAGACTTGCTGCCAGACGTGGCGGAGGAGAGGCATCCAACCGAGTCGGATCAAGCCGCCTCCAATCCTGCTGCGCCCGAGAGCGAGCATACGGTCGCCTCGGAAGGCCCCGTGCTTTCAGCAAACGATGCCTATGCGGGGCTGCGGCCGCGCGACCTAGGTAAGGCGTTGGTCGGTCAGCAGATTGATCAAGTGCGGCTACAAGCGTTTGTTGGCGGTGGCGGGATGGGCGCGGTGTTTCGTGGTCGCGATACGGCGCTGGAACGGACCGTGGCGATCAAGGTCTTGGCGACCCATCATGCCAGCGGGGCGAACAACGCCAAGCGTTTTGTTGTCGAGGCACAGTCGGCGGCTAGGCTCGACCATCCAAACATCGCCCGCATTCACCATGTGGGCGAGGATCACGGCCTGCAGTACATCGTCTTTGAATTCATCGACGGTCCAAACCTTCGTGACTTGGTTGCCGAGCACGGGCCGCAGCCCGTGGAAACCGTGCTGCGATACGCTATCCAAATGGCAGACGCCCTGGTGCATGCTTGGAAGCGAAACGTCGTGCATCGTGATATCAAGCCATCCAACATTTTGGTGACGGCTGCGGGCCAAGCGAAGTTGGTTGACATGGGCCTGGCAAGGCTGGACCAAGTGGATCAGCCCGACCAAGAGCTCACCGCTACCGGCGCCACTTTGGGTACGTTTGACTACATTGCACCCGAACAAGCTCGTGACCCACGTGATGCAGACTCGCGCAGCGACATCTACTCGCTTGGCTGCACGCTGTTTTTCCTCCTAACGGGCAAGCCTCCCTTCCCCGACGGCACTGCGCTGCAGAAACTTCTGCGACATCAAGCCGACCTGCCACCGCAGATACGTGAAGAACGTCCCGACGTGCCGCGGCCGCTGGCACGTGTTCTGGAACGCATGCTGGCCAAGAAGCCGGACGCCAGGCAACAGAGTCCGCTACAGCTTTTCCGAGAACTGTTGGCGGTGGCTCAGCCAATGGGGATCGCCACGAGTAGTGCCGCCGTGCTAGCCAACCAGCCGATGATTGGCTCCTCAGGCGAAGCGGCGGTTAGAAGGCACCTCCCTTGGATCGTAGGCGTTGCCGGACTCGCGATTTTTGCCGCAGCGCTTCCAGCGTATTGGCCCGCAGCACCGGTGGAGCGGAACTTTGACGCTTTGCAGATCAACCAACCCTTGAGCGAAGCACCGGAAGCGTCACCGCCTGCGGACAAGGATCGGGCGGGCGATTTCCGGCCATTGCGAAGCTCGCCCAACTCGGCCGTTCCTGGGGAAACACCGGCCACGGAACCAACTCTGCTTCCCGCGCTCAGTTCGCCAGCGACGCCCGCTACCGACCCGCCGGAGTCTCTCCCCGCGGACTCACAGGTTCCCGAGTTCGTCATCCCGTGGTAGGAAGTGCCGACGAGTTTTTTGCAAGCTTGGATGCCCTGAACATCTAGCCGGGCGCCTGGGCAGGCCGTGACCCTGGTGGCTAAACTGGCTGACGACTGGGGTCCCGACCCGAAAGTGAGCCTGATGGCTCGCGCTTTGTTGTCACAGGCGATGCAGGAGATTCGATGCCCGATCCCAAGGAAGCCTCTTCCCCTTCCAAAGGCGACATGCCAAGTGAGACCGCACCGTTCCGCAGCACGCCGTCCGACACCACAGGGATGCCCCCCGGCGTTCCCTATATCATCGGCAATGAAGCCGCTGAGCGATTCAGCTATTATGGGATGCGAGGCATCTTGACGATCTTCATGACAGAGCACCTCCGCAATGCCGCGGGAGGCGCTGACATGATGAGCGATGAGGAAGCTAAGCAGGTCTACCACATCTTTTCTGCGATGGCCTACTTCTTCCCGATCTTCGGATCGCTTATCTCGGACATCCTATGGGGAAAGTACAGGACGATTTTACTTCTGTCCTTGGGATATTGCATCGGCCATTTGTGCCTCGCAATGGGAGATACGGGCCTCGGCGCCGGGCTGCTTGAACCGCGTAACTGGCTTTTCCTAGGCCTTGCGTTTATCGCGATTGGCGCAGGCGGCATCAAACCGTGCGTTTCCGCGCACGTTGGAGATCAGTTCGGACCGCGCAACCAAGGCTTGCTTTCCAAGACCTTCAGTTGGTTCTACTTTTCGATCAACGTCGGCGCCGCAACCAGCAACCTGCTCACGCCTTACTTGCTTGAGAGCCCACACTTTGGCCCTGCCTATGCCTTTGGTCTGCCAGGGGGACTGATGGCATTGGCGACTTTGCTCTTTTGGATGGGGCGCCACAGGTTCATCCACATTCCGCCGGCCGGAGCCAAGAAGTTTGCAGAAGAGACATTCGACACCAAGGGACTCCGCGCTCTGGCTAATCTAGCGCCGCTGTTTTTGATCTTCGTCCCCATGTTTTGGTCGCTGTTTGACCAGACCGGTTCCGAGTGGGTGCTGCAAGCCAAGCGACTTGACCGCAGCTTCCTTGGGATCGAGTGGTACGAAGCCCAGGTTCAGGCAGTAAACCCGATCCTCATCCTGATTCTCATACCCCTATTCGCCTATGTCGTGTATCCGGCGATGGCCAGACTCTTTGAGCCGACGCCACTCCGCAAGATTGGCATCGGTTTATTTCTGGCCGCTGTCGCGTTTGGCGTCTCTGGCTGGATCGAGAGCCGGCTCAGTGGCGGAGCCATTCAGAGTTTCTCATCGCAAGCCGATCGGGATCACTGGAGGGCTATCCACTTGCTGGATGGCCAAGATCGCGCGCCTTGCGAAGCGTGGCTCTCTAGGGCCGATTGGCAGACCGATGTGGGGCCAGAAGCGATTGAAGGAGCGGCAGCCACAGAACCACATCAGATTATCATTCGACTTCGTGACTACCAAAGTTGGCCTATCGAACAAATTGTCTTCTACCCGCTAAGCGATGATGACCAGGCGCCGGAGCCGAATGACCCCTCCAAGTTTAGTGACGATGTCTCAATCCGCCTACGATCGCCGGAGCTATGCCGTGCGAAGACGATCAAAGTCTTCGCTGCCGACGCACCCAAACCCGCGGACGGACGTTGGGCCCCACTGGCCGAGGCCGATCTTCCAGCAACGGCTGAGGCGACCACTCTGTCATTCCCCGCGACGACCGCTAAGTACGTCAAACTGGTGATCGAGGACAACCACGGAGGAGCATTCACCGGCTTGGCTGAAGTCAAGGTCCTTGCCGCCCCGAGAGAGCTTACGGACGATTCGCTTATTAACGTCGCCGGGCTCGGCGATCGGCCAACCATAGGCTGGCAATTCCTGGCCTATCTGATCATGACTGCTTCGGAAGTGATGGTCTCGATCGTGTGCCTTGAGTTTGCCTATACCCAGGCGCCAAAGAAGATGAAGTCGTTCATCATGGGCGTCTATTTTCTAGGCGTGTCCTTGGGCAATCTGCTGACGTCCTGCGTCAACTGGTTCATTGCCAACGACAACGGAACCACCAAGCTGGAGGGATTGGCCTACTATCAGTTTTTCACCGTCTTGATGTTCGTCACCGCGTGTGCCTACGTTTATTGGTCACGAAACTACCGCGGACAGACGTATATCCAAGGCGATGAGGACCGCGCGGGGGCAGCTAATTGAGGAGCACTGACCGGGCTTGAATATGCCCTTTGCGTTCGATCAGCAGGAGAATTTCTGCCGCTTGGCGGGCCAGCTGAGCCTGGAGGCGGCGTTCGAAGTCGGCGGAGTTGGCGAAGTCTTGCCCTTGGATCTGCAGGATGCGGTCGTGCAGTTCGAGACCAGCAGCCTCGGCGGATGACCCCTTGGCAATTCGGGTCAAGAAGACCACGCCGGGCTCTGCGCGGTCTTCCCGCCAGGAGATACCAACTCTTGGCGTCGGCGATCCCTCGGGTAATGGCGCTAAGGGACGTTCTAGCTGTTGTTGCGACCGAGGTGACTCGCTGCGCCCTCGCGGCCGGACCGCTGGCAGTTTGTCGGCATCGGCAGCCGTGACCGTCAGGTCAAACAAATAACGGCTGACCGTCCGGATGCCTTCGATGTTGAGGTGCTCCACGTCGTCGCTGGGGCGGTGGTAGTCGTCATGCAACCCCGTGTGCAGCATGAGCGTTGGGATATCGCGGCTGACAAAGGTCCAGTGATCGCTGTTGGCCTCCATCTCCCAAGAGAAGTCGAGCCACAGTTCTGGATCCTCCGCCACGCTTGCCAGTCGACGCAGGCCAAAGCCGGTGCGAGTGCCCAGCAGCTGCAGTTTGCCTTCCCGCAGCCGTCCGATCATGTCGATGTTTACGGCCAGCCTGACGTTTCTGAGTGGGATGGTTGGATGGCGCGCCCAGTGTTGCGAACCGACCATGCCAATCTCTTCGCCATCCCAAAACGCGATTAGCACTGACCGCTTCAGCTCCGTCTTGGTGGTCGTCAGAGCTTCCGCCAGCTCCAGCAAGGCGGCCACGCCGGATGCGTTGTCGTCGGCGCCGTTGTGGATATAGCCGATGGGCCCAAAGCTGGTGCGACGGCTACCGTATCCAACGTGATCGTAGTGGGCGCCAACAACGATCCACTCGTCCGCCAAGTCAGGATCGCTCCCTGGGATCTTGGCGAGAATGTTCCGGCGACCACCATACAGCGACTGGTAGTACTCGCCTTCTGCGGCCGCGCCGGGGACCTCAAGCTGTTCGAGCTGCTCAACAAGATAAGCCGCCGCCGCACGTCCGCCGCGGCTACCCGACTCGCGGCCCTCATAGGCATCGGCGGCAAGCACTTCCACATGAGCCAAAAGCTCGTCCGCTGTAATCGACTCCAGAGCAGCCAAGTGCGCTCGCTCACGAGCATCCACGAACGACGCGGCCAACAGACTGCATGCAAGTATCCCGTTGCCGATTAGAAGACACCGGCCCCACCGCGCAGATCGCATCTGCCAATCCCCAGGTGAAAAACTGCGCCCCGACACCAACCCACAAGGTCACTCGCCCCAGGTGACCTTGCTCAGAAACGAAGATCGACCAACGGGGCCCGCAAATCCGCGCGGCGTGCTCTAGGAATCAACTTTCCAGAGACGCTCCAATCGCAAACCCGTCAAACCCTAGCCAAACTGCCAAGCGATGCAGGATTGTTCAACGATAGGACACGTTTTGTTTCAAGTCGATTACTTGCCGATACAAAACTGGCTGAAGATTCTGTCAAGGATGTCGTCGGTCACCACAGCGCCAACGACCTGACCAAGATGCTCAAGCGATGAGCGGATTTCGAAAGCCACCAGATCGTGTTCCCCAAGACGCGCCACCTCGGTTGCCCGCTGCAGGCAGCTCGCCGCGGCCGCCAGGGTGTTGCGGCATCGTTCGGCAGTGGACGCGACAAGGTGGCTTTCCCCATCGGCCTGAGACGCACCCAGTGAGCGAACGATCTGATAGGCCAGCTCTGTGATTCCTTGTCCCGTCACACTACTTGTAGCAAGCAAGTCGGCAGCGTGTGGATTCCCGCCGGCAGTATCAACTTTGGTAAGCACGGCAAGCTGATCGCCGGTGGATGCGGGATCGGCAGAGGCTGAGAACGCATGCCCGACAGGGAGACAAGAGACCCGCAAGTTGGCTGCCGCGGCGTCGCGCCGAGACAGCGCATCAGCCACCCCTTCCGGCCCCATCAGCTCTCGATGCTCGATTCCTGCTGTGTCGATAAGCTGGAAACGGCAGGAATTGACTTCGATTACGGCGGTGAGGCTGTCGCGTGTTGTGCCAGGAATATCGGAAACCAAAGCGTCAGGTCGCTCCGGCGGCCCCGCACCAAAACGACGCCTAAGCATGTTGAAGAGGCTGCTCTTACCGGCGTTAGGCGGACCGACCAGCGCAACACGCGGGAGTTCGTCTCGCCGACCACGGGCGACCATCTGCTCAGCCACCTCAGAAACACGCAATCGTGCCGCTTCGAGGCGTTCGAACAACTCGGCGGATTCGACAAACCGGATGTCCTCCTCTTCCACAAAGTCGAGCCCCGCTTCCAGGTCGGCGAGCAGGCTGAGTAAATCCTCACGCAAAGCATGGAGTGGCTTGGACAGCCCACCAGCCAGCTGGCCCAAGGCCGAACGCAGTGCCACCTCACCCGGGGCTTCGATTACTCCCAGCACCGCCTCCGCTTGAGTCAGGTCAATCCGGCCAGCCAGGAAAGCCCGCAAGGTAAACTCCCCCGGCTCGGCCAGCCGAGCTCCGGCATCGCAGGCCGCTTGAACCAGGGCTGACAAGACCGGCGGCGAACCGATCGTGTGGAGTTCTGCTGAGGGCTGTCGCGTATAGCTGCGACTCGTAGGCCACAAGAACAGATCACACGGAACTGAGTGCTCCCGGCCATCAAGCTGGATCACGGCTGTTTGACCAGCCCAACGACGAGCCACACTGCCCAAGTCATCAGGTAGCCGCGCTATCAGACGCTGGAGTACGAGCAGCGTATCGGGCCCGCTAAGTCGCACGGCGCCGCGATGGGCGCCTGCAAGCGGCGTAGCAACGGCAACGATGGTGTCCCGGTCGTCGGGGATCATGGTGGCCCGTCACCCGATTTAGCGCCGTTTCTTCTTTTTCTTCTTCGCGGTGCTCTTCTTTGCTGCCCCACCACCGGGCTTTGGAGTCGGCTTGGGCGCTGGTTTGCTGAAACCCTGCTCCTCCGGCGGCGCGGGCTTGGGCAATAGCTTGCGCTCGGCAATCCCCCACAGGCTCGACGCGATAAAGTACAGGCACAGACCGCTTGGCACTTTGAAGAACATGATGCCGAAGAAGACCATCATGTACTTCATCATCTTCTGCTGAAGCTCTGCTTGCTCGTTGGCCGGCGGCGGCATAAACATCTTCTGCTGCAGCAGGAACAGGACGATCGTGATGATGGGTAGCAGATTGAAATAGGGACCCAGGGCAAACATCCCTTGGCCATTGTTAAACCACTGCGGCATTAGCCACGACCAATCGAGGCAAGCGTCTGGTGCACCAAGGTTGCTGCAGAAGCGAATCGATTCGCTGAACAACGGCGCCTGTCGCAATTCAATATCAACTGCCAAAGCCCGATACAAACCAATGAAGATTGGCAGCTGCACAAACATCAGTAGGCAGCCCCCCATCGGGTTGAAGTTGTGCTTTCGATAGAGGTCCTGCTGAGCTTTGGTTCGCTTTTCTATGTCGTCTTTGTATTTCTCGACAATGCGATCCATCTCTGGCTTGAGCTCCGCCATTTTGGCCATGTTCATCGCCTGCCGGCGACTCAGTGGGAACATGGCCCCGCGGACGCATATCGTGAGCATGATGATGGCAATGCCGTAGTTGCCCACCACGCCATAGAAGGCATGGAGCAGCACCAGCATGGGGCGCACCACCCAGGCGAAGTAGCCGTAGTAGAGCGAGTAGTTGAGACCGTAGTTGGGGTCGCCCGCAGGAAGATACTTCTCGAGCAAAGCGTCTCGTTTGGGACCCGCGAAGACTTCGAAGGCGTCGTCCAGAGAATCGCCCTCGGCTCCTACTGGTTCCAGTTGGACCTGCTTTCGCTTCGCTGTAAAGGTGGTGTTGTTGTACGTTGGCAACGTCCCTTTCTCGGGCAGTTCTTCGGTAGCGAGTTTCGCTTCAGCGACTTCAAACCAAGCATCGGCCTGGTCTTCTTTGAGTGGAATCATCACGACCGAAAAGTACTGGGCATCGACCCCCAAGTACGCCATCGAGCCGCCCTGGCCCATCGGTTCGACATCGCCGTCAACGATTTTCGAGCAACGGTATTGGATGAAATTCGAGCCATAGTACTGGGCGATCACATCCCGCAAGCCAACGGCCGACCAGGCACCAGAGCCATTCTCCTTGCGGCCAATGCGGTTGGCGTACCAGTAGCCCTCAATTGGCAGGCCGTTGGGACCCTCGATCTGGTAAGAGACCGACTGCGGCGTGGGCAGCAGGTTCTTGACACGAACCTTCAGGTCAAAGTGGTAGCCGGGAAACTCCGGTCGATTCCGCTGGTCAACGGGAACCTCGATTACGTGGAACTCTTTCTCGACTTCCAAGCCCAGCTCCGCGAGCCGCATGCGAAATGTTGCCGATCGGCTGTCGGCTTGGACCACTTGCCAAGGTGCATCGACGAGTTGCTTATTTGCGGCTACGAGCTTGGCATCTTCCTGATCTAGCTTGTTGACCGTCGCCAACGTCACACGAAACGACGGCACGTCCTGAAACTCTTCTGCAAGCTGAGGATTGTGCAGGCGGATGTTCTCGCTCTCGGGGCGGACCACCGCCAAGGGACGACGCGTCAGCTTGACGGTGACGGTCTGCTCGGCCCCACCGCGATCAAAGACGATTTGCGGCTCATCACCCGGATTGGTTTGCGCCAGACGACTGCGCACGGCAGCGGCATCAGGAAGCTCGCCTCCGCCTTTGTTAACCGCCATTGCCCGCAACACGTCGCCAACCTGGATACCCGCCTCATCGGCGGGGGTGCCGGGGCCGACAACGGTCACTTCGGCCCCGCCGCCGGGGGCATCGATCAAGCCCAATTCGCCCAGGTAGCCGCTATCATCATCCAGGTCGCGAAACTCATGGGTCGACATTTCGACACGCGTCACTGCGGCACCGCGGTTGTCGAGCGTCATCAGCATGCGATACGGGCCATCGACCTGGGCTGACCCCAGGGCCACCCGCTGCGGTGCTACCTCGGGGCCTGCTGCGATCTCAGGCGTAGGGGTTTCACCCGCCGCCGGGGCAGGCGCCGCCTCGTCTTCTGATGGTGGCTCGGCGTCTTGCTGGCCTTCGGCTTCTGCCACCGGCTTTTTGACCGGGGGCGCAGCGGGGAAGAGCAACTGGCTGAACATCAAGATCGAGACCGACAAGAGCATGAAGGTCAAGAAACGCTGATCTCCGCCAGACTGACGGTTGTCGGGGAGGCTCCGACGCATGGTGGGTATCGTGGGATTGGGCCCGGCTGGGGGCGGTGCTTGGGCGTTGAAAGACAACAGGCCAGAGGGAAAAACAAAGCCGAGAACGATTGGCGGCGTCCGGGCCACCATTTAGGGGGACTTTGTCATTCGCTGGTCAGCGTCCTTGCTTGATGCGGTCCCCGAGGAAATCGTCCAGATCGGGGATGCTGTAGATCTTGCTAGCGGTCACTTCGGGATCGTAGTCGACGCGGAAGAAAGTGACCGTGCCGCGGTTGGCGTCGTCGTACTCTTGAATCACGTAGCAGGGTCGGGGGTCACCGTCGCGTGGCTGTCCCACGGAGCCAACGTTGATCATGAACTTCTTGTCATCAATCTTGTAAACGTAATCGGTTTCTTCAGGGCTAAGAAAGTTTCGCGACTCGGTAAACACACCCGGCACATGAGTATGACCCTGAAAGCAACCATTGGGCACCAGGCTAAACAGCTTGTCCATCTTCTTTTGGTTGTAGATGTCTTCGGGGAAGACGTACTCGTTAACCGGGTTGCGAGGCGAGCCATGCACGTAGAGCCACTCCCCGTCGCGTTGCACGCGAGGCAAGCCGCCGAGGAAGTCCCAGCGCGCGTCCAGAGCATCGCGGTCGCCTTTGGCGCTCTCAAGCTGCTCACGGGTCCAGAAAATGGCCCGTTCGGCGCCACTGTTGAATCCTTCGGGGTCAAACAAGGCTGCCTGGTCGTGGTTGCCTAGCAAGCAAAACTTGCAGTGCTTAATGACTTGATCCAAGCACTCACACGGGTTGGGACCGTAGCCGATGATGTCTCCCAGGCAAACAATCTCATCCACGCCTTGGGTGGCGATTTGAGAGAGCACGGTCTCGAGAGCTTCGAGGTTGCCGTGGATGTCGCTGATGATTGCCCGTTTCAAGGCCGCCGCGCCTTTCCCGTCGTCCGCCGATCGGTAACGATGTTTCTATCGGCGGCATGCGCAACGCCCATGCCTGCCAAGATTTAGCTCGCTTGATAAGCGCCAGCTTGCCTACCCCACTTGCTGACCAAAGCAAGCCTTAAGCCTAGATAGGGTGGAGACTTCGGTCAAGCCGGCCGCCTGTTCGGCTAACTACCCGAAGATTTCGTTTGAACATGAAGCTCCTGGCCATCGAAACTGCTGTGACGCCCGGCTCCCTGGCAGCCTTCCAGACGCGACCAGAAGCAGAACCGCAGATCTCTGCGCAAAGCTTGCCTGGTGACCTGCGAACGGCACGCAGTTTGGCTCCGGCGCTGCGAGACTTGCTGAACCAAACGGGCTGGCCGACCGGCGAAATCGATGCGGTTGCGGTGACCACTGGCCCCGGCTCGTTTACCGGCTTGCGATTGGGCGTGACCGCCGCCAAGACCCTGGCCTACGTGGCCAGCGCGATGTGCGTGCCGATCAACACCCTGGCTGTCCTCGCCGCCCAGGCAGGGGAAAGCTCGGGCTGGGCCGTGCTGGATGCCCAGCGTCGTGAGTTATTCGCTGCTCGCTTCGAAGCGGGCCAGCTGACCACGGAGCCGGTAATCCTGCCCGAAGATGACTGGCTAACACAGCTCACGACGGGTGACACGGTGATTGGCCCCATTCTGAAGCAGCTCGCGCCTCAATTGCCGACAGATGTCGTGGTAACAGCTGAAGAGAATTGGCAACCACAAGCCGAAACCGTCGCCCGGCTGGCACTGACGGCTCTCGAATCTGGCAACACCGTTGGCCCCTTCCAACTGCTACCCAACTACTACCGGCTCAGTGCAGCGGAGGAGAAACTGCAGCGGCAAGCTGAATCCTAATCGTTGCCGGCGGCTTTACAGCGGTTCTTGATTTGGCGTGACCAGCTTGATCCCCAAAACCGCTTAACCAGCCATCCGCGAGTGGCTACGTGTTCCCGCGACTCGCAGTAGGAGTGGCTGGCGAGCACCAATAAGACTGCGGCCACGAACGCCGGCATCCCGCGCATGCTTGGTCGCCTTGCTGGTTCGCAGCTCAATCGATCGCTTGCAAGACTTCTTCCGCCGCGGTGATGGTTTCCGCGATGTTTTCCTCGGTATGGGCTGCGGAGACAAACAGCGCCTCGTACTGGCTGCACGGCAAATAGATACCGCGATTCATCATGCCCCAGAAGTAGCGGGCGAAGCGAGCGGTGTTGCAGCGACTCGCCGGATCCCAGGCCGTGATCGGTTCGTCGGAGAAGAAGAGCGTCAGCATGCTACCGACACGGTTAAGCGTGAACGGTAAGCCGGACTGCTTAGCCGCGTTGCGCAGGCCCGCTTCGAGCTGGTCGGACAGCTGTTCAAGTCGCTCGTACGGCGGGTCGTTCTTGAGCGACCGGAGCGTTGCTGCACCGGCGGCGGTCGCCAAAGGATTGCCGCTGAGAGTGCCGGCTTGGAACACCTCGCCGGCCGGCAGCACGTGGTCCATGATCTCCGCGCGGCCCCCATAGGCGCCTACAGGCAAGCCGCCCCCCACGATCTTGCCGAGTGCCGTGACGTCGGGCTCGATGCCCAGCCGCTGCTGAGCCCCGCCAGGGGACAGGCGAAAACCGGTCATCACTTCGTCGCATACAAGTAGCGCCCCGTATTCTTTGACCGAGTGCAAGGCGGCTAGGAATTCGTCGGTGGGAGTAACCACTCCCATGTTTCCGCAGACTGGTTCGAACATCACCGCCGCAATTTGACGACCACGCTCTTCAAGCAAGGCGCGCAGCCCCGCGGCGTCGTTGTATGCCATGACGATGGTATCTTTGGCGGTGCCCGCCGTGACGCCGGGCGAGTTGGGCACCGAAAGTGTCGCCGCCGCGCTGCCGGCAGCGACGAGCAAACTATCGACGTGGCCGTGGTAGTTGCCGGCAAACTTGACAATCAGATCTCGCCCCGTGGCGCCGCGAGCGAGACGAATAGCACTCATCGCCGCCTCGGTGCCGGAATTCACCAGTCGCACTTTCTCGATACTGGGCACCATGTCGATGATCAACTGGGCCAGCTCGCTTTCGCCTTGGGTGGGGGCGCCGAAGCTGGTGCTGCGGCCAATGGCCGCCTGAAGCGCCTCGACCACTGGCGGGTAAGCGTGCCCTAAAATCATTGGCCCCCACGACGCGATGTAGTCGAGGTATCGATTGCCGTCGATGTCCCACAGGTAGGCGCCTTGAGCACGGTCGATGAAGATCGGCTCCCCCCCCACGGCCCCGAATGCCCGTGCCGGGCTGTTCACCCCGCCGGGCATCAGTCGTTTGGCTTGGGCGAAGGCGGCTTGGCTGCTGGTGTAATCGCGGTCAGGGTGCGTCATGCGATGCGGTTCCTCAGTGTCACAAATCTCAAAAGGGCAGTGGCTTAGGGAGCTTCCAAGGCGGCAATCAGCTGCTTCGCCTGGGCCACGTACTCCGCAGCCCAGGGCTGATGCTGATACAGATCAACAATCGCCACGCAAATGGCGGCCACCTCCTGGGGCGACTCCTCCTGCAAATCTTTCGCGCTGGCAAGCCGCCGCTCCAAGAAGGGCAGGTGTTGTCTTGCGTGACTTTCCATGGACCGTTGGAGCTCCGCGAGGCGCTGCTTGGCTAGCGTCACCAAAGGTGTGCTGGATGGTCCAGCAGGGGCAGCGATCTCCGCGCCCAAGAGTTCGATCAAGCGACGCAACTGTAGCGCCCCCTCAGCGGGATTCTGCTTAGCAACGCTCACTGCACGCAGATAGAGCTGTTGCTCGGGCGGCAGATGGTCTTCAGGACGCTCGCCGCGCAGAGCAATCGCCCGCAGGCGACGTCCGAGCTCTGCAGTGGCCAGTTGATCACGCAGTGGCTGAAGCGAATCGGATCGCGCGTCTTGGGGGAATCGTTGATCGAACTGCTCCATCCGGTCGCTGGCCGATGGATTTCCGTCGCGCCAATCCTCTGCATCGACGGCCATGATTGCAGCATACAGTTCATCCGCACTGGGCAGCGAAAACAGCCGTAACAGACCGTAGCCGCCAGCGGCGGCTACCACGACAACAATCAGGACCTGGACGGCGACTTGCCAAGGGCGTGTTTCCTCCGCGCGGCTTTCCTCTCCAACGACCGTAAAGCTACGTGCCTCGGAGTCGTTGTAAGGTTCATCGTCTGCTGCAAGAGAGTCTTTTTCATCGTCAACCTCTTCCTGACCCTCCACCAACATTGTCGGTTCTTCCGACGTGAGCACGAGGGATATTGATTCGCCCGTCGCTTCCGAGCCTGGCGCCTCGACTTGAGTTGCCGCCAGGTGGATCGGCACAGAGCTGACAGCGTCATCGGGCTTGTTGACGTCGGAGCTGGCTGACTCTTGGCCATCGCGCGCGGGCTTGGTGAGCGCTAACGTCATGGCTTCCAAGTGCTTTGCCAACACCATGGTGTTAGGAAAGCGATCAACAGGCGTCTTGGACAGCATCTGGTTGATCACCTTCTCCAGGTGCTGGGGCGTGTGCGGAGCATACCGCCGCACGGGCTCTGGCTCTGCATAGCGCTGCAGTTGCAACATCTCCGGCAGGGTAGCCGCGCGAAAAGGCGGTCGACCTGCGAGTAGGGCATAAAGGACGCACCCCAAGCTGTATTGATCGCACCGATCGGTAACCGGTTTGCCGTCCGCCTGCTCCGGAGACATATAATCGGCTGTCCCCAGAATGCCGCCCGCGGTGGTCAACTGCGTGGAACCGAAGAGCCGTGCGATGCCAAAGTCCGCAAGCTTCACGCGCTCGCTACGGTCGAGCAGAATATTTGCGGGTTTGATGTCTCGGTGAATGATGCCGTGGTCGTGGGCATGCTTTAGGGCTCGGCACACTTGGATGCCAACCTGTGTGGCCTCGCGCCAGTTGAAGCGGCGCCCCGCCCGGAGTTCCTCGTCCAAACTGGCGCCGTCAACCAGCTCCATTGCATAGAACAGCGAGCCATCCTGCTCACCGTAGCCAAAGAGTTGCACGATGCCAGCATGGCGGAGCAACTTGAGTGACTCGATCTCGGCCTCGAAACGATCACGAAACCCCTCAGCCATGGCGAGCTCAGGGCTCAGGGCTTTGACCGCGACGCGGTCGCCCGTTTCGTCATGGACGGCCGCATAAACATGGCCCATACCTCCCTTGCCAATCGGCTCGGCAATGACGTACGGACCAAGGCGTTCGGGGCGTGCCATAAGGTACAGAATGCAACGCAGGCAAGATGCAGTGCTAGCAACGGGAGCGGGTCTATTCCTCCTAGCATATCAGCGGCGCCAGTACCTGGCGAACCGGCAGCAGCCGATCTGCCTTGAGCACCTCCCGTGGATGCTCTAGAAGGCTTTGCCATTACGCTGAAACAATTCTGACCCGCCTCAATGCGTGGGAGCCGAGGTTATGCCGCGACTTATTGCCTTAGTGATGCTCGTGCTTGCGAGCGAGCCAGCACTCTCAGCAGCCCCCCCCACGCCCTACCGGGCGATGGTCCAGCTTACGTCTACCGAAGTACTGAGTGGGCCTGGCCCGCAGTACTATGCGACTGACGAGCTCAAGCACGGCGTCCTGGTAGAAGTCCACCAGGCCGCTGGTCCGTTCCTTGCCATACGTCCGCCGGCCGGTAGCTATAGTCTGGTTCCTGCTGCCGATATCCAACTGCATCGCGGATCAGACGTAGGGCTTGTCCAACGCGCGGGGCTCGCGTCGCGGGTAGGTAGTTCGCTCACCGCTGATGCGAGTGCCGTTCACGTGCGGCTGGAACCTGGCGAACGCGTTCGCGTGCTGGAGGAGGTCAACGTAGACGATATGGCATGGCTGAAGATTGCTCCGCCGGCGGGAGAGTTTCGCTGGATCCGCTCCGATGCCGTGACGCCCGTAAGTCAGATTGTAGAGCAGCCCCCTGTGGAGCCCCTCGTTCTGCCCACTGAAGTGTCCCCACCGACCATGGCGATGCCTCCGGCGAAAGACAGCCCCCAGGCAGAAGAGCCCTCCGACCAAACTCTCCAGGAGCTAGAGCCTCAACCGGCTGAACCCCGCGAGCCTGCGGCATTTGTTGCCGAAGCGACTCCACTGCAACAGTGGGTCGACCCCGTAGTCCACGAGCAACCCACCAGCGATGGTGAACAGGCAGCTCGGGAAGTAATAAAGACCTCGCCTGCCCCGACCACGCCCCCCCCTAGCAGCCCGCCACCGATTACAAGCAATGGGGCCGATCGCCTGCGGACGTTGGAAGTCGAACTAGCGCGCCGCGTTTCCGGCCCAGCCAATCATTGGCAGCTTGCTGATCTGCAGCAAGAAGTCACTCGCCTTTACGGCATGTCGACCGATGCCGCCTGGCAAGCCCGCGTGCAGTCTCTTAGCGATCGACTAAATCGCTTCAGCAGTCTTGCCGAGCGATACCGCCGTCTAAGCGGCAGCCGGCCAACCGTGGCACTCACCAAGAGCCCCGTGACGGCGAGATCGGCGCCGGCGATTGGCGCCTCGCAAATGGTGACCGGTGAGCTGCGGCAGGTTGTTTCTAGAACTAAGCAACCAGGCGCCCCGGAGTTTGCCCTTATCGATCCTCGCGGTCAGGTTTTGACCTTTGTCACGCCTCAACCGGGCATGGATCTAACCACCTTGATAGGCAAACAAGTAAGCGTGACCGGCACCCAGGGCTACCTACCCAGCATTCGCCGGCAGAGCATTGCCGCGACGCGCGTCGCCCAGCTGCCCCCGAACCGAAGTGATTCAGCAGGGGCCTCGGCAACCGTCCGTTAGCCCCTTAGCGGCGTAGCGAATTCGCCAAGCGAGCGACCCTAGGGTCGGGATCCTGAACCGCCATCCGCCAGGCGGCGTTGACGAGGCGTGGATCGCGTGAGGCGCCCAGTGCGCCGAGCGCGGCGGCGCGGACCCTTGGCGATTCATCTTGCCCCAGCATCAATAGCAAGCGAGCCGAGGCGCCACCGGCGGTTACCAGCAACTGGTCAATCAAGGCGAGCCGCTCTGACTCGTCTCCCGAGATCGCGGCTCGGAGTTGCTGAGGGGTGGCTTCGCCGAATCCGCGATCAAGCAGCACAGCGTGGACCATGCGGTTGTCGTTCGTCAGCCCCACTTGCAGTAGTTCGCGATCGGGAAGATGCACCAGCGCGAGCATCGGCACCAGACTGCCGCCAATGACGTCCTTCACCATTCGTGGCCTGGGGAGCCCCGAAGGGCCCGCAGCCCGAGGTCGTGGCCTGGTAGCTTTCTGCCACGGCAAGTCCGTGCTGACCCCACGGCGATCCTCAGATTGCAGTCTTCGTGAGACCAGGGGCGGAGTAATAGGGGCTGGCTCTTGTGGCTTGATAGGCAACGACCCCACAGGGAGCTCGGTAAGTTGACGCGGCGGTGGTAGAGATCTCGGGCCACGAGCCTCTGGTGTCGCTTGCGGAGCCGGACCGCGCACCACAGGTCGCGGATCCTCTGCCGGGGACAGCCGTGGCGAAGCGGGCATCGGGACGGTCGTTTCCTCAGGCAGCCGCTGCTGACGAGCCACAACCACGGGCCTCGGGGAGAGATCGCTTTTTTCGCTGCGCTCGCGGCTAATGGCAAACAGCGAGTCGCAGAGAGAAATCAGTTCGGTCGAGCTCGGTTCTTGAGCCGACTGGCTCTTGAGGAGAGCTTCCGTGATTTTGGCCAACCAAAGTCGCCCCGAGGGCGTGTATTGCGAGCCATGGCGTTGGAGGTTTCTGGCAAGTGACAACCGTCTCGACGATGCGTCGAAGCGGGGCTCCTGTTCTTCGCGCCGCGACCACCTCAGCACAAGGAGGTCAATCTCCCGGCGGGCGGCGCCAGCAACCACGGTATCCGCAACTGCGGAGGCGTTGGCCAGCGGACCGAGGGCAGCCGTGTCGAGACTGGCCAACTCTGACGCAAAAGCTCGACTGGCTCCACCGCCACTAACCACGCGCTGCCCAAGCTCCCCAGCAAGGTAGTGCCGCGAGGCGTACCAACTGGCCATCAAGCATGCCAGCGTCGCGGCTAGCACTGTCAGCACTCGTAGTGTGTTTCGCTTCACGGCGAGGAGTTTCCGGGAGCCAAAACGAAGGGAGGCATCACGTAGCGCGCATTCTTCTGAGAACGGCCCTGGGACACAAGATCGCCTGACGCGATCGACCACCGGATTGAGTGGCGCGGAAGGCTTCCGCTAACCGAAACAAGCTGTTGTACCGGCAGCGTTACCGAGATTCGTCACGGTCTGCGCATCCGGCAAGAATCATCGATACGCCTTTGAGGGGGGATTTATGGCGTTTCGCTCGGAGCAAGGTCTGCGCGCGTCTTCATCGTTGCTAGCAACCGTCTGGTGCTGCGCGCTGCTAGCGATCAGTCTCACGGCCGTGGCGCCGGCAGAGGCCAAGGAGCCGTCAGGGCTCGACGCGACCTCTAGCAAAGTGGCCCAAGAGGCCGCAAGGCAGTCGATTCCCTGGAACAAGCTCTCCGCGCAGGATCGCCGGATCGCCCACTACGTGGTGCGCGACCACAGTGTTTTTCGTCGCATGCCAACGCGAGTCATCCGCTGCGAGCCGGAGGTCTTTACTTTCCTGGCTCAACGGCCTGAAGTGGTCGCCGGCGTTTGGAACGTGATGGGCGTGAGTGGTCTGGAGGTCACGCGGACCGGCAAGGACCGTTTTCAAGCAACCGACAACGCCGGCACTAAAGGCGCCCTGCGTGTGCTACACGCTGAATGGGGCCCTGACGCCAGGCATCGTGTCGTGCTCTTCGCCGAGGGCGTCTACGAAGCAAAGCCTCTGCCTCGCCCCATCAAGGCGCGCAGCTTGCTAGTCTTGCAGTCGGCATCCTTGGAAGAAACGGATGGCAAGACCTACGTCACGGCTCGGCTTGATTCGTTTATTCGCTTCGAACAAGCCTCGGCAGAGTTCATTGCCCGTACGCTACAGCCGTTGATCAATCGTACGGCTGATCACAACTTTTCGGAGACAATGAAGTTTGTGTCCACTTTCTCACAGACTCGTGATCGTAATCCGCAGGGCATGGCTCGTCTGGCTGGCCGGCTGGAGAACGTTGGCGAGGACGTGCGGCACGAAATGGTCGCGCTGTGCAACGCTGCCGAGCCCCTTGCGAGCCGACAAGCCAGCCGACCTCGGCAAGTCAGCGTGCTGCAAAGGTGACAACGCCGCCCAGCGTACTGGCGACCTGCTAGGCCTCGATTCGCCAACGCCACTCAAGATCGCCGGGCAATTCGTCCGCCGCGTACTCAAGATGGATGACACGACGGTGAGCTGGCGACTGCGAGGCAGACGAGGCATGCAGCGTCAGCGGCCGCATTGCCATGACGCCGCCGGCTTGGACCTCGCAAACCACCTCTGAGTGTTGCGTCTTGGCCTGGTCGAGCTCTTCGCGCTGCCAATACCGACGATGGGAACCCGCGAGCACGCGCAGCGCACCGTTTGCAGCAGGGCAGTCGTCCAGGTGCACACGAATTGCGAGCATCTTCGACAGGACTTCGGCAGGAGGGCGGACTTGCCAAGTCCCAGCCTTGAGGGCCCAAGCCGTGAAGCCAGGGGTCTCTACGTTTCGATCAACCGCGATAACGCCATCCTGGTGCCAGCGAAGGTTCCAGTTGGCCCCGGGCACTTTGTCAAAGAACGTGGCCCGAACCGCAAAGCAATTGCCGCCGAGAACGGGTGTCACCAGAGAGCGAATCACTGGCTCAGCCGCCAATTGCCGAGCCGCGCCGCTCACATCCAACAGGTTGCGTACCCCGTAGACGTTTGTGCGGCGACGCACCTCGTCCGATTCAGGAAGCGTTTCGATCGCGCTACGTAACTCCTCGACGTCCGGCGGACTAATTGCACCGTCAACGATCGCAAAGCCTTCGTCAGCGACTCGCTCAACGTAGTCCGTGGGGGCGATTGGGGAGCCGGTCATCGCTATCTATCGTTACGCTGCTTCGGGACAGAACTCAGCTTTGGCGATCGACGCGAGGAGTTTCAAGTCGAGCTTGCCGGAACCAAGCAGCGGCAGCTCTTCCACCTGAAGGTAACTGTCCGCGGCGGGAATCCAAAGATTTGGGAGGCCCCGGGCAGTAAGACTCTGGGCGATCTCGGCGGGAGTCTTATCCATGGGCAAGTGAACCACGATCAGTCGCTCGCCTTTCTTCGCATCGGGGACGGCCGTGACCACCGCCACGGGCTCGTCGTCTTTGCCGCCCGTCAAGAACTCTTGGATAGCTTCCTCGACTAACACATGCGGCACCATCTCTCCACCGATCTTGGAGAAACGGCTTTCTCGGCCCGTGATGTGGATGAAGCCTTCCGCATCGAGGCGGGCGATGTCACCCGTCACATACCAGCCGTCCTGAACAACCTGGGCAGTCTTTTCATCGTCGCGAAGGTAGCCTTTCATCAGGTTCGGGCCCGTGATCAACAGCAAGCCCTCGGCGTCGGTCGGTAAGTCTTCTCCGGTATCAGGGTTGACGACCTTCGCTTTGACTTTAGGCACGGGCTTACCGACGCTTCCCTCGCGCCAATCGACATCGGCCGTCTGAGATCGGCTCGGGGGGACATTCACCGAAACGAGCGGCGAAAGCTCCGTGGCGCCATAGCCTTCGATCGGACGAACGCCAAACTTTTCTTCAAAGGCGTCTGACAGCGAGGTAGGCAGTTTTTCGGCGCCAGCGACCACGACCTCAAGCGAGGCAAACTCTTCCGGCTTGCATCGCTTCAAGTAAGAACGCAGAAAGGTTGGCGTGCTCAGCAAGATCGTCGCCTGGCGAGCATGGGCCAACTTGCCGACCTGCTTGGCATCGAGTGGGCTGAAGTGATAGGCCACCGCCATGTCGATTGCCAACGGCCCCCACAACGTCACCGTGTAGCCAAATGAGTGAAAGAACGGCAGGATACCGAGGATGACGTCGTTTGGAGTGAGGTGAACCACTTCCTTCATTGCGTCGACATTCGAACCCACGTTCTCTTGCGTCAGGACGACCCCTTTAGGCTCCCCGGTAGAGCCGGACGTAAAGATCACCGTCACTTCATCGTCGGACGTAATTTTGTCAATGCCCAGCTGTCGCTCCAGCATGCCAGCCGGAGTGGCGTAGGCCTGCAAGGCGCAGAGGGCTTTGTCAACGGTGGTAACCTTATCGCGAAGATCTTCCAGGCAAAACACCTCGGCATCGATCTCCAGGTCGAGCTTGTCGAGAACGCGGCGGCTGGTCAACACGTGCTTAATGCCCGCCCGGCGGATGCAGGCGTTGAGCACGGCAGAACTGACGGAGTAGTTCAGGTTCACTGAGACGCGCTTCGCCATGGAGATGGCGGCGTTCACAATGGCGGCGCCGTTGGACGGGGGCAGCAGGAGACCCACGTATTGCTCGTCATCGTCCAACACCTCGCGAAGCAACAGCCTGCGAAGCACCAACGTGCGTGTCAGCAACTGGCCACCCGTGATGCTATCGCCGGTCGAATCGGCCACTTTCCAGCCAAAGAGCCGCTTGCGGCAGGAGCGGATCATTTCGCGCGGGAGATTTGTCATGGCTGGTGGTTATAGATAGGCGGATTGTAGCAATGACCGAATGCGGGCACGGCCCCCACGGGCTGTCCCCAAGCCGTTAGAATAGCGGACCCGCAACAGGGCCTGGTAGAGGGATCGAACTCTCTTCGGCTCCCTGGGAAGCTACAATCTATCATTCGTCCGCCTTTCCCACCCTTCCTGCTGAGCCGACATGGGCAAGTTCTACGCGTTTGTTCTAGGTATTGCCGCCGGGGCCGGGCTGCACCACCTGGCAATGTCCTACCATGTGGTCCATGCCAGTGACGGACTGCATCTGACAGCCAAGGTTTCGCCCAGCTTGAAGGATGTCTACGTAGACATCCGCCAGTTCACGGCCGCAGATGCGGTGAAGCATCCCGAGCTGGGAGCTGCCATCGTGGCTTCGGACAACCCTCTGCTGCAGCGCGAGTATGCCGGCAACGTCGCGGACGACGCCATCCAAGGCGGCATCCAGCAGGCAATCGAGCTGCTGCAAAAACCGCAATAGCGATCCCCCCAGCGACTGCCTTGTAGCGCGCCAGTCGCATTACAGCCGCAAGAACCGTCACACTCGGCGCCACAGGGCTTGGCCGCAACAGCCGTGCTATCGGAGCGTGGGATGATACGCTTGGCGAGCACTCTGCACCGAGCCGATGACATCTAACCGAGGGGCGATGGTTGTGCCCCCGGCGTCTTGGCTTCGTTGGACGGAGTCAGCTAGGGACGCCTTTTCGCCTGCCCCAACAGGCCGTTCTTGCAGCGAGGCAAGACGATGGAACTGAATCGGAACCAGTATTTTTTCGCCGGCGTTCTTGTGCTGCTCATCGGTTTGGAGCTGCGCATGGTGAGTAGTGTGGTGCTGACGCCCGAAACTACTCGCTTGTTGGCAAATAAGTCGCAAACCACGGCTTCGGCCGCCCCCCCAGCCCTAGCGTTTGGTGGCTCGAACGCCGCGTCCCCGCTGCCCTCAGCAAGACGAGTCATCCGTCCGCCGGAATGGCTTGGCTGGTGCCTGATCTCTGTGGGTTCGGTGCTCATTCTGCACAGTCTTGCGATGAAGAAGCCCGACTAATCGGCGGCGGGGCTAGCCGGATGCTCCGCGTCACTTGCGGGCACACTCCGGGGCACGCTAAGATGCAAAGCTCGTAAGCGAAACTGCTTACGCAGTTTTGATTGGCACGCGCACCGTCATTTCGCCCGGGGTTGGCATGAGTACGTTTCGTCGGCTGAACGTAAATGAATCAGGTTCGGTCACCGTAGTGACCTTTGCAGACTCAAAGATCATAGATGAGGGTGAAATCCAGGAACTGGGGCAAGAGCTCTACGCCCTGGTTGAAGGCGGCGGGGCCAAGAAATTGGTGCTCAACTTCTCCAACGTCGAATTCCTGTCCAGTGCCGCCTTGGGCAAACTTATCAGCTTTGAAAAGAAGGTGCGTCAAAGCAAATCGGACCTGATCCTCACAAATATCCGCCCCGAGATTTATGAGGTCTTCGCCATTACTAAATTGACGAAGCTCTTTCAAATTAAGGATGACGAAGCGGATGCGTTGGCGGTCCTCTAGGACCCGGGATTGGCCTGCGGAACGGGCCATGGATCTCTTTCTAATCCTCGGAGCGCAGGCTGCGTTGCACGGGGTGATTTGTTCCAGGACCGAGTGCCCACGTTCCTGACAACCGCCGGTAGGAGGCGCATCGCTGTGAGTGACCCGTGGGTCTGGACCGTCGAGACCACCTTGCCGAGCAGGCGAGGAGCCCACTTGCCACTCATGGAGGAGATTCTCAAGCAGCTTAGCGATCTCGGCTGGGACGGCAGAGACTACTTCGGGGTCCAGATGGCTCTAGAAGAATCGCTCTCCAACGCAATTCGTCACGGCAACAAGTGTGACGAATCCAAGGAGGTCCAGGTTGAGTGCAAGGTCCACGCCGACCGCTTTTGGATTTGCATTGAGGACGAAGGCGAAGGGTTCCAACCGGAATCAGTAGCCGACTGCACCACGGAAGAAGGTCTAGAGTCGACCGGCGGCCGCGGCATGCTCCTTATCGAGGCCTACATGAATCGTGTCGAGCACAACGAGCGCGGCAATCGCATTACGATGGAGAAGTCGCGCGGCACTTCTGCTGACTAGCCAGTACTGGCCCGCAAGCTCGCCAGCGCCATCAGGAACGTCGCGGCGAAGGTGACCAGCGCGGTGCGCCGGACTCTGGCCAAATCAGCCTCGCCAGCTGCCAGGGGCATCAGCATGTACCCAAGGCTGAGAGCGGCTATCAGCGCGCCGACAAAAGCAACTGACGCAAGGCCCTGACCTCCAGTCATCGCCCCCTGCTGGGCCGGATTCAAGAGCAACAATGTGGCTAGGCCGCTTGCCAGCAACAGGGCAAGTCCTACCAACGCGATCACCCCGCATGCCCGCGCGACCACTGGCGCCGGCCGTTGACCTCGAACCGCGATCCACGCCCCCGCAACTCCTGCCGCCAGCAGGCTTAGCGCCCAAAAGTGGGCCGTCTTGGCTATTAGCTCCGGCCGCACGATCAGTTGGCGAAAGACGGAGCGGGTTACCTCGGTCTCAGATGTCAGGTCGGGGCGCTGAGCCAACTCGCCGATGACGATCATCATCGTTGGAAAGTGATACAGAGTATTCGTCGCCGCCACGAATGCTATCAGTCCGTGCAGCGCTCGACGGTTCGCCATCCTCTGCCACACTGCCAAATACAGGATCAACAGAACGAGGGAAAACAGCCACTCCGCGGCCAACATGCCGTAAGAGCCCAGCGGAACTCGTAGAACCGCGTCACGATAGCCAGCCTCGTAACCTGCAAAGAAAACGCATCCGGTCGCGCCACCCACAATGGCAGAGAGGACCATCGAGAAGACAGAAGCCGACAGTAAGCTCCGTAGCTTGGCGTCGGACTCTACGGAAACGGGAAGCAGGAGTCGCAGCAGCCCCGTGACCAACGGCCCGGCTCCAGCCAACGCTCCCGCCAGCAGGTGAACCGACAACGCGGCGGCCCGGAAAAGATCAGCAGCGATTTCGAACAACTTGTGCGCTCCTTGCAAGATGCCGACGCGGCAGTCTCTCAGCTCAAACGAGAGGGGGATTCTCGTACGCCAAGTGCCAAGGTAGTTTGCCCTTCTGCAAGTCGCAGGAACCTGTAGCCACGCGCGATGGCTGTCGATGCGTTCTAGCGTATGATTCTGGCCACGCCAATTCAACATCCACTGTAAGCGTAGCGACCTCCACACACCCCCAAGTAAGTGCCTGCTCCATGAAGTCCTATCGCAAAGAGTTGTGGTTCAATCTGCCAGAACGCATGGCGTTTGAGAATATCACTCCCGAGATTGAAGCTTGCGTCCGTGACAGCGGCGTGGCCGAGGGCTTCTGCTTGGTAAACGCTATGCACATCACTGCCAGTGTGTTCGTCAATGACGATGAACCTGGACTGCATCGCGATTACAAGAAGTGGCTCGAAGAACTCGCCCCGTTCGATCCCTCACCACAGCGATACCATCACAACCGCACAGGCGAGGACAATGCCGACGCCCATCACAAACGCCAGATCATGGGCCGGGAGGTCGTGGTGGCGATCACGGACGGCAAGCTCGACTTTGGCCCCTGGGAGCAAATCTTCTACGGTGAATTCGATGGCCGTCGAAAGAAGCGAACCCTGGTGAAGATCATCGGAGAGTAGGCCGCGCCTACTCATGCCGAGCGAGTCTCCTACAATCCCGCATGCTGAGAGAACTCTTACAGCGATGGGCCGACTGGACCGGCGACGCGGAACTGACACGGGCCATCAAGGCGGAACTCCGCCGCCAGAAGTTGGCAGTGCATGCGGCAAAGATCCGCGATGTCCGCCTTGTGGCGATCGAGCGACCCGGTTGGGTTCAAGTCCGCAGGTTCTGGGTCGAAACTACCGGCTCCTGTGAACAGCTGGTTAGACTTTCCGGGCTCGCACGTGATGATGGCCGGAGGTCGGGCATTGAGGTCGTCCTGACCACCAGCCAAGCCGAGCACAATGAAACACTTAGCCGGTGGTCTGAAGGGCTGGTTCGCCGCCGTTAGCGTCTCCGGACAGCGCTCAGGGGGACCACTCCAAAAAGAAGCCCCAGCAGAGTCAAAGGCTCCGGAACGCGAGCCGCAACAGCTGAGCCCACAGCAGTGGCCGAGCCATCGCCGAAGGCGGACCGCCACTCGTCGAGCTGGTCAATCGTGTAATTGTCACCAAACCCGTTTCTCCACACAGCATAGTCGGCGCCATCTACGAGTCCATCGTCATTGAAATCTCCCGCCAGAGGCTGAGCAAGCACGCTGTATTGAAGCGTAAACTGTGCTTGAGATCCGCCCAGGCCTTGCCCATCGCTGGTTACCAGGGCTTCGATCGTGTGGAGACCAACCGTCGATGTCGCTAAAGGGGTAACGAACTCACGGGCAATGCCATCTGCCAAGTCCGACCCGCTGAAAGTCATTTCAACAGCGCCAGACAGCATTATTTGGAAGTCTAGCTCGTCAGCACCCAGGTCCGAAACCACGCTAGCGACATTCTCGACGCTCAATGTGAACGAAGCCTGCTCTCCTTGAAAGACTTCCGATTCAAGGTCTACAACACTAGCCGATAAGATCGATGGCAACTGGTAGTCGACCACGACAGGGAGATGATCGCTGGCGTCGTTCAACGCCGAGAGCACCTGGGGCGTAGTAAACGAGGGATCGGTTCCGAAGTCGAAGCTGATGGTGTTGCCTCGATCAATGGGATCGTTGTAGGTCGATCCGTTGTTTCCAAACGCCCGGTACGAGCCGTTAATGATGTCAAGTCCTTCCCCGTCGCGCCACTCCTCGGAGGGTAGCTGAAAATCGAAACGGTCGTCTACTTCGTTGCCACCGTGGGTGTGCACAAAGCGAGCGCTGAAGTTATTCTTCCACTGCGCGGGAGCAATATCGGCAACCGGGTCAAAACTCTGAGCGGCGCCAGGACCAATGAGTGTTTGGAAAGCCGGCTCTGCAGGGCTAGACAGCGAGTTGCTGCTGCCGTCGTTACGCAAGTTGAAGTCCCCTGCGAAGATGACTGGGGTATCGGCCCCTAGTCGATCGGCGTTGTCTCGGAGCGTGACAGCTTCGGCGTTACGCCGCGCGATGTCGCTGCTGCTGCTACCTGCTTTGAAGTGACTGTTGTAGATGTAAAAATCCGCGGAGCTGTCGTACCCGACGGGGCGAAACTTGATTCTCTGCGATTCGCGCGGCGGAGTGGAGCCATTGATGGTTTGCCGTCGGACCGCAATTTCCTCTAAGCGTTCAACGGAGCCTGTGTGATAAACCACACTCTGCCGCAACGAAGAAAACGAAGGGCCGGTGGCCACCGATCCACGAGCATAGGTCCCCGCACCGTAGATATTGTTCAAGCCATTCACGATGGCCTGCGTTGTTGTGAAAGGCTCATCTTGCTCCTGCAACAGCAGAATATCTACCGGCTTGGCGATGTCGTTAACGTGCTCTTCGCCAATCGCCTGCAGAACCGTAAAGAGCTGCGACCTGGGACTGGAATGCAATGTGTTGTAGGTAACGATGCGGAGTTGCGCCGAAGCGGTCGCAGCACCAAGAGTTGCGAAGAGGACTCCTATCCAGAAAAACTTCAACTCGATCTCCATGCATTTAGGGCAAGCAAGAAACACTTGGTGACCGCCGTCCGCCTAGGCTGCTGCCAGTCGTAGGAACACGAAGCCGCTTGCCGACGGCTCTTCATGTCTTCCTTGGGCTCAAGCTAGTCACATCAATTAAAGAATCGCTATAGATACCCTGTGTACGACCACCGTGCACAGCCGTCAACGAACTGGCCAGCAATCCGGACACAGTGTGGCCTAGCTTACACACCGCATCCCTTAAGGCATCAAAACGGAGGCAGAATGCCTGAAAATGACTTCTTGCTAATTCAGCTCGGCTGCACGCTCTACATGACGGGGCTCATCTGGTTCGTGCAACTGGTGCACTACCCGATGTTCGGCGACGTACCTCGAGAAGCGTTCGTCGAGTATGAGCGAATTCACCAAGCACGAACCACTTGGGCCGTTGGCCCTGCCATGCTGCTTGAATTGGTGACAGCCTTGATATGGCTTTGGTATCGGCCCTCCACCGTCCCTGAGTGGATGCCCTGGTTAGGCTTGGCCCTGCTGCTGCTAGTCGATGGATCAACGGCTGTGTTCTTCGGGCCGCAACATGGCCGACTATCTGCCGGCTTCGACGAGCGACTGCACGAGCAACTCGTGCGATGGAACTGGCTGAGGACCATCGGCTGGACAGCGAGAAGTGCACTTCTGATCGGGGCGCTGCAGATCACTCTCCAACAAGGAGCGATCCGCTAGCGCCCGACCAGACGCGACAGCTCAATAGCTCTCTTACCTGCTTACCGACCGGAGTCGCTAAGAGCCCCAGGGTCCGAGAGTACTTGCACCAAGACCAACCGATATGACGCTACCGATCACCTCTGTGTCGGCAGCAGCCGACAAGGCTGCCAAGGAGTAGCATGCCCGCAAGTGAAGATGGCTCGGGGACCGCAACGCTGGCAGCAATGGCGCCAGGGCTGCCAGCTCCAAAGTTAGCCGTCCACGAAGCCAAGTCATCAGCCCCGACGACACCCGAGTTGGCCGGGTCACGATTATCCAGAACCGAGCCTGGTTGCCCCAGGTTGTTTCGCCAGAAGGCGTAATCTCCTGAGTCGACCATGCCATCGCCGTTGTAGTCCCCAATCAGCGAAACGCTTGACTGAACCAGTGCGAGTTGGTTAGCGGAACCGAAGTTAAAATCGACGGCATAGCCGGTTGGAACACCCGTCAGGGACACGCTACCGGAGCCAAGAAGTGAGCCATAGCTGCCGAAGACTAACGAAGCACCAGAGATCGCCCCAAGCTCAGTGAAGCTAATCTCACCGTTGGTCAGATCGAGCAATCCATCAACGTTGAGCAGGTCGATCGAGGAGCCATCGAATTCGATGTTGATGCTGCCATCGACATCAGCAGTTTCCACGCCGAAGGCGCCAACCGCGCCGTCACCCGGCGCCAAAGCGGCCCCCGTGAGTACGGTAACATCCGAGTCGATCGACCCTGAACCACCGAGCGAGCCTTCTGAAACCGTCACCGCGGCTGAATAGGGCGTCGCGACGTTGAACAACATCTGCCCTAAGCCCGTTTTGTTCAAAGCTCCGGCGCCAGCAAAGGTGCCTTCGATATCGAGAGAACTGACGTCATTGACCGAGAACTGAACATCCGAGTTCAGCAACACGCCGCCGGTTTGGGTCCAGACGCCCGTGCCATCCTTCAGCAGCGTAGCGTCCGTTGCTGACGTCGTATCAAAAACGATATCCTCAGCAAGTGTGCGATCAAAGTTAACGCGCAGGCTGCCAGTCCCTGTGACCAAAGTATTACCTACTGTCGAGCCGAGTCCAGCATCGTTGCGTACGAAGAGAACTCCTTGATCGACGGTGGTATTGCCGTCGTATGACTTGGCATTCAGCATGCCAAGCAGACCTTCTCCAGTCTTCAAGATGCCACCAACACCCGAAGCATCGGCGTCTAGTGAAGCGTTGTTGCCATCGGTGTCAACGGTAAACAAACCGTTGAGTACGAAACTGTCGATGTCGCTATCAATAAAGTTGTTTGCGCCACCTGTCGAGCCATCTGAGTCGTTCCGAACCCTCCAAGTACCACCATCCACTATGACATTTATAGTGCTTGGCTCAGCGTCAGTGGCGTCTCCGTGCACAATGCGTGAGCCGACCCAGGTGCCGTCGAGCCAGTTAAATGTGGTCGTAACATCCCGTGCTGATCCAGCAAATCCATCATGAACATGTTCGATTTCGTCAACTGTCAGAACGCTGCCACCCTGTAGGTTTAGTACCGCACTCTGAGGGTTGCTTCCGCGAAAGTTCAAGTTCAATTCACTGTGGTTATTGGCGGGCGTAGGTGTGCGCTCATTGATAGTTAAGTTCCCACCGTTGAGTGTCAGTACGCCGCTATGGTCGCCCCCACTCGCAGGTACACCTACCGAGACGCCCGCATTGGTTCCGTCTTCTATGACGATGATCTCACCGGCCGTGATGTTCAGCGTAGCAGTCGAGCCGGCAAGATTTCCGCTGCCAATTACAATTCCGCGATTGTCTGTCGACAGATTCAGATCAATCGTGGTCGTCAGCGCCGAATCGTAAGTGAAAGTCGTATTGGCAGTGGTGCTCCCGATGTTCCATCGGTCTTCAGTCACGGTGCCGAACAGGGGAGCATTCGGCCCCCACGAGCCAGTACCCGCGCCACTGGAAGTACCGACTCCCTCAAAAGTGAGGGGAGCGGCTTGAGTGAAAGAAACCATGGTCGAGAAAACGGCGACGATCAGCCAGCCGCGCCACGAGCCATAGCTAGGAAAGGGGTTACGCCGTCGAAGAAGTTCATCATGCATGAGCATCACTGCCTAGTCTCCAATGAAGGTACGCCTGAAGCTGATAATTGAGCGCAGAAACTGGTCCGGCCGGGCGCGTATCGCCAGGAAACGAACGGGGTCTGGTGTTCTTTCTCGTGAGAAAGATAGACGGAGAGCCTTGCGAGCTATCTAAAAGGGCGAGAGAGACTCGGAGACTCTTGGGGCGGGCTAAAGGTGGGAGGGGGGGTGGGTTCCGTTATTACTCACCGTGCGTTCCGCCAAGAGTTGCACGAATGAGACGTCTAGGCGACATCGAACAGCAAGGATCGTGTCGGCCTTCGACTTGTTTACATCTACCAAGCCACAGCGTTTTATAGAAGCGCTTTTTACAGAAACTACGGGACACCGAGAGCAATACTCCTCTCGGGCGATGTAGCGTCACACAATCTCTAAGCTCGCTGGCGCACCATCGGTGTTTCTGTTAGAGCGGTATCACTAGAGACGGCAATTGGCAATGGAGGTTTCGAGAATCGCTTTGGCCCCAAGAGACTCAAGCTGTTCCATAATGCTGATCACCTCGCCACGCTTGACCATGGCGCGAATGCTGAACCAGCCTTGCTGCTCCAGCCGATTGACCGTCGGAGAGCTAAAGCCAGGGGTAATCTGCTGGGCTGCCGAGAGATGCTTCTCTGGTACGTTATATTCCAGCAGCGAGTAGCCCCGAGCGATAACCACCCCCTCCAGTCGTCTTACGATACGGTCGCACAAAGCTCCATGGGCCGTACGTGGGTTTTGGATCAGTACCGTTTCGTAGCTGCCAATGTCGTCGAGCACGCGTAGACGGTTGGCTGCCAACGTGCTGCCCGTTTCTACGAGGTCGACAATTGCGTCTGCCACCCCCAGGGCGATCATCACCTCAACCGAACCGGTAAGCTCCACAATATGCCCGGTCACGCCATGCTCGTTGAGATACTGCCGGGTGACGTTCGGAAAACTGGTCGCTACGCGATCGCCCGCCAAATCCTTTGCACTCACGACCGGACTGGCATCGGGGACACAGATCGAGAGCCGACAGTTGCCCATGCCCAACGCGAGCCGGGTTTTCACGTCAACAGGTTCGTTGTCAACACGCGCTTCGGCTACTAGGTCGCTGCCAGTGATGCCGAGATCAATGGCGCCTTCTGCACACAGGACGGGGATGTCGTCTGTGCGAAGGAACGTGATGTCAATCGGCGCAGAGCCTTCCGTCGAACTCCCATTGCCAATGGGTTTGACGCGGGCAAAGAGGCTGCGGTCTTGGCGACGGAAGCGAAGCCCGCCGTCTTTGAGCAAGTCGCCGGCCAAATCTGCCAGTCGACCTTTGCTGGGAATGCCAATCCGCAGTGGGGTATCAGTTTGCATGGTGTATCATGGCGACGCGGATGGCGCTCAGCCCCGCTTCGCTTTTTCTTCGAGTCCAGAGATTCCAAACCGACGGGCCAGCTCGGCTTCCACTTCCGCCAGATCCACACCACGGCGACGCAGCAAAACCAGCGTGTGATAGATCAAGTCTCCTGCCTCGTAGATGAAGTGCTGAAGGCCTTCGTCGCCCGGCTCATCGGCCGCTTCGACCAACTCGGCTGCCTCCTCAACCACCTTGCCACACAGGACCGCTAGGTCGCCTTCCAAGAGCCGAGATGTGTAAGACTTCTCGCTGGGCGTGACCGCGCGATTGCGGATGGTCCCTTCCAAGGCGTCGAGAGGTCGGGCCATTCTGTCGGGGCGTGTGGGGGAGTCTGCCACGTTAGCTCTTTGCGGGGAGGTGCGGTTCCCAGGCGTCGTCGTGGCAGACAGAATAAGGGCTGCCCCGCCGCGTGGCGCCAAACCTACGAGTTTAGGCCGGCGCCCCACGTTCATCAATGACCAGCAGAGCTACAGTTCGCACCGAATGACGGAAAAACCCGTATCGCTCGACCCGGAGTCCTTTTGGTGCTTGACCGGCGCCACCGCTGCGGGCAAGACGGCTGTGGCCTTGGCGCTAGCTAAGCGGCTCGATGCCGAAGTGCTCTCATTGGACTCCATGGCCGTCTATCGCGGCATGGACATCGGCACCGCCAAACCAACCCTCAAGCAGCAGGCCGTTGTTCCTCATCACTTGATCAATCTGGTCGCCCCCAACGAAGAGTTCAGTGTCGCTCAGTACCTCGAGCTAGCGGCGGTCAGGGTGGATGAAATACGTGGTCGGGGCCGCACGCCGCTGTTTGTGGGGGGGACGCCACTGTATCTCAAGTGCCTGCTAAGGGGACTCTTTGAAGGACCTCCCGCGGATTGGGAATTGCGGCAGTCGATCGAATCGGAACTAGCCGAGTACGGCTCGGACGCCCTTCACGCCAGACTAACACAAGTTGACCCGCTGGCCGCGTCGACGATCCACCCCAATGACACACGGCGATTAGTTCGAGCCTTGGAAGTTTATCAAGCTACGGGAGAACCAATCAGCCACCAACAAATGGAATTCGAAGATGCCCGGCCCGCTGATTCCTGTCGGGTTTTCACCCTTCGTCGTGATCGACAAGAACAACACCACCGTATCGAAAGGCGCGTAGAGATCATGATCCAGGAAGGGCTTGTTGAGGAAACGCGCGAATTGGTTAGCGACGGCAAGGAGCTTGGCCGTACCGCCAGCCAGGCTGTTGGCTATCGCGAGGTTCTTGACCACCTATCAGGCCAGTATGACGAAACTGAGATGATCGAGCGCATCAAGGCCCGCACGCGGCGGTTTTCTAAGAGGCAAGGCACCTGGTTCCGCAGTCTCAGCGAATGCCGATTCGTTGACGTGCTGGAAGACGACTCTGCTGAAGCGATCGCCGATCGAATCTACCAGGCCGGTCATAACGGAAACGACGACCGCGACGGCTAGTCGCATCCGCGGGATTCCGCTGCCCCGCGTGTTGTGCCAACACAACACGCCTCAGCGCGGTAGAGTTGCCGTGATGCAACACCGGGCCTGACTCTCGTATGAATCGTCGTGAATTCACTGCCGCCTTCGCCGTGGGACTCCTCGGCGCCTCTACCGCGGTCGCGAGACGATTCGCCCCCGTGAGTTTGGCAGACCCTTGGGACTTACCAGCGGAGTACCTCAATACTGAAAGAGTTCTCGACACCGGCCACACCTTGGTCGAGCACTGGCGAATTGGCCAGAACGGTACCTGGCGGTGGTTTGAGAAGTCTGAACTCACCAAGGGAATCTGGCGCCACACAGGTATGACGATGCCGGTGCATCGCCGCGACGGCTTCCAAGTCTCGGGGCGTGACTGTGCAGACTACTTGCTAATGTCCGAAGTCCCCGAGCCGGTAATTGCCGCGGCAGAAGCGGGATCGGCCGATATCTGTATCGCACGCGAAGGAGCTTCGCCCGGTCCCGCGGTTTCCTCTCTTCGCAAAGCACGTGACGGTCGCCCCCCCAGTCGTTGGGTGCGCGATCTAGATGCCGACCAGCTCCACCTTTGGCTGGCGACTTTTGAGCCGCCACGCGCTGACGTGGCCGGCATGACGTTCTTTGAGCACCTGACGCGCGACCACGGCTTCTCCAGCCACGCGGTGGCGACGCTCACCTTGGCAGAACAAGCCAAGCTGCATGGGGCCGCCCACGGCGGGTTCTGAACCCTTCCCCTTGGCGATCAAAAGCTTGAGCACCTTTCAATTGCAGTAGGAGCGTTGTTAAGGGCACAGCCCACATTCGTGTGAAAATAAACCCTAAACGCGCTCAGGCGGGTCTCACCTTATGCACTTACGGTACAACCAAGCTACGGCTCAACCTGACGAATGGCTCATACGCCCGAGTGCGTGCGGAATCGAGCCGGGCTACTATGAGCACTCAACCAAGTCGCGTCCCTGGAGCCGTCACAGATGCAGCGCGAATATTCGTTCTACACGCACACCCTCAATTTTGGCGACAAGGTTCGCACAAGCACAAATCCATTTACCGGAGAAACGACAAGATTTCCAATCGACAATGGCATGACCAAAGAGGAAATTGAAGCTGTTCAGAGCATATTTGATGAGAACGGCATCGATGGCCCCGAACCTGATTTTGAAGGCTATGCTGTGTACAGCGACGACGGGAGTTCCCTTCGTTTTCGTTGCAATGACCTTCATGATGGCCATTCAATAACTGGTATCCCGATTGAATTGGTCTCTGTCGCACTCACCGACGAGGTTTTGTCGATTATTCTCGACGTGGCACGTGCGGGCAATCTTGCCTTCACGTCAGTAACCGGCGAAGACGTTCGAACCGTGGACAACGTTCCAACTCCCCTTCAACTTAAGCGTTGGCCGCATGCTGCTACGATTAAGTCTGTCGCTGACCTGCGTTGCTGGTTGACCGACATCATTGGTTTTCGCGAAGTGCACGTTTAACAGGGTCGAACCCAGCTCCGAGAATCTGGCAAGTTCATCGTTTCAGGCACAAATCTGGCCCCTCGGTATCTGACACAGGAGGCGTCGTCCTTGGCATGATGGCGAGTGCCATTAACGGACATTATCGAGGCGCCCGAGCATCGTCTACGGCCACAGGAAGTTCTGCGACGAGACTGCCCCAGAGCTCGTCCCGAAAGCAGAATCCCGATAGCCGGGATGCTCTCAGCTTCTGGAACCGGCTTTAGGTGTAGAATCACACGAAGGCAGGCGGCGCCCTTGTTACTGCGAGTCGCAGGAACACGTAGCCACCCGCGGATGGCTGATTAAGCGGTTTTTGGGCTCAAGCTGGTCACGCCAACTCAAGAACCGCTGTAGGCTAGTGCGGAGCCGCAGATAGGCGCCACGTGCGAGAGCGAGACGCGCGCTACTGAAACCTAGCTACGTTGCCAATGGCCGCTCTTTCCACCTTGTTTCTCTTCAAGCTGCACGGGGCCGATCTGCATGCCTCGGTCCACCGCCTTGCACATGTCGTAGACGGTGAGCGCCGCCACACTGACCGCCGTTAGGGCTTCCATTTCTACGCCCGTTGGCCCTGTGACTTCGGCAGTTGCCTCAATGCGAAGCGTGGTGTCGCTGGGAAAGTCTAGCTCAAGCTGGACAGAAGTAAGCGCCAGGGGGTGGCATAGAGGAATGAGATCAGCCGTGCGTTTGGCTCCCATGATGCCTGCCAATCGAGCCACCTCCAGCACGTCACCTTTGGCGTGAGATCGGTCGCGGATGAGTTGGCTGGTGGCTAGAGCCATGGTCACTTCCGCCGAGGCGCGAGCCAAGCGCCGCGTGGCAGGCTTGTGGCCTACGTCGACCATACGACTGGCGCCTTTGTCATCAAAGTGCGTAAGACCTTCGTTCATAGACGTAGTGTAAGTCCGCGGCCCCGCGAGTACGAGCCAACAGCAGCGCACAAAAAAAGCAAAGGCTCGTCCTGGCGGAGACGAGCCTTTGCTATCGTTTCGGATGGTGGCTTAGCCGGGAAATCCCTCGACAGTACCGGTTTAGCCGCCACGGCTGAGTCCTTCAGCCGCCTCGATTGAAGGTCAATCGAGCTCTATGTCAACCGCCTGGGTATGGGAGGCGGGCAGTCCGCGG
The DNA here is from genome assembly GCA_965263315.1 of Lacipirellulaceae bacterium. Classification (GTDB taxonomy): domain Bacteria; phylum Planctomycetota; class Planctomycetia; order Pirellulales; family Lacipirellulaceae; genus JBCCQL01. The sequence goes on along the minus strand of CBDHGZ010000004.1, from coordinate 558,363 downwards.
TGGAAAGGTCTGTGGCTTAGACCAGTTCCTTCTTGGCGCCAATCAGAGTCCGCAGACGCTCGGCCAGCAGGGCGGCGTCAAAGGGCTTCTTGAACGTCTCGTTGATTGTCGAACGATCGAAGCTGGTCGAAGAACCATCGTCCGGAAGTAGAGCGATCAAGATGGTTTCTGTGAAGTCGTTGTTGCGACGCAGATTCTGGCAAATCTGCAGGGCTTCCACATGACCGATCGAGAAGTCAACGATGATGCAGTCCGGGTGGAAACTCTCTGACTGGATGCCTGCTTCGAAACCACTGGCGGCCGTTGAGGTGCGGAACGAACGCTCGGCGGGCAGCTCACGCTTGAGATTCTCAATCAACACTTGGTCTTGAGCAACGATCAGCACCTTGGCCATCGCTTCGTCCTCAAGATCACCCAATGGCATGCCGTGCTCTTTGAGGAACTTGATCAGGTACTCGCGAGGGATACGACGATCCTGGGAGCCGGGGATGCGATATCCCTTCAGGCGACCAGAGTCGAACCATTTGCTAACCGTGCGCGGGGCCACTTTGCAGATCTTTGCGACCTGACCAGTTGTAAAGACCTTCATCGGGCTCTCCAATTCATCTTGCTGAGTTATCAGGGCTGTCGGCAAGCCGCGTCGGCGATTCGGCTTGCTTCGGCCTCGAGTAGCCCCTCGCGTGGTGTTCCGCGGGTTAGGCGGTAAGTCCCTCTGCGCCGGCTGTGGGTATTAACCGGGCACACGCGTCTGGGTCGGGGCTGTCCTTCGTAACTGGGGTGGGGTTGGGTCAGGTCCTTCTGATCCGCGCCTTGGTACAACTCGCATCGGTTAGCAGTGCAAGCGGGGATTGCTCAAAACCGGTCTGTTGGGCGAACTCGGAGCGATCGTCTCCATTCAACCAGTACAGACGGCATGACCCCTAAACTCTTACAACCAAGGGCCTCCAAGGAGAACTCTCGGCGCAAACCGGTCGCGTGGAACGCAAGGGGAAGACAAGACAGGCACTGCTAGCGACCAATCCTCGCGCAGTGCTCTTCCGGTTGACGGAAAGTCAGGCAGGCTCCCCCCTGCGAGCTGCTTCGTTGAGCGTCAGACGCTGGTGCGTCCTACTCACCGGAACAACCCTTCCGATACCTACTTTCGTTAATCGGGGGGGGGCATCTTTAGACGCAATGCGGGCCAGCACCAGTTTCCGCTGTGAGAACCGAGAAAAAACCGCCTGCGGCCCCTCTAGGCGGCCCGCGGAAGCACTCTTGGTGATCGGCGAAGCGTGGCAGCAGGATCGATTTGCCCATCTTCGCCGACATCTTCAAACCGTACTGCAACCTGCTTGGAGACGCCCGACTCCTGCATGGTAACGCCGTAGAGCGTGTCGGCGCCGGTCATGGTCTTCTTCGAGTGCGTTACCACAATGAACTGTGTGGAGGAGAGGAACTCGCTTAGGACACCGGTGAAGCGACCAATGTTCGCCTCGTCTAAGGCGGCATCCACCTCATCTAGCACGCAGAAGGGGCTCGGCTTCGTGCGAAACACTGCCAGCAACAATGCGACGCAGGTCATCGTTTTTTCACCACCTGACATCAGCGACAAGCTACGCAGCTCTTTGCCAGGCGGCGAAGCAGCGATATCGACGCCTGCATCTAGCGGGTCGCCACCTTCTTCTTCAAGCAAAACGATATCTGCCTCGCCCCCGCCGAACAGTCGTCGAAACAGCTCGCTGAAGTGACCCCGTACTTCCTCAACGGTGGCCAGGAAGAGGTCGCGACTTTCATTGCTGATCCGTGAAGAGAGACGCTCCAGCGAAGTCTTCGCCTCGGCCAAGTCTTGATACTGTGATGAAAGCTGGTCGAAACGAGACTCTAGCTCGTCCAATTCGTCGAGAGAATCAAGGTTCACGGAACCGATCGAACCGACTTCTCCCTTTAGACTGGCGACTTCTCGCTCTAAAGCCGTGCGATCAGTCAGAGCAGCCTGTGGAGGACCTGCCGCGCGGGCCGCTTCGGGTAAGTCAATCTGGTAGTCTTCCTGCAGTCGTCTGACCAGATTCGCCTGCTCAGTGCGTATTCGCTCGGCAACGAGGCTGGCTTGCTGCTCACGGCGCTGCTCGCCTTCCAATCGCTGCCGAGCAGCGGTGACCAAGCGCGATAGTCGATTACGATCCTGTTCCTCTCGGCGCCGGCGCTTGGCAAGACTCGCTGCCTCAGCTGCCTGCTTCTCGTGGACCAGCCACAGACTGGCCAGCTCCGACCGCTTGTTGAGCAATGCAAGGCGACTTGAACGCAGCCGAGCGTGCAGCGTGGCAACCACGTCAGCGGCATCGGTTTCCGCGCTCGTTCTTTGGTCTCGACTCTTGCGGTGCTGAGCAATTTGCTCCGAAAGGATGGCGGCATGCTGTTCGTACTTTACCAATTCGACATGTGCCGCCGTCGCCGCCGACTTGAGACGAGTCACTTCCAGCTCTTTGCCCTCAATCTCTTGCTGGAGGCTCTCCTGCTGCGCGGCGATCTGTTGGCGTTCGGCTTGCGCCTCTGACAGTTCCTCGTGGATAGCTCGAATTTCATACTGGCCTTCCTGACAGGCCTTCGCTTCGTGGGCAACGGTTGCCGAGAGTCGCTGCTGCTCTTGCTCAAGCTGGCGGGATCGCTCGGTGAGAGTGGCAACCAGCTGCTGGGCGTCGGACAGCTGCGTCACGAGTCCCTGTCGAGAAGACTCCAACTGTGTGCTCTGCTGCTCGGCGTCTTCTAGCTGCTGCTCTGTACGCGTGATGGCCTGTCTCAATTCTGCTATTCGGCGGTCCTGCGCCTGTATGGCTTCTCGCAGCAAACCAGCACGCTGGTGCTGAGTCAACACACCGCCGTCGGCTGATGTCCCTCCCAAGGCAATGGCCCCGTCAGCATGCAAGCACTCGCCCTTAAAGGTAACGAAGCTGAGACCTCGCCCCTTTCCAGAAGCCAGACGCCGCGCAGTCGCCAGGTTGTCAACAATCCAGAATCGCCCGAGCAGCCGGCTCACCATGAGCTCGCAGTTCGGCTCGGCTCCCACAAACTGATCGGCACGCCCCATCACGCCCTGCTCGCCCGCCAAATCGATTCGGTCGACCGCGGCGCCTGCCGATTTCACATCAAGGCGTTCAAAGACCGCGCGCGTCGTCAGCACTCCGGGCTGAGCGGCAAAGGCCGCCAACAGACCATCACCATCATCGATGACGAGATGATGAGCCCTCTCGCCGAGAGCGGCTTCGATCATCGGGGCGTTGTCGAAATCGACATGGATCAGGTCGGCGACTAGCCCACAGACCTTGGCTGGCGGACGGCCACCCGGCTGCTCAGACTCTAGCAGGCGGCCGATCTCGTTACGAAGAGTTTCTAGCCGCGTCACCGCGTCATCGAGCGCTGCCAGCTTGTGTTCGTCCCGCACTCTAGAAGCACGTACCTCTCCCAGCGTTTTTTGGTGGGCAGCCAGCGAGTCTCGTAGCTCCGCTGCACTGGCTGTCGCCTCGCTGAATGCCGACTCGGCGGTGCGGGCATCGCGATCCAACTGTCCGAGTTGCCGCTGTGCCGCTTGAAGCTCCTGACGAGCCTCTTCAGCTTGCCCACCGAGGCGGTTCAGCATCTTCTGGTGGTCGGCCAACTGACTTTGCCCGACCTCATCGAGTGCTGTCAGCCGGTCGCCTTCGCGCTGTCGCTTCTGTAGCTGCCGCTTTAACTGTTTGGAACGTTCGGTCACTTCAGTCAGCGACTTGCGAAGTGCTGACAGCGACTGGTCTTGCTTAGCTAAGTCGTCCGCTATCTTCCGCTCGACGGATCGTTGCTCGGCGGCGCGATCGCGAGTCTCTTGGAGATTCTGCCGTAGAGTTTGCTGTGTCGACGCACCTTCGACCGGCTCACTACGCACACCAACCAAGCGCCTTTGGGCGTGCCTGAGTTCCTCCGCTAGTTCGTCGTGCCGCTGGGACTCCGCCGTTGCGGCGGCGTCGCAGGCAGCGATCTGCTCGCGAGCCGCGGCCAATGCACGCTGCACCGCCGAAAGGGCCTCAGCTTCAGCCTCCGAGCCCGCCTGGTGCAAGCGTTGTTCGGCGGCCTGAATCTCAACCCTCAGCTCGCCGCACTGAGACTTGGTCTGCGCAATCGTCTGATCAAGTTCCTTGAGACGAGATGTCGCCGTCCACCAGTCGGCCAGCCCCAGTTCGGTTCGCAACTGCTTGAGTCGCTCGGCCTGTTCCCGATAGCGCTGAGCTTTCCCAGCTTGGGAACGCACGCGTCGCAGTCGCCCTTCCACCTCATCAACGATGTCGGAAAGACGAAGGAGATTTTGCTCGACTCGCGCTAATCGCCGGGCCGCTTCCTGTTTCTTGAGGCGAAAGCGGCTGATGCCCGCTGCTTCTTCGAAGAGTGATCGACGGTCTTTCGGCGACGCTCGCAACACCGCGTCGACGCGCCCTTGTTCGATAATGCTATAGGACTCGGTCCCGGCGCCGGTCCCGGCCAGCAGTTCACGGATATCTTTTAGCCGGCACTGTGTTCCATTGATCGCGTACTCCCCCTCGCCACTACGGTAGACGCGGCGAGTGATCCTTACGGTGTCTTCCTTCAGCTCTAACAACCCGCTGCGGTTGTCAAACTCAAGCGTGACTTCGGCAGCATTGAGAGGTCGGCGTGCTGCTGAACCGTTGAAGATAACATCGGTCATTTCCGAGCCGCGAAGCGACTTGGGGCTCTGAGTGCCCATGACCCACTTGATGGCGTCGACCACGTTCGACTTGCCAGAACCATTGGGCCCCACCACACAAGTCACACCAGCCGGAATCTCTAGCCGTGCCTTGTCTGCGAAGCTCTTGAAGCCGGCGAGTTCGAGAGCCGTAAGCATGGCGGCTGGAGGGGGGTGGCTTGTGGCTCGTTACTCGATGCAATTCGGCGGATCACCGGCACGACTGGCGGCCGGCGGTGATCGAAGGGTCACTTCTTGCGGGAAAAGAGGTCCGGCAGCGGGGTAGCCACCTTGTAGGGCACAGCGCCGGCGTCTTCGGGGTCAAGTGGTTTGTCTTCAGCGGTTCGATCGTATGTCCGACCCACTTCCGGCAGAGCGTCAACACGTAGGCTGCTAGCCAAGGCCCCGTCTTCCTTAGCCTGCTGGAGGGCCTGGACCACGTCGGCGTAGTTGCCGCCTAACTCAACAACGGCGCGAATCACCTCGTCGACCGACGTCGAAACATTTCTCTTCTGCGTTGGTTCATTCGGCGTAAAGCGGCTGACGGTCACGCGGTCGCCACTCAAGCCGTTTACCAAAATGTGCTTGCCTGCATCGAGGACCATCGGCAGCTGGAATTCTTGGTTCGCGCCGAAGAGAACGATCTCGGGGCGGTAGCTTCGCGTCACGTGGACCATGGGCTGGCAATCGATATCCAGCCGGTGATAGCTAAACTGTCCGCTGAGTTGCTCGCCGCGAATCATCGGATCGCCCGCATCCATTGACCACAAGGCACGAAAGGCGCCGTATCGCGTCTCGGCGCTCTTGACGGCTAGCAACTCTTGGAGCGCATCGTAGGCCACGATGTCATCCATGGCGCTCAACGCGGCGAGGGCATTGACGCGAAAAGCTGGTTCTTCGCGGGCTGCTCGCGCGAGCGGAGGGACCGCAGCGGTATCGTCTAGATAGGCAAGCGCCTCGGCAGCGTAGAAGCTCACTTCGGGGTCGTTGTGCTCCGCGCCCAGTTTCAGAATCTCGATCGCCTGTTCATCACCGATGGCTTCAAGGCGAATAGCGGCATTGGCCGTTGTGACGGGATCTAGCAGTTGGGTCGACAGCCGCGCGAGTCGCTGTTGCCGTTCGCTGCTCGATTCAGCAACGGCGATGTTGCGTATGACCTTAATGTAACGAGTGAGATTCTCTGTGTAGCGGTCGTGCAGAACTAGGTCGATAAACTCGGGAGTCTTTGGATTGGCAACCCCTTGCTTGCGACCGCTGCGGTAAGCGTGGAACCTCTCGTTAATAGCCTTACCGATACTCTTGGCCAGATTGTAGGAGGCCTTGTCGTGACTAATGACCAGTCCCATGGGGCGGTTCTTCGTCGCCACGCCACCTCCTAAGATCCGACCACGTGTGGCGAGAGCCTCAGCGTCATCCGAGGATGGATCAACGAGCACATCGCCCTCAGCGTGGGCCAGTGTGTGCCCCTGCCGAACCTGTTGTCCCAGAACGGCGTGTTCTGTCAAACGTACGGGAAGCACCCATCCGCCGCGCAAACTCGTTGCTTCGCTACGCGAAGGCGTGCGGATTTCGACATCAAACTTGTCCCCCTTCTGCATACCAGGCCGCAGATAGCCCTTTACCAAGACGAGGGCCGTGCTGTCCGAGGCCAGCATACGATTGGGACTGGGCACGTTATGACGCTTCATATCGTCTAGAAGTGCCGCCCGATGCTGAGTGGGCGGCGGGTCGCCACCCGTTCCATCAAGACCTGTGACCAGGGCAACCGCTTCGACTTGGACGTAGTCCATGCCGAACGGATGCGTGTACTTGGAGATTAGGTTCGCATCGTCGCGGGTGACATCCTCAAGAGCACGCGCGTCGAGTTCCTGCTGGAACAAAGACGAAGCACAGCCTGAGCAAAGCATCAGACCAGCAAGGGAATAGAGAATCGGTGCGCGACGCATCATGCCGAGCGCTCCGGTATGGTTGGGTGGTGCTATTCGGCTGAGAACATCCTTATTCCCAGCTGCCGAGCGCACACCTATGGCGGCGTGTTTCCCGGCGCAAGTCGGGGGAGGGTATCGGTTTCGCCTAACCCAATCAAGACGCATGCCAGCGGCCGCTAGCAACGGCTCCAGCCGCCCGTCACGGAGGATCGTAGCCCCCATCGTGATAGGGATGGCATTTGAGAATTCTCAGGAATCCTCGCCACGATCCTCGGAGAGGTCCGTGCTTACGCACGGCGAGGATGTAGTATTCGCTGCAAGTCGGCGTGAACCGGCACTGTTGGCCGAGCAACGGGCTCAGAAGAACTTGGTACATCTTCACCAAGGCAATCAGAAGCCAACCCAGTAGCTCGACGGGAAGCGACAGCAATGCCAGCAGCTTGGTCATGATGATTCGCCGGGCCTCAACGGCCTTGCCGCTGCCTTCTTGGCGATGCGGCCAGCAAGCCGAAGCAAGGACTTGGATACCAACTCAAAGGTTGGTTCATCCCGCAGCCGCGGCAGGCAAACCAGGTCAACAGCGGGAAGCTCGTGTTGAGACAATCGAAAAGACTCTCGCAACAGCCGCTTCCAACGGTTTCGACGCACGGCGTTGCCAACCTTGCGCGAAACAACCATGCCCAAGCGCGGATGCCCCAGGGTGGTCGGCATGCCGTAAACAATTAGCACGCCATCCGCAGCGCTACATTTGGCAGCGAAGACAGCATCGAACTCGGCGGACTTGAGCAAGCGCAGTGGCTTGCTAAACCCACTACGCCCCGCGGCATCAAAGCTGGCGTCGTCAGTCGGCAACGGTATCCTCCGTGGCATCTCCCCAGAGGGTATTCGGTCCCAGACTTCGCGAGCCAATATCGGACGTCCTGTCATGAGCATCGGTGTGGGTCTCCTGCTCAAAAGAGACGTCGATAAGACCGCGCCCGCCGTCAGCACGGCGAGGTGGCACGGTACTCTTCTGGCGCAGGTTTGCGCCGCCTCGGCGCGCCCACCGACCGCCCAGCAAGATCATAGCCACCAGGAACATGCCCAGCAGCAGAATGCCGAGCAACGCCATGACGACCACGGCCCTTGAGGGTGGATCAAGTTGCTCTAACGGCGCGATCGCTTCGCGACTCGTTTCGGCATGGGCAACGAGAAACCTGTTCATCGGCTTACCACCGTAGTTCAGCACGCGGGTTCGCAGGTTGCTCGCCAATCAGCTCAGCAAGTTCACGCCGCTGGTCATCGCTCATCGACTCCGGCAAAACGATCTGTAGCTCGACAAACAAATCACCTGGCGGCTTGTCAGCCAACGCAATCCCCTGCCCTTTGACCCGCAAGCGTTTCCCGCTGCTGGTGCCTGGGGGGATGCTCAAGGCGACCGTCCCACGAGGCGTGGGCACGTCGATTTTGGCGCCAAGAACCGCCTCGGCCAGCGTGATCGGAACGGTCACATCCAGTCGGGTGCCACGCCGGCTGAAGCACGGGTGGCTGGCCACGTGAACCGTAAGCAGCAGGTCACCATCGGGCCCTCCTAGGGGACTGGAATCTCCCTGGCCACGCAAACGTATCCGCTTGCCGTCTTCAATCCCAGCCGGGATTTTCACGGTGATGGTTTCCGCAGAGCCATGCGCACGCGGCACACTAATGGCCGCCTCGCCACCGGAGACCGCTGTCGAAAAAGGAATGGTAATCTCGTGCTGAAGGTCCGCACCACTGGCTGGGGCGCCGCGGCGTGGAGAACCAGGCCCCGATCCGCCAGGCCCGGCGCCTCGGCCTCCTGAGAACTGCTTAAACAGATCCGCAAAGCCGCCACCGGCGCCGCCGGCGTTGCCAAACAGATCACCAACGTCAAACGGCTGTCCACCAGATCCAGCGCCACTGCCTGGCCAGCCTTGCGGCCCCCCGGCTCCCATCCCCTCGAAGCCATGTCCAAAGCGGTCGTACTTGGCGCGTTTGTCTTTGTCGCCCAGGACCTCGAAGGCCTGCTGCACATCCTGGAACTTCTTCTTGGACGCAGCGTCTCCTTGGTTGAGATCCGGGTGGTGCTTCCGGGCCAGTTCACGGTAGGCCTGGTTGATGGCGTCGTCTGAGGCGCCGCGCTCCAAGCCCAGGGTTTTGTAGTAGTCTTGTGACATAGCTCTTCGAGTTCTTGCGAATGTTGCCGTCCTATTCTAGCGGGCTGCGCGGCCCTGTGTACCGCGCAGGGTATGCTAGGCTTAAGAGCATTGCCCACGCCCCGAGATCTGCTCCATGGACCTTGCTTTCCGCTGCACTGTCGCGCTTCTGTTGGCGATCGGAATGGGGTCCGCTGGAGTCGAGCGTGCCGGGGCCAAGCCTGACGGTGAACTGACCATCCAGGTTATCGAGGCAAACACCGGCATGCCGCTGGCCGCCAGGATCGAGCTCCAAGACTCACGAAAAAGGGTTGTGAACACCCGTGGTCTGGGGCTCGCTAAACATGGCAACCACTTCTACGTCGACGGCCAAGCGGTGCTTGGACTCCGCCGCGGCCAGTACCAGTTCGATCTGGACGCAGGCTGGGAACGCAAAACCCGCTCAGGCCATTTCGAGATTCAGCGACGGTCGGAAGACACCAAACGGATTGAGATGTCCGCCTTTGCTGACCTTGTAAAGGAAGGCTGGTTGGCCGCAGATCTTGATTGCGACCGCCCGCTAACCGATTTGGGGGTCGTACTTCGCGCCGAACAGTTGACCTACGTCCCACTAACAACTTGGCAACGCACGCCGTCCGACCCATGGAAGGAGACAAAACGCCCGCTACCACGCAAAGCCACTCTGCCTGCTGGCGTCTTCGAGAATGCTGCCCGCCTACGTAGCGACCAAGGAGACCTGCTTCTATTTGGCCCGCAATCCTCAATCTCTGCGGAGGAGTTATCCGTCGTCGAAGCTGGTGCGATCAAAGACCTACAGTCCGCACGGCAAGCGGGCTATCGCCTGGTTGCTGCCGACCTCACCGCTTGGCCGTTGCCCGTTTGGCTCGCGCATGGCGTTCTCGACGCAGCCTGCGTGTTGGAGCGTGTGACCACTGAACCGCGGGTGGGGAAACGCGGCAACGGCTACCCCGCGCCACGCGCGCGCTACCCGGGCCCTCAAGGACCAGGCCGTTGGCGGGAGCAGATCTACTTTCATATCCTTAACGCAGGCCTTCGCCTTCCCGCGGTGGCGGGTAGCGGCTCGGGCGAAAACAGCAGCCCCCTCGGAGCCAACAGGGTCTACGCTCAATGCGGCGGCGAGTTCACCCCCGACACTTGGTGGGAGTCCGTCCTAGCGGGACAAACGGTTGTCACCAGCGGCCCGCTGCTTCGGCCTCAGGTGCTTGGCGAACCACCTGGATTTACCTTCTTCGCCAGCGAACAAGAGCCCTTCTATGCTGCGATTGGCCTCAATCTCAGCACGCGGACCAAAGTCGAGTACCTCGACCTAATTCAGAACGGCGAGGTAACCGAGAGTGTCGGTCTGCGAGATTGGGCAAACGCGGGTGGCAAGCTTCCTGAGTTGGACTTCACCGCAAGCGGCTGGTTTGCCGTCCGCGCGGTCACAACCAGCGAAGATCGCTACAACATGGCATTGAGCAGTCCCTACTACGTCTCGGACGACAAAGGACCGAGAATTAGCAGGGAGAGCTGTCAATTCTTCCTCGATTGGCTCACGGCAATGCGGGAGAACTTCACCGAGATTGACGATGACCAACGCCGCGACATGGCCAAAGCCGAGCGGTTTTGGATATCTCGTCAAAAAAAGTCAAACGCCCCGTGATGGCGCCTCTCTCTTCGCAGCCCGTTGCTTGAGTCACTGTCCTCTGGCCGGTAAGCTGCTACGGAAGCGCAGTCGTTTTTTCCGTTGGCTTTCGAGGCGTTGGCGTGGGCGATAAACAGATTTCCGAGGAGATGGAAGCCGCGGGGGATCGCCTTGCTACCCACACGCGGCTGCAAGGGCCCGTTGTGGACATGGGGCTACTAGAAAAGTCGCTCCTCTTCGCGGAACTCTCGCGACTGTCCTATTTCTCGCGTGCTGAGGCGGGTCGCGCTGCCAACGAGATTGGTTTCCCGGAGATTCGCTTTTACGATCGCGACGGAGCCCAAGCTTATCTCTTTGCCAACCAGCACGACGCCGTCATCAGTTGTCGGGGCACCGAGCCACATGAATGGAATGACATCCGAGCAGACCTAGACGCCATGACCGACTTGGCGGAAACCGTCGGTCGTGTCCATCGAGGGTTCAAGCGAGAGGTGGACGACCTGTGGCCTCGACTAGAGAAAGCTCTGGTAAGCAATGACCGCACGCTTTGGTTTACCGGTCACTCACTCGGTGGCGCGATGGCCGCCATCTGTGCAGGCCGTTGCAAGCTCTCGCACATCAACTCCACGCCCGAGGCCCTCTTCACTTATGGCAGCCCTCGAGTGGGAAACAAACGGTACGTCAACTACGTGCGTCTGAAGTATTATCGCTGGGTCAATAACAACGACATCGTGCCTCGCGTACCACCCCGCTGGCTAGGCTATCGACATACGGGACAAGAGTTGTACCTTGATCGCAATGGCAAGCTAAACAACATCCACGGCCTGCTGCGGATGCGCGATCGCTTCTGGGGGTTCTTGCGTTCGCTGAAGCGATGGCGGGTAGATCACTTCTCGGATCATTTGATGGGAGAGTACATCGACGCCATTCGAGGGCTCTTGGAAGAAAAGAACTCGCGAGCACCGAGCCTCTCGAAGAAGCCCCATGGGCGCCTCGCAGGAAAAACGGTGGAGACGAATTCTCCAGCGGCCACGCCGTAGCTTCACGGTTTTGGTGCCCGTGGCTTCCGCTTCTTGCGCGTTGACGCGCCGTTGGCCGCACCGTTGGTTTCTGGCTTGGATTTGGCGGACTCTTTATCGGGGCTCTTGGCAGAAGGTTTCTTCTTGCTTGCCTTTCGCGTGGTTGTAGTCCTGGGAGCCGGGCCTATGAGCGGTGTCTCACCATTGGCCAGATGCATCAATTCTTGCTGACTGCGATGCACGCCCTCGGAAGGTTTGAGCGGCGTCGGCAAATAGGCCCCATCTGACTGCAGCACTCGGGCACGCTGATTGTCCCTTAAGTAGGCAGGCAAAATCTCGTGGACAATGCGCTCCTTCAACTCCGGCGCTTCGACGGGGAACATCACTTCAACGCGTCGCTCAAAGTTGCGCGGCATCCAGTCGGCACTGCTTAGAAAGACCTGCTGATCCTCGCCTTCGCCAAAAGCAATAATGCGGCTGTGCTCCAAGAAACGATCAACCACGCTGCGGACACGAATGTTGTCACTTAGTCCAGGTTGTCCGGGCCTTAGGCAACAGACGCCGCGGATGATCAGATCGATTGAGACACCTGCTTGACTAGCGCGATAAAGCGCTTCAATCGTCTCCCGGTCAACCAGCGAGTTCAATTTGGCGATAATCCGCGCCGGCTTCTCCGCGGCAGCCAACGAGGCCTGCTCGTCAATCAACTCAATCGTCCGCTCGTGCAAGTCCTGCGGCGCTACGACCAGCTTCTTCCACTCATGTCCCTGTGAGTAGCCAGTGAGGAAATTGAACAGGGCGGAAACGTCTTCGGTCACCGTCTTATCGGCAGTAAACAGCCCGACATCGGTATACAGTCTCGCTGTGGTCGGATTGTAGTTGCCGGTGCCTAAGTGGGCGTATCGGCGGACCTTCTTGCCTTCCTGGCGAACCACCAAAGCCAGCTTGCAGTGGGTCTTCAGATCCATGAATCCAAAAACAACATGGACCCCTGCCTGCTCCATGCGACGAGCCCAACCGATGTTGGCGGCTTCGTCAAATCGCGCCTTGAGTTCCACCAACGCCGTGACGTGCTTGCCCGCCTCAGCAGCGTCGATCAATGCGTTCACAATCGGACTATCGCCACTAGTGCGGTAGAGCGTCTGCTTGATCGCCATCACATTGGGATCGCTTACCGCCTGCTGGACAAATCGAACGACGGGCAAGAAGGAGTCGAAAGGATGGTGCAGCAAGATGTCACGACGCGTGATGGCGGCAAAAATGTCTGAGTCGGCATGCAAATCAGACTCAACACTCGGCGTGAAGCGATGATCTCGCAAGTCTTTGCGATCCACCAGCGAAGCCAACTCCATAAGCCCCGTCATGTCGAGCGGACCATCGACGCGATACACCTCGTTGTAGTGGTCTGGCGACTGGTCCTCGCCACGCCGCACCGATTCCTCGTCGGCAACACGATTGAGAAGCTTGGTTGGCATGTCGACCGAGGCCTCGAGCCGCACCGCTTCGCTGCGTTGCCGGGCCCGCAGGCGTGACTCGATCGCACGGAGCATGTCGTCGCCCTCTTCGTCGAGCAGATCGATGTCCATGTCGCGCGTCACACGAAAACCGCCACAGCCCACAATCTGGTAGCCACCGAACAGCTCCGGTAGGCGAGATTCAATAAGATCTTCCAGCCATACGAACTCGGTTCCCCCAACCTCGACTGGCACGAAGCGAGGCAGTACCTGAGGCACCTGAACTACCGCAAACAAACGCTCGGGGCCAATGCCTCGCTCGCGCCTTAGGTCTGCGGCCAGATAGAAGCCCCGGTTGTGAAATCGCGGGCTAGGATGGCTCGGATCGATCGCCATTGGGGTCAGGACGGGAAAAACACGCTGGCGAAAGAACTTGTCCAGCGACTTCCGTACGGCCGCAGAGAGATCAGCCTCCTTGACGGTGCGTACGCCTTCGGCTTCCAACGCCGGCACGATCGATCGATTCCAACAGGCGTAGAGATGATCTACCAACTGTCTGGTGCGAAATGAAATGCGCTGCAACTGAGCCAACGGACTCAATCCATCGGTCGGCGGATCTTGTGGCGCCAACGCGCCGAAGACCTGTTCGCGGAGCCCAGCCACGCGAACCATGAAAAACTCATCCAAGTTCGACGCGAAGATCGAGAGGAACTTCACCCGCTCCAGAAGAGGGTTCTCCTCGTTCTGAGCCTCTTCCAAGACGCGCGCGTTGAACTCTAGCCAGCTCAGCTCGCGATTGAGGAAGTGTTCGGATTCGAAAGAGGGCGTCTTCATCAGATGCTGCTGCAGGGGAACGGGCCTACTGCAAGTTGCAGGCACACGTGGCCACCCGCGGATGGCTGTTTATGCGTTTCTTGGGCTCAAGCTGGTCACGCCAATTCAAGAACCGCGGTAGCACGCGGACCGCGACCTGGCCCTCCCTTCCACTTTACCCCAGGCATAGCTGTGGCCCTTCGGAAGTGCCTCGATGCAGCCCTGGGCTCGTAACAGCCTGTCATTGTAGGGGGGCTGGGGCGATTTTGCAGCCTCTAGCTGAAGCTTTCCCCGTTTCCATCCCGTACTGCTTGGTGCCGCAGATGGCGAGGACGACTCCTCTGGCCGACCCCTGAAGCACTAGAGATACGAGTCGAAGACCCGCACTTTGGCCCACGTGGGCTTGTTGGTCGCGATAAATTCCAGGTGGCGCGAAGACTCTTGGTAGTGATCGTGCGCATCCCGCGATTCGAAGACGACGTTCAGCGCAACATCAAATTCCTGATCATTCACCGGCCGCGTGAAGTCATCGCCTCGAACGCCGAAACTGCAATACACTACGCCTGGGTGGTCAGTAAGGTACTTCTCGCACGATTCGACCAGCGCCTTGCGCGATTCGTTGTTGCTCTCCTTTAGTGTGAAGTACACCATGTGAGCAACTTGCTGTGGGGAAGAATCCTGGCTCATCGCTAGTGGTCAATCCTTAGGACGTGAAGCGTGTACGTTGACTTCCGACACGGTCGGAGGCGTTGAAGAAATCACCGCGGGCGCGGTTCGCGAGTCCTGCGCGGGGGGGCCTATCAGTTCGGAAATCTCCTCTTCGTCGATCTCTTCACGCTCAAGCAGGGCGTTGGTGATGCTGTCCAAGGCAGATCGGTTCTCCGATAAGACGCGCATTGCACGATCCGCCGCAGCATGCAAGATTTTCGACACTTCGTCATCGATAATCTGCGCCGTGTGCTCGCTGTATTGACGATGCTCTTGGACTATCTCACGGCCCAAGAAGGGGTCTTCGCCACCGTTGTGGTAGGCCACCGGACCCAAGCGCTCGCTCATGCCCCAGTGAGTAACCATTTTTCGTGTCAGCTTCGTAGCGCTGTCGAGGTCACTCTGCGCGCCCGCGCTGTATTCGTCAAAGACCAGCTTCTCCGCCGCGCGGCCAGCCAGGCTCATCGCCAGGCGGGCGTACATCTCTGACTCCGACATGTTGTGCCGGTCTTCTTCGGGCACCAACTGGGTAACGCCCAAAGCACGACCACGAGGAATAATCGTCACCTTGTGGACGCGGTCACAGGCAGGCAGTTTCCACGCCACGAGGGTATGCCCCGCTTCATGGTAGGCGGTCACCTGCTTCTCATGCTCGGTCAACACTTCTTCGCGGGCGGCCCCCATCAGCACTTTGTCGCGGGCGTATTCGAAGTCATCCATCGAGACGATCGACCGGTCGTGGCGAGTGGCCCACAGCGCGGCTTCGTTTACCAGGTTGGCGATGTCCGCTCCGGTAAGCCCCACTGTGGCGCGTGCTAATTTGGAAAAGTCCACGTCCTCGGCAAGGGGCACCTCCCGCGTGTGAACTTCGAAGAGCTGATTGCGGCCCTCGATACTAGGACGATCGACGGTCACATGACGATCAAATCGGCCGGGCCGCAAAAGAGCAGGATCCAACACATCAGGCCGATTGGTCGCGGCCATGACGATGACGGTTTCTGAGGGTGTGAAGCCGTCCATTTCGCTGAGGATTTGGTTGAGCGTTTGCTCGCGTTCGTCATGGCCACCGCCTAGTCCCGCGCCACGCTGGCGACCAACCGCGTCAATCTCATCGATAAAGAGAATGGAGGGGGCACTCTTCTTGGCAGTCTTAAACATATCCCGCACACGACTGGCCCCAACGCCGACGAAGAGCTGAATGAACTCCGAGCCGTTGATCGAAAAGAACGGCACGCCCGCTTCGCCCGCCACGGCCTTGGCAAGTAACGTTTTACCAGTGCCGGGCGGTCCGTTCAGGAGCACCCCCTTGGGCACCCTGGCGCCAAGTCTTTGAAACTTCTCGGGGTCGCGAAGAAACTCGACGATCTCTTTCAGATCCTGCTTGACTCCCTTGAGGCCCGCGACGTCTTCGAACGTAATCCCGGGCCCCTCTTCAGAGTCGTACCTGCGCGCCGGGCTCTTGGTAACACCGCCCAACATTCCTCCGCCCATCATCTGATCGCGGGTGCGACGGAAGAACGAGAACATCATGATGAACAGGCCGATCAACAGACCGACCCACAGCAAAGCGATCAGCCCGTCCCAGTTCAGAGGCTCAATCGCCCGAATGCGCACCCCGTTCTCAGTTAGTTCATTACGCAAGTCGCTATCAAAGACTCCGGGAACCACGACGTAGAAGTCTTTGTCCAGCTGGATCTCTTCGAGTGGCTCGTCCGCCGCGGGAATGGGCCCCTCAGAGTCGTCATCCGTCGTGCCTGATTTGGTAGGAGAATCGTCCTGCGGTCCCTCGTTGGCAGCGTCATCGGCAGACGAGCCATCGATGGGGGGTCCTGCATTCTCAGCATCAGGTTCGACGCCGACCGTACTGCCAAGTTCATCCTTGGAAGTTGTGTTATCACCCGACTGTCCATCTTGCCGGGCGGGTTGATCGCCTCGGCGAAGTAGCGTTCCCTCTTTATTTACCACCGGCGCGTGAAGGAAGCTGCCGCTAAGGCGTCGGCCTTCGACACGGATTTCCGAAACGTTGCCGGCCTGTACTTCGGTCAGGAAGAACGAATAGGAAACCTCTTTGACGCTCGCATTAAACTGCTGAGCGATCATCAGCAGTGTCAGTGCGAGAAGAACGATGACGACCCAGTTAGAGGGAGCCAAGCCACGCCCACCGCTCGATTTTCCGGTAGGCGAACCGTCGGTTTCGCCACCGGAGGCGTCGTCCGATCGGGAGTGCGGTTCTGGGGAGTCGTCAGAGGGGGACGGGTCGGCAGCCATCCAGGACTTATTCGTACGGGGCGGGGGTTGGCGGAAGGAGCATCAACTCCTCAGATTGTAGGCAACGGCCCAAGAATAGCGAGTGGTACGACTGCGCCGCCGCGAAAGTCTCCGCCCACGGAAGCTTCAGCTACTAGCGAAGGGAATTGTCCCGTAATAGGACTCTTCGGATCCCCCTACTCGCCGAGCGTGAGCTTTCCCTCTTTGAAGCGCCGGACCACTTTGCTGCCATCATCCATCCAGCGAGTCGAGACGCCGTCACGTTTACCGCCTGCAAAGCTAACTTCAGCTAGCAGCTTGCCCTCTTCAGACCACTCTTTGGCAACGCCCTCGCGGACGCCGGCCTTGAAAGGGCTCTCGCGTTGCAGTTGGCCGTCAGCAAACCAATTCTTCCAGAGCCCGTCTGGCTTGCCATCCACGTAGTGTTCTTCACGAATCACTTGCTCACCGCCTGGGGCATAAATCAACCACGTCGCAGCTCGCTTACCACCTTGGTATTCACGTCGAGCTTGCAAGGCACCTTTCTCGTCGCGTGTTTCCACGACGCCGTCAGGTTGACCGTTGACGTAGCTTACTTTCTTGGCGAGTTCGCCATTCTCATGATAGAAGACCCACTCGCCATCACGCTTGCCGTACTTGAACTGCCCACTGACGAAAACCTGACCCGACTTGAAGTACTCGCGATACATCCCGTTGGCAACAAACGAATCGTCCGAGTACTTGGCTACTTCACGCTCAATTCGCTTTTCTCCCGTCTTGTAGGTTTCGGCCTTTTTGCCACGGTCTTGCACGACGCGGGGCTTGGGCGGTGCTTCACCCTCGGGAAGAAAAACAGGCGGGCCGGTGTAGGGCTCAATCGTGATCGCCAGGTCTTCTTGAGCAGAACTCACGCTGTGAGCCAGCAGGCAAACGACCAGTGCAAGAAAGAGGTAACGGGCTGAGCGATGCATGTCAGTTTGGGAATCGTCTTGTCAGGGATTGGGGGGCGGGGGCCGGCTGCCCCTAGGATCGAACCTCCAATATGTCATACGTGCCAAGAGTCGTCCACGTTCGCACCCAGAGAAAGCATGGCTGGGGGGCTTGTATCGAATATTCGCCAGGCGGACGGCCGTCGGACAGGCTTATAGGCTCCAACCCGCGGGTAAAGTGCTGTTCTTGGGCACCACGACGATGCCGTCTCGGATCACCACGCTGCGGCCTTCGCCGTAGTTTTCATGCCCCGCCTCGTTGACGATTCGTGTCCCCTCGCCAGCCCGGCAGTTCTTGTCGACAATCGCCCGCTCGACGACCGAACCCGCGCCAAAGCCGATCGGTGGCGTGTCTGCGGGCAAAGCAGCAACGTCGGCGGCGGTTTCGTAGTAATCGGCGCCCATCAAGACGGAGTCCTTGATGACCGTCTCCCGACCAATCTTGCAACGCAGGCCAATCACACTATTCTCGATCCGCGCGCCAGGTTCGATCACACAACCATCGGCGATCAAGCTGCCAGAAACTTCGGCCCCATCAATCCGCGTGGGCGGCAGAAATCGGGCCCGGGTAAAGATGGGGGACGTGGCTGAAGAAAGCTCAAATGGCGGGTTCGCCTGGGCCATCTCGAGGTTGGATTCATAAAACGATTTGATCGTACCGATGTCTTCCCAGTAGCCATCAAACAAATGCAATTGCACGTGGCGATCTTGGATCGCCCGCGGAAAGATCTCCTTGCCAAAGTCCGAAGAGTCGCTCTCCTCCAAGGCGTCGATCAGCGTCTGCCGGTTGAACAGGTAGATACCCATGCTGGCCAAGCAGTCTCGGCCTTGGCTGTCGACGCCACGGGCGTCGATCCACTCGGGCGGCATCGCCACGCTATCGATGAGTTCGCTCGATTGTGGTTTTTCGACAAAGCCAATCACGCGGCCCGAGTCATCAACTCGCATCACCCCCAAGGCGCCTGCTTCGGAACGATCAACCGGTTTGGCAGCGATCGATACCTCGGCGCCCGACGCCTTATGCTCCGCCACCATCTTGGCGAAGTCCATTCGGTAGAGCTGGTCGCCCGATAGGATCAACACATACTCAATGCCTGTCTGCAACAGGTACCGCAGGTTCTTGCGTACCGCGTCGGCCGTGCCCTGATACCAGTCGTCTTCGGGGCCGATGGTTTGTTGAGCGGCGAGGATTTCGACAAACCCTCCATGGAAGGCATCGAAGCGATAGGCGCCACGAATGTGCTGATGCAGGCTCGTGGTCATGAACTGCGTTAGGACGAAGATATGATCAACGCCACTATTGAGGCAGTTGCTAATGGGGATGTCGATCAGCCGATACTTGCCAGCCAGAGGTACGGCCGGCTTGCTGCGATAGGTCGTCAGCGGCTGAAGCCGAGTTCCCCGACCACCTCCCAAGACAACGGCGACGACGTTCTTCATAGCTCAGTTCCTAAAGATGAGAACTGCCAAGACGCTGGGCGCCCCGCCAGTGGTGGACCATCCTTGGCGTTCTCGCATCCGTGGAAACTCACTCACCCTTTGGCAACCAGGTTGACTAGCCGCCCGGGGACATAAATCTCTTTCGCAATTGTCTTGCCTTCCAGCAAAGGCGCCACCTTCTGATCGGCTTTTGCCGTGGCCAAAACCTCGTCCTGACTGGCGTCTGCGGAAACCGTGACCTTTGAGCGGACTTTGCCGTTCACCTGCACCGGCAACTCGACCGTGTCCTGCTTCAGATGAGCCTCGTCAAACGCAGGCCACGGCTCGTAGGCGAGTGTACTCGAATGCCCGAGGGCTTGCCAAAGTTCTTCGCAAAGATGCGGCGCGAAGGGCGAAAGCAGTAGGACAAAGGGTTCGATGCAGACGCGCGGCCTAGCATCCTGTTTATTGAAGAAGTTGACGAACTCCATCATCTTGGAAATCGCCGTGTTGAACGCCAGCCGATCGATATCTTCGGTGACGCCCTTGATCGTCTTGTGCAAGTGAAAGAGCTGCTCGGCGGTCGGCTCCGTGTCGACCACCTTGGCGTCGACAACCAGTTCTTCATCGTTCTGCCAATCGATGACCAGACGCCAGACCCGGCCCAGGAAGTTTGCCACACCGGCCACGCCCTCCATGTTCCACGGCTTGGAATCAGGCAGGGGCCCCATGAACATTTCGTAGAGCCGCAGCGCATCGGCGCCGTACTCGCTGACAATGTCGTCCGGGTTGACCACATTGCCACGGCTCTTGGACATCTTCTCGTTGTTTTCGCCCAGGATCATGCCCTGGTTTACCAGTTTGTGGAACGGCTCAGGCGAACTCACCACGCCGCGGTCGTAGAGCACCTTGTGCCAGAAGCGAGCGTACAGCAAGTGCAGCACCGCATGCTCGGCGCCGCCGATGTACAGGTCGACCGGCATCCACGCTTGCTCAATCGCGGGATCGATAGCAGCGGTGTCGTTCGTCGGATCGAGGAACCGTAGGTAGTACCAACAGCTACCCGCCCACTGCGGCATGGTGTTGGTTTCGCGTTTGTAGGTGGTGCCATCGATCTCTGGATAAAGCCACGCCTCGGGCGACTTTTCTAGCGGCGGATCGGGCGTTCCGGGCGGTTTGAAATCCTCGAGGTGAGGCAAGTCGACCGGCAACTGGTCCTCCGGTACGGCAATGACCCGACCAGTCGATTTTCCGTGGGCGTCCAGCTCGTGCAGGATTGGAAACGGCTCGCCCCAGAACCGCTGCCGGCTGAAGAGCCAGTCGCGCAGCTTGTAATTGACCGCCTCTTGGCCCAACCCTCGCTCAGCAAGCCAGGCGGTGATCTTCTGCTTGAATTCGGCGGTCGGCAGACCATCGAACTGGCCCGAGTTCGTAGCGACGCCTTGGTCAGTGAAGACCTGCTCGCAGGCTTCCAGGCTCGCTTGCTGCTCAGGCGAGGCGTAGCTCGCCGGCTTCACGACCTGCTTGATGGCGATATCGAACTGCTTGGCGAATTCGAAGTCTCGCTCGTCGTGCGCCGGCACCGCCATGATGGCGCCGGTGCCATAGCTAATGAGTACGTAGTCGGCAATCCAGATCGGTATCGCTTCGCCATTCACGGGATTCATGGCAAAACTGCCGGTGAAAACGCCCGTTTTCTCTTTGGCCAGCTCGGTGCGATCGAGGTCGCTCTTGAGCGAAGCCTGCCGCACGTACTCGTTCACGGCGTCGGCGTTCTCTGCGGTCGTAAGCGGTTCGACCAGCGGGTGCTCCGGCGCAATCACCATGTAAGTGGCGCCAAACAAGGTATCCGGGCGGGTTGTATAGACGCGGAGCACATTGTCCGCGGGCTTGTCCGACCATTCGGACCCTGGTGACGATTTAGCCCCCGGCGAATCACCAGAGGCTCGATGGTGATCGTCGATGCAAAAATCAACCTCGGCCCCTACGCTGCGGCCAATCCAATTGCGTTGCAGCGCCTTGACACCCTCGGGCCAGTCGAGTTCGTCCAATTCACTGGCCAAGCGGTCGGCATAGTCGGTAATGCGAAGCATCCATTGACGGAGCGGTCGGCGTTCGACCGGATGGCTGCCTCGCTCGCTCTTGCCATCGATGATCTCCTCATTGGCCAATACGGTGCCCAGCGCTGGGCACCAATTCACGGGCGCTTCGCTCTGGTAAGCTAGCCGGCGCTCATCCTGATAGGCCGCGACGGCCCGTTCGCCTTCAGCCTGCACGTCAGCGGGAATTGGCAGCTCGGCTATCGGTCGGCCCCGTTGTTGGTCCTTGTCAAACCACGTGTCGAAGAGTTGCAAGAAGATCCACTGCGTCCAGCGAAAGTAGGCGACGTCCGTGGTGGCAATCTCACGGTCCCAGTCGTAGCTAAAGCCCAGCATCTTTAGCTGCCGGCGGAATGTATCGATGTTCTTCTCGGTCTGAATCCGCGGATGCTCGCCTGTCTTGATGGCATGCTCCTCGGCCGGCAGTCCAAAGGCGTCGAAGCCCATTGGGTGAACGACCGAGTACCCCTGCATCCGCCGTGCACGGCAGACGATATCCGTGGCCGTGTAGCCCTCGGGATGCCCCACGTGCAGGCCGTCGCCAGACGGGTAAGGAAACATATCCAGCGCATAGAGCTTCTTGCCGGATTCCTGGGGCAGCCTAGGAGCGGCAAACGTCTTGTGCTCGTCCCAATAGGCCTGCCATTTGGGTTCAATCGTCGCGGGGTTGTATCGGGGCATGAATTGCAGGGGGCAAAGCTGAAAGCAGTAGGGGATCGAGACCTCGATTGCAGCCCAGCCGTCCTCGACCACGGCCAGTTAGACGCACGATTCTACCGCCCCCGGGACCGAGCGCAAACCATGCCGATCATTGACGTTCCGCCGAACCAGCAAGTACGATGTCGGGTCTGGTCGAGGGACGCCCGAGCCCTCCTCTAAGATCACCGGTGGATTTGCCCAGGCGAAGCTGTGGAAAAGACAAAAGTTGCTCTCATTGGGCTGGGGACCGTCGGTTCCGGCGTTGCAAAGATTCTGCTCGATCATGGCGACCGCACGGCCCGTCAGGCGGGCCGGGTGCTTTGGCTGGAAAAGGCCGTGGTCCGCGATGCCAGCAAGCCCCGGGACTGTGATCTGCCGGCTGGTGTTGTCACCGAAAGCCTGGACGAAGTGCTGGGTGATCCCGAGATTAAAGTTGCCTGCGAGCTGATGGGCGGTGTCGAACCGGCCCGCATGGTCATGCTCAAGCTGCTGGAGGCGGGCAAGGATGTGGTCACCGCCAACAAGGCCCTGCTCGCCGAGCACGGGCCGGAGTTGTTTGACAAAGCTCGCGAGCTGGGCCGGTCGATTGCATTCGAGGCGTCCGTCGCCGGTGGCATCCCCATCATTGCCAACCTCAGCCAGTGCCTCTCAGGCAATCGCGTCACATCGCTTCACGGCATCCTGAACGGCACGAGCAACTTCATCCTCGACAAGATGCACAGCGAAGGCGCCCCCTACGCCGACGTCGTGGCCGAGGCCCAGCGTCTTGGCTACGCCGAGGCTGACCCTGCGATGGACGTCGACGGCACCGACGCGGCCCAGAAGCTGGCGATCCTGGCCCAGATTGCATTTGGAGCCCGTCTCGATTGGAAGGACATTCCTCGTTCCGGCATCGACACGGTTGATCTGCTCGACGTGCAATACGCGCAAGAGATGGGCTACCGCATCAAACTCTTGGCCGTGGCCGACCTGCGTGATGGCCGGCTCGATTGCGAAGTGAATCCCGCCCTAGTGAAAGCGGGCAGTCCGCTAGGCGAAGTCGGCGGGCCGTTCAATGCCGTGCTAGTTAAGGGCGACGCGGTGGGGCCGCTGTTCTACCACGGCCAAGGAGCCGGCCAGATGCCCACGGCATCCGCCGTTGTGGCGGATCTGATCGATACGGCCGTTGGTCGAACAGCAGTCACATTCCACACGCTCAAGCTTTGGTCCGAAGAGATCCAAGGCGTGGACCAAGCGGACTTCGCTAGCTCCACCGGAAAACGGTACGTGCGGGCGATGGTCGAGGACCACCCAGGCGTACTGGCCGAAGTGACTAAAGCATTTGGTGACGAAGGCATTTCCATCGCCTCGGTCTTGCAAAAAGAACCACTGGAAGGCGACACCGTTCTGCCGCTGGTAATCATGACCCACGCAGCCAGCGAAGCCGCCACCGACAAAGCCTGCGCCAAAATCGCCGCTTTGGAAGCTTGCCGCGGAGAACCAGTGAAAATGTGGGTGCGGGATTAATGGGAACCAGGACGACACAACGAGCACCACTTACAGAGTGTCCGAACATCAGCCAATCCCAACGGAGGTAGAGCGCCTTGCTTCTGCCGTGATCGAAGCGACGTTTCGTATTCATCAGGGCGCTGGGCCCCGGACTGCTCGAGTCGGTCTCCGAAACCTGTTGGTGTCACGAGCTGTCGAGGATGGGTGTCTCGTTCAAGCATCAACTCGACTTATCCGGCGATTATGATGACTTTCGCTTAGAGTCGGGGTTACGAATTAACGTCTTGGCCGGCAATGTGTCATCGTTGAACTCAAGGCAGTCGAATCCATCCAGTCAATTCACAAGGCTCAAAGACTCACCTATCTCAAGCTGACCAGCCAGCAGCCAAGGCTTCCCAATCAACTTCAACAACGTCCAACTCAAGGACGGCATCACTCGCGACGTACTCTGATATCCCTCGTACGTCGTGATCGTTGTGTCGTCGTGGTCTAGTACCTCTATGAAATACGCCATTATCATCCCCGACGGCGCTGCTGATGAGCCTCAGTCTTCGCTCGATGGCAAGACGCCACTCGAAGCGGCTGACACTCCCAATATGGACGCA
Organism: Lacipirellulaceae bacterium; assembly: GCA_965263315.1. Taxonomy (GTDB): domain Bacteria; phylum Planctomycetota; class Planctomycetia; order Pirellulales; family Lacipirellulaceae; genus JBCCQL01. Next base: position 534,389 of record CBDHGZ010000004.1, on the reverse strand, counting down.
CTGGTTGCTGAGGGCGTGATCGCGCGGGCTATGCACACGCCAAAGGAACTGCCGGCTGGGTCGGAAATCGGCAACTTGAGTTTACTGGGTTACGACCCCTTCGAGCATTTCACCGGACGCGCGCCGATGGAAGCCGCCGCGCAAGGCATTGCGCTGGATGCACAAGACTGGGCTGTGCGATGCAACCTGGTCACGGTTGGCGAAGTGGACGACGTGGACGGCACGGTCATGCAGGACTTTACCGCTAATCACATCTCTACCGAAGAGTCGACCGCCCTGCTGGCGGACGCGCAATCACAGATTGCCAGTGACCCCAAGTGGAACGACGCCTTGGAATTCGTCCCTGGCGTAAGCTACCGCAACCTACTGATCTGGCGCGGAGCGAAGCTCGCCGCCCCGTTCACCAACGAAACGCGTACCGAAGCCCCCCACGACTGGACTGATCTGTCAATCGCCGACGCTCATCCTCGTGGCCCCGGTGGCGACATCCTGGTGGAATTGATGGACGCCACAACGGAACTCTTCGCCAACCATCCCGTTAATCGTAGGCGGATCGAGGCAGGCAAACGGCCTGCAACCAACGTCTGGCTTTGGGGCCAAGGCGGGGCGCCTTCGTTAACGCCGTTCGCAGAAAAGTTTGGACCGCGCGGAGCTATGATTACCGCCGTCGATCTACTCCGCGGTATCGCCGCCCTGGTGGGTTGGGACCGCATCGAGGTGCCGGGCGCCACGGGATACCTCGACACCGACTACGCCGCCAAAGGCCGCTATGCGATCGAAGCGATCGACAAGTACGACCTCGTCTGTGTTCACGTCGAGGCCCCGGACGAAGCGAGCCACGAAGGCAGAGTTGAAGAGAAAGTGAAAGCCATTGGCCAGATCGATCGCCATGTCGTCGGGCCCTTGGTTGAGAAGCTGAAGACGCAAGGCGACTGGCGAGTAATGATTAGTCCTGACCACCCCACCTACCTCAGCACCAAGAAGCACACCCACGGATACGTCCCCGTGGCCATGGCCGGCGCTGGTTTCGCCTCCGACTCATTCACCGCTTATGGCGACACCAACGCGGCTGCCTCCGAGCTTGTCTTCGACCATGGCTGGGACGCGATGGCACGATTTACTAACCAGGATTGACTACAACTCAACGACCAGATGAACTCTTCGTTCGTCCATTCGCACACGTCATCCCTCCTCGTCGACACCAATCATTTTCCTATGTCACTTATTGTTCAAAAGTTTGGCGGTACGAGTGTTGCCGATGCTGAGAAGATTCGGGCGGCAGCGAGACGAGCCTTGCGGGCTCAGCAACAAGGCCATCAGGTCGTGATGGTTGTCAGCGCGATGGGAAAGAACACCGACGCGCTGGTCGACCTAGCCGGGCAGGTTTGCGATGAACCACCTGCCCGCGAGATGGACATGCTTCTCTCCACCGGCGAGCAAGTCTCTGTTGCCTTGATGGCGATGGCGATTCACGACTTCGGCGGCAAAGCGGTCAGTCTAACGGGAGGACAGATTGGTGTTCGGACGGACAGCTCGCATGGCAAAGCGCGGATTCAATCCATCACGACAGACCGCATGAAGCGGCTGCTTGGCGAGGGGAATATCGTCATTGCTGCCGGGTTCCAGGGCGTAGACAACGATCTCAACATCACCACGCTCGGCCGGGGAGGCAGCGATACATCAGCCGTGGCGCTGGCTGCCGTGCTTGGGGCCGAGATGTGTGAAATCTATACCGACGTGGATGGCGTCTTCACCACCGACCCACGCATCGTGGCTGATGCTCGCAAGATGAACAACGTATCGCATGATGAAATGCTTGAGCTGGCCAGTCTGGGCGCTGGGGTGATGCATAGCCGCAGCATCGAGTTCGGCAAGAAATTCAACGTGCCGATCCATGTGCGTAACAGCGGCGTCTTTACGGATGAACCTGGCACCATCATTGGTCCCATTGCCGAGTCCGCCGAGCGCGCGGTTAGCGGCGCGGCGCTCACCAAAGCCGAGGCCCGCATCACCGTCGCGGGCGTCCCGGACAAACCGGGAATAAGTCTATCGATCTTTCAGCAGCTGGCAGCCGCAAACGTGGCCGTCGATATGGTGGTGCAGAATACAGGCAGCGAAGGGCGCGCCAACATCTCTTTCACCGTGCTAGAGAGTGATCTATCTCGCGCACTAGAAGCCACCCAGCAGGCAGCCAAAGCGGTTGGCTCGGAGGATGTTTCACACGATGCCACCGTGTCAAAAGTGTCTGTCGTTGGCCTCGGGATGGCCAGTCAGTCAGGAGTGGCGGATCGTCTGTTCCGCGCCCTTGCCGAAGCCGACATCAACATCGAGGCGATCACCACCAGCGCGATCAAGGTCTCGTGTCTCGTTCAGCGTGACAAGGGACTGGCAGCGCTGCGAGCAGCCCACGCAGAGTTCGAACTCGACAAGACTCCGGCCGAGCGTGCAACGTTTGAGGACTCGCTATCGGCCGCTAAACGGGCGCAGGAAGCCGATGCCGTGGCTGTTGTCAGCCGTCTGCAGGCTATGGAAGACCTTACCATCCATGGTTGCGAACTCGACAGTTCACAAGCCCTGGTATCGCTAACTGATGTGCCGGACACGCCTGGCATTTCCGCAGACATCTTCGAGCAGGTCGCGGCGGATTCGATTCTGGTCGACATGATCGTGCAGAGCATCGGTGCTGAAGGCACTACGACGCTGGCCTTTACCGTTCCTGCTGAAGATGTCGACAAAGCAGCATCGGTTGCGAAACGCATCACAGATCGCTTCGGTGGGACCTACGAGGCTACCGACGCCGTTGCGATCCTCTCGGTCACGGGCGTTGGCATCCGCAGTCACACGGGCGTCGGCGTACGTATGTTTCGGGCATTGTCCGAGGCTGGCATTAATGTCGAGATGATCAGCACCAGCGAAATGCGCGTGAATGCTGTCGTCAAAGCGGATCGTGGAGAGGCTAGCTTGCAAGCCCTCAACGCGGCCTTCGCCGATGTGATCGGCTAGCTCGGCACAATAGCCGCTACGCCTGCTCACGCATCACATCGTTCAGCACATCCTCGGCCACATAGATCGGCAAAGGAGGATCGCACGTCACTGCCACGGCAATCGCATCGGAAGGTCGGGCGTCGATTTCTACGAGCTCGCCATCCTGTCGTACGCGGATCTGCGCGTAGTAGGTATGGTCTCGAAGATCGTTGATGACCACGTCCTGAAGATCGCCGCCAAGTAACTCAACCGCCTGGACCACTAAGTCATGTGTCAAGGGCCGTGGAGACTCAACTTGCTTTACGCGGCGATCGATGCTGGTCGCTTCAAAGATGCCAATCAGAATGGGAAATGCTCGGTCGCCGTCGACTTCGCGAAGATAGATCACTTGCTGGTCGTTGATCTCGCTGATTATGATCCGCGAGAGTTCCATGGCAACAGGCATGGCGGCGTCCTTGGCTGACGATTGGCTGAGCGAGCCGACGACTCTCGTGAGCAAGCCATTCGGCGTTACCATTATAGCTTGCAAAGGCACTGCGATGGCAAGCGTCTGTGCGGCAATCGGCCTTACAGCGATTCTTGAAATGACGTGACCAGCTTGAGCCCAAGAAACGCTTAATCGGCCATTCGCGGGTAGCCCTCTGTTCCTGCGAGTCGCAGTGGCCGTGCCCGATCAAAAACGCGGGAAACACCATTGCGTTCACTTGCCGGCATACCTCGCTTGGCTCTTGGCGCCGCACTTACCGGATCCGCCCCCGCTCATGCCATAGAGCCGATTTCAATTCCCCCTAGCTTTCAGCGAGGGGTTAGGAGTGGGTGGAGAATCACCGAGGATTTACCCCTCACCCAACTTCTCCCCTCAAGAGGAGAAGCGTCTCGAAACCTGCTCTAGTCAGTCCCTCGCTCCTATGTCTCGCTGATACGCCTCATTGAGCAACTCACGTTCTGCCGCTTCTTGTCGCTCGACAGCTCGGTGGAGCTCGCGTACCGCTCTACCCATGGCGATCCATGTGGTCCGCAACCGTGCCTGCCGCCTAGCCCGATCGGCCAACTCGCGCGCTCGGAAGAGCTGAGACTTCGCCTCGCGAAGCAAGGCTTCCACGGGCGCCGCCAGCCGAGGGTCTTCGTGAACCAGAGGCGCAAAGCCGCCTTCCAGAACCGTCTCAAGATGAGCCTCTAAGTGCAAAACGAGACTGTCCAACAAGGATGCAATCGTGGGATCGGACCAAGGTGGACCGTCGAGGTGACGAACTAAGCTAGACAGCAAAGCGTCTACGTCGTGATAGCAGACACTCGGCTGGATGGTAGCCGCAGTCGAAACGGGTGTAGCCAATGACATAATGCTGGCCTCCGGATTGGGCTCGGGACGACAGACGAGGGGCGGAAATATCCCCGTGCCTACAACACGCCTGCAACGACCGTGCCCAACGGCCCACCGCTCGGCCAAGAAAAGCGGCTAGGCGTCCAATCCGTACTTCTCGATCAAGCGATAGATCGCCCGGCGGCTGACCCCCAGCGCCCGCGCTGCTCGACTCTTGTTGCCATGAAAGCGCTCAAGCGTCTCCGCGATATGCGCCCGGTTGATCGACTCAAGATCTTCACCTTTGCGAGGCGGAGGAGTATTGGGGCGATGGCTCACGCGCACGATCTCCGGCGGAAGATTCTCGGCGCGCAGGATCTCGTCTTGCGCCAGAATCTTCGCGCGCTCGATAGCGTTCTGCAGCTGGCGTATGTTGCCTGGCCAACCGTAAGACTGTAGCAAACTTAGTAAACCAGGCTCGAGTGACCATTCCTCGCCTGCAAAATGTTGCACCAGCTGGGCAAGATCGCCCTCGCGAGAGCGGAGCGGCGGGAGTTGGATACAAATCACGTTGATCCGATAGTAGAGGTCCTCGCGAAACCGTCCCGCTTGAACTTCTTGCCCCAGATCTCGGTTGGTGGCCGCTAAGATGCGTACGGAGGTTCGCGTCTCTTTCACCGAGCCGACACGTCGGAAAGCGCCATCTTCAAGTACCCTTAAGAGCTTCGCCTGGAGACCGCCTGCAAGCTCACCAATTTCGTCGATAAAGAGCGTCCCGCCATCGGCCACCTCAAACAGCCCAGGCTTGGCCGCCACGGCGCCCGTGAATGCCCCTTTTTCGTGTCCAAACAGTTCGCTTTCCAGCAGGTTTTCTGGCAAGGCAGCACAGTTAATCGTTACCAAAGGCTGTTCGCTGCGGTCGCTAGATTGGTGCAAGGCTCGGGCGACTAACTCTTTACCAACCCCTGTCTCTCCCTGCACGAGGATCGGCTTGTCGGTTGGCCCGGCCCGCTCAATCAGCTGATACACGGCCTGCATTGCCGCCGAATCGCCTACCATATCCATCGGCGGCGCGTGGCGCTGCAAGACCGCGCGCAACTGGAGATTCTCCTTGCTCAACGACTGATGCTTCGCCAAGTGAGCTTCTTGGTATGCTTCTTGAATGATGATGGCATCGAGGTCGATCCGTTTGTCGATCGAATCGACCAGTTGCATCAAATCGGCTGGCGAGCCCTCCCAGCGGCTGGCCAAGCTGCGCGTTAGGCCGCTTCGCAATCGCGCTAGCGCGGCGCTGGCGAACCTCTGCTCGAGCCCAATCGCCACGTGGCGTCGACCTACTTCGGTCCGTGCGGCTAGGTACTCTGCGTCAAACGGCCCTTTCACGAGCCGCCGCAACCACTCCAGCAGAGTCTTCTTCAGTCGACCTATCTGCGCCTCACCGCCCGTGATGACGGCTGCGGCTTCCGGGTGTCTACCAATCTCTTGATAGAAATCATTCACCAGCCACTCGGCTTCGGCCAGCAACAAATCGCTCGCTGCAACCAGACGCTCGGCATCCTCGTCAGACCAGCCCACGTAGTAGGCAACTTCACGGTAGCTCTGCAGCGACTCCAGCGACATCCAACCGTCCTGACAAAATTTCCGTGGAACTTCTCGTTTTCTAGCACGCCGAGCCAGTAAAAGACAGCCGACAGCGTGCGGTTGTGCGGCAGAGGCACAACAAGTGAGACACCGCCGCACGCCCCCCGGATAGACGAAAACGTCGAGGCAAGCCAAAAGCCCGGCGCAACCGGATCAGGGCGCTTTGGTTCGCGATTTGCAAGGCTGTGTTCCAGGCAACGATTCGTAACCCAGGCGGGAAGTTACTCATGGTTACCTCGGCCCCCTCGTCTCTTGGTCGTCTCGGTCTGGCTCGGCCACCCCTATGGACACTCCCGGTGATCACCCCTCAGCAGCGGGCCGAGGAAACTTATACCCAAGCTCTCAGCAGGCTCAGCCAAAACCCTCACTTTTCTGGTCATTTGGATACAATTCAGGTAGCAGTCCACGGCCTACGACTGGTCGTCACCGGCCGGGTGCCGTCGTTCTACCTCAAGCAATCACTCCAGGCGTCGCTAAGCGATTTGCCAGGTGTGGAAAGGATCGAAAACCGAGTCGACGTTGTTAGCTGCGATGGCCTCAGCAGTGAGCCTTCGTAGCCGCCTGCCGGGTGTCAAGGGTTTCCCTTTGTGCTTCCGGATGGACAGGCGTCTTTTCCTTTTCTCACTGCCGAAGAAGGAGACCGACGATGATCCGTATCCCCAGTAAACGGGTGCTGGCGCCGACCGACTTCTCCGAAGAATCTGAACAGGCCATCCGTGAAGCCTTAACTCTGGTTGATGACCCGGGCGATGTGACCGTGCTCCACGTCGCCCCCCCGTTGGAAGCATACGCCGTGGCCGACCCGGCAATCGTCTGGGAGGCGATCTCAGACGAGACACGTCGCGAGCGGCTGGAAGTCGCCTTCCGCGGCAAGGACGATGGCCGCTGGCGCAAGGAAGTCAATTTCCAAGTGGTGTTTGGCTACCCGGTTGAAGAGATTGCCAAGTTTGCTGAGGAGCATCACTACGACCTGATCCTGATGCCTTCGCACGGCCGGCATGGTCTGCAACGGCTGTTTGTGGGATCAGTCGCAGAGCGTGTAGTCCGATCGGCCCATTGCCCCGTGCTCGTGCTGCGTGACTAAGCCACCGCCAGGCGGCAAAGCGTCAACCGGAGAGTTTTGCCAACGATGCATCGAGCGCGGCAATCGCTTGCTGTGCGTCGGCAAGCTTGCCGCGCTCTTGCTCGACGACCTCCGCCGGAGCGTTGGCCACGAACTTGTCGTTCGCCAGCTTGCCTTCCAGGCCTTTGACGAACTTGGCTTTTTGGTCGCGTTCCTTGGTGAGCCGCTTGATCTCCGCGTCGACATCGATGAACTGGCTGACGTCCACATGCACCTCGCCACCGGCGGCCGGTTTGCTAACCGTTACATCGGGCGCCGTAGCCGCGGGGCCCATCGCCGTGGGAGTCGCCTTGGCCATTTGTGCGAAGTACGGGGTCATCGGCTCTAGCAGCGTGGCCGTCTCGGCATCGCACTTGACGGCAAACTCCAGGGTTTCTGTCCAAGGAATCCCCTGACCTTGGCGAACCTCGCGGACGACGCCCAACACGGCCTGAAAACTGGCAAACTGTGCTTCGATGGACGCGTCCGAGTCTGCCGTGCTAACCTCTGGCCAAGCAGCCACGCACACGGACTCGACCGCGGGCGAGGCCGCTGGCTCGAAGCCTCTCACAGGCGCCACTTCGCCCAACAACTGCCAAACCTCTTCGGTCAAGAACGGCGTCATCGGGTGCAGCAGCCGCAGGAGCGTATCGAGTGCGTGGGCCAGCACCGCCTGGGCGACTTGCTTGTCGGCGCCCGCCTCGCTGAATCGGGCCTTCGTCATCTCGACGTAGAAGCTACAGAACTCGTTCCAGGCGAAGTCGTACAGCGTGCGGGCCGCATCGGCATAGCGGTACGTTTCCAGCGCTTCGGTCACCTCGCGCGTCACGGTCGCCAACCGAGACAACAGCCAGCGGTCTTCGATCCGCAAGTCGTTGGCGGCGATCGCCGCCGGCTGGTAGCCCTCAAGATTGGTTAACGCGAATCGGCTGGCGTTCCACAGTTTGTTGCAGAAGTTTCGGCCCAGCTCAAACCGCTCGCTGGTCACGGCGCCGCGGGCGTGCGACTTCTCCTCCTCGGTCTCCGCCCACTGCGTGCTGAAGGGCTGCTGGCACTTGTCGCACTCCACCAGCGGCAAGATGCGGTTCTTCTTCGTCTGCTTGATCGTCGCGTCGCAGTGCGGGCAGACGAACTCCACCGGCATCCGCACGTCCTGCGTTTCGGTCGTCAGGTACGCGATGCCGAACCGCAGGGCGTCGGCCCCGAACTTGTCGATCACGTCGAGCGGGTCGACGCCGTTCCCCTTCGACTTGCTCATCGTTTCGCCGAAGCCGTCGAGAATCTTGGGGTGGATGTAGACCTCCGGGAAAGGAATCGCGTCCCCGTCGTCACCGAGAGGCTTGTTGTAGAGCCCCATCAACACCATCCGCGCGACCCACAGTGTGATGATGTCCCGCGAAGTGATCAGTACGCTGGTCGGGTAGAAGGTCTTGAGTTCCTCGGTCGACTCCGGCCAGCCAAGCGTGGAGAACGGCCAGAGGGCGGAGCTGAACCAAGTGTCGAGGACCTCTTCGTCTTGCTTGAAGCCGTGCTCGGACAATCGTCTAACCACTTCCATATCCGCTTCATCGCGGACGCACACTAGCACCTGACGTAATCGCTGCTCATCAACTTTCTGTTTCAATGACCCTTGGCGAGACCTGACCGCAATGCGACCCGATTCTTCCCAAGAATTCATCTGCCGAATGAAGGCTTCTTCGCGCCCAATTGACGCTTGCTCGTCAGCTACTTGCTTTCCTTCTGGGTAGTCACCCTCACTCCAAATCGGAATCCGATGCCCCCACCACAACTGGCGACCGACGGGCCAATCGCGTTTTTCGCTGAGCCAGTCGAGGTAAGTCTTCGTGTAACGTTCCGGTGTGATCTTCACCTTGCCACTGGTCACGGCGTCCATCGCGGACTGGGCCAACTCATCCATCTTCACGAACCACTGGTCGGCCAGGTACGGCTCGATCGGCGTCTTCGACCGGTCGCTGTGGGCAAGGTCGATCACGCGGTCTTCGACATCGGACTCCGGATCGTGTGCGCCGCAGGCCTCCAGCGCTTCGATTACTGCCGTGCGGGCCTTCTTCATCGTCAGGCCGCGGAACGCCTCCGGCACGGTGTCGTTCAGCGTGCCGTCGGCGTTCATGATGTTAATCGCGCCGATGTCAGCCCCGTCCCCATTGACGGTGCGCTGCCAAACCTCGTAGTCGTTGGCGTCGTGCGCGGGGGTGATCTTCACGCAGCCCGAGCCGAGTTCTGGCTTGGCCCAGATGTCGGCGATGAGCGGGATCTCGCGATCGCACAGCGGCAGTTGGAGCTTCACGCCCCGCGCGGCCATGTCGCGTAACTGTTCAAGCTTCGGCAGCATCGTGGTGCGCCGCTCGGCGAGCGCTTCGAGCTGCTTCTCAATCGGCTCACGTTCGTTCTCCTTCGCCGCCGCGAGTTTTTCCTTCAACTCCGCTTCGACCTTGGCGAGTTGCTTGGCGGGGTCGGGATGCACCGCCACGGCGGTGTCACCGAGCATCGTCTCGGGCCGGGTGGTAGCGATCTCGACGGACGTCGGCTCGCCCGGCTGCGGATCAACGACCGGGTAATGAAAATGCCAGAAGTGGCCCTTCTTCTCCTCGTGGAACACCTCGTCGTCGCTGACGGCCGTTTGCAGGTAGGTGTCCCAGTTAACCAGTCGCTTGCCGCGGTAGATCTTCCCGTCGGCGAAGAGCTTGAAGAACGTCTCCCGCACGGCCCGGGCGCACTGATCGTCCAGCGTGAACCGTTGTCGCTCCCAATCGCAAGAACAACCAAGCTGCTTGAGCTGACCGGTGATGCGGGCTTCGTACTGGTCTTTCCACTGCCAGATGCGGTCGACCAGGCCCTCGCGGCCCAGGTCGTGACGCGATTTACCCTCGGTCTCCAGCAGCCTTTTCTCAACGCGGGCCTGCGTCGCAATCCCGGCGTGGTCGGTGCCGGGCTGCCACAAAACATTAAAACCCTGCATCCGCTTCATGCGGCAAAGAATATCCTGCAGCGTGTTGTTCAGGGCGTGTCCCAGATGAAGCGCGCCGGTCACGTTCGGCGGCGGGATAACGATTGTGAACGGTGGCTTGTCGCTCTTGGCGTCTGCGTGGAAATAGCCGTTTGATTCCCAAAAGCTGTACCACTTCGCCTGAGCGGCGGCGTGATCGTACTGAGCAGGTAAGCTGGCGAGGTCGGTCGGGGGCATAGCACCACGGCATCACAGAGGGCACGGAGTCTTCCAAGAGCCAAACAAGATACCAGGAAGCAGGGGTTCGCTTGCAGGGTGGCCAGGGCTGAGAAGCCCGGGCCCCTAGGCCGTGGTCCCAAGCCCCTCTTGTTTGCAGAGTTTGTATTCGAAGCTGTCGACCAGCGCTTCCCAGCTGGCCTGGATGATGTTTTCATCGACGCCCACGGCGCCCCAGACTTCGCCATCGGCGTCGCGGGTTTCGATTACCACGCGGACCTTGGCGGCCGTGGCGGCTTCGGAGTTGACGACGCGGACCTTGTAGTCAACCAATTGCATCTGATCGAGCGCCGGGAAGTGGCCATTGAGGGCCTTTCGCAAAGCGGCGTCCAGCGCGTTCACGGGACCATCGCCCTCGGCCACTTCATGGCGGACTTCGTCGGCGACGAGCAACTTGACGGTCGACTCGGTCACCGGCTGGCCACCGCGGCTTTCGACCTCCGCATGGAACTTCACGAGCTCAAAGTGGGGCGTAAACGTGCCAGCTAGTTTCCGGACCAACAAGGCAAAGGAAGCCTCGGCTGCTTCGTACTGGTAGCCCGAGTTTTCGCGATCAACCACCTCGCGGAGGATCGCATCCATCAATTGCTTGTCTTCCGCAATGTTGTGTTTGGTGGCCATGGCCACGATGTTCGACCGGCCAGATAACTCGCTGACCAATACCCGGCGCTCGTTGCCAATCGTCTCGGGCGAAATGTGCTCGTAGCTGGCCGCTACACGATTGATGGCGTGCACATGCATGCCACCCTTATGGGCGAAGGCGCTGGGACCGACGAACGCCTGGTTCGTGCGGTAGCTCATGTTGGCAATCTCGTAGACATAGCGAGACAGCTCGGTCAGATGCTCCAGAGCTTGATTCTGCTGCGCGCCGCCACCGAGGACTTCGTAGCCTTCCTTCTTTAGCGCTAGGTTGGCCGCGGTTGATACCAGATCGGCGTTGCCACACCTTTCGCCCAAGCCATTGATGGTGCCCTGCACATGCACGGCGCCGGCGTCGACCGCTGCTAGTGAATTAGCCACGGACAAGTCGCAGTCGTTGTGCGTGTGAATGCCTAGCGGCGTCTGCACAATCGCCGCCGCTTCCTTGGTGATTCGGGCCACTTCCTCCGGCATCGAGCCGCCATTGGTGTCGCACATTACGATGCGAATGGCGCCCGCATCGGCAGCGGCTTGAATTGTTTTGGCGGCGTAGGCAGCGTCAAGTTTCCAACCGTCGAAGAAGTGCTCGGCATCGTAGATCACCTCGCGTCCCTGCTCGACAAAATAGGCCACAGTCTCTGCGATCATGTCGAGGTTCTCTTGCTCGCTAACGCGAAGCACCTCCGCCACATGAAACGCGCTGGTCTTGCCCACAATCGTCACAACGGGCGCCTCGCTCGCCATCAGCGCTTGCATCCCCGGATCGTCCGCCGGCTTCACGCCCTTGCGGCGGGTCATGCCGAACGCGCAAACCTTGCTGTTCCTCAGCGGCTCGGCCGCCATTCGCTGGAAGAACTCGGCATCTTTAGGATTGGACAGCGGATAGCCACCCTCCACGTAGTCAAACCCCAGCTCATCAAGCCGACGTGCAATCAGCACTTTGTCTTCTAACGAGAAGTTCACCCCCTCACCCTGGGCGCCATCTCGGAGCGTGGTGTCGTAAATCTCGATGCTGCGCATGGCGGCTTGCTACGGTTAGCGGTGAGCCATTAGCGAGGGTCCGTATCAGCCAACGGCAAACCGCTAACAGCCTTTAAACAAAAACGCCCTGAGGCTTTGATCGGCCTCAGGGCTGGCGTTGGACGTTCTTTTGCCGCGGTGCCCTAGGACCGTTGATCCCGGACAATAATGATCTCGCGGCGGGGGTGAAGACCGTTCATGCTGCCTGTCTCATTCTGAGCCAATTGTGTCGAGAATAACGCCTGCGCTCGGCAAGTGTCAACGTCTGGGCCAAGATCGAGCCAGCCTTAGCGAAGGGTCTCTCAACGTCACCGTGCTTTCGGTGGTACGGTTGTAGGACCCTGGCCCCAGCGCCAGGTTCGCGAGAGCTGTTTGCCCCGAGCCCCCCGTTACAAAAAGGCGATCCTATGTCGGCTATCTTCTTACTCACGGGAGTAGTTCTCGCTGGCCTGCTTCTCTACGCTGCCGTGAAGACGCCTCGCACGGAGTTGCAGGTAGCGGCCGCTGCCTGCGCTGGGTTGGCCATTGTGGCAGGATTCGCTCTGGCGTCCTTCCGCTATGTTGCTGAGGACAGCATCGGGCTGGTTAGCAAGAACATTGCTGTGGAATCCCTGCCGCCGGGCAAGATCATCGCCACCAATGGCGAGAAAGGGCCACAGGCCAAGATTCTTGGTCCCGGTTGGCACCCTGGCTATTGGCCCGGGATCTACGATATCGACTTCGAGCCGCTGATCGATATCCCTGCCGGACAAGTGGGCTTACTCAATGCCCGTGATGGCCAGCCCTTGCCTGCAGACACCACTTACGCGCCCGAATGGGAAGCAGGCGAAGTGCGCCAGATGCTGGACGACGCTAAGTACTATCTGACGGATGGCGGAGGCTACAAGGGACCACAAACTTCGGTCCTGAAGCCCGGTTCGTATCGCATCAACACCAAGCTATTCAACGTTGAGTTGGCTCCCGTCACGACCATTGATAAGGCAACCGTTGGCGTGGTCAAGTCCAACGTGGGCGGACGACCAGACTTGCCTGCTAACGGTGAGCAGGCGTCCCAGGGACGACTAAGTCGTTTGGTTGCCAAAGGGCAGCGTGGCATCTGGCGTGATCCTCTCCGCCCAGACCAGTACTACCTCAACACCCGAGCGCTCGAAGTCACTGTTATCTCGACCAGAAAACAGGTTGTCCGCTACACGGACGCGACGGTCGCCAAGAGTGGCGAACACGAAGAAAGCGAAATCGTCGTCCGCACGTCTGACGGTTACACCTTCCCTGTCGATGTGCGTGTGGAATATGAAATCGAGCCGGGCAATGCCCCGCTATTAGTCGCCACGGTCGGGAACGACCAAGAAGGCCTCCGGACGGTCATGAACAGCGCCGTGCGCGCGATCTTCCGCAACAATGCGGAGGGCGTCAAAGCACTGGATTATGTTCAGCAACGTTCGCTACAGGAGAGCCAGTCGCTCAAGATGCTGCGAGAGGAAATGGCAAAGATCGGCGCTACGGTAACAGCCGTTCGCATTGGCGACGTGGGCGACGAGAAGACACTGGGACCTTTGCTCAAGACCCAGACTGACCGCGAGATCGCACTGCAGGAGCAAGAAACCTTCAAGGAGCAGCAGCGGGCTGCTGAACAAAAGAAGGAACTGACTCGCACCGAGCAGGAGGCGGAAGAGGAGAAGAAGCTGGCCACGGCAAAGTACGCGGTGCAGATCTCTGAGCAAGCCAAAGAGCGTCGGATTATCGAGGCGGGTGCCGAGGCCGAAGCCGTTCGTATTCAAGCCGAGGCCCAAGCGGCTGCCTACCAGCTGATTGCCGAGCAAATCGGCAAAGGCAATGCCGCTCTGGTCGAAGTGCTTAAGGTAGTTGGCGACAGTGGCATTAGCATCACGCCACGCGTCATGGTTGTCGGCCAAGGCGCCAGCGAGTCGGATAGCAGCGACGCGCAGACCACGGCCCTAATCGGGACGATGCTCGATTCGATGGTCAGCAAGCCACCAGCAGACAAGTAGCCGAAGTGGTACTTAGCGATAGGCGATCAGTGCGCCGCCGTGGACCCGGAAGGTGATGACGGCCTCGAAACCACACTTCCATCGATAGACCACATGCCCACGGCCCAACAGGCCGACACGTGAGTCGACGCAAACCGGCGTGTCGAGACAGCATGCTGGCACGCAGACCGGCACGCTGAACAACTTTTTGCAGCAGTCGGCCGGGTTGTCGACACACAACACGGTATGGACCGGGGCGCCGTAGCAGCGGTAAGCGCGCTTGGCCGAGAAGGTTGCGACTTCGCGGAGCACTTCTATCGGACAACACTCTACCGCGGGTACAACGGGAGCCGCCACGACATGCGGCGTGTACTCGACGACCGTTTCAGCAGCTGGCGCCGCTAGGGTAGGGCCCTGGACCGAAACAACAACCGAGGTGTCCTCCTGCGCAAACGCCGCCGGCAGAATGGCGGCAACGGAAGTCGACAGAACAGTCACAGCAAGCAGCAAACTACGGGCAGGCATCGTATTCCCCATGAGGCATTGGTCAGTCAGTCCAAACACAGCCGCGTTGGCAGCGTTTGCCCTGTCTCTTCTCAAGGGTACTTCACGATGAGCGACGAATCTAGCGATTCTGTCGCGTAGGAGGCCAATTTCTGAACTCAGGCGGCGTCCTCCTCCTCGTCCCAATCCTCATCCTCCTCTTCGACGTCGTCCCACTCCTCCTCGGCCTCGTCGTCGGCCTCGCCGTCTTCCGCCTCGTCTTCCTCTTCGTACTCCCACTCGTCGTCTTCTTCGAGCTCCTCTTCGGCCTCTTCTTCTGCTTCCGATTGAGCTTCGTCTTCCCAGTCGGCTTCTTGTTGCTCGTCGTCGGCAGTTTCTTCGTCGGGATCCTGACCCTCGTCCGCTCGGTCCTCCGCCGCGGCGTCTGACTCCCAAGGCGCCTCGGTTGCGGTCGCCGCTGCCTCCGATTCAGCGTCATCGGCCGAGCCGTCGGTTTCGCCCGACATGACTTCCCATTCGGCGACGCTGATCAGTACCTCGCGAGCGTTCGAGCCGTTGTAAGGGCCCACGATGCCGTCTTCGGCCATGAAATCGATCAACCGAGCTGCTCGGCCGTAGCCGATTCCCAGGCAACGTTGCAACAGGCTGACGCTGCCGCGGCCCTCGCGGACAACCACGTCCACGGCTGCCTCGTAAAGCTCGTCGCGGTTCTTCAAGCCGCCAGCTGCCTTCTCGGCAGCTTCTTCCTCTTCCTTGGTCTTGAGTTGCATCAGTTCGACGGCAAACTGCTGATCATCCGTTCCCACAAAGTCGACCACTTTCGTGATCTCGTCGTCGGAAAGGAACGTGCCCTGACCGCGCAACAGCATGCTTGTGCCGGGCGAAAGGAATAGCATGTCTCCATTGCCCAGTAGCTTGTCAGCGCCCATCTCGTCGAGCACGACCCGGCTATCCGTGCGACTAGCAACCTGGAAAGCAATCCGCGCTGGCAGGTTACTCTTGATCAAGCCGGTGATGACGTCGACTGTCGGTTTTTGCGTAGCCAGAATCAGGTGGATACCAACTGCTCGTGACTTCTGGGCCAAGCGAATAATGTGCTGTTCAACATCCTTACCGGCAGTCATCATCAGGTCCGCCATTTCGTCGGCCACGATCACGATGAACGGCAACTGCTTGGGCACGAGCGACCACTCCGCTTCGTCTAGCGAGTGGCCTTCCGCCGATTCGATGCGCTCACGAAGCTCTTCTTCGCTCAACTGGTTGTAGACCGAGACATGCCGAACGCCTGCCTTGGCAAGCAGCTGGTACCGTTCCTCCATCTTGTCGACACCCCAGGCGAGAATCGCCTCGGCCTTCTTCATGTCGGTTACAACGGGGTGCATCAGGTGCGGCAACTTGCGATAGCCCGACAGCTCGACCATCTTCGGGTCGATCATCAGCATGCGCACTTCGTCCGGCCCGCGGCTCATGAGGATCGAGGCGATGATCGAGTTCAGACAGACCGACTTACCTGTGCCTGTTCGGCCGGCGATAAGCAAGTGAGGCAGCGCCGCAAGGTCGACAATCATCGGATTGCCCGCCACATCCTTGCCCAAGTAGATCGGAATCTTCATCCGCCGGGCACGGCCATCTGTCTCTTCGATTACCTCGCGGAGCCGCACGATTTGGCGATTCTCGTTGGGCACCTCGATACCAACGGTGTTCTTGCCAGGGATCGGCGCCACGATACGCACGCTTGGCGCCCGCAGGGCGATGGCTAGGTCGTCTGCCAAGCCGGTGATTTTCGACAGTCGCAGACCCGCTTCAAGTTCCACTTCGTACTGGGCGATAACCGGGCCGGTCTCGATCTCAACGACCTTCACGTTGAAGCCGAAGTTCTGAAAAGTCTTCTCAAGAATCTTGGCCTTGCGGCGGACTTCCTTTTCATGGGCTTCGTAGCTGACCTCCTCGGAGGGCAGCAGCAGATCGACCGGCGGCAGTTCGTAGTCGTCGTCGACCTCGTGATCCTGGTCCGCGGCATCGAGCTGGTCGATGATCTGCTCGCGCTCGCTCTTCGGTTTTTCGGGAGTCTTGAAGGTAGCCTCTGACGTCTGGGCCACCGGCTCCTCTGGCGTGGACTCCTGTTTGGGCTTAATCAGCGCCGCGGCAATCTTGCTGCCGATGCCGGCCGCGACGGCAGCTGCGGTGCTTCGCTTAACCGTCGACTCCAGCTCTGAGGGCTCCTGTTCGTCTGGTTCTTCGTCGCCACCCAGCACCTGCCCATCCGGAGTTCGAATGGTGAGCCCGGTCTCTTGCTGGTCGTTTTCCTCGTCCTCTTCTTCAGATTCCTCCTCCCACTCGTCCTCCTCTTCGCCCTCCTCTTCGTCTTCCTCTTCCCACTCTTCCTCTACCGCCTCATCAAGCAGTTGTTCGGCCCCTTCGTGGTCAGATGGTCGCCGCGAAGCACGCAAGGCGGCCGCTTGGCCAAACTGCCCTGCCCTGGCGAGACCAACGCCCGAAACCGTCGTGGCCACGGCAGCAGCTCGAAACAAGAAGTAATCCGTGGCCAGTAGTAGGCCAGCTAGCATCACGCTAATCACAAAGATGTAGGCGCCAACCGTGGCAAAGTTAGACTCCAACCACGCCCGACCCATCGCCCCAAGATACCCGCCTGCTCCCACCACCGGCCCGGGCGACCAACTGGGGGCGACCATGGCAGCAAGCGTTGCCAGACCTAGCAACGAGAGTGCCCACCCAAGCGACCGCGTGAGGGGCTGGTCAATCTCCCGCCGCATGAGCAGCAGAATCGTCACCACCGTCAGCGAGCCAATGGCGTAGTAGGCGCCGATGCCCATCATTTCAAAGAGGCCATGCGCCACATAGGCGCCGGCTGGGCCGCAGGCGTTGCTAACCGTTTGCTTTGCTGGCCAAACGAGCGAGCTCGGCGGATCGGTTGGATCATACGAGCCAACCGCAAATCCAGCCAGCAACGTCGCCGCTGCCAGAGCGATGGCGACCAAGTCCAGCTTCATCGAGCGATCGGGCATAAGGAGGATTCGGGGGCCAGGACTCCGGGACAGCCAGCGCAAGCGCGCACATCGCCCCGTCATCCAAGAAGTTCGACCGCACTTAGGTCACAACATGACACGAGTCAAACATGACGCTAGCACCCGAGTGAATCTCGCGAGCCCGCTAAACCGACTCGCAGGTACGATCGCTCTAATCGCGCCCTCCGCAGAGCGACGTTGGCCGATCTCTAGGAACCACCGAAACGGATCGGTTCGAATCGGCACCGGGACTAAGGCTCAGCTGAGGGCTGGGCCCCCCACGCCGGAGGGCTTACTGACGCTGATCGGCAAGCACCCGAACAGGCCAAACAAGGCCGCCGCGTTTTCGCTTACCGAGGGCCAATAGAGCGCCATCGGGGGTGAACATCGCTAACTCACGGGGCGTTAGTTCTTGGCGCGGTTCGATGGGTCGGCCGCTGCGAATGAGTTCGACCTCTTCGGCTGTGAGATTAACGCGTTGGGCGTCGGCCACCGCCAGGTCAGGCGGCAGCAGTGCGTTGGCAAAGGTTTCCTCGTTCAACTCGGACGGCAACACGGCGTTGTCCAGCGTAAACTGCCCGATGGCAGTCCGCTGCAGTTCGCTCATCACGGCGGCCGTCCCGAGCGATTGGGCCAAGTCGCGTCCTAGCGATCGAATATACGTGCCGCTTCCGCAGATAATGTCCAGCACGAGCTCAGGATATTCGTATCGGACGACGTCGATCTGGTGGATCGTGACCGGCCGAGGCTTCATCTCGACCGTGGCTCCGCTGCGGGCAAGGTCGTAGGCTTTTTGGCCGTCGATCTTGATGGCCGAGTACGCCGGTGGCGTTTGCTGGATCTGGCCCAAGAAATTAGTGGCAGCGTCTTCGATAGCGGTCCAACCTGGAATGGGCGGATCGACCAAGTGCTCAGGCTCCAGCTCGACATCGTCGCTAGGACTTCGCTGCCCAAGCAGAAACGTGCCCCGATACTGTTTGGGCATTCGCTGCAGGTGCTCGATCAAGCGCGTAGCGGGCCCAATGCAGATCACCAGCACACCAGTGGCTATGGGATCGAGTGTCCCCGCGTGGCCCACTTTGCTACTGGTTCGCTTGGGCGCCAGCTGGCCATCCTGGCCCTGGGCGCGGCGCACCAACCACTGGACACGATTGACCGCGTCTCGCGAGGTCATACCCTTCGTCTTGTGGAGATTGATCAGGCCAAACACAGCGGTCGTAGCAGGCAAAGACTTAAGGTGCGGGAAACGATGACTTCGCGTGCCATCTGGTCAACGGTAGAACAAAGCAAGATACTTAACCCTCGCTACAAGTTCACCCCTACCTCCGAGGCCCTGTGACTGAACCGCTGCCAGCCGCTGCTGATAACATCGAACCGACATCCTTGCCACACGCACTGGAACGTGCCGGGATCGATCTGCCGCCTGAGCAGGTCGAGCAGCTCGACTCGTACCGCAAATTGCTTTGGGCTTGGAATGAGCGGATGAATCTCACTCGGCACACCACGCTTGAGAAGTTTGTCACCCGCGATGTTGCGGACAGCCTGGAGCTGGCCAAGCTGTTGGAACGTGGCGAACGGGTCTTGGATGTGGGCTCTGGCGGCGGCGTGCCCGGCATTGTGCTGGCGATCGTACGGCCGGACCTAAGGATGAGCCTGTGCGAGTCAGTAAAGAAAAAAGCCGCTGCACTGGCGGAAATGGTCGAGCAATTGGGCCTGGATACACCGGTCCACGCGGTACGGGTCGAAGACCTACTTGAAGCGGCGCCCTTCGATACGCTGGTAGCCAGAGCCGTGGCTCCGATGCGTAAGATGCTGTGGTGGCTGCAGGACCGCTGGGAAGGCTTTGACCGGCTCCTGCTGATCAAGGGCCGGTCCTGGCCCGAGGAGCGAGCCGAAGCACGCCATCATGGGCTGATGACTCACCTGGAGCTTCGCAAAGTGGCTGAGTACCTAACCCCCCGGACGGATTCAACAAGCGTCATCCTCAGCCTTCGCCGCAACGAAACTGCTGGTACGTAAACAGGGCAAGCTGAGTTGGCAGTAATGGGGGATAGCTCAACCGCAATCCTTGCCTTAGATTCAAGGCTTCGGAGGTCACGCAGGATCGTGACCAGAACAGCACGACAATCATGGATTGAC
Source organism: Lacipirellulaceae bacterium (assembly GCA_965263315.1). Classification (GTDB taxonomy): domain Bacteria; phylum Planctomycetota; class Planctomycetia; order Pirellulales; family Lacipirellulaceae; genus JBCCQL01. Next base: position 514,801 of record CBDHGZ010000004.1, on the reverse strand, counting down.
TAACGGCCCGCCACAGGGCCATCAGAATCACCAGGGGAACCGTATCGTGGCCGACACACCGGAAAACCAAGACGCACCAGAGATCCCTGAAGCCGTCCCGGCCCCTGAGGGTGGCCCGCAACAGGCTCAACGTCAGCGCGTCGAAGTCCAGGACAAAGAAGCGCTTTGCAGTTACGCAAACTTCTGCCGCGTAACGGGTACTCCCGAGGAATTGATCCTCGACTTCGGTCTCAACTCGCAGCCCTACGGCGTGCCCACCGAACCGGTACAGGTAAAGCAGCGGATCGTCACTAACTACTACACCGCTAAGCGTATGCTGCAAGCTCTGCACCTGAGCGTGCAGCGGCACGAGCAGGCTTTTGGCGTGCTTGAGACAGACGTCCAAAAACGCGTCGTCGGCGGCAAGGCAGGCGCCTAAACGCTCACCAAAGATCGATCAAAAAACAGCAGGGTGAAGGCTCGATGGCCTTCACCCTGCTTTCTTGTTTACGGCTCGTTGCTGACGCTAAGACGCTACTGTTGCTGTTGCGCCATCTGCACATCGCGGCTTTTCGCCATGGCGTCCTCGGCCAGTTGGATGTAGCTCATCTCGCCCATCCCCGCGTAAGCCCGTTGGTAAGTGACGCTCAGAGCGGTAAAGCTGAAGGCGTCGTCTGGCTGAAGTTCCGTTACCTTCTTGGCATGAGAGATGGCGATCTCGTGATTGCCACGCCGCTGCTCGACGACGGCCAGTGCAGAATGTGCCAGCGCGTAGTTGGCGTCCATCTCAAGCGCCGCCTTTAGCTTTTCCACGGCGCCGTCCAGGTCGCCGGCGTCCTTGAGCTTGTCAGCTTCGTCGTAGAGTTCCGTTGTCGAGGGCATCGTACTTGCCTAGCAGTAAGGGGGAGAGTGGCGCCGAGCGCGGGTTCGATCTACACGCTGATTGTAGGCAAAAGTAGGGGCGGGGCCATGGGGTTGCTAGCATGGCACGGCGCGCATGTCTGCAGAATCGGCATCTCCGGCTAAGCCAGCATTGCCGAAAAGGCCGATACCACGGTCTGGTGGAAACTCGCTTCAGCCGACCACCATTCGGTACCGCCTACGCAGGCGACCCGAGAGTCGGCCACCCTCGAGCCATCGGCCATTTTCTGGTAGCGACGAGCGCCCCGCAACGCTTTTCGCCCCAGCCGGCCGTGGCTTGCGCAGCTGGAAGGACCCAACGTGCTGATCGACCCGCTCGCCATGGTTCACCCCGCGGCCCAGCTCGGCCCGGGAGTCGAAATAGGCCCCTTCTCCGTGATCGAAGCTGGAGCCGTCATCGGTCCCGGCTGCCAGATCGCTTCCCGAGCCACCATCAAAGAGGGCGTCACGCTGGGAGCCGATAACATAGTGGGCGAAGGCGTTGTCCTTGGCGGTTTGCCCCAGCACCTCAAGCGGATCGAGTCACCAGGACCGCTGTTTATCGGCGACCGCAACATCATCCGCGAGAACGTCACCGTTCACCGGGCCATGACCGCGGGGGGGCAAACGCGCATCGGCAGCGATTGCCTGCTGATGGTGGCCTCGCACGTAGCGCACGACTGCGTGATTGAGGACCGCGTGGTGCTGACGAACAACGTGATGATTGCTGGACACGTCACCGTCGGCGAACGGGCCTACCTGGGCGGTGGGGCGGCCATTCATCAGTTCTGTCGCGTCGGTCGGGTCGCCATGGTTGGTGGCATGGCTCGTGTCACGCAGGACATTCCCCCGTTTGTCATGATCGATGGCGGCAGCGGAGCCGTGGTGGGCCTCAACAAAGTCGGCCTTCGCCGAGCCGGCTTCGATCTGCAGGATATTCGCAACATTAAGGCCGCCTACCAATTGATCTATCGCAGTGGGCTTTCGCTGGAAAGCCGGCTGGCGGCCCTTGAGACGGAATTCTCCGACGGCCCTGCGGCGGACTATGCGTCCTTCTTCCGCGAAGGCGAACGAGGATTCGTCCGCGAACGCCGGACACCACCCGGCGCCACCATACGGGTGATTCACGACGCCGACACCGAGCCTGCTACGCCCGAGACGCGTCGCAAGGCAGGCTAACCGGTCCAAAAAAGAAACCCCGCCACCGGCACTTACCGATGGCGGGGTTCTGGTTGTCATCTCAAGGTTCGCTGAGATCTAAGGCACTCAGGACCTACTTGCCGTTAGTCAAAGCGGCTTGAGCGGCCGCGAGACGGGCAATTGGCACGCGGAACGGGCTGCAGCTGACGTAGTTCAAGCCAACTTGGTGGCAGAAGTCGATCGACGACGGATCGCCGCCGTGCTCGCCACAAATGCCAAGCTTGATCTTCTTGTTAACCGATTGGCCCTTTTCGACGGCCATCGCCACCAACTGGCCTACGCCCGTCGCATCGAGCGACTGGAACGGGTCCTTCTCAAGAATCTCTTGGCCGATGTAGTCCGGCAAGAAGCCATTAACATCGTCCCGCGAGTAGCCAAAGGTCATCTGCGTGAGGTCGTTGGTGCCAAAGCTGAAGAAGTCAGCCTCGGTCGCCACCTCGTCGGCTGTCAACGCGGCACGCGGGATCTCGATCATCGTGCCGATCAGTTCACCGAGCTTGCCCGTGAACTTCTTCTTGGCCTTCACGTTGGCCACCGTCTCTTCGGCTAGCTTGCGAAGCAATGCCAATTCTTTCACGGTGCCAACCAGCGGGATCATGATCTCGGGGCGGGCGTCGATGTTCTTCTTCTTGCAGTTGATCGCCGCTTCGGTGATCGCCGTGACCTGCATGACGAGGATTTCCGGATAGGTAATCGACAAGCGGCAACCGCGATGGCCCAGCATGGGGTTCATCTCGTGCAGCTGCGAAACCCGGCGTTCGACCTCGGCAGGCTTGATACCCAACACCCTTGCCACATCGGCTTGTCCCTTGCGATCGTGCGGAAGGAACTCGTGCAACGGAGGGTCAAGCAAGCGGACGGTGACTGGCAGTCCCTTCATGGCTTTGAAGATGCCTTCAAAGTCTTTCCGCTGGAACGGCAGCAGCTTTGCCAGAGCTTTCTGGCGATCTTCCAAGCTACCAGCCAAGATCATCTCACGCATGGCGAGGATGCGGTCGCCTTCGAAGAACATGTGCTCCGTGCGGCAAAGGCCAATCCCCTCGGCGCCAAACTCCCGAGCTCGCTTGCTATCGGCCGGGCTATCGGCATTAGTGCGGACACCAAGCTTTCGGTACTTGTCTGCCCAGCCCATGACGGTGGCAAAGTTACCGGACAACTTGGGAGCGACCGTGGGCATCTCGCCGGCGAAGACTTCGCCCGTCGAACCGTCGATCGATAGCACATCGTTCTTGCCGTAGGTCTTGCCGTTGACCTTAATCTTCTTGCCCTTCTCGTCGATCTCGATGTCACCGGCGCCGGCAACACAGCACTTGCCCCAGCCGCGGGCAACGACCGCGGCGTGACTGGTCATGCCGCCCGTACTGGTGAGAATACCGGCCGCCGAGTGCATGCCGTCAACGTCTTCGGGACTGGTCTCTTTGCGGACCAGCAGAACTTGCTCGCCTTCGTGAGCGCGGTCAACTGCCTCATCGGCGCTGAACGCCAACTTTCCGAACGCGGCGCCAGGGGACGCCGGCAAACCTACGGTTAGCGGCGACGCCTTCTTCTTTGCCGCCGGGTCAAACGACGGCAAGAGTAGCTGGGTCAAGTCGTTGGGCGGAATCCGCATAACTCCCGTCTTCTCGGGAATCAGCTTTTCTTTGACCATTTCGCAGGCGATTCGTACTGCAGCCGGACCGGTTCGCTTACCAGTCCGCGTTTGCAGCATGTAAAGCTTGCCCTTCTCGATCGTGAACTCGATGTCTTGCACGTCTTTGTAGTGCTTTTCGAGCTTGGTCTTAATCTTCATCAGCTCGGCATGGACCTTCTTGCCGATTGTCTTGTCGTTTTCCGCCTTCCAGATTTTGGGCATGTCGGCGACCGGGGCAGGCGTGCGAATGCCAGCCACCACGTCCTCACCCTGGGCATTGATCAGGAACTCGCCGTAGAACTTGTTCTCGCCCGTCGAGGGGTTCCGGGTGAACGCCACGCCAGTGCCCGAATCATCGCCCATGTTGCCGAAGACCATCGACTGCACATTGACGGCAGTACCCGCCAGGCCGGTAATGCCTTCGATCCGTCGGTAGCTGATGGCCTTGTCGGTCATCCAGCTCTTGAAAACCGCCTCAATGGCCAGCTCAAGCTGCGAGATGGGGTCCTGAGGAAAATCGGTCTTCGTATGCTTCTTGTAGACCTTCTTGTAAGCTTCAACGAGCTCGACTAGGCCCTCTGTTGGGACGTCGGTATCTTCCGCCGCGCCGTACTTGGTCTTGATCTTGGTGAAGGCTTCTTCGAAATACTCGTGATGGACTTCCATCACGACATCGCCATACATGTTGATCAGGCGGCGGTAGGAATCGTAGGCAAACCGCTCGTTGCCAGTGGCGTTTGCCAAGCCGGCAACGGATTCGTCGTTTAGGCCCAGGTTCAAGATCGTGTTCATCATGCCCGGCATAGACACCGCGGCGCCCGACCGAACAGAAACCAACAGCGGATCCTTCTTGTCGCCAAACTTCTTGCCGGTCTCTTTCTCAAGCGTCTTGACGGCCGTAGCGACCTGATCCATCAAACCCTTTGGCAGCTTCTCTCCCTGCTTGTAGTACAGATCGCAGCACTCGGTGGTGCAGGTGAAACCAGCAGGAACCGGCAGACCAATCGAGGTCATCTCGGCCAAGTTGGCGCCTTTGCCGCCGATGAGCGTTTTCATCGAACCGTCGCCATCGGTCTTGGTTTTGCCAAAGTAATAGACCATCTTGGCGCCGCGGGGGCTCTTCTTCGCCATGCCGGATTCGTCCTTCGCGTGAGTCGAGTTCTGAGGATGATCAATGACGGCGCGGTCGCGAGCCGAAAGGAATCTGGCTGCGAAAGGCATCCCGAGTAGCGGCTGCCGAGGAGGTCCGCCCCGCTGGAGCTGCAGAATTGCCGTCAAAATGAATCGGCAATGTAGCTACGCTCTGTAACAACCGTCAACCGCCCAACAGCCCGAAAAGCCAATCCCCAGTCCAACTTGTGACAAATCACAACCAACCACCGGGGGAAGATTGCAGCACCCCCGCAAAGGAATCCCCGCACAAGCGGATGCTCCTAGCCTGCGCGGCCGAGGCAGCATTGGTTCCGGTGGCCTTCGTGCTGGCCTGGCTGTTTGACGTTTCGCTTGGCGACTTACTGAACCCAACGGGGCGAATTCTCCTGTCAGTGGGCGTCGGCCTCTTAGCCACTCTGCCAATGGTGCTGTTCCTCGCCATCCTGCAGAGAGCCGCCTGGCGCCCCCTGAGTGAACTGCGGGAACTCGCTCAGAACCTGGTCAGTAGGTTGGTGGGCAACAGCACGCCCGCCACGGTTCTTGCCTTGGCGATCATTGCCGGAGTGGGGGAAGAGATGCTCTTCCGGGGAGTCCTGCAACCAGCCTTGGGCGGTTGGCTAGGCCCTTGGGCAGGGGTGCTGGCGGCAAGCGTACTGTTTGGCCTGGCGCATCCCATGTCCCGCGCGTATGTTGCCGTGGCCACACTGGGAGGGCTCTACCTGGGGGCACTGGCTCAGTTGTCAGGTGAGGTGGTGTCGGCCGTCGTCGCTCACTCGGCATACGACATCGTGGCGCTATTCTGGCTCAAGGGCAATCGAGCCTCGCCAGATTCTTCAACGGCTTGATACACCCGCACGTAGTCCACCAGATATCTGGACGGATAGGTTGCCGCCGCGGGATCGCCGCCATTGGTTCCTCCGATAGCGAGGTTGAGCAGCAAGTAGTGCGGCTGGGCGAAGGGTGGGGGATCGGCCGTTTGATTCGCAGCAGTGGTCTCGATCTCGTTAATCACCTGATCGTCAATGGAAAGGACAATCCGCTTGGCATCCCAGTCCATCCTCCAAATATGAAACTCCTTAGCCCACTCGGCGTCAAAATCAGCCATAGGCTTTTTCACCGAGTCCCACACGATATCCTTCTGGCCGCGCCACGCGGCGTTGGCGAGGATTGAATGGTGGTAATACTCCATCAAGTCAACTTCGCCGTTGGCCGGCCATCGGCCACGCTCGCCCAGGGTCCAAATCGCCGGCCAAAGCCCCTCCTCTGCCACAATCTTGGCCCGCACCTCGAGTCGGCCATACAGCCAACTAAATTTGCCCCAGGTGGTAACGCTCGATGAGGTGTACTGCGTCTGCACCGTGCGCACTTCGCCACGGCGTTTGACCTGCACTGGCTTAGCCTCTCGGCGGCCTTCGATCACGAGCATGCCGTCTTCGCAGAACGCGTTGTCAGGCTGGTACCACTGCACCTCACGATTGCGGACAAAACCACGCTCGTATCCCCACTTCTCTGGATCAAGCCGGCCATCCACATCGAACTCGTCTGACCATACGAGTTTCCACGATTCGGCTTGCTCGGCCGTCGCACTTCGCAGGCTGAAGAAACTGCCCACCGCGATAAAAACCATCAGCCATTGAATGCTACGCATAGAGAACCTCCTGCGAGTGGCGGGACCCACGCTCATGCGGCGGGCGGAGAGGAAGGACGTGTCCCTACGTTATACCAAGCGGCAAACGCCGACGTCTAATACGCGACCCCAATCGCCTCGCATAGAAACTGGACGTAGGCTTTGCTCGCGCGAAATCTGGCCGACACCTGCTTCACCAAATCAGGCTCGAACAAGACGTCATGATCCAGCTTACAAATGGCAATGTGGTCCTTGCGCTTGAGATCTTCAATCATCGGATGTTCCGTGTCGTATCCCCGCGGGGGTCGCTTGAGACTGTCGCCTGAAAGCTCGTAATGGTCACGAAACGCTTTGCCACCCTTAGCGCGCTTCCATGCCTGGGGGTCTTCGTCGATTGCCGCGCGAATGGCATTGAGGGCCTTGGACTCGGGATGCCAAACCCCGGCGCCAAGAAACACCTGCTCGGTGTCGATGTGGAAGTAGAACCCCGGCGCGTGGACATCGCAGCCTGCCTCATGGCGAAACTGGATGCCCACGTTGGTCTTGTAAGGTGTCTTGTCCTTGGAGAATCGCACGTCGCGGTGCACCCGCATCAGTGAGCCCCCCACCTTCTTGGGGACCGCCCGGAAATGGGGCGAGATCTTCCCCAACGGCGCCGCCATTGCCGCGACAAACTCCAAGGCGGGCTCCCTGACATCACGTTCGTACCGCGCCTTGTTGGCGTCGAACCACTTCTTGTGGTTGTTGCGGGAAAGCTCTTCGAGAAAGTGCAACAAGCCTAAAGGAAAGCCAGGAAAGGTCTGCTTGGCGGGCATCGAAACTCCATAGCTCTGGCGAGGGCGAACCGCGGCGCTGTAGCATTCGCAAGAGACCTTACTCTCGCCATCGCACTACCAGCAACCCGTTGCAGGTCTGCCAGGCATGAGATACGCTGCCAAGTTACCCGACTCCGTGGCACAACTGGATAGCGCGTCGGCCTCCGAAGCCGAAGGTTGTGGGTTCGAATCCCGCCGGGGTCACTTCTTCTGCCGAACTTGACTTCTTCGCAGACGGGATTCCAATCTCGAGTTCCCGTGACGGTTACAAGAAATCACGCCTGGATCAGCATTGCCGGTAGCAGCTGGTGGGGCCGCTACATCACCGCTGCGCTTTATCGCGTTCTTCATCTGTCGAGTTCTGAAACCCTTGGTAGGGGCACGGATGCCAGCCGCAGATGGCAGCGAGAATTGCCTCGTATGCGAGGGGGGCAGAGAGAAAAAGTGGGCGATGAGGGACTCGAACCCCCGACATCCTCGGTGTAAACGAGGCGCTCTAGCCAACTGAGCTAATCGCCCTAGGGTAGCAGGGCCGCGCGAGCCCTGGGAAAAGGACTACCAAGCCTTGCCGTGGCATTCTAGCATGGAAGGACACGAGGCTAAATGCCCTCGCGATCCCACCCCGCGCTCCCCTCCTGCGCACCTACCCGTGTCAGAACCCTGGCGAACCTGCCTGGTAAACTGGCCCAACTGCGGAAACCTTGTCCATGACTCAAGACCGCCACCGAACCAGCAAAAAGCGTGTTGTGATTGTTGGCGGAGGTTTTGCCGGCCTCTCCGCCGCCAAGCAGCTTGCCGACGCCGATTCGGTTCACGTGACCCTAATTGACAAGCGCAACCATCATCTCTTCCAGCCCTTGCTGTACCAGGTGGCGATGGCCGGCCTCAGCCCCGCGGACATTGCTGCTCCGATTCGAGGCATCCTCTCGAATGCAGACAACGTCGAGGTGGTCTGTAGCGAAGTCACTGGCGTCGATTATCAAAACCAGCGGCTCGACACCAACCACGGACCGGAAGAGTACGACTACTTGATGCTGGCTTGTGGCGCCATGCACGGCTACTTTGGTCGCGAGGAGTGGGAACAACACGCCCCGGGCTTGAAGACCATTGAGCAGGCTACTGAGATCCGCCGACGGGTGTTGCTGTCGTTCGAACAAGCGGAGCTTTGTGAAGACGCTGACGACCGCAAGAAGCATTTAACGTTTGTGATTGTCGGAGGCGGACCGACTGGCGTGGAGCTTGCTGGGTCGATCGGCGAAATGAGTCGGTTCACCTTGGCCCGCGACTTCCACCACATCAACGCGCGATCGGCCCGTGTGATTCTCATCGAGGCTGGCCCTCGCATTCTGCCGATGTTCGACGAGAAGCTGTCGGCCAAGGCGATGCGTTTTCTTGAACAACTGGGCGTGCAGGTATGGACGTCCAGCAAAGTGACAAATATCGACGCCGAAGGCGTCGAGCTGGCCGGTGAGAGAATCCGCTCTTCTACGGTCCTTTGGGCAGCTGGGGTTAAGGCATCTTCGCTGGGCAAATCGACCGGTCTGGAGTGCGACCGTGCTGGTCGAGTGATCGTTGAGCAAGATCTTTCAGCACCTGGCTTGCCAAACGTCTTTGTCGCGGGCGATCAGTGTGCCTTTGTCGATCCCGAGACGGGCAAACAACTACCAGGACAGGCACCGGTGGCCGTTCAGCAGGGGAAGTTTGTCGCCCAGACGATCCGGGATGAAATCGCCGGCAAACCACGTGAGACGTTCAAGTTTCATGACAAGGGCCAAATGGCCACTATCGGCCGCAGCCGGGCGATTGCCGAGGTCGGCAAGTTCCGCTTTGCCGGTTTTTTTGCATGGCTGGTTTGGCTCGTGGTTCACGTCTTCTTCCTTACCGGCTTCCGCAACCGGCTGTTCGTCGTGATGAGCTGGGCCTGGTCGTTTCTGACCTTCCGCCGCGGCGCAAGGCTGATCGTTGGCAAAGATTGGCGGTCTTACAAAAAGAGCCGAGAGCAAGAGCAGAACGAACAGCAAGCTCAGGAACTACAGCACGCTTCCTAGCCCGGATACCTAGCTGAGCTTGATGCTTACGCTTTCTCCATGGCTCGCTTGAGCGCGGCGCCCATATCGGCGGGGCTTTCCGCGATTTCGATACCGGCGTCTTGCAACGCGGCGATCTTATCGTCTGCGGTTCCCTTGCCGCCAGAGATGATGGCGCCGGCGTGGCCCATTCGCTTGCCGGGAGGAGCCGTGCGGCCGGCAATGAAAGCGGCGACAGGCTTGGTGACATGTTCTTTGATGTAGGCGGCTGCTTCCTCTTCGGCCGTACCGCCAATCTCACCCATCATTAGGATGGCTTCGGTGTCGCCATCGGCCTGGAAGAGTTCCAGGCAATCAATAAAGTTGGTTCCGTTGACCGGGTCGCCGCCGATTCCTACGCACGTTGACTGGCCCAGCCCCAAATTGGTTAGCTGCCAAACGCCTTCGTACGTGAGCGTGCCGCTGCGACTGATCAAGCCAACAGGGCCCTTCTTGTGGATGTAGCCCGGCATGATGCCAATCTTGCACTCTTCGGGCGTGATGACCCCAGGACAGTTAGGCCCCACCAGCCTTACTTTCTGACCTGCCGCCACACGTGCATCTAATTCCCGTTTGACGCGCACCATATCGAGCACCGGTACGCCCTCGGTGATGGCGCAAATCACTTCGATGCCTGCATCGGCCGCTTCAAGGATCGCATCGGCGGTAAAAGGTGGTGGCACAAAAATCATGCTCGCCGTGGCGCCCGCTTTCTCTACCGCTTCGCCAACCGTGTCGAACACAGGGACATTGAGGACCGTTTGCCCGCCCTTGCCGGGCGTTACGCCACCAACCAAAGCGGTGCCATACTCTTGGCAGTTCTTGCTGTGGAACTCACCCGCTTTTCCCGTAATGCCTTGGCAAATGAGACGGGTTTCTTTGTTTACGAGAATGGACATCTTGAAAGCTCTTCACGGTTAGTTGTTGGGGCGATTAGCAGAACGCGGCGCGGGCCAGCGGGTCCGTAGCAAGACCACTTGGCTCATCACTAACCGCTAGGCGGCGGTGGCCGCCTGGACAACTTTCTTGGCAGCGTCAGTCAGGCCTTCGGCCGTGATGATATCCACGTCGCTCTCAGCCAGAATCCTGCGACCTTCTTCCACTTCAGTCCCTTCGAGTCGCACAACCAGCGGCACATTGAAGCCAACTTCCTTGTAGGCGGCCAGCACCGCATTGGCGATCGTCGTGCACTGCATGATTCCGCCGAAGATGTTTACCAGAACCGCTTTGACATTCTCATCGCCCAACAAGATTCTAAAGGCCTCGGTCACCTGATCCTTGTTGGCGCCACCGCCCACGTCGAGGAAGTTCGCCGGCTGGCCACCGTGTAGTTGACGATATCCATGGTGCTCATCGCCAACCCGGCCCCGTTGACGAGGCAACCAATGTTGCCTTCCAGTTGCACGTAGCTAAGCCCCGCCTCGCCGGCACGAAGTTCGTTGGCATCCTCTTCAGACTTGTCACGCAATTCGGCGATGTTTGGGTGACGAAACAAGGCGTTCTCGTCAAAGTTCATTTTGCCGTCCAGCGCCATCAACGCGCCATCGCCCGTGACGACCAGCGGATTGATTTCAGCCAGGCTGCAATCGCTTTCCACAAACAGCTTGCAAATGCCACCGAAGAACTTGCCAGCTGCCTTTGCAGCCGGGCCTTCCAGGCCCAGCTTCTTGGCCAAGGACCGTACTTGATAGGGCTGTAGGCCCGCGTCGGGGTCGAAGGCTGCGGTGTGAATCAGTTCGGGCGTCTCTTCGGCCACCTTCTCAATGTCCATGCCGCCTTCGGTGCTGACCATCAAGACGGGCTTGCCCGCTGCTCGGTCAACCACGATGCCTAGGTACAACTCCCTAGCGATGTCGCAACCTTGCTCAACCAGGACCTGACGGACGGTCTGACCAGATGGACCGGTCTGGATGGTTACCAACTCGCCTCCAAGTAGGGCATCGGCCACGCGACGCGCGTCGTCAGCCGACTTGACTAGTTCCACCCCGTGCTGATCGGTTCCTTTGATGGTTCCCTTGCCACGACCGCCGGCATGGATCTGCGACTTCACCACGGCAATCGCCCCCGCTAGCTTTTCGAAGGCAGCCGCCGCCTCTTCGCCTGTGGTGGCCACAATCCCTTCGGGAACAGAGATCCCGTATTCGCGAAAGAGCTGCTTGGCTTGGAACTCGTGAATGTTCATCGGTGGGCTTAACTCGGGGATTCTCTGATGCCTGATTGATGCCGCTTCGACAAGGCGACGCCGGAGTATAGGCGCGGGTTGTCAAAAGCTTCAACGGGCCACCCCCTGCAAAAACCCAGACTTCACGGCAACCGAGCGGCGAGCCCCAAACTCAATAGAGGAAAACGCGATCTTTCGCCCGCTACGGGTAATCGTCTCATTGCTGCGCTGCAGAATTCGTCTATCATCTTCAGGAACCAAACAGTGCTGCAAACGGCCGTGGCTTTCCCAAAGGCTGGCCCATCCGTCGGCAGGGCCCATCCGTAGGGCCCATCCGTCGGCAGGGAGGTTATGTCCTAGGAAGAGTCGTTCGAGAGTAGTCAGCCATAGACACGCCCCTCCGCGAGTCCCCGCGGACGCACGCCACCACGGCCCACCCCTAAGCCTGCGGACCACCGCATTCCCGCGGGTTACGACAGACAAAAAACCCTTACTACCATTGACGTAGCATCGAATTTGTGAAAATCTTCACAATTCATTGTCCGCCGGCTGACGATCTTTACTTCGGTACCGAGGCGCGGCCCCGGCCGACGGCCCCGCTCTTGCGACCAACCGGCCGCCCCTAACGCAAGAACACATGACCAGAACTTTTCAGATCAGCAAAGGTCTCGACATCCCCATTGCGGGCGAACCTAAGTCGGCAATCAATCAAGGTCCGCTGATTCAGCACGTTGGCCTGGTTGCCGAAGACTACATCGGCATGAAGCCGACGATGGAAGTCGCCGAGGGCGACTCGGTCAAGATTGGCCAAGTTCTTTTCACAGACAAGAAGACTCCAGGCGTTAAGTTCACCTCGCCCGGCTGTGGCAAGGTGGTTGCCGTTAACCGTGGCGCGAAGCGAGCCTTCCAGTCCATTGTTATTGCTCTAGAGGGCAACGAGGAAGTCACGTTTGCGTCTTACCCGGACCAGAACCTCGCGCAGCTCCCTGCCGAGCAAGTTGAAAGCAACTTGATCGAGTCTGGCCTGTGGACCGCCCTGCAGACCCGGCCCTACAGCAAGGTTCCGGCGCCTGGCTCGCGACCGCACGCGATCTTTGTCACCGCCATCGACACCAATCCGCTTGCCGCCGATCCGGCCGCGGTGATCCAGGAAGCGGCCGGCGATTTTATGGCGGGCCTCCAGGCATTGAGCACCCTTACCGACGGCGCCACCTATCTGTGTAAGGCGACCGGCGCGACGATTCCAGGCGAAGACCTTGGCTGTGTCGAAGTCGCGGAGTTTGCCGGCCCCCATCCGGCCGGCCTGGCAGGCACGCACATCCACATGCTCGCCCCGGCAAGCATGGAACGCACCGTTTGGCATATCGGCTACCAAGACGTTATCGCAATCGGCCGATTGATGCTCACCGGCCGGCTCATCGTTGAGCGAATCGTGGCCCTGGGCGGCCCTGCTGCCGCCAGCCCCCGACTGGTTCGCACCCAGCTAGGCGCCTCGCTCACGGAACTCACCGCCGGTGAGACGTCCGTCAAAGAAGGGCAAACGGTCCGCGTCGTCTCCGGGTCGGTCTTGTCGGGCCGCAAGAGTCACGCTCCCACCGATTTTCTCGGCCGTCGTCACACCCAGGTCTCGCTCTTGGCCGAAGGCGATCACCGCGATTTGATTGGTTGGATGTTGCCCGGCTTCGACCGGTTTTCGATCAAGCCCGTTTTTGCCTCGGCATGGCTTAGCTCTGCGTCACGTCGCTGGAAGTTCACAACCTCCACCGAAGGTAGCCACCGAGCCATCGTGCCGATGGGGATGTACGAGAAGGTAATGCCGCTCGACATCATCCCCACGCCGCTCCTAAAAGCGCTCTGCGTTCAAGATACCGACTCGGCCCAGTTGCTCGGTTGTCTAGAACTGGATGAAGAGGACCTGGGGCTTTGCACCTTTGTTTGCCCCGGCAAGAACGACTATGGGCCCATGCTGCGAAAAAGCCTGACCACGATTGAACACGAGGGATAACCCCCCCGCTCGGGTCACGTGCCACCAGTCACGAGCCGCCTGTCACGAACCACGAAGACATGAAACTCCTACGCAACCAACTCGACGCGGTCGAACCGCTATTCAAAGAGGGGGGTAAGCTCGAGAAGCTCTATCCTCTTTATGAAGCGATCGATACGTTTCTCTACACGCCCGGCGAGGTGACCAAAGCGGGCGCCCATGTTCGCGATAGCCTCGATATGAAGCGGATGATGATCATGGTGGTCATCGCCCTGGGGCCCTGCTTCTTCATGGCCGTCTGGAACACCGGTTATCAAGCAAACTTGGCGATCCACGAGTATGGCGCCGAGCCTTTCGACGGCTCCATCACGGGCCTAGGCCTGGGCGGGTTGGACGATCGCGATTGGATCATGCAGCAAATCGGTTTGCCCTATGACCCCGCTAATCAGCTCTCCAACTTGGTGCACGGCCTGTTGTTCTTCTTGCCGGTGTACATCGTAACGATGGCAGTAGGCGGCAACTTAGAAGCGGTCTTCTCCACGGTCCGAGGTCACGAGATCAACGAAGGCTTTCTCGTGACCGGCGCCCTGTTTCCGCTGACTTTGCCCCCCACGATTCCGCTGTGGCAGGTCGCTCTGGGCATTGCCTTCGGCGTCGTTATTGGCAAAGAGATCTTCGGCGGTACGGGTAAAAACTTCCTCAATCCCGCCCTCACAGGCCGGGCTTTCCTGTACTTTGCCCATGCGTCGTTCCTCTCTGGCGACAAGGTCTGGACTGCCGTTAAAGCCGATGGCTACACCGGCGCCACCACGCTCACTGGCATGTCGACCGCCGCGATCGGCACGGCCGCCGAAGCGGCATCGACCAACGGGCTAAGCTTCATGCAAAACTTCCTCGGCACGATCCCGGGATCAATGGGAGAAACCTCCACGCTAGCCTGCTTGCTTGGCGCTGGGTTGCTGATCGCCACGGGAATTGGATCCTGGCGGATCATGGCGGGAGTTGTCGCCGGCGCCCTCGCGATGTCCACCGTGCTCTGGGCCTTCCGCGACCTTTCCGACAACCCGATGACCCACATCTCGCCACTTTGGCATTTGGTTATCGGCGGCTTCGCCTTTGGGACGGTCTTCATGGCCACCGACCCGGTATCCGCTTCCATGACGGAAACCGGCAAGTGGTGGTACGGGGGGTTGATCGGTGTGATGACAATCTTGATTCGGGTGATCAATCCCGCATTTCCGGAGGGCATCATGCTGGCCATTTTGTTTGGCAACGTGATGGCGCCGCTTATCGATTACGCCGTGATCCAAGCCAACGTCACGAGGAGGGCCGCCCGCTATGTCGCCTAACAGCACCGCCGGCACCTTCCTGGTCGCCACCGTCCTATGCGTCGCGTGCTCCCTCTTGGTTTCGGGAGCCGCCGAGTCGCTTAAGGACCGGCAACTTCGTAATCGCGAAGTAGACAAAAAGAAAAACGTTCTCTTGTCGGCAGGACTTTGCGATAAAGGTGCCGCGTCGTCCGAGGTTGACGCCATCTTTGAGAAGCGAATTCGCGAGGTCCTAATCGATTTGGCCACGGGCGAGGAGGTCAACGAAGAGGACAAGGTCGAGAAATACGGCGCCAAGTACGATGCGGCCAAGGCAGCCAAGGATGCATCGCTGCAGGTTCCCATTGAGCCGGCCGACGCTTTAATGGGGGTCCGCTTTCGTGCCCCCGCCGCACCGGTTTATAAGATCGTGGACACCAACGAGCAGGTCGAAGGCTACATCTTTCCGGTCGAAGGAAAAGGCTTGTGGTCCACTCTCATGGGCTTTTTGGCCTTGGAGTCCGACGGTACCACCGTTCGAGGCATCACCTTCTACAAGCATGCCGAAACGCCAGGCCTCGGTGGTGAAGTCGATAATGCCACTTGGAAAGCCAGCTGGGCCGGCAAACAAATCTACGGTGACGATGGCCAGGTAGCGCTGAACGTCGTCAAAGGAACCGCCACGAGCGACACCCAAATCGATGGCCTGTCGGGCGCGACGATCACCTCCAAAGGGGTCGATCACTTGGTCGACTACTGGCTAGGCGAAAACGGCTTCGGTCCGTTCATTAAGGCACAAACCAAAGGTGACGGCTGAATCACTGCTTGGCGGCTTAGACGCCAAGGTCCCTGGAGCAAAACGCGATGGCTGAATCTAAAGCCAAAGAAGTCCTGCTGAACCCCCTGTTCAATGACAACCCCATCGCCTTACAGGTGCTGGGTATCTGTTCGGCATTGGCAGTGACGACCAAGCTGGAAACGTCCATCATCATGGCCGTAGCCGTGGTCTTCGTGACGGCGATGTCCAACGCCTCGGTCAGCCTGATCCGTCAGTTCATTCCCAGCTCGATTCGCATCATCGTCCAAATGACGATCATCGCCTCGCTGGTAATCGTGGTCGATCAGTTCCTTCAGGCTTACGCCTTTGAAGCTAGCAAGACCATGAGCGTCTTCGTTGGCCTTATCATCACCAACTGCATCGTGATGGGTCGAGCCGAAGCTTTCGCCATGAAGAACAACGTGAGCATGAGTTTTCTCGATGGCATCGGAAACGCGCTGGGCTACGGGTTGATCTTGATCGTTGTGGGCGTCATTCGCGAGCTCTTTGGAAACGGCACCCTTACGATCCCCGTTGTCGGCACCCTCACTCTCCTGCCAAAGGTTTCTGAAGGCGGTTGGTACGAGCCCGATGGCCTGATGCTGTTGCCTCCCAGTGCGTTCTTCCTGATCGGGGCTTTCATTTGGATCTTGCGGACCTTTAAGCCCGAACAAGTCGAGCACGACGGCTGAGCATCGTAGACCTTCCGGCCCGCTCCGGACGCCCCCTAGCGAGTCATCGCCACCAACCACGACTCACCAAATCATGATTGAACATCACCTCGACATCTTCCTGAAAGCCGTCTTCGTCGAGAATCTGGCGTTGGCGTTCTTCCTGGGCATGTGCACATTCCTGGCTGTATCGAAGAACGTGAAGACGGCTGTGGGCTTGGGCATCGCCGTGATCGTGATCATGACGCTTACGATTCCCGCCAACAACTTGATTTACCAATACTTGCTGAAGGAAGGCGCGCTGTACAAGTTGTTACCGTCATCCGTTTCGGCGGCTCTGAGTGTCACGCCAGAAAGCGACTTCCTCTTCTTGGGTTTGATCAGTTACATCGGCACGATAGCCGCGATGGTTCAGATCCTCGAAATGACACTCGATCGCTACGTGCCCGCCCTTTACAACGCACTTGGCATCTTCCTACCTCTGATTACGGTGAACTGTGCCATCTTGGGCGGTTCCCTCTTCATGGTCGAGCGTGAATACAACTTTGCCGAAAGCTGCACGTTTGGCTTCGGCTCGGGCGTTGGTTGGGCGTTGGCGATTGCCGCCCTGGCCGGCATCCGCGAGAAGATGAAATACAGCGACGTGCCCGATGGCCTCAAGGGCCTGGGCATCACCTTTATGACCGTCGGCCTGATGGCCTTGGCGTTTATGTCGTTCGGTGGAATGTGAGAAGAGGTGGTTGGCTGTCGACCCTGGCTGTTGGCCCCCAGCAAACACCTCATTGCTTTTTGACCTTAGCTAACAGCCAAGAGCCCTACCCATGGCCGTCTTTCTTAGCGTTGTCATGTTCACCGCCATTGTCCTTGCCTTGGTGGCCATCATTATGGTCGCCAAGTGGCAGTTGGTGCCTAGTGGCGATGTGGCGATCGAAATCAACGGGCAAAAGACGATCCACGTTCCCGCAGGCGGTAAGCTGCTTGGAGCGTTGGCCGATGAAGGCGTCTTCGTCTCCAGCGCCTGCGGTGGCGGCGGTACCTGCGCCCAATGCCTTGTGAAAGTGCACGACGGCGGTGGCGACATCCTCCCTACGGAGCAGTCGCATATCAACAAGAAAGAAGCCCGTGAAGGTTGCCGCCTCTCGTGCCAAGTAGCCGTCAAACAAGACATGAAGGTCGAGGTGCCGCCCGAGGCCTTCGAGACCAAGAAGTGGGAATGCGAGGTCATTTCCAATCACAACGTGGCGACCTTCATCAAAGAGTTCAAACTCAAGCTCCCCGAAGGCGAAGACGTCGACTTCAAAGCAGGCGGCTACATCCAGATCGAGTGCCCGCCGCACGTCGCCGCCTACAAGGACTTTGAGATCGAAGAGGAGTACCATCCCGACTGGGACAAGTACAACGTCTGGCGCTACGTGTCGGACGTCCAAGAACCGGTTGTCCGGGCCTACTCCATGGCCAATTACCCGGGCGAGAAGGGCATCATCATGCTCAACGTCCGCGTCGCAAGCCCCCCGCCGCGCGCTCCCGAGGGGACACCGCCGGGCAAGATGTCGAGCTATATCTTTAGCCTTAAGCCAGGCGACAAGGTGACGATTTCCGGGCCTTACGGCGAGTTCTTCATCAAAGACACCGACTCGGAGATGGTTTACATCGGTGGCGGCGCAGGTATGGCCCCGCTCCGCAGCCACATCTTCGAGCTGTTTAAGAACCTCAAAACGGGCCGCAAGGTTTCCTATTGGTACGGTGGCCGGAGCTTGCGAGAGTTGTTCTACATCGACCACTTCCGCGAAATCGAACGGCAGTTCCCCAACTTCAAGTTCAACATCGCCCTCTCGGAGCCACTCCCCGAGGACAACTGGGATGGCTACGTCGGCTTCATTCATCAGGTGCTGCTCGACAATTATCTAAACGAGCACCCCGCTCCAGAAGACATCGAGTATTACATCTGTGGTCCACCAATGATGAACTCGGCCGTCTTCAAGATGCTTGACGACCTAGGCGTGGAACAAGAGAACATCGCATTCGATGACTTCGGTGGGTGATGCGACCTTCACTGCGTGAGTTGTTGGTAGCCCTCGTTGTTGCTACCGCTGCCATCGCAGTCTTCTCGCCTGCGTTTCGTCCCGCTCGTTCCTCGCTATCGGTGCTGACGTTCGAGGGCCCCACGATGGGGACCGCGTACCAATGCAGCGTCGTCAGTTCTCGCGTAACGCAAAGCCTTCAACAGGCCGTTGGTAGTCGTCTGGCTGAGATCAATCGGCAGATGTCGACCTACGACGCCGAGTCGGAACTCTCTCAGTTCAATCAGCATGAGACCGAGACTTGGTTTTCCGTTTCTCACGAGACGGCAGAAGTCGTTCGCTTCGCCTTGGAGATTGCCAAAGCAACGGACGGCGCTTTCGACCCCACCGTGGGTCCGGCGGTAAACCTGTGGGGGTTTGGCCCTGAAGGCCGTCGGCGCGACCCGCCTAGCGACGACGCCATTGCCCAGGCTCGACAGCGGATCGGCTACCAACAGGTGGAAGTGCGAATCGATCCACCTGCCCTCCGCAAAACTAATCCCCAGGTCTATGTCGATTTATCCGCCGTCGCCAAAGGCTATGCGTCCGATGAAATTGGCAGACTGCTCCAAGAGCAGGGGGTGAGCAGTTATATGGTGGAAATTGGTGGCGAGGTGGCAACGAGGGGAACTAAACCAGACGGCGCACCATGGCGGATTGGCATCGAAAAGCCCGACTCAGCGGGACGTTCGATCCAGATGGTCGTTGAATTGTCAGGCGACGCGGTCGCCACATCCGGTGACTACCGCAACTTCTTCCAACTGGACGGCACTCGCTATTCGCACACGATCGACCCCACCACCAGCCGACCGGTGACGCACAACCTGGCGACCGTCACCGTGCGTGCCGACACCTGCATGGAGGCAGACGCATTGGCAACCGCCCTGTTAGTCATGGGACCCGAACGTGGGTATGATTGGTCAGAGGACCACGACATCGCGGCGTTCTTCGTGGAGCGATCAGACTGTGGTCCTATCGAACGAACCACCAGCGCCTGGGCTGAGCAACTCGCCGCCGAAGCAAACAAAGCCGAAGCAAACTAATAGGCCATGCCGACCTTCTTCATTACGCTTGCCGTCTTCTTGATCGCCCTGGCGGGGATGGGCGTTGGTGTGCTGATTTCCAACCGTCGCATCAAGGGATCCTGCGGCGGACTCGCCGGCTTCAAGGACGACCAAGGCAATTCTATCTGCGACGCCTGCACAAGCCCGTCCCCCGATTGCCGAGGCGACAAGCTAACACAAGAGTCGGAACCCCTAACCGAGTGACCCTTGCGACAGCGTTTCTTGAATCGGCATGACCGGCTCGGGCCCAAGAACCGCTTAAACAGCTATCCGCGGGCGGCCTCGTGTTCCTGAGACTCGCATCAGCCATCCTCGGGGGGCTATCTGTCTGTGCGACTCACAGTAGCGTCCTCTGGCGGCGGCTCTTTGGAAGCAAATGCGGTCGCTCGGAACAGCACAATCCCAGCAGCGCGGGCGGCCTCTTCAAGGGCAAATTCTGCTCGTAGAGCCGCCAGCAGTTTGCCTTCCGGGTCACCATGAAAGGGCCTGCAGTAGAGTAGCCACGCTTGGCTGGCCGGAGTTGATCGGACAACTGCCACCGCTTGGTCTACTTGACCAACAGTGGTGACTACTTCGCTAGACTGCCCAGGCGTAGGTAGCTCCAAGACCCGCTGCTGATGCCCTGGCAAGTAGTACCGCACGCCACCCGCCGCATAACCACTCACACAGAATATGGCCGCTTGAGCATGGGCATGCTCGTCAAGGTACGCTGCGACGGACCGATACTCTTCGTTGAAATACCGTGGGTTTAGGTTGCGATTGGCAAGGGCCACCACCATCACGGCGACGAGGCCGAGGGTGGCCGCGCGACGCAGAGGCGACAATCCAGGAGCGCAGGCCCCAGCGCCAAGCAGCACAGCCAGAGGGGCTGCGCACCAAGCCACGAAGCGCACGTTGTAGGTGATGCCAGCCAACGCCCCGAGTCCACCAGTAATCAACACGGGCAGGACTATCATCGCCACCAACGGTCCGGCGAGACGCACCTCACGCAGCCGACGAAACCCCGCAACCGCCAGCGGGGCGACGCATCCTGTGATCGCCAAGGCCCAAGGAGCAATCATTACCGCTGCCTCAACGGTCGACAAAGTATGGAGGTCTGCCTTTGACGGTCCGAGCGAGTAGCCAGAGAAGAAACTCGTGAAGGTGTAGCCCAATGCGGCCACACTCATCGGCCGTGGCGCGCGGAGTTCCTTCTGGAAACCGAAGTCGGTCTTGAGGAAGAAAATCACCGGAGCCGATAACAGCGCAATGGCAACGAAGGCTGCCAGCCCGCGAGACTTCGGGAGCCTTGGCCGAGAAACAAGCCACACCAGGGCCAGGCTCAGCAGCAAAATGGCGAAGTAGTAGTGCTCGTACATCCCCACCACGGAGACCCCCACGAAGGCAAAGTAGGCTGAGCGTCGACCCCGCTCCGCCAGCGCGAAAGTGCCAATCGCCAACACTGCCAGCAGCCCCATCAGCGCATACCCCCGAACGAGCTGCGCATAGTAGAGCGGCAACGGCATCACGGCAAAGAGAGCGGCTGCCGTCACACCAGTGACTCTATCGACCAACAAGCGCGTGAATTGCCACACGGCAATCACGCTCAACATCCCGCATAGGGCCGAGAACCAGCGCGCCGCCGCATCGGTTCCCCATACCTGTAGCCATGCACGATGCAGCAGGGGGAACAACGGGGGCATCGAGTCATTCGCAAACAGCAAATCGATCGTCGGCCACTGAGTAATGGCGATTTCACGAATCTCGTCCGTAAACAAGCATTGCCGACTGATCGTGAGTCCATGATAGACCAGCAAGCACAGCATCACGGCCGCGATAATGGTTCGCTCCCGCGCCGGCGGGAGGTCGCCGGCCGGAGTCGAGGCCTGGCGCCGCTCCGCCCGTGTGGTCGGCATCGCATCAATCGTAGCCATGCCTAGACCTCCAGCGGACTGCCAGGGGAAACTGGCAGCTCAGCGGAGGGAGCCACAACACCGGCGAAGTCACTTGCTGGACTATGGCGACAAAACCTGGAGGCGTGCTCATCCATAGTAACCAAGCGATGGTGCCGACCTACAGTCTCAAGGACATCGCTCAACAGCTCCATTTTTTCCGCCGCCGTAAGCCCCATACCTGGGAAGTAGCCCATCTGGTCGTCATCATCACAGCCCCAGAAGTCGAGCGCGTGGAGCAATAAAGAAGGCTCCAACCCGCGCCAACGACACAGTCGAATGGCCGAGTGGAAGTAAGCCCTGGCGAGCCAAGGCGAACGTTGCGCCAGGAAGAACAAGTAGCTCAAATGGATAGGAGCCCGCGTCAAGGGCATCGTCGTAACAGGAATCTCACAGAGTGGCCCGCTGTTGGTGGCGATCTCATGAGGCCGCAGCGTTGCGAAACCATCCTTAACGGATCCATACAAATTGCTGCGAGTCGATCGTTGGTCGGCGTCCAGTTTCGCCGTCATCATAAAGTAGGCTCGGGCAAGCGGCCCAATAAACGTAGGAAACGAAGACGCGTCATACTGATAGCCGCGATCCACCAGCACCGACAGCAGCTCCGGCGACCGACTGAAAGCGGGGCCACGGAAGCCGAGCGTGCGCTGTCCGGTTGCCTGAAGAATGGCCTCCTCGGCTTGTTGTAATTCGGCGGCGATCTCTTGGGCTGGTTTTTCGGCCAACCATGGCTCGTGGTGAAAAGAGTGATTCGCAACTTCGTGCCCAGCGTCTGCGATGGCCTGCAGGAGAGCACGGTTGTGTTGCAGCGCGGCATCTTGCCCCACGATAAAAAACGTGATTCGCAGATCGCGATCGGCAAGGAATTCCAATAAACGTGGCACGACGCGGTCGAGAATACTGGGGAAAGACTCCCAGCTCCCATCACCCCGCGCCTTGAGGTAGGCCCACTTGTCATCAAGATCGAGCGACAAGCTCGCAATCGTCGGCGACATTCTCAGACCTGTCGATGTTGGAGAGAGCAAGCCGCTGCGCAGGGCCTGCGTCGATGATCGGCGCCAACAGACGGTCGAACGCCTCGTAACCTAGTTCGATCGTTTCATTGACGTTCAGATTCCCTTTAAGAATATGTGCGGAGTTAATAGCAAACACTCCAGGGACCGACGTCCGCATTGGCGGGAGCTTCGAAGAGTAATTCAAAGTAGGCAGCGCCATGACATTCCTGGCCCGCGACACCTGAAAAGCTTCTACTTGGTCGCGAGAAAAGTGGGGATACATCTTCTCAAGCGTCCCCAGCCATCTTTCCTGCAAGCTCTCGTCAGACTCTTCGAATAGCGGGTCGTCCGAAGGCACGTACTTCGGCAAGTAAACTAGCGAACGACCGCCCAGTTCACTCGGATGCACAATCGTGGTCATTTCGATCACGGCTGTCAGTGGCACCCAGGTATCCGTAATGTTGGTTACGTAGTAAGGTGAGATTGGTTTCTTCAACAATAGCGAAGCACAGACGATCCCCAAGTATTTGATCTCTTGGTGTCGGCGACGCTCCTCAGCTTCCAGCTCAGAGCAGGCATTGGCAATTACGGGTGACGGAACCGTAAAGACCACGTTATCAAACTCAGCGCTGTGCCCTTCGCCATATTGGACGAGAACGCGCCCCTCATCAGTGGACACGGTGTCATGCACGGGGGCCGAGCACTGAACCGCGACGCCCATCTCACTAAGCACCTGTGCCAGGCGGTCCAAGATGCTGGCGTAGCCGCCGCGAACATAGCCAAACATCTCTTTCTTCAGGCCTGACCGCCGCGCTTTGTACATCCGATTGGTATGAGCCCAGATGAACGCCGCGGAAGTCTCTCGGTAGGTCTCTCCGAGTTTTGCCTTAAGCAACGGCAGCCAGATCTTTTCAAAGACTCCTTCGCCGGACCACTTACGAAGCCAATCCGCAACGGACACTTTCTCAAGTGGTCGCCAGTCCTTGATTCGGGAGGCGTAGAAGATCGTCATCCCCAAACGAATCTTCTCAATCAAAGTGAGCGGCGGAAAGTTCAAGAACTCCAACGAGTTCGACATCGAATGCAGCTCACCGCCACTGTAGAAACCGGTCTTGGTCTCAACCCAGCGCATGTGGTCGGTCAGTCCAATCTCTTCCAGCAAGTCTCGGAGCACCGTGTCCGACAATAGGGTCACGTGATAGTGGCGGTCCCAGACGACTTCGTCATGGTCCGTCTTGAGCCGCCAGGCGCTCGCCAAGCCCCCTAATTCCGGCGCCGCTTCCAACAGCGTGACGCGGACGCCGCGCTTCGCCAAACGGTGGGCGAGCGACAGACCCAAGACGCCGCCACCAACGACCGCCCACTGTTGTTGTGATTCTTGTTGCATCAGTATTGTGCCGCCTTGAAGGGAAGTCTCTCGGGTTGTCGAATCACGCCGCGATCCACAAAAGCATCAGCCGCCAACCCGTCTGCGAACAATCAAAGACAAAGTCTGCATGACCGTCTTGAAGACTCGCATTTTGCTAGCGCCGCCCTTGAGGTCGTATCGCAGGATCATGGGAGCTTCGGCCATGATGAGGTCACTGAGGCGGAGCTTGAGTAGGACATCCACCATGCAAGAGAAGCCGCGCTCGCTGACGAAGTTGTCACCATGCTCAGCCAAGGCATCTTGGAGCACGCTGGCTCGGTAAGCACGAAAACCACATGTGTAATCGCGGACTCCACGAATCGGAAACGCGAGGGTGAAGAGCCAGCGTGCGCCGACACTTAGCCATACGCGACTAAGAGGCACTCCGTGGACTTGAGAGCCGGTCTGAAAACGTGACGCGATGACGACGTCGCATCCCTCGCCAACCATCCCCAGCATCCGGTGCATCAACCCCGGTGGATGAGTGTTGTCGGCGTCCATCGTGATGATCACATCCCCAGGACGCGCTTTCTCAGTCGCCGCCTGGAACCCTGTCCGCAGTGCCGCGGCTAGGCCGCTATTCTGCTCGTGCTCGATTAATGTAACTGGCAAGCGGAATGATGCTTGGCTGGCGATCCGTGCCGTGTCGTCCGTGCTGCCATCATCAACGACGATGATCGAGTACTCGATGCCGGAGCCTGCCATCGCCAGACCAATGCCGTCAAGCAAAGGGCCTAGCGACTCCTCTTCGTTGAAAGCCGGCAAGGCGATAATCACTCTTGGCCGCGCGGCTTCGTAGAGCTCACCGGCTGGTTGTTCGCCCGGTGAAGTGCTGAGGGCGTCACCCGCCAGCGGGCTATCGGTAGGAAAAGTCAGTTGAGATTCGTCAGCAGGCATAGTCTTGCAGGGGTATCAGCAATCCGTCGCTTGTTCGTTGAAAAAGGTGAAGAGCAGCGTTAGCGGTTCAGGTCGCCGTCAGTCAGTGATGGCGACCGGTCTGGCGGGGCCACGTACGACCTCCGCGAGCCAGTGGTACAAGAACGGAGGATTGTGCAGCAGATAGCGGCGCCATAGTCGGCGTGGCTCGGTCGCTAGGCGAAAGAACCACTCCATGCCGTTGTCTTGCATCCACTGCGGCGCCTGGCGCGTCTTGCCAGCATGGAAGTCAAAGGCGGCGCCCACGCCAAGCAATACGCCCTGCGACACGCGCGGAGCAAACTTATGCATAAAGCGAACTTGCTTGCCATCGCCAAGCGAAACCCAGGCGTAATCCGGATCCAGCTCTTGATAACGCTGAGCCAAATTTGAGTACTGTTGTTCATCGAGCTTGTTGAACCAGAAATCGAGATCGCCAACCCAGTTCACATGGGGGAAGCGTTGCCGAACCCCTTCGCGGGACTCCTCAGACCCGGCGATCAATACATGCCGGCGCTCAGCAACCGCCTCTGTTTCCAACGCCTTTTGCATCAGCGTGGGTCCATAGACCCGTTTGCGGATGGCGTGCCCGGCAGAACGCATCGCCCACACGACAGGAGCGCCGTCAGGGACGACCAAATCACTGGCCTCCATGCCGGCAGCAAACTCAACGTCTTTGCGAGCATTCATCGCGTCCGCCACGTTGGCTGCACACACGTAACGGGCGCGAGCATCTTGCCGCGAATTTTCCGCAGAAGCCACGAGCCAGGAAATTGCGTCTTCGTAATCGCAAACGTTGAAGGGGACACCGACAACGCGAGCACGCGGAACAGCGGGGCAACTAAGGTCAGTGCTTGGCGAATCTAAGGTGGAAGTTGACATCGGTGTTGGATCAAGGAGGGAAGGAGGGACTCAGTAGGAGGGGGGGAATCAGTGTCTTTCGGCAGGTCGCGCCATCACGATGCGGGCGATGCGTTCAATCGTGAGTTGTGGCGCACAAACAGCAGCCCACGCCATGCGGGAGTAGCCCAACGTTGTGCGGCCCCCGTAAATCTCGGCCAGCGCCACGCGGTACTGAGCTCGGGCGTGGAGGTCGATCGATTCCAGGACACGTCGCGGCCACGACCTGGCGTCATGCTTCGCTTGAAAAGCCTCGTATTCGATGGCCGGCAATCCGGCGTTCCGCCGCCGGGCCAGCTCACGGGCATAGTTGATGCTGTTTCGCATCCGCCGCATTTTGCTGCCAGTGAGGCTGCCATCATGGATTCGATAGTGATGCAACACTTGGTCAAGGTTCGCCAGCTTCGAGACTTCGCCCATACGGAGCATCATGTCCCAAGCGTCTTGCAGCCGGAGAGACCAGTAGCCACCAATCTCTTTGATCAGGTGCGTTCGCATCATGATGTTGGCGTGTCCCAGACCATGCCGACCATCGAGCATGGCCTGATAGATATCTTCGTGCTGGGTAGGAAGATTAAGGCTGGCGCCAACGCCCTTGGCCCCGAGTGGCGCCATTTGCGTCCCTACCAAGCCCACCTCGGGATGGGCATCGAGAAACCGGACTTGCTCCTCCAGCCGCGTCGGCAGCGTAATGTCATCCGCATCCACGCGGGCGACAAACTCTCCGTGGCAATGTTCCAATCCTTGATTGGCCGCCGCGGCAGTGCCGCCATTCTCGCGATGCACAACTTCAACGCGGGGATCGGCTACACCAGCCAGATAATCGGCCGTGCCATCGGTCGAACCGTCGTTGACAATCACGAATCGAAAATCGCGGTAGGTCTGGTTCAGCACGGACTCCACGGACTCTGGCAAATAGGGCATGCCGTTGTAGACGGTCATCAAGACATAGACGCGAGGCGTGGACATAGCACAAAGGAGACCTAGGAGGATGCCGGAAGGAGGGCGGTGCTGGGCAATGCTGAACGGTGAGTCGACCGGGAAACGCGTTGTGGTAGCAAAGGGCGTGAGCAACAAAACAGCGTGACCGCCAAAGCAAGTCCCGCGATGCGGGCTTCGCAGACCGTCGACTCAGTAAACCCGTGAACAATGGCGACGATCAACAATCCAGACATAGCGGCCCGGGCTGATCGGTTCTGCTTGTTACTGGGACACCAAGTCAGCAGTCGCCAGCCCAGCAGTCCGCCCAGCGTTAGATAAAGAGCCAGCCCCATGAGTCCAAGCTGGATGGTCACGTCAAAGTAGGCAGAATGAGCGTCAGGCGGATACCAGCCCACCTTGTCGCCGACAGCCAGTCGCTGTTCAGCGGTCCAATAGGCCTTGTAGCCAAACCCGTGCCAGGGACGCCGTTGCATGTCATCGGCCAAGTACTCCCAAACGGGGACCCGCCCGGAAAGCGATCCGACGCTTTCCGTCCGACCCATCTCGGCGGCGCTAGTGAACTTTGCTGACAGAGATGGAGGGCAGGCGCCAATGAACAGCAATGCCCCTGCCATGGTCGTAGCCCCGATCGCCCACAGCAGCACGGTGCGTCGCAAACCGTAGGCCACCGTGATGGCCACCGAAACACCCATCATGCCACACATCAGTGCGGTTCTGCTCTTGGTCAAAATCAACGCCAAGAAGGCCAGCGCTAGCCAAAACTGATACCAGCGGCTGGCGGGGCGACCGGTTAGCAATCCCGCGGTGATCGTGGCCAACAGCGTGGCGTGGATCGCGATGAAGTTCGGGTGGACGCCCCCGGCGAAACGATACCCTGCTACATGAGGCGTTAGCACGCCAAAGCCGATCTCCAGCAAGAAGGCCGTGGAGACACTGCCGGCGCAAATCGCCATCAGAACGCGGAGGCAATCTTGGAGGCTGAAGTTCGCCGCTAGTCCGTAAGCCAGACTTGCCGTAGCGAATAGTCGCACAAGTTCGCGCAGCGTGCCAGCCGGAGCGACAGACCACAGCAAGCTGACGGCCGCCCATGCCAGGTAGCACCCAACCAGCAGGGTTAGGTCGCCCACGCGAAGGCGGCCCAAGTAAGCGGCCCTGAGTAGCAGGGATCCCGCTGTGGTGACAATGAGCAGAAAGGCGATCTTCTTCTGGGCTCCGCCGACTGCAACGGAACCCTGGGCATCGGCCTGGTCCTCGATTAACTCAATGCGAGTCTCAAACTCTCCCGTGTTCACGCCAACGCGACCTGGATCATGCAACTGCAAGGAGTACGCAAACGCCAGTACGCCCATGCAAATCGTTAGCCATCGCGCCGTAGCAGCGCTGCTGGCGTCGTTGCTGGTCGATTGCGAAAGGGTGAAAGACAAAGCTTGTTCCTATACGGCAGCCGGCGATCCTGAAATGTTCAAACGATGGCTAGCTGCCTCTTGAACCAGGGCGAAGGCATAGACGATCGCCACAGGCACGCTTCTAGCGACCATGGCCCAGCCAATGCCAATCGCTCCCCATTGGTAGACCAAAGGAATGCCCACTACGAAGGTCGTCGCCAAACGTAACCCGGCTGCGAAACTCAGCTGCTTGCCTTTTTCCAATGTCGTGAGCGTCGCCTCCGCAGGAATCAGGGTAGCCTGAAGGCAGACGCCGGCGGCAAGCAACGTGACGAGCAGCGGTTCGCTAAAGCCAGCAGGGAAAAAACTGGCTACGGCAAAGTTACCGAGCATCGAGAACGCCAAGGCAGCAACAACTGCCAAGACGACGACAACCGCCGTGGCGCGCAGCGTGTGCTGCAGCAGTCCGGAGTAGCTAGTACGCTCGTGAACGCGCGTGGCCCAGGATCTCGCGAAGCTGTTCATCGCCAACAGGAGGGGGTTGACCAGCGCGACCACCGCGAATGCCGCCCCAAAGACGCCCACGGCCTCTTTGCCATGCATACCCAAGAGCATCCACCGCAATGCGCCATCGCCGAGCAGCGCTGCCACGGCGGCTAACAACAACCAACGGCCAAACTGCCAATGGGAAGAAACATCGGCAAGGAAGGCGCGACTGTTATCAGTACTTCGCGCAAGTTGGCGCCAAACGAAGGGAATCGCCAGCGCGGCCGCCGCGCCTGTGGCTAGGAAAGCGCCGTTGGCGCTCAAGTAACCCCAAACGCTGAGCAGCGTGATCGCGGTAACGATCGCTGCGCAAACGGGTAGGTCGAACAGAATGAGCTGGGGTGACCGAAAGTCGGCAATCGCCACACGGCGGATGTGCTCGCGCAGCGTGAGCATGAACGCTAGCGGTGCAAGACTAAAGAAGAACGGCTGTAGCCAAGTTTGCTGGGACGTAAGCAACGGCGCCACCACACCAAGCACCAACAGCAAGCCGGCGCCAAGCAAGGCAATGAAAACCATCATCCACGATACGTTGGTCAGGTAACTCTGACGCGCGGGCTGCTCCAGTCTCGCGGCCCGCACGGTGTAGGGAGTCCACAGCAGCGCTTTGGGAATGCCGACTGCTAGCCAAAACGTGCTGACCCCCAGGACGTACACGCCGAGTTCTTCCTGGCCGAGTTGCCCCACCAGGACCATCGTCATGAAGCTTGTCAAACTCACCAGCGCTTGGTCGATCACGGTACACAACCCCTGCACCGAAGGCCGCTGCCAGCCTAAGGCCTTCGCCGTGGGTTCGGCCATCGGTTGTGTAAGGGGCAAAGTCGACATGATCAATCGGGTGGATCTCTCGGCCGCTACGGTGTGCTGCGGCTAGTTTCGTAGCCACGAAGGTGTGTGGCGCTTGTGCTGGGTGATAACGGCTCCCATGACCTGAACCCCATCGGCGTTCAGTCGATCAACGGTCGCCCGAGCCGTCTTGCGTCGCGTCGCGTTGGCGCGAACGGCAAGCAGGGTGGAATCTAGCTGCTGAGAAACCAGCAGAGCGTGGCGCAACTCCTTGATCGATGGCAAGTCAAAGACAACCAACGCAAAGTTGGACCGCAGTTCGTTGACCAGGGCAGCCACGGTCTCAAAGTCACAAGTGGTTCGATCAACAAGCCCCGGGGAGCCAAGTGGCATGACCGACAGTCCGTCAACAGATGTCTGGCGGATTGCCTCAGCGGGCTCGTATTGGTGAGTGAGGACATCCGTCAGGCCAGGGGACGCTTCCAGTCGAAAGTGCCGCGCCTGAATTGGGTGGGAAAAGTTGGCGTCGACCAATAAGACGGGCGTCTGACGATGGTCAGCCGCTCGAATTGCCAAGTTGGCCGCTACCGTGCTAACGCCCGCTTGCCGATCGGCGCTGGTTACCCCTAGAGTAAACCCTTGCTCGACGGTCGACCGTTTCGGATAGACACGCCACAAGATCGTATCGTAGTAGTCTGCCCCGCGACGCCGCGGAGCCGCGGCAGGTCGGAACCCGGGGCCAGCCTGGGCCGAGGCACGTGAGCTGCCAGCGTCCAACTCTCCGCTCGCGGCTTCGGAGCTGATCGTTCCATTGAGGGGCTCATTCATTTCTGCTACCTGTTCACGCTTATGGGGACGACAAGGCAAAACGGCCTTCGCGGATCAGTAATTCAAGACACGGCCGTGGACTTGGCTCTTGGGAATCTCCGCCAAGACGGGGACCTGCAGGTCATGCTCGACTTCCTCCGCTGATCGCAGCTTGTCATTCAGCTGCTCGCTGCCCAAGATCCAAGTGACCGTCGACCCAAAAGCCAGCACCATGGCTCCGAGTCCTACCAGTAACTTGGAAGGGCTTACTGGCTTCTCAGAGAGCGTGGCCTCTTGCGCTACACTAATACTCGAGATCTTCTGACTCTCTAGCTCTTGATCAATCCGCGCCTGCTCTAGATTCTCGGCGTAAGTGATGTACTTGTTGCGGGCGACGGAGACGTCGCGCATCAAGGCATCCAGTTCCACTTCGTCGTGATTCAGTTGCTTGAGGTCTCGCAGGATCAAGTCTTTTTGCTCCTGCAGCACTTTCAACCTGGCGTCAAAGCCAGCCATGGCAGCTTCGGCTTGCTTGAGTTGCAGCGACAGCTCGCGATGGATCGGGTTGATGTCGTCGGTCGTCTCTTCTCGCTTTTCAGCCTGGTCTTCGACAACCTTCTCAGCTTCGTCAAGCTGGGCAGAGATGGCCATCACAAGTGGGTGGTTCTCCTTGTAGCGAGCCTCCAGTTCCGCTTTGCGGGTCTGCAGGACGTACAGCTGGTTGCGGAGTAAGTCAGCCCCTTCGTTGGGAATGCTTCGTCGCGAAGCCACCATCCGCTCCGGAAGCGACTGCAGTTGCTGACGCAAGTCGGTCACCTGAGCAAGCTGTGTGGCCAGGTTTTGCTCGGCCGAGTAGGCTCCCTGTTCGACGGCGCTCAACTGGGTCTCTAAGGTGCTCCGTCGACCAGCCACGGAGGCCAGTCCCATCCGGTTCTTAGCGTTCTTCACCGCTTCGTTCGCCTGCTCAAGTCGTGACTTCAAGAGCTCACTCTGCTCGGTCAGGAATGTGCGTGAATCGGGATTGCGATGGATACGCAGATGCTCGCGCTGGTAGACCTCGACAATCTTGGCAAGCATCTGCTGGGCGCCCAATGGTGTGTCGGCTTGCAGAGACGCCACGATCACGGTTGAGTCGCGCTCGGCTTCGATCGTCAGGCTTTCGCTAAGCAGGATGATGGCTTCCTCGCGATCAGAGACCGGGTCGATACTCTTGATCAGGTTGATCGCTCCGCCGACAACTTTGAGAATCGCTGCGGTAACGGGATTGGCGTCTCCACCTTCGCCCAGAGGACCACCATTCAGGACGTAGGCGGGCCCCATTTCGTCGACAACCTTTCCCACCACACCGCGGCTACCGAGGATATCCATCGCCGATGTCACCTCAGAGTCCTGGCCATCCTGCATCAAGCTGAGTGTCTGTCCGGTGGTAGCTAGCGGCTCAAGGCCAACGCTCTCGTGACCAACTTGCAGAAACAGCTTGGCCTCTGACCGATAGGTCCTGGGCGCCCATAAGATCACCCCCGTAGCAAGAAGCAGGATCATCAACGGGGTAAGGATCAGCTTCTTCTTGTGACGAAAGAGTATTTCCAGCAGCTCGCCCGAGCCGCGGTCGGCAGATGAAAAGTCATTCATTGTTAACGTTCCTCAGAAGAACGAAACTTGTCAGACCACGAGAGCCTGAAAGGATGTCTTGCTAGTAACTAGTAGGTCGCCGACGCCGCTGACCCGGTTGAAACACCAACCGGCACCGGCGAATCCAAATCGGTCTGTTGCTTCAGGGTGGCCAGGGACGGCAAAGCCTTTGCCTCCCGAGCAGATTGCTGCAAGGCGCTGCGATACACTTCGCTTGTCCACGCAATCCTTCGATGCCATTCGAAGTCGGCAGCACGTTGCTGGGCCCCATGGCTAAGCTGCAGCAGACGATTGCGATCGTCGTCCAACTCGACCATGGCCTGAGCTAGGTGACGAATTGTCTCCTCAGGCGAAGAGACCGGCAGAGGAATCGCGCAGTGTTCGGTCATGATGTCGGCAGCGCCTTGATGATCGACCCCAAGCACCGGCGCCCCCGCCGCTAGAGACTCGAGCAGACCCGTGCCCGACGTGTCTCGCAGGCTGGTGAACGCAAACACATCCGCCCATGCATAATGCTGCAGGGTGTCTTGGTATGCGGGCCACTCAATCCACTCAAAGCGGTCAGCGATGCCGAGCCGCTCCGTCAGCCGTATCCATGGCGATTTACAAGGACCGGTGCCAAGCACACGCACCTGAACGCGTCGCGCGTCGGGCAGCTCAGCAACCGCCTTTGCGAGTAACGGGAAACACTTCCAGGGCCGCAACCGTCCCGCCCAAAGGACCCTGAGCGGCTCGGTCGCGTCACGGGCCGTACGTGGCGAGGAGACTTGGCAGTCCAACCCCGTCTCGAGGTGCTGAATCGAATCGACGCCAATAAACTCCCGCAAATGTTGCTTCGCTGTTGCGGTAGCACTGAGCACCACGGCTGATCCTCGAGCCGCACGCCGCACGCGCTGACTCATGCGAATCTGTAGGCCGTTCAAGACACTGCGAGACACTTCCCTCAGAGCTGCCCCCCAAGAAAGCTGGCCAAGGTAACGTAGCGGGAAGTCTTGCGTGCCTCCGATAGGGCCCCAGATAAACGGCACACCCAGTCGCCACATCAGGCCTGGCTCCCGGTAACCGCAGAAATTCACCTGATGCACCAAGTCGAAAGGAGATTCGCGGTGCAGGCTCTCTGCAAGAGCATACGCACGGTTGTTCCAGCGACGATAATAGAGGTAGTAGAGCATCGGCGTGCTGGCGAAGAACCGATCTAAGGCGTCGTGCTGTACTCGATGAAAAGCAACCCGCCCGGCTTGGCCCAACTCCTTCGCCGCAAGGTGTGTAAGTTCCGCAGTGTCTACGGCAGGCCCGACCAGGACCGTCACGTCACAAGACTCCGCCGCGAGCATCGCACGCCGCCAGCCATTGCGCTTCTCCATGGTGTCCGCAGGATGGCAGCCGTAGGCGACCATCAACAGACGCGGGCGCGTCGTTGTTCCCACCAACGGGGAGTCGTTCAGAATTAGCGGCGACTCATGCACCGGCCTAAAACCCTTTCCGCCTAAGGCTCATCCTGAGGCCAGAAGCAACGCTAACGTGGGCCGCGAGAGAAGATCAGCGACGGGCCCGTCTCAATGAGCAATCGCATGTCGTGCAGCGGCGAACGTCTCTTGATGTACTCCAAGTCCATCCGCACCCAATCGTCAAAGGCCACCGTGTTGCGACCGTGGACCTGCCAGATGCAAGTAATGCCAGGCTTGACCCGCAAACGCTGACGCTGCCAAGGCTTACAACCGAGGGACTCTTCCACCGGCAGCGGGCGAGGACCGACCAACGACATCTCTCCGCGCACCACGTTCAGCAATTGCGGCAGTTCATCAAGACTGAGAGCACGAAGCACGCGACCAATGCGTGTGACTCGTGGATCACGCGTCATCTTAAAGGCTGGCCCGTCCTGTTCGCTGTGTTCTCTCAGAGCAGCTTTCTGAGCTTCCGCATCCACTCGCATGGTACGGATCTTGTACATCTTGAAGCGGCGGCCACCGAGGCCCTCGCGTTCCTGCACAAAGAAGGGGGCGCCACGCGAGGTGAGCATGACCGCTCCCGCGCAAGCCGCGACAACCGGGGCAGCGATCGTTAGGCCCAAAGAGCCGACAACCACATCCGTGGCGCGCTTCCAGAGAGGGTCGGCTTTAGAGAATAGCGATTCGAAGTCGCCGGCGCGACAAGCGACAATCCCCTCAGGCGAATCGGCAGGCGCATCGACAGGCCGCTGCACTTCAGGTGGGCTGACATCCCAGCCCGGATAAGCCGAGTCATCCGGGTAGACCATGACTTCGAACGTGGGCCGCTGCTCACCGTCTTCTAGCAAATCTCCAAGATCCTGAGCCACCTTCCAGGCGCCCGTACCGGGAGTATCCGGCAAAAGCACACCAAATCGCCCGTCGCTCAACAGCCCAGCGGTATCCGTAACTCGAAGTCGATCATCCAGTAAGGCGCCAAGCTGCAGCTGCTTCGCTTTGCTCTTGGCGTGCTCCGGCAAACGTATCAACAGGATAGCCAGAACCGAGCCGTTGCGGTCAACCCGCATCCGCTCGCACATGGCGGCGTGCTCGAAGGCATCGGCATCGAGGAAGGAGGGCGATAATCGCTTATTCGCAAGCGCCGAGCGCAGGCGAGGCAGCCATTGTGTCAGGGCCATACGTAGCTACTTCAAGATGCAAGGACGTTGAGAACTCAACGGAGGTGGGACGGAGCTACAACCCTCTCAGGTAGTAAGCCCGCTATTATCCGCCTATGCAACCGCCGCGCCGAAACGCAGCAATGTCGCTCGAAAGCCTGAGCGGACCATCCATGCCAAGCTTCGTCGTATTGCCCTCCTAGCAGGGAGAGACAATCTCTCCATGTTCGGCAGCTTTTGATCTGCTAGAGGGCAGCCTTCACGAGACCAGCGTGACTGGCTACGTTTGTGTGCCCCGCCGTGCCCGGAAACTGGGCACTCTAGCAGCAGCTCAAGACCAAGAACGGGTTCACGTGGACAACAACCATCCGCCTCCGCTCAAGAACTGAGCTTCGAGTATAGTTGGACCTAGGATCGTGTCGATCAAACGAGCCGAAAAAAACCTCGCAATCCGCCTATTTCCACTGACCGCAAGTGGACCACGTTCCTGCCCTGCCAAGAACGGCGCCAGTTTTCGACCCGCTGTCCCGGCCAACGGATCAGCATACTACGCAGATGCTCACGGGCTTGAGCAATGGATGATCCCTGAAGCCAACCATTATCTCGACTGAGTAAGCACTTCCGCCCAACCGACGCCAGATGCGATCTATCCCCTTACAACATCTTGATTTGTGCAGTGACGGCTTAGCGCTGTTCGACTGTCAGTCGGGAGCGCTTCTGTGGTCGAATCCTGCCTTTCTATCCATCACTGAATCCGCCACTTCGGATCAGACTGCGACACAGGGCGAAGCGGCACAGCGGATCCTCGACTTGGTGCTCCAGGCCCTAGGCGGATTGCCATTGGAACCGTCGCCCCCCCATATCGAGGGGGCATGGCAAGAACGCCGGGTTTTCTTGAAAGCCTTGAATGAGGAGCAGCTTGGGGTCTGGTTGTTGGTGATCCATGGCGCGAATGTCCAGTCCCAGCCGTTGGCAGAGCCGCTATCCGCGACTGGCGACGCCCTGACCGGTCTTCCCGACCGAAGAAGCCTGGAACTCGAACTGGCTAGGCGTTTTGCCACCTGTCCGGTCGTCCCGTTCGCTTTGTTGTTCGTAGACCTCAACCGCTTCAAGCAAGTAAACGACTCACAAGGGCACTTGGCTGGCGACCGCACGCTGAGAGTCGTCGCTCAGCGCTTGCAATCAGCCCTCCGTGACGGTGACCTGGTAGCGCGTTTCGGCGGAGACGAGTTCATCGTCGTCGTCGATGCCATTGAGTCGCGGACCAGCTTGGAACCGATCGTCCGCCGGCTCGAAGAATCCCTCGATGCTCCTTTAGCTCGTGCTGACAACCTTACCGTCTCCGCCAGCATCGGCGCGGCCTTCTCTTCAGATGGCCACCAGTCGCCGAATGAAATGATCGAAGCCGCCGACCGCGACATGTACGCCCGCAAGTCGCTGGCCGATTAGCGCGAAACTCGGTGTGCTGGGAGGCCTGGCATTTCTCCTAGAACGTGCTAGCACGAGCTGAGAGATTGGTGTCGCCACGGTCCGCATCCTGGCGCACAATAGCGGCCTGAATCATGGCGGTACTCCCGCTCGGGTTTCACTGCCCGCCCGGGTTTCACTGCCCGCTCGCAAGGATGCAAGGAATCGCTGATCATGAGGATCGCACGCGCTGCACTAGAACCCACGGTCTCTACCCGCCCGCTAGAAGCTGGCCCCTTTCCTACCGGCCTGGGGGTTGTCTTTGGCGATACCGCCAGCGAGAGGTCGCAGCTGGCTGACCTTATCGCAGAAACCGTGTTTGGGGTCAGCACGTTGGCTGCCGCGTCAGATACGGGCACAACCTGGAACCAGGAACCCGGCCAGGTGGAAATCAGTGCCTCGGAAGGGCTGTTCCGGCTGCGCCGCAGTGCCGGCGTGAATGGTCATCCCAAGTTTACGATTGCCAGCCTAAGTGGTGCGTCAGCCACTCCCAGCACTTTGCTGGGAATGCAGGGAACCTTGTCCCAAGACACCGTCGCCCGCCTCTGTTGTACGTCCCAAGATGGTCGCACCGACTTAGCAAATCTCTTATCTGAGAGCGTGGCCCGTGACTTCCACAGCCTCCCCGAAGCATTAGAGACACGCTCAGCTCAGGCGCCGTTCGGCGCACCTTCTGATCGCTCGCAGCTCTTTACTCGCCGTGATGAGATAGCCCATGAGATCGAGCTCCGGCTAGCTGATCGTCGACGAGCAAGCACGGACCTGGAAGCAAAGCTACAACAGCTTGATGCAATAATCGCTGAAGTCACGAGCCAACGCGAAACGTTGCAGAAGAGTCTGGCTGGTGTTGAGGCTGAGTTGGCAACCGTGGAATCACGCCTCCGCTACCACGCCATCGCTGAAGAAACCGACCGTGTTTCGCAACAGCGGGAGTCGTCCGAGTGGCAACCGAAACTTGACGACCTGGAAAGCCAAATCGAGCATTGGCGCGTCACGTTGGCAGATCTCGAGCGCCGCGAAGCGGAAGTCAGAGCCGAATTGTCCCTGATTCATCCCGACGATGCTGAACCAGAACTCCCACTGGCTGACCAGCGTGCGGGAATTGCCGTTGCCCGACGGCTGATCGAAGACTTGGAGAGCGAAGTCGCTCGCCTGGCGCGCTCCGCTGCGTCGGATCTGTGCGTGTGCCGCGATGCTCACCCGCGCCTCAATCCTCTGGTGGATACCCTTGGTAAACAGCTATCACGCCTGGCAGAGCTTGCCGATCAACAAGAGCAGGCGCTCCACGTCCAAACGTTGCAGAACGAAGCGGCTCACCTGGCACGATCGCAGGATGACCTTCGCAAGCAGCTTGACCACCTGCTCAGCCGTCGCCAAACATTGTGGCGAACGACGCGATCCCGCACGGAAGTGGAAACCGTCGCAACCGAAGCCTACGAGCCAACCAGCGAACTGCGGGCACAGTTGGACGCGCGACGCCACGAGCTGAGCGGTCAAATTGCTGAGTGCGATCGTCAACTCAATGAGGCGCGGGCCGAACAGGACCGACTCAGCTACCAGCGATCCAACCTGTTGTCCGATGCTTCCTTGGACGCCCTGCAATCCGAACTGCATGACCTTCAGGCGAGGTTGCAGGGGGGGCTCGAC
This sequence comes from Lacipirellulaceae bacterium, assembly GCA_965263315.1. Classification (GTDB taxonomy): domain Bacteria; phylum Planctomycetota; class Planctomycetia; order Pirellulales; family Lacipirellulaceae; genus JBCCQL01. Next base: position 477,402 of record CBDHGZ010000004.1, on the reverse strand, counting down.
ACCGCGCGTGTGACAACGTCGGGACCTGACGTCACTAAGTGGCGCGCTTCGGAGTGGTTTGCTAAGCTGGTCGACGGCCGCTACCACGGCCTAAGACTCATCGAAGGCGGCCGCCGACTGGTGGTGATCGGTGCGGATGGACAAGAGTACTCGTCGGACGGACTCTCGGACTCAGATCGCCAGCTTGCGGCGATGAGCCTTCGCCTCGCTTTGTTGGGCGGCTTGTCGGCCCGAGGGCTCTGCTTACCACTGCTCTTGGATGAACCTTTTGCGGGCCTTGACTCACGGCAAGCAGCCATCCTTGCCAACGTGCTGGACGACTTCAGCCGCCTTGGTTTCCAGGTGATCGTTTTCACTGGCTGCGAACCGGCGCTGGATCGCTTCAAGGCGCTGGGCGCTCCGCTGTTGCGAATGACTTCCGCAGCAAAGACCGTGGCGCCAACGAGGGTCGCCAGTCGCCAGATCGAGGTGGAAGCGGTCCCCCCCGCTGAGCCGATCAAGACAACCCGGACTGTGACGAAGGTTAGCGAATACCTGCTCACCCCGGACGATCCCATCGAGCGTTTTCCGGTGCCCATAGCAGATCGGACGGGGGTCTTCGCGCGGTCCCGAATCCGCACGATCAGCGATTTGATGTCGGCTGACCCCAGTGCAGTTGCTGAAGAACTCGATCGCGACGACGTATCGGCTGAACTCGTGGCCCTTTGGCAAACCCATTTAGCCTTCGTGTGTTTCGTGCCAGAGATGAGCTTCGAGGATGCTTCCCTGCTGACCGCCGTCGGCGTGCTTAGTGCCGAAGAACTGTCCGAGCTCGACGCCGACGAGCTCGCGACACGGGTTGCTGAACTGCTTTCCTCGGAGCGCGGCAGTCGCTACCGTCAGCGTGGCTACGCCAGCTCTCGCCAACAGGCATCCGGGTGGATCCGCGGAGCGAATCGGGGCGCCAAGCGGTGGCGAAGCAGCAGTGCCTGGAAGAGCTGGCAGCGCCATCGTGGCGAGCGCCGTCAACGACTGGACGCCAACCGATCCTCTAGCCGCACAAGACGCCAAACCTTGCGTGTGCGCTCCGCCGAAGGTGATCGCAACGGCAAGACGAAGCGAACCCAAAAAACAACTAAGCGATCCACGTCAAAGAATGGGGCCGCTCGCAAGTGGCGGTTCTACCTGGAAACTACCAGCGGGGTAGTCGATGCTCCCTCGATCGGCCCCAAGACTGCCGAAAGAGTTAGCCGAGCTGGCGTCCGCACCGTAGCGGAGCTGCTTGCCGCTGACGCCGAAGCGCTTGCCGTCTCCATCGACAATCCTCGTATCACAGCCGAGACTATTGTCGCCTGGCAGCACCAAGCGGGACTCGTTTGCCGCATCCCGCAGCTGCGCGGTCACGACGCCCAAGTCTTAGTGGCCTGCGGTTTCACAACACCGGAAGAGATTGCCGCCATGAAACCCGCAGAACTCCTCGAGTTTGTGGAGCCGTTCTGCGCCTCCAGTGAAGGCGAAAAGGTTCTCCGAGGCAACAAGAAGCCCGACCTTGCCGAAGTAACCGACTGGATCACCTGGGCCCAGCATTGCCGCATGCTTGGCGCCGCCTAGCCGCACTGCGGTGGCGAGTCTATCGCCGGGGCTTCAGCACGACAGCGCCAAGCGGGGGCAAGGTGACCTCGATCGAAGCAGGTCGGCCGTGGCTTTCGTTGGGCAGGGCCTGCAATCCGCCGTCGTTGCCCACGTCGCTCCCGCCGAAGTAGGCGGAGTCGCTGTTGCTGACTTCTTCATACCAACAGGCCTCCGGGACACCCAGCTTGTAGCCGTGCCGCGGCACCGGGGTGAAGTTGAGGCACACCACCAGGAAATCCTCTGGATTCTTGCCGCGCCGCAGGAAGCTGATGATGCTGTCCTCGTGGTTGTGACAGTCAACCCACTCGAAGCCGGTGTGATCGAAATCCACCTCGTACAGGGCTGGCTCACTTCGATACAAGTGGTTGAGGTGGGCCACATAGTTTTGCAGTCCTTGATGGCTTTCCCACTCCAGCAAGTGCCACTGCAACGATTCATCGTGATTCCATTCATGCCACTGGCCGAACTCGCTACCCATGAACAAGAGTTTCTTGCCCGGGTGATTCCACATGTAACCATAGAGTAGCCGCAGGTTGGCGAACTTTTGCCACATGTCACCCGGCATCTGGTCGAGCATGCTTCCCTTGCCGTGGACGATCTCATCATGACTGAACGGCAGGCAGAAGTTCTCAGTGAAGGCGTAGATCAAGCTGAAGGTCAGCTCATCATGGTGATACTTGCGGTGAATGGGCTCATGCGACATATAACGCAGGGTGTCGTTCATCCACCCCATGTTCCATTTGAGACTGAAGCCCAATCCCCCCACGTAGGTTGGCCGCGAGACGCCGGTCCAAGCAGTTGATTCCTCGGCGATGGTCAGCACGCCTGGATACTGCACGTGGGTCTCTTCGTTGAACTTCTTCAGGAAGTCAATCGCTTCAAGGTTCTCTCGACCGCCAAATTTGTTGGGAATCCAGTCGCTGTCTTCGCGGCTGTAGTCCAGGTAAAGCATCGAAGCCACCGCGTCGACGCGGAGCCCATCGATGTGGTACTTGTCGAGCCAGAACAACGCATTGGAGAGCAGGAAGTTGGATACCTCGGTCCTGCCATAGTTGAAGATCAGCGTCCCCCAATCTGGGTGCTCGCCTTGGCGAGGATCCTCGTGCTCGTACATGGCCGTGCCGTCGAAGCGACGCAAACCATGATCGTCCTTGGGGAAGTGAGCTGGGACCCAGTCAATGATGACGCCAATGCCCGCTTGGTGGAGTTGATCCACAAAAGACATTAAGTCTTCAGGCGAACCATAGCGGCTCGTCGCGGCGAAGTACCCCACCGTTTGATAGCCCCAGCTGCCTGTGAAAGGATGCTCGCTAACTGGCATCAGTTCCACGTGAGTGAAGCCCATCTTCTGGCAGTAGTCGATCAGCTGTGGCGCGATCTCGGTGTAGGTCAACCATCGATCTGGGTTGCCAGGATCGCGGCGCCAACTGCCCAGGTGCATTTCGTAGACCGAAACCGGTTGATCCAGCGACTGGCGTTCTTCGCGTTGCGCCATCCAATCATCGTCTGACCATTGGTGCTTCGCCAAGCTCGTGACGATATTGGCCGTCTTGGGAGGCACCTCAGCGGCGAAGCCGTAGGGGTCGCACTTCTCAACAACGCGACCGCCCTTTTGCTTGACGGCAAACTTATAGAGCGTGCCTTCCTTCATCCCAGGAATAAACAATTCCCAAATACCGCCCGGGATGTGCTTCCGCATGGGATGGAGTTTGGCGTTCCAGCCGTTGAAGTCGCCCACCACGCTGATGCCTTCAGCATCGGGCGCCCAGACGGCAAAATTCACGCCCGCTACGCCGTCGGCCGTGCGCAACTGGGCTCCCAGCCGATCGTAACTGCGCCAGTGATGCCCTTCGCCCAGCAAGTGGAGGTCGTAGTCAGTGAGCAGCGGGTCAAATGCGTACGGATCGTGCATGGTGCTCTCAGCGCCTGTTTGGTCGGTAACTCGAAAGACGTAGTTCGATCCGTCGACTCGCAAGTGTGGTCCATCTTCCTTAGGACACACCACCTCGTACAGCCCCGCCGGGTGAATCCGCCGCATCGGCTGAGCCTGCCCATGAGCCTGATCCACAAGCCATGCCCGCTTTGCCTGTGGCAAATATGCCCGGACAGCAGTGGCCCGCCTACCGGCATGATACACGTCGTGCGGGCCGAGCAGTTCAAACGGGTTGTGGCTCCGTCCGTCTAGCAACGGACCGATCGCATCAAGACTTACCTGGGTCTGCACCTCAAAGCTCCTCTATCGGCCTTGCGAGGCCGTTAACGCGTGGCGATTCCGCCAAGCGGTTGTGTCTACTTTTGGTCTTCTCGTCATCCAGCAGCAGCCAGGCCGGGCATGCAGGGCTCACCTTCGCGTAGCGGCATGACGTGACGACGCCGCCCGCGGACAACCAACAAAGCTGGCTCGTTGATCACTCCCTCAACCACTTGCTCGACAGCGCTTGCCATCGGACGCAAGCAGGACTTCTGCTTGGTTGCAGGACGCTTAGCAACATGCTCGCTGGCGGTCTCGTGCCAGCCTCGACAGCTGAGGCGGTGGAAACGCAACGCGCTGTCGACACGACGCCAAAGGTCGTTGTCACGGACAGGCACCAGCTTTCCGAACCGCTCCCACTTCCAATCGTTTGCTCGCCAGTTCTCAATTCCCGCGGCAATACCACGACGCACGTAGCGGCTGCCGGTCACCAGCTTCACCAGCGAAGGTTGTTCCAGAGCTTCCAGACCGCGTACGACGGCCATTAACGCGAGGCGGTCGCCACGCAGGCCGGGCTCGCAGTCAGCGGCGTTGATGGTCTCGTCCGCGTCGACCGCGTGCAGCAAAAAACGCCAGCCGGGGCCATTGACGCCGTCGCGCTGGGTTTCGGTGAACAGTAGGTATCGCTTCCAAGCAGGGATCATCGCTTGAAGAACTCAGTGGAAGGAAACGGGCGGGACTGAGTTGTAGGACAAGTCACCGACACCCTAAAGGTCTGCGCACTCATCCTAGACACCGCTATCGCCCAATCAGTTACGCGCGCTAGAGTTTTTTGTCCGCGAGTTTGGCGCGCACACAAAACGTGAGCTATGGAGGCCCGCGCGACCGTTCTTACCATGACAACGCGCTGCATGACCGCGATGCAAAAGAGCTTCCGCATGAACCTGAAGCATTGACTGCCGCCTCGCGTTTCGCGTGGAGGTCTGTCCAGACGTGCGAGCAGCCAACGGCAGAGAGTCACTACAATTGGCACAATCACGACAAGCCAAGACTAGTACGGACTCGGGCTCTGAGGATGGCCGCGACTTTCTACCATCATTGGGGGATTTCACCCTCTGTCCGAGGAAGGCAATCTACCTTTCTCTGCCCCATAGCACATAACGTGCAGTTACGGCCTGACCATTACGAAGGTCGTCCCCCCCCACGCACGTGACAAGCGGGAAAGGCAATCATGAAGTTTGGTCTGTATTTGCTTGATCGAGAGTTGATCACCGAGCGACAGTTGATCCAGGCATTGCAAAAGCAGGAAGAGAGCTTGCCCCCCTTTGGCCAACTTGCCATCGAGGTTGGAATGCTCAGTGTACGCGACGTGTTTCGCGTTCTGCGCGTTCAATCGGACTATGCCAAGGAACACTTTGGCGAGACCGCCGTTGATATGGATCTGCTCACCGAGAGCCAAGTGGCAGAACTCTTGCTCATGCAGAGCAACCGCAGGGCAAGACTCGCCGACGTGCTGGTAAGCATGGGGGCGATACCGCGTGAAGCGTGCAATCGACAACTTGAAGCTTACCGACAAGAGAAGGAAGCGGGCATCGCCAATCGGCACGTCGAGGTGCAGCGCTCGATCACGCAGCCACCGGTGTCGGCTCCTAGCCAGCAGAACGCCCTTAGTCGGCGTTAATCGAGTCGCCCCGCGGCTTCGGCTACTAGCTGCGTTGTCGCATTGAGTGATCGCAGTTCCTCCGCCAAACGCGGATGGACAAACACGCGCACTCGTTTGACGTAGTCGTCAAACTGTTCCCGGGCCAAGGTCTTGACCACCGGCGAAACATCCCCCAAACGACGGTAGGCACCCTCTTTGGCATAGTGCACGTCAACGTTGAATTCCACTTCAAGCCCGGCAGGGGGAGCATCGAAGAGCACTTCATGCGGCGCCACCACCCGCGACAAGGCAGTGCTCGCCACCGCCGCAAAGTGTTCGCTGCACGCTGCCAGCCAAGCGTACGGCTTTCTCGCCAAGCGACCGTACAACTCAGGCGACTCAAAAAAGCTGTACTGCACCAGCTGTTTGTACAGGCGTCGCGTCGGACCGAAGAGCCCTTGCAACAGGTCTCTAGCGGGACCATCACCGGCGGCGGAGAGCATGGCCTCGATCATGGGTCGCTCGGTCATACGGAACAGCTGATCCAGGTCCATTGCGTCGTGCAACAAGAAGAACGCTCGCTGCAGCATGGCGGTGGCAGATCGCACCGCATGATGCCAGTAGACCTCGCTAAACATGACATAGCGGGCAAAGACCATCATTTCTGCGGCAGTTTTGCCTTTGTCCGTGATCGCTAGACCATCACCCGCTTCGTTGAGGCAAAGACTACGCACCAGTCGAGCACGATCAAAGTGTTGGCCGTAGGGCACCCCCGCGTGCAAACTGTCTCGCATCAAGTAGTCGTACTTATCGACATCGATCGGCCCCGAGAGCATCGACCGAAGCACCCTCGACTTGCGGTCCGTAGGGCGTCCCGAGAGCAACGCCATGACATCGCGTGGCTGGATCGCCCAATCGTCACGCAGCACATCGGCCACCTCGCCTTCCAGCAGAAAGCTGTTGGCAAACAACTCATGCTCGGGAACCTGGGGAAGCTCGATGTCCTCAATCGGGTGGCAAAAAGGCCAGTGTCCCAGGTCATGCAACAGAGCGGCAACCAGGAAACGCTCCGCGTCGGCCTCTTCAACGATCGCCGTAAAGCGTTCGTCATGAGCCAGTCTCGCGACGTACTCTAGCGCCGATCGATACACCCCCAAGGAGTGCTCATGCCGAGTGTGGTTCGCGGCCGGATAGACCAAGCCCACCAGACCAAGTTGGCTGATTTGGCACAGGCGCCGGAATTCTCGCGTATCGATCAGACGCCTCACACGCGGCGTCATCGGGACATCCACGCCGGGCGGAATGCGGACCAAACCGCTGGATCCAACGAGGCCGGCAATCTCGGGAATTTGAAGGAGGTTCGACAGCGGACCCAAGCCCCTTACTTGAAGAACTAGCTTGAAGAACTAGTCTGCGACCTTCTGGCCGACCTGTTTGCCTAAGTGGCGATACCGGGCAATGCGGGCAATGCCATGATCAGCCGCAATAGCACCGATACGATGAAGTAGAGCGCGGCATGGACCCCGCCCACGGCAGGATCCAGATCGAGGGAAACATATGAGACGAAGGTTCCCAGGCCCACGGCTGCTCCCCCCGCAATGAGCATCTGGTAGACCTCCAGGGACTCAATGGGCCAGTTGCCGCCCAGTTGATAGGCCAACAGCGCATAGAGTCCCCAGCCCAGGGCGAAGCCCAGGCCACAAACGGACGACCGCATCAGTAGGGCACTGCCTTGATAGGGCGCCAGTTCCGTATCACGCAAAAAACCATAGCCAGCCCAAGCCAGCAATGGCCCAAGCACGACGGCGCCGGTCGCCAGTAGAGGAACCCCAGCGGGCAGTGTCTCAAGACGAACCAGCAAAGCCACAATCAGTAGCAGCAAGGAAACGACGCCAACTCCCACTGCCAACGGAACACTAAACTTGGCGTCGGTCGCCTTGGTAGTCTTGAGAACCGAGCGCCCCTTGGCGTCCTTAGGCCCCTCATCTTCGGGCGCATGGATGACAACCTGATCATCCGGCTTCGGAATCTTGATCAGTTCTTTGCAGTGGGGGCACGGCCCCTGCTTGCCAGCGTGCTGATCCGCCACGCTAAATCGCTTAAGGCATCCGGGGCATGTGACGGTGATCGGCATAGAAAGTTCTAGCTGTTGGCCACCAGGCCGTTGCAGGCGAAAGCAAAGAGAATAGCCAGCTTGAGAATGCAGCTCAGCGGGCAGAGACTGTCGACCAGTTGCGAGCAGTCATCGCCAATCGCTTCTCCGCCTCACTGTGGCTCCCAGTCGCGGAGTTCGTCTTCGTTGATCGTGTGGAAGCCTTTGGCCTCAAGGGTCTCAAGCGCGTGTTCGATGTTGTCAACCATGAGGGCCACCGCAGGGTTAGCGTCCCGGCGTACCAGCAGCGGATACACCTGAGTGATGTTCACCTCGGCCGTAAGCAATGCCGTGCAGACCTGGAGCATGGGCTGCCGCGTGTTCGGCAACTCCACGCCAATCAAATCTGCCTCAACAATCGGCAAACCCGAACGTTCCAGGATTTCGCGCCCCGCTTCAGGATCGCTCAACAAAAAACGCACCAACGCGCATTCCGTTGAATCCGAGGTGGTCAGCGCAACGATTCGCACGTTGCTTCCCTCGAATCTCCGCACCACCTCCATCAGCTGACCCACTCGGTTTTCCAAGAAGACCGTAAACTGTCGGATCGAAGGGTAGTCGCGGCCACGCGCAGTGACGAATCCTGTGTCGGCGCCCTGTCCGGTGCTCATGTCCGGCCTGTCATGCTGAGAATGGGGACGGTGGCCCGCGGCGACCAACGTTCAGGCAACCGCACCACATTACGCAAGTTTAAGCCTAGCAATGTGTTGTTGCAACACGACCAAAGCACAGCGCCATTGGCCTCGGTTGGTCGAGCCGCTAGGCTCGGGCGCGAGCCCCGCGGCTGTCTCTATCCACGCAGTTTCCCCCCTCGACAAAGATGTCAGCAGAATACGAGTTTGATCTTCGCGTCCGCTACTACGAAACCGACGCCCAGGGTTTCGTCCACCACGCCAACTACTTCAAGTACTTGGAACTGGCCCGCTGCGAACAACTGCTGGCTGCCGGCTACGACTACGCCAAGCTGGAAGACGAAGGCTACTTGCTGGTTGTGAGTAAGATCAGCGCGAAGTTCCACCTGCCAAGTCGCTTCGGCGATACCCTGCGCATCTGGCTACGAACCGAGCGCGCGCGGGGAGCGCGGGTCGATCACGTCTATCGCATAACCCGCCAGGGACTGTTGATTGCGGAAGCCCAGAGCACGCTGGCCTGCGTCGATCGACAAGGTAAAGTACAAAGACTACCCCAATATCTAGAAATAGACGGGTAAATCACTTACGGAGCGACCAGGTGACAATTCCCTGTCACGGGGTGGGTGTTCGCCCCAATGACTGTGGTAATCCGTCGGTCTGACCAGGGTGGGTTGCCGAATCCCCGGCTTCGCGGCCGCCGACGGGGTGTAGAGTTTCACGAGTTAAAGGCCACAGGCGACCGGGCAGACGCCAAGATCGGCGTGTCGTCGTCACTAAAGGCCATTACCGTGATCCTTGCCGGAACTCCGTCATGTCGAATCCACCATCAGGCCTCAGCCCGCTGTTTCCGGGCGGAGTGGGCCAATCGCTCGAAATCGCTGCGCATTACTGTCAGAGTCAGTGCGAAGATCAGCAACCACACGTTCGTTGTTGGACCTGCCACGAACGCATCTCTGCATCGCCACCTAGACCCCGCGGTGGCGTAAGGTTGGTACGTTGCCCCGGCTGTGGCGTACCGTACGTAGCTGATAGCCGAACCGTCTCCTCTCAGGATACCAGTGACGCTCCTTTGCAACTTCCCACGCCCATGAAGCGCGCTCTGCATTTCCTCCAGGGCTACGGCGACAAGTCTTACACTGGCGACGAACAACGTGCCGCACCCCGATACGAAATCTCGGCGCCAGTCACTGCCATTCCTGTTCACGAGCAAAGCCAACGTCTCGGCACGCCCATCCCGATGCTGCTGCGAAACATCTCGACGGCCGGGGCCGCCTTGCTAAGCGACTGCCCGACGCCCACCACCCTGCTTGCGCTCGACTTCAGTGCGGGCGGCGTGACTGATCTGCAAATCTTGATGCGCGTTCAGCGCACAATTCTCGAGGGAACGCACTTCACCATCGCAGGACGCTTCGTCGAAGACAGCCAAGAACAAATCGACGATTGACAAAACAAGAGCCGCCCGGCGGGTCATCCTGACTCGCCGGGCGGCTAAACTTCCGTGAAGGCTCAGGGCGTCCTGCCCACCTGTCCGAACCATCCTGGGTCTTGTTGCTAGCCGCCTAGGCGACCAATCGCACCGCGGTGGATCCTTCTTTCGCGCCCATCACAAACTCTTCAAAAATTCGCATGTCGAGGGCCGAAGCCGTATCGGCTTCCGGGTGGAATTGGGTGCCCATGGCGAACCAATCCGGCGTGTTGCTCTCAATGGCTTCCACGATGCCATCAGGGCACCGGGCGGAAACATCAAAGCACGGAGCCAATTCGTCAATCGCCATGTGATGCATACTGTTGACCCGAAGCTCGCCGTCGCCGTACACGCGTTCCATAATCGTTCCCGGCACGAGTTCCAGCGTGTGGCGATGGGCCGGGTCCAGCGGGTCTTTGTGCGGCAGAGCCGTCGGCACATCCTCCGGCAGGTGCAGATAAAGATTGCCACCCATGGTGATGTTCAGCAGTTGCATCCCCACACCAATGCCAAAGGCCGGAATCCGGCGATCGGTCACGATCCGCGCTAACATGCGGTCAAACGACTCGCGGCGTGCATCCAGCGGACGCACCGTGGGGTGCATCATCCAGCCGTCGCGACGAGGATCAAGGTCCGCTCCTCCTACCAGCAACACACCATCCACGTGATCCAGCATCTGATGGATGTCCGATTCTTCGGCCAGAGGTGGCAGAATCATGGGGATGGCGCCTGCTTGTAGCACGGCGTCGTAGTAGCCTGCAGGCACATAAGAAACGGCAGGCTTGTCGCCCTGCGCGGCTCGGAGATCAGCGTTCAACGCGATTACCGGCTTGGTCATATCTCGGCACTCCCTTGGTTTGCGTGGCGTCTTCCCGATGCCACGTGCGTGGGGTCCGAGGAACGTCCGGAGTCGGACGATCAGAAGGTCGATCGCGAGTCACGTCAGTTATAGCGCCCCGTTATTGCCCCACAGAACGACTAGATTCCCTAGCCGGGCTGTTGAGCGGCGTGCTCGTGCGGCTTGCCGCCGCCATCTCGTGTCATCCCTAACACGCCTATCAGGTGGTGCTTCGTCTGCTTGTGAATCTTCCGCCAGACCGTCGCCTTGTAGTCCCTAAGGCGGCCCTCCACTAGCGGCGATTCCGACTTCCCTATCGTACGGCTCGAAGGCTCCCGGATCTGCGACCGTGTCACGCGGCCTGGTGTGGGGTGCAAGTCGGGTGCGAATGTAGCCGGCCTCACAAAACTCGCAAGCCAACCCCACTATTTTGCCGCTGACCCACAGGGCTAGCACAAGATGCTGTGGATAGTGTGTCGATAGATCAGGGACTTCGCAGCAGCAGAAGTCGATAGACAACACGCCGCCAGGGGTCCACCGCTGCCCCCACCCGGCGAAGAGCGGCCCGCCAAGTTGTGAATCCGCACAATCGCGATGGGGCGTACTCAGTTTACGCCTTTCCGGGGCGGCCGCGGGGCCGCATCGTCGAGTCCAGACCCGGTTTCTTGGCGGTTGCTGTCCGCCATTTTTCGCTGCCAATGGAGGCGCCGCGGGTGAGACTTTCGTTGATCCCTGCCAGGTCGGCTTCGCTCTGCGGCCGGTTTACCGAGTCGGCCCAGTTGGCCGGCCGCTTTACGGGGCCAGCGTCAAACGCCTGCTCGGCGAAGAGTAATGCCGATCGCGCGCCAGCGGTCTTCCCGCTCCGGGGTAACGTTGATCCCGACTGCCCCACGGGCGCCCAACCAGAACGCCTACGTCGAGCGGTGGATTGGATCGATCAAGCGCGAAGTTCTTAGTCGGTTCCTCTGCTTTGGCAGGGAGCACCTCGATCATCTCGTATCCGAATTCGTCGGCTACTATAACGAATTGAGGCCGCATCAGGGTATTGGCAATCGGCCGCTGATGGGGGACCGGCCGGCTGCTGACAAGCCGCTGCGTAATGACGAGCGGCTCGTTTGTTACTCTCGGCTCGGCGGCGTTCTGAAGCACTACGTACGCGTCGCGGCTTGATAGCTTCCTGCGACGCTGGTTGGTTATCGTTGCTGAGCGGTTGGTGAAATACGCAGCTTGTCGCCCATCTGTTTTGACAAGCCGTGAATGAATCGTGACAATTCCCGTGCTTGTTAAGTGTCTCTGGCACAAACAAACCACCTGCTTTCCGTGCCTGCGGTGCTGTGACAATCAATTTGCACCCCACGCCTTTAGGCATTCAACTTCGAGTACGCCCCTTGCGGCGGAACCACCTACCCTACTCGGCTAGCGAAGCGAAAAAAGTCTCGCATTCTTTGGAGGCACCCTCGTCAGTTGTGCCTTCGCAAACGTTGGCCAATTGCGTAGCAAGTGCTCTGGCGCACTTCATCTGCTTTGAGTTCATCCCTTCGATAGCTTTACAGAGTCGTGTAGTCGGGCCGCCATCTTTCCACATCGCGAACAAAAGTGCCTCGTGCAACGCGTCGTAGTCTTTGGCCGCAGCGCAAGCGAGCAAAAAGCCGGGCAGAAAATAAGTGAATGCATCTAGCCCGAGCTGAACTACTGAGTCTGCATTTAATCTGTATTCCTCTAAGCTGATAGCATCATACTCTCTTGCCTCTTTTGCATACTGACAAACTAACCACCCTCTATCGAAATCGTGACGATCAAATCCTAGTGCGGAAATACTGGGCGTGGGCCGCGTCGGAAAAACAGCTGTGACCGTTGCGTGATCATGATCTGTCATCTCTTATTCCCATAAAACATCCAAAGACATCGCGGACTCTTACCTATTCTATCAAAGCATTTTGACCGCCTTCTTCGCTGTAGATCGACTGCTTCCTCGTGGCCAGCATCACCAGTGCCTTTAAAACACTCACGCTGACGGACTTCGCGATAGTTTGCACATCCTACAGCGTGCCAGAACCGATGGATTGCTTCGCGACACTCGCTATCGTTAGTGATCTTTTTATTGCAACCGAACCTCAAGTTGCTTTACTTGCATGAATTAGAGCGTATCTCAAAACTCTGGTTTGCTAGCTAAACGATCGTCGAACGTCGTTCGTAGAAGGTCTCGAAAGGAGACCTTCGATGACGGACCGATCCCGCGTAGTTGCGGGGTCCAGGATGGAACCCGGCGCTGAAGACCTGCAAGCCGAGCTCAGTGACGAGCATTGGCTGTTGATCGCTGACTTGTTCGCCAATCCCGAGCCGAGCCCCAAAGGCGGCCGGCCCCAAGCCAAGCCACCGCGAAGCCCAGCGTCAATAAAGTCGCATGAAACCTTTAGTGTGTGCCGGCAATTTTTATACTGTTCGACATTCAGCATAGAATGCCAGTCAACCAGGATGGCGCAACACTTGTTGCCGACGCGCAAATCGCATGCCGACAGGCGTGGTAGCCTCCACTAACTTGGAGGCTCCTAAACGCAAATCGGGGATCGGCAGACGCTTGATAGTAGCAGCCAATATGGCTAGGCGCGACGACGCAGACGCGAGGACGCGACAATCGCCAAGCCAGCCAGACCAAACGAAGTGGGTTCGGGGATGGCGGCAGCGGCGGGCAATGTACCAATGACGTCCTCAAGAATGAAACCATTGCCGGTGTCGATCGTGAACTGACCTTGGAAGACAACCTGCGCTTCCGTGGGTGCAGCAATCTGAGCGAAGGAGAACAAGCCGCTCTGCGGATTTCTCGTGAAAGCGATCATTGCTTGTAGCAGGCCAGTTCCTTCGTTCAGAGTTGAAGGCAGGGTCAAGCCGACAGTCGACGGAAGCGTGAACTGCGAATCTTGCGTAACGTCGGCTCCAACAGAGCCGAAGAAACCATTCGCGTCGTTGAATATCGAGGGATTGCCGGCCGGGTTGATCTGGTTCATCGGGCCAAAGAAGCCGAACGTTCCGCCTGGGCCGAAGAAGTCGAAGCCGACGATGTCACCAGAAGTCGATTCGGCAGCCAATTCGTAAAGGACGTGGCCGGGAAGCGTAGAAGCAGATTCGGTTACTGTGACGACCGTCGCAGCAGATGCAACGGTGCTGATACTGCCCAAAGCAAGGGCAAAGAAAACGCGGAGCAATGTAGTCATCATTAGATCTTAGTGTCCTAGGTGTTTGCAGCCATAGTAACGACTAGCAGCGAAGATTTCTAAGGAACTTCTTCTTGTCTGTCCATCAAGAATTAAGCCGGAAGAAATAACCAAGGGGTAAGCAGCTCAAGGGGCAACTAAAGGGGACAGTTTACTTTATCGACGCCTGTCTGATCACTTGACTGGGTTGAAGCATCGAGCCCAATATCAGTCGGCAGAGCAGATCGGCGTTCCTTCGTTTGGGTGTGCTGGGACGAGCCCGACTCCGCAATCCGCTGTTCAACGCGCTGCTACTGCTCGTTGTATCTAGAAAAAATGCTGGGTGGCCAGGAATTTTCAAAAGTGGATCAAAACGGGGCGCTCAAAATGGTTTCTTGAGTTTGGCGATTCAACGTTTATGTTGAGAATCAGCGTTTCTCACTCTGCAAGCGCGCATTGACGTAAGTCGGTAAACGATGGTCGCGGGCCGCGCCATGAAGTGTGAGCGACGTCACACTGGAGGCGAAAAAACTCGCTGGCGGCCGCCACGAAGGTCCCCGACGATTTTTCTTTGGGCCAACTTTTTTTGAGGGGGCTATTCTTCGACCTGCAGGGTAGAGGCGTCGACCTGCTGCTGCATCAGCAGCTTGCCGTCAACGTCGCGGCCTTCGAGCGTCAGCATCGGACCGGCCGACCAATCAACCTTGATCACCCCAAAGTTGGTTTGCTTACAGAGCGGACCCACACGGTAGCGATTCGGCTCGTCGTACTCCTTCGTAGGGTCGGTCATCCCGGAGGAAGTGAAATCCCACATCGGGTAGGGCGCGTTGCCGTCGGTCTGTCGTGAAATCTCGATCAAGTGGCGGTCGCCGCTCACGAATACCACCCCGCCGGCGCCCGACTTGCCAATCAGATCGTACAGCCGCTGCTGGTCCTCCGGGAAGTTGCACCACGCCTCCCAGCCATGCTCGCAGGCAACCACTTGCACGCTGGAGCCGACGATTCGCAGGTCGGCCGGCTTGCGTAGCTGCTCTTCCAGCCACACCCACTGCTCTTCCCCCAAAACCGTACCACCTGGCTCGCCTGCCGGCGCCACGTACGGGCCGGTCGGGTCGCCATTCTTCCAGTCCGGATTGCCGATGAGGGCGTCGCGGAAGAATCGCGTGTCGAGCAAGATCACCTGCACGCGCCGCCCTTCCGGGCCAAACATCCACGCCCCGTACACGCCATCGCGTGACCAACGTGGCGACTTCGCCGGCTCTCGGAAGAACGACAACATGACCAACTGCGATTGCCGCTTCAGCGGCCACTCCTTGCCAGCGTCATTCAGCCCGAAGTCGTGGTCATCCCAGGTGGCGAGCAAAGGACACAGCGAACGCAGCTTCTGATACCCGGGCTGGGCGCCCAACGCCCGGTAGGCCTCGGCAATGTCGCCGACCGACTCAGGATCGTCCGGCCGGTCGGCGTAGACGTTGTCTCCGATAAACAGGAACAGGTCCGGGCGCTGAGCCGCAATCGCCTCCCACACCGGCTGTGGTTGCCCTTGCTTAGCACACGAACCGAACGCGATCGTCGAAACGACCTGCGGATTGACGGGACCGACGTCGGCAATCGCCGGCAGCGCGAAGAACAGCAGTAGAAGGACGGGCAAACGCATGGCGGAAACCTCAGCAGGCTAGGTGAACATCAAAGAAGACGCCACTATGCCAACCAAGCAGACGCAATCCGTCAAGGGTTGGTTCTCGCCGAAAACCCGCTAGCTCATGTGCGAAACCACCGCGTCGCCAAACTCGCTGCACTTCAGCAGCGTGGCGCCCTCCATCAGGCGCTCGAAGTCGTACGTGACGGTCTTGGCGCTGATGGCGCCGTTCATGCCCTTGATGACCAAGTCAGCCGCCTCGGTCCAGCCCAGGTGCCTCAGCATCATCTCTCCCGAGAGGATCACGCTGCCGGGATTCACTTTGTCTTGACCGGCGTACTTGGGCGCCGTGCCGTGGGTGGCCTCGAAGATGGCGTGCCCGGTGGCGTAGTTAATATTCCCCCCAGGAGCGATGCCAATGCCGCCAACACAGGCCGCTAGGGCATCGGAAATGTAATCGCCGTTGAGATTCAGCGTAGCAATCACCTCATACTCGGCGGGCCGGGTAAGGATCTGCTGCAGCATAGCGTCGGCGATCACGTCCTTGATGATAATGTCCTTGCCGCTCTTGGGCGATTTGAAAGCGCACCAGGGGCCGCCGTCCAGTTCCGTGGCGCCGAAGTGCTGCTTGCCGCACTCGTAGCCCCACTTCATGAAGGCGCCTTCGGTGAACTTCATGATGTTGCCCTTGTGGACAAGGGTCACCGAGTCGCGATCGTTATCAATCGCATATTGAATGGCCGCTTTGACGAGCCGCTCGGTGCCTTCCTGCGAAACGGGCTTAATGCCGATCCCCGCCGTTTCAGGGAAGCGAATCTTGCCGAACCGCTCACCAAACGCTTCGGAGAAGAGTTGCTTGAACTTGTTGCAGTCGTCCGTGCCGTGCTCGAACTCGATACCCGCGTAGATGTCCTCCGAGTTTTCACGGAAGATGACCATGTCAGTCAGGTCAGGCCGCTTAACTGGCGAAGGCACACCCTCAAACCACCGCACCGGGCGTAGGCAGGTATAGAGGTCGAGAATCTGACGGAGCGCGACGTTCAGTGATCGAATTCCACCGCCTGTGGGCGTGGTAAGGGGGCCCTTGATGCCCACGAGGTAGGTGCGGAAGGCATCGAGCGTGGCGTCCGGCAGCCATTCGCCAGTCTGGTCGTAGGCCTTCTGCCCAGCCAGCACTTCCTCCCAGACCAGTTTCCGCTCGCCGCTATAAGCCTTATCCACCGCGGCATCGAAGACCGTCTGGCTGGCCCTCCAAATGTCTGGCCCCGTGCCATCGCCTTCGATGAAAGGAATGATGGGCGTAGAGGGGACGTTGAGTCGCCCGTCGGTCATGGTGATGGGTTGGCCGGCGGCTGTAGCAGACATGAGGGCTCCAAAGGCGAACGGTCGTTTCTGGGCGGCATTCCTGCCGTTTCCGACTTTTTGTAGACGCAGCGGCTGATTCTCGGCGCCCGTCGCGGCAGGGTCAATGCCCTCCAGCAAGCAAGGCCAGTTTGCGAACTGGCTAGCATCCAGCCAAAATGGAGCCAGAGGCCAAGGCCGCGAGGACAAATCCGATCAGGAGCACGAGCAAAATGCTTTCAGGCGTAACGCGACGTCACTTTCTCCGAACTGGCGGAGCCGCCACCCTGGCAGCGCTTTCGATTCCCCGCCTAAGCTGGGCTAAGGAAGCCAATTCACCGCCGTTTCGCATTTCTCTGGCAGAATGGTCGCTGCATCGGACGATTCGATCCGGCAAGATCACCAACCTCGACTTTCCCGTCGTGGCGCGGAAAGAGTTTGGCATCGAGGCCATTGAGTACGTCAACAGCTTCTTCAAGAGCAAGGCTCGAGACGAGACGTACCTTGGCGAACTGAAGGACCGCTGCGATAGCGAGGGGGTGCGGAGCCTAGTCATTATGTGCGATGGCGAGGGCCGGCTTGGAGACCCAGATGATGCGGCTCGCAGCAAAGCCGTAGAGAATCACCATCGTTGGGTCGAAGCCGCCAGGTTCCTCGGCTGCCACTCGATCCGAGTCAACGCCTCGTCCTCTGGGAGCTTCCAGGAGCAGCAGAAGCTTGTAGCGGACGGCCTATCCAGGCTAGGCGAGTTTGCCGACACGCATGCTATCAATGTCCTGGTCGAGAACCATGGTGGGCTCAGCTCCAACGGTGCCTGGCTCGCCGGGATCATGAAGCAAGTGGCAAGGCCAAACGTAGGTACCCTGCCAGACTTTGGCAATTTCTGCACGAAAGGTCGGCCCAAGGGCCCTAACGAGAAGCAGGTCTGGTACGACCGCTACCAGGGCACGACTGAGCTGATGCCCTACGCCAAAGCCGTGTCAGCCAAGAGCTATGGTTTCGACTCGGAAGGCAATGAGACGACGATCGACTACTTTCAGATGCTAAAGATCGTCCTTGAGGCCGGGTACCAAGGTTTCGTGGGCATCGAATGGGAAGGCGACGACCCAGGCGAGTATGAGGGAGTTCGACTCACGAAAAAACTACTTGAGCGCGTTCGCGACGGACTTGCCTGAGAGGCAGTCTAGGCAACTATCAGCCTGGCTAATCCTGGCTCTGTTCAACGAGAGGCCAATCGGCGCTCTCTCTCCGACTGATTCCGTCGGGCGGGCCTCACGCGCCGTGGTTTTTCTTTGAGATTCGCTAAAGTCCTGTGTTTTGTAGAGCGAAACTGTCCAACGCGTGTCGCCTTGAGCCCACTGGACACCGGCTGCACCGGGAATCGCGGCGTGCACAAAATCCAGGCACGCAGCCCGTGCCCCCAAATCGGGCACAGGCTGCCGAGCGATAGGCAGGCCAGCCGAATCGTCGTAAGTGCAAGCAGTGCAAGGATGTGTGTCGGATCGCTTGACCAGGGGCGAATATGGCCGCAAACGTTGGGCTTGGCAGAGCCCTTTCCCGTCCCGTCACACGCACCCTGGAAGGAGACGAGTGCTGTGCAAACAGAATCGCCCCTCGCTTACCAACAGCTACTTCAACTTGCCGAGAGCTATTACAAGAAGGACCCCGACTGGGTCGCCTTCTTCCGTGAGATTCTCGGCATCGATGGCGCCGTCCGCAAAACTTTCCCCAGTTTCGACGACTTGACCGCTTTCGAGCGGAGCGAAGAGTACGACCAGATCCAAAAGATGCTGGTGAAGCTCCGCGAGAAGAAGCCGGCAGCGGATGCGGACACGGAGCCGACCCGCGTCATCACGGTCCGTCTTCCCAAAAGCATGCACGAGTACCTCCGCACCGAGGCTCACGACCTGCGGACTAGCATGAATAAGCTTTGTATCTCAAAGCTGCTGCAGGTCATTGAGCAAGACATGATTCCAGCCGAGAAGACCGCGCCGCCGAAACGCCGCACGACACCGGCCCCGGCGCCAGCAGCACCGCAGATGGCCAGCTCTCACCCGGCGACCAGCGTTGGACAGTCGCCGATGGGCCAACCTTCAAACGGCCAGACGGGGTACGGCTCTTTCTGAGCGGCAACCACTGTTGGAAGTTTACACCTTCAACCGCCCCGGGACTTGGTTCCTGGGGCGGTTTTTTGGGTGCCAACGTGCTTCGCAGAAAGAAAAAGCCGAAGAGGACCTGTAAGCCGGGTTTTGTCACCCTGCTGCTAGCAAGGCCGGCAACCATTCCTCTAGGACAACGATTGCTCGTCGCCTCAAGCGGCCTACCCGAAAGTCATGTGAGTCGGGCCGACTCGGACTCCCTGCTTGGCCTTGCGCCGGGTGGGGTTTACCAAGCCAAGCGGGTCACCCCGCCTGCTGGTGCGCTCTTACCGCACCTTTTCACCCTTACCTGTGAGAGAGAAGAGACCAGAAGCTAGGCGGCAGTGAAGACTCGCTCTTCCTAATCCCTAGCCGCTGGCCTCTCCTCCCCCCATCGGCGGTTCGTTTTCTGTGGCACTTTCCCTAGCCTTGCGGCCGGTGGGCGTTACCCACCACCCTGCCCTACGGCGCCCGGACTTTCCTCCCGCGGGGCAGTGCCCCGCCAGCGGTTGCCCGGTCCTCTTCAGCATCCCTTATTCTACTCCTCCCACCCTCTTGTCGTCGCGGACGGACGGCAAAGAACGCAAGATTTCCTTATGTCGCCCGAACTTACGTCAAGGTTCGGTGGCCTGAGCAAGTTGACTCGTTTTTTGGGTCTGCCTAGATTGGTAGATGTGTTTTCGCCCAACCGGGGCGAATGCGGGCTGGGACCACAGGCTATTCGGACACCCAAAGGCAGAACATAGAGGTCTGGCATGTACGGTGAACTGATCCCGCTTGGCGGTGGCGACCCGATCCCGCTATTGAAGAAGAAACTGCTCGTAGGACGTCGCGAAAGCTGCGACATCGTCCTGCGGTTTGCTAACGTCTCGGCCCACCACTGCCAGCTGACCATCGACGGTGGCTACCTCTACGCCCGTGATCTGCAAAGCCGCAACGGCATCAAGGTCAACGAAGTAAAGGTTCAGGAACAGCGGCTGGATCCCGGCGATACCTTGGCGGTGGCCAAGCACAAGTATCGCGTGGAATACTCACCGGCGGACCTCGGCGCCGTTGGGCCTCCGCCGACGCAAAATCGATCACAAGAGATCATGAGCGAATCTTTGCTCTCCCGTGCCGGCTTGGAAAAGGCGCCCGCAGGCAAGGCCGAGAGTTCCCGGTATGATCCCACCAACGACGATGCCGGGCAGATCAAACTGCCTCAGAAGCCGGTCTAGCCCCGTCTCTTAGTCACCCCGGCCGCCGATGCCTAAGAAGAAACGGAAGCTCCGGGCCAACTTCCGCAAAGGGCATCAGTCTCGAAAGCGCGACAACGACCTAACGCATCGCCTGGGCGACGCCGCAGCAGAGGATGCCGCCACTGGCGAGCGAGTCAGCGGCAAAGGTCGACTGAGTCGAAAGCGAACCCTGGTCGGTGGCGAGATTGTCGAAGACGCCGCTGGCGAGATCATCTTGCCAGACATCGATCCCACCGTTTGCCAGCGTGGTCGAGTGCTGCGTGTGCAGGGGCTGGTGAGTCGTGTTGAGTCTCGCGACGGTCAGATCTTTCGCTGCGCCACCCGGCAGTTGCTCAAACAGATTGCTACTGACCTCCGGCACGTCGTGGCTGCCGGTGATGACGTTTGGTTCCGCCCCGAGGGTGACGGCGAAGGCATCATCGAACGTGTCGAGCCCCGTTACGGTGTACTCAGCCGGACCAGCCGCAGCCGGCAGCAGATGATCGCGGTTAACGTCGACCAGGTGCTGATCGTAACCAGCGCTGCCGAGCCTCGGCTCAAGCCGAACCTCATCGATCGCTATTTGGTAACTTGCGAGCGGACGGGGATTCAGGCGGTGATCGTCATCAACAAGGTTGACTTGATCGAACCGGCTGACTTAATGCCGCTGGTTGGTGTCTACTCGCAGTTGGGCTATAAGACGCTGCTGATCTCTGCCAGCACGGGCCACGGCGTGGACCAGGTCCGGCGGCTGTTGGCGGGCAAACAGACGGCGGTAATGGGGCAAAGTGGCGTTGGCAAGTCGTCGCTACTGAATGCCATCGATCCGGGACTTGGCCTGCGTGTGAATGCCGTCAGTGCGGAAAACCAAAAGGGTAAGCACACAACGACCACCGCCGAGCTCTACCCGTTGGAAAGTCACGACCAACGTGGGTTTGTCGTCGATACGCCTGGCATTCGGCAGTTTGCGCTGTGGGACGTCATCCCGGAAGAGGTGGCGGGCTTCTTCCGCGATCTACGTCCCTACGTGAGCCAGTGTCGGTTTCCCGATTGCACCCACACCCATGAAGAGCAATGTGCGGTGAAGGACGCAGTGGCTGATGGCTGGATCGACGCCCGGCGATACGAGAGCTATCTAAAGATCCACGCTGGCGACGAGATCTAACGGCGGAAGGGTTAGGGCAAGAGGTTTTGCGCGGCTGGCGAGCCGCAGAAAAAAGTTGGCCCAAGAAAATCTGGTCAGCTAGCCGCAGAAAGCCCTTCAGCGATTTTTTCGCAGTCTAATGTAAGCCTGCTCACCGTTCGCGGCGTCCGCCGCTAAGGACTTACGTCGAGGGGGCCTGAAGTCTCGCCACTTGGTAGACCCGGGCAATTATCTTTGTAACTGCTAGATCGCCAAATCTCGACAACGCGATTTGTGCCGCCATTTTGTGCCAACGCAATTAATTCTTGGCCACTAGCGATTTTCTTTTTGAGAACATGGGGCGGCGTGCGTCTTTTCTTCTAGACGGACAACATGGCGAGCTTTGCATGGGGAAATCGCTTAACAGACAAACAGTCGACCGACTGGTTGTCGAGCACCTGCCCCTGCTGCTGCGCGTTGCCCGACGTTTGACGGGTGAAGCGAGCCTGGCGGAAGACCTCGTGCAGGAAACTCTTCGTCGGGTATTGGCTCGCTGGCGAACCTACCGCGGCGAGGCGCCGTTTGAAGCTTGGATGCTACGGGTCCTGATGAATGTGAACCGAGATCGGCAACGGCGAACACGACACGTCCCTCTGTTCGCAGGCGAAGAGTTCGTGGATGAGCTACCAAGTGCGTCCCCGGGCCCCCACGAAGATTTGATCGAGGACGAGCTCCACGACCAGATTCGTTGCGCGGTCGACGCTTTGCCTGAGCGGCAAAGGGAGGTGGCGCTGCTGGTGTTGGGAGAGGGACAAACCGCGGCACAGGTCGCCCAAGCCTTGGGCATCACCACGGCAAACGTTCACGCTAGTTTGCATCTTGCCAGAAAGAGGATTGCCAACGTGGTTGGATACGAGAACAGCAGACGAACCGAATGAATCCGGATCCCCATAAGAAGGACGACGACCCGCTCGATGCCGCGCAGGAACCAACGTTCGATGCGTCGCTAGATGAATTGATTCGCCAAGCGCTGCGGGCAGACTCTGCGAGCAAAGGCGATGAGTTGCAGCTAGCGCGGCTAGAGGCGTATTGGCGATCGCGACGGACCCGCCAGCGCGTTTGGCGCCGTGTCGGTTGGGGCGTGTCGACGGCCGCCGCAGTCCTGCTCTTGGCGATTGTGCCGATCGGTGAACCGGTTCCCGAGGAGCTCGTCGCTCGGGCAGAAGAACAAGAAACAGAGCCTAGCAATCCGTCGACACTGAAGCCAACCGCGGCGACGAAGACGGCTTCTGGGCAACGAGAACCGGCGGAAACGCCACTCTCAAGGAACACCGTGTCCGCAGGGCGTCCGCCAACAGACTACGAACGCTGGATGTTTGCCGTCCAGACCCGCACGCAGGTTGTCCCTACAAGGCCAACCCTAACTCTACCTGAAGTGATTGCCCGTGTGCTCATGGGAGCACCGGTCACCCTTCTTGAGAGGTTTGAGCGACGCGAAGTGATCGAGGAACTACTGATCCACGTTTCCGCAGAAGCCAACCGCGAGCAGGCCCTTAAGACCCTCCGAGGCATGGTTGGCTATGCGGGCTGGCCAAGTCTCGTGCATGACACAAACGATGTCGCAACGCGCGAGGTTTTAGTCCAACACTTGCTGCGCGATAGAAGTGAGCCGGCGCTGGTCGCCTTTCTTCGATTGGTACATGACGACGCCATGCGCGACGATGTGCTCACCGCGGCATCGCAGCTACGCGACTTGCCGATCGCCCAACTGGTGGCGCTGCTTGATCATGATGACAACACCATCCGGTTGGCAACATCGTTGGCACTAGGCCGGGTTAACCGCTGCGAAATGACCGAAGCGTTGATCACACGTGTGCGTCAGCGGCCTTCGCAGTCGAAGGAAGCTTGGTTTGCGTTGTTTGGTTGTCGATGTGACGCGGCGGCTGACTTTTTGTACTTGGCGTCCCAAAGCCCCAAGCTCTTGGGGCAGTTGAATAACGCCCGTGTCCAATGGGGCCGGGTCTTCCCTTAAGGAGCATTCGTGATGGTGACTCTTCGATCCTGCTGTGCGTTGGCCGCGTTGGCCGCGCTCTCCGCCATGGCTCAATGGTCCCGCGCCCAAGAAGCGGACTTCGTGCTACGTACTTACGAGGTGGGAGACTTGGTCCTGACGATCAGCGACAAGGCATACGGCGAAGCGCCAGAAAACATGGGCCGCGGCGGTAGTAGGGGCAGTGGTGGAGGCGGTTTTGGCGGTGGTGGAGGAGCTTTTGGAGGTGGTGGAGGTACAGGAGGGGGAGGAGTTTTCAGCATCAGCGGCCAATCGGGGCAGCCACCGGCGCGCTTCGCGCAGTTTGGTCGTGTAAGGGGTGAGCGGTTGGGCATGGCGGGCTCGAGTGCGGTGACCATGGATGGCTTGATCGACGCTATTTGTTCAACCGTCGAGCCCACCAGTTGGGTTGATCAAGGTGGCGTCGATGGGACCATCACGGCGATCGGCTCAGCGCTGGTCGTGCGCCACACGGCATACGCCCACCAACAAATCGAAGGGCTGCTTTCTGCCCTGCGTGCCTATTCAGATCGCCGCCGCACCTTGACCATTGATGCACGTTGGTTGCTGCTCACCTCAGACGAACTTGATCAGCTACAGCGGTCCACAAAGACGGAGACACAAATTGACGCCGCCGCCCTCAAGCGCGCGACAAGAAAGGCCTCCACCATCCGCGGCGTGACCAACTGCATGAGCGGACAGCTGGTCTACTTGGTAAGTGGCACAAGACGGAACGTGGTGTCGAGCTACATCCCGGTAGTGGGCAGTGTCGAAACTCCCTCTTGGCCTGGAGCGGTTGCCACCAAGCGCAATCGGCTCCCCGTGCAATTTGTTTCTGAGAAGGGCGTTGGTTACCAACCTATCGTCACAACCTCGAATCTTGGGGCGCTGCTGGAGATCCGTCCTACCCTGCTCAGCAACGATGAATCGGTTGTGATCGACCTTAAGTCAACAATCACCGTTCCGCGGCAAGTTCCGCTGCAGCCCGGCCCACCGCTGGGACCTCCACACGTGGATCGGATGGCGATTGAGACGCAGGAGTTTGCTACCACGCTGCGGGCGCCGCTTGGTAAGCCGATCCTGGTGGGTGGCATGACGTTCTTCCCTCCGAAGAGCGATGAAGCTTCGGACGAGGAGGTCGCGCAGCTCTATCTCATCCTGGAGGTGCGTTGAATGAAGGGCACGGCCGCTGCGCGCCATCAGGCGCGTGCGCTACTGTGGGGTGAAATCGGCATCGGCCTGAATGCCGAGGACGAATTCAGCCAAGAGGTCTGCGCAGCGGTCGATGTCTTCGAGAGAGATCATTTCGACCGCGCTGTGCATATAACGGTTGGGAACGCTCACCAAGCCGGTGGCAACGCCGGCGCGAGCCAGTTGCATGGCGTTGGCGTCGGTGCCGGTGCCGCGGCCGATAGCGCCCCACTGGACGGGGATGTCCGCCGTGTCGCTCGCAGTGCGAAGGCGATCGACCACGACCGGGTTCATGTTGGGGCCCCGGTACACGACCGGTCCACCGCCGAGCTTGATATCCCCCTCTTGGGTCTTGTCGATCGTGGGACAATCGGTCGCGTGAGTCACGTCAACGGCGATACCAACGTGGGGGTCGACGCCATGAGCGCTGGTGGTCGCGCCGCGGAGGCCAATCTCTTCCTGCACCGTCGCAACGGCATAGACTGACACATTGAGACCACCCTTCTGCTTCGCGCGGCGGGCGGCTTCCATGCAGACCCACAGGCCGGTCTTATCGTCCATTCCCGGCGAGTTGGCCAGATTGTTGCGCATCTCTTGGTAGCCAAGCTCAAGCGTAACCGGATCACCAATCTTTACAGCCGCTGCGGCTTCGTCATGATCCTTGGCGCCGATGTCGAGCCATAGCTCTTTGGTCTTCACGACCTTCTTACGCTCGTCCTGATCGAGCAGATGAATCGCCTTACGAGCGATCACGGCCGGTAGGGGGCCGTCGGCGGTGTGGATGGTCATCCGCTGTCCGATAAGTTGCTGCGGATCCCAGCCGCCAATCGTATTGGTGTAAATGAAGCCCTGGTCACTGATGTGGGTGACGAGCAGGCCAATTTGGTCGGCGTGACCAGCAAGCATGACACGCAGCCCCGCGCCGGGGTTACAGCACGCGATAACGTTGCCATGCAGGTCCGTAGACACCTCGTCGGCAAAACCACCGGCGTAGTCACGCACGATCCGCTGCACGGGTTGCTCGTAGCCGGAGGGACTGGGGGTTTCGAGGATCGTCTTAAAGAACTCTTTAGCGGCCGGTTCCATCGAGGCGGACTCCTGACTCAGTCGGACTGGTTTTGTTGGCTACGGCCAGCTTAACACAGGTGAATTGCCGCCCGATAGCACCGCCTTGCTGGCCGGTAAGCGGTCTGACTTTGCGGATTCTAACGATTCTTCTCAACCGAGGCGGTCAGCCGGGTCGATCAAAGAGTCTGCCTGGGGGGGCATTTGTGCAGCTGGTGTTGCGCCCCCGTTTGGTTGCCTTCAATCAATTCCTGGGGTGAACCCGATGCTATCTTCTCGAGCCCTGATGGGCCTGCTAGTTGCTTGCTGCTGTGTTGTTTCTAGCGGTTGCGTGACTTCCAAGTGCTGCCTGTTTAAGGGCGGTTCTTCTTGCGGTTGTGGTGTCGATTGCTGCGACACCGGCTGTGGCGACTGCTGTAGCAAGCCTTCGATGGCGTTCCAGAAGTGGAACTGCGGGAAATGCAGATGGCCCCAGCTGAATCCTTGCACCGAAGATCCTTGCTGCGGCTGTGAACCTGCATGCGGCTGCGAACCCGATTGCTGCTGTGAACCTGCGTGCAGCTGTGAACCTGACTGCTGTTGCGAGCCTGAGTGTGGTTGCGAGCCTGAGTGCTGCTGTGAACCGGCCTGTGGTTGTGAGCCCGAATGTGGTTGCGAACCTGACTGCTGTTGCGAGCCGGATTGTTGCTGTGAGCCAAGCTGCGGCTGTGGCGAATGCTGTTCTAAGAAAGGCTGCTGTTTCGGTAACTTTCTCGGCGGCCTGATGGGCAAGCTAAAGGGCAAAAAGGCAGGCTGCGGGGACTGCTGTAGCGAATGCTGCGATGAATGCTGCAGCGGCTGTGGCGGGTGCGCTCCCGAAATGTATTGGAGCGAGTGGCACAACGATCCCCCACGCTGCAAAGACCCTTGCGACAAGTGCGGCAACTGGACCGGACCAACCACCGCTTACCGGGCCCCCTATGCTCACGCTTATGGTCCGTGAGGCCGCGTTAGTTCTTACGGCAAAACAAGCTTTCTGCGTTCGCGGTTGTTTGCTTGGCAAACTCCGCGAACGTTTCTTTGCGCAGGTCGGCCAGCAACTCGGCCGTATGTCGAACATGAGCCGGTTCGTTGCGTCGGATCTTGCGAACCGGTTCTGGTGACAAGTAGGGGCTATCTGTCTCCACCAGCAGGCGATTCGCCGGAACGGTCTTGGCGACTGCTCGCAACGCCTCCGATTTCTTGAAGGTCACCATCCCAGCAAAGCTAATGTGCAGGCCTAACTCAACGCACTCAGCCGCCATCTCCGCGCCACCTGTGAAAGAGTGCATCACGCCTCGCAGGGGGCCGCGCTGACGAGCCTGGCGGAGCATCCGCATGATGTCATCTTCACATTCGCGCATGTGAACGATGAATGGCAACGTGGTTTGCTGGGAGAGGCGGAGGTGGCGATCAAAGAAGTCTTCTTGCTGGTCAAATGGCGTGTCGTCCCAGTAGCGATCGAGTCCGGTTTCTCCGATCGCCATCACGCGAGGATCGTCGGATAAGCGGACAATGGCGTCCCAGTCCTCGGCTTGCGCCTTAGCGACGTAGTTCGGTTGAATGCCCACCGCGGCGTCGACCATGTCATGGGCCTCTGCGATGCGGACACAGGCTGCGCTAGAGTTGGCTGTGACACCCACAGCGAGAACGCTCGTCACACCATGCTGGTTTGCTCTCTGCAACAATCCTTCGAGGTCGTCGGCAAAGTCTGCCTGGTCGATATGAGCATGCGTGTCGTACAGCATCTTGCGTGGCCTTGATGCAAGCAGCGGCCTGCTCGGGTGCGGTGCTACTATTCGGGTCCGTTGCTTGGAGTGTCCCGTCTCAGACGCCCTTCTGGAGCGCCCTATCGGCCTCCCACCCGGGCGAGGTGTCTAGCCCGATTGGGCGACTTGGGCGAACGGCAACGCGGGGTGATTTTAGTACGGAAGAACGAAAAACCACCGCCTGGCAGGAAAAAACGTGCCAATTTACCGTCCCGGTGGCAAAAATCAATGGATTCCCCCCTCCCGTTTTCTTGACTACCGCCCCAGGCCACGTAGAGTGGATCGAGGAAACACGTGGTTCGGGAGCCCGCGGTGGGCCCCTGTCAAGTACCCAAAGTGGTATTTCGACGGCGACCGGATCACGCCCAAGACGGCACTGGCGACCGCCGCCTGCCCCGTCGAATTGAAGGAATCGACCATGTTGGTCCTGTCTAGGAAGAAGAACGAGAGCATTGTCATCAACGATGATATCACCATTGTGGTGGTAGAAATTCGTGGTGACAAAGTACGCCTTGGTGTCGAAGCTCCCAAAGAAGTGCCCGTTCATCGCAACGAGGTCTACGAAGCGATTCGTCGCAATCAGACCCCCAGCGAAACCGCGGCGCCTGTTGAGCAAGACACCACCGGCGCTGCCGAGTAAGAGCGAAGCCCGTCCCGAGGGTCCTCAGCACCCTCCGCGGCGCCGACGCTGCCAGCGTTCAGTGCGCCCTCTTTGGTCTCAGCAGTTCCTGGTGATCCCTTTTTGTTCTATCTGTGCGCCCTTGTGTGCCGAAGACAGGACTTCGGGAGCTAGGAGGACCGGGTTGACCCACCTGCTTAGCCCGCTTATACAATCTGCTTGCGCGACCGCACGCGGTTGCCCCACCGGCCCCATCGTCTAGTGGTCTAGGACTCCGGCCTTTCACGCCGGCAACACGGGTTCGAACCCCGTTGGGGTCATTTCGTAGAACACCCTCTACACTATTGCGACCACGCCAAGTTTGCTCGGCTGGTCGCTTTTTCATGCGCGTACGGACAGTGCCAGCAAACCAGTCCGTTCGCGTGAGCCCCAAACCGTTAGTCGTACGCCCAGCACGAAACCCCGCACGGATGGCTATGAGCAATCCCTACGACGCCCTGCTGATTGTCTCCTTTGGTGGCCCTGAAGGGCCCGATGACGTGATGCCCTTCTTGGAAAACGTCTTGCGGGGCAAGAACGTGCCGCACGAACGGATGCTGGAGGTCGCGGAGCACTACCAACACTTTGGCGGCGTGAGCCCTATCAATGGACAATGTCGGGAACTGATCGCTGCACTGGAAGAAGAACTTGCGGAGCACGGTCCTCAGCTACCTATCTACTGGGGCAATCGCAACTGGAAGCCCCTGCTGCCTGATACGCTTCAGCAGATGAAGACTGACGGCGTGAAACGGGCCATCGCTTTCTTCACCAGCACCTTTAGTTGCTACTCGGGTTGCCGACAGTATCGGGAGAACATCCTCCAAGCGTGTGAGCAGTTGGGCGAAGGCGCCCCGCGGGTCGACAAGCTACGCATGCCTTACAATCACCCTGGTTTCATCGAGACCAACGCCCACCACTTACGGGAAGCTCTGGAGCAGGTTCCTCCGGAACGGCGCTCGACGACCCGGGTGCTGTTTACCGCGCATAGCATCCCGATGGGCATGGCTGACAACTGTGCCTACCAACGACAACTGACCGAGGCGAGCCGCCTAACAGCTGAGTCGCTGGGGCATCAAGACTGGGAACTCGTCTACCAAAGCCGCAGTGGTCCCCCACAACAGCCCTGGCTAGAACCCGACATCTGCGATCACATCGAGCGATTGCACGCCGAGGACAACCTGACTGACCTTATCATCATGCCCATCGGGTTCGTATCGGACCACATGGAAGTACTGTTCGATCTCGATACCGAAGCGAAACAGCTGTGCGAGAAACTCGGGATCAACATGGTTCGTGCTGCGACCATGGGAGTTCACCCTCGTGCGATTCGCATGATTCGCGAGCTCTTGGAGGAACGGATCGCGAGCGAACGCGGCGATCAGCCGCCTCGTCCCGCGGTCGGGCAGTACCCCGCGAACCATGACGTGTGCCCACAAGACTGTTGCCTGTACACACCCCGGCGCCCCGCAGCAACAGGCGCCTCGAAATGAGTGTTCTCGATGCCGAGCCTTTGCGGCCGTTAGGCAAAGGTGGCTTGACCGTTGCCCCGGTAGCGCTGGGTTGCTGGCCCATGGCTGGAGTAACAACACTCAACGTCAGCGATGGCTCCAGTATCTCCACCATTCATGCGGCCCTCGACAGCGGCGTGAATCACTTTGACAACGCGTATGTCTACGGCCCCAGCGGAGAAAGTGAACGTCTGCTGGGTCAGGCTCTTGCCGACCGCCGCGAGCAAGCCATTGTCGCGACGAAAGGTGGCATCCACTACGAAGGTGGTGAGATGACGCAGGACGCCCGGCCGGAGACACTCACCACCCAGTGCGAAGAGAGCCTGCGGCGGCTCCAAACCGAGCACGTCGAACTTCTCTATCTGCACTCGCCAGATCCCGCTGTGCCTATTGAAGATTCAGCCGGGGCATTGCTGGAGCTGCAGCAGGCTGGCAAGGCTAGCTTGATTGGGGCATCGAACTGTTCTCTGGAGCAAATCCAGCGGTTTCACTCGGTCTGCCCCCTCGCTGCCGTTCAGCTGCCGTACAACATGCTGCAGCGCGGCATCGAGCAAGAGACCCTTCCCTGGTGCCGGTCCCATGGCGTGGCGGTTATGACCTACTGGCCGCTCATGAAGGGCCTGCTGGCCGATCGACTACCACGGGACGGGCGCCTTGCCGCCGATGATAAGCGACGCTCCTACCCGATGTATCAAGGTGAGGAGTGGCAACGCAACCAGCAGTTCTTGGCCGACCTACGCACGATCGCCC
Organism: Lacipirellulaceae bacterium; assembly: GCA_965263315.1. Lineage (GTDB taxonomy): Bacteria > Planctomycetota > Planctomycetia > Pirellulales > Lacipirellulaceae > JBCCQL01. The sequence continues at coordinate 447,213 of CBDHGZ010000004.1, read as the reverse complement.
GGCAATGCGCACGGACCGTTGCTCAGCTGGTGATCAACTGGACGATGAATCAACCGGGCATCACTGCGGTACTTTGTGGCGCCAAGCGGCCGTGGCAGATCGAAGAAACGGCGGGCGCCATGGGCTGGCAACTCTCACGCGAGCAGCAAGTGGAGATTGACAACGCCCTGGCCCGGCGGGGCGAGGCGGTCGTGAATCGGCGGTTCACCTAAGTTCCCGCGCTAGTGTAAATTGGCGGCATGAGCAAGTTTGCCGTCATCGTCGTAGCCGCTGGCAAGAGCACCCGATTTTCAGGGGCCTACAAGAAAGTCTTCGCCCCGCTCGCCGGTCGCGCAGTTTGGCTCCACTCGGCCGAGCGATTTCTCAATCGCGACGACGTTAGCCAGGTGATTGTGGTGATCGCGGAAGCAGATCGAGACGACTTCCACGACAAATTCGGCGCCAACATCGCCATCCTGGGGCTTGATGTGTGCACTGGCGGCACCGAGCGGGCAGACTCCGTAAAGGCCGGTTTGGCAAAGGTGAAAGACGGCGACTTTGTTGCCGTGCACGACGCCGCCCGGCCATGCGTGACTGACAAAGATATCGATCGACTGTTCGAAAAAACTCGTCATTCGGGTGCCGCGATCTTGGCAACGCCGGTTGCTTCGACTCTTAAACGAGGAGAGAAGATGGTGGTCTCCGAGACCGTCCCCCGCGCGGGACTCTGGGCCGCCCAAACACCGCAGGCGTTTCGTCGCGACTGGCTGACGGCAGCCTACGAGCAATCGGGCGTTGACCAAGCAACCGACGATTCACAGCTGATTGAGCAGCTTGGCCACTCCGTGGAGATCGTGGAGGGCTCACCGCTGAACCTCAAGATCACCGCCAAGCCGGACATGAAACTTGCCGAACTCGTTATCAAGTCTGCTCCTCCGCCCAAGCCAAAGGGCGGCAATCCGTTTGCCAATGACGACCTTTGGCGATGAAGTTTCACGTTCGGCGCAGCGGAATAATCCTCTCGATGCCTAGTAGCGGCCGATGCCCAAGTAGTGTGCTGACATGACCTTTTTTGACGACCTCCAATGGCGTGGCCTGGTCCACCAAACCACGGACGAAAAACTTGGCGAGTGGCTCGCCGAGAGACCGCGGACTGTGTACGCCGGTTTCGACCCCACCGCAGACAGCCTTCACGTGGGCAGCTTGCTGGGCTTGATCGTCCTACGGCGTTTTCAGCAAGCAGGCCATACGCCGATCGCCGTGGTGGGTGGCGCGACCGGCATGATCGGCGACCCCAGTGGCAAGAGCGCCGAGCGGAACTTGTTAAGCAAAGAAGACCTTCAGCACAACGTTGACGGCCTAGCCGAGCAGATGCAGCGGTTCCTGGACTTCGAGACGACGGAGAACCCAGCTCAGTTAGTCAACAACTTTGATTGGACTGGTCCTTGGAGCTACCTGGAGTTCTTGCGAGACGTCGGCAAGAACTTCCCCGTCAACGTGATGCTGGGCAAGGACTCAGTGAAGAGTCGGCTGGGCGGCGACTCTGGCATGAGCTACACGGAGTTCAGCTACATGCTGTTGCAGGCCTACGATTTCGTTCATCTCTTCAACCAGCATGACTGTGAGCTGCAAGCTGGCGGTAGCGACCAATGGGGCAACATCACCGCGGGCATCGACTTGGGCCGGCGGATGCACGGCGCCCAGCTCTACGGGTGCACGTGGCCGCTGCTGACCAAGAGCGATGGCACCAAGATGGGCAAGACCGAGTCTGGCGCCATTTGGCTTTCTGCCGACCGAACCAGCCCGTACGACTTTTACCAATACTGGTTTGGCACGGACGATGCCGATGTGGGCAACTGCTTACGGATGCTTACGGAGTTGTCCCACGAAGAGATCGAAGCCTTAGATGCCTCGCGACAAGCCGACGCCGCTAAGCGAGAGAGCCAGCGGCGCCTAGCTGAGGAACTCACCAAGCTTGTGCACGGTGAGGAGGCATTGGCGGCGGCGCAAGAGGCGACCAAGAAGCTTTTCTCAACCAGTTTGAACGAGCTGTCAGACGCGGAACTGGTCGAGTCGCTGGGTGACGTGCCTAGCAGGAGCCTGCCGATGACCAAGCTTACCGATGACGGACTGACCGTGGTTGATGCCTTCGTCGAGGCAGGGCTAACCAAGTCCAAGAGCGACGCCCGTCGGCTCGTACAAGGCAACGGGGCCTACATCAACAACCAGCCGGTTTCCGATCCGCTCCAGCCCCTAGGAGCGGACCACCTCGCCACCGATACGGTCATGGTGCTGCGATCCGGCAAGAAGAAGTACGCATTACTCCGATTCGAGGGGTAACCCGCCCTCAAGGCGGCGCGTCAGCAGCTTGCGAGTCTGCCAACGCGAATTTATAGTAACCGATTCGGATGCGGGGCCCGTTTCCCCGAGCCGTAAGCCGCAATTGCCGGCTCGGTGAACTCTCTGGTTCAGCAATGCGTAGCAATCGCAGCGCACGGCTTTTCTTCCAGGGCGAGTTCATCACGTCGTTGCCGGCTGCAGCCGGTGACTTTGTCTGGGACAGGTTCTTTCGAGGTGGTTGATGTCTAGCGAGACCGTGATCGAAACACGGGCTTTGACCAAGGTGTATCGCGACTTTTGGGGCCGCGAAAAAGTCCGCGCTTTGAAGGCGCTCGATCTTGAAGTCCACAAGGGCGAAATCTTTGGACTGCTGGGCCCCAATGGATCTGGCAAGACGACGACCATCAAACTGCTGCTTGGACTGCTGTTTCCCACCGAAGGCCAAGCGTTGGTTCTCGGCAAGAACGCCAACGATGTGGCCAAGAATGAGCGCATCGGCTACCTGCCAGAAGAGTCTTACCTTTACCGCTTTCTCAACGCGGAAGAAACGCTCGACTTTTACGGTCGGCTGTTCAAGATTCCTGCGCACGTTCGCAAACAGCGAATCGATAAGCTGATTGATATGGTAAAAATCGGCCGCGCCCGGAAGCGACAACTTCGTGAATACTCCAAAGGCATGACACGACGGATCGGCCTCGCGCAAGCCTTGATCAACGAACCCGATCTCATTCTGCTAGACGAACCGACTAGTGGCCTGGACCCCATCGGCACACGCGAGATGAAGGATATGATCCTGCAGCTCCGCGACGAAGGGAAGACGATTGTCATGTGTAGCCATCTGCTGGCAGACGTGCAGGATGTCTGCGATCGGATCGCGATCCTTCACCAGGGCGAGCTCAAGGAGCTAGGCCGGGTTGATTCTCTTCTGAAAGTGGCCGACACCACGCAAATTCAAGCCAAGGGCTTGAGCCCTGAGTGCCAGAACGAGATCCGTTCGGTCATTGAGCGCCACCAAGGCGAGTTGCTCAGCATCGAGAATCCCACGACAACGCTGGAAGATCTGTTTCTCTCCATCGTGCGGGACAGTGAAGCAAGACCGGGGCGCCGCGTCGTCGCTGAAGCTGCCAGTACAGCCGCGCCCGAGTCCGCCGCGCCACCGGCCGATGGCGAACCCAACTAGTTCTACTTCTCCTTGTTCAAACTCTCCCCTGTTTAAGCTCACCTTGGGCGGCAGCCCATTCGCAATAGAGGCCTCCTTCGGTTCATGGTTGTTGAGAACGAGATCTCGAACTTCTTTGGCTGGTTGCTGCAAGGTGACGAAGTCTACCCGCCGGCACTGGCGCAGTTTGGGCTAACCATCGCCGTGATGGCGGTGATTGCTCTGTTGCTTGGATACTTGGTCATGCTGGTTCGCTACGGGCCGCTAAAGGCTGGCGTGCTGACGTACCAGACCGTCAGCCATGGCGTTTACGAGCTGACCAGAATTTCGCCGGGCAGGGTCACTGCCCTGGCATGGCTTGCGGTTAAGGAAGCGATGCGCGCCCGGGTTTGGGTGGGCCTGATTGTATTCTTCGGCATCTTGCTGTTCGCCAGCTGGTTCCTGCCCACGGGCGACTATCGAGAACCGGGCAAGCTGTATCTCAGCTTCGTTCTAACGGCGACGACTTACCTCGCGTTGCTGCTTGGCTTGCTGCTCAGCGCGTTTAGCTTGCCGAATGACTTCAAATCGAAAACCATCTACACGATTGTCACCAAGCCGGTCCGCGCCGGAGACATCGTCCTGGGGCGGATGCTGGGCTTCACGCTCGTGGGTACCGTGATGCTCGCCATCATGGGCGTGTCATCTTACGTGTTTGTCAATCGCGCGCTCGATCACACGCACGAGTTGGACCGAGACAGCTGGCAAGAGCTGCGGGCAAGCAGCGGTGAAGTGGTGGGGCTTCGCGGCGTCACCGAGTCTGCTCACCGTCACCAGCACCGCATCGAAGCCAACCCCGACGGCTACGGCGTCGCTCTCTCCGACCATGGCCATGACCATACCTTTGGACCCAACCAGAACGTTACCCTGGGCGCCCGCGGATTTTTACGGGCACGGGTGCCACAGCGTGGGTCGCTCTACTTCCTAGACGCCAATGGCGTGCGCAAGGACCGTGGCGTAAACGTAGGAAACGAATGGCAGTATCGCAGCTTCATTCGGGGTGGCAGCCAAGCCGCCGCCATTTGGACCTTCTCAGGAATTGATGAGACCGTCTTGGACGACAGCGGGGAGTCTGCGGTACTCCCGCTCGAATTGCAGGTGCGCGTATTCCGAACTTACAAGGGCAATATCAATCGCCCCATCCAAGGCAGTATTCAACTACGCAATCCCGACACCAAGCTGAAGAACAACATTGAGACTTTTGGCGCCAAGGACGCCGCGATCGATACCTTTGATCTCCCGCGAGAGCAGTTCGATGGCGACATGAATGCCATCGACCTTCTAGAAGATCTGGTTACCAAGGATGGCCGCCTGGAGGTCATTGTGCAGTGCCTGGAGCCCGCCCAGTACTATGGCTTTGCCCAGGCAGATTGCTACGTCCGGCTGCCAGAGGGCACGCCAGGTTGGAACTTTGTGAAAGGCTACCTGGGAATCTGGGTGCAAATGGTGATCGTCATCACCATCGGCGTGGCGGCCAGCACCCTGCTCAATGGCCCGATCGCCATGATGTTCACCGCGTCGTTCATCTTACTGGGCTTCTCGCGGGACTTCCTCATTGGCGTTGCCACGGGCGTCCAGCCCGATGGCACCAAGGTTTACGGCGGGGGCCCCTTTGAGTCCTTGGTGAGGATCCCTACCGGGATGAATCTGACCAAGCCCTTTGATGAGAACTCGCTAACGGTGAAACTAATGAAGGGCGCCGACGACATCGTGCAGGGCATGCTTGAGTACGTTGCCTACATTCTGCCCGACTTCAAAACGCTCAGTTCCGTGCGCTACGTAGCTGAAGGCTTCTCGATTCCTGGGCCAGTGATCGGTCGCGAGCTAGCGATCGCCCTGGCCTATATCATTGGACTGGCAATCGCCGGATACTTCTTCTTGCGGACTCGTGAGGTGGCGAAATGAACGAGCGCAGCGGATTCTATCGCAAGATTGCCTACGTCGGCGCCATGGCAGTGTTGTTGGTGCCCCTCTCCATGTTGGGACTCCCACGCACGATTGACGACCAAGGCGGCGTCATCGCTCAGCTGCGCGACGAGTACGAACTGGGGCAAGCCGATTTGGGAGAGATCGACCCCGCCAGCGCAACTATGAAATTGGCGACGTTCGGCCTACGCGGCGTCGCGGTAAACCTCCTGTGGGGTCAAGCAAACGAGTACAAGAAGACTGAAAACTGGAGCAAGCTGACCGCCACGCTCGATCAACTTTCCAAGCTCCAGCCGAACTTCGTGACCTTCTGGAAGTTCCAAGCCTGGAACCAAAGCTACAACCTCTCCGTTGAGTTCGACGACTACCGGGATCGGTACTACTACGTCCGCCGTGGAATCGAGTTCATGGAGAAGGGACAACGCTACAACCGCGACAATACGCAACTACTGTGGGAGCTGGGCTGGTTCGTCGGCTACAAGATTGGTCGCGCCGACGAAGTGGAACAGTACCGACGGCTCTTCAAGGCTGACGATGAATACCACGGCGAACGTCCCCTAAGCCAACGTGACAATTGGCTCGTAGGCAAGCAATGGTATGAACGTAGCGTCATCGCCTCAGACGACAAAGGACGCGGCTACGGCAAGAAAAGCCCCGTGGTGTTCTATTCGAGCGCCCCCAAGTGGCAAATGAACTATGCGGATGCCATTGAGAGCGAGGGCGAGTTCGATCGGGCCAGACAAGGATGGGAAATTGGAGAGCGGGAATGGAACCGCTTCGGCAATCGGGAGGTCAAGCACTCCCTAGGCGGCACGGTGCGATTGGGGCAGGAAGAGTTCCTCACCAACCGTGTCGCGGAGCTTCAGCAGAAGCTGGACGGACTGCATCCTAAATCGATAGACAACCTCAAAGCCAAACTCCGCTCAGCGCTAACGCCGGAGCAGCTCGCGGCGCTCGACAAGACGCTTGAAGAGGGCGAGGAGTGGGATGAGCGTGCTCTGACGCTTCGCTACGAAGCGGAGAGCAAGCTGGCTTACGACCCTTTGGACCTCGCAGAGCAAATCGCCCAGGATCAGCCCAAACTGCGAAACGAAGCCCTGCAAACTGCTGCCGACCTGGAAGCTGCCGCCGAGCGGCTGCGGTTTACCAAGAGCTACAAGGACACAGCAAACTACGACTACTGGCTCACACGGACGAAGTTTGAGCAAACCGATGACGCCATTGCCGCGCGTAAGCTCATCTTTCAGGCCGACCAGGCCTTCACCCAAGACTTGAAGCCCGAAGCGGCCAAGCCACTCTATGAGCAGTCTTTCTTGAAGTGGCGGACGGTCTTGGATCAGTTTGAAGACTTGAAAGACCCCGAAGGCACAACTGGGGACGATCTGATGATCTTCATCAAGGACTACTATCGCGTCCTCGAACAGCTCGACGAATCGATTCCCGACGACTTTCCACTCTGGGACATCATCGAGGCTTTCGACCTCGAAGGTGATTTCCGTGAGCAAATCGCCGATCGGCAGCAGCGGTTAGCAAGCGAGCCGGCTGACGAAGAAAAGTCGAGCGCGGGAGCCGTGGACATGGTCCCCAAGGCGACCGATAACGACCGCCCCTAGTGGCATTGCTAGCGTCAGTTGTAAGCGCTTCAATCCGCCCAGGCTTCCCAACATCAAGAACCGGAAAACTTTGCTCGGGTCTGGTCGCGTGCTTGGTCGATAGAGCAGGAGAAGCTATCCCCTGCCCTCATCGACCGGAGTTCGATTGTGTCTGCCACGCTACTGCCCTTTCGGTTCGTTGCCGGACTGCTAGTCGCTGTTGCTAGCACATCCTCATTGGCTGGTGCCGGTGGTCCTTCCAGGCCCGACCGCGTCTTGCGGGTGGCAGACGATCCTGAGAGCCGCCCCGCCGTGGCGACCGCCGTCGCGATGTCAGCCGACGGCAAGACCATTGCGGCTGGGGGAGACGATCACGTTGTCCGGATCTGGCAAGGGTCTGCTGACCAGGTAAGCCTTCGCCTGACAGGCCATGACGATTGGGTTCGTGGACTGCAATTTGCCGCGGACGACACCAAGCTGGCATCGGTTGGCGCCGATCGTCGGCTGTGCCTCTGGGCACTGCAGAACACCAATCAGCCAGAGAGGACTTCCCATCTGGCTGGCGGCTCATTGGCTTCGGTGGCTTTCCATCCAAACGGCCAACAACTCCTGACGGCCGGCTTCCGTGATCCAATGCGGTTGTTCAGCCTTTCTAGTGGAGGGCTGGACCGTACCTACGAATGCCCTTGCCAGGACACCCGCTGCGTGAGTGTCTCGCCCGATGGCCGCTGGATGGCCGCAGCTGGCCGCAATGGTCGACTGCGAGTTTGGGACCTGATCTCTGGTTTGCCCGGGAAGGACATCCCGGCCGCCACTCGCCGGATTCACGCCGTTGCTTTCTCGCCCGATAGCCAGTCCGTGGCGACCGCTGGCGACGGCGAGTGGATTCGCGTATGGAATGTCACCAGCGGCGAACTCTCCGACGAGCTGCCCGTGCGTCCTGCCAAGGTTCGCGCACTGCTCTATCTGGGTGACAACCGACTAGCCGCTGGCGGCACGGACAACGCGATCACCATCTGGGACGTCCCGCAGCAGCGCGTCTCACGACGACTAGTGGGTCATACCGGCGCCGTCACCTCGTTGGCTCGCAACGACGCCAGCACCAAGCTTGTTTCCGGCAGCTACGACACAACGATCTGCATTTGGAGCATCCAGCCACAAGCAGATACCGCCACGACGGCGACCAATGGAACGTTGCGATAGGCGATCTTCGGGGTGACGCGAAGTTTACAGACGATTCAACGAGGGGTTTCAAGGAGGAAACCAGTGGGACTACTTAGCTCGCTACGCCTGTTCACCAAGCCGGTTGCGCCGCCAACCAAGGGCGGGGCTCGCCGCGCAACGGTCGAGCAACTCGAATCACGTCAGATGCTGGCCGGCGATGGCCTGGCGCCCGAAGACGTGCTGCTGGGTTCGGTCTACTTCGAGGAATCAACCGGCGACGATAGTGAACCGGACATCATCGAAGTCTCCTTCGTTGGTGGAGCTGAAGGAACCACGCTTGATCGCCTGACAATCGATGGCGACAAACTTGGCGATGGGCTAACACCTGGTGATATCTTCTTTGACATTGCCGCCGGAGGTCGCGGCACCTTTGACTCGGTGCCACTCAGTATCGTGAGCTCCGAGGGTTTCGAGGTGACGGGCGTCACGATCGTTGATGGCGGGACGAGTGTCGTCTTCGATTTCAGCGGGTTTGACGCCGGAGAGAAGCTGCTCTTCTCCGTTGACGTCGACGAACACCAGTCCTACGATCCCGATACTGGTGCACCGTTGGACAACTCGTTGGCCGAAGGAGCCGAGTTTCATTTTACCTCGATGGTAGGCGAGTTCTCGGCGACGGGATTCGTCGATCTCACGCTCTCAGGCAGGTACTACGACTTCTTCGACGGGCGTCGCGACGACGCCGAAGCCGCAACCAATCTTGAACTCGATCTTCCTGACGACCGCTTCGAGGCGGCGGACAACAAGGTGGACCGCACGGCGGGGGCCGTGGCGCACGCGCCGCAGATTCCACTGGCGAGCATTTCTGGCTATGTCTACCACGATGAGTCCGACGACGGCGTGTTCGACGCCACCGAGGATCCCATCGCAGGGGTGACCATCGAGCTGCTCGATGAGAACGGGCTCGGCACAGGCGTGACGACCGTGACCAACGCTGACGGCTACTACGAGTTCTTGAATCTGACTGCCGGGAAGTACGGCGTGCGTGAGGTCGAGCAGCCGGCGCCTTTCTTGGATGGCAAGGACACGGCAGGCAGCCATGGCGGCGTGGCTGGAAACGACATCATTCTCGATGCGATGTTGGACTTTGGAGACAACGCCACGGACTACAACTTTGGCGAACTCTTGGCAGGCAGCATCGCCGGCCGAGTCCATGCCTCGAATGATCCCGATTGCGATTTTGACAACCCTGACATCTTGCTGAGCGGCGTGACGATTCAGCTCCTCGATTCTCAAGGCAGCGTGCTCCGCTCCACCACGACCGATGAGAACGGCCGATACAAGTTTGAGGGACTTGCTCCTGGTGAGTACCAGGTGCGGGAAATCCAGCCGAGCAGCGTCAATGGACAAGCTCTGTTTGACGGCGGCGAGCGCGCCGGAACCGCAGGCGGAACGGTTGGAAATGATCTGATCTCTGGCATCGCCATTGGCTCTGGCCAGGACGCGGTGAACTACGACTTCTGCGAGCACCTGGGGGCGATGCTGTCTGGCTTCGTCTACCATGACCGCAACGACGATGGCCAGTTTGCGGGCGAAGACCCAATCGCTGGTGTTACGCTCAAGCTACTAAAGGATGGCGTTGAGACCGGTCAGACTGCGATCACGGACAGCAACGGCTTCTATAAATTCACCGACCTGGCGCCAGGCAAGTACAGCGTCATGGAGGTCCAGCCCGACGGTTGGTACGACGGCAAAGACACAGCCGGGTCGTTAGGGGGAGATACCTCGACCAACGACATGATCGCTGAGATCATGTTGACCTTTGGAGACAACTCGACAGACAACAACTTCGGCGAGCAGCTCGGCGGAAGCATTGCCGGCCGTGTGCATGCCTCCACAGGTCCTGACTGCGACTTCGACGAGCCAGAGATTCTGCTCTCCGGCGTGGTGATCGAGCTGCTCGATGCTGATGGCAATGTGATTCGCACCACCACCACAGACGACCAAGGTCGCTACAAATTCGACGACCTCGCGCCTGGTGAGTATCAGGTGCGTGAGATTCAGCCGGCTGACTACTACGACGGTAGTGAACGGGCCGGGTCGGCTGGCGGCAATGTCTTTGATGATCTGATCACGGGCATCGTGATTGGATCTGAGGTGAACGCGATCAATTACGACTTTTGTGAACACGTCGGAGCCACCCTGTCGGGTTTCGTCTACCACGACCAGAGCGACGATGGCGTTTTCGACAGTACGGAAGACCCCATCGCTGGTGTCGAAGTGAAGCTGCTCGATGATACCGGCGCCACGGTTGCGACCACCACGACCAACGGGGCCGGTTTCTACGAGTTTGTGGGCCTAAACGCTGGCAAGTACACCGTCATGGAAACCCAGCCCGCCGGATTCTTTGACGGCAAGGATACGGCCGGTACCACCGGTGGCGACACTTCTGTGAACGACATGATCTCTCAGATCATGCTCAACTTTGGCGACGATTCCCAGCAGAACAACTTTGGCGAATTGCTGGGCGCTTCGCTTGGCGGCCGCGTCCATGCGGAGAATGGGCCGGATTGCGATTTCGAGAACCCCGATGTGTTGCTCGCCGGCGTGAAGATCGAGCTGCTGAACGCTGCTGGGGAAGTGGTGGCCACAACCTTTACTGACACCGACGGGCAGTATCGCTTCGATGGCTTGCGGCCAGGCGAGTACCAGATCCGCGAGTCGCAACCAACCGACCACAATGGACGCCCCCTGTTTGACGGCGGTGAAAACGTCGGCGAAGCAGGTGGCGTGGCATCCGACGACCTGATCAGTGGCATTGTCCTTGGCAGCGGTGAGAACGCCCTGGGCTACCACTTCTGCGAGCACTTTGGCGCGTCGCTCTCGGGCTTCGTCTATCACGATCGCAATGACGACGGCCAATTCGTCAACGAAGACCCCATCGCCGGCGTTACCCTCAAACTCTTGAAAGACGGCATCGAAACCGGCCGTACGGCGGTAACCGATGCGGCGGGCTTTTATCAGTTTACGGATCTGGCTCCAGGCAAGTACGCGGTGATGGAAATCCAACCGGAAGGTTGGTACGACGGTCAGGACACGCCTGGCACCCTCGGCGGCGATGCTTCCACGAACGACATGATTGCTGAGATCATGCTGACGTTCGGCGACAACTCGCAGCAGAACAACTTTGGCGAACTGCTAGGCGGCAGCATAGCCGGACGGGTCCACGCCACGACCGACCCTAATTGCGAAGTCGACGAAAATGATCCGCCGATCGAAGGGGTCACCATTGAACTGCTCAACGAGCAAGGCCAAGTGGTGGCAACCACGCTGACCGACTCCGAAGGCCGCTACCAATTCGATAATCTCGAACCAGGCAGCTACAGCGTCCGCGAAATCCAGCCGACCGGTTACTTCAACCTGGGCAACCATGTGGGCAACGGCGGCGGCTCCTCTTTGAACCAAGACTTGATTGGCGATATCCAAGTCGGATCGGATCAGCACTGGGTCAACTACGACTTCTGCGAAACGCCGCCGGCTCAGCTGTCAGGCTATGTGTTCATCGACGGGGCTCCGATTCCTAACGTCGATGATCTGACGCCTAGCCAGATTGCCGCCTTGCGCGACGGACAACGCACTGCCGATGACACCCCGTTGGATGGGGTTGTGGTCGAGCTACGCAATGGTATCTCTGGAGATCCCATTTTTGGCGAGGAAGCACTGCCAGGCTTCTATGCAAACGGTCCCATCACGACGGTGACCGACGCCAACGGCTACTATGAGTTCACGGGACTTCCGGGCGGTGTCTATGCGGTTGTCGAGATTCATCCCGAAGGTCTCGTGGATGGCGTCGACACGCCCGGCTCTTTGGGCGGCCTAGCCGTCAATGCACCAATCCCCGCCGGCGGGCAAGTCTTCCAGTTCTCGCTGGGGCAGCAGCAGGCAATCGAGCAATTTCGGCTCCGTTTCGGCCCCGACGCCCTACTACGCATCACCGTAGGCGTGGGTCAAAACTCGATTGAGAACAACTTTAGCGAGGTGCGTGGCCAGCCGACGTTTGTACCGCCGGAAACCCCGGAACCGCCACCCGAACCGCCGGTGTTTTCGCCACCGCCAGTTTTTGCCCAGTCACCTGTGCTTCCGCCGCTATTGCCTCCGCCAACGACGCCCGAAGCGATCTTTGGGGGGTCGAGCCGAGCTCTCGGCTGGACCTGGCACCTGAGCGTCGTCAATGCGGGCGAACCACGAGCGATTGAAACTCAAGAGGCTTCCCTACGGATGGTTGCTAGCCAAATGGACGTAGCGGCTTGGGAAAACGCCGAAATGGAGCATGCGGAGTGGTGCCTGATCAACGACGATCAGCAGGCCGAGGACATTCGTCGCTTCGTATTCGGCAACGATGAAGGGATTCCCGTCTCGGGCGACTGGGACGGCGACGGAGACGACGAGATTGGCATCTTCGTCGCGGGCTACTGGTACCTGGATCTCAATGGTAATGGGCGATGGGATCGTGGCGACCTTTGGGCGCAGCTAGGATCCGAGGCCGACCTGCCTGTCACGGGCGACTGGGACGGCGACGGCAAGACCGACATCGGCATCTTCGGGCCGGCTTGGCCGCGCGACCCCCATGCGATTGCACGCGAACCTGGCCTTCCAGACGCAGACAATCATCCCACGCGGCTGGCAAACTCTGACGGCACGCCCATGAGCAAGAACCTGCCGCCGACCCTCGAAGACGCCACAAGCGGCGCCCGCTTGCTACGGAAAACGGTGCGCGGGGCCGGCCGGGCGGACGTCATCGACCACGTCTTCCATTACGGAGTTCCGGGCGATACTCCAATTGCCGGCGACTGGAACGGTGATGGCATTCGCACCATCGGCGTCTTCCGGGATGGCGCCTGGCAGTTGGACACCGACGGCGATGGCCGACTCACCGACGCCGACGAGAGTTACCAGTTCGGCGCCGCTGGCGATTTGCCTGCTGTGGGCGACTGGAACGGAGACGGCTCCGACGACTTGGGGGTCTTTCGCGGTGGTCAGTGGTTGGTGGACACCAACGGGAATCGCACGCTAGACGCTGTCGACACCGCGTTTGAGCTTGGCACCGAGGGCGACCAACCGATCGTCGGCGACTGGGATGGCGACGGCGTGGACGAACCGGGAGCGTTCCGTGGACAGCAGTCGGAACCCGAATACCGCGTGTCAAAGAAGGCCGGCTAACGAGTCCCTCAGGGTCAGCTTCCCTTGAGCTTCTCGATTTCCGCCTTAGCATCAGCAATAGTCTTTTCGTACTCCGCCACCTCGGTGGGGTCGTCCATCTGCTGCTTGGCGCCGTTGAGGCGTTCTTGCGTGGAAGTGATCTTCTTGCGGAGCACTTCGATCCGTTTCTTGGCCTTCTTATCCATGCGAGCGGGGGGCTAAAGTTGGAGTTGGCAATACGTCATTCGAATTCGGGAAGCGTGGGAACGCCTTGTCCCATGTCCCCAGTCTCTTCCGCTTGGAAAGTCGGGGCCTCTGAATCGAACTCTGGCTTAGGGATGTGAGGCGCCATTTTCATGACCGCCGCTAACACGAAGATAGCTAAGGTTGCGAAGAGGGTCACATTCAACCATCGCGTCATCCGGGTCCGCATCTTCTCCGCCAGCTTGGTCTTGCCGGCCAACAATGCAGAAATTGCGAAAACAACAAACGCCAGCAAGAATTTTGTTCCGAAGGCCGCATGGTAGAGCGGCGGGAACTTCTCGTTGGCAGCGGTGATGGTGATGAAGTTATATAAGCCGCTCAGCAGCAACAACCCGGTGCAGACGCCCACACACGACGACCAAGCCCGGCGACGCCCGGCGAAACAAGTGGACTCCGCATCATCACCGGCAGCCGGCGCCAGGACGAAGCGCAGGTAGACGGTACCGCCCAATAGGGTGGCAGCGCAAGTGGTATGAAGGACGCGCGACAAGAGCCCGACGAAATCAATGTCCATGCTAATCTCAATCCGTGGTGGAGGTTGCTCGCTTGATGGTAGGTGCCGCCGGTGAAAACGTCTACCGCCCACTGGCGCGGCTCACTGGCCGTCGGTCTGTTGCTGGACCCAATGGATGGCTTGCTCGGGGGTGGCAATCTCCCCATCGAGCTGAGCTGACCGAATACGGCTTAGCAGCGACGAAAAAAGTGGCCCCGGCTTATGGCCTTGCTGCACAAGATCGCCACCGCTCAGCAACGGGGGTGGATCAAGCTCCTCGACTGGCAGGGCAAGCTTCGACCTGCAAAAGCGGCTATCGTTATCCTCTCCGTGAAGAGCTTGGTACAACGCGACGAGTTCAGCACCGCCGTCATGAGCAAGGAAAGGTTGGACCTGAGACCACGGCTTACTGGCTGCTCCAGCGATCTCGCTCACGTGCTCGGATAGCCACTGAGCACGTTCCGACTCCTTCCGGGTAAACTTCAGCGCCTTGGCTCGGCGGCCAATGGCGATAGGCTCCACGTGCGGATGCAGCAAGCACGCCAACACCACCGACAAACTCGGCTGGCACAGCCGTTTGCTGGCGTTGTCAAAAGCTGACATGTCGTCCGGTAGGTAGTCACTCAGTTCTGGCAAGACGACTGGCAGCAAAGCCAACTCTTGTAGCAACGCGACGGCCATCGCCCGCTTGGCGTCGAGCAACATGCGGCGCAGCTCGCTACCGATGCGCTCGGCACTGACGACGGTGATTTCCTTGGCATGTTCGACGATGGCCTGGGCTGTGTTGTGCTCAATCCGAAAGCCTAGCGCAGCCGCAAATCGCGCGGCTCGCAGCATCCGCAGCTTGTCCTCATCAAAGCGCTGAGCCGGATCGCCAATCGCGCGGATCACCTTGTCACGAAGGTCCACCTGGCCATCGACATAGTCCACGACCAGCTCGTCAACCGGATCGTAGAACAAGCCGTTGATCGTAAAGTCACGCCGGCTCGCGTCGTGTTCAGCAGTGGTGAAAGCCACGCGATCAGGCCGGCGGCCATCGGCGTAGTCCCTTTCGGTCCGGAATGTGGCAACTTCAATTTGGCCTGCATGCTTAGGACCCAACACGGTAATGACCCCAAACGCGGCGCCCAAAGGCAACGTTCGTCGCCTGCCAAACACCGTTCGTACTTGTTCGGGCAGTGCACTGGTGGCAACGTCGTAATCTTTGGGCGAGACGCCCAGCAGGGCGTCTCGCACGCAGCCGCCTGCCCACAGGGCTTCATGCCCAGCCGCACGAAGCTGGCGCACCACCTCCAAAGCAAATTCTCGCTGGGATGGAGGGGCAGATGCTTCAGACATCACGGTTCAGTAGGTGGATTCTTGGAGATATCGCTGCTGTGCCTCCTCGCGAACGGAGGCAATCGCCCGGTCGACCAATTCTTGGCCCCGTTGCCGGGCCTGGGCATCCCAGTCAAATGTCACTTCGGCCTGCGGCCGGAGGAAGTGAATCGCCAACGAAGCAGGCGGCTGTCCCTGCACGTGCTCGACCGCCATGGCGTACACGTACAACTGTAACCGATACTCCTCGGCAGCCTGAGTGACGCCCTCAGCGTCCACGCGGTTCGTTTTGTAGTCAAGAACCGTCCACGCTCCGTTCTCATCTTGCACCAGGCAGTCAAGGTAACCCTGCAAGTAATCGCCCGAAGCTTGCTCACTTTGGACTGCCCAAGGCAGGAGGAATTCGACCTCGCGATGGACTTGCCGAGCCGTGCGAAGTTGCTCGTGACGCGGGCTGTTCTGAAATCTCTGCAGCAGGACTCCCGCTTCGCCGGCGCCTTGCTCGACACTTCGATTCAGATGCAACGGGGCTAGCTCGCGGCACCAAGTCTCCACTGGATCCTTACCGTCAAAGGCCATGCGTTCCAGTGCGGCATGGACCAGGGTGCCGAAACCACGTGGGTCAACACGATCGGCCGGTGCGTCAAGCATGGCGTCCATAGCCTGGGCGGCTGGTCGGGCAGTGGCGTATTGCAATTTGCCAGTTAGTCTCGAAACAGAAAACCGACACAGTGACATTGGGTCAAAGGCAACGGGACGAATCGTGCGGGGGGGGACTGGCGCCGAGTGACTATCGGCCGCCTTTGCGAGCACGGCTCGGCGGTCGACTCCGCGAGAACGCGACGGCGTGCTCTCAGTGTTGCCGTCCGAAATCGAGACCCGTACAAGCGGGCCAGGGGTTTCGGTCGCGCAAGGTCTTGGGTCTTCGCTGCGCAACTCGCCAGTCGCTAAGTCAAAGTGAGCATCGAGGGTCTTCAGCCACGGCCCGAGGGGAGGCGACTCAAGTGCGTAGGAGGCCGAAAGGATCAAGTTGTCTGCCGCTCGCGTACAAGCTACATAGAACAAACGATCAAGCTCCCTTCGGTCCTCACGTTGTTCCTGCGCCTTGAAAATGTCGAGCCCGAAGGTGTGCTTCTTTTCAACCTGCGAAGGCTTGACCAAAGGTCCTAGCTGGGCGTGGTAGGCGGCAGGGTCCGTGTCAGCACGGGTCTTGCGATCGAGGTCCGCGAGGACGACGATTGGGAACTCAAGTCCCTTCGAACCATGCACTGTCATCAACTGCACTTCATCGGCGTCACGATCACGAGTGGCGGCCAAGGCTTCTTTCGGCTTGTTGGCAACAAACTCTGAGAGCTGGCGAACGAAGCCATCAAGGTCTCCTGGTCGGTAAGCGTCAAATGCGCGCGCTTGTTCAACAAGTTTCTCCAGGTTGGCCACTTTCCGATGACCCAAAAACTCCGACAGCAAAATAGCGTCGTAGGACGTCCGCCTTACGGCGTCGACGAGAATCTGAGCCACATTGGCGCGCCCCTTTTGCTCGCGCAGAGCGTGCAACGTCTCCCTCGCAAAGTGCAACTTCTCCGCTTCTTGATCCGAAAGCTGTTCCGGCACGCGCGTGTTGTAGAACCCGGTGGCAAGGCAGCCGGGGGAAGTCGAAGCGCCTTCCACCCCGCCTGCATGATTGGCGATCCACAACAGCGATTCGTCTGCAAGAGAGAAGAAAGGGCTTCTCAGCACACCCAACAGCGCGATTTCGTCGCACTCACTGGCGACCGCCCTTAGCAAGTTGGCCACATCAAACACCTCCTGCTGTGAGTAGAAAGCGTGGCCGCCTACCAAGTGATACTCAAGCTGTTCATCGCGTAGCGCCTGTTCGTAGTACTGCACATCTCCCAAAGCCCGAAACAGAATGGCGACATCGCCCGCCTTGGCAGGTCGGCCTTCCCACTCCCCCTGGGCGTTCTTATAGCCGACAACAGGCTCCTGTGAATCAATCAACGCGCGAATCCGACGGGCGATCGTGCGGGCCTCGGCTTGCCGACTGGCCGCAATACTGGCGGACTTGGCAATGGGCGTCCACAAGAACTCGGTAGTGGGAGCGGTGGTCGTTTGTGGCCGAGATGGGCGTAGCTCCTGGTAGGAGTCATCAAGAACTCTGCTGAATAGCGAATTCACAAAATTCAGAATGGCTGGCTGGCTGCGAAAGTTCATCGCCAGCGGCAGGCGGCCCTCTTCAGAGGTCTCCTCTTGCAGCTGCTGAAACACCTGAGGCTCGGCGCCACGAAAACGGTAGATCGACTGTTTGTAGTCCCCCACAAAGAAAAGTCGTCCCATCTCAAGTCCTGGGCCGACCAACGCTTTGACAATCGCCACTTGCCGGCGATCCGTGTCTTGAAACTCGTCCACCATTAGCAATCGCACGCCTTGCTGCAGGCGCTTCTGTGTCTCGGCAAACTCGGGTTGGGTTAGCAACCGACAGGCCTCGCTCAGCAGATCGTCATAGTCCAAGGACTCCAACGATTGCTTCGCCTCTCGGTAAGCGGCATCCACACTTTGGGCGATTTCCATCAGGTCAAGCCCGAGCCGAGCCGCACGCTCAAGCACGGCCTCGGAAGCAAGGGGATCCACCTTGTCGATTGCCGTGCGCAACGTCTTGCAGGCGGCCTTGTAGTCTTCGAAACTCTGCTTGTCGGGCCAATCTGCGGACTTCGTAACGCCCCGAATCATGGTGAGCTCACGCAGGCTCTCTACTGCCAGATCGAGTGGCTCTTCCCGGGCCAAATGCGCCAACGCCTCTAGCAGTTGATCACGGACATCGCGAAAGCGTTCGCTCGCTGGCTCGGCTTGTGGTAACAACCGCGCGACTTCTGCCGCCGCGTATGATTTCCCTAAATCTCGCATCACGGTTGGCAGGTAGTCCTGCTCGTAAGACTGCTGCCATGTACGAACCAATTCGGCAGCGCTCTGCGACTTTCCTGCCACGAAGTCAGGCTCGGTGACACGGGGCAGCAAGCAGTTCAGCCGCTGTTTGAGACCTGGCAAATCGTACTCGGTAGCCAGACCCATGACCCGTGGATCACGTGCCTCAAGCAAGTCGCCCAGCACGTGGTCGACCGCTTCGCTACGCATGACCTGAGCTGACGCCTCATCTAGGACGCGAAAAAGCGGATCAATGCCGAGTTCAACGGCGTGGGTCCTGATCAAAGATCCACAGAAACTATGGATCGTGTTGACTCTGGCCGATTCAATCGCGCGAAGAAGCGAGAGCCAGTAACTGCCAGCGGAGCCCTCCGCTCGATTCAAACGCTCCAGACAGGTGCTTCGAATCCGCTTGCGCATCTCACGTGCCGCTGCTTCGGTAAACGTGATCGCGATCAACTCTTGAAGCTCGGCTGGAGGAGCATCATCACACGTAGGATCTAAGTGGGACAGAAACCGCTCAGTCAGAACGAACGTCTTTCCGCAACCAGCTCCTGCATCAAGCGCAACGGAGACGTCGCGGGTGCTTAGGGCGGCCTGCTGTTCGTCGGTTAGTTGAGGAGCAGTCGTCATGTGCGCGGGTCCTCCTCGCTCTCCGCGGCAGTTTGACCAGGCAAGCACTTCTGCAAGCTACGTGTTTGAGCAACACGGCAGGTGGTCCGAAACTCACATCGCTGTCCGCAATGCTCATCAGGACTGAGCATTGGATACTCTCCCTCCCTGACGCCACGCACAATCTGCCCCAAGCGTTGCTGAACCGTTCGCCCGAAATCGATCCAATCCTCAGTGGCGACGATTTCATCGTCGCGCTGCTCCGCAGGTTTGAAAGGCTTGCTCTTCTCTGCTGGCGTCTTAAAGCCACCATCACGCAGGGCCCAGTAGCCAAGGCGCCAAGGTCGCGCATCGGCTTCGACCAGTAAGTGATGCTGCGCTGCAAGCGTATAGAGATAGAGCTGCAGCTGTCGGCCATCGAGTAAACTACTTGACCGCGCGCTGACACTGCCGGCCGTCTTGTAGTCCACGATGTTGAACACTACTTGCCCGTCGATCTCGCCTATGTCGATGCGGTCGATCTGCCCAGTTAACTTGATTCGCTCGCCCTCGATTTGCATCTCGTAGGGCTCAGGCCGCGATGGCGGCGCCAGCGATTCGTTGGGGTCTTTCGTAGGGCCAAAGCGGACTTCAAAGTGTCGCGGCTTCATGGTTCCGCTCAATGACGTCTCGGCAGCTCCATACTTACCCAACTGTTGGTGATAGTCCTGGCCCCATGTGATGGCCTGCATCGCCTCGACTTCGATCAGTGGTTCGGTCTTCTTCGAGGCTGGCAATTGTTGCTTCGCCATTTCAATCGCCTCGCGATAGGCCTCCATGAACTGCTCATCGCCCATGTCTCGAAGCACTTCGCGTAAATCGCCCGCTGGCTGCAATTGCTCATGGAGAAACACCATGGCGTTGTGCAACAGGGAACCCCGACGGCGATAGTCGATGCTCAGGTCAAACTCGGCAACCGGTTCAACGCCCAGCACTTGCTTCAGGTAGAACTTAAACGGACAAACGGCGTACGTCTCCAATTGCGTGGGACTCCACAGGTGCTGCTCGCCGTAGCGATGGTGCAGCACACGTGCCGCCCCAGCGGTGAGCACACCTTCATTGGCTCCAAACTCGGCCTCATTGCGTGCTCGTTCCAGCGAGACGCTTAGTCCTTCGGCTAGTCGCTGACCCTGCGCGCTGTGATGAATCACTGAACTTAGAGCCTGATCGTCACCTTGGTTTAGGCCGCGAACGGCGTCACGATGCCACTGGGCTGGTGACACGGATTGACCAGCCGCGTCGCTATCGACGCGCAGCACCGCCGGAGCCAGCAGCCGCTCCACCTCGGCCAGGTAACTGCTTGGCGATAGGGCCTGGCCGACTGAGTCCAGAGCCGGGAAAGAGAACGTTACGCCCTCGCTGGCCGTATGGCAGAGGTCATAAAAGAGCAGCATCTCACGGCTGTAGTGTGCCTCCATCGCGACGCCAGGGTCGCCTAGCGGCGAGGTCTGCGGCGGCGCCGGGAAGGCCTGCTCGGACATCCCCAGCAAGAAGAGATGCCGTGGTCTCATCAACCGAGCGTTCTCAACGGAGACCAAACGGACCCGCCCTTCGTGGCCCGGGCCAGGGTCCAGCTGGATCTGCGAGCCCCATCCGGCCAACAGAGTGGCCAACTCCTGGCTGCTAAGTGATGGTACCCCATCACCTTGCCAATGGGCCAAACTTTCCAGCGACGCAAACGCCTCTTCCAGAGCAGCTATTGCTGCGGTGTCCAGTTCCGTTAGACGAGAACTTGTCGGGGCCTCTTTGCCTGGCAGCGGACGCTGGTTGCAGCGATAGTCCAGTGCACGCAACGTCTGTAGCATGCGATCGTACCACTCAAGAGGTCTCGCTGATGATGACCACGATGACAGTTGGTCTGACAAGGACCGCAGACCAAAGACAGCCACACTGGCAGCTACCGCCAAGCGACGGCGATGGGCCGATGCAACGCCTTCAGACAACTCATCCAATGACGCCAGCGCCTGACATCGCCTCGCCCAATCGTGCTGGCCACCCGGCAACAGGGTTTCCTTGAGCACCCACTCCATGGCCCCGCGGGGTCCTGCAAACCCTTGCTCACGACATTGTTTCCAAAGGGCCTTGGCTTGGTCCTGCTCATGGAAGACTCGATGAAAGACGCCCAGCGCTGGCGAGGTCACCAACGCCAGCAAGTCCTCTCTTCGCCAATCGAGGTTGGCGAGTCGCAGCAAGCCACCCAATACAGCCATCACGGGCGCTGAACGCAGCCGGACGGATTGGCTGGCCGCGAAAGGTACGCCGATTTCTAAGAACGCCTGCTCTGCCCTGGCGGCAAAATCTTCCACGCGACGCGATGCAAGCAAAACCTGTTCGGCGCTGCATTGACTTAGAAGTAGCCCCTTAACCTGGGCCGCAACTTGATGAACTTCTTCTTGAGTTCCCTCTGCTGCAATCACGCGGTAGCGAGTTGTGCCTGGCTGGCTCCATGGAGGCGCGGAGCGGGGATCACGAAAGAGCCAGTTACTGACCCGCGTCTCGCTATCCGACGCACGGGAGGACGGCGTGAGAAGCTGCATCGAGACCTTCGGCAACCGTTGCTGGAGGATCGCCAGCGTGGCCCGCAAGGTGCTCGAAAGCGCTGACCGGGACGAAGACGCTAAGTCCTCAAGCTCTGGCGGCGCTTCGTTGGCGGGCCAGGGCATCACCACGACACACCGCCTCGAGAGGTCAGCCAGCGCTGCCAGGAAATCGACTTCGAGTGGACTGAACTCAAGGAAGCCAGAAACGAACAACGTATCGAGCTCACCCAAGCGGCCACGGTTTCCGGCGCGGAGCTTGCGCACGGCGGTTGCCATCCGCAACTCATCGTCTTGGACCTTGTATCGCGACAACGCGGCGCGATAGCGGTGGTCTAACTGATTGAGTTCCCTCTGGGCAGCGTTGAGCGGGCGCGGCAGCTCGCCATCAACTCCCGCTGAGCGAGCGTTCTCGGCAAAGGTCTGGGAAAGCAGTTGGCTGAGGCGCACACGATCTCGAACGCGATCGAAGTGGGTGAGTTTGCCATCTTGTTCAGCCTCGGCCAAAACTTGTTGAATCAGCCGCTGCCGTTGAACTTGACTGAGCGGTCGCTGGGACTGCGTGCTAGAGATCAAGACCGCATCGGCAGCCTGACGCAGCGTACGGGCAACCGTGCCAAGAAGGCCACCGGGCAGCTGCTCACAGAGCCCGGCTCGGGCCGCTTCAACCGCTTGTTGGCTAGGCAATATCCAGCAAGAGGGCAACCCTCCAGATAACGCAAACCCTTGCTCAGAAGCAATTTCCAACGCTTCTGGAGGTGCGCTAAAACCTGGAGGTCCCAGCAAAAGGAGACTGGACGATTCCTTCGCCATGCAACACGGGCCTTTGTGGAACGCCTTCTAAGGAGCGGGACGACTGATTGACAGACAACCGTAACCGCGTATATTCTACCGAGTTAGAGAGTCTCGTCACGTCGCCGGAACAGACTTCACGACGCTCGATTGCGGCAGCACACGTTCGATTGTGGCAGCTGAGCCTGCGTTGCAACTAGATCGGCAGGACTAGAGCCGCTCGATTTGTTCGTAGTTTGGCGTAGTCGTCGCAATAGAGTGGCTTTGCCGCGACGAATCTCTCGATTAGCCGTCATTTATAGCTCGGTGGCGATCGCCGACCGGGAAACGATCGACGGGTTGGATTTATTTTTTTCTTACTGTTTTTGAGGAGGCTTCCCATGAGAACGCCCATGCGTTCCAAGCGAGGGTTTACCCTCGTCGAGCTGCTGGTCGTGATCGCGATCATCGGCATTTTGATTGCCTTGTTGTTGCCAGCCGTGCAGGCCGCACGCGAGGCGGCCCGGCGCAACAGTTGCTTGAATCAAGTAAAGCAGCTCGCCCTGGCGATCCTAAACTACGAGAGCGCCCGCAAGGTCATGCCGCTGGCATCGACCTCCCCCATTCATCAGCCGCCCAACACCGCCCTAGCCAACGCAGGAGCCCCAAGTCGGTCGGGCAATGCCGCACTGACCTCCACAAACGGTACCGGTGCTCAGAATGGCGACGGCTATAGCTGGATCGTGCAAATCCTCTCGTTCATGGAAGAGGAGCCGCTGTTCCAGAAGCTCAAGCAAGGTTCGCAAAACTTGCAAAGAGATGCATTCTCCCAAGACAATCGCCAAGATCCTGGCAATGCCAATAGCCCTTACATTTGGGAAGCACAGATCGAAGTGCTTCGCTGCCCCAGCTACCCTGGGGACGAAACCACTGATGGCTACGGCAACGCCCCCACCAGCACTGGCAATAATGCTGGCGTGGCAACCGGTACCTATATTGCCATGGCCGGGACCCACTACGCAAACGACGGCGGGTCTGCCAACAACCAAGGCGTCTCGCCCAATGCTCGTTTCGTGGCTACTGACAACTGCACTTCCACTTCTTTCTGTGGCAACGGCATGCTTACGTTCCCCGGAGTCACAGGCGGAAGAACCCAGCGGAGAGGGCGTGGCATGCAGGCAATGATTGATGGAACCTCAAAAACCGTCATCATCGCGGAATCTCGTGAAGAGGAGTTCACCTCTTGGTACGGTGGCTTTGCTACCTACGGAGTTGGCTATTGGCCTCAGGCTCCACAGCTCGTCCAGAAGACCAATCAGCCGAATCAGGGCTCATGGTCTCTGCCCGCTGCAGGGACCGGCGGCAACGCGCCAAACATTTCGCTGAATCAAGGGTCGATTCGCAACGAACCGGATCTGTTCTACCAGCGGGAGTCCGACAACCCGCACGGCCCTGAGCGTCGCTGGGGTCCCAGTTCGGCACACTCTGGCGGCATCGTCATCCATGGCTACGGAGATGGCCACGCAGAGGGTATCAGCGAGGAAATTGACGACAACGCCTACCTGTGGAGTATCACTGTTGCCGGCCGGGAAGTCTTCGACATTAATTAGTAGGTTGATTTCGTCCTGCCGGGTGATAACCACGCGGTTCTTAGTTAGATGTTTGCACCGTCGCGGCAGCTCGACTGCCGCGACGGTTTTCTTTTTTGCGGAGACACAGTGACCCACCCCCTAGAGATCACACCGCAAGCGGTTCGCGAGCAACTAGATGCTGGCCACGACTTTCTACTGCTGGATTGTCGTGAGGCTGCAGAGCATGCAACGGCCAACCTCAGCGCTGCTCGATTGCTGCCGATGAGCGAGCTCGCTGGTCGCGTTGATGAGCTTGAAGAGGATCGCAATCGCCCGATCGTCGTAATGTGTCACCACGGAATGCGTAGCGCTCAGGTCGCTAGCTGGCTCCTTGGCCAAGGGTTCGCCCAGGTGCAGAGTATGGCAGGCGGAATCGACCGTTGGTCTGAAGAAATCGATCCCTCGGTGCCGCGTTACTAGCCCAGGCCGCGGACGCCCACTTGCGGATTCCGGTCGCATATGCGATTTTGCTTGGCTTGAGATTGCAAATCGGCAATCACATGCCGCCGTGGCGGAATTGGCAGACGCGCATGGTTCAGGTCCATGTGCCCGCAAGGGCGTGGAGGTTCGACTCCTCTCGGCGGCACTCGGTTTCTCGCCGGCATGGCTTGGCTTCACTAAGACGACGCTCGGCTGGGTTTCTCGACGGCATGGCTTGGCTGCACCAAGACCACGCTCGGTGGGGTTTCTAGGCGGGTGGGCGAACCAGTCTATCCCTTGTCTCGTCGCTGCTGAGTGCATACTCGCTGAGTGCTTACTCAACGGGGGCCGTGGCCATCAAGGCCCGGTAAGCGCGGACTCCGGCTTCTAGTTGCTCGATTGCAATCCACTCATCGGCCGTGTGGGCCTGCTTGATATCACCAGGCCCCAGGACGACACAGGGCAACCCCACCGGGGCATAGTGATTAGCGTTGGTCGTATAGGGAGCGCCCGTTGTCTTCGACACGAGGCCGGCCGCAGTGAGCTGGCCTGCCACGAACAGGCCGAATGAATCGTCACCCTCAGGGGCAAACGGTGGGGCCGACTCGATGGCTTCGAACTCACAGGAAAATGAATCCTTCTGACTAAGCGGCTCCAACGCTCGCCTGGCAGACTCTAACGCCTCCGTGGGCGTTTCACCTGGCACCAAGCGCTGATCAACTTGCGCCACGCAACTTTCTGGCACGATGTTGTGTTGCACACCACCGCGAATTTCATTCACACTACAGGTCGACCGCCCCGTCAACGGGTGCACGCCTTGCAATGTGTCGATATGCCCTGTCTTGAGAGCTTGGACGGCCAGCGCCATATCGTATATGGCGTTGTGGCCGCGTTCGGGGGTACTGGAGTGCGCGGCGAGGCCTTGTGTGACCATCTGCCAGCGGACGAAACCATTGGACGCCACGACGGTCTGAAGGCAGGTGGGCTCGCCGACGACGACGCCCCCAGGCCGCCAGTTGAGGTTGGGAAGATCGTTCTCAACGAACCAGCGGGCGCCAACTTGCGCATGCTCCTCGCCAACGGTAAACAGGATGGCGAGATTCGCCGTCACATCGCCCATGGCGATCGCTTCGCGAGCTGCCCAGAGCATGGCGGCCCCGGTGCCCTTGGTATCGCAAGCGCCGCGTCCAAACAGTTTGCCGTCGCGAAGGTTTCCGCCAAACGGCTCGACTGTCATGCCAGTGACGCCGACAGTGTCCAAATGGCTGTCAAACAACCACCACGGGGCCCCTGCCTCAACCTCGTGCTTGACGAGTAAGTTTGGCGCGGAGCCCTCAACAGGGAACCACTGCGTCTGAAAACCCCATCCCTCAGCCACGCCAGCTAGCCACTCCGCGAGAGGCTTCTCCGCCTCGGCTCGACCTGAGACCGTCGAAGTAACCGTGTCGAACGAAACCATCGCCGCCAGGAGCGAGATGACATCTTGCGGTGATGGGGGCAGCATGGCGTGTGGCGGTGTTTTGGACGGGGTCATTCCCGATTCTATCCGATCCAAGCCGGAGCGAAACGACTGAAGCCTTGACCTAGCCTAACCGTGGGAGCGACGATGCTCGTCTCGCCCCTACCCTGCTCAGATGAAAGCACTGTGTGTGAGCCTCCGAATTGGCGTTGATACTGGCGGCACCTTCACTGACATCGTGGCTCACGATACGCAGTCCGGAAGGCTGCACACCTTCAAGACCCCCAGCACACCCGAAGATCCGGCCTGCGCCATCCTGACTGGACTGAAAGAAGGGCAGGAACTTGGGCTATGGCAGCTGAGCGAGCTGACCACGCTGGTGCATGGCACAACGGTGGCGACCAACGCCCTTCTCGAACGCCGAGGCGCCACGACCGCCTTCATCACCACCGCTGGCTTCCGCGACGTGCTGGAAATCCAACGGCAAAACCGGCCCCAGATGTACGATCTTCGGAGCCGACGACCAAGACCACTAGTGCCCCGCCACTTGCGGCTCGAGATCCAAGAGCGCGTCCTAGTTGATGGCACGATCGAGAAGCCCCTTGATCGAACCGAGCTGGACCGAGTAATCAGCGAGATTGCCGCGGGCGAGGTCGAGGCAGTCGTGATCGGTTTGCTACACAGCCACACCAATCCGATCCATGAGATATTGGTAGCCGAAGCGGTGACAGCCCAGCTGCCCGGAGTTTCCGTGTGCACTTCCCACGAGATTGCTGGCGAGCCAGGTGAATTCGAGCGGTTCAGCACCGCCGCCGCCAATGGCTATGTACAGCCAGTCGTAGAAGGCTATCTCAACCAACTAGAGAGCCGCCTGAACGCTGCTGGAGTCACCGCGCCAGTGTTTGTGATGAAGTCCAGCGGCGGCGCCGGGACCGCTCAGGCGGTATCGCGTCGCTGTGTCGAAACGGCGGTCTCTGGCCCGGCGGGCGGGGTGCGCGCCAGTGTCGAACTCGCTCAGCAAGTTGACGGTGGTAACTTGATTGCCGCCGACATGGGCGGCACGAGTTTCGACGTGGCGGTCGTAACCGCTGGCACTGCGCAGCTGGCGCGCGAGGCGACCATCGGTGGGTTGCCGATTCGTATTCCCATGCTGGATATCCATACGATCGGCGCTGGCGGTGGGAGTATCGGTTGGATCGACGCTGGTGGCGCCATGCGGGTCGGTCCGCATTCGGCGGGGGCGTCGCCTGGGCCCGTGTGTTATGGGCGCGGGGGTAGTCGGCCAACGGTTACCGACGCCAATCTCGTGCTGGGACGCTTAACGCCTGATTCTCGATTGGCTGGCGGCATGCGACTGGACGAGCCCGCCGCGCGGGAAGCCATCCAGAACGAGTTGGCTTTGCCTTTGGCACTCTCTGTCGAGCAGGCCGCCTTAGGCATGGTGCGCGTGGCTAATGCAGCAATGGTCGCCGCCCTGCGGAAGGTAACTGTCGAACGTGGCATCGATCCGCGGGGCTATACGCTCTGTCCCTATGGCGGAGCGGGTCCTTTGCATGCTGCTGAGTTGGCCACCGAACTGGGCGCCAAGCAGGTCATCGTTCCAACCACGCCGGGAGTCTTTTCGGCGCGGGGCCTTGTGCTGTCAGACTTGCGCGAGGACCGCTTCGCGTCGCTTGTCGAACCTTTAACGGAAGAAATTGAACCCACTCTTGAGCGCCTATCCGCTGAGCTCACCCAGCAGGCCATGGAGGTCCTGCAGCAGGCAGGCAAAAACGCGGAGCCGAGCGTCAGCAATCGCCAGGTCGCCCTGCGTTATAAGGGCCAGTCTTCTCCGCTTGAGCTTGCTTGGCCAGTTGGCCAAGGCGCCGCCTGGCATGCTCTCTCAGCGGGGTTTCATGACGCGCACCGGAAGAGATTTGGCTTTGCACGCATCGATCAGCCCTTGGAAGTGGTCAGCTTGTCACTCTCTGTAGAGCTGTCGTTGGCGATGGCGCCGAATCCAGCACCAGAAGAGCGCGGGAACGAAGAAGGTAGGCCTGACCGCCGTCTGGTTTGGTTTGAGTCGGGGTCGTGCCAGGCCGAAGTTCGCCATCGCGAGTCGCTGCAACCTGGCCTCACCCTCGAAGGACCGGTCATTGTGGAGCAAGACGATACGACGACCGTCATCCCGCCAAACTGGAGAATGTTCGTCCAGGATAGCGGCGACTTGTTATTGGAGGCGCGCCCTTGAGCGACTCACGCGATTTTGATCCGATCACGCTAGAGATCATGCGGAATCGCTGGCGCGGGGCTGCCGAGGAAGCCTGCGCCGCGATGGTACGATCGGCTTACTCACCAAACATTAAGGACCGTCGTGACTGCTCTGCCGCGTTGGCGTTGCCCGACGGCCAAGTGATCGCTCAAGCGGAAGTCGGCACGCCACTGCACTTGGGCATCATGCCAGCCATCCTGCGTTCCGTTCTCAAAGCGTTTCCCATCGACCAACTGCGGCCAGGCGACGCCGTTATTACGAATCTGCCCTACCCCGAAGGTCCTGGGCACCTGCCCGATGTTTCGATGGTCTCGGGCGTTTTTCACCAAGGGCAGCTATGTGCCCTGGCCGCGACGACGGCTCACCATATCGATGTCGGGGGATACGCGCCAGGAAGTATGCCTTTTGGCGTCCACGAGATTTACCAAGAAGGTCTGCAAATCCCGCCGGTAAGGATTCTGCGTTGCGGCGAGTTCGCTGCTGAGTTGCTTCAGTTGATCCAGCAGAACGTGCGCACCCAAGACGAAATGCGCGGCGATCTGCTCGCTCAGTTTGCGGCTGGGCAAACTGCCGAGCAACGGGTGGCTGAGATGATTGACCGCGATAGCTTGTCCACGGTCATGGAGTACGCCAAGCAATTGCTCAGCCATGCCGAGCGCTGCATGCGAGCAGGCATCGCCAAACTCCCAGACGGAGTCTATCGCTTTGAAGATTACTTGGATGACGACGGCGTGACCAACGATCCGGTGCGCATTGCGGTTGCCGTTACGATCGACGGCGACGAATTAACGGCCGACTTTGCCGGGTCGAGCGACCAGGTCCGGGGCCCCCTGAATTGTCGATTGTCGGCTGTCAGGTCGTGCGTCTACTACGCGGCGAAGGCGGTCATCGATCCTGACTTGCCGGTTAGCTCAGGTGCTTATCGCCCCCTACACGTTTGTGCCGAGGAAGGCAGCGTCCTACAGGCAAACTTTCCCGCCGCGATCGGAAACGCCAACATTCTCACGGACCAACGTGTGGTCGACGTTCTGATGGGCGCTCTGCATCAGGCAGCCCCCGACCGCGTCTGTGCCGCGTGTAGTGGTGAGATGAACCTGATCAACCTAGGCGGGATCGATCCGTCGACCAGTCGCTACTTTAACTACGTAGAAACGCTAGCCGGCGGGCAAGGCGCCAGCCACGATCTAGACGGTGGCGACGCGGTTCATACCCATTTAACCAACACCCTCAACACGCCCATCGAGGTGATCGAGCAATCCTACCCGCTCGTCGTCCGTCGTTACGCGATTCTGCCCAACAGTGCTGGGCGAGGGCGTTATCGAGGGGGGTGCGGGCTTGTTCGCGAGATCGAATCTCTTGTGGACAACGTCACCGTATCGATCGGCGCCGACCGGCGGACTTACCAACCGTGGGGCATCGAGAACGACCTCCGGGCCCGCGGCGCGTACTGTTTCTGCGATCGCGCCGACGGGCAGGTCGAGGAATTACCTACCAAAGTGCACATGACGCTCAACACTGGCGATATTCTTAGGATCGAAACGCCCGGCGGCGGTGGCTGGGGAGACCTGGCGCAACGTGATACGCAGGCTCTCGACGCGGATCGCTTGAGCGGACTCGTCGACGGGGCTTAGGCCTTCATTCTTATTGTATTGGGTGCAAGCAATCATGAAGATTATTCGCGTGCAGAGTAGCGATGGCTCGGAGCATCTGGGGCAGTTGCATGCCGACGGAACACGTACGACGCTTGAAGGAGACCTCTATGGCCAACTCTGCGACACGGGTCAGCCTTTACCGGACAGCAAACTCCTGGCGCCCGTTCGCCCCGTCGACATTCTCTGCATCGGGCTCAACTACCAGAAGCACGCAGAAGAAGGCGGCAAAGCCACGCCAGAGCATCCGGTGGTGTTCATGAAGTCAACCGCCGCCGTTCAGCACCCCGCTGCACCGATTGTCTTGCCCCGTCGATTGCGAAGTGATCGCGTAGACTACGAGTGCGAGCTGGTTGTGGTGATTGGAAAACCATGCAAGAACGTTGCTGCGGCGGATGCTTTGGATTACGTGCTGGGTTACACGTGCGGGAATGATGTCTCGGCGCGTGATTGGCAAAAGATGGCGGGAGGCGGGCAATGGTGTCGCGGTAAGACCTTTGACACCTTCGCACCCCTGGGGCCCTGTTTGGTCACGACCGACGAAATCCCCGATCCCAATCAATTGAAGATCAAGACGGTGCTGAACGGCCAGACCATGCAGGACTGGAACACCGGAGACATGATCTTCGATGTGCCCACACTAATTGAGTTCCTCAGCGGCAGCACGACGCTGTTGCCGGGAACGGCAATCTTTACCGGAACTCCGCACGGGGTCGGCTTCGCTCGCAATCCGCCGGTTTGGTTGCAACCGGGCGACTCGGTAACGATTGCTATCGAAGGCATTGGGGAACTGACGAACCCCGTCGTGGAAGAAACGGTTTAGCTGGCGTCACTCGGAGTCGCCTGGCCTGTGGCGCGTAGCGTCAAGACCGCCACTTCCGGCGGGCAGTTGTATCGCAAGGGCGCTAAGGAACCGGCCCCCCTGCTAACGTGCATCACGGTTTGCCCCTGGCGAAAGACACCACTGTTGTAGCGGACCCCATGGATGCTCGGAGTAACCAGTGCCCCCAACAGCGGCACGCGGATTTGGCCTCCGTGGTTGTGCCCGGCGAGCAACAGGCCCACGCCGTGCTGAGCGCCCCAATGGAACTGGTCGGGCCCGTGCGCCAGGGCAATCGTATAGTCCCTGTGACCACCATCGCCGTTCGGATCTCCAGCAGGGGCGAACCAAGGAAGTTCGTTCCCGACAAAGCGCACTCGACAACCGCGAATCACGCGATCAACCCAAGTATGTGCCAAGTCGTTGTGGCCTGCGTCCCTGAGCATGGCCCGCATACGGGCGTGGTCGCACTTGTCGTCATGATTGCCCCGTACGAAATAGACGCCATGCTTCGCTTCCAGCTTGGCCAGTGTCGTTTCGATCCACTGGAGTTGCGGGTTGAACTCGACGAGGTCGCCTGTCAGCGCGATCAAATCGGGACTCTGGTCGTTGGTCCATTGGACTATCTCTTGGAAATACTCAACCGCCACACGGCCGGACATGTGGAGATCAGACAAATGGGCAATTCGGAGACCGTCCAGCGCGTGAGGTAGCCCTGGAGTCAGGAGTTCTTTCTGAGTGAGTTGCGGCTTGAGCAATTCGTTCCCCGGCAACCTGCTCAGCCAGCGCGCGGCGCCTGACGCGGCTAGCGTTTCGCCGTGTTCCTGGGCGAGGTCGCGGGTTTTTGATGAAAAGCTAAGCAAACAACCCCGACGTTCGCTGTGAAACCACAAGAAAAAACGACGGCAGCACGTAGCGAGGAAAAGGAGCACGCAGAGCTCGCCATATCGCTGTACTAGCCAGCCCTGACTGACGCCGTCCGCAAGCTCTTCAAGCCCAAAGAGCCCGGCAAGCCCAAAGAGATCGGGAAGCAAAGCCCCCTGCAGTAAAACTCGCCCCGCAATAAGCACCGGCACACCAACCAATGCCAAACCGCTTAGCAGGGTAATCCCATCGACCAACCAACGACGGATGCCAATGCCATGAATGCGATTCACAAGCCCTACCCACAAAACCGCATGTCCTAGCAATGCCGAGAAGAGCAAGAGCAAGAAGAGCAGAGGGGGCATAGCGCGCGGGCAAAAGCGAGGCGAAAGCGGGGACGCCAGAGGATAACACAGAATCGCCCCCTCGGCTGTGGTGGGGGTTAGGCGCCGGCGGGTGGCTCGGCGGTGGGATTCTCTACTGCTTGTTCGACGGTCTCAAGCAGTTGATCCAATCGGAACGGCTTATAAAGCACGGAC
Source organism: Lacipirellulaceae bacterium (assembly GCA_965263315.1). Classification (GTDB taxonomy): domain Bacteria; phylum Planctomycetota; class Planctomycetia; order Pirellulales; family Lacipirellulaceae; genus JBCCQL01. The sequence continues at coordinate 415,230 of CBDHGZ010000004.1, read as the reverse complement.
CGTAATCCTGCTTGCCGAGCTTTGACAATCGAGTGCCCGGGGTCGTAGCCGAACCCCGTCATCAGGATCAACGGCGCCTTCTCGTTCATTTCACGGAGTTTTAGCAGCAACTCATAGCCAGACATATCAGGCAAGCGAATGTCAGCGATAATGGCGTCGTAGCCCCCACTCTTTGCCAAGTTGCGGGCCATGTAAATCGCTTCTTTACCGTCGTGAGCAGTCTCCACGATACAGCGGTAGCGCTCAAGCAACGTGTGGGCAGCACCGCGGACTGAATCGTCCTCATCGGCGACTAAGACGTGCTTACCAACAAGTGCCGCCCGCGGTTCGATACAAACACTGGGAGGGCGGGCTTCAATGGGCGCCATCGATTGCCCAACTTTTTGAATCACCTGTTTGATATCACGCGCGTTGGTCAGAATGCGCGCAAGTCGTTCGGCTACGTCTGGCTCGTGGCCGATGTACTTTTCCATCACATTGACGGCGTCGTTCAGAATGTCGTCAACAGGCAAGGCGACCGCGCTGTGGATTGCCTCTACGCTGGCAGCTGCCGTGGTGGCTTTCTCGGCGGCAAGCAATTCAAGCGTGTTCAGAGCGACAGCCACGTCGCGCGTGAAAATCTCTAAGAACTGTAGATCGCTTTCAGTAAACGCCCTCGGCTCGGGACTCTCGACGTTGAAGGTGCCAATCACCTGCTCGTGCATCATGAGCGGCACAGTGAGCGAACTGCGGGCGTCCTGAGCTCCTTCGATGTACAGCGGGTCTTCGCTAGTGTCTTCGCACAGATAGCTCTGCCCCGTGGCCGCGACGAAACCCGTCACACCATTGCTCGCTGCGTCGACATACAGCTTGCGACTCTCTGCCTCGGGCTTCATACCAACCGATAGCAAAGGCTGCAGTTCGTTGGATTCTTGGTTGAGCATGCGAATCTCAACGACGTCAAACTGCAGCACATCTTGGGTGCAGTGCAGAATGTTTGACTTGAGCAGGTCGATCCGCTCGTCAAGGTCCATGTTGGCGACTTCGTCGGTCGACAGGTCGGCCAGCTCCACCCCGGCTTGATGAATCGCCGCGAGCTTCTGCTGCTGGAGAGTCTCTGCCGTGACGTCACGAATGGTGACCACCAAGTGGTCCGGCGAGGCGCCTCCGTCAAAGACTGGGGCCGCGTGGACGCGATAATGCCTGGAGTCGCTGCAGCGGAGCGTCGACGCGCTTGGTTGTTGGTTTGCCAGCGCGGAGTGAAAGGGGCAGAAGTCGGGACCCAAAATATCGGGACCGCCCAAGACCTTGTAGAAGTTCTGCCCCGTGAGATCTTCTTGCCCAAGCCATTCACGCAGCCGACCGTTGCCCCAGAGGATCTTGCTATCGCTATCTAGCAAAACCACGCCGTCGGGCATGCCTTGGAGGATTCGCTCATTCTGGACAAGCCGACCCGCATCGAAGGCTTCGGCAAAATGCTCCGCATCGGCATAGACGCCGGAGAACTCCCCGTGGGCAAGTTTTGCCAAAGCGCGTACAGGAGAAGAGACCTGAATCAACTCAACGCCCGGTCCGAAGTGCTCGCGTGCTGTCCGAGCGGCTTGAGAATCGGGCGATTGGGCCAAACCCGACAGGCAAAGCACCTTCTTTGGGCGCTCGTTGAGCCCTACGCCGCCGGCGTCTTGCTGCCCTGATTCGGTGGGGGGAGTTGGTTCTGACACCACCCGGTTACCAAAGGACGCACGAACGAAATCGCTTTGCACCGCGTCGACGCCACGGCGAGCCGAAGCCTCAGGCCCGCTATCGCAGACGCACTACCGCGACGCGGAATTATAGGTGCGGCGAACCCCCACAACAAGCGAATGGTCGCGCCGCCAGCTTGAGCCCATGAAACAGGTCATCGGCACGGGAGTTCTGAAACCGGCAGCCAGGTGTCAAGAATAACCGAGCTTCGGGCTTGGCTAGCCGGTCTGGCCCCCCTGAACGGCACAAGGCGACCCGCCATGGTGGATCGCACGGATTTGGAGGTGCGGGCTCTGCAGCCAGTGTTTACAATCCGTATCCCCCGCGCCAAGACGCCCAGTCATGGCCCCCCCTCCCTATGGCGGTTTTTTCCGCTCTTCCTTGCAAACCGGCCAAGTCTAGCCGGCCCACCGATGCCTTCCGCCGATCCCCTGCTTCGCAACATCGCCATCATCGCCCACGTGGACCACGGGAAGACGACCCTGGTGGACCAACTGCTGTACCAATCGGGCCGATATCGGCAGGAACAGCTCGACAAGCTGGCAGGCGGTCAGCATGGCCTCGTATTCGATTCCAATGACCTGGAACGGGAACGAGGCATTACGATCTTCAGCAAGAACTGTGCTATTCGCTACCAGGCTGATGATGGGCAAGAGTACCGAATCAATCTGATCGATACGCCAGGTCACGCCGATTTCGGTGGCGAAGTCGAGCGCGTTCTCACGATGGCGGATGGGGTGCTGTTGCTGGTGGATGCCTACGAAGGGCCCATGCCCCAGACGCGGTTCGTGCTACAGAAGGCGTTGGGGCGGGGCCTCAAGCCGATTGTGGTGGTCAACAAGGTAGACCGCCCCGACTCTCGGCCAGACGACGTACTGACGGAGGTCTTTGATCTGCTGGTTGACCTCGGTGCGGATGACGAAACGCTGGACTTTCCCGTGCTCTACGCCTCTGCAAAGCAAGGCTGGGCGAGCCAAGAGATTGCGACGCCATCAGAAGACATGCGCCCGCTGCTAGAGACAGTCGTTCGCCACGTCGCCTCGCCAAACGGCGACCCCCAGGCGCCGCTACAACTATTGATCACGTCGCTCGACTACTCAGAGTATGTTGGCCGTATTGGTGTGGGCCGGGTACTGGCTGGCAAGATTGAAGATCGGCAAAAAGTGGCCGTGATCGATCGAGAAGGTCAAATCACGCAACAGCAAGTTGGCCAACTAATGGCTTTTGAAGGCCTTGACCGAGTTGAGGTCCCCCATGTGGAGTGCGGCCAAATCGGTGCGGTCGTGGGCCTCGACCCTTTGGAGATTGGCGACACGATCTGCCATGTGGATCACCCCGTGGCCGCTGCCGCCATTTCGATCGATCAGCCAACCATTCACATGACTTTCCGAGTGAACGACAGCCCGTTGGCAGGTCGCGATGGCGATTACCTGACGAGTCGCCAAATAGGCGCTCGATTGGAACGCGAGTTGCGCTCCGATGTGGCCCTGAAAGTGGGACCGGGGCAGACAAGAGATCAATTCCGTGTTTCTGGCAGAGGCCTCATGCACCTGGGGATCTTGATCGAAAACCTCCGTCGAGAAGGATTTGAACTCAGTGTTGGCAAGCCAGAGGTGGCGGTTCGCGAAGTGGACGGCGAGAAGCAAGAGCCGATCGAGCGTCTCGTGGTCGACGTCCCTGAAGAACACCAGAGCGCAGTGATGGCGCTGGTTGGAGACCGACGAGCAGAAGTCATCAAGATGGGCCAAAAGGCAGGGGCATCGGGCTTTGTCCACATGGAATTCTCCATTCCCGCCCGTTCGCTCATTGGACTTCGCAGTCGCATGATGACCGCTACCCAAGGACACGCGATTGTTCACCACTCGGTGATCGGCTACGAACCAGTCCGCGGAGCCACGCCTGATCGCGCTGCCGGAGTCCTTATCGCGAGCGAACCGGGCCAAGTTACCGCCTATGCCCTGGACGCCCTCTACGACCGGGGTATCTTCTTCGTGAGCCCCGGAGACGAGGTCTACGAAGGGCAGGTGGTCGGAGAAAACTGCAAAGCAGGCGACTTGGTGGTCAACGTCGTGCGGGGAAAGAAGCTGACGAATATGCGAGCCGCCGGCAAGGACGACAACTGCCAGGTTCGTCCCCCCAGACTGTTGTCTCTGGAAGAATCGCTGGAATACATAGCCAGCGACGAGTTGGTTGAAATCACCCCCAAGGCTCTGCGACTCCGCAAAGCAATGCTGAAAGAGTCGGATCGTCGCCGGGAGTCCCGGCGTGCCATGCAGCCGGCCTGACAACTCCTTCAATCGTCATAGCCGTCATTCAGTCGCTCTCGACTCAAGCTTGCTGACAGGGGACTTGCCCCTTCTCGGAGGTCCCGACCTAGACTTCTTTGAAAACTGAGGCGCGAGGTCCGCGCCGAAAGCACATCAGGGAGTTTGATCGATGTCGGTACACAACGTTTTGGCCCGTTCCGTCGTTTCCTCGCGCACTGGCGCCTCGCTTTATCAGATGCTGGCGTGTGTGCTGGCAGTTGGGGCGGGCTGCTGGCTGGGAGCCCAGTACGTTGGCGTAGAAGTTGGCGATATCGCCTACACGGCACTCGACGAGACCGAACTCTTGGAGCAGATTCCCCAGGATTGGCGTCCTATCCGCTCAGACTGCCCCGCAGAAGGTTGCCCCGAGCCGCCCACTGACGAGGAGTTGGCGGCAGGCCTCCTGGATGAGCTCAACGGTTTGCGTTTCGAAGCGGCCAAACTCCGACAGGCGGCTTCCTTGGATGGTGGCGTCGCGGCCCTCATTGGTGTAGCCAAGGGTGATAGTGACGCTGCGATTACCCGCGAGCAAACGATCGCCTACTGGGGGCGATTGACGGAGATCGCCAACGATGTGGCCCAGCTCGACGCTAGCCTTCAGCCAGCGGTAAGCCGTGACACCACGGGGCATGTCTTCGACCTCCGCCGACGATCCTTCGACTACGCTCGTCGAGCAATCGAGGCGATTCCTTACGAGAAAGCGGACCCGCAGGCTTTCGAGGCGGGACAGCGGCTTGCTGTCTGGTACGACAGCGGGGCAAAGTTCTATGAGGACGCCACGGCGGCTTGGGATGCCTTGGCCGGTTCCTCACGGTCGAGCTTAACCGAGTTGTCGCTGAACAAGAGCCGTGAGCAGCATCGCAAGGAATCGGAACTGGTCCGGGCCAAGCTGGCGGAGATTCGGAGCGTCCTGAGTCGTCGCTACGCTTCTGCCTTCCCCGGAATCAGCATCTGACATCGGATCACGCCGATTGTGTCGGTTGCACTTGCCGAACGGCGGTCTCACGGCTGGTGAGCACGGCGGATCGTTGCGTCGCCCTTTCTCCGCGACTAGGATAACCGGGTAAACAAGGGAGTCTTTGGGGCCATCGCTGGCCCTCCCTTGCCGCCAGAATTGCCTACCACCGTCCCCCTGCCGCATTCAGCGACTTGCACAATAGCGACTTGCCCAGGTCCCCACGCCTCGGCTTCTGGAGAACCCCACGATGAACAAGTGTTTTCGCATTGCTTTGACCGCCGTTCTGGTACTCGGTTTGTCGATCGACTCCGCTATGGCGGGCTGGTTGCTCCGCCGGGCCTGCCAGCCGCAATGCCCCCCAGCCTCATGTGAACCGGTTTGCTGCGAGCCCGTCTGCTGCCAGCCCGTCACCTGTGACGCGCCGTGCGGCGGTGAGCCAGCCCCTTGCGAAACCTCCTGCGGAGGCTGCACGGGAACCGCTGTTACTAGCACAACGGGTCCCCACGCGACGGTCGTCCAAACGCCGGACCTGTCATCGACCCCAACGCCGGCGCCGCCACTCAACGAAGGTTCTGGCTCCCGCGCGATTGAACCAATGACCGCCATCGAACCGGCTGAAATGCCGGCCATGGACGAGCCTATGACTCCCTCCGTGCCTTTGATGGAAACCGAGCCACCTGCCGAGCTACCGCCAGCCCCGATGCCTGGGATGACTGGCGACGAAGCGATGGACGACGGTGGCATGGGTTTTGACATGCCCATGGAAGAGCCCCCAGCCATGGAGCCGGAGCCCGCCCTCGACTTGCCACAACCAGCTATCGAACAACCCGTTAACCCGCCAACGGAGGACGGTGGCTTCGGCGATTTCGGTGAGCCAGCCTTCGATGAGCCAGCTCCAATGGAAGATGACCTGGACGCGGACCCGGGAGATGACAGCGGCTTTGAAGAGTTGTTCGAGGAAGAAGAGCCGATCAGCGAACCGGCAACGCCGGCCGAAGCCCCTGCCGACGAAGACATGCCCGCAGATGACGGCGGGCTGTTTGATGGCATGGAAGACAGTCCCGAAGAGGATAGCGACGACGGATTTGGCGGCATGTTTGGCGATGAGCCAGAAGCGGACGACATGGAGGAGCAGTCTTCAAGCGAACCAATCCCTGCCGAGGATGATAGTGCCGATGATGATGGCTTCGGTGGTCTGTTTGGCAACGAGCAGGTCGACGAGGGCTCTGAGGAGGGTGGTCTCTTCGATGAGCCCGAGTCAGATGACGATGCGATGGATGAAGAACCTGCAATGGATGACGAAGATGACTTCGGCGACATCTTTGGTGACGCCCAGCGCGTGCTGGAGCTTCCTGGCGGAATGCAAAGCGAACAGCTACGCACTTGGACTGACAACACCGGTCGGTTTAGCTGCCAAGGCAGACTCCTTTGGATGGCTCATAGCGAAGTGCGGCTGCTCAAGGCCAACGGTCGTACGTCGACCTTCCCACTACGTCGATTGAGCGCTGCGGACTTAGAGTTCGTCACCGCGCAGGCTTCCGCCATGCAGATGGACGCGGCAACCCAAACTGCTCAGCGCTAGACGCTACGGGTGCAATCTACAGAAGCCGCCAGCGCCGTGCGTGCTGGCGGCTTTCTTATTGGCGTCGTGGCTGCGCGCCGGCCAGTTGACGCGCTACGCGGTCAGCAGCTTGCTGGCCGCTTGCAATGCATTGTGGCACGCCCACACCCCGCAGCGCTGCCCCGGCAAGCTCAAGGCCGATGTGTTGATTCACAAGCGTTTCGATTCGGTCCACTCGATCCAGGTGCCCCACGTGATACTGAGGCATGCCCCGGGGCCAGCGTGCGATCTCGGTCATCAAGGGCTCTCCAGAGAGGCCAAGCAGGTCGCGTAGTTCGGCCTGCACCACCTTCAGTAACTCTGCATCGGGCAGTCCCGCGAGCTCGGGTTGCAGAGCGCCACCGACGAAGGCCCGCAAGAGCACCGTATCACCCGGCGCACGCCCGGGGAATTTGTGACTGGCAACACTTACGGCGATCAACTGGCGGCGCTCGATCGCCGGCACAACAAAGCCGAAACCTGGCACGGGCGTTTTCAGAAACTGCTTCGGATATCCCAGGCACACGACCGAGCAGCCGGCATACTCGATTTCTTCCAAAGCGGTCGCCAGCGCGGTGTCGGCTGATCGCAAGATGGCCGCCGAGTGGTGAGCGGGCGTGGTCACGATCACGGCATCGAAATCACCCAAGGGCTGGTCATCGGCTCCCATTAGGCGCCAGGCACCTTCGTGTGGCTGCGCCACCACCACTGCCGTACCGGTGCGCACGCTATCGGTAGGCAACGCTGCTGCGGCGGCATCAACGATCTGCTGCATCCCCTTGCGCGGCGCCCAGAAAAGACCGTAACGCGCGCCCTGCGCACGAGACTCGCCAGTCACCGCGGTCGACTTCTCTCGCCAAGCCGCCCGCAACAAACTGCCATACTCTTCTTCCTGCTCCAAGAACTGTGGCATGGTGGCCCGCATGCTGAGCTTCTCCGGGTCCGCCGTATAAATGCCAGCTAACAGGGGCTGAACAAGCCGCTCGAAGACCTGCTTGCCCAACCGCCGACGCGCGAACGACGCTACGCTTTCGTCCGTTGTATCGCGCCGGCCCGGGACAAGGGGTTCACAGGCCAGACGCAGTTTTCCCAACCAAGATAGGAGCGGTGTCTTGATCACCGCTCCAAACTGCCGCGGCGCCATCAGCACGAAGCCTTCAGGGGCCGGTACGATCTTCCCACGACGCAAGACAAGCGCTTTCCGCAGCGCTTCGTTCGTGGGAATCAGCTCCTCTCCTAGGCCCAATCGTTTGCAGAAGTCCGTGGCCCAGGGCTGCTTGGTAAGGAAATTGTCGGCCGAGCGTTCGACGAGGAACCCCTCTCGCTCAACGGTTTGCAGCACGCCGCCCGCCCGATCGGCCGCCTCGAAGACAGTGAGTGTTACTGAAGGGATTCGGTCCACCAATCGAACCGCAGCAGCGAGCCCCGTGATGCCAGCGCCGACGACGGCGACGCGAGGCCGTGAGGAAGTTTTTATTGGCAGAGCAGGCGGGTCTGAGTCTGGCACTGGGAAACCCGCGCGGGTGGGCATCGCTGTTTGACGTCGGTCGCTACGGCTAGCCTGGGAGGGTTGGAGATGAGTTGAGACTACCAACCCCAAGACGAACTACCAAGCGTGCCCTCGTGGATGCCAAGCCCAGTAGCCTGTGGGTCGACCACCAAAGCGACTTTCAACGCCAAACGTGAAGGTGATGTTGTTGACCGTGTTGGCGTCCCCTTGGGCGATGGCCAAATTGTTAGCAAACTCGGCTCGCCACGCCGCCCAACGGCGGAACTGATACTTGATGCCAATCGCCATGGGGATGGTGAACAGCGTCTCTTGACGACGCTGCAGATCGGCGTTGGTAAACTCCATGTCGGTTAGCCCAATACCCAGCCGCAAGTAGGGCCTCGCTCTGGAATCGCCCCAAGGATAATACAGCGTGCTGATGTCTCCGATGAAGAGATTATCGCCGCTGTCATTCGTGGCGGAACCGTTCTCAAGCTGCGGTGTCGACCAGCCTACACGGATTTGGCCGCCCCAGTAGTGATCCCAGTCCCAGCCGGTGTGGATCGCGGCAAACAGGTCGTTTGCCGAACTAACCCCGGACGCCGGATCGCCGGCCATGAGCAGCCCACCCAGTTCGAAGGCGACCTCGTAGGGCCGGTTTAGCCAACTCGTTCCTCGGAGGGGTTGACCGGGACCAATCGCGCGGCCGTGGGTCGAGGAGTTCCTCGTGCCTAGCCAACCAACCAACCAAGATTCGCGGACGGGCTGGTCTTCGAAGACAAAAGCCCCGTCGAGGCATTCCTGGCACTCGTCGGCATACGTCTCTTCGGCGTCCCCCTCTGCGTAGGTTTCTTGATCCGTGCTGCGACCAACTTCGACTTGCCACGGGGCTGGCGGTATCTCTTCCTCGGAAGGTTCAGCTAGGCACGCTTGGTCTGCCTGCATCAGCACCGCAGACCAAGCCAGGATAGAAAACACCCTCAGCAAAGAATGAACTTGCCTTTGAGCCAAGCGCAGCATACCGGCTAGCCACCAAGAACGAATGAAACCCCAAGAATACTCCAGCGCGGCGGGAGTATGGCGAGGGCCACTGGGTGCGTCAATGCGGGCGCGGTAGCCTGTTGCTAGCGTTCTTGCGCTATGCGTTCCTCAGGCTGATCCGCGATGTCGCTGCTAGCTGCGGTTGCCGTGGGCTCCTCTGCCGGTGGCGCCGAATCTCCAGCCGGCTGTTCCGCAGCTGGCATCAGTGTGGCGTAGGCAGTGCATTCCGCTTGATAGGAGTCACCCAAATCGGTTTGCACTACGATCGGCGCTTTTATCGCCCCTGCGCCTGATTGGGGCGTGAAGGTCACCTCAATGATATGACGGTCGCTAGCGGCATCGTCGGTCTTAAAGGCGAAGCCGCTCGCCTCGCATGAGACCTTGGTCACTCGGAACGGTTTCTTGCCGCGGACAATCACGCGCTTAGAGACGGTTGTGCCAAGCGGGGTCGCCCCCATGGTCAAATTCACGGGCGCGACAGAAATCTCAGGCACAACCCGACCTTCGATATCCAAGGGGATACGCGGCGCACGGCTATCGCTGGTCACAAGGACGAGTTGCTCTTTAAGGAAGCCCGGGCTTGCCGTTGGCTTTAGGCGAACCAGCAGGTTGTAAGCAGCACGCCCCCCCATGCGGGGTCGTTCGGCTAGTTCCACTTCAAGGTCACTACTGGCGCTGCGGACATCTTGAATCCGCCAGCCAGATCGGCCAGCGTAAGTAACGGACACGGACTTCTCTAACGTCGCGCCTTGGTCTACCGTGCCAAAGTTGACCGAGCCTGGTTGAAAAACAACGTCGCCACGAATGTTGCCATGGACCCGCAGCTGAACTTGGGCTGGATAGGGTCGATCGATCGTGACGGTAAGTGTGGCGCTGTGCAGGCCAGTAAAAGTCCGGGTGTTGAACTTGGCGACGATGTAACCTTTCTCGTAGGTCTTGATCGTATTGTTCTCGATCGATGGCGTGGTGCACCCGCAACTCGATCGAACACTCGCCAGATGGATATCTTCCTTATAGATATTCGTAACTTCGAAACGATAGACCGTGTCAGAACCACGGGCGACGGTCTCAAAGTCATGGTCACGCGTCTCGAACATTTTGGAAGCCCACTCCTGGGCGATCGCCCAATGGGGGGACGCCGAGGCGGCAACCAGCAAAACTAGCGCGACGATTCGATGCATCGTGTGACGACTCCTTCAGATGCCCATGATGTGACCAAGGGGACGGCCACCGAATCGGTAGCTCAAGTCCACTTTGGCGCCAATAAACGCGGGGTCCGTGCCGGCGTCTTCTCGGCTAGGGTACTCCGTTTATGCTAACGCGGCAGCAGGCATGCTGGCGCCCAAAAAAGCCCCAGATCGACCAGCTTCTCTCAAATCGGCGTCTGTCGCTGGCGCCCACCATTATTTTGCTCCATGCAGGCCGACTGGGGAAAGAGCAGTCCGCGGCAGTAGAGATTGAAAGAGCGCCCCCCTGCTAGCATTCGTGCGGTATTTGATACACTTGCTCACGAGGGATTCTCACCCACGGGAGTTCCGCCCTGCCCTTTCCCACCCGAGTTGCCTGCTCTAGGACTGCAATGCCCGCCGTTTGCAAGCGATTGGTGGTGGTGGGAGTCGGGCTGATCGGTGGCTCCATCGCCTCGGCGGCGCGTCAAAGGGGCGTGGCCAGTCAAGTCGTCGGCGTCGTCAGAAGTGACCGGAGCCGCGCTCGGGCCCAAGCTTGTGGAGTTTGCGACGAAGTCACGACTGATCTGAAGGAGGCCGCCAACGGGGCGGACCTCGTCATTGCGTGCACACCCGTAGCGGAAATTGCGGCCACCCTTCAGAACGCCGCAGCCTGCTGCTCGCCACAGACCATCCTCACTGACGCCGGCAGCACGAAGGCCGAGATCGTTCAGAAGATAGAATCGGCACTGTCCGCCGCCCCGAGTCAGCCTCCTGCTTTTGTGGGCGGACATCCCCTGGCAGGCGACCACCGAACCGGCCCCGAAGCCGCGCGAGCGGATTTGTTCGACGGGCGCGTGGTTGTGCTGACTCCCACCGCTGGAACACAACCGGCCGCCAAGGATAGGGTTAGCAAGTTCTGGCGGTCTCTCGGGGCGGAAGTGGTCGAGATGTCACCTGCGGATCACGATGCGGCACTAGCCAAGACCAGCCACTTGCCGCACCTTGCGTCGGCCGCCGTCGCGGCGGCAACTCCTGGTGACTTGCTACGCTTGGTTGGTTCTGGCTGGAAAGACACCACGCGGGTGGCGGCTGGCGACCCTACCCTGTGGCGAGATATCTTGGTGGCTAACAAGCAAGAGGTGCTCGCATCGCTGGCTAGCCTCGCAGAAACGATGGCCGACTACCGCACCGCAATTGCCAGCGACGATCAGGATCGCCTTTTAGAACTCCTAGAGCAAGGAAGACAACGACGTGACGCTGTGGGAGATTAACGTCCTGCCCGCCGATGGCCAGCCGGACGGCGAAGCGGATCGACTACTGCAGGCAGCCGCGGCGTGCGGGTACCCTGCCTCGCTGCAGGCGGCCACCGCTCGTGGCTTTCTGCTGCAGGGGGACGATTGTTCCGCCGACAACGTGGGACGGATCGTCGACGAGTTACTCGTCGATCGCGTGGTCGAGGCCCTCCACGTCGCACCGGTGGGCGCCGATGAGTTGACCTCCCGCCCCCAGCGACTGAACTCCTCGGAAAACGATGTCACGGTAGTCAACGTGCTGCCCAAACCGGGTGTCATGGACCCTGAGGCTCTGAGCGCGGCCGGCGCCATAGGTGATCTGGGGATCAACGTACCCACGGTTCGTACTTTCAAGAAGTACTGGCTTGCGGGCGTGCCCCAGGTCGAGGCCCGTGCGCTCGCCGAGCGGTTACTAGCCAACGACGCCATCGAGGAGGTGGTCGTTGGTCCGCTCCAACTCGACAGCCTGGACGCCGGAGGCGTGTATGAGTTTGCGATCAAGCACGTTCGCCTCTCCGGACTGGACGACGCGGGGCTGAGGAAACTCAGCCGCGAGGGGCAGCTCTATCTGCAGCTGGCCGAGATGCAGACGCTGCAGGCGTTCTTTGACCAATTGGGCCGCGACCCCACCGACATCGAACTGGAAACGCTGGCCCAGACATGGAGCGAACATTGCAGTCACAAGACGCTCGCCGGGCGTATCGCCTATCGCGATGACCACGGCGAGCAACACTTTGACAACATGCTGAAAGAGACGATCTTCGCAGCCACCAACACGCTGCGAGAACAATGGGCCGCAGCGCCCGATCGCCAAGACTGGTGCGTTAGCGTCTTCAAAGACAATGCGGGGATCGTCCGATTCGACGACGAGGATAACATTGCGTTCAAAGTCGAGACGCACAATCACCCGTCAGCCATCGAACCCTACGGTGGCGCTAATACGGGCCTCGGCGGCGTCATTCGGGATACGCTTGGCACGGGCCTGGGAGCCAAGCCGGTAGCCAACACCGATGTCTTTTGCTTCGCCCCGCCAGACACTGCCGACGACGGCCTCCCTCCAGGCGTTCTAGCGCCTCGTCGGGTCATGCAAGGCGTGGTCGAAGGGGTGCGTGATTATGGCAACCGCATGGGAATTCCCACGGTCAACGGCGCCGTCTGCTTCGATGACCGGTACCTGGGAAACCCACTCGTTTACTGCGGAAACGTCGGCATCCTGCCACGCGAGAAGTCGTTCAAAGAACCTCAGGCCGGCGATTTGATTGTTGCCTTAGGGGGACGAACCGGACGAGATGGCATTCACGGCGCGACCTTTTCCAGTGCCGAGCTGACCAGCGAAAGCGAAGAACTCTCCGGTGGAGCCGTGCAGATCGGTAACGCGATCGAAGAAAAACGGGTGTTGGACGTCCTCCTACAGGCTCGCGACGAACAACTCTACACAGCAGTAACCGACTGTGGCGCTGGCGGATTCAGTAGTGCCGTCGGCGAAATGGGTGAAGAGATTGGCGCAGAAGTCTGGCTCGAAAAGGCGCCGCTGAAGTACACGGGGCTTAGCTACACCGAGATTTGGATCTCCGAAGCCCAGGAGCGGATGGTCTTCTCAGTCCCCGAGGCCAATTGGCAACGAATGCACGACCTGTGCCAAGAGGAAGGGGTCGAAGCAACGGTGATTGGTCGCTTCGAGCCTACCGGACGTTTGGTGCTTAAGTATCAGGACCAAGTGGTGGGCGACTTGCCAATGTCGTTCCTGCACGACGGTCGTCCACCGGTCGTACGCAAGGCAACGTACGAACCTCGGTCCGCCACAGCTTTGTCGCCGCCGAGCCGAAGTGACTACACACCAGATCTCTTGAAGATTCTGTCCGCCTGGAACGTGGCAAGCAAAGAGAGCATCATTCGGCAGTATGACCATGAGGTGCAGGGTGGCAGCGTGGTCAAACCCCTAGTGGGTGTCGCCAGCGACGGCCCAAGCGATGCTGCGGTCTTTCGGCCGAAATTGGGTTCGCGACGTGGAATCGTTATTAGCTGCGGGATCAATCCGCATTATGGGGCATTCGACACCTACCACATGGCTGCCAGCGCCATCGACGAGGCATTTCGCAACGCCGTAGCAGTAGGAGCAGATCCGACCCGCATCGCGTTGCTCGACAACTTCTGCTGGGGCGACTGCGAAAAGCCTGACACATTAGGCTCGCTCGTCCGCGCAGCCGTGGCTTGTCGAGACCTGTCGTTAGCACTGGAATCCCCTTTCATCAGCGGCAAAGACAGTCTCAACAACGAGTTCAGCTACCAAGCGCCCGACGGTTCGAGGCAAACCATCGCCATTCCGCCAACGTTGCTGATTAGCGCAATGGGCCAAGTGGACGACGTGGCCAACTGCGTCACCATGGACTTCAAATCAGCAGGCAATGCAATTTATCTGGTCGGCGTGACGAAGGACGAACTCGGGGGGTCGCATTTCGCCATGGTCAATGAGCTAACCGGTGGCCACGCGCCAACCGTGACGCCCGGCTACGCGAAGTCGGTCTTTGCGGCACTGCATGCTGCGATAATGGCGCGGAGCGTTGCGGCGTGCCACGACCTGAGCGAAGGTGGCTTGGCAGTCGCACTAGCTGAGATGGCGCTGGCAGGTGGACTCGGCGCAGAAGTTTCCCTGGACGGCATGCCGACAGAAGGCGTGTTGAGCAAAGCCGCAAAGCTGTTCAGTGAGACCAACACGCGCTTCCTGTGCGAGGTAGCCCCCGATCAGGAGGCTCTTTTCCAGTCGTCGCTGGGAGGAATCCCGCACGCTCGCCTTGGGCAGGTGGTGGCGAAGCCCCGGTTGCTGATCGACGACTTGGTGGATGCGGAACTGCCCACGATCAAGGCCGCCTGGCAACGTCCGCTCGCTCAACCCGCACTTTGAAGGATCGCATGGCCGCACCCCGCGTCTTAATTCTCCGATCACCTGGCACGAACTGCAACGAAGAGACGGCGCACGCATTCACCCTAGCGGGCGCGACCTGCGAGCAGTGGCATATAGCCAGCCTGCTGGAACAGTCACACAAGCTAGCCGAGTTTCAAGTATTCTGCTTGCCGGGTGGCTTCAGCTACGGAGACGACATCGCCGCTGGGCGGATTCTTGGCAATCAGGTTCGTCTGCGTCTGACCGAGGCCTGTCAAGCATTCCGCGATGCCGGGAAGCTTGTCCTTGGCATCTGCAACGGGTTTCAAGTCTTGCTCAAGACAGGCATGCTGGACATTGACGATCCAACTGGCCCCACCAGCACGCTAACCCGCAACGACAGTGGTCGATTTGAAGCCCGCTGGGTCAGCCTAGCAGTTGACGCAAGACGTAGCGTCTTCTTGACAGGCATTGATCAGATGGAATTGCCCGTTGCGCACGCCGAAGGCAAGTTTGTGACGGATTCGCCCGCGACGCTGTCCAAGCTCGCAGGTGACAACCGCCTGGTGCTCCGTTACCAGACGGCCGCGGGCGATGCGAGTACGGGAGACTACCCCGCCAACCCCAACGGTTCCGACGGAAGCGTGGCTGGAATTTGCGATACGACCGGTCGCGTGCTGGGCCTGATGCCCCATCCTGAGCGGTTTGTCGACCCAACCCAGCACCCACAGTGGACGCGCCGCGAGCGTGGCGGGCAGGCCGATGGCTTGCGACTCTTTGAGAACGCCGTCAGCTACTTCCGGTGATGGGTTGCCGGCATCGATGCCGTCTCCGCACCTCTAGCGACTTCAGCAGCATCAATCATCACCGGACGAACCATGACGGCATCCAGCGAAGCTTGCCCTTTGCCAACCTTCGCAAAGGCCACTCGCAATTGGGCGCGAGCGGTCGCGCGCCGTATCATCTTGAACTGACGCCAGCCTTCGCCCGGCTCGATGGACAGCGCCAATTCTTCTCCGCCCAATGAATCCATGACCAGAAGCCGGCAGGGAAGATCGGAAGCCTGGCCCAGCCGAACCCAACCGGTGATCTCAACAAGCTGACCGGCTCTTAGCGGGACAACCGGCGATAGAACCCAAGCGTTGGCGCCAAGAGTGCCCGTTTGCGAACTCGGTACGGCCTGCAAAGCTAGGCACCGTTTACCGTTGGCTGGCTTGTTAGTGGATAACGAAATGGGCGAGTTGTTTTCCCCCAAGGAGGCGTGTCGCCAGCCCGCCTGTCGAGTGCTTGCTAAATCCTCGAAGTCTCCTCCAGGGAGTAGATTCTGCCCCCTAGGCAGCGCGCGCAGCAACTCTCGCAAGCGGAACTCGTCGGTCCAGGTTTGGGGAAGCTGCGTCAGCGGCGAACTCACCAATTGTGGCTTAGGGTCGATGCGGCCACGGAACTCCTCTCGTGCGCGGCGCATGAGTTCCCTGGCTGAGGCGCCCGCGAGATAAGCCGCCTGGTGGTCGCCACGCGCTTGTGCCGCCTTAGAGTGGCTCATCCACCGACGTACGGCAACCGCTAGCGGTGCATCGTTACGAGCCTGGCTTTGCGCGGCTACTCCACTGACACTTGATTGCCACTCGAGCAACTCTGCCGCCGCTAGCTCTTGCTCAAGGGCTACCGCTCGCGGGGCCAGCTTAGCCAGGCGGCGACTAACACTATGCAGGGCATGACGGTCATCGGTCAGTAGAATCATGGCCCCAGGCCTGATGACGGAGGCCGCAAGTTCGACACCCCCGTTCACACGTTTGAGCCTTAAGGTCGACAGTCCTGCTGGAGTGAGCTGATACGCGGCTGCAGTCTCAGAGATCGCGGGCAGAACGATGCTACTCGCTGCCATGGCATCGTCGACATCAACACAACCGATCAGCAGCCTCGTACGACCGCGCTGCAGCAGCGCAGCAACAGGCCGTTCGCCCCCCGCCCGGATGGGCGTGCCTGTTGTCCCGGATACAAGCCACGGTTCGATCAGCGAGACTTGCAAATTGATTCGCTCCACTATCGAAGCGATGTACGCCTGCCGGGGCCCGGATCCACCCAGAGGCTGTGACGCTTCGAACCAAAGCCCGCGAGCCCCACCCGCGAGAGCCTGCCACACATCGCTCTGGATGTCCTCAGCAGGCCTCCATGGGGAAGCCTTGCCCACTGGAGCCAGTGCCGTGAGTTGATCCAACGCTTGGGGCGAACGCGTCAATGGCACGACGGCTACGACTGGCGTGCCGGGGCGGACGCGCGTTGACTTGGCGAAGAAATCTTCGCCTGCGAAACGAGATCGCGACGCTGACAGTAACATGACATCGGCGAGCCGACTCCAGGCTTGGACATCGCGATACGGCGACACGAACAGCGGCAGCGATGACAGGCCAGGATCGCCATGCAACTTGCTAATGGCAGGCCTAGCCGCATCCAAAGCCGCCTGCCGTAGTTCTGTTGGCAGCGACCATCCCAAGACTGCCGCCGAACCGGCTATTTCTTCGCTCTCCTGCTGACCAGTCGTCTGCGGGAAGGGTATGACCAGCTGTAGGCCGAGCCGTGCTGCGGCGCTCACCTTGGCGGCGTCCGCTTTTCCCAGCGCAACGACGTTGAACCCACGCCGCTGCAAAGTGCTAAGCTGCTCCCCGTTAGACGCCACCGCGCGTGGGAAGAAAGCGCGATCACGATTGACAAACCCTCGTGCTGGATCGAAGGGCTCTCGGCTACGCTCTCGCTCCTCCTTCGAAGAAGGAATCGCCGAGTTGGTCCGGGTGCCTGCATACTCGGCGTCGTTGCTAAGTTTGGCCAGCACTCCATGAACTTCGAGTCTCTCGGTCCAAAACTCTCCACCGGGTCCTGCCTCGTGGCCCCGAGGTCCGCTGGGGACGATCAGGCCGATCGCGTCGACGTAGGCGCCACGATCATCAAACGAAGCGCCAAGTCCTTGGGCTCGCATCAGTCGAGCCTGGCGTTGAACCAGGCGAGGCAAGTCGGAAAAGGACAGTTCTTGCCACTTATTGGCTTGATCGTAGCGAACTTCACTGCGGACGATCGCACGCAGCAGGCCCCCGGCGGTGGAACGACGGGCTCGCGGAAACACGACTCGCACGGCAAGCTGTGCCCCAGGACGACTGCCGCGATAGCGCACCGCTGCTGAGAATTCCTCTAGAACCGGCGCCTGACCGATGGGGTAGAGGAAAACGCCGGAGTACCCAGCCGGACACTGGAAGACCAGATGCTCCGCGCCTACGTCCTCCCCGTCCACTTCGATACGAATGCGCTGCTGACTGGCAATGCGTGTGGCGCCGGGACGTTCGGGCTGGCGCCAGGCTGCCTCGGGACCGTCATAGGTCTCCAACAGCGCTGGCGCAGCCAAGACCCGCCCGCCGACCACGACGTCAGCAAGCAGGAGCAACGCAGCTAATCGACACAAAGCTGACAAGGAAAATGCCCTCAGGCGTATCTGCTCAGGGGTAAGGGGGAAAGAGACCTGTGTCTCGTAAACCACGCTTCTATCGGCGTTTGTGAAACATGGCCAGATCGCTTGTTGCGTTTGGGCAACATAGGAAGGCTCGCGAGGAGTTCGGCGCCAGCCGCTTGATGAAGCCTAAACGCTTTAACTAGAATGAGTTCTGACGTGTTGCGGGTGCACAGAGAGAGCCATTGGCGCGCGGCCTGCTTTGATCTCTGGCATTCCTCACCTTGGAGATTCCCGATGCCAGAAGCCTCACGTGTAACACCCAGCACCAACGCCGAGGTCCCCAGCGACTTGCAACAACTTGCTGCTGCAATTCGCTCGAAGCCTCACGATCAGGCGGCCGACCTCCTGCCATTGCTGGATCGTGTCATCGAAAGCACCACGCGCCGGCGGCGGATCATGACGCTGGTCCAGGACGCGCTAAGCCAGCTCCGCTTGGACATGAAGTACCTGATGTTTGACCTCGAAGCCACACGCCGCGAACGCGATGCTTATCGCGAAAAGCTAGAAGAGATTTGAGCCGGTAACAAAGGGGCGTTACGGACAGGTTGGGAAAGCCGAGCCAAAGCGTGCACTTCTTTTAGTAGCACCTTTCGAGCCTCGGCAGCCCCGGAGAATAGCAACCGGCACGATGTCTGATCTGCAGACCGCGGAACAACTTGGCCAAGTCGCGCTGGACGTGGGGGTCCTCGATGAGCGCGAGCTTCATGACGCGTGGAGCGAGCTCGGTACACGCACAGCCAGCTACGAAGACTTCTCTCAGCTACTGGTGCGCAAAGGACTGCTGACGAACTACCAGCTCGATCGGCTGAGCCGTGGCCTAAAGAGCGGCTACGTCTACGGCAAGTACAAGGTGCTCTATCTGGTGGGGGCGGGCACGTTTGCACGCGTGTTTCGAGCCGCCCATCGCACAACTGGCAAAGTCTACGCGCTTAAAGTCCTCCGTGCCAGCAAGAGCACTGAAGCTAAAGAAGCGGATCTCTTCCGGCGTGAGGGTGAACTGGGCGCCACGCTCAAGCACCCCAACATCGTGCCGATCCACGAAGTGATTTCGCGAGGCCACCAACACTATATTGTGATGGACTTTATCGAGGGACAAAACCTTCGTGAGTCTTTCCGTGTGCGAGGCAAGTTTCGTTGGAACGAAGCCTGTGACATTATCTCTGGTATCTTGGCGGGACTCCAAGCAGCCTTTCAAATGGGCGTGACGCACCGCGACCTCAAGATGTCCAACGTGTTGGTTGCGTCGGACGGCGCCGCAAAGCTGATCGACTTTGGTCTCGCAGCGTTAGACAACGCCAGTGGAGAAGAAGGCGTTGATCGAACCGTCGAGTACGCCGCCCTGGAAAAAGCGACCGGTGTGCGGAAAGACGACACGCGTAGCGACGTCTTCTTCGCCGGCTACATTCTCCATCAGATGTTGACGGGGCATTCCTCACTACCCAGCGGCAAAGACCGCATGAAGCAGTTGGGCCGTGACGTGTTTGCGTCAATCCGGCCGGTCGCCGAACTCGCGCCGGAAACCCCCATGCCACTGACAATGGTCGTTAGCAAAGCATTAGAGCTCGATCCCGAACGGCGGTACCAGTCACCAGGTGACATGCTCACCGATCTCAAGATTGCGGTACGGCGTGCAAAGTCTGGCATTGCGGGCGAAGGCCAGAAGGCAGAGCTGGTGAGCCGCGAGGGAATTGCCGAGGACGGCCAGCCTCGTCGGTTAATGGTGGTCGAGTCTGACACCAAGCGGCAAGACGTGCTCCGAGAACTCTTTAAGCGCAACGGGTATCGAGTGCTGGTCACAAGCGATCCGGATCGCGCCATGACACGATTCCTGTCGGACCCTTCGGCGGCGGACTTCGTCCTGTTTTGCAGCGCCTCGGTGGGGCAGGCGGCGGTTGATGTCTTCAACCGGTTCGGACAAGAAACGATTACCAAGAGTCTCCCTTCGATCCTCTTGCTAGATGAGACCCACGGCGAGCTTGCATCGCTGGCGGAGGTTGCCCAGCATCGGGCGGTTGTCCAGATGCCGATCAAGCTACGACAGCTGCGGGAGTCGGTAATCAACGCTCTGCAGGCCAAGCCGCAGTAACTCTTCGAGGAAGGTCTCGCTGCGTCATGAAGACCCTAGGCCATGAGCAAGTCCTCCACCGCTTCGAGCGCACGTTCCGGACCGGCCGCCTCGCCAGCACCTACTTATTCGTAGGGCCTGAAGGAATCGGCAAGCGGACTTTCGCCAATGAGCTGGCTAGCTGGCTATTGTGTGATGAAAATCGCAATCAGCCTCGTACAGCCTCCTGCGGGCGCTGCGAGTCCTGTCTGCTTTTGAAGGCAAACAACCACCCCGATTTAATCCAAATTGCCAAACCCGAGGGTAAATCGAGCCTGCCGCTGGAGTTGTTCATCGGTCGAGCAGAACATCGCCACCGCGAGGGACTTTGCCACGACATTGCCTTGAAGCCCTTCCTCGCGTCACGGCGCATCGCAATCATCGACGACGCCGACTCGCTAGGCATCGAGAGCGCAAACAGCCTGTTGAAAACACTTGAGGAACCACCTGCTCGCTCGGTGATGATTCTGATCGGCACTAGCCTTGCCAGACAACTGCCCACCATTCGGTCTCGGTGCCAAGTCGTTCGATTCGCCGCACTTGGCGACGATCAGGTTAGCCAAGTGTTGCAAGAGCAGCACTTGGTACCAGAAAACCAAACGGCGGCAGCTATGGCCGCCCAGTCTGATGGTAGTGTCTCGCGTGCCCTGGTATCGGTCGACCAACAACTGACCGACTTTCGCAGGCAGGTCTTCGAATCTCTTTCGAGACCAACCTTCGACCCTATCCGCCTTGCTAGGGAAGTCCTTGAGCAATCGCAAGCGAACAGCGCCGAGCCTGCAATCAAACGCCAACGGCTCCGGACAATCATTGCGTACGCCATTGATCATCATCGTGGGGCGCTGCGACAGGCAGCCGAGTCAGGATCAGCTCCGGATGGACCGCTGCGACGACTTGAATACAGCCTAGCTGCCGCAGAGGCGATCGATCGCAATGCGAACCAAGCAACGGTGATCCAAACCTGGCTTACCGAACTGGCCAGTTCGCAGCCATAGTTAACCGCCAAACTAAACTAAGACTGACGAGTCGTGTGACTAGCTAGGGCCTGTTGACACTATTTTGGCGGCTGGTTTAGACTTCCTCGGGCGTGGGCACTTTGCTGGAGCAGCTTGAGGTCGCCTAGGCCATCATTCGCTCGGCGCCGTGATCGTGCCGTGCTTTGACTGTGATTGGCCGAAGCAGTTCATTCGCCTTCTCATGCTACCTGGCTCAACTGGAGGAGCACCTAGTGGCTTTTCTGCGGATAGCTCTTTGGTCCCCGGCTGCCTTCTCTTATCAGGACTCGATCGCGCGCGCGTGGCACACGTGGCTGTTTATGCCAATGCTCTTGGCGTTCGACGCAAGAGCTTGCTTTGCCCAGGAAGCAGGGACATCGGCCGCCACCGATGATGCGCCCGTCACCACCATCACCTGTTGGTTGATCGCCTTTGCCGGCGCGCTGGCCGCCCTGGTACAAGCAAAACGGTTCTATGATTCGATGGTCGAATCAGAAGAAGGCACCGATCGCATGAAGGAAATCGCCGGATACGTGCGTGAAGGCGCCAACGCCTACCTTGGACAGCAGTACAAAGTGGTCGCGGCGTTCTTCTTGGTGATCGCACTGCTTCTGGCCTATGCCGCCTTCGGCTTGAAAGTTCAAAGCGAGTTCGTTCCCTTTGCTTTTCTGTCGGGCGGGCTGTTCTCGGGTCTTGCCGGTTGGTTCGGCATGAAGACCGCCACAGCGGCCAGTAGCCGCACTGCGGCAGCGGCGAAGAAGTCACTCAATCGAGGACTGCAGGTTGCTTTCCGATCAGGCGCCGTAATGGGGCTGACGGTCGTTGGCCTCGGGCTCATGGACATTGCGTTGTGGTTTGCCTTCCTCAAATGGATCTGGCCCGCCATGGGCATGACGCCGCTGAGCCCCGTAGAAATAACCGTCACGATGCTATGTTTCAGCATGGGAGCCAGTGCCCAGGCACTGTTCGCGCGCGTTGGCGGAGGAATCTTCACCAAAGCAGCCGACGTTGGCGCGGATCTCGTTGGCAAGGTTGAACGAGGGATCCCAGAGGACGATCCACGCAACCCCGCCACGATCGCTGACAACGTTGGAGACAACGTGGGGGACGTCGCCGGCATGGGCGCAGACCTGTACGAGTCTTATGCAGGTTCGATTCTGGCCACCGCAGCCCTAGGAGCCGCTGCCTTTGCGACACCTACCCTTGTCCCTGATGGCATGAGCCAGACTGCGGCTCAGCTGGGCGCGCTACTGCTTCCCATGGTGATCTCAGGCCTGGGTGTTTTCTTCTCCATCGCCGGCATCTACATGGTGAAGACCAGCGAGGATGCTAGCCAGAAGAACCTCTTAGCTGCTCTTGCATTGGGTATCGATCGAGCCACCATCATGAGCATCTTTGGCGCGATCGTCGCCTGCTGGTTCCTGATGCCCGCTACTGATTCCACTCGCTGGTTCGGCGTCCCAGGAGTGGCGTTTAGCGTGGTCTGCGGCGCGGCGGCCGGCTGGTTGATTGGCAAGTGGACGGAGTACTCAACTAGTGATGAGTTTTCACCCACCAAGAAACTCGCCGACCAGGCGCCGACCGGACCTGCCACCATTATCATCGGTGGCATCGCCGACGGCATGATGAGCGTCTGGGCTCCCGTCCTGGTTGTCTGCATGGCCACACTGCTCGCCTTTGCGTTTGCAACTGGAGGGCAAATTGCCGACATCAGCTACTTCTCCATCGGTCTGTATGGAGTGGGCATCGCCGCGGTCGGTATGCTCAGCACGCTGGGCATTACGCTCGCGACTGACGCCTATGGACCCATTGCCGACAATGCCGGTGGCAACGCAGAAATGTCTGGCTTGCCGGAAATCGTGCGACAACGCACCGACGCCCTCGACAGCCTCGGCAATACCACGGCTGCCACAGGCAAAGGATTCGCGATCGGTTCGGCCGCACTGACGGCCTTGGCTTTGATGGCCGCTTACGTGGAGGGGGTTCGAGTTGGCTTCGAGCGATGGGGAGAGTCCTTCGCCGCAGAAGTCGCTGCCGACGAGGGCCGAGGTCCCGGACTCTACAAGCTTTCCGAGCAGTTCATCGTTGACGTCATCGATGGCGGAAAGAACGAAGATGGCAGTGAACGCGGCTTCTATGCGCTCGGCTACCTCCTAATGCCAAGTGACCTGCGACGTCCGTCGTTTGTGCAAGACTGGAACTCAATTGAATCAGGGCAGGAGATTACCGTAGGAGACGACTCTCTATTCCGTCGCGGGACGTATGGAGCGCTGGGATTCGGCGGCTCGCGCCAGTTCCCGCTGAGCGTCCGTCAGGCAACACTACCGCAGTTTAACGTCTACTACGATGCGACGTTGATGAACCCCAAGGTCTTGGTCGGGGTCTTCTTTGGCGCGATGGCGACTTTTGTGTTCTGTGCCATGACCATGAAGGCGGTGGGGCGCGCCGCCCAGGGCATGGTCGAAGAGGTTCGCCGGCAGTTTCGAGAAAAGCCGGGCATCATGGATGGAAGTGATACACCAGACTATGCAAAACCGGTGGCGATTAGCACCGTCTCGGCACAGCAGGAGATGGTTGGTCCTTCGGTGCTTGGGTTGTTGCTTCCCGTGGTCGTAGGCCTGACACTTGGCGTTGCAGGAGTTCTCGGGCTGCTCATGGGCACGCTAACCTGCGGATTCTGTCTTGCTGTCTTCATGGCAAACTCCGGCGGCGCCTGGGACAACGCCAAGAAGTTTATCGAAGCGGGCGCCCACGGCGGCAAAGGAACCGAGGCCCACAAAGCAGCCGTGGTGGGTGATACGGTTGGCGATCCGTTCAAGGACACTAGCGGCCCGAGCCTGAACATCCTCATCAAACTCATGAGCATCGTCAGCGTGGTGATTGCCGGCCTGGTGGTCCGCTACAGTTGCGATTCGCTTGGCTGGTTCTAGGACGAGGCACTTCCACTTGCAGATCAGGCCGGAAATGGCCAAACTAAGGGACTTGGGTGGCTGAGAACTGCCCTAGCAGGAGAGGTGGCTGAGTGGTCGAAAGCACCGGTTTGCTAAATCGGCGTAGGGGTCACACCCTACCGCAGGTTCGAATCCTGTCCTCTCCGCTTAAGAACGCTCGATCCTACGGCCACACCCGGCACGGATCGAGCGTTCTCTGTTTAGTGCGAAGCTCCTCCAGGCCCCAAGCTGCAGGCTGATCCCGCCGATTCATCCTGCCCGGTCGGCGAAATGGGCGTGTCTGGCCCCGCATTGTTCCAGGGCATTCTTGCCAGCAGCATTGCCATGCCGCAGGTGTCGGTGATCCCTGCGAATACGAGGCCAGCGCCAACAAAAGCTGACAAGGCGAGCCACGCGGGGTGAAACCACGCAAGAACCACCCCCACCAACACCAGCCCACCAGCGACGATCCTGACCTGCCGCTCTAGCGATACCGCTTTTCTACCACGACGCACTTCAACGCCTGCGTCGGCGCAGGCCAGCGTGCCGCCTTCAACGCTTACCAATCGGTCCACGCCCGCCGCCGCAAGCTTCTCACACGCCATGGCGGCGCGGCTTCCCGATCGGCAAATGACGAACAGTTCGCCTTGTTCGGCCACGAAGTCTCCAGGGTTGAGCCGATCGAGCGGGGTGTTCACAGCGCCAACGACGTGCAGTTCGCGATACTCAGCTGGCGTACGCACATCGATCAGCCGTAGCCCCGGCTGGCGGGCCAAACGGCGGCGAAACTCCGTCGCGGAAATCACGTCATACATCGATTACCTCAAATTCAACATATCTATAGATTCCGACACAACGACATGATTTTGCAAAAAAAACTAGCCGCCGAATCGGGCCTCAACACACTTCATCAGGTCAGCCAAGTGTGGCTCAGCCACTTGGTAGTAGACTCGCCTTCCTTCGCGGACACTCGTCAGCAAACCACATCTCTGCATGAGTCGAAGATGCTCGCTTGCCATGTGGCTAGCAATGCCACACGCCTCGGCCAACTCTCCTACGGGATGATCTCCGCGGAGCAGCATTTGCACCATTCGCAAACGGTGAGGATGGGCCAGCGTCTTTAGGCACTCGGCCGCTTCGGCCAGTGACTCAAGATCCGTCTGCGGCTTTCGGGACGACTTGGCCATCGACATCCCATTATATCGTCACATCACGACACGTCCACCCGTCAATTTTGGGTTCCTAAGAATGGCAGTTGGAGAGTCATACCGCCGAGGCCAGCAGCGAGCCGACTTAGTAGCGAAGAATTAAATCGATCGCTAAGCGGTTTTCGAGTACGTCTTTACGATCTGTCAGAGGATTTTCCCAAGCGACGCTGATCTCGTAGAGGTTGCTCGGCTTGTACTTCACGCCGAACGCGCCCGTGACAATGTCGTTGCCCGCTACGCCGGTTGAACCAAAGTTGAAGAGGTCGCCCCCCTCTACACCGGGGATGCCGCCATCGCCGCTCTTCAGCCAGTGATACCAGTTGATTTCAGTGAGAGCATAGAAGCCGTGGCCCAGGTGGCAGTCAAAGTGGTTGGACCAATAGAGGCCGGTGCTCTCAGCTCCGGTGTCCACGGGCAAGCGAACTCCATAAGTGGATAGCCAGTGCCAGTCACAGCAGAACTCAGCTCCACCGGTGAGGAACAAGTTGAACGTGCCGTCACCATTGCCTTGATGAGTGCGAGTACTTCCGACCGGGATCTTGTAGGTCATTCCACCGCTGAGAAGCACTTCATTGTGCGTGTCGCGGTAGAAGTTGTACTTGAGCCCAGCACAAAGGTCGCCCCAGCCGTCGCGAATCAATGCGTTTGACGAAACTGCATAGCCGTCCTTGGTGGCAATCAAAGAAAGCCGGTCCGTCAGGGCGGCTCGAATCTGCAAGGCGTACAGTTGGATGTCCCCATCGCCAGCGGCTTGGGGAACCTTGTGCTGTAGGAAGATGGTCCGCAACTCGGTGAGCGTCCGCGGGTCTTCAAAGAATACGGGATTGGTTACCGGGCTGATCCAGTCGTCAAAGCAACGCTCGCTGGGATTGAAGCAGCCCAGCATCAGCCTTGGCAGCGCACAGCCCTCAGGGCCACAGGAGACACCATCTCCACAACCACAAGCCTCTGAACACCCGCAGCATTCACCCTCGCAGCAACAGGCTTGCCAGGCTTCTGTATCAGCGTGCGAGTCACTGTAGGCTATGCGTTCTGTCGAACTGGCTCGCTGCGCGAACCCCTGCTCAGCGTAAAGAGCCGCTAGGCCAACGAACAACAGCTGAAAGACTACTGGTCGCATCATGCTTACCCCCGCCTATCCATGGTAAAGAATGGCGCCCCCGTAAATAGAGAGCGGTAGTCAGGCCATCGACCGTGTGGTCTTAGAGATCGCACTTCGATCCATGCAGGTTCGGGAAGCCACCCACTCGGAAAGCCCTCTTACCCGCAAGGATTCGTTAACCGGTACACCCAATGTGCAAGACTTGCAAACCGTCCATGATTCCGGAAAAGCATAGCCCCCAACTATGTCATCTCACGGGGGTGTGGCCTTCTCACAGCTCATCCCCCAGACAAGAAAAAGGCGCCCCGATCCAACAGGGATCGGGGCGCCTTTGTTATCGCTTGACCAGCCCACTTCCGAACTTCGTCACAGAGGAAGCGATCGGAAAGAGAGCCAACTCTTCAGTTACGCTCAACCGTTGCAGCCACAGTCGCTGGCCGGAGCCGGAGCGGCTTCGCCGCCGCAAGCGCTGGGGCAGCACCGCACTTCAACGGGCACCTGCTTGCAAACGCAGCGCGGCACGCACTTGGTAACCGTGTAAGGCACCTTGCGAGGAACGCACTTGTAGCACTTGACGGTCTTCTGGCAGCACACGGGCTTGCAAACGTTGTAGCAAACCGTCTTCGTGCGGCACTCAGGAACCATCTTGCAGACCTTGTAGGTGCAGGTCTTGCACTCAGGAACCATCTTGCAAACCTTGCAGCAGACGGTCTTCGTGCGGCACTCAGGAACCATCTTGCAGACCTTGTAGCAGCAGGTCTTGCATTCAGGAACCATCTTGCAAACCTTGCAGCAGACGGTCTTCGTGCGGCACTCAGGAACCATCTTGCAGACCTTGTAAGTGCAGGTCTTGCATTCAGGAACCATCTTGCAAACCTTGTAGCAGCAGGTCCGCGTGCGGCACTCGGGAACCATCTTGCAAACCTTGTAAGTGCAGGTCTTGCACTCGGGAACCATCTTGCAAACCTTGTAGCAGCAAGTCTTGGTTCGCGGCTCGCAAACGGTCTTCGTGCAGCAAACTTCACGAGTCTCACAGCGCGGGACCCAAACCTTCTTGCAGCACTTACGGGGCGGGCACTGCACGCACACCGTGTGGCACTTGCCCGGCTTGTAGCAGCACTTGCAGCCGCAGGCGTCGTAAACCCAGGTGCCCGGCTCGCGGACAACCTTCTTACGGACAGGACCCGGAACCTCGGTAACCTGGGTTTCCCAGCTACCGGTGTTCACGGTGATGGTCTTCGTATACGGAACCGTCTTCTGAACGGTGTAAGTGATCTCACGCTGACGCGTCTCCCAAACCGGCTTGTTGACGGTGTAGGTACGGGTCTTGGTTTCCCAGACCGGCTTGCAAACCGTGTAGGGGATTTCCTTCGTACGAGTCTCGTACACGGGCTTCATCACCGTGTAGTTGCGAGTCTTGGTTTCCCAGACTGGCTTGCAGACCGTGTAGTTGACCTGCTTTTGGATGGTCTCGTACACGGGCTTCATCACCGTGTAGCTGCGAGTCTTGGTTTCCCAGACTGGCTTGCAGACCGTGTAGTTAACCTGCTTTTGGATGGTCTCGTACACGGGCTTCATCACCGTGTAGCTGCGAGTCTTGGTTTCCCAGACCGGCTTGCAGACCGTGTAGTTAACTTCCTTCTGACGCTGCTCGGTAACGTACTTCGTGTAGTTCACAACCTTGTCTTCGCAGACGCGGTCGTAAACGGTCTTGTAGCGGGTCTCTTCAACTCGATCGTACTCGATGCACTTCACGGTCTTCATTACCGTGTGCGTCTGCGGCTGACAGCAGGGGTCACAGCTGCTGTAGCGAACCGCGCCGCAGTACCGGGCGTCGGCTTGCACGGCAGCAAGCACGAGTGCCAGGCCAGCTAGCATCGGAATGCCAACAAAGCGTTTCATGGTCGTCTTCGCCTCCTTCGACAACAAAGCGGGGAATTAGGGGGGCTGGTCAAAACGGATAGTCTCCGTCGCTTACTACTTCGGGTCGCAGATTCCCCCCGCCTTAACCGAACTCCCCATATTTCGCTGTCTTTGCAAGCATCAAACAGACGCTGACCGGCACTCCTTTACATGCCGTAAGTACCTACATAGAAAACACTTAAGCACAGAACGAAGCATCAGATAAGACTTTGCCGCGTTCCGATCATTGCGGTCCTCGCGGATGCATCGAAATTGCTGAATGGGGTTGTAGCAGCAGGTCCACGGGTGAGCCGCTTTGTGCCCATGCCCGCATCAATCAAACCCCGAGCGTGCTGATTGCTTGCCGACGTAAATGAATGCGGTCGCTCGTCGCAACCCTTGAGCAAGCTTGCAGTTTTGGCGGCTGGGGCATAGATTGCGCGTGCTGCCGAACAAGGCAGCCCCACATGGTTTCGCCCTACTAAGCCCGCGTGCATGGCTACAGGAAAGCGCAAGTCCGAGCACCTCGACCCGGATTCCGTTCCCAAAGCGGTGGTCAACCGCCTGAGCCTCTATTTGCGAGAGCTGCAACACCTGTTGCGCGACGGTAAGGCGACCGTAAGCTCCAGCCAACTCGGCAAACTGCTGGGTTTCACGGATGCCCAGGTGCGGAAAGACTTGGCCTACTTCGGTCATTTCGGCCACCCAGGAGTGGGGTATCGTTGCGACGAGTTGATCTCGGCAATCCGCGAGATCCTGGGCACCGATCGCCAGTGGACGGTCGCGATGATTGGGGTGGGCAACCTCGGCCGGGCACTGCTGGGCTATAAAGGTTTCCCTTCCCAGGGCTTCCGGATCGTGGCCGCCTTTGATGCCGATCAAGCCAAGGTAGGGCACATACTTGAGGGCGTCCCCGTTCGCCCCTTGGAAGACCTTGAGCACACGGTTCGGTCTGAACAAGTGACTCTTGGTGTCCTGGCGGTGCCGGCCGACGCTGCCCAGCCAGTGGCTGACCGCTTGGTCGCGGCGGGCGTTGCGGGCATCCTGAACTTCGCCCCCGTTACCTTGTCTTTGCCTGCAGAGATAAGTTTGGTGGGCGTTGATTTGGCGACAGAGTTGGAACAGCTCTGTTTCTCGGTTGCCAACCGGCAGCCGGGCGGTTAGTTTTGCAGCCCCTTAACGCTATATTGGCGGCTAAGCGACCTAACCCCGTAGTGTAATGGTAACACTAGGGATTTTGATTCCCTCATTCCAGGTTCGAGTCCTGGCGGGGTTGCTTCCCTGAAGCCCAAGGTTTTCCTTTAGCCCGGGGTCATTGACCCCGGGCTAAATTCGTTTTCGCACGAAGAATTCGCCACCTATGTTCGACACCCCAGAAGCCAAATTCGCGGTAGCCGCCGTCCGCGAGGCGGGACAACTTGTTCGCCGCGTTCAGGCGGAAATGGTCACCGATGCCCTCACAAAAGGAGACAAGTCTCCCGTGACCGTGGGAGATTTTGCCGCCCAGGCAGTCGTCGCCAAGCGGATGTCGCAGCAACTGCCGGGAGCCGTCTTGATAGGCGAAGAGTCGGCAGCCGAGCTACGGGAGCCTGCCGGTGCCGAGACGTTGGCTCAGGTGACTCATTTCGTGCAGTCCGTTTTCCCAGAGGCCACACCGAAACTCGTATGCGACTGGATCGACCTCGGTGCCGGTGAACCGACTGCAACCTTCTGGACACTCGACCCAATTGACGGCACGAAGGGCTTTCTGAGAGGCGACCAATATGCCGTGGCCTTAGGTTACATTAGCCATGGCAAGGTAGAAATTGGCGCGCTTGGCTGCCCGGAACTCGCCAAAGGAGACACTCCCGACAAAGGCGGAGCAGGCTCGGTGCTGGTTGCCATGCGAGGTCAGGGAGCCCACGTGCAACCCATGACCGGCGAGCCGACCGAATGGCTGCCGTTGGCGGTCTCTGCCACGGAAGACGCGTCCCAAACCCGAATGCTTCGCTCGGTCGAGAAAGGCCATACGAACCTTGGAGCCATCGACCATCTGGCCAACGCTATGGGCATTACGGCCGATCCCGTCGGCATGGACAGCCAAGCCAAATATGCCGTCCTCGCCGCCGGTGGCGGCGAAATGCTGATCCGGCTGCTCTCGGCCGACCGCCCCAACTACCGCGAGAAGATCTGGGATCAGGCGGCCGGATCGATCGTGATTGAAGAAGCTGGCGGCCGAGTCACGGACCTTGATGGCAAGCCGCTCGACTTCTCCCACGGCCGCACTTTGGCCGAAAACCGAGGGGTCCTGGCCACCAACGGCCTGCTGCACGAAGCGGCGCTGGCCGGCCTCAGGGAAATCAGTGCATGAGACGAAACGCGATTGGAGCGAGACAGCACGCTTGCGTTGACCGAAGCCCCTCAGCCCGGTAATCTACTGGGCTACGCAGCATCCGATCGGCCCGGGTGTAGCTGTTTCCCCCTTCCAACCGGCCGAAGACGACCTAACGCTGGACGCCCGCCTCGGATCGGGACTTAGCCAGTGTGCCAACGACGAGGAAACTGATTTGTCGACCCTAGTAAAAGAGCTTGTTGAAGCGGGTGTTCACTTTGGCCACCGAGCCAGCCGTTGGAACCCCAAAATGCGGCCGTACATTTATGCTCGCCGCAATCTGATCCACATCATCGACGTTCGCGAAACGATCCGCGGACTGCTGCGTGCCAAGAAGTACTTGGCGGATGTCTCGGCCCGTGGCGGCCTGATTCTATTTGTTGGCACGAAGCGTCAAGCAGCGGAAAGCGTCGAGCGTGAGGCTGGTCGCTGTGGCATGCCTTTCGTCGCCGAGCGGTGGCTTGGTGGCACGCTGACCAACTTCCGCACGATTCGCGATCGTCTGACTCGCTTGGAAGAGTTGGAATTGATTCGCGCGGGCGAAGCGATCAATAGTTACTCGAAGAAGGCCCAGGCGTCGCTCAATCGCGAGTACAAGAAAATGTACCGCAACTTGAATGGCATGCGGACAATGAGCCGCTTGCCGGAATGCTTGGTGGTGATCGACCCCAAGAAAGAGAAGAACGCGGTCAAGGAAGCTCAGAAGCTTGGAATTGCTGTGGTCTCGTTGATCGACACCGATTGCGATCCTGACACGGTCGACCTGCCGATTCCCGGCAACGACGACAGCATGCGTTCGATTGAGATGATTACCAAGATCATCAGCGACGCGGTATTGGCAGGCAAAGCCCAGGCCGCAGTACAGCAGCAAGCCGGCAACGAAGGCGCCGACGCTCCGGCCAAGGACGCCCCCACGCCAGACAAGGATGCTGAGCCCGTGGTCGCCAGCTGATCGTTACGCCGCGTCCCCGGTTTTTGTTCCCTCCCCTACAGCCCAGCGAAGCAGAACACACAGAGGAAGATCCCTACCATGGCAGAGATCACGGCGGCAATGGTCAAAGAGCTGCGCGAGCAAACGCAGCTTCCGATGATGAAGTGCAAGAAGGCCCTGGAAGCGGCCGGCGGAGACATGGAGCAAGCCAAAGAGGATCTACGCAAGCAGGGCGAAGCTTTCATGGATGGCCGCGGCGACCGGTCGACCGAAGAAGGTCGCATTGCTATCTACACCAGCCCCTCGGGTGGCGCGATTATCGAGCTACAAGTTGAGTCGGCTCCGGTGTCAGGCCATGAAGAAGTCATCGCCCTGGCCAATGACCTGGCCCAGCAGCTAGCCACAGGCCCCGGCGCCGCGACTGCTGACGAACTGTGGGAGCAGCCCTCTCCCAGCCAATCTGGCAAGACCCTCAAAGAAGTTCGCGACGACATCATCAACCGGATCCGCGAGGTGTTTCGTGTGCCTCGCATCCACCGCATCGATGCCGCGTGCGGAGGATACGTGCATCATGACGGCAAGACCGGCGTGCTGCTCGAAGCGGAAGGCGGCGATGACGAACTCGCCAAGAGCATCGGCATGCAGGTCGTGGCAATGAAGCCCCTGGCCGCCACAAAAGAAGAACTCGACCCAGCTGTCGTGAAGGCCGAGGAAGACATCCAAAAGGACCGCGCCCGATCGGAAGGTAAGCCAGAGAACATCATCGAGAAGATGATTCAGGGCCGCATGCGAAACTTCTACGCTGAGAAGGTTCTTGAGGAGCAACCGTACATCCACGACGACAAGCAGACGGTGGGCAAGGTCGCCAAAGCTGGTGGCATGACCATCAAGGGCTTCACGCTCTGGAAATTAGGCGAAACCTCGGCGGCTGAAGAGCCAGCCGCCGCGGCGAGTTAATCGCCTCGAATGAAACTAACGCCAAGCCCTGGGCCAACGCCCAGGGCTTTTTTATGATAGTGCCGCGCTGATTCGCCTCCCCAGCAATGCCCAACCCCACCGCTCGATATGCCTGAACCTATCTACAAGCGCGTGCTATTGAAACTCTCTGGCGAGAGCTTTGCCGCCACGGGAGAACGTGGGATTAGCATGACGGAGATCGTCCACATCGCGCGGCAAACCTACCGGGCACAGCAACAAGGCGTACAGATTGGTATCGTCATTGGCGGCGGCAACATCCTCCGCGGCGCCCGCTTCATGGCCAACAATGCCGATGCGGGCGGTGTATCCGCCATCCAAGAAGCCACGGCCCATTACATGGGGATGTTGGCCACGGTCATCAATGGATTGGCCTTACAGGATGCGTTGGAGTCACTCGGCTGCGAAACGCGTCTCATGAGCTCAATAAAGATGGATGGCGTGGCAGAGCCCTTCATCCGCCGTCGCGCTCGCCGCCACTTGGAAAAAGGGCGGATCGTCATCATGGCGGCCGGAACAGGGGCGCCGTTTGTGACCACGGACACAGCGGCCGCCCAGAAGGCCTTGGAGCTTGGGTGCGAAATCGTCATGAAGGCCACGCGCGTTGATGGCGTTTACAGTGACGACCCGGAAACCAACCCTCACGCAGTGCTGTACAACGAACTCTCATATCACGAGGTTCGCGACAAGAACCTCCGTGTGATGGACCCCACCGCCATTGCCCAGTGCATGGAACATGACTTACCCATCTTGGTGTTCAATTATCGGCAGGACGGTAATATCGAAAGAGCCGTCCGGGGCGAGACCATTGGCACCCGGGTAAGCAGTACTGGCGCAGCGAGCACGGCTTAGCACAACCGATCGTAGCTTGTGGTTCGTGGCTCATCGCAGGCTTGCTCTCTCCTTCGAGTCACTACTTTGACAATCCCGCGGTGAGCGAATTCGCATGTCTACAGACGAAATCTTGCTGGACGCCGAAGAGCGAATGGAAAAGGCGGTCGCCAAACTCAAGAGCGATCTAACCGGCATTCGCACTGGCCGAGCCAACCCGGGCATGGTCGATACCTTGAAGGTCGAGGTCTATGGATCGCCCATGCCCATCAAGCAGGTGGCCAGCGTCAGCGCTCCAGAACCCCAGCAGCTAATGATCCGGCCCTTCGACGCAGGCACGATCAAGGATATCGAGAAGGCGATCATCGCTAGCGACCTGGGACTGGCGCCACAGTCCGACGGTAAAGTGATCCGGCTAAATGTGCCAGCTCTCTCCGGGGATGTCCGCAAAAAGATGGTCAGCCGCACGAAAGAACTCGCCGAAGAGACAAAGGTGGCAATCCGCAATGTCCGTCGCGACGCCAACAAGCACCTCGATCAGCTAGAGAAAGACAAAGAGATCGGCGAGGACGACTGCAAGAGCTACAAGGAAGACGTCCAGCAATTGACTAATCGCTTCGAGGGGCAAACCTCTGAACTCGCTAAAGGCAAGGAAACGGAAGTCTTGGAAGATGCGTGATGCCGCAGCCACCAAGTCTCGTTTTCCCGCTTTAGAATCTTGCCAGGTCAGTGAAAACCTGCAAAATCTCAACTATTAACTACCCGTTCTTGATGCGGCCCGCTAGTGACCACAAATCTCCCCTAGGACTTCCGCCCGCGGTCTTCCTAAGGGTCACCAAGATAGACATCTCGAGGTGCTACTGTGTTGATGCGCGTCTACCTACTTCGCACCCTTTGCGTGCTTCTACTGGGAAGTGGCGGGAGTCTCTTTGCCACGACTATCAACTACACAGGTCCCTCGACCATGCAAGCATTCCCTGGAATGACCGGTTGGATGGGCAACGATGTCTGGTACGCGGGGGTCTCCGAAACCATCAACTCGCCAGGACCTGGTGGCCCCAGCGCAGCACTCTTCGGTAGCCCAGCAAGCATTACGGGCAACGCGCTCGACTTCGATCCCCAAGGCTTTGTCGCCGATGCTCCTGGCCCTGGCTTCAACAGTGACATCACAGACAGTCAGCTCAGCTTCATGGTTGTCGCCCTGCCTGGCAAGGTAATTGACAACATCTTTTTCACCGAGCGCGGTGACACGACACTGATTGGTAACCCGACGTCTTTCTTAACGGCAACCAGCGTCACCAACTCGGTGTTCGGAGAAATCACCCACGTAAATGGGTCACAGCTCTTAACGCCGGTCAACGTCGGTGGATCGATGACTTTCACCCCATCCGGCGGTGACTACTCGCTAAGCCAAGACAGCAACGGGTTTCCAATTTTCTCTGCTGTTTGGAATGGCGATTTACTACTTGACCTTGACCAGTTTCTGGCAGAAGCAGGCATCTCTGGTAGCGCCACGAAGGTCAATCTCACGTTCGACAACACACTATCTGCCGTCAGTGCGGATGGCGAAAGTGCCTTCATCGCAAAGAAGGACTTCGACGGCGTGACGATCGTCACCAACGTTCCCGAACCTTCCGCCGCCGTGTTATTGGGCATTGCTACAGTTGGATTCATGCGCCGCCGACGTTCTTGATAGGCTGCTCTGAGAGAAGCCCAAGAGAGCGCCTTGAGCCTGGCAGCTGACTGACATGCTTACCCTGAGGCGGGTCGTTGACGGGGTCGATACGCGGGCGGGACGTGCTTTCGACCTAGCGGTCCAAGTCCTGATCCTGTTCTCTCTGGCGACGTTCTCACTAGAAACGTTGCCCGGACTCTCCGATTCGGCTCGCTTCTGGCTGCGGTGCGCCGAGGTCACGACGGTCTTCGTCTTCAGCGTGGAATACGCCTTGCGGCTCCTGGTTGCAGACAGTCGACTGCGCTATGCCACTAGCTTCTTTGGCTTCGTTGACCTGCTCTCGATACTGCCCTTCTATCTCGCGCTAGGCGTCGATCTGAGAAGCCTGCGAGCCTTCCGCCTGCTCCGCCTGTTCCGCATCCTCAAGCTGGCCAGGTACAGCGCGGCCGTACAGCGTTTTCATCGAGCCTTGCTCATTGCTCGGGAAGAGATCGTCCTTTTCTCCTTCGTAACGGGCATCTTGCTCTTCTTGGCTGCTGTCGGGATTTACTACTTCGAGCGCGATGCTCAACCGGACGTCTACTGCTCCGTGTTTCATAGCCTTTGGTGGGCAGTGGCTACCCTCACAACCGTAGGATACGGAGACATCTATCCCG
This sequence comes from Lacipirellulaceae bacterium, assembly GCA_965263315.1. Taxonomy (GTDB): domain Bacteria; phylum Planctomycetota; class Planctomycetia; order Pirellulales; family Lacipirellulaceae; genus JBCCQL01. The sequence goes on along the minus strand of CBDHGZ010000004.1, from coordinate 379,593 downwards.
TGACGGCCGGTGGCAAAACTTTCACGTTTGTCGTGCTACTTGTGGGGCTGGGAATCGTTTCGGTCCCAGCGGGCCTCGTCGCCGCCGCCTTGACAAAGGCCCGTGAGGAATTGCAACACGAAGACACCTTCGAGTGCTAGCATCACCATGTCTCGTGTTGCTCGTATTCAGGCCGTCGTGTTAGGTTGCTTTTCTTAACCGGTCCCCACGACTACCCCCGCAACGGTTTACGGAGAAACCGCCATGGCCCGCAAGGAAGCGGCCGACACGCCGCGCCACGCTGATCTCGCCTCTTCCACTCCTCGCCCAAAAGCCAACCGCTGGCTGTTGGCCGGAATTGCTCTGGCTGTGGTTGCCAGCGGCATTGCCCTCAAACGCGTTGGCGACAGGCCATCGGCCCAGGCACAGTCGCCTGTCACGCAGGCTTCCGCAACCGCAGAGAAAGCGATCCCCAAGCCCGAGCCTCCTCAGCACGACATTATGGCTCTGGTCAACGGCCAGGACATCAATCGCCAGCAGCTTGCGCAAGCCTGCGTGGAACGGCACGGCGAAGACGTGCTGGAAAGCCTGGTCAACAAGCAACTGATCGAGCACCATTGTCGAAAGCGAGGCATCTCGATCACCGCGGCTGAGATCGAAGCCGAAGTCGACCGCACTGCCAGGCGATTCAAACTAGGGCGAGAGCAATGGCTCGGATTGCTGGAGAACGAACGGGGTGTCAAAGCTGAAGAGTACAAGCGAGACATTCTTTGGCCCACGATCGCGTTGCGCAAACTGGCGGGTAGCGAAATCCAAGTCTCTCAGGAGGAACTGCGCAAAGCTTACGAGACCCGCTATGGACCGATGGTCCGTGCTAGGCTGATCGTCCTATCGGATGCCCAACGCGCGGCTCAGCTTCAACGGGAACTGACCGCCCGGCCGGATGACTTCGCTCGTGTCGCGATGCAGGAATCGAAAGACGTAAACAGCGCTAGCATCGGCGGACTGATTCAACCGATCCGATTGCACACGGGTGATCCGGTCATCGAACAGGCCGCGTTTTCCCTCGAGCCAGGTGAGGTTTCCGCCGTCTTGCAGGTTGGCAATCAGCACGTGCTAATCAAGTGCGACGGAGTTGTCCCGCCGCGCCAGGTGCCATTGGAACAAGTTCGCCCGGCGCTGACCGAACAGATTAAAGAAGAAAAGCTGCGCGGCGTCGCGGGCACGCTATTTGAAAAATTACAGAACGCGGCGACCGTCAAGAACGTGTACAACGATCCTCAGCTACGCCAGGCCATGCCGGGTGTGGTAGCCACGGTCAACGGCGAGCAAATATCGATGACCCAACTGGGGGCTGAGTGTCTGGCTCGTTATGGCGAGACCGTTCTGGAGGGTGAGATTTCACGGGCCCTACTCCAGCAAGAACTGAAACGCAGCAACGTGACCGTGACTCAGGCTGATCTTGAGACAGAAATGGCACACGCCGCAGTCTTGGCTGGTGTGACGAACTCAACCGGCCAGGCCGACCTCACTCGTTGGATTGAGATGAGCACCACCGAGCAGGACCTTAGTTACGAGGTCTACCTCCGCGATGCCGTCTGGCCGTCAGCAGCACTGAAGAAGCTAACCAGCAATCGCGTCCAGGTTACTGAGGAAGATCTGAAAAAGGGATTCGAAGCAAACTACGGGCAGCGCGTCCGTTGTCGGGCCATCGTGCTGGCCAGCATGCGTCGCGCGCAAGAAGTGTGGGCCAAAGCCCGGGAAAACGTATCGCTCGAGTTCTTCGGTGACCTAGCGGCGGAGTATTCGATTGAGCCAACCAGCAAGACACTCCGGGGCGAAGTACCGCCTATCCAACGGCATGGCGGCCAGCCCCAACTTGAGCAGGCTGCCTTCGCCCTTCAAGCGGGTGAGATGTCTGGCGTGGTCCAAGTGGGTGACAAGTTCGTCATACTCAAGTGCGAAGGCCTCACCGAACCGAATGACATCGAAATGGCTGCCGTCCAAGAAATCCTGCAGCACGATATCTTTGAGAAGAAGCTGCGAATCGCCATGGCTGAGACCTTTGACCGGCTAAAGCAGCGAGCCCGCATCGACAACTACTTGGCAGGCACCAGCCAAGCGCCCGCCGCCCGCCAAGCTGGCGGTCCCAAGCGCGACGCAGCTGTTCGACCAACTTCAGGCGTTCGCTGAATTTTCTCGCGCGTCAACCACTCACGCGGCCGCAGTGCCCACGGCGCTGCGGCCGTTCTTGTTAGCGTGAGAATCGATTGGCCGCGCGCCTGCTGATCGGTTAGAGTCACAGGGAACAAGCCCCCCGTCCCGTGTGCCGCTGCCACCGACTAGCCATGTTCAAACGGGCCGCTGAAGATGTATTGCACGCCATGCGGCTGGCCCTGGTTGGTTTCTTGCGACACGAGGGATCGCGGATGGCAGCCGCGTTAAGCTTCTTTGCCACGTTCTCATTAGCTCCGCTGCTGATCCTCGCGATGTCGGTTGCTGGACTCTTCTTCGAGTCTGGCCAAGTGCGGGGACAAGTTGAGGAAGACCTGCAGGCCTTTGTCGGGCCTGGCGGCATCGAACAGGTCCGACAAATGTTGGCAACGGCTCGCCAACCCCAGGTCCGCAGCTTGAGTAGCGTCTTGGGGCTTGTGGCACTGATTTGGGGCGCTTCTAGCGCATTGTTCCATTTGCAGAAAGCGTTGAACGAAGTGTGGGGCGTCGAGAGAACGCCCGGCCGATCGAAGCTGTTGGCCTTCCTGCTCAAGCGGCTATTCTCGATTGCCATGGTACTGGCCCTGGGTCTTGTACTGGTGATTTCTTTGGTGGCCAGCACCTTGGCTCGAGCTTTCGACAAGCAGCTGAACGAGTTGCTGCCCGGAGGCCTCTACGGCTGGTCTCCGGAGATGTCCAACAACGCCATCTCATTTGCACTGCTGGTTTTTCTCTTCGCCACCATCTACAAGGTGTTGCCAGATGCCAGGGTGCGCTGGCGGGATGTCGGCGTTGGCGCTCTGCTCACCGCGGGGTTCTTTCTGCTCGGCAAGTTCGCTGTGGCGCTGTATCTGGGAAGCACAGGACTCGCGTCCAGCTTCGGAGCAGCGGGTTCGTTGGCCCTGTTCCTGATCTGGGTGTTCTACTCGGCAACCGTCCTGCTCCTAGGGGCTGAGTTCACGCGCGCGTGGGCGGATTGCCGCGAACAACGGAGCACCGCTCAGACGACCTAATGCCAGGAAAAACAGTCCAAGTATGCCCTGTTCGCACCTCGCAGGTGACTGGCAGCGCCTAGCTGGCCCGACGGACAGTGAACTGTTTGCCGACCCGCAGGGTCGATAGAATACGAACGCTGCCTCCCTTAATCCCCTCTAGTGTCCCGAAGCCGCCATGCCTTCTGAGTCAGTGCCTCCTGCCGACCCGCCGTTTGAAGTCCAGGTCGCCCAACGCGTGACCCGACTTCCGCCGTATTTGTTCGGCCGGATCAACAAGATGATCTACGACAAGCGAGTGGCAGGGGACGATGTCATTGAACTCGGGATGGGGAACCCTAGCGACCCGCCTGAACAATTGGTCATCGACAAGCTGAATGAAGCCGCCAACGATCCAAGAAACCATCGCTATAGCAAATCGAACGGCATCGCCAACCTGCGACGGGAGGTGGGCGCCAAGTACTTCAAGAAGTACGGCGTACGGCTTGATCCTGATTCGGAGGTCATCACGTGCCTGGGTTCCAAAGAAGGATTTAGCCACCTTTGCTTGGCTTTGATGGGCCCCGGTGATACAGCCATCGTTCCAGCGCCTTACTTCCCGGTTCATGTGTACGCTGTGGCATTGGCCAGTGGCAACGTCATCAGCTTGCCCGTTTCTGACAGCGACAAGTTCCTCTCCGACATCGCCTACACCTGCGAAACGCTCTACCCGAAGCCAAAACTGCTTACGCTGTGCTATCCCCACAACCCTTCTGCGGTGGTCGTCGAACAAGGCTTCTACGATGAAGTCGTGAAACTGGCCAAACGCTACAACCTGATGGTGATCAGCGACTTTGCCTACGCTGATGTGGCGTTCGACGGCTACAAGCCTCCCAGCTTCTTGGCGTCGCCCGGGGCGAAGGACGTGGGCGTGGAATTCACGACCATGAGCAAGGGCTACAACATGGCGGGCTGGCGGGTTGGTTTCTGCAGTGGCAACGCCCAGATGATTCAAGCCTTAGGCACCATCAAAGGCTACTACGACTACGGTATGTTTCAGGCGATCCAGATTGCGGCCATCGTCGCCCTGCGTGAGACCGACGCGGCCGTCGAAGAACAAAGCCGGATCTACCAGGGCCGGCGAGACGCGCTGTGCGACGGCCTCGCGCGAATGGGCTGGGAAGATGCGCGACCCAAAGCCGGGATGTTTGTTTGGCAGCCCGTGCCCGAGCCATGGCGAAGCCGAATGAGCACCATGGACTTCGCCATGATGCTGCTGGAGAAGGGCAATGTAGCCGTCAGCCCCGGCAGCGGCTTTGGTCCCGCCGGCGAGGGCTTCCTCCGCATGAGCCTCGTAGAAAACGAGGAACGACTCCGCCAGGCGGTCAGACAAATACGAGCCTGCCTAAAGGAAGCAGACAACGATTTCTCCGGCAGCCAGACGCCTGCGTTGTCCGTCAAGAGCTAACGGATGCTTGGCCTTCGGGCGAATAGAGCGTGAGAAGACTACCAGCCGGATCGCGCTGGCGTTTAAACCCTTAGCAAGCAGCTTTATCGGTGCCAAAGTCAGGCTGAAGATCGCAGCACTGGCTCCGCGGTTCCCTCAGCGGCCATGATACGGAAAAGCCGAAGGGCCCCCGCTCGCCGAAGCGGGGGCCCTTCTTCATCGGCTGACCGGACGCCTTGCCAGCTCCCGCGGCCATGCAAACCGATAGGGGCGGGTTGATCGTCCGGAGACCCACAGCCACAATCGAGCATCGTCGCGAAATACATCGATTCTTAATGGGAGACCGAAAACGACTTCGGGATCCCGAAATACCGAGGGCCGCACGAGTGAATCAACCCGCACAAACCAACGCGAATGGCGATTCAACGGTAGCCAAGCTGGCCTTGGAAGACGGTACTGTCTTTACGGGAGTTTCGATTGGGGCCGCGGGTGAGGTCGATGGCGAGGTGTGCTTCAACACCTCGATGACAGGCTACCAAGAGATTCTTACCGACCCCAGCTACTGTGGTCAGATCGTGACGATGACATACCCTCAGATTGGCAACTATGGGGTTAACGGGGAGGATGTCGAGTCCAAACAGCCCCATCTCTCCGGCTTTGTGGTTCGGGAACACAGCCGCACGCAAAGCAATTTTCGCTGCGAAAAGAGCCTCAGCCAGTATTTGATCGATAATAATATCGTTGCTATCGAGTCCATCGACACTCGGGCGCTGGTCCGGCGGCTTCGCTCATCGGGCTCGATGCGCGGTATCGTTTCGACCATCGATCAGGACGACGCCAGCCTCGTAGCCAAGGCCCAGGCCTGCCCGGGTCTTGTGGGCCGAGACCTCGTGCGTGAGGTAACGCCCGATGCAGCCCACAGTTGGAGCGAGCCGCTGAGTCAGTGGACCAAGCTCAACGGCTCGCCGGAAAGCTCAGGCAATGGCCCGCACGTCGTGGCTCTCGATTTTGGCATGAAGTGGAATATCCCTCGTCACTTGGTCGACATGGGATGCCGCGTGACAATTGTGCCTGGTACGAGCAGCGCCACAGAAATCTTGGCGCTACAGCCCGATGGAGTCTTTCTCTCCAACGGTCCCGGTGACCCCGAGCCGATCGACTACGCGATTGGCGCCATCCGTGAGTTGCTGGGCAAGAAGCCTATTTTTGGTATCTGCCTGGGGCATCAGCTTCTGTCGCTCGCCTGTGGCGCCAAGACCTTCAAGATGAAGTTTGGTCACCGCGGCGCCAATCAGCCAGTGCAAGACTTGCGAACGGGCAAAGTGGAAATCACCAGCCAGAATCACGGGTTTGCCGTGGATGGGGAGTCGCTGCCAGAAAACCTGGAAGTTACTCACTTGAGCCTCAACGATAAAACGATCGAGGGAGTGCGGCTCAAGGACGCTGCCGCACCGGCCTTCAGCGTGCAGTACCATCCCGAGGCTTCTGCCGGCCCGCACGATAGCCACTATCTCTTCGACGCCTTCGATCAGGCAATGCGATCCTAGCGCAGGCTTGCCACTTACGCCTTCGACTGGAGATTAGCAAACTGAGCAAATTTTTCCTGCGCGTCCCTCGAGATCGTGAGCTACGTTTCAGATGGCGAAGGTGGTGAAACCCTGACGAAGGTTCCTACTGCCCGCTTCTCATCCAAGTAGCCACGCGGGGCGTCGTGGCAGCCTGCTCTTCCGCAAGAGTTCGAGGGCAAAGTCCGTAGTAAGTGCTACGCATCCACGGGTGCGTCCTGCTACTGCCATGCGCCGGAGATTATCGCCTCATGCCCAAGCTTGAACTGCAGCCAACGTTGGCGCCGCTTCAGGAGTGCGTACGCGCATGGGGTGACGAACAAGCTCGCATCGATACGGAAATCAACGAGTCTCTCGATGCTCTTGAAGCCTTCCAACGGCAGCTGGACCAATGGCAGTCTCGGCTCGCAACGGAACGAGATGAAGTCGAACGTGAGCGGCGGGTCCTAGAGCAGCAACAAGCGGACCTGAAAGCGGAAACCGGCGGAGTCGCTGACCTGACCGCTAGCCTCGAAACGGTGCAGCAGGACCTTGTTGAACAGAGAACATGCCTGGACAAAGAGATTGCACGGCACGAAGAGACGAAAGAACAGTTATCCGTTTGCCAGCGAGAACGTGACCGCCAGCAGCGGCGGGCAGTTGAACTCGAGGAGCTCTTGGAGCGCGAAAGAAGCGATCTTGCCGAGCAACAGGCACGCTGGGACGAGGACTTTCGGCGCATGCGAGAACGCCTAGAGAGACAACTGGAGACCCAGTTGAACAACAGCTCGCCCACCGGCGCTGCTCCCACCTCCACGGCGGCCCCGGCGTCTGCGACGGCCGTTGCCGATCCGGTGTTGGACTCCGTCCTCGCACAGTTCGGCAAGCTTCGTGAACAACAAGCGGGACGTCGATCGGGTAGCTCGAAGCCCTCGGAGCAAGATACATGACTAGCTTGGCAGCCTCCCCCCTCGCAAGCCGATGGCGTGTTGCGTCACACGGAGACGTCGACCCCCCAGTCATGCTGGTAGCTACCTGCGCCGCCGTCATGCTGGCGGGGGCGGCAACGGGTCAGCCCGTCTTCGTGGGGGCCGGATCGGCGGGTCTTTGCATGGCATGTCGCCATGCGGAGCAGGTGGTGGGCGCGGATCGTGAAACCCGTATGGCCACCCTAGCGACGCGGCTCTTGCAAGGCTGTGGTCCCTACACGATCGATGGTCACCGGTCGGTCGCATACGCTACGCAACCCGTACCACGACAAGACACTCCGTCTGCACCTCCGCCCCCCGATACACCTTCGTCCGAAGTTAGCAACACCACCAACTTAGTCGAATCGATGCTCGCCGCTGGCAGGTACGCTCTGCTGCTTCGACCGGAGACAGCGCCCCACTTAGCGTCTGCGGACTACCATCGGGCTTTGGACAGGTTGGATGAAGAGATGGCGTTAGTCCCCGCAGGCTCGGTCTTGCAGGGCTTGGCTGCTGAACGCGCCACGTTGGGGCAGGCAACCGAGAAGATTGCAGGCGAAGCGAACGACGCAGACGCAATGGCTCATGTGAAGGCATGCTATTTCGATCGCCGTGCGGTCACCAACGCTGACTATAGGCAGTTCGTAGAAGCTGGCGCCTACGATCAGCTCGAATTCTGGCCGGAAGAAGCGTTGCCAGCGTTGTTTGACTTCGTGGACGGCACTGGCGTTCCTGGCCCTCGGTTTTGGTGCGACGGGCACTACCTGGCGGGAGAAGGTCGCCTGCCTGTGGTCGGCGTCAGCTGGTATGAGGCGGTCGCCTATGCCCGCTGGGTCGGACGTCGGCTACCAAGCGATGCGGAATGGACCAAAGCCTGCGCGTGGCCTATTGAGTCTTCCCCCGGCAGGGTGGCGCAGCGACGCTACCCATGGGGCGAGGCGTTTGACGCGCGACGGGCCAACCTGTGGTGTGCTGGCTATGGGGGCCTTGCGCCGGTAGACGACTTCGCGGAAGGGGCCAGCGTTGGCGGGCTTGAACAGATGGTGGGCAACGTCTGGGAATGGACCCTCGACGCGTTGGACGAAGCTACCCCGCGGGCCGTCCGGTTCCCCGGCGCCCTGCGTAGCATCCGCGGCGGGGCGTTTAACACTTACTTTGAAAACCAAGCAACCTGTCACTATCAAAGTGGAGAGCACCCACTGGCCCGCCGCGCGAACATTGGATTTCGCTTAGCGCTGGACATGACGAATCTGGCGTCCCCTCTAGCCTCTCAGGAAACCGCCTAACACGCATCAGGCCCGCCCCTATGGTTCAACTCGCCAGCATACCACTCGAGTCTTACCTACTCGCGCAGAACTCGGAGCCTATCGACTGCGTCGTGTGCGAGAAGCAGAACCCCTCGGCAAGCGAAACGTGTGCGCGATGCTTAGCACCGCTGGCCTTGTCGCGAGAATCCAAGAACCGACGCCGCTCCCCGCACCTGATTGCCGTCCTTGGCGCCAGTGGCGTCGGCAAGACCGTGTACCTAGGCATGCTGATGGATATGCTTGTGAGAAGGGTCGGCGGCCTCCGCGCAACCGTTCGCGGCCCCCACTCGATTGGGTTACAGCAGAAGACAACGACCGCGCTAGCATCGGGATGTTATCCCGATGCAACAGCGCAAGGCCCCGAGCACTGGAATTGGGTGCATTGCCTGGTCGAGTGTTCTCGCCGGCGGCGACCGACAGAACTGATTATGGCCGATGTCTCTGGCGAAGCGTGGTCGCAAGAAGCCGACCACCCAGGCTCTCACCCAGCGCTTGCCTCGCTTCTAAAGCGCGCCGCAGGAGTGATGGTGCTGGCAGACGCCCAAAGGCTCCACGCCGGCGACCATAGCGACGACTTTGTGATTCTGAAATTGCTAGCCCAAATCAGTTCTTCAAACGGTTTGGGCTCTTCTTTTTCCTCGCGGCGCGAACACAGGCCGCTCGCACTGGTCTTTACCAAGGCAGACACCTGCCAGACGAGCCTCGATCGCCCGTCGGAGTTCGCCGAATCCCACGCCGCCGCTCTGCTTGGAGATTGTTCGTCGCGGTTTGATAACAGCCGTGTCTTTGCCGTGTCGGCCGTTGGGGCTTCGGCAGTCAGAGAACTGAATGGCCATCGCCGCCACGTAGCCCTGCGTGTCGAGCCGCAAGGCATAGTCGAGCCGATGGGTTGGCTGATTTCCCAACTTTCGTGAACAGGTACGCTGTGACCTGCGTAACCCCTAACAAGAGCCCGGCCAGGAAAAGAATCTGCGACAAGATGCGCACCCATCCCGCCTCGATAACGCGAAGCCTTCGACAGCCTCACCCTCGCCCCGTATCGGGAGGTGTGATGGTTGGGGTGGAGTGCGCCAACGGGCGACTCATCGACGAGCGCGATCTCCACCGTTTGGAAGAATTGGACGACGCCATTTTCGCTGCTCTTGAGGGGGATGCAGACGCCTTGGATCGCTCATCCGAGCTGTGGCGCGCACTCAGCGCAGAAGCACCGCCGGCACTGCTTGAAGAATCGCGAGAGCAGTACATCCGACATGCCGAAACCGTCTTCGCACGGTCACGCCGCATGCCTCAAGACACGCTGGGCCTCGGCTTCGCGGCTCTGGAGGTTCTTGCCCTGATGTCCGACTAACCGGCTCACCACTCCGGGGGGCTCCGATGGCACTCCGGGGGGAGGGTTGGGGCGGGGGGTGAAGCAGGTACCCTGGGCTTCATCCCTCCCCCAGCCGAATCGGTCTCGATTGTCGTTTCGGTTGCCGTGCGTTTAGAACTCGGCGTTGCCAGGTGTTCGGGGGAACGGGATCACGTCGCGGATGTTTGTCATCCCCGTGACGAATTGCACCATCCGCTCCAAGCCAAGCCCAAAGCCTGAGTGCGGGACACTGCCGAAGCGGCGTAGATCTAAGTACCACCAGTAGTCGTCAGCGTTCAGCCCCTGTTCCACCATTCGCGATTGGAGCACGTCGAGTCGCTCCTCGCGCTGGCTGCCTCCGATGATCTCGCCGACGCCTGGCACCAGAACGTCCATGGCCCGGACCGTTTTCTGGTCATCGTTGACCCGCATGTAAAACGGCTTGATCGTGCTTGGGTAGTCGTACAGGATGACCGGGGCATTGAACTGCTTCTCGGTAAGGAAGCGTTCATGCTCCGCCTGGAGATCGGTTCCCCAGCGAACCGGATACTCGAAGGACTCACCCGAGTGCTCGAGCATCTCGATGGCGTCGGTGTAAGACAGCCGCTGGAACTCGCCAGAAACGATGCTGTCCAGCCGAGCCAAGACCGATTCGTCAACGCGCTGCTGAAAGAACTGCATGTCTTCATCGCAATCCTGTAACACGTCCGTACAGATGCGTCTGAGAAACTGCTCCGCGAGATTCATGTTGTCCGGCAATTCGTAGAACGCGGCCTCCGGTTCTACCATCCAGAATTCAGCCAAGTGGCGTGATGTATTGGAGTTCTCGGCGCGAAACGTTGGCCCAAATGTGTAGATCTTGCCCAACGCCGAAGCATAGATCTCGCCCTCCAACTGGCCGGACACCGTCAAATAGGAAGGGCGGTCGAAGAAGTCTTGGGTATAGTCCACCTCACCGGTGTCCGTACGCGGAGGGTTGGCGGGGTCAAGCGTGGTGACCCGGAACATCTCGCCAGCGCCCTCACAATCGCTTGCCGTGATGATTGGTGTGTTGAGGAAGAGAAAACCATCCTCTTGGAAGAAATCATGAATCGAGCGGCTAATGCGGTTACGAACCCGCATGACGGCTCCCAAGGCGTTCGTGCGCGGCCGGAGATGGGCCCATTCACGGAGTTTTTCGAACGAGTGCCGCTTCTTCTGTAAGGGGTAACGCTCCGGGTCTGCCCCGCCGTGCACCACAACCTTGGCTGCATGTAACTCGGTTACTTGCCCTTTTCCTCCCGAAGGCTTGACCTCGCCCTGGACGGTAACGCTGCAGCCCGCCGTCAGGTGCTTGATCTCGGTCTCGTAATTGGCCAGATCGCCGTCGGCAATGACCTGCAGGTTTGCCAAGCAGGAGCCGTCGTTGACTTCCAGAAAGCTGAATCCTCCTTTGGAATCACGACGCGTGCGAATCCAGCCTTGAACCTTGGCCTGTTTACCGATGGCCGATTCCTGACGTGCGGACCGAATTGATAGCTTTTCCATGGCGGTCGCCCTCCTAATTGGCGGAGCCAACATCGTATGACGACTAGAGACCCTTCGTTGCCAACCAACGCTCCGCGTCCAGTGCCGCCATGCAGCCGGTGCCGGCAGCGGTACAGGCCTGGCGATAGTAGTCATCAGCCACGTCACCCGCAGCAAAGACTCCCTCTACACTCGTGTTTGTACGGAAGGGCACGGTCCACTTCAAATACTTCTTGTCGTTCATCTCCAGCTTGCCATCCAAGAAGGCCGTATTGGGAGTATGGCCGATGGCGACAAACATACCGGCCGCTTCCACTTCACGACTGTCTTCGCCGACCGTGGAACGCAGTCTCACGCCCGTCAATCCATGGGTCTCGTCACCCAGTACCTCATCGACTTCGGTATTCCAGAGAATGTCAATCTTGGGGTTGTTCTTGGCGCGATCAGCCATGATCTTCGACGCCCGTAACTCGTCACGGCGATGCACCAGGTAAGTCACGCTGGAGAACTTGCTGAGATAATCTGCTTCCTCAACAGCCGAGTCGCCGCCTCCGACAACAACCAACGGCTTGTCGCGGAAGCGAGGCAAGGCGCCGTCGCACACGGCGCAGGCACTGACGCCGTTATTCTTGTACTTATCTTCCGATGGCAGACCTAAGTAGTTGGCCCGCGCCCCTGTGGCAACGATCACCGCATGCGCCTCGGTGACATCACCCTGGCTGCTGGTTAGTTTGAACGGCCGCTGGCTGAAATCGACGTCGACGATGTCATCGGTCACGATGCGCACGTTCATGTTCGCGGCCTGTTGCCGCATTAGATGCATCAACTCGGGGCCACTGGCGCCTTCCTTCTGATGCATGTCCGCCAACCAGGCGTGCTCATCGGGTAAGGCCGACTTCAGGTAGTGGCTAAGATCGCCCGCGGGAAAGCCGGGATAATTCTCCACCTCGGTGGTTAACGCCAGCTGGCCTAGCGGCAAGGTTCCATCCTGCCGATTCTGCTCGGTTACAGCGCCTTCAAAGACCACCGGGTTCAGATTTGCCCGACCAGCATAAATTGCCGCACACCAACCAGCCGGTCCGCTGCCAATAATCACGACGTGCTCAGCCAAGATCGCCTCTCTCTTGCTCTGTGATGTGTCGCCCATTGGCCACACGGGTCGGGTTTGAGCAGGATTATAGGACCACGCTGGTCGATGGTAAACGCGCCAAGTAGCCCGTTCCACGGATAACAGCCGGCCGGGCGGCCAATGCGCCCCCCCGAATGACGTGCGGCATGCGTTTGGCTAACATAGCGGCATACCCGCCGGTTGCCCTCTTCACAACTAAACCAGGCCCCCAATGCTCACGGTACTGATCGCCTTCGGCTCCTTTTCTCTACTGGCTGTGGCCTACTACACCTACGGCAGATGGATCGGCCGGCGTGTTTTTACGTTGTCTCAGGACGCCGTGGTTCCGAGTGAAGAGCTGCGCGACAACGTAGACTTCGTACCAACCGCAAAGAGTGTGGTCTTTGGCCACCACTTCACTAGCATCGCTGGTACGGGACCGATCGTCGGACCAGCAATCGCGGTCTTCTGGGGCTGGCTCCCTGCCCTGCTTTGGGTGGTATTTGGCTCGATATTTATTGGCGCGGTCCATGACTTTGGGGCATTGGTCGTGAGTCTGCGCAATCGCGGACAAACCGTCGGTGAGGTGGCCGGCAGGCTGATTTCTCCCAGAGCAAAGCTGCTTTTTCTGTTGGTGCTATTCTTCGCCTTAATGGTGGTGATCGCCATCTTTGGCTTAGTGATCGCCAATATTTTCAGTATGTACCCCGCCTCGGTTCTCAGCGTGTGGGTGGCCATGCCCATGGCAGTGATCATTGGTTTGCTGGCCCACCGCCGCGGCGCTAACCTGCTGATCCCTTCGCTCGTTGCTCTGGCGGTGCTTTACGTAGCAGTTTGGCTGGGCGCCACGGGATGGGAATTCTCCCTCCAGCCGGTGGAAGCGCTAGGCGATCTAGGATCTCCTATCGTCGTCTGGACGGGCATCCTGTTGGTCTACTGCTTCGTCGCCTCGGTACTGCCCGTGTGGCTGCTTCTGCAGCCACGTGACTATATCAACAGCCTGCAACTGCTTGTTGCGTTGGCATTGCTTGTGGTTGGCTTGTTGGTGGCGGGCGTCAGCGGTAAGGCTGATCTAGCCGCGGCGCCGGCTATCGTTCCCGCAGAGGATATTCCGCCCGATGCGCCTCTGATTTTCCCCTTCCTCTTCATCACGATTGCTTGCGGCGCCTGCAGCGGTTTTCACTGCTTAGTCTCCAGTGGCACGACGAGTAAGCAACTCGCCTGCGAGACCGATGCCCGTGCGGTGGGATACGGCGGCATGCTGCTGGAAGCCGCCCTGGCCGTGATCGTCATCTTGGCATGTTGCGCAGGGGTGGGTATGGGGGTGACCGACGCCAACGGTGACGAGTTGGTGGGGCGAGAAGCATGGCGCAACAAGTACCAGGCTCAAATCACCACCTTCACCAACGCTGAGGGGGATACGAAATCCGTTGGCGGGTGGAAGAACCACACGCTGCCTCAGAAAATTGGGGCCTTTGTCGAAGGCGGAGCTAACTTCGTCACGGCGCTGGGTTTCTCGCGGGGACTGGCGATCACGATTATCGCGGTGCTGGTCGCATGCTTCGCGGCCACGACGCTCGACACGGCTACCCGTTTGCAGCGTTACGTCGTTCAAGAACTGGGCGAGTCACTCCACTTCGAACCGCTCAAAGGGAAGTACGTGGCCACGACCGTCGCTGTAGTAACGGGCGGGGCAGTCGCCCTGGTGCCGAATGCGGCGGGAGACCTTGGCAAGGGTGGCCTGATCTTGTGGCCCCTGTTTGGCGCTACCAATCAACTGTTAGCAGGTCTCGCTTTCATGGTGCTGGTTTTCTACCTGGTGCGCCGCAACCTGCCAACCTGGTTTGCCTTAGGGCCCATGGCGTTGATGCTGCTTTTGCCGGGCTGGGCGATGGCCTATCAGATTGCTTTCGACTTTTACCCGGCCGGGAAGTGGCTGCTCGTGGGCTTTGGGGTCTTCATCCTGGGGCTGCAAGCCTGGATGATCCTCGAAGCCCTCCTGATTTGGCCCAAGGCGCGCGGGGTGCTTGAGGAAGAACTGCCACCTCTGACCGGCGAAACGGCGTTCGCTGGTGGACGTTCCTGTTGAGCGAAGCCTGGGACTAAGCGGCGCCAGGTTGCTCGTCGGGAGGTGTTGACTCCTCTTGCTCGTCGGCGGCTGCGGTAACCTGGATCGCTTTGCGGCCTTTAAACGCGCCGGCAGTTGCGTAGTACTTGTGTTGGCCTTCAACCTTTATCTCAAGCGGCAAAGCCACGTCTTTCTCCGTGGCGATGATATCACCCACCTGCAGGTTGATGAGATCCGCCGTCGCGATATGGGTCTCTGCGAGTTCAGCAACCACCTCGACAATCGCTCCGGCAATCTGATCGGTGATCTGCTGAATCGACTCCTGCGAAGGCGGCTTCTTGCTAAAGGTCACCCAGCTGTTGGCGCTCAGCTTGCCGCCGATCCGTTCAATCGAGTTGAACGGGATGCACAGGTTCATCATGCCGCGCACTTCACCGAGCGTGAGTTCGAAACTGATCAGCACCACCACTTCGTTCGGGGGCACAATCTGGACAAGCTGTGGATTGCTCTCTACGGCATCCACCTTCAACTCGAGGTCGAGAACATTCTCCCAAGCTGCACGCATTTCTGCGAGAAAGAGGTCGGTTATGCGACCCACGAGCCGAAGCTCAATTTCTGTCAACGGGCGCCTGGCCGTGGTGCTGCCATCGCCTCCGCCTCCCAACAGCCGATCGATAATCGGAAACAACAACGACGGATTGATATCCAGAATCAACTGACCTTCAAGCGGCTCCGCGCTTATCAGGTTGAAACAAGTTGGATTCTCAAGGCTGAACACAAACTCGCTATAAGTTAGCTGATCGACGCTGGTGAGCTTGACTTCAACAATAGTCCGCAAGAGCGCAGAAAGCGCGGCGCCGAAATTGCGCCCAAACCCCTCGTGCATCGTCTGCAGAGCCCGCATCTGCTCTTTGCCGACTCGCTCTGGGCGTTTGAAGTCGTACGGAGTGACTTTTTCGCGAGGTCGGTTGTCGACCGGCGCCGCAGCAGCAGACGCCACAGGCGCGACCGCCGGCGCCGCGCTGGCAGGCGCTTTGGCGTCCTCCATAGCATTGAGGAGGTTTTCGACTTCCGCTTGGCTTAGAACGTCACCCATCTTTCGCACTCCGTTGCGAAGGTTCTGTCACTTAGCTTCGTATCTGCCCGCTGCCGCTGACAACATACTTGTAGCTGGTTAACTCTTCGATGCCGCAAGGGCCCCGGGCATGGAATTTATCCGTGCTGATGCCAATCTCAGCGCCCAGGCCAAACTCGCCGCCGTCGTTAAAGCGTGTGCTGGCGTTGATCATCACCGCAGAGCTGTCGACTCGCGCAGAAAAAGCCTGAGCCGCGTCTAGCTGTGATGTGACGATCGTGTCGGTATGTCCCGATCCATACTGATTGATGTGCTCAACCGCCTCGTCTAAGGTGCCGACCACCGCTGCTGAAATCACCGGGCCAAGAAACTCGGCGCCGTAATCCTCTTCGCTGACTGGCTTCGCGGTGGGAACCAACTCACAAACCTTGGCATCGCCGCGAATCTCAACCCCCTGCTCGGCCAACGCTACCGACACAGCTGGGAGTAGCTCAGATGCCACGTCGGCATGGATCAGTAAGGACTCTGCAGCATTGCATACGCCCATTCGATGGCACTTGCTATTGACGGTAATGGAAACAGCCATCTCAGGATCAGCCGAGGCGTCAATATAGACGTGGCAATTGCCGTCGTAGTGCTTTATCACCGGCATGGTCGCTTCAGTCGCCACCCGGCGGATAAGGCCTTCGCCTCCACGCGGAATCGCCACGTCAATGGCTTGGTCCATTTTCAAAAAGTAGCCCACCGCCGCACGATCCGTGGTGCTCACAAGCTGCACGGCACCTGCCGGAAAACCAGTTTGCTGGGCTGCCTCTGCCAGCAAGTCGACAATCGCCCGACTGGAATGAATGGCTTCTTTACCGCCGCGAAGGATCACAGCGTTGCCAGCCTTCGCGCAAATAGCAGCCGCATCGGCGGTGACATTGGGTCGCGACTCGTAGATGAAGAACACGACGCCAAGTGGTACGCAGATTTTGTCGATCTTCAATCCGTTGGGCCGTACAACCGACGATTTCACAGAGCCAATCGGATCAGGCAGCATGGCGACTTCTTCTAGGCCGGCTGCAATCCCTTCGATACGATCAGGTGTCAAACGCAAGCGATCGATCTGCGCCTCGGTTAGTCCGTAGTCAGGCGCCGCCGCCAAGTCATCAGCGTTGGCAACCTGCAGCTTCGGGGCGTTCTCCCTTAACAGCCGAGCCGACAGACGCAACCAGTCCATTTTCACCTGGCCAGAGACGGTAGCCAATTCTGCGGCAGCAAGCTTCGCACGCTGCGCGACTTCGGCACAGTAACCAGCAAGGTCCAGGTCGGAATCTTGGCCAACGGCCATCGGGGGGTCTCTCGCGATCAAGGAACGGACGGATTGCAACCTCGTGAGTATCGCAGCCACCGCCTGGCGGGGCAACGCGGATCATGGGGGCGTCGGGCGTCCCAGCAGCCCACCGCACGCCTGGAAGGCCAGCAGGGCCTCTCTCACAGGACGTACATCGTGAACTCGGATCACCTGGATGCCCTGGGCAGCCAGACTCATTGCCGCTCCCACGGTGGCTGAAGTACGACCAGCTTCCTTGTCACCTAACACCTTTGTAAGAAAGCCTTTACGAGAATGGCCGATCAGTAGGGGGCAGCCCAAATCGTGGTAGCAGTCGGCGTGGCTCATCAGGTCCAAGTTGTGCTCATGGGTCTTACCAAAGCCAATTCCAGGGTCCAAACAGATTCGGCTAGCATCGAGCCCTCGCCTCAATAGCGAGTCACGACGGGAGCGCAAATACTCGTGAATATCCCGCACGACGTCCTCATACTGCGGCTCGTCTTGCATATCGGCTGGCGTGCCTTGCATGTGCATGGCACAAATCCCCGCTCCGGTCTCGAGGGCAACGTCCACCATCTCTGGATCGCCTGCCAGGCCCGTAACATCGTTGATGATTTCAGCGCCCGCCCCGATGGCTTGCCGCGCAACGGTAGCTTTGCTGGTATCGATCGAAAGTGGGACCGTCGTACGTGCCGCCAAAGCTTCCACGACGGGCATCACACGAGAAAGCTCCTCATCCAGAGAGACGGGATCGGAGTAAGGCCGAGTGCTCTCGCCGCCGATGTCTAGAACCGCGGCGCCCTCGTCCTCAAGCCGCATTGCATGGGCCACGGCATCGTCTTGCCCTGCGAAACGTCCGCCGTCTGAAAAACTATCGGGCGTCACGTTGACGATCCCCATCAACACGGGGCCGCCAGAACAGTCAAGTGTCCGGGTCTTGAGCCGCCACTGGGTCGCCCGCCCTGGGTATCTCTGAGCAAGCTGCGCCACTGATTGAGAGAGGGGAGACATTCGCCTAGCCTAGCCCAGTGGGGGCCGCAAGCCAATCGGCGCTCACCACGGCTCTTCCATTGCCCCGACGATTTGCTCAGCTAATTCTTCGATGGCCTTTTGCTGAGCGGTAACCACCGTCTGCCCCGCCGCGGGGATCAGCGGCGAATCAGCTCGAAAGCCCACAACCGAGGTAGGCACGGGAACCATCTGAACAGGAGCCAAAGGGATCCGACGGCGATTAAGCCAGTTCACTTCAGCCTGGATTTCGGTGTTCAGCAGACGCGGTTGGTCAAACGGATCCTCGGCCAGTGTCTGCCGCGAATCGCCCGTGATGCGGACGGTGAGCACGCTGTCCGCCGCTGGCGTACCGACCACCTTGAAGGGCGTGTTCAACTCAATTTTCTTGACGACGGCCTCGGTCAGTCGTTCGCCCAAGTCACGGCGAAAGCTGTCCGACTCAATCATGGGAACGTGCACCGTTTGCACGTCTGGGGCGTAGAGCGTCTCTGACCCTACCCGGTACTGAGCGCAACCGCTCAGGCAGAGAAGGGCTGCGGCGAGCAGTCGTGGCGAGACTTGGCTGGACATTGTCGAGCCCACGGCTATCGCGTGGCGGTTGGCGAGGTGGCCGAGGCGGGCGTTACGGCGCCGGGCGTAGCGCTTGGGTTCTCCGCCAATCGCGTCGCCCCAGACGACCGCTCAACGATGCCTGTCACGCGGCTTCGCTCGCGGTTCTCAGGAAAGAGATCAACAAACCAGGCCAGGCGCGGCTCGGGCTCGTCGGGCAGGCCGCCCAGTTGGGCTAGCCGTTCGCGAGCCTGCGCAGCGACGGGAGAGCTACCATGATCAGCGGCGATCTTGGCGTAGTACTGCCGAGCAGCCAAGTAGTGTTCGGTATTGTCATAGTACTGGGCCATCTTCAGATCGCGGGTTTCGGCAGCCAACTGAATCTCAGCGCGAACCTGTGCCAGCCGCTGTTTCTCTGCGTCGGTTAGACGCCCGGCAAACTGCGTACGCAGCTGTTTGAGCAGAGCCTGCGCTTCTTCTAGCGGCGTTCCGTCATAGTCGGGTCCCTGGTACTTGCGCAGCTTGCTCTGAAGTCCTAACAGGTGAGCTTCAAACTGATGCTCACTGCGTGGGTACTCTTCGCGCAGAAGCGTGTACTGGGCGTCGGCATCGAAGTAACGCCCGCGCCGAAAGTAGATCCCCGCTTCCTTCATGATCGCATCGTCCGCTCGAGGTCCCGTAGGATCATTCAGGCGGATGTTCTCATACGTCTTGATGGCCTGACCAAGCGTATCAAAGGTTGGCCTGGTCTTGTCCGTAAAGTTGGGCTGCAAAGCTGCCGTTTGCTTGTAGTCGAAGTAGTAGTTCTCCCAATACTGGGCTATCGACCACTGTCGCTCTATCAGTGTGTTGAGATGTCTTGTGTTGGGGTTGGCTTGCACCAGCTCGTCATAGGCGTCACGAGCACTGGTGTACTTGTCTTGAAAGAAGTAACTTTCGCCCAGCAGAAACAACGCTCGATCAGAGATACTCGTCCCAGCGGCACGATTCGCCGCTGCGCGGAACTTACGAGCAGCCGTTCCGTAGCGTTTCGCGGCGAAAGCTTGTTCACCTTCACTAAGCAACTCCTTGGCCGCGGTTACGCTGGGTCCGAATCCGGTGGCCTCTCGGACACGTCGATACTGCACCGCCGGATCAAGCCCGGGCAGCAAGCCTGCGGGCTTCTCTTCCTCAGCCAAGAAGGCGCCAGTAACCTCGTCGACGGGAGCGTCTATCGGGCGGCCTTGCTCATCGAAAAATCCCTCAACACCCGGCACCTGGTAACCGCTGCCGGGGACAAAAGAAGCCTTTCCCTTATTCGCACTCCACCAGCTGGGCGTTCCTGGCCGCTCATCACTATCGCCGCCCCAAGAAAACCATCCTTGGGCCGCTGCTGTTGGCGGCGCTAAGGAAAGTCCGCACGACAAAGCTACCATCAGCAAGACCGAGCGGGAAAATAGTGCGACCATGAAAACTACCGTCGACGGTTGAGAGTCTCCTTGCCACGCACCTGCTGCGCGGGTGGCGAACCGTAGAAGATAGCGCAGGACAGCGTCAAGACCGGCCCTGCAGGCTGAGTAAACCAAGGCCTCAGACAAGCAGACGCCAGCAAAGCTAGCGAGTTCCCAAGTGCTAGGCACTCTCCCGCGGACTCGACTCTTCCAGACGGTCGACGCGGACCCGCTCCACACGGCGTTTGGTGACTTCTAGCACGGTGACCCTTACCGAAGCATCCCACTCAACGTGATCGCCCACGACAGGCACCCTGCCAAGCTGGGTAAACACGAAGCCACCAATGGTGTCGTAGTCTCCGTCTTCCGGCAGGTGAACCCCTATGACTTCATTGACTTCGTCGACATGCGTCCTGCCAAGAGCCTCACAAGCCCCCTCGGCCAAGACCTGAATCTCTTGCTCGGTGTCGGCATCGTACTCATCGACAATCTCGCCAACGATCTCTTCCAACACGTCTTCGATCGTGACTAGCCCCGCAACGCCGCCATACTCGTCCAGCACCATAGCGATGTGTGTTCGCGTTTGCTGAAACATCTGTAGAAGATCGTTCACCGGCTTGGTCTCAGGGACGAACACCGGCTTGCGGACCAACTCGCGGAGCGTCTTTCGTTCTTGGCTCGGCGCCTTGGCAAGCTCCGGTAGCATATCTTTCACGTACAGCACACCGAGCAGATCGTCTCGGTTGCTGTCATAGACAGGGATTCGGGTATGGCCGGCACGAATCACGTCCGGCAGCATGTCGTCCCATGGCGTATCTGCCTGCAGCATGTGCATGTCAGTACGCGGGGTCATGATGTGGTCGACGTCAGCGTCGCCCAGTTCCATCACCCCCTCAATCATCTCACGAGCCTCTTCCTCCAGAAGTCCTTCGCGATGCCCTTCCGTGACAATCGTGCGGATTTCCTCTTCTAGCGATTCCTCGTCGGGCGCCACCGGAGTCTTGCCCGCCAAGCGATGGAGCACTGCATCGACAACTTGTGCACCCAGCACGAGCGGCGTGAGGGCAGTCGCCACGGCGCGCCAAATCCACCAGGTGTAAAACAAGAAGGGCGCGGCGCCGATCCGTGAGACCGACCAGGGAATCCACGTCTTCACGGCAGCAAGAACCAGACCAATCGCAGCGGAAGTCAGGGCGACGGTAGTGGTGGACATCGATGCCGCGCCCTCGAATCGCGTGGACCACAGCCACAACCCGATCGACGCGACAAACACGGCAGACCCAACCACCACAAGCATCTCGATTGCCAGCGCGGCGCGATCGTGTTGCTTGAGAATCTGACTAAAACGCTCGAGTTGATCACGCTTTTGGCAAATCTCTTGGAGGTCATGCCTAGAAAACTCGCGAAGAGACCGCGCACCAATTGCCGCCAAGCACGTCAGAAATCCGGTACCCAATCCTAGCCAAAGTAGGTCGTTCACCGAGGGTCCGCTCCTTCTGTTGCGACTGGCACGGAGACCCCAACTCGCTGCAGATAACGGCGCTCGGCCATGCGCATCTCAGCCGCTTCTTCTGAGGTCTTGTCCAGATACCCAACCAAATGCAGCGCGCCATGTATGAAGTAGAGCAACAATTCATGGCTTGCCGGCCATCCGTACTCGATGGCGTTGGTAATTGCTGTATCCGCGCTGGCGATGATCTCTCCTTCGAGTCGCTGACCGTCATCTTCCAAGACAAAGCTCAGCACATCGGTTTCGTAGTCGTGCTGCAGATAGTCGATGTTGAGACGATGGATCGTGGGATCGTCCACAACGGCCAAACTAACTGACCCAAAGTGGCGCCCGGCGTCTTGAAGCACAGCCGCTACTGACGCCCGGATTAACTCCTCGTCGACCGTCAGCGAGCTCTGTTCGTTGGATAAGGGAAGGTCCATCAATAAGTACCGGCGCGAAGCCGTCACGCTGTCTCCTGATCAGGATACTTGACGCGGCCGTGATAAACGGCCGTGAGCGATTTTATCAAGCTGTCTCCAATCTTGCGCACTTCCTGCAAGGTGAGCCCGCATTCGTCGAACTGGCCATCCACCAAGCGTTTCTGGCTAATTTCGTCCACTAAGCTCTCGATCCGTGCCGGCGTCGGTTCCACCAGCACACGACTTGCGCTCTCTACGGCGTCCGCCAGCATCAAGACTCCGGCCTCTTTCGTTTGGGGCTTCGGACCAGGATAGCGGAATGAGCTCTCATCGACATCCGCTGCGTCGGGGTCTTCGCCTTTGCGGACCTCTGCCTGACGATAGAAGTACTCCACCAGCGTCGTGCCGTGGTGTTGCTGAATAAAATCGATGATGCACTCGGGCAGCTTGTTCTGCCTGGCGAGGTCCGCGCCATCCTTCACGTGGGCGATGATCACCAGCGTACTCATGGCGGGCGCCAAGGTATCGTGGCGATTGGCGCCCTGCCCTTGGTTCTCAACGAAGTACTGCGGCTTGAGCATTTTGCCAATGTCGTGGAAGTAGGCTCCCACGCGGACCAACAAAGCGCGGCCGCCGATGGCTTCGGTCGCAGCCTCCGCCAGAGAAGCTACGGTGATCGAGTGGTTGTAAGTGCCGGGCGCCCGCCGGATAAGCTCCTGCAACAAAGGGTGGGCCGGATCGCCCAACTCAAGCAGGCTAAGATCCGTCTGCACGCCAAAAACTCGTTCGACAAGCGGCATGAGGCAAGTCATCAAAGACCCGGCAATCACCGACCACAGTGCAAGCAGCAAAGCGATTTTCAAGGTGGGCTGCGTCGGCTGTCCTGCAAGCGTATAAACGCCCAAAGCGGTGAAGAACGCAACGGCTGCAGCGATGAACCCCACAACGAGCAGCTTGCTCCGCGTACGGACAGAATCAAGCACGAGTATCGCCCCCGTGACCGTTGCCATCAGCACGATTGCGTCACTGAGGTCATGGCCCACGGCGACAACGCCCACCAACGTCATAGCTGCCGCTAGCAGCAGAGCAACTTCCTGACCGCTCGCAATCGCCAAGGTCATGCCGAACAAGAGCAACGGTATAACTTCCACCAGAAGGTGGTTACTGTGTGTGAGCAGCATCGTCGCTACCGTCGCCAAGATCGTGACCAAGAGCGTCACAAGACGATTCAGTTGGACGACAACTTCAGGATCAAGCCGATAGACGAAGAACCCGCAAACCGTGAACAAGGCCACATACATGCCCAGCACGGCAAAGGAACGGGCGGCATGTTGCTCCAAAGTGCGGTCTGCCAGTTCCTGCTGGTACTCTCGCTCAAGTAGCCTTTGTTCCGTCTCGTCTAAGGGGCTACCAGCGTCAGCGAGGACCGCCCCGGGTTCGAAGCGTTGGGGAACCGTCTCGACTTTATCGACCGCGATCGATTGAGCCGCACGAGTTGCCTCGCTGTTGAGCCGCAACGTCACCGGCAGGCGGGGCTTGAGCCAGGCGAAAACGCGGTCAGCCACCTCGATTGAAGGGGCGCGCTGCTTTAGCCCCCGCTGCAATTGATTGGTGGCGTTGTCCAGCAGAACGTC
Organism: Lacipirellulaceae bacterium; assembly: GCA_965263315.1. Classification (GTDB taxonomy): domain Bacteria; phylum Planctomycetota; class Planctomycetia; order Pirellulales; family Lacipirellulaceae; genus JBCCQL01. The sequence continues at coordinate 356,208 of CBDHGZ010000004.1, read as the reverse complement.
AGCGACAGGCACGACGAGGCCGTACTCATCGCTTCCTTGTGGGCGGACCTCGATGTCTTGAAAACTGGCGTCATGCTCCGGTGGCAGTTTGTCGATGACCCCACTTCTAAGAAGAGGAGCGAACAACTCTTCCATCGCAAGCTTGAACTTCTCGGCAGCGGCCTCCTCAACCAGTGCCGTACGGAAGCGAATGAATTGCTCTGCCTGCTCTTCGCTTGTCAGCTCGGGAGTGCCTTCTGCCATGACGGGCGAGAAGTCTAACCAGACTTCGGGGTCAACTTCATCGAGCGATTCGCAACCGACGAGCCGGCTTAGCTCGTTCTGCAACCGCGCTTGCAACTGCAGCAGCTCAGCCGGATTCTTGTCGTAAACTGCTATGGCTGAGTTTCTCGCTTGCCGGCGAGCCTCTTCGGTAGCCTGTTCGTCGGGCTGCTCGAACGCCGTTCGGGCGATCAGGGGGCGCGTAGGAACGCGATCGAGCCGGAAGTCCCGCGGGGGGTTCCAGCCCTGCGTAATGCCCCACAGCAAGAGACTGGTCCCTAGGCATAGCGCCAGTCGCAAGGCGACGGCCCCTCGACGAACCTGCCCCAACAACTCGGAGAACCGGCTGGGGGGAAGCTCCAACGCGGCGACACGTTGGCTCCGGGTTCGGGTTTGATTGCCTGTAGACATGAGCGTGGCAAGTCGGCCGCAAAGGCCGACTACTGCTGTTCCTCGTCGTACGCATCGACAATCCGCTGGACGAGGCGATGACGCACAATGTCTGCGCCACCAAGCGTCACTTTCTTAACGCCATCAATCGATCCTAGGCGACGGACGGCATCCTCCAATCCGCTGCGTGTATGCTGCGGCAGATCAATTTGGGTGGCGTCGCCAGATACCACCATTTTGGAATCAGCGCCCAGCCGCGTAAGGAACATCTTCATTTGGGAGACGGTCGTGTTCTGGGCCTCGTCCATGATGACAAAGGCGTTGTTGAGCGTACGCCCCCGCATGTAAGCCAGAGGGGCCACTTCGATCACGCCATCAGCCATGTGCCGTTTGAGTTGATCAAAGTCCATCATCTCGCCAAGGGCGTCCAACAGTGGTCGCAAGTAGGGATTGATCTTCGCTTGGAGGTCTCCAGGCAGATACCCTAGGCTTTCACCGGCTTCGACCGCGGGGCGAACGAGTATGATTCGGCGAACCTCTCCCTGCTTGAGCGCCTCAACTGCCGTGGCTACGGCCAAGTAGGTTTTGCCAGTCCCAGCAGGGCCAATGCAGAAAACAAGTTCATGGTCTCGTATGGCATGAACATACTCTGCCTGGCCCGGAGTTCGTGGGCGTACGCTGACGCCGGTACGTTGAACCTCAATCTTCGACTGCTTCTTGGGCGACTCCTCACCGGTAATCTGCGTGATGATCTCGTCCACAAGATCACCGCCCACGGCGCCCTCGCGACCGATGGCCGTTTTCATTTGCTCAAAAATGGCGGTCGCCTGCATTACGGCTTGCTCCTCGCCTGACACATGAATCTTGCCGTTGCGTGTGGCAATCTTCGCAGGGACCGAGCGGCGTATACGCCGTAGGTGCTGGTCGGACGTACCGAACAACAGGATCAGCTGTTCGGGGCTAGTGACCGGGATGGACGCTTCGATCATTCAGGCTAGCAGCGTTCTGGCAGCGAGCGTCGCGAGGGAGACGCCTGACCGGAGCACAAACCTTAGGGAGTTACAAAGTCGTGAAGGACTCTCAAAATATACCCAATCAGGGGAAACCTGGACTAGCATGGCAGGGCCGAGTCGACGCAACCTGTTGCGAGAAGTCCGTTTGTGTCGATTATCCATCTTATCAAGACAGCCGTCTCACGGACCAACCGCCTTGCTGATCCAAAACAAGTAAGCCACGGGGGCCGCAAACAGGATTGAGTCGAGCAAATCAAGCACACCGCCGAAGCCAGGCATCCAACTACTTGAGTTCTTCAGGCCCGAGTCTCGCTTGAGCAAAGAGATGGCAAGGTCACCGGCCACTCCGGCCGTGCCAACTACCAGTCCATAGCCAATCACGCCGGCCAACCACTGAGTTGGTGGTCGATCAGAAACGCAGCCCCATGCGCCGGCGATGGGTCCGAGACATAGCGCCGACGCAACCATGGACAGGATGGCGCCCCCGACGATGCCTTCCCAAGTTTTTCCCGGGCTAAGCAAAGGGGTGACCTTGTGTCGGCCCAAGAGTCGCCCGGCAAAGTAAGCGCCAGTGTCGTTGGCCTTGACCACTGCCATTAAAGACAACAGGGCGACCATCCCCCAGTGACCATCATTGCCCCAAGGCTCACCGCTCAGAATCCTCAGCTGCGCGGCAAACCCCATCAGACCCCCACAGTAAGCGATTGCAAAAACCGCCTGGCAGAGTCTCAGCGTCGCGACCCCTGGCTTCTGGAATCGAATCATTTCGTTGGCCACGGAGATCAACAAAGCCGTAGCCATGCCGATGGCAATCCATCCCGATCGCCCGATGGGACAGTCGCGAGGATAGGCTTGCCAAGCCAGCGGGGCAAAGCTGAAGAGGGTGACCAGCGCTGCGCCGGTTGCCACCACGTATCGCGAGGGGGCCAGGCGGTCGCCAGGTTCGAGCGGCTGAATGCTCTCTAGTGCCGAGTTGTGCTCAAAGAGCCGCACCAACTCGTTAGCGCCCAAGACGACACAGACCAGGGCCAATGGCGCGAGGTACATTCCCGGCCGTGGCGCATAGAAGTCGAGCCACGCGACCCCGATGAGTAGGACGAGAAGCAAGAAACCGAGAGTCAGACGCCAGATTAGCAAGAGAGAACCGCACGCCACCGAGGCGGTCTTAAGGAAAAGCCCTTCCGCAGGGCAGGTTAGTTGTTAAGTCCCCCGAAGCGCCGCTCGCGACTAGCGAAATCGCAAATCGCACGATGCAAAGTCGCTTCCTGAAATTCAGGCCAGCAGCAGTCGGTTACCCAAATCTCTGAGTAGCTTAATTGCCACAGCAAGAAGTTGCTAATCCGCAGCTCTCCAGCGGTTCGGATCAACAGGTCAGGGTCAGGCACGCCATTGGTGTAAAGCTCCTGTGAAACCGTGTCTTCCGTTATCTCCTCAGGCGTCAACTGGCCCTCACGAACTCTCGCGGCCAGCGCTCTGGTGGCGTCAACCAGTTCGGCTCGGCCACCATAGTTGATTGCCAGGTTGAGCCACATACCGCTGTTGCTTGAACTCAGAGTGACTGTCTTGTCGAGTTCTTGAAGAACGTGATCAGGTATCCCGTCGCGACGGCCCAGCATACGAACACGGAGGTTGTTCGCCATGATTGTTGCCCGCTCCTCGATCATGTACTGACGCAACAGATGCATCAGAAAATCGAGTTCAGACTGCGGTCGTTTCCAGTTCTCACTAGAGAGGCAATACAGCGTTAGCTGCTGAATGGCCCCCGGGCGATGGTCCCCAAGCCGTGAGCATTCCTCCGTAATCCGCCGCACCGTGCGAACACCCTGCTCGTGTCCCGCGGCACGGGCCAGCCCCTGCCTTTCCGCCCATCGACCATTGCCGTCCATGATGATCGCGATGTGGCGAGGCCAGCGCTCTGTCGCGATCTCTCTGAGCAGCTCTGAGTGATTTACGCTGACGCTCATCGCGAATTGCCAGCCCTGCTAGGGGGCGGTTGCCAGGGACCCCGTGAGAATGGTTTGATCTCGTCCAGGACCAACCGATACCACTTCGACAGGAACTCCCACAAGTTCGCTGACTCGATCAAGATAGCCGCGGGCAGCTGCAGGTAGTTCCTCCAAGGACCGGCAGGCCGTAACGTCCTCGTCCCACCCGGGCACCGATTCGTAAATCGGCGTTACCCGACGCAAATCATCGACGTGACTTGGAAACCGGCTCGTGCGATGGCCATCGAGTTCATATGCGGTGCAAATCTGGATCTCTCGCAGGCCGCTCAAAACATCGAGCAACATCACGGCAATCGAATCGACGCCGCTCAACCTTGCCGTGTAACGCACCGCGACGGCATCCAGCCACCCACAGCGACGGGGGCGCCGAGTTACGGTGCCATACTCATTGCCACGATCTCTCAGGTACTGCCCCTGCTCGTTGTCCTGCTCAGTGGGGAAAGGGCCGCCACCGACGCGAGTCGAGTAAGCCTTGACCACGCCGAGCACTTTGTTGACGTACTTAGCTGGCAAGCCAGAGCCGGTCGTGACCCCCACGCCGGAGCTGTTGCTACTTGTGACGAAGGGATAGGTGCCGTGGTCCACGTCAAGCAGCGCTCCCTGAGCGCCCTCAAAGAGAATCTTCTTTCCAGCCTCCGCGGCGTCAAGGAGCAGGTCCGTAGTATCGCAAACGTGGGGGGCTAGCCGTTCGGCGAAGCCGGCGTACTGATCATAAATCGCACCCGCGTCGAGCGGTTCAAAGGCTTCGCTCAAGACGGCTAACGTCTGGTTCTTCGCCTGGACACAGTGCTCGATTTTGGACCTGAGGTTTTCTCGATAGAGATCGCCAAATCGCACAGCATACGCACGGCCAACTTTATCGCGATAGCAAGGGCCGATCCCGCGCTGCGTCGTCCCGATGTTCTCGGCGTCGCCCGTGCTCTTATCGAGAGCTCGATCTTCTGCAAAGTGCCACGGCATGATGACGTGGGCGCGGTCGCTGATCTTCAAACAATCCAGCTGATCGAAACCTCTACCAGCCAATTCATCGAGTTCCTCGATCGCTTTAGCAGGATTCACGACGACCCCGCCCGCGATGATGCAGGTCACCCCCGGCGTAAGGATGCCGCTAGGCAACAGGGACAGCTTATAGACTTCCTCTCCAACGACGACGGTGTGACCGGCGTTAGCTCCGCCCTGATAGCGGACGACGAAGTCATGTTGTTGGGTCAACAGGTCGACAAGCTTGCCTTTGGCCTCGTCGCCCCACTGCAAGCCGATCACGCAGACGCCAGGCACGCGTTGCCTCATTCAGAGAGTCTAGGAAAGGGAAGAAACGGCGTGGCATCCCACAGCCGGACCAGCCCCGGATTCTACGTGGCCAAAGTCGAGGTGGTCAACCATCCAATTTGAAGCTGGCTGCAGCTGCAATCCGGCCACTAGTCTGCTTGACTGTTGGGGCGGCTATCCAGCAAGTCGGTGGCTGGACTCCCATAGCCTACGAGGAGTGCTTGGTCGATGGAGCCTTAGCCCCACTATCAAGAGAGCAGACAAGCTCATGCCTCAAACCACAAGCTCGAACCCTTTGCGTCGCTCGCGGGCGATCATGCCGCTAGCCTGGGCATCGCCAACGAAGTCTTCTGTGGCCGGATCAAAGACCAGCTTGCGCCCCAATCGCAAAGCGATGTTAACAGCGTGACAGACTGTCAGGTGCCGGTGGTGTGACTCCACGTCTGAGATGGGTGTCTGGCGTGTCTTGATGCACTCGACGAAGTCGCCCATATGGTTGGGCACTACCTTCCTGCCGTAGAGCTTTTCGATGGCGTCGTCAGGCAGCGGACTGTCTGCCAGATCTTCCACCGGCTTGCCGGTCAACTTGCCTCGATTGACAAAGAACCGGCCTTTTTCTCCTTGGAACATAATGCCGTTGCCAAATCCTAAGTCCGCGGCATCATTGCAAACGTCCAACTCGATGCCGTCGCTGAACGTGACGCGGGCCTTAAACCGGGTAGCCGTGTTGTAGCGATCTTCCAGTGTAGGCATTCCCGCGCTGTCCAAAGGCACAGGGTGTTCCACCATCATTGGATCAACGGTGTACGGACCGATCCCGGCATCCGTCTTGTTCAGCGCCCACAAGGCTATATCAACATGGTGAGCGCCCCAGTCCGTCAGTTTGCCGCCTGAATACTCATACCACCAACGGAAGTAGCCGTGGGTCCGACTACGCGGGTGCCCTGCGCCGTAGCCAGTGAGCTTGTCGATCTTTGGATCCGCGCGGTAACCCGTCATCGGGGCTTGTCCGAGCCAAGCGTTCCAGTCCAAGTGCTTGGGAGGATCCGTGGCCGGAATTGCTGGGGATGCTTCCCCACCGCCAATCGCACATGTCACCCGGCGGATCGAACCAATACGGTTCTCACGCACCATGGCGGCCGCCGTCACGAAGCGTCCATCCATCTCGGTGCGCTGCTGGGTTCCTACTTGAAAGACACGCGGATGCTTGGCCAGTGCCTTACGGATGAGCTGCCCTTCACCAATGGTGAGGGTAAGCGGCTTTTCGCAGTAGACATCTTTGCCTGCTTGTAACGCCTCGACGGCCATCTGAGCGTGCCAATGATCGGGCGTGACAATGACGACAGCATCAACGTCGCTGCGATCCAAGACTCTTCGATAGTCTCCGTAGTTGTAGATGCTGATCGGATAGTCTCGTTCGTAATGCTGCCAGCGTGCGGCCTGAATTCCGCGCCCACGCTGCACGGCGTCGACATCGGCCACAGCCCCGCAGGGTCCGAACCTGCAGCTTTGGTCGATCACGCCGTGAAAACGGATTCCCGCTCCAAGGAATCCAAAAACGGGGCGCTCGTTTGGAGACTTACTTTCTTGTGCCAAAGTCGCCAACGGGGAAGCTCCGGCAAACCCTGCCGCGAGGGCCGCAGTCGACTTAAGGAAACGTCGTCGATTCGTAGACAAGTCCATCACCTTAGGCTTCCGGGACAGGGAGCAAGAGAAGAGCAACGAGCCATGCCAAGAAGCACACGGCAGGTCACCAGTATACTCGAAGACGAGGAAGACTACCCCCCGCGCCGCGGCTAGAAACGGAGCCAATCAGTGGGAGACGCAGGGAGCTTGCTGGATATGGTGGCGAATCGTCTCGACCAGTTTCGGAGCGTTGATAGGCTTCGTCGCATAGTCGTCGCAGCCGGCTGCCAGCGCTTTTTGTCGATCACCTTCCATTGCGTGAGCCGTGAGAGCCACAATCGGCCCCGCGTAGCCCCTGGCCCGCAGGGTTTCGGTCGCCTGGTAGCCATCCAGAACAGGCATCTGCATGTCCATCAATACCAAGTCAAAGTGGCCCGCGGGGCACTGGCCATCGCCCAGAAGTGCCTTTACCGCTTGCTGCCCATCTCCCGCCAGGTGGACTTCGGCGCCAGCCTTGGTGAGGTGATACGCGACCAAACGCTGATTGTCAGGACCGTCCTCGGCCACGAGCACGCGATAGCCAAAGAGGGGACGGCTGCTGTTTGCCGCATCGCAATCTCTTAGCTGAGCGGGCGACGATTGCTTGGTACTGGGCTGAGACGGTAGGCGTATGGGAACCGCTAGCCGAAACGTACTACCCCGGTCGATCTCGCTAACTAGGTAGATTTCCCCGCCAAGCATACGCGCCAGGCGACTGCAAATGGCGAGTCCCAGTCCCGTTCCACCAAACCGGCGCTGAGCCGATGAGTCCGCCTGAGAGAAGGGCTCAAAGACGCTCTCGACTTTGTCGGCTGGAATACCAATTCCCGTGTCGACCACTGCCATGGATAAGGCCGGTTCACCGCCACGAACGACGGCTTGCACGTGAACGCTGACGCTGCCCTGCTGGGTAAACTTGACCGCATTTCCTACAAGATTCAACAGAATCTGCCGCAACCGAACGCCATCCGATAGCACTTCCGCTGGAACCCCTTCTTCCACCACCAAGTTAAGAGCCAGCCCTTTCTCCTGGGCGTGCACTCTCATCAGAGAAACGACTTCTTCGGCAATCGCCGCCGGCGAACAGCCTGATTGTTCGATCCGGAATCTTCCTGCCTCAATCTTGCTGAGATCCAAGATGTCATTCACGATTGCGAGCAAATGTTCGCCATTCCGCTGCACCGTTTCCGCAGCATGGCGCATCATCTCGGGGTCATTCTCTTCTAGCAGAATATCAGCGAAGCCCATGATCGCCGTCAGTGGCGTGCGAATTTCGTGGCTCATGTTCGCCAAGAACTCACTCTTGGCACGCGAAGCTTGCTTGGCGCGCTCGCTCGCCTCTTGAAGCTTGAGATTTGTCGACCGGAGTGCTTCGCGCTGGTCTCGCAAGGAGGCTTCGGATGACTCTAGGCGTCTTCGTTCTTGCCTTAACTGCTCCAGCTGAGCCATCGGCTGAGAAAGATCCTCGACCACGATCACCGCCCTAGTGTGCCCGGCATCCAGCGGACGGACATGCGTTCGCTGCGGCATGACCACCCCACCGGTCAGTTGTTGCGGTAGAAAGTGGTTGTGCAAAGCCGCCGACAGCACGATCGAAACGCCGTCGCGAAAGACACTGGTTAATCGAGATTTCAAGGGGGAATTGAGAACCGCTGGGATATAGCTAGACAGGCAGCGGCCAACTATCTGCGAGCGATTGACTCCCGTCCATGACTCAAGCGTGGTGTTCCATTGCTCCACACGAAGAGAGGCATCAACCACACACACGCCAAGCGGCAGGACATCGTAGGCCCTCTCGGCTAGCGGACTTGATGGACCGCTCGTCGCTAAGTCTAGCGTGCTGGTCATGGCCTGAGCCGCCTTAGGCGTCGGTAGCCATAATGAGGTTGTTAAGCAGTTCGGCCATCTCGCTCATGGAGAAAGCCAGTAGCAGCGAGCCGCCGATCTGGCTATCAGCCACTTCGAAGTAGGCGTCCGCCATTAGTATCGTGCTGTCGTTTCCATCGCCCAGGTCATACTCGGCGATCACTCGGTCTGCCGACTCTTCCTGCTTCAGGAGAGGTACGCTGTAGTGAAACTCTCCTTCGAATAGGTTCGCAAGCGAACCTAAGACGGCATTCAGTACAATGTTTCCAACTTCTTCCAGAATGCCAGCCAAGTCGAACTCCAGCTCGTCCTGGCCATCTTCTTGCTCGCCCAAAATTCGCGCCAATGCAACACCGCTACTCTCGGGAAACGCAAGCAGGGCCCGCCCTTTTATGGGCCCCGAGAAATCCTGCACCACCGAGGTATCCAAGGGGCTATTGTCTGCGCTGGAGACACAATTCAAGCGGTCGGGTTCGGCCATCGTGACCTTAGGCACACGAAGCACGATGTGACGATCGATTAGCTCGTAGAGCGAGGAGGCGGCACGGCCAACGCCGATGTTCACCACTTCGGCTAGCGCATCTAGCTGATCAGCATTAAGTCTCATTGGACCGTCGCCTCCCTGTCCGCCAGGACAGCGTCGACTGTCTCGAGGATCTCAGCCGCTTTCAAAGGCTTGGTCAGCATTCGCGTTACGCCGATTTCCTCGCAACGCAGACGCGACTTGTCTTGAATATCAGCCGTCGAGACGACGATCGGCAGAGCCGGATCGAGGGCCCGAAGCGCTTCTGTCAGCTCGAAACCGTCCATCTCCGGCATGAGCAAGTCACTCATTACGCAGTCTGGACTGAATGCGTGATAGGCCTTTAGGGCATCGACGCCATTGCCGGCCTGGACGATTTCATGTCCAGCCTGGGTCAGAGCGCCCACAATGACTCGCCTCGTTAGCCGAGAGTCGTCAACTACAAGAATCTTTGCCACGCTGTGGTTCCTTGGTTCGCGGTCGGGGAGTGTGAGCAGGCTGCTACAAACCGCCGCCTATCGAAGAAACGTAGGTCCGCATACGCCCCAGTACGCGACGTGGGTCCGCAACCACAGCATGCGTCTTTCCGAGGACCGTCGAGACAACCGTTACAGGAGTCACAGAAGTCCCGGCAACATGTATCCACTCTTTTGTTTGATGGCACAGATTTGGGTAAGCTTATTTGTGGTGATCCTCTGTAATCCTGCTGGGCAATGATGAGTAATTCTCCCTCTCGGGACGATAAAGCGGACGCGCTGGACGCAGCGATCCAGCGAAACGCCGAATCCGTCCGTCGCAGCCGAAGGAACCGAGGCTTCTTGAAGTCACTTGGTCTTTCGCTGCCCGTGACCGTCGACGACGTCAAGCAGGCTTTCTATGTCAAAGCGCGTGAAACACACCCTGATCACCGCGGCGACCCGGCCGCCTTTATGGAAGTCCAACAAGCCTTCGATGAAGCCGTGGAGTACGCCAAAAAAAATGGCAAACGCTTGCCATGGATTGGCGCCCAATTGCCGGTGTATTTGGCTCAGCGACAAGTACTGGAACTCGTTGATGCTCTTGGTGGAAGCGCAGAGGTTCAAGAGCTCGACTGGTTGGAGGATACCGTTGGCGAAGACTTCGCCCAGCTAGCAGACCGTATTACGCGCATTGATTTATCACGAAGAGAGGTTTCCGACGAAGACCTGAACAAGCTAACCGACGAGGTGGAAGGCTTGCAGTATGTCGAGTCATTTTCATTGGCTGATACCGCCATCACCGACCACAGTGCGACCCGGCTCACTCGGCTCGTGAACCTGCGGTGGCTCGACCTGCGGGGGACCGACGTCTCGTACGCACTAAGACGTCGTCTCTCCAAACTGCCTGGCATGCAGAAAGTGGAAGGAGCCAGCCGCTGGTCGGAGTTCTTTCGCGGGAAGCCTGCCTAAGCGCTTGTCGTCACTCCCACATTGCTTCGCTGGCGCCACCTGGCTTCCAATGAAAAGAAGCAGGGAACAACAACCGTGCGGACAAAGAAGGTGTCTAACAGGACGCCCAAAGACAGGGCGAATCCTAGTTCGATCATCCCGCGGAGCGATCCGGTAGCCATTGAAACAAATGTCCCCGCCATGATCACTCCACAGCTGGTAATGATGCCCCCGGTCTGAACAACGGCTTTGCGGAGACCACGACGACGGCCACGAGACGCCTGTTCTTCCAAGACGCGTGTGGTTAGGTAAATGTTGTAGTCTTGGCCCACGGCCACAAGAATCACGAACAGGAAAATCGGAGCCTTCCAATCGAGGCCATGATAGGAAGGGCCATACGCCCACGCGAAGAAGAGCTCGGTTATGCCAATGGTGGCCCAATAGCTAAGCAGCACCGTAAGCAGTAAGTAGGCGCAAACCAGTGGTCGGCGGAGGATGACGAGTAGCACGCCGAACACGGCCAATACCGTGCATACTTGAATTCGAGTGCGGTCACTATTGGTCACTCTCTCAAGGTCGTACATGCCGGGAGTAACGCCGGACAAAGAGAATTTGGCTCCCAGCCACGGATTGGGCTTGGCTCGTTCTCCCGAGCCGACGGTGGTCTGGCGACTGAATTCGTCCAGTCGCTGGCGCAAGATCGGAACATGCTCTCTTGCCACTTTGGCGAATGGATCATCTTTAAGCACGACACTGAGCTGGCTTATAAGGCCGTTGTGCTCAGGCGTTTCTGAAACGAAAGTGCCAACCGTCAACGCGCTGCCTGCCGCCGCGCGCTCTGCGAGACGGTCCCAATTAAAAATCGAGGGTTTCTTGGGATCTCCGCCCGTGGGCAAATAGAGACTGCGGACGTCGGCAACTTCCGGCAACTGGTACAGGGCATCATGCAGGTGAGCGACGTCGAACCGCGCCTTCCGCTCATGCAGGTCGCCATCTTCTCTTTCTGCAACAACGGTGATAGGCGCCACCCAACCATCGCCGAAATACTCACGAACCAGGCTTGCGCCCTCAACGGAAACGCTGCCTGCAGGGAGCTCACTCAAGAGGTCATGCGTGACGTCGACTCGCAAGCCGGAGGCAATGAACGGGGCGCTGATCAAGGCGCTCACGGCCAGGATCGTGGCCGGCCGGCGTTCAACCCATCCGCTCAACCAGTACCACAGTGGTGCTGCCGTCTCGGCTTGATCGCTTCGGACCACACGTGACGTGAATGGCCAAAAAACCCTGGGACCAAGAGCACGGAGCAGTGCCGGGGCAAAGGTCACACAAGCCAGCAGCGCTACAGTCAAACAGACGGCAATAACCGGACCGCTACAAGAAAACTTGCCGTACTGGGCAAAGACCATGGTCGCCAGGCCCAGAATGGTTGTCAGAGCGCTGCCGGCCAACGCACTTCCGACCCTCGAAAGGGCGAATCCTGCTGCCTCTCGGGCGTTGGCCCCAGCTTGTAGTTCTTCCTTGTATCGGGCTATCAGGAACAGGCAGTAATCCGTGCCCGCTCCGAAGAGAATCACAACGACAAAGATCTTGGTGGTGGTGAAGATTCGTAACCCCGACCATGCGTAGTCGTCGGGCCCAAAGTTGTCCGCCAAGAGTGCGACCACATCGTAGGCAACCGTCATCGAGACTCCGATCGTCGCGAGCGGAATCAATACCAATAGCGGAGCGCGATAGATCGCCAGCAGGCACGCCAGCACCAGCAAGATCGTAGCCTGATGTGTGGAACGAAGGCTTTCCAGGACAGCCGATCGCATGTCGCCGCCGATTATGGCAGACCCCGTTAGCCCGACCTGCAGTCCTTCAGGACGGTCAGAATCTGCGTTTGCGATCAGCTGCTCTAGTTGATCCGTTACCCGGATGTTGTCGAACGCCATCAGGCCATTTGTCAGACGGACAACCACGAGCTCAGCCCGCTTGTCCTCGGTAAGAAGCATACTGGCAACGATGTCCGTCTTGGCGTGCCAGACATCGACAATCGGCAGTCGCTCCGCGCCATCGTTTGCTGGAGCATTGGGCTCTGCAGGCTCGTCCGTCGATGGGCGTGCTGCTTGTTGACCCTCGTCGGCTAGGCCGCCAAGTTTTTCAATGTCACGCGCTAGATCGAGTGCAAACTGCCGGTCTTCAACCGATAAAGGATCACCGTCTCTGGCAAAAACGAGAACCGCCTGACTCTTGGTCCGCTCGTCGGGGAATGCCTCGGTCAACAGGTGATTGGCGAGGAGGCTCGGGGCATCAGCCGGAAGGTAGTCCAGGTCGCCATCAAGGGCCACACTCTCCCAACTAGGAGCCACCAGTTTGAGCCCACCAGCAAGCAGAATCCAGCCAACAAGCACCAGGCCCCAGTACTTATTTACCAATTTGCGTAAGAAGACAGGAAACATCAACGCATCGTGCGAGGAGATCAACCAGTGCCCCAGTGGCCCCGAGCCCCACAGCCTAGCTGGCAAGGCGGGTGGTAACAACACGGTGAGGCCGAGAATACCCGTGGCGGCGTCGGGCCATCATCTTGCCGAATCAAGAAGCGGCACGCGAATCCGCATGAACGCGAGGGGCGATTGGGAGCCCCAGTTTCGTACAGATTTCTTGATTCACCGCAGGGATCTCCTGCATGCCGTTGATCTCGATCACCAACTCTTTGTGGGCAAACAGTTCCAAGATCGGTTCGGTTTGGGTGTGGTAGTCGGCAATCCTGGCCTGGATGGCTTCAGCGAAGTCATCCGGCCTGGCTACAAGCTTGCCTCCGCAGACGTCGCACACGTCCTCAACCTCAGGCCTGTGTTGAATCAGGTTGTAGTCGAGGCCGCACTCTTGGCAAAGCCGACGTGCCAGCACTCGTTGCATCACCACTTGGTCGGAAACGTTGAGCAGAATCACAGCGTTGATGTCGTAACTCTCCAGAAAGAACTCGGCTTGAAAGCGGTTGCGCGGAAAGCCGTCCAACACAAAACCGTAGTTCCAGTCATGCTCTTCTAGGCGCGTGCGAACGACCTCGTCGACAATGTCGTCCGGCACAAGCTTGCCGGTGTGCACAATTCGCTTGATCCGAGCAGCCAGCTTGGTGTGCGACTGGATGTGCCAACGGAAGATATCGCCAACACTAATGTGGGTCAGATCGTACTGCTCGGCCAGAAGCGTGGCCTGTGTTCCTTTGCCACAACCGGGCGGACCTGTGATGACATACTTCCTCATGCCTGCGACCCTGAATGAATGGCAAACCTACGGCTCTTCTGTAGCGGCGCCTCCATTATGGCCGACCTGGCCGTGGGAGCACAGCGGCAAAACGCCACGGTAAAAAAGTGGCCGGGGCAGCTCACGCCGCCCCGGCCCTGTTGACGCTGCCTTGGGGGCGCGCCAGACGGCTGTCAAACGATCACGTCAAACGGGTCGTTTTCGGTCTCGTCTTCGGAATCGATAACCAAGTAGTCGAGGAAACCATCCAGTGCCATGATCTTGTCGGCGCCGGCTCCTCCGACCAGGATATCCGTGTCCGAGCCGCCATTCAGGTAGTCATTCCCTAGCTGTCCGTAGACCAAGTCGACTCCCGCGCCACCCAACAACTCGTCGTTACCACGGCCGCCTTCGATCAAGTCGTTTCCTTCGCTACCGTGTAAGAAGTCGTTGCCTGTGGACCCATACAGCCGATCGTTGCCAAGACCACCGACCACCATATCGTGACCCTGCTGACCATGGATGACATCATCGCCTGATCCGCCACCAAGGCGATCGTTGCCAAGACCGCCAAGAATCCGATCTGCTCCGAGCCGGCCCAGAATCGTATCGTTACCGCGACCACCCACAAGGTAGTCCGCGGAACGGCGGGCAGCGGTGTCCGTTATTGACACCGCGACAAGGCCTTCTGCTCCAGTGGCGTCTTGCTCAAATTCCGGAATTGCTTCAAGAGCGCCGACAAGATTCTCGGCAACCTCGACTTCCGCCAAATCGATAACACCGCGAGCTACGATTGGTCCGTCTGCGGGATTGGAAGAAAGGTCTGTTGGGTCGCCCACGATCACGTCGTGCCCCAACCCACCATGCACTTTGTCAGATCCCCATCCGGCGAAGACCCAATCGTCCCCATGACCACTGCGCACCGCATCATTGCCTCGGCCAGCAACGATGAGGTCTGCTTCCGTCCCGCCGTGGACGACGTCGTGACCATTGCCGGCAAGAAGAACGTCGACACCGGCCCCGCCAACAATCCGATCGTTGCCTCGGCCAGTGTTGGTGTACTCGATGGCGTAGTCGAAGAGTCCCGAATAGTTTTCAGGCACCTCGTTCGTGGCATCGCCAAAGATCCAATCGTTCCCTTGGCCACCGAGAAGGCGATCATCGCCGTCGCCACCTGCTATGGCGTCGTGACCGATTCCGCCATGCGCGTCGTCATCGCCCTTGCCGCCAACCAAGGCGTCATGACCTTGTTGCCCGAGAAGGCGGTCGTCACCGTCGCCGCCAATCAACAGATCATTCCCTGCACGGCCGACGAGGCGGTCATTTCCGGCACCACCACGCACGAGGTCATGCCCCGAACCGGCGACGACGCTGTCGTCCCCTGCGCCAGCGTCAATCTCAGAGTTTTGACGAACGTTGGCCGCAAAGCGGATGCGATCGTTCCCGTCGCCAGACCTGACCACGATCCGTTCGATCAGTTCATTGTCATAAGTCTCGGTGTCGCCATTGACGGTGACGACTAAACGATCGCCTTGTACGCCGATACGGATCACATCGGCTTCGGCCGTGCCTTCGACCAAAACAATCCCCACGGGCGGAATCGGCTCGACAGGAGTCGGCTCAATATCAAAATCTACCGGTCGGAGGTCAGCGGCAAGCAGGGTGCGCGACTCCAGCGCTTCGACTCTTGCCTGACGTTGTCCGCGAACCTTGGCGCGGCTGCGATTGCTTAGCTTGCTCCGATTTTTGCGACTTGCTTTTCCCATCGAATCATCCCTTGCGAGTACGTGATTCGCCCCTCACGTTGCGATCGCAGGGCACGGACGCGATTGAAGGCCAGGCAATCGGAGGGAGATTCCCCAAGAGGCTTCGCTGCGCATTCGGCAGCCGCCTGCTCGCGATTACACGCCGACAACGTTGCCCGCTCCTAGCCAACCGCACTGGCCTCGCAGTCGAAGCGCATCATTTCTAGCAACGCAGAACTTCACAAGACAAATGGAGCCGGTTTCGCGATTCGGGACAGTCAGCCGATGTGATTCTGCGCGGGGATGGCTCGGCGCTGTGATCCTGTTTCGACATGAAGCCATGGTGCCGCGATCTGCGACAGCCTGCCGGGGGGCACTGCCCTACGAGTCTCAGTTAGAGACACCACAGTTGAGTGGTTCCGGTCGTACCGATCGCGCCACTTATCGCGTCACCCTGTGGCAAGCCTGCAACACCGAAGGTGTGAGCTAAGCTTTGCGTGGTCCCCCGTTTCCCCCGTCTAAGCAAACACATGGCTATAGCTGACCTCCCCACCACGCCCCCCGCGGTCTCTGCGACGACCGATCACTCAGACGAGATCGTTGCGCGACTTCGCGAAGCCGAACGTGCTATCCGCGATTGCCTGGCTGACTACCAGCCAAGCGAGAATCACCTAGCGGAAGCGGTTGACGCGATCGAACTGTCTGTCGTGATGCCTTGTCTTAACGAGGCTGACACGCTGGCCACCTGTATTGAGAAGGCCCAACGGGCACTCGCCAAGGCGGGCATCGACGGGGAAGTGATTGTCGCCGACAACGGCAGCACGGATGGATCGATCGAGATCGCCAAGCGCCTGGGAGCTCGTGTCGTCAACGTCGCTGAGAAAGGTTACGGAGCAGCGCTAATGGGAGGTATTGAAGCTTCCCTCGGCAAGTTCGTCATCATGGGGGACGCGGACGACAGCTACGACTTCCTAGAGATTCCCAAGTTCGTTGACAAGCTGCGAGAGGGACACGCCCTGGTCCAGGGTTGTCGACTCCCATGGGGCGGCGGCACGGTCAAGCCGGGCGCCATGCCGGCGCTGCATCGCTGGTGGGGCAACCCGATGTTCACCATGATGGTGCGAAGCATGTTCGGCGCTCCCATCAACGATGTCTACTGCGGCCTGCGCGGGTTCAGTCGCGAACTCTACGACTCGCTGGACCAGCGCTGCACCGGCATGGAGTTCGCCACGGAGATGATCATCAAGAGCAGCCTGTTTGGTGTCGACATTGCCGAGGTCCCAACGACCTTGCATCCCGACGGCCGCAAAGCGCATGCACCGCATCTACGAACGTTTCGTGACGGATGGCGAACGCTGAGATTCTTCCTGATGTACAGCCCCAAGTGGCTATTCGTAATCCCCGGCGTTATGCTCTGCCTCGGCGGTGTTCTCGGCTACGCCCTGGCGATGCCTGCGGTAACGATTGGCGGCGCCACGCTCGACGCACACACGCTGCTGGTGGCCAGCTTGGCAATGCTGCTGGGCTATCAGGCCCTCCAGTTCGGGGCCTTTGCAAAGACATTCGCGGTGAGCGAGGGCCTCTTGCCAGAAAGCAACGCCATGCAGTGGTTCCGTCGCGCGGTGACACTTGAACGCTGCTTGCTGATGGGCAGCGGGGCGGTTGCCGCTTCTGCCATCTTGCTGGGATCAGCCGTCACACAGTGGCAGGCCGTCGACTACGGCCAGCTCGACTACGCCACCACCATGCGATGGGTGATTCCTGGCGTGACTCTGGCGGCTTTGGGCTGCCAGACCATGCTCTCTGGATTCTTCCTTAGCATCCTTCGCATGGCCCGCAAGTAGCAGGCTCGTACGCCCGGTTCCGCCATAACCACAGAGAGCCCAGGGATGACGACCCACAGTCTAGTTCACGTTGACGTTTCGCAGGCGTGTTGTGACGACACGTGGGAAGCCGCCTATCAGCGGTTCGAAACGCCGCAGGAAGAAATCGCCAAGTTCCGTCGCAGGTTGCGCTGGTTTGGCGCGCATCGTTGGGACCGCCAGCTGACCATCGTGGAGTTGTTTTGCGGTCGAGGAAACGGCCTTATCGCGTGGGAACAACTCGGCTTCTCGTTGCTGGAGGGCGCGGACCTCTCGGAACCACTGATTCGCGAGTACCAGGGACCCGCCAAGTGCTACGTGGCTGACTGCCGCCAATTGCCGTTTGATGACAACTCGCGAGACGTGCTGGTCGTCCAAGGCGGACTTCATCACTTGCCAAGCTTGCCGCTGGATCTCGATCAAACTCTGGCGGAAGTCCATCGCGTGTTAAAGCCCGGCGGCCGCTTCGTTGTCGTGGAGCCCTGGAACACCCCGTTCCTGAAGTTCGTCCACGGAGTTTCTGCGCTGCCACTGGCGCGTCGGTCGTGGGACAAGCTGGACGCCTTCCAGCAGCTGTACGAGCACGAGCAAGAGACTTACGACAACTGGCGCAGCCGGCCGGAAGAAATCCTCTCGCTGTTGCATGGACACTTCCGCGCAGAGCGACAGAGCACGCGCTGGGGCAAACTCTGTTTCCTGGGGCGAAAGTAAGCCCGTGCCCTCCTTCCGCTCACGCTACCGCAACACGCCAACGTGGCTGCTCCTGGCCGTGGTTGGTCTGTTGGCCATGGGCGTCAACGCCGCCCTGGTTGCACTCGCCCCGCCGACGCCGCGCGTGCACGACGAGTTCAGCTACTTGCTGCTGGCAGACACATTCGCCTCCGGACGATTGACCAACCCCACCCACGCGCACTGGCCTCACTTCGAGACCATGCATGTGATCCAGCAGCCAAGCTATGCGTCAAAATACCCGCCCGGGCAAGGCTTGTTGCTGGCCGCTGGCAGGATGACTCTTGGCACCGAGTTGGCTGGCGTCTGCTGTTCGACCGGGATTGCCGCGATGGCGTGCTCGTGGATGCTGCTGGCATTCGTACCACGCCGCTGGGCATTGCTGGGCGGTGCGCTGATCGCCATGCACTCGGGAATTCAACTGCAGTGGGGCATGAGCTACTGGGGCGGCGCCCTGGCAATGACAGGCGGCGCTCTCGTGGTTGGCGCCGCTGGGCGCCTGTGGAAGGGGTGCCTGCGTCCTTCGCCGGCCGCAGGATTCGCCATCGGCGCTGTTCTCTTGGCCATCACGCGCCCGTTTGAAGGCTTCGTGCTTACCGCGGGAGCTGCCATCGTCATCCTGGTGGCGGTGCTTCGGCAGTCCGACGTTGACGGGCGCGGGTTCGCCCGCATGGTCTTGGCGCCGACTCTATCGATTGGCTTCGTAGGACTGGCGGCACTACTGACTTACAACAACGCCGTGACCGGCTCGCCATGGAAGATGCCCTATCAGATCCATGAAGCCAGTTACGGCGCCACGCCGCTTTTTCTTTGGCAGCAACCCAAGATCGACCAGGAGTACCGGAATGATGTCCTCCGACGCTACCATCTGGGGGCCTCCATGTGGTGGTACGACCAGCAGCAAACTTGGGATGGTCTCCTCACGCTCAAGGGCTGGCTGTCCCGTTGCTCGCTGGAGTTCTTCCTCGCAACGCCGGTCAGCATTGCTCTGCTAGCGACGGGTTGGATCAGGCGGCGGTCGCTGTGGCCCTGGCTGTGCCTTGGTGGCGTCACCTGGCTGGCAGCTTGTCTGACCGTCTGGATGTTTCCCCACTACTTGGCGCCGATCGCTCCGCTGTTGCTGCTGATGCTCATCGCTGGGCTACGATCCTTTCATGCCATAGAAAGACGGCTGCCCCGCGGTCGCCGTTGGCTAACGCCCGCTCTGGTGGGACTTCAGGCGTTACTGTTCGTTGCGGAAGCGAGGCAGAAAATCCTCCAACCGCAAGTGTCCTGGGCGCACGGACGCCAGCAGTTCGCGGCCGGCCTACTGGCCA
Organism: Lacipirellulaceae bacterium; assembly: GCA_965263315.1. GTDB lineage: Bacteria > Planctomycetota > Planctomycetia > Pirellulales > Lacipirellulaceae > JBCCQL01. The sequence continues at coordinate 336,929 of CBDHGZ010000004.1, read as the reverse complement.
CACCCGGTGACGACCTGGTCTTCGTCCGATATTCGCCCAAGCACAACGTGCACAACGAATGGGTCTATAACCGCGCAGACATCGACGGTTCTCCAATTGTCTGGGCCCGAGAGCTCGGAGCACAGGCGGATCAGCAGCTAAGGCACTACTATTCCGACCGCCGGGTCTGGTTGCTGCTGGCCGACGAGCAACCGCTACAACTTCTGCCCTACCATGGCAACGAGAAGCTAGCCGACTCAGGCCGCCCGACCAACTGAACCGCACCGCGCAACAAATGCGGCGTAGTCCTGCGGCGTATCGATGCCCGGCGCGGCTTGGGCGATCTCGTCTACGCAGATGGTTTCACCAGCTTCCAGCACCCGTAGCTGCTCCAGCTTTTCGATCCCCTCCAGCGGCGAAGGCGGCAGGGTCGCCAGTCGCAGCAAGAAGTCACGGCGGTAGGCGTAAACGCCTACGTGTTGGAACCGGGTCACCTGCGTCTCGGCAGGCTCGCGAACGAACGGAATCGGGCTGCGACTGAAGTAGAGGGCTCGTCCCTGTTCATCAAACACGACCTTAACATTCGCCGGATCGGCAATCCGCGCCGGGGTCGTGATAGGAGTCGCCAAAGTGGTCATCGATGCAGTCGGGCGATGTTCCAGCAATCCAATGACTTGGTCGATCGCCGACGGATCAAGCTCGGGCTCGTCTCCTTGCAGGTTGACGAAGACATCAATGTCTGTTCGTAGGCGGGCCACCTCCGCCACGCGGTCGGTGCCGCTTGCACACTCAGCAGAGGTCATCACGGCAACGCCACCCGCTTGCTGTACGACATCAAGAATCTCATGGCTGTCCGTGGCAACGATCACCTCATCGGGGCGGCTGGCGGCCAAGGCGGCTTCATACGTATGCAAGACAAGCGGTTTGCCCGTGTCGGACAACAGCATCTTGCCGGGCAGCCGGGTCGATGCGTAGCGAGCGGGAATGACCACACAGCTTTTCATGCCTACCTCCTGCGGAAGCTAACTCATGGGGCCTTCCCTGGCCCCGGCGGGGCGGCATTGTGACGGTTAGCCCGCCGGCGGACCAGAGCATTCCTCGCCGGCACCTTAGGCGCCGTGGCCCGGGCGGACAAATCGCCGTACAATGCCCCACTTGCTCATGCTTTCAAAACATCAGGAACGCTAGCCCATGTGTGGCATCGTCGGGTACATCGGTCCCAATCAAGCCGTCCACTTCCTGCTCGAGGGACTGCGCCGCCTTGAGTATCGCGGGTACGACAGCTCTGGGGTTGTCACTATGGAAGGCCCCGGTCAGTTGACCGTCACTAAGACAGCTGGCCGAATCGACGACTTGGCCAAGGCGCTCTCCTCGCAGCAACACGCGGGTTCGCTGGGCGTGGGCCATACCCGGTGGGCGACTCACGGTCCGGCAACCGATGAGAATGCGCACCCACACTACGGCGGGGAGAACGAAGTGGCGCTGGTACACAACGGCGTCATTGAGAACTACCAGGAACTAAAGCGAGAGCTGACCGAAGCTGGCTTTGTGTTCCACACCGCGACTGACAGCGAGGTCGTCGCCCACCTGATCGCCAGCGAACTGCAGTCTGCCAGAGCAACGATGCAAGACGACGCGGGTGGAGATCCGCACGCTCCCTTGATCGCTGCCGTGCAGGCGGCTACCGGTCGACTCCGCGGCACGTACGGCCTGGCCGTCATGTTCCGAGACTCGCCCGACGTAATCCTGGCAGCGCGACTTGGCAGTCCGCTCGTCTTGGGAATCGGCGACGGCGAGCATTTCATTGCAAGCGACGGATCACCTTTGGTGGGTCACACCGACAAGATTGTCTACCTCTCCGATCACGAACTGGCCGTTGTTACCGCCGATTCGATTCGCGTGCTAAGTCGGGACGAGGGGCCCATCTCTCATGATGTGCAGCAACTAGAGATTGAATCGAGCCAAGTCGAATTGGGTGGCTACCCTCACTACATGCTCAAGGAGATTTTTGAGCAGCCTGAGACCATTCGCAACGCCATGCGTGGCCGGCTCGATCGGGACGAAGCCACCGCGGTGTTCGGCGGCTTGAACTTGACGGCGCAGCAGCTGCGGGCAGTCGATAGGCTGGTGCTCACAGCCTGCGGAACGAGTTGGCACTCGGCCATGGTGGGCGAATACATGATCGAAGCCTTTGCTCGCATCCCTGTGGAAGTGGAGTACGCCAGCGAACTACGGTATCGCAACCCGCCACTCTCTCCCCAGACGCTGTTGTTCGCCATCACGCAGTCAGGTGAAACCATCGACACGCTTGCAGCGATGCGTGAAATGAAGCGCAAAGGCCACCCCACCTTGTCGATCTGCAATGTCGTAGGCAGCACAATTGCCCGGGAAGCCGACGGCGGTATTTACCTGTATGCAGGCCCGGAGATTGGTGTCGCTTCGACAAAAGCGTTCACTTCCCAATGCGTGGTGCTGGCCCTGCTGGCGCTCTACCTGGGGCGAATCCGGCACCTCAGCTTCGAAGCAGGACGTCGAATTATCGAAGAGCTTGAGGCGCTGCCTGAACAGGTCGAACAAGCCCTTGAGACAAACAATGAGTGCCGCCGGATCGCGGCCAAGTACGCCGGTAGCGATAACTTTCTCTACCTCGGGCGGCAGTACAACTTTCCCACCGCCCTTGAGGGCGCGCTGAAGCTGAAAGAAATTAGCTACATCCATGCTGAGGGATACCCTGCGGCTGAGATGAAGCATGGGCCCATCGCACTGGTCGACGAAAGTACGCCCAGTCTGTTTATTGTTCCGCAAGGACCTGTCTACGACAAAGTGATCTCCAACATGGAGGAGATCAAGGCCCGTGGCGGACCCGTAATTGCCATTGTCGATGAAGCCGATGAACGGGCCCAGCAGATCGCGGATGACGTGATCCGGGTACCCGCGGTGACTGACTTCGCTCAGCCTATCGTCACAGCAGTGCCACTGCAGCTGCTTGCGTATCACATTGCAGTGCTTCGCGGCTGCGACGTTGATAAGCCACGCAATTTGGCGAAGAGCGTGACGGTGGAGTAACGTTCAACCCAGCTCACGCGCGGAGAAAGGCATGCCAGTGCATCAGCACGGCGATCGTCTTGGCGTCCTCGATCTCTCCGCACTCGATCATTCCGAAGGCATCGTCGACCGGTACGACGAGGTTCTCGATCTCTTCCCCGGTCTCACGGGCGGGACTGCCCGCGGTCAAGTCCTCGGCAACGAAACAATGCATGCGTTCGTTAAGGATACCGGGAGACATAAAAAAGCCCGGCAAGGAAGTCCACTTCTGGGCAGAGTAGCCCGTTTCCTCGGCCAATTCCCTCTTCGCGGTTTCCAGGGGGGGCTCGGCAGGCTCGATCGTGCCAGCCGGAAGTTCAATCATTGTCTTGCCCACAGCAACGCGGTGATTACGTATCAATACCACCCGGCAGGAGGACTCGCTAGCGGACCGCGAATCGCCTAGCAGCGGCAAAATCACTGCGGCACCCGGGTGCTCGACCACCGCGCGGGTCTGCCGATTTGACGGATTGTCTGCCAGCGTGTGCTCAACAACACGAAAACGGCGCGTCTCTAGCAATACGCGAGAATCCATCACTCTTCTCCCAAGATGCTGCCGCGAAGACATGCCAGCAGGAAAGGTCCAGGCAACTAATTTGCCGACTACCGAGGCTGGTGATACCATACATCAACACGGCAGTTAGGCAGAAGGCTCCGTGCGCAGGTCGCGCGTAGCATCTTCGTCGGCACGCAACATCCTGCAGCCCCTCCGGCGTGCACCACAGGTAAAGATGGCAATCCCTCTCGGACATCGCTGGTCGATAGGTTTTGGCGTATGGTTTGGTGTGCCAGTCCGGCTCCACGTCCTGATGCTGCTCTTTGCCGCACTTGCGGTTGGGATCACGTTTGACGGCGATTGGACGCTGGGAGTCTTGCCCGCGTTGGTGCTACTGGGCAGCGTGGCCATTCACGAGGCGTCCCACTGCATCGCGGCCCGCAGGCTGGGCGGACAGGTTGACGCTTTGGTGTTGTCCCCCATAGGAGGGCTGCACGCACCCCGGGTTCCCAACGAACCCGAACCACAGTTATTCGTCGCACTAATGGGACCTATGGCGAATCTCGCCTTGGTGATCGCTACGATCTTTGCTCTGGTCACTCTTCCCATCCCCACAGATCAGTTGTTGCCGTTGCTCAATCCTGTGAGTCCGGTTGGCATGCTAGACGGGCCCCTTACTACGGTCCTGCTCAAGCAAATTCTCTGGATCAACTGGACTCTCTTCCTCTTGAACCTGCTGCCCGCCTATCCCTTTGATGGAGGACCTGCTTTGCGGGCAGCACTGTGGCCCCTCTTCGGCAAGCCAACCGCCACGGTCGTTACCGCCTACGTTGGCCAGGGCATTGCAGGCGCCTTGTGTGTACTCGCCGTTGTAGCGAAGAAGGTGGATCCACAGGCAATCATGCCCCTTTGGGCTCCACTCACAGTGTTGGCAGTTTTCTTGTTCTTCAGTACCCGCCGCGATTTGGTGCTGGCCCATCAGCTTGAGGACGCCAGTGAAACGCTGCTTCCGTACCCTCGTTCGCCCGAAGGAAGTGACTTACTATCAGCGGACTGGACCGACGAAGACTACAGCACGGTCTTGGTTGAAAAGTCGAGCAAAGAAGCGAAGACCGAACGCCGCCGAGACCAGCAAGAGGCAGACGAAGCCTACGAGGATGCATGTGTCGACGACATCCTGGCTAGGCTGCATCATACCGGTTTCGAGCACTTGTCAAATGAGGATCGCGCCATCTTGCAGCGCGCGAGCCGTCGATACCGCGATCGTCAACAGCTAGACGATTAGATGGGTCCGCATCGGGTCTGACCGCGTTGACAGCGGGTTCTTGGGTGTAATGGTCCGCGCGGTCCAAGGAGTCGCAGAAATCTCGATCCACGAATGCCGACACGCCACTGGGAATCGCAGCTGGCTTTCAAGCGTCGTCTGCATTCCTATCTCAGCCGTTACGACCCGCACAGTCGCACTTGGTTTGTGTTGTCACGCGGCAGCACAGCGCGGATAGGCAACGCCCTGGTTTCATTGGGCTGTATGTTTGCGAAGAGAGTTCCTCAACGGACGAAGGGACTCCACCTTGGATCCCCCTGCGGCAGCGACTTTCCGTGTCTGACAGCACCCCAGCCACACCACGCCAGGCGTCTGCCACCGTTGAAGCGCCGCCGACGTCGCTAGGGAACCAAACCTCGCCGCTAGCAGGCAACCGGCCCCACGGTCTCGCTGACTCGCTTGGCCGACTCGAGGACACGTTCAAGCAGTCTTTCTCGGTTTTCAACGTGTCAGCTGGTCGTCTCGAGCAAGTATCGGCAGACTGGCTTGGTGGAGACCTGTTCTCGCGGGTCCCCCTTTGCGAAGAAATTCTTCGGCGAGGGCAAGTGGAGGTCATTGAGGATTGTGCTCCGATGATGACGTTGGCGGTTCCACTGGCAATTGAGGGGCAAATCACCAACTACCTCGCTGTATCTACTTTCCTGACTCAACCAGTGGGTGACGCGTCTGATATCGTTGAGGCCGCTCGCGTCTTAGAGGTTAGCCCCGAGCGCGCCATGGCGTGGTCGCAGGACCGTGCTGTCTGGCCGCCGCACGCTGTGGTGGAACTTGGCAAAGCATGGTTCAGCAACTCGCAAACGCAATACGAACGATCACAGCTGAAGGGACAACTGACCGATGTTTCTTCGCATCTGCTGAGCACGTTCGAAGAACTCAGCATGCTCCATCGCCTAACGGAGCGGCTCTCCATTAGCAGCTCGGAGAACGAGCTCTGCGAACTCGCATTGCAGTGGCTGGCGGACATCATTCCTGCTGAATGTCTGGCCATCATGATCAACGCGCCCCAACAAGTTCGCGCCATCGGCGACGAAGCAACGACCGAGGTGCTCTCGGTGGGCGCTCAGTTGCTTGATGAGGATGACTACGGTCAGTTCATCGAGCGCCTGGGTCCCGAAGCCTGCAAGCGATGTCTCGTCTTGAACCGCGATCGGACCGACTCTCCGACTTGGTGTTATCCCGCCATCCGCGAGCTGATCACGGTGCCGATTCGGTCAGGAGAGAAACTCCTCGGATGGATGCTTGCCCTGAACTTCCGCGAAGGCCAAGGGATTGATACCGAGTTTGGCACAATCGAAGCAAGTTTGCTTTCAAGTGTGGCGGCTATCCTTGGGGTCCACTCCGGTAACATTGATCTCTACCGTGAGCAGAGCGAGTTCTTCGAGAGCGTGATTCGGGCATTGAGTTCGTCGATCGACGCCAAGGACCCTTACACTTGTGGCCATAGCGATCGTGTCGCGAGGATTTCCGTTAGCCTTGCCCGGCAGCTCGGCTGCTCGGCTGAAGAACTCAACACGATTTACCTTTCCGGTCTCCTACACGACATTGGCAAGATTGGCATCGATGACAACGTGCTTCGTAAGCCAGGCAAGCTCACCAAAGAAGAATACGAGCACATCAAGACGCACCCGGAGCTAGGCTACCGCATCCTGGCAGGAGTCAAGCAGCTGGACAAAGTCCTGCCGGTCGTGCTGCATCACCACGAGGCCTGGGACGGCAGCGGCTATCCTGCCGGACTCGCAGGAGAAGCCTGCCCCAAGTTGGCCAGAATTGTCGCCGTTGCCGACTCAGTCGACGCCATGGGCAGCGACCGCCCCTATCGAAAAGGCATGCCAGCCGAGAAGCTCGACGAGATCTTCCGCGCTGGCACCGGACGGCAATGGGATCCAGAAGTCGTCGACGCTTTCTTCGCCGTTCGTGAAGAGATCCGCCAGATTGCGTCGACCGAGAGAGTTCCCTTGGCACTGGACGTCCGCGAATGGGATGACTCGAACGTTGGGTCGCGCTGCGAACTCTGAAGTCACGCGACCACACAGGTGCCGCCATGCTCACTCACGAGCTTGGACCCAGGCTCCGCATGCTCGCGGCGAACGTAAGCTAGCGAGACCTTTGCAGAAGGGCTGACGCTGGTGACCCGACCAACCTCACGGTCACCCGCGCGCAGAGAGTGACCTACACTCAGCTCGGCGTTCGTCTCTGCCTTCAAGATCACCAAGAGCTGATTCACATGCCCGAGCGCGTCGATGCGGGCGACAGTTTCTTGGCCTAAGTAGCATCCCTTGTCGAAACTTATCAAGGCGGCATCACGGCTGAGTTCCTGCGGCAAGTTCCGCTCATCAACGTCGAGGCCATCTAATGGAAAGCGTCGCTGGATTCTGAAGGCGTGAAAGTCGTCTGCAGCGATCGGCGAACCGCTTCCCGGGTGCTGGTCCTCAATAGTGAGCCACGCTTGTAACGCTGGGACGAGGAAGCCCTGACGAGAATCTTGCGGCGGTTGGAACCAAGCAAGGCACGGCAAGAGTCCCTGCTGGACATCCAGGGTGAGGTCTTCGCGAATGTGGTACTTGTCCAGATGCTCAGCCAGCTGAGCGGCACGAGGCGACGTTACAACCACCGCGTAGTCACTCTCCGCCACACGCCCAACGACAGCGTGGGCCATGACTTTGGCTTTCACGTTGGTGAACAAAGATTCGCATGCTGCCCCAATCTGGAGCAGCTTGATGTCATTGGTTGAAAGGTTCTGTAGAAACGAGCCGGCATCAGGACCGACGACCCGGAGCATCGACCAGTTGGGGCGGAACCAACCTTGCAGTGTCAGCCCTTGGGTCATCGCTCAACCCCGCTGCTCAACTCGGCAGGAGAAAACTGTACAACGGCATGCTGAGCGCCTTCGACTACCGCCAGTCGCGGTCGCTGCTGTATCAGGCGATCCAACTCGCTCTGACCGGCCAGGGGGGCCCAGCCAATGTCTTCGACCCAATCGTCGCTTAAGCGGCTCATCAGATAGACAGGCCCCCGTTCCGTAGCAGACAACAGCTGCCGGACGATCGCAGCGTCCTCAGAAGCGTCACCTTCCAAGTCGGCGAGTGCTTGGTCGACGTCCCCAGACGACAGGACGGAAGCTAGCGCAGGCTCCAATTCCTCAGACATGTCCGTACACAGAGCCACGGCACCGCCGGCATTCAGGAGTGCGTCGACGTGGTTGAGGGCTCTAGCGATTTGTGTCCAAGACTGCTGCCTCGGGTCCGTGGTCAAGGTCGCCACGACCAGGTCGACCTGCTCGGTATACCGATGCTTCCATGTGTTTTGAACGCGGGGGCCAAGTTCCTTTGCAAGCACCTCCGGCGGACCAGCCAGAATTCGGTCCGCGGTACCGTCCAAGTCAGGCGAAACCTGCATCGCGATGGTAGCGCCCAGCATCCAGCCCGCTTCCTCAGCTTCGCTGGCGAACCTCTGCTCGTGGTCCGGAGAGACGTAGTCTGCAGCAGCGAGACGAGCCCTCGTGGCCGTATCCGAAAAGGCAGGGAAGAGCCCTTCCAGGGGCCCCGTCGCTAAGTCGCCGGTGGTTGCCCGACAACATGAGACCGGAATCGCAACCTCCGCTTCAACCAGCCAGCGATTCAACAACAAGGGCTGCTCAGCCTGCGTAGCGCCTGCGTAGCATAGCCCCTCTTGATCCTCAGGGTCGTGCCACTCGAACTTCACCCCCTCTTGCTGCGGCGACGGCAGAGCGTTGCACAGGTAAGCTTGATCTCTCTTGTCCTGGGAAACCACCGCGATGTTCGAGGCCACGATGCCTGACTCAAGAAGGGCGGCAATCGCCCCAGCAACGACTTGGTCGACGTAGGGAACGCCCTCGCTTACGGCCAACGCCACGTGGTCACCATCAACCAGGCAGGCTTCCAGCGGTGGAAACTCAAGCGGCCCAAGCAGAGCCTGCTTGGCCTGTTCCACGACAGGTAGCGAGGGCACGGCTGGACCCTCGAGATGACTTGCATCACCAATCAGCAGTCGCTTGCCCTCTCCTATGTGGAGCACGGTGGTCGCAGTCACATCAAGTTTCCAGGCTAGGGTTCTTACGGCAGGACAATACGCTCGATCCTATCGGCCGGCTTTGAAGACGGTCAACCGGCGACGCTAGTTGGCCGACAAGAGTTGTGATAATCTGACCGGTTTAGCAGGCCTGTTAAGGTCTCGCACGATCGACTGCCAAAGCTGCAAATTCCTGAAGAAGCGTGTTTGATTCATCAGCCCATTGCGACAAGCTTTGCAGCCTGATTGTGGCGGCGGTCTGCATGGGGCTTCACGGCTGCGGAACCGCGTCATCCGACGGGACCGCGCTCCCCAAGGCGAACCGTACCGCAGTGGACAGTGCCGCAGTCGACAGTGCCGCAGTCGAAACCGCCGATGGGGAAGGCGTTTCTGTTGATCAGGTTCTCCAGCGACTCGTGTCGACGTACCGCTCGGCCCGCTCCTACTACGACAATGCGCAGTACCACGAGCGCTTCGTCCAACGGACCGAGGGCATTCCCCGGGAACCCCTTCCGCACCAAGTCTCAGTGGTCTTTTCCCGGCCCAATCGTCTGCGGCTGACTCGGCGCGTACCTGACACGAATGGCGATGACCTGGAAATCGTTGCTGTGAGTGACGGTGCCACTCTACAGGCTTTGTCTAGCGAACAGGCGCAGCCTGTCTATTCAGAGTCCGCACCACAGCAAATGAGTTACGACGAGCTACTGGGGGCGAAAGAGCTTGCCAACTTACTCTTCCCGGTACCGCTGGAGTTTCTTTTTCCACAGCTTGACTTGCTGTTGGCATCGGATAACGAGCCGAGGCTGCTTGCGAAGGCGCAGTCGAGATTGCTCACATCCGAATCGCTTGCAGGAGCAGACTGCCATCGAGTTGAAATACAACACCCAAACGGGACCTATGTTGCCTGGATTGATCAGGAGTCGTCGGTACTTCGGCGTCTAGAAATACCCACTGGCGAGGTCCGTGCGCAGCTAGATCCAGACGGAGACCTCATCCGCCTCGAGCTGTGGATCGATTTTCACGACGCCACACTCAACACCAACATTGGCCCGCAGACTTTCGCCTTACCATCGGGTGACGCGGAGGCGGGATCGTCGACAAAACTGACCAATTAACCGCAAAGAAAAGCAAGAGAGAACATCATGGCTACCGTAACCGCCCAGCAGATGCAGTCCTGGTGCGAAACGATCCTCAAAGGCCGTGAGGCCGCTCCCGATAAGACGCTAAACGACTACCTGGCCGCTGTGCCGCGACTCGACTCGCTGGCGGATGTACCAAGCGGTACGCCCGTGCTCGTCCGCGGCGATACGGACGCCAAGCCAGGGGCCGAGATCGGGCAGGGCGACATCCGCCTCCGGTCGATGGTCGAAACGCTAAAGTTCGGCATCGAAAAGGGCTGGAAACAGGTCATTTTCGGCCACATTGGCCGCAAGCCGGAAGGCTCTCTGGAAAAGGTAGCCAATCGCCTTGGTGAGCTACTAGATTGCCAGGTGCCCCTGATCGACGATTGGCTCGATGAGTCGACAATGACTGTCACCTCTGCTGCAACGGACGCGATTGCCGCCGCTGCCCCAGGCTCCGTGATCGTGTTGCAAAACACCCGCAAGTACGACATCGAGCGCGTGCTTTGGAAAGCCAAGCTGGAGGATTTACCCAGCCTCGTCCCTAACCTCGCAAAGCTCGCCAGCGAGCTCTCGGAGAAGGTCGCCACGGTTTATGTTAACGAAGCGTTCAGTGCTGGCTCGCTGGATGCTTCGAGTGTCGCGGTGCCGGCCGGCATGGAGCGTGTTGCGCTGGGCAAGTATGCGTCCGGTGAATTCGATGGCCCGATGCAGCAGTGCCTCAAGGCAGACTTAGCCGTTTTCTCAGGCATCAAGATTGACAAGCTCGACGACATGGAAGCCATGATCGCCCGCGGCTCGATTAAACAGATTTTTGCGTCAGGATCGTTGGCCATGGCCATCCGCAAGGCGATCGGCCAGTTGGACGACGCGCCGGTGTGTCTGGGCGCTGCGGAAGACCCCGCCAATAGCAGCGAGCCGTGGTTCATTCCCGAGGACCGCATCGCTCAAGCCAAGGCGATTGTGGCCGACGGCCGTGACAAGGGCATCACGTTCACGGTTCCGTGCGATTCGGTCGTCGAAGACGGAAGCGTCAAGGAAGTGCTGGAGCCAAGTGACCAGCAGCTAGACATCGGTCCCGCCTCGATCGCAGCATTCAGCGAGGCAGTCAGGGCGTTCATCGAGCGAACCGGGGGCAAGGCGGTTGCTTTTCATAACGGCGTCTTCGGCGTCTTCGAGGATCCTAAGTTCGAAGCTGGCACCAAGGCCTGGATTCCTGAACTGAAGCGGATGAAGGACGCCGGCGTGGAGGTCTATGTAGGCGGCGGCGAAGGCGGCAAAGCCCTCGACAAGTACGGCCAGCCCGACTGGGTCACCCACTGCTTCACCGCCGGCGGCACCGTGCTAAACGCCCTGGGCGCAGAACCAGTGCCCTACTTGGTGGCATTGGGAATCCAACGGGGCAACGGCTAATTCACGGCCTTTGGCCCGGCTAAGACCAATGATGGTCTAGGCAATCCTGAAAAGGCAGGTCCACGAGCCATTGCTGAAGCTCTGGCGAAAGCTCTGAGTAATCGTAGTGGGTTGGCTTGCCATCGTTGCCTTGTACCCATTGACTTAGACCTTCGTCCCATGGCAGGTCTCGCTGGGTGTTGAAGCCGGCAACGAGTTCGGGGTTGTACCAGCGGCATAACTCGTAAAGCCCGTGCGGCTCAAGGCAGATGTATTTGAAGAGATCGTAGAGCTGAGAAATCTTACGGCTGGTGTTGACCATCGCTTCTAGCCCGAGCCCCACTTGATCGGGATCATCGTCATAAACTCCTTTTAAAGTCTGGTAGAGGCAGACGATGTAATTCTTCGGCTTCTTCCACGATTCGTATTGTGAGATGGCTTCCGCAAGGCGGTCGCGGTCGCGGCTAATGACAGCGGTTATCCCCGCGTGCAGAAGCTTCTCCGCGTGGGGGCCCGTCTTGGCAAAGGGAGGCGTCACCGCCGTGTAGCGTTCGTACAAAGCGATGTCGCCCGACGCCAGCGTCCGTAACATGTCGTTGGCATATACCAAGAAGTCATCATATTCGTCGCGGGTACCCCACCAGTATCGAAGCCGGCCGAAGGTGCTCGCCGCACGCGCGAGTTCCTCCGGACGGTCTTCAAGAATCCGCACAGCGTATGCGCGCTCAAGCAGTGCATAGCCATCTAGCAGGGTGTAGGCAGCGTGGGCAACATGCTGCTCCTCCGTCCAATCAACATCAGTGATGCGGTTCTTGCCCAGCAGAGCGGGGAAATACTCTTCCTGCTGCTGTTGTAGGTAGTCCATCAGCGGTATCCCCGCTCCGTAGTCCGCTACCAATACTTCGAGGTCACGTTTGAACTTCTTGGGTAGTTTTTCGATCATCTCATCCCTATGGCGCCAAGACTTTGATGGCCAACTGAGCGATTTGCTCGGCATCGGCTTGCGCGGGAGCCTCGCAAAAGACTCTTATGATTGGCTCGGTATTGCTTGCTCGCACTAGAAGCCACGTCTTCTTGTCTGGCCAGTCGAGCCTCAAGCCGTCAAGGCGGCTAGCGGCGGCGTCGGTGAAATGAGACTCCAAGGCGTCCAGCGCCGCGGGGATTTTGTCGCGGTCGATGGTGACCTTTGCTTTGTGGATGGCATACCGGGGAAGCTCATCGACCAAAGCGCTCAGTGGCATGCCTCGAGCAGTCATCGCGTCGAGCACCATGGCCATGGCGACATAGCTATCGCGCACAAATCCCACTCGGGGAGCAATCACGCCGCCGTTCCCTTCAGCACCGATCACCGCGCCGGTCTCCTGCATCTTGTCGACCACGTTTGCCTCGCCCACAGCCGAATGATGGAAGGCAGCCGCGTAGTTTTCTGCCAAGTCCTGCGACATCCGACTGGTCGAACAATTGGTAACCACGGAGCCCGGGGTCTGTTCCAGCACGTGTTTGACACAAAGTGCCGGTGTGTACTCCTCGCCGACGTAACGGCCGTTCTCGTCGATTAGCGCCAGGCGGTCAGCATCGGGGTCCTGGCAGAAGCCTACCGCCGCGCCGACTTCCTTCACCTTGGCGGCAACCTCGCCCAAATTCGCTGCCGTGGGCTCGGGGATGTGTGCGAATTGCCCGTCAGGCGATTCGCCCAACACGATCACCTCGCATCCCAAGTCCTCCAACAGCGGCCGACCGAGCACCGCGCCGGAACCGTGATTAGCATCCAGCAGGACGCGAAACTTCTGTGGTCGGATGGTGTCAGCATTGACAAGTGGCTTGATTCGCTGCAGATGCACCGAGACGCTGTCAGCGAGCGTCGTTACGACGCCAACCTGTCCGTGCGTCGCCCACTGCCAGTCTGCCGCTTGGAACCGCTCTAAGACCTGTTGGCCAGCAGCAGCTGGGATCACGCGCCCGTCCGCAGAGAAGAGCTTTAAACCGTTGTACTCTGGCGGGTTGTGGCTGGCGGAGATTTGCACCCCACCAACACAACCCTCGGCACGCACCAAGACTCCCGCAGTCGGTGTTGCCGCGACGCCCGCGTCGATGACCCGATGCCCCATGGCAGCAATCGCGGAACAAACGGCATCGGCGAGCATTGGCCCCGTTGCACGACCATCACGAGTCACCAAGACGGGTCCCGCTGGCAAACCGGAAACGAAGGCGGCCACATACCTTACCGTTACCTCGGGGGTAAGCGACTCGCCGATGATGCCACGAAGGCCCGAGACAGAAATAATGAGCGACATGTGAATGCAAAGAGGGGGCAAGCGAAAACGGGTTCAATCTCAGGCCCGTAGTCTAACCTTGCCTGGCCGCTCCGCCTGCCCCCACTGAGAACCTATAATGGGGCTATGTCGGAGCAGCCCACCACCCGTCGAGCCTTCTTGCAGGGAAGGTCCGCAGCTGAAGCGCTGGCGAGTGCTGGCCAAGGTCGGGCGGAAGTTCCTCTCGCGCAGCCCCAAGCCACACTGACGCTCAACCGCAGGGCCATGGCCTGTGATTTCGAGGTTCGCCTCAACGCTACATCAAGTAGGAACGATACCACGGCGGCGATGGCGGCGCTGGATGTGGTCGAGGCTCTCGAAGACCGCCTAACCGTTTATCGTACCGAAAGCGAAGTACAGCATATCAACCGCTACGCAGCGAAGGGCCCGGTCACTGTCGAGGACGATGTCTTCGCTCTGTTGAGACTTGCTGACAAACTTTACTACGAGACAAACGGCGCTTACGACATTACGAGCGGACCGCTTTCTCGCGCTTGGGGCTTTTCACGCCGCGCTGGCCGCGTCCCCACGGACCACGAGCTAACCGAAGCACTGAAGCATGTGGGCTGGGACAAGGTTCAGATTGAAGCTGAGCAGCACTCGGTGGAGTTCACCGCAGGCGTTACGGACATCAATTTCAATAGCGTGGGCAAAGGTTTTGCTTTGGACCGCGCGGCCGAGGTGCTGACTTCTGCGGACGTTGATAGCTTCCTGATGCAGGGTGGAAGAAGCACCCTCGTAGCCCGAGGTAAGGCGGCCGATGGGCATGACTGCGGCTGGGGGGTAGGACTGCGTCACCCCCTGCGGCCCGAGCAGCGACTCGCGGAGTGTCGACTCGTGGATGCGGCATTCAGCACCTCAGGATCAGCGACTCAAGGATTCACGGCCAATGGTGTGCGATATGGCCACTTGATCGACCCGAGGACCGGTCGGCCCGCCTCGGGTCTGCATAGCGTCTCTGTCCTGGCCCCCACTGGCGCCGAAGCGGACGCCTTGTCCACGGCTCTCTATACTCTGGGCTCCGACGCTGGAGCCGATTACTGCCGCGCTCGGCCCGACATCCAGGCCCTGTTCGTAGGACCCTCAGACAAAGCCGGGAGTGTTCGGATCCAAGGCGTCCACCTCGATGACTCATGCTGGCGCCTGTCACATCAAGTTGAGATGCTTCGATGATCTCCTTATCCTGGCGGCAATCTGCAGAGGCTACGTGGACTCCACCGCTACTGGGGGCCGATAGAAACGACTACAATGGAACGGTGCAGTAGGCGGAACTGCAGCGTGATGGAATCCCTCGCGATGTAAGAGGCCTTTCCCCCTCCCTCGATGCCCTCCGCGGGGCGCCACCCCCACGACTCTTTCCCGTGCTTGAGCTGTTTGTCCAGAAGGCGAGCTACTTTGGTTTCGTCGCCTTCCTCGCGCTGTGCGGCCTGGGGCTACCCATCCCGGAAGAGGTGCCGCTGGTGCTAGCAGGGGTCATGTCCAGCAACGAGACGCTCCGCCACCCCACTTGGGCCTTCGGCGCTTGCCTGCTTGGTGCGTTGCTGGGTGACTCGCTCATGTACCTGATTGGCCGCCGGCTAGGGCATGGGTATTTGATGCGCCACCCGAGGTTCGCTCGCTTTATTGATCCCGACCGCGAAGAGAAGTTCGAGCACATTGTCACCCGACACGGTTTCAAATTGGTGCTGGTCACAAGATTTCTGATTGGCGTCCGGGGACCGGTCTACTTTGCTGCTGGGGCCGCGAGAGTTCCTTATTGGCGTTTCCTTCTATGGGATTTCATCGCCGCCTCGATCGTCGTAAGCCTGGTGTTTGGGCTCGGCTACTACTACGGTCAAGCCATCGAAGAACTCATCCGCAAGGCGGAGAATATCCTTACCATCGTCGTGATTGCCGTGGTGGTGATCGCCTTGCTGGTTAGTTTCTTCCACCGTCGCATGAAGGCCGCCCTGGACCACTTGGCTGAAGAGGTGGAAGAAGAGGAAGCGGCTGAAGCGGATGGCCCCTCCCACGTTCTCCCTGCAAATCTGGTTGGCGAAGGCGCCATCCAAGAGCCGGACAGCCCAAGCGATCAGCAGAGCGCCTGAACGTCAGCGATCGAGAGCCGGCGGATCCGCATCCCACCACCAAGCGGTCGATGGGATCATCTCGGGTAACGTTACCGGCTGCTCTCCCATGGGGCCATAGCCAGTGCGCTCAGTCGGTTCCTGGAGCTCCTTCAGCACACTCCGGGGATCGCTCCAGACGCCCCCGCTAACCCCAGCTACGAATCGGCGACGATTGACGACACGGTGGTTGACAACCGTCTCGACGTGCCTGGCTGGCGTGTATTGCGGGAGTGGCAATCGACGAGCATCCAAGAACAATCTTGGCTGCCATTGACGCGGGTCGTGTTCTCTCACCTGCTGGGCGATTTCCATGACCATCGCTAGGTCAAACACATTGCGCAGCTCGGAGTAGACGGGATACTTCTGGCAGAGCGTGCCGAAATGCCTGCTAAAATCCGCAGCGAACTGCTCCGCAAACTCATCGGCGTGACCAGCTGGAACTCGCCCACCGCGCACGGTGAGCATCTCGGTCTCGCTCATGACCTTGGCCCCCGGCCCTACCAATTCGAAGGCATCAGCCTGGGGCGAGGCCCTGACCGCTTGGTAGTTCATAGCAAACCACCAGCGAAGCACGCCGCTGGATTGTGCAGGCGACCGCCGCGATGTAGCCAGTCGCTCCAAGTAGCTTTCTACTCCGGGTGGCCCTTCTTCCAACCCCATGCCAATGAGCTTCATATGGTGATCCGCTTCAACCAGCACCCCGGCCACCCGGCATGACGGATCAACGCCAAACAGCTCGATGTCTTGCTGGCCCACCGCGTCGCGCAGTCCTTTGAGCCATTCGCTCCGCTTGCCAGGCTGAACTGGTCTGGATGCCGAGGCAGCAAGATAAGCCTGTGCGGCAGCAAGCGCCTGCCGGCGAGGGTTAATCGAACAGCCGAACGGCCCGCCAGAGTTACCCCAACAGCGGCGCATCATCGTAAGCAAGTCGTCCAGTCGAACCACGGCCCCTGTAAGAGTCCCGCGAGCATCAAGTGAAACAATGCGACCGTCGCCCTCAACGCGCCAGTCACCAGCTGGCCCCGCAAGCACCAAATCGGCTGGCTCGTCCGCTCGACTCGGCGGCAGCAGCAATGCAAATTGAACCCGTCGCAATCCGGCCAGGGTGAGCAGTTCTGCGTCCAACGGTAGCTTCTCTTTCATCCGTCGTTCGAGCTCGCGCTCCAGGCGCCATAAAGAGACGTAGCGAAGGCTACTATCCGCGCGTGCCTGCGCGGCCCAACGCTGGGCCGGTCGATTCTGATCCGGCCGCCTCGCTTGCGTTCTGACGCTGGCCAAGCGCAGCGACGCGCGCTGTAGGTCAGGACCCAATGGGGTAACCTCGTGGGTCTTGACCCTGCGAAGCAGACCTTTGGCGTCTGCGTAAACTCCGCCAACGTAAGGGCGAACCTCGGCCTCGCCGCCACCATTCTCAGCCCAGCTGTCTGGTGCGACTGTCGAGATGATTAAGTCCATCAGGGACTGAAAGTCAGCATTGTTGCCACCACCCTGCTGACCGGGCGCGCCGTTCTGTGCACCAAGGAAATTGCCCCCCTGCAAATTGCCGTTAAGGCCACCGTTCTGCGCGCCTTGGCCTGGGTTGAATGGCTGAGCGGGAGCCTGAATCGCGGCCAGGGCAAACGCGACGAGGAAGGCAATGCGGAGTTTATGCACAATCATGGCCACGCTATTCGGCGTGAGGGGAAACTCAAAGCAGCGTTAGGCTGCCCTGGGATTCGAACGATCGTAAGAGATTATTCCCCAATGGCTTTGAGTTCGCTATCCAGCCCTGTTCGATTACTCGAAAAGAAGTGCGCATGAAAAAAGCCATCGCCCCCCAGAAGGTGGGGCGATGGCTTTGCGTATGTCGAAACCTTTGGGCCGCGAGGGCTACCAAGGTATTCGATCGCTAAACTCAGCCAGCGCAACCGCAGCTGGGCTCGCAGCCACAGCTGGGCTCACAACCGCAGGTCGGCTCGCAGCACGAAGGAGCACAGCAGCTGCTACGCTTCTTGAACAGACCCTTCAGACCATCAAGCAAGCAGCAGCTACGCTTGGGGGCACAGCAAGGATCGCAGCAAGCGGGCTCGCAACCGCAGGTCGGCTCAGCACAGCAGGTCGGCTCCGGAGCACAGCAAGTGGGCTCAGCACAGCAGCTGGGCTCACAACCGCAGGTCGGCTCGCAGCAGGAAGGAGCGCAGCAACCGCCACGACCCTTGAACAGACCCTTCAGGCCGTCCAGCAAGCAGCAGCTACGCTTGGGGGCACAGCAAGGATCGCAGCAAACCGGCTCAGCGGCACAGCAGCTGGGCTCGCAGCCACAGCTGGGCTCACAACCGCAGGTTGGCTCGCAGCATGAGGGGGCAGCACAACCGCAGCCACCACCAAGCAAGCCGAAGAAAGCGTTGGCGTTGGACGCGTTGCCCAGCACGAAGGCGACGCCCAAACAAAGCGTTGCGCCAAAAATACGATGGTTCATCTTGATACTCCTCAGGAAACAGTAGGGAGGGGAAATTGTCTTTGCGTGTTTCGTTCCGTTGGTAGCGTTTGAGGGCCCGCGCCTTGGGGATTGTGATAGCGCCGGTCGCCCGGTCACACGCAACCAATTGGTAGCGAAACATTCGCTAAATCCATCAGGTGATATCGACCCCCCAAACTTGCTAGCACACTGAATCGAATGACCTGCCGTAGTTTTCCCAATCGGCAAGGTCACCTTGTAACGGTGGCAAGGAATACTCCGACCAGAGCCGCCGTCCTGAGCCCTTGTTCCTGGCTGAAGATCCTGCAACGGGCAAACTGCACGGCACACCAGCCCAGTGAACGCTCTGGTGAATCTTGCGTGGAGCCATAGCGATATGGCTCAAGAAAGATGCTCTCTCACAGGCATCCCTAAGAGAGCAAGCCTGCTCTGGGCCGAACTACTGCACGCTCTCTTGAACACCCGCGGCGACCACCTCGGCCTGCTCACGAAGAGTGGAAGCCGCTTGGATCATGGCCTGCTCTTGCTTGCGTCGTTGGGTGAGATCCCGCAGAGAATACCACCAGCGGTCGGTGCGCCGAAAAGCGTCTTCGACTGCTTCGACTAAGGGTTGTGCATCAATGATCGGCTTGAAGAGACATGCTTCAGCCCCATTTCGCATGGTTTCTAGCACCGTGGTCACGTTCACCAAACCGGTGAGCATGATGACTTGGATCCCAGCGTCAAACGCTTTGATCTCCGAAAGCAAGTGCATGCCAGACTTGTGGGGCATGTCGATGTCCAGCAGCACGACTCGGTACTGGCCACGGACCGTGGTGTCCATCGCCTCAAGGGGCGAGTTGAGGGACTCAACCTGATAGCCGGCAGCTTCCAGTTGAGCGGCCACCAGCCGCGTGACCGCCGGGTCGTCATCGACATGAAGAATCGCGCGTCGATTGGTGATCATACTGGTGCCCCGCCAGAAATTAACGTATCGATCCCAGGCTGTCTCAGCCGTCATGCCGCATCCACACAGCGGGTTCGGCTAACCCACAAACATCGGTCGGCAGCGGTAAACGTCAAATGTGATTTGCCGAAGAAGAGGCTCTTGCGGCATGGGCCGCACAACCAGCATGACCGGACTTGATTGCGCTATCCCACACCATGTGAAGGCCACAAGAAGGCTCTACGCAAAGTAAGCTTTGGAAACTACAAAACTACCAACCCGAGTGGGCTTCAAAGTGACGTCTCAGGACCCAGCCTTCAGAGCTCTCATCGAGCTGTTTCAGAGTGAACTGCCAGATCGAGCGACCGCGATTCGGTCAGCTTGGGACGCTGGCGACCGAAAGCAACTGCGCACGCTTTCCCATCAAATGAAGGGGGCTGCTGGTGGGTATGGGTTTGAGCAACTCGGCGCGCTGGCTGGACATGTCCACCAACTCTGCCAAGACCAAGCAAGCGACCAACAACTTGCCGGGCCGACTGAGCAATTGATTTCCCAGTGCGAAGCAGCGTCCGCGACAGAATTGGTTTGAGGCGACAGAGCTCACTCCGGAGCAGGACCGCCAATTCGCTCACGGCCCACGTACTTCTGCAAGACCTCTGGCACGGCAATTGAGCCATCCGCTTGCTGGCAGTTTTCAAGTACGGCAATCAACGCTCGACTACACGCCACCGCCGTGCCATTAAGAGTGTGCACGAAGTGAGTGCCTTTCTCGCCCTTCTTCTTGTACCGAATATTCAGGCGACGGCTCTGGTAGTCCGTGCAGTTTGACGCACTGGTTACCTCGCCATACTCGCCATGATCTCCGCGGCCCGGCATCCAGGCTTCCAGGTCGAACTTGCGGTATGCGGGGCCGCCCAAGTCGCCAGAAGCAATATCGATGACCCTGAACGGCACTCCGAGCCCGTTGAAGATTTCGCACTCCAGATCACAAAACATGTTGAGCGTGTCTTCACTCTGCTCCGGTGTCGTGAAGGCGAACATCTCCACCTTTGTGAATTGATGCACCCGGTAAAGGCCTCGCGATGCGCGACCAGCGGCACCTGCCTCAGTGCGGAAGCAGTGGCTCACGCCACACAGCTTGATCGGAAGTTGTTCTTCCTCAACAACCTGGCCAGCCATCATGCCGCCCAACGTAATCTCGGACGTCGCCACGAGATTCAAGTCATGGTTCTCAACGCTATAGATCTGCGTCTCCGGACCACGCGGAATAAATCCGATCCCTTGCAACACTTCGCCGCGGGCTAGGTCGGGCGTAATGGTAGGGGTAAAACCCTCGCGCATCAGCAGATCGATGGCGTAATGCTGTAGGGCAAGCTCCAGCAATACGGCTTCATTGCGGAGGAAATAGAAGCCATGGCCGGCGATCCGTGAACCGGCCTCGAAATCGACCAGATCATGCTGCGCGGCAAGTTCCACATGGTCGAGCACCGGGAACCCTGGCTGGCTGACCTGAGTATCGCCATGACGGAGTTCACGGCTGGCATCCTCGCCGCCAACGGGCGACTCGGAGTGCGTCATGTTTGGCATGCTACGATGGATCGCATCGGCTTCGGCGCCGATGCGGTCGATCTCTTGCTGCTTGGCGTCTTTCTCGTCGCGTAGCCGACGACCTTCTTCCTTTCGCTGCTCGCGCTCGTCATCGTCCTTGGCTTTGCCAATCGACTTGCTGACTTCGTTCGCCCGACGAGAAAGCTCTTCCGTTTCTTGTTGCAAGCTCTTCCGCTGGGCGTCTAGCTCGACGAATCGAGCAACGTCCGCTTTGACGCCGCGGTTCTCACAGTTCTGTTGGACTGCCTCGGCGTTTTCTATGATGTACCGCTTGTCGAGCATGAGAAATCGTAACGGGTGGTTGTAGAATGGTTGTCTTCGTGAATCACGAGGCAGGCGAGGAACCAGACACTCCTGCCAACTCTTGCCAAAGCCGCTTGCTGGAAGCCACGCCCCGATGGAAGTCACTTAAATTGAACTTCTCATTGGGGCTGTGTGTGTTGTCATCGTCTCTGCCCCAACCCAGCAGTAGCACATCGGCGCCTAGCTGCTGAGCAAAGGTGTTGACGATGGGAATCGATCCCCCTTCGCGGATCATGACAGGCCGGCGACCAAAGCCGTGCTCGACCGCCACGGCTGCCGCTTCCATGTACGGACTGTCGAGCGGAAAAACCACCCCTGGCGCCCCATGGAAGTCGATCAGTTCCATCTCACAGCCAGCGGGAAGGCGAGACGCGACAAACGAACGGAGCGACTCCGTCACCTCAGCAGGGTCTTGGTGCGGAACCAGCCGAAAGCTGAATTTAGCGCCAGCGCGTGCCGGCAGGACCGTCTTCGCGCCTTCACCCTGGTAGCCGCTCCACAAGCCGTTGATGTCACAGGTCGGTCTGGCCCAGCGGCGTTCGAGAGTTGAATAACCTGCCTCGCCGGTGAGACCATCAACACCAAGCTGCCGACAAAACTCGGCCTCATCAAACGGCAAACTGGCAAACTCTTCTCGCTCGCGCTCCGTCAGGGGGACAACTGTATCGTAGAAACCCGGCAACTGAATACGGCCATCGGAGTCAACCAGATCAGCCAGTATCCGCGTCAGCACATTCGCGGGGTTGGTCACGCCGCCGCCAAACGCGCCAGAGTGCAGGTCTTGTTTGGGACCCGTCAGGTGAAGTTCGTAGTAGGCGATTCCGCGCAATCCATAGGTAATCGCCGGTATCCCAGGAGCAAACTGCGAGCTGTCACTCACCACCACAACGTCGCACGCCAGTTTGTCGCGGTTCTGCTCAACGAAGGGCTCTAAGTGTTCGCTACCAACTTCCTCTTCCCCTTCGATGAGGAATTTGACCTGCAGGGGCAAGGCTCCTTCCGACTCAAGCACAGAGGCAACGCTTTCCACATGGGTCAGCATTTGCCCTTTGTCGTCGGTGGCCCCGCGTGCGAAAACGCTGCCGTCACGGATTGTCGGCTCGAAGG
Source organism: Lacipirellulaceae bacterium (assembly GCA_965263315.1). GTDB lineage: Bacteria > Planctomycetota > Planctomycetia > Pirellulales > Lacipirellulaceae > JBCCQL01. The sequence goes on along the minus strand of CBDHGZ010000004.1, from coordinate 314,683 downwards.
GCGGCGTCAGCCATTCCTCCAGGGGGTCTGGCGGCTGGACATCGTAGTGGCCATATACCAAAGCCACGGGGGCGCCGGGCACCGGTGGCGACTCCGCGAAAATCAGAGGATTGCCCGGGGTCTCGATCTTCTCGACGGACAGCCCCATAGAAGTAAAGCGATGAGCAACCCAGTCGGCCGCTTGCCGGACCTCGCTCGCGAAGGCGGAGTCCGCACTGACGCTAGCAATCCGCAGGAGCTCCATCAGCCGCTGTTGGCGAGCCTCCTGAGCCGAGTCGAGCGTTTCAAGGTTGTCAGACATCTGGTCTTCGATCACTCATGCGCCGGGCCGGCCGGCCAGGCTTGCGTTTCCCCAACGTTTGGTCGTCCAATATACTGGCGGAACCCCGAGGCAGCCACCGGCGACAGCGACCCTGAATTACCCAAACCGCGCCTAAGACCACCACATCTTCCATGTCCAGCTTCGAAGACCAGAACGACCCCGATTCCGAAGAGCCCGGCGGAGCCGTCGTTGCCCCTGCAAAAGAGGAGAAGCTCGACCGCCCCCCCCAGGGCATTCCTCGCTACAACGTTCTGCTGTGGGATTCCGACAACCACACCTTCGACTACGTCGAGAAGATGCTCAAGGAACTGTTCGGGCACACCAATGAGCAGTGCCACAAGATCGCGGAAACTGTCGATTCCGATGGCAAAGCAGTGGTCCTCACCACCACCAAAGAGCATGCCGAGCTCAAGAAAGATCAAATCCACGCCTACGGTAAAGACCACAGCGAAGCCAGTAAAGGGAGCATGTGGGCCACGATCGAGTCGGCAGACTAGCGTATCAGGTTGACCCCGGCGCGCAGCAGTTAGCGGCTTCGCCTGCTAACTGGCGGACCAACGGCACCAGCAGCAACGCATGAAACTCAAGACCCACACCCTCGGCTGCAAAGTCAATCAGTACGAAACTGAGTACGTACGTGAGGGCCTTGCCACGGTTGGCTATCAAGACGCAACTGGCCAGGAAGAGGCAGACCTGTGCATCGTCAACACGTGTACGGTAACCAACGAAGGAGACTCCAAGAGTCGGCAAGTGATTCGCCGGATGGCTCGCGACAACCCCGCGGCCAAGATCGTTGTGATGGGATGCTATGCGACCCGGGCGCCCGAAGAAGTTGCTGCGCTACCAAACGTTACTGAGGTGCTCACGGACAAGCGCGAGTTGCCCGACCTATTAGGCCGGTTCGGCGTGACCGATGCTCCGACCGGTATCTCAGGCTTCGGCGCGCGACAGCGGGCGTACGTCAAAGTGCAAGATGGCTGCATGCTGAAGTGCAGCTTCTGCATCATCCCCAGTGTCCGGCCTCAGCTGGCCAGCAGGCCTTTGGAACACATCGTTCAAGAAGTTCAGCGGCTTGTGGCTGGCGGCTACCGCGAGGTCGTGCTCACGGGCATTCACCTGGGCCACTATGGCGTAGAGTGGAACCGGGGCCGACCCAAAGCAGAGTGGACTCGGCTGGCGCAGTTGGTACGAAGGCTGGCCGCGTTACCTGGCGACTTCCGCATTCGCCTCTCTAGCATCGAAGCCACGGAAGTCACCCGCGAACTCATTGCCGTCATGGCCGACCACCCTCAAAAGGTAGCCCCTCACCTGCATATCTCCATGCAAAGCGGTTCGGACAGCGTACTTCGGCGAATGCGACGCCGGTGGGGCAGCCGACGATTCATCGATCGTTGCCAGTTGCTCAAGGAAAGCCTCGACCGGCCGGCCATCACGACGGACATCATCGTCGGCTTCCCCGGCGAAACCGAGGCAGAGTTTCAAGAAACGATCGATGTCTCACGCGAGGTAGGCTTCTCCAAAATCCACGTCTTCCCCTTCAGTGCCCGCCGCACAACTCCCGCCGCGGACATGGCGGGCCAAGTCCCCAAGCAAGAAAAACAAGCCCGTGTTGCGGAGCTAACCCGTGTCGAGCATGAACTGCGCGATCGCTACTTTGCCACCCTCAAAGGCATGCCGCTGCGTGTGTTAATTGAAACACCGCTAGACGACGGTAGATCCGTTGGCACGTCGTGTCGTTATGCCCCCGTCGAGCTCGAAACGGAGAACCCTCAGGTAGGCAACTTCGTAACGGTCACAGCAGGAGAGGTTCGAGGCGGCCGTATTCTCGAGGACTGATGGCTTGGAGTCCAGCAACGATTCACCGCCCGATCCTGCTGCCCTCAAGCCGAGCCTGTTCCGATCGACTTGGTGGTTCCTGTGGGGTTTGCTCTTCCCGCTGATCTATCTGGCCCTGGCAGCCGACTTCCGTCGGCCCGATTGGCAGAGTGGCCAGCTCGCCGAGTATGCGGTCTTTCTCTATCACTGGCCCCACATGTTCCCGGTCTACCCGCTGGTAGCATTCTCCAGCGTAGGGCTGGCAATAATGCTGTGGGGACCGACAGCGGTGCGCAGGCGAGGATGGGTCGAGCTTGCCGTCATCAGCGGTATGGTCGTCTGGTTTGAACTATGGATTGTTTGGTGCTTTGGCGTCGCGGGCACGTTCGACGACGGAAGCTGGATAGCCGTAACGATTCTCAGTCCCCTAGCGGGGGCGATCCTCTCCCTCCCCTTCCTGGCAATTGTTCGCGGCGCAAAAAGCGCTACTTGGGAATCCTATGGTGGCTCGTCGGCGCTGGCTGCCAGCGGGGTGACCGTGCTGCTTTGCACGATTCCATTCTTCTGGGTATGGTTGTTCGCCCTCGTCCCCGCGTGCCCGCTCGCCGTCTTCACCTACGGCTGGGCGAGCTATATCTGCTGGAAATCAGACCCCGGCAATAGAGGTCGCTTCGGGCTCAAGACGTTGCTAGCCATCATGATGTGGCTCTCGGGGAATCTTGCAGCGTGGCGGTTGGCGATCAACTCCATGCTGGCTGAGTATGCCACGTTGCCAACGACACCGCCAAGTAATTGCTTTATCGCGACTGCGGCGGCTCGCGGTCACAGCAGTTTCGTCGGCGCCAATGGCAGCGATCCCCTCAACCGCCAACTCCGCAGGTTGAAAGCTGGCGAGTTGGTCCTGAGATACACCACCCCGCGACTCCACGCCGCGATGCGATGGATCTACAACCGTCTCGGCCCCCGCGCTGCGAGTCTGCTCACAAACCGCTGGCTTTCCGACCTTGCCTACGTGGGACTCAAACCGTGTGAGTACCTGGCCAGCATTCTGTTAACGCTTGCCGGAGTTACGCGTGATCAGGTCGATGCCCTCTATCGTGTTTCCAACCAAGAGCCATCGATTCCACCAACAAGCTGCGCCTCGCCGGGGGCGCATCTAAACAGGCATGCGGTTGGCAGCGCCTCAAGCGAGCCATAGCTCACCCGCCGACAGACTGGTGGGTGGCAGTTCACCCTTGGGGGAACTGTCGGCAATACTCGTAGAGCGCCATCGCGGTGGCGGTCGCGACGTTGTAGCTGTAAGGCAAGCCCCAGACAGGTATTTCCACTGTCGCATCGAGTTCCGTCAGGAGCTCGTCCGTCAGGCCCTCGCGCTCGCTGCCAATCACCAACGCCGTACGTCGGCTGAACCCGTACTCATGCAAACTGTGCGATTCGGTGGTCTGTTCCAGGCCAACTAGCCGGTAACCTTCGGCCTTGAGTTTTCTCAGCGCCGGCGTCAGCGTTCGGTGAGACTCCAGAGTGATCGTCTCGGCAGCATCCCGAGCGATCTTGGGATCGAGCTTCGCGCGACCAGTAGCAACGATGCGCGTCACCCCACAACATCCTGCCGCTCGGGCGATGCGAGAAAGGTTTACGGCGCTCCGCATTGGCGCACAGGCAAGCACCAATTCGCGGGGACGCTCCAGGGGCGTCGGCGGTCGATGGCGAACATGCTCGAAAGACATGGGGTACCATTAGAGCACGCGTGCTTTTGGCATCGAGCCCAAGTGGCGATTTCTCCCAGCTTGCCAGCGTCACGGAGTTGGCTATCCCCTCTCACCTAGCTAAGCTGAGGTCTTCCCATCCGTCCTTGAGTGCCCTCCGACCCTGCCCTGCCGATGTCCTCCCGCGTCCTGCTGCCCGCCGTGCTGTTGTCAGCTTCCTTGGCGGTGGTGGCTTGGACCGTGAAGAAGAGCTCTCTCCCGCCGGCGGACTTTACTTTCAACAACGAAACGGAAATCGAGTCTCTCGACCCGGCTGCTGTTACCGGCCAGCCCGAAGGCCGCATTCTGTGGGCCATCTACGAGGGCTTGATTCAGCTCAGCGCCGACACGCGGCAACCACAGCCTGGAGTCGCCTTGCGATGGGACGTGTCCGAAGATGGCAAGACGTACACATTTCATCTGCGCAAGAATGCTAAGTGGTCCAATGGCGATCCTGTGACCTCGCAGGACTTCATCTACTCGATGCGGCGGTTCTTGGACCCGATGATGGCTACCGAGTATGGCTATCAAGCCTGGTATCTGAAGAACGCCAAGAAGTACAGCTCCGGAGCCCGAGCCTTAGAGATTGGTGACCCGGTTGAAGTGGAGTTTCATGAGCGGCCCGAGGACGCCCTACCTCATGCCCGTGGGACCGTCCTGAGAGGGCGCCTCAAGGCAGTTGAGACCGACCCAACAGCCACGGCCGAGCAACTGGCCGACGATGCCCGCTGGTCAGAGCACCGTTGGATCTTGGTCGACATCGACGGGGCAACGCGTCGCTTTAAAATCACCGCTAGTCCAGGCGCCGTGAAAGATGGTCAAGCCGTGCGTCAGGTCCTGCTGGACTTTGGCGAAGTCGGCATGTCGGCTCCCGACGACTACACGATTGTCACCGAGCTCCAGGCGCCTACCGCCTACTGGCTTCAGCTACTTGGTTTCTATCCCCTGTCTCCGGTCCACCAGAAAACGGTTGAGACTTACGGCAAGCCGGCTTGGATGTACCCCGAAAACCTTGTCACCAACGGCCCCTACAAAGTCGTCCTACGTCGACTGCGTGACCGCATTCGCCTGCAAAAGAATGAACACTATTGGAATCGCGACAACGTGGCTATCGAGACGATTGACGCACTAGCGGTCGAATCTGAGGTTACGGCGTTCAATCTCTACGAGACAGGACAAGTTGACTGGCTACCCAAGGCGCCTCCCCTGATGTCGCGCGAGTTGCTCACGGCCGATCCCCCTCGGCCTGATCTGAATCCCCAGCCGATGTTTACCTCGTACTACTACAACCTCAACTGCACCCGCGAGCCGCTGACAGATGTTCGTATTCGACGGGCGCTAACGCTGGCCATTGATCGTGAGGAGATAGTACGGACGGCGTGCGCTGGCGAGGTGCCTGCCCGGGCTCTCGTGCCGCCGGGCATTCCAGGCTACGACTCGCCACTATGTCCTGCCAGGGATGTCGACCAGGCTCGGCAACTCCTTGCCGAAGCGGGATATCCAGAAGGCGCGGGCTTCCCCAAGCTGGAAATCCTCTACAACAGCAATGACGTACATCAGCTCATTGCCGAACTCGTTCGTAAGCAATGGCAGCGTGCTCTGGGAATTGATATCGCCATCCGCAACGAAGAGTGGGCCACCTACGACTCGAGCCTGCGCCAAAAGAAGTTTGATATCGCCCGCCGCGCCTGGGGCGGCGACTATCTGGACCCCAACACTTTCCTGGACATGTTTCTGACAGGCGGTGAGAACAACGACTCAGGCTGGAGCAACCCAGAGTTCGACGAGCTGATCGAAGCGGCTAAGTATGAGCTTGACGCAACAGCACGCATGAAACTGCTAACGCGTGCCGAAGGAATCATCATGGAAGACCTGCCCTTGATTCCCATCTACTTCTATGTGTCGCGGAACCTCGTGCATCCCAAGGTCCATGGCCTGTACAACAACGTCCAAGACACCCACCCGCTCTGGGCTTTGTCGATCGATCCCGACGCTACGGAAGCGAACCAATACATGGCAGGCAGCAAGTGATCGGTTTTCTGTTCAAGCGCCTGCTGTGGATGATTGCCACCCTGTGGGTGGTGTACACGGTCTCCTTCGTCTTAATGCGCTCCGTGCCGGGCGGCCCCTTTAGCAGTGATCGGGCGCTGCCACCTGAAATTGAGGCCAACTTCAAGCGCCAGTACGATCTGGATAAGACGATTCCGGAGCAGTATCTGATCTCCATCAGCAAAGCGGTGACCAGCTTCGACCTGGGCTACTGCATGCGGTTGGACGACTACGTCTCGAGAGTGATCGCCGCAGGGCTGCCAATTTCTGCGGCACTGGGGCTGTTGTCTTTGGCGTTCGCCTTCACTGTCGGACTAGCGGCAGGAATTACGTCGGCCGTATTTCGTGGAAGCGCTGCGGATGTGGGACTCATGTCGGCGGCCACGCTGGGGATTGCGCTGCCAAACTTTATTGTCGCCGGTTTCGCGATCATTTTGTTTGTGTTCCTGATTCCAATCTTGCCGGCTGGCGGCTGGGGTTCGTTCCGGCAACTTGTGCTGCCGGCTCTCTGCTTGGGCGCACCCTATGCGGCCTACGTGGCGCGAATCTCTCGGACGGGCATGCTCGATGTCCTGTCGCAAGACCATATCCGCACCGCCCGGGCAAAGGGGCTTTCGCCAACCAATGTCGTGCTACGGCACGCCCTACCCACGGCGATGTTGCCCGTGGTTTCCTTCCTAGGACCAGCCGTGGCGGGCGTCTTGACCGGTTCGCCCGTGGTCGAACAAATCTTTGCGATCCCTGGTCTTGGCTGGCACTTTGTGCAGTCTGCGGTCCTTCGCGACTACACCCTCGCCATGGGACTGGTCGTCATGTACACCGCGTTGCTCTACACCATGAACTTACTGGTCGACTTGTCGTACTCGCTGCTCGACCCCCGTGTGGAATGGAAGTGAAACTAGCGTGAGCGACACCGCAGACCACTCACGAACGGAAGGTCTCTCCCTCACCCAGGACGCCCTCCGCCGGCTTCGAAAAAACCGCGTCGCGATGATCTCGTTTTGGGTGCTGGTGGTTGCAGCTGTCCTGGCATTCTTTACTCCGCTGTTGCCACTTACCCCGCCGGACCAGGACGACACGTCGCGCGCTTTCGCTGCTCCGAGCAGGCCACTGCTGGCCACCACACCACGCCTCACGGCTGAGCGCCTGAGCAAATTCTCCAAGCAAGCCGCGGACGCTCGGCAAGAGCTTTCGTCCCTCCGCCGGCAACAAATGACCGCTGACGCCCAAGACTCTGCAGCCTTGGCTGACGAAATTGCTCAGGTGAGTTCTCGCATCGAGGACCTTGTCCAACGCCCCTACAGCGAACTGGGCTACCCGAAGCTCGATGGCCTCGCCAGGGCCATGGTCCGGGCTCGTTACGCCATCTTTGGCGAAACCACAATTGGCCCCGTAAACGGCCGTGACAAACTGGGGAGAGATATTCTCAGTCGGGTCTTTTGGGGCGCTCGCGTATCGATGATTGTTGGTTTGGTTGCCACGTTGGTCTCGCTAGTCATTGGCGTCACGTACGGAGCCGTCTCTGGCTATGTAGGGGGATGGGTCGACGACGCCATGATGCGGCTGGTCGATGTGCTGTACTCAATCCCGTTTATCTTTGTTGTTATCTTCTTGATTACGGTCCTCAGCGAGGACTCGATAAAGGCCCAACTGCTGAAGTACGGCATCGATCGAATCACTATTTTCTACTTGGTCGTGGGCGCCATTTATTGGCTCACCATGGCGCGGGTCGTCCGTGGCCAGGTGCTCTCGCTCAAGAACGAGCTGTTTGTTGAAGCAGCCCGCTCTCTCGGGGTTAGCCAACCGCGCATCATCTTCCAGCACATCGTGCCGAATCTCTTTAGCATCGTCATCGTCTACCTGACGCTCACCATTCCGCGAGTTATTCTCTTCGAAGCGTTCTTGTCCTTCTTGGGCTTGGGCGTCGAACCACCGGACGTGTCGTGGGGCCTGTTGGCCAACGAAGGCATCAAGGTCATCACGCCGGTCAAGATCTACTGGTGGCTGATCCTGTTCCCGAGTTTGGCGATTGGGGCCACGTTGTTCGCCTTGAACTTCCTGGGCGACGGTCTACGCGATGCCTTCGATCCGCGACTCAAGAACCAGTAGCGCGGAACTCAAGCGGCGGAAGTTGCGCGGGCTTCTTGAACCCGGCGTTTGAATTCGTCTCTCAGGGGACTGTCGACGCGAGGGAAAGTCACGCGGACGGCAGACCATTCTAGGGCCCCTTGAGGGTTGAGAGCCTGGGCAAAGACGACTTCGCTGTCGTTCCGTGAGCGTATCGCACGGACGCGAGCCCAACCAATCTTGCGGCGGACGCCGAGGCGGCTTACCAGCAGGTGTTGCCTGGAGACACGGTAGGTGGTCGGCAGCAAGCTGGGTAGCAACGTGAGTAGCACGAGAATCATGGCGCCGCTGCCCAGTAGGGCGCTGTCCAATCGCCAACCCACCCCAAGACTAACCGCGGTAAGCAGCAAGGGCAGCCACAACCAAAACGCGGGGCGATCACGCAGCGGCCAAACAGTCCACTCCAGCTCCGTACGTGCCGCCTGCTGGGCCGTTGGTACGATCCTCGGTGTGGTGGTTTCCGGCGCAGCCATCAGTTGTTGGTCAGTGGGGACATGGTCGCACCTACGGCGAGTCGCGGGGACAAGTAGCTCCTCGCGAAGACAATCTGTTGGCGACTCTTGCGCCTAAGCTACAGCGGTTCTTGAGTTGGCGTGACCAGCTAGAGCCCAACAACCGCTTAACCATCCATCGGCGGCTGGCTACGCGTTCCTGTGACTCGCAGTAGGAGTTGCAGCCGGAGCGGAAAGGATCGCCCCCAGACGAGGCCCCCAATATAGACGCAAGTGAGTGATTCGCAGTTCATCCGCCAACAGAAATTTGGCGAATTTCGTTCATGCGAAGCTCTCTTCGCTTTGCAGCAAACGTCGCAGCGATGGCAGAATCCCCCTCATCGCCCGCGAGCGGTGACTGACAGCTCGCTTGACCGCTGGGCCCATCTCTCCAAATGTCCGGTGATACTCGCGAAGCTCAAACAGCGGGTCATATCCAAACCCGCCCGTCCCACGAGGCTCGGTGACGATCGTGCCCCGGCATCGACCAAAGTGCTCTGCTCGGACTGTGCCGGTGGGGTCTGCCAGAGTTACATGACACAAGTAGCCAGCCCCGCGCTTGGCTGGGGGGATTTCTACCAGTCGCTCCAGCAAGAGCCGGTTATTGGCATCGTCGTCACACTCAGGACCCGCAAACCGTGCGGAGTAGATTCCTGGTGCGCCGTTTAGGGCGTCCACCTCGATGCCGCTATCGTCGGCCAAGACCCAATGCCCCAAGTGCTGAGCTTGCTGCACCGCTTTGAGCCGCGCGTTGGCTTCAAACGAGTCGCCATCCTCAACCACCTCGATGGCGTCGGGAAACTCAGTCAGATTCGCGACGCGAACGCCGGTCCCCACCAGCATGTTAGCCAGTTCGTCCCGCTTCTTGGCGTTGTGGGTGCCCAGCACCAAGAGAGGGGCCGAGGCGTGATTCGAAGTTGCTTCCATGGCGAGCCACTTTAGGGTTCGCCTCTTGCCGCGAGAAGCCCCTGACAACACGAACACTGGCTAACGCCGCCAGGCGAAGCCAGAACTAATCGTCTTCTTAGGAACCTCAACAACCTCAGGGTAGATATCGAACGGAATCACGCGAGCGTTCTTGGACTTGGGCGGCACTCGAGCAAACTTCGGCTTCAATCCGCCAGAAATCTGCCCCCGCATCCCAGCCAGTTGCTGGTGAAACTGCTGTAGGCTGGCTGCGGCCCGGCGCTGGACAACCCGTTCGAGCTTGGCGTTTTGTAGCGGATCCTCGGGCGTATTGAATCCAGCCCCAAACGTACGGAAGATCCGCACCATCTCCTGGGACGGAGACTTCAGCTCTGCGGCGTCGAAACCGCCCACGGTAACCATACTTTGGTAGCGATCATGAAACTCGTAGGCCTCCCAATTCGCATCGCGCATCGCGGCGGCCAAGAGTTCGGCGTTGAAAGCCGCTTCCTCCAGCGGTGATAGCTCGTTGCGTCCACGCTTGGGCGCGTTGGCGGCGCCTTGCAGCACGTTCTCTCCGCCAAAGGTCGCTACCCGGATGGTAAAGGCCTTCGGATTCTTCAGCAGACTGTAGCGAGCGCCGCTGTTCATCTTTTCCACGAACTTGTCGACGCCCTTGGGCACAAAGTACTCTTGAGGCAGCAACGGGTTCCGAGCCATAAACGCGGTCCGCATGGGACCAAGTTGCTTGCTCTTGCCAATCCGCGGCACGAACAATCGCTGACTGGCGCGAGCCAGAGCAAGGCTTTGCGTCGTCTCTCCGCCGCGTGCCGTGGGATCTAACGCCTGCGGCTTAACGGTCTTGATCGTCTTGAGTAGCTTCTGCGCCTGGGGATCATCAATCGAAGGGAAGTCGCCCACCAGCACGGCCCACTCCTGCAGACGGTCTCCCTTCTTGTGACGCATGCGTACGGGGGATCCATACTTGTCGATCCCTCGGCCCACGGTCTCCCCACTCAGATCGAACTGCATCGCATGTGCGTAGGCGGGCAAGTTGAAGCGCTGCCGAAATTCGTAGACTAGCTCCCGAGCTTGCCTTTCGGCGCCTTCGCCAGAAAACGTGCATGCCATCACCATCCAAGGCCCATTGGTATCGGCCAGGGAATAGTTGGCCTGGGGGTCAGCGGCTACCCGCTTCACAGGCATAAAGCGCTTCCATAGCCCCTGTCCACTGGCCACCGGCAAAGCGTGCGTCAGCAAAACCAGAGGGGTTAGGAGGGCCAATTTCAAGGCGGTTGGCATCATGCTTCCTTGCGTAGACGGGGGCGCAACAAGATGGCGAAGTCTGTCTGGGGTGGCGGACCGTAGCAAAAGGGAACAGGGTCAGCCAGACCGACCTCGCCATTCCAGCAAGCCGGCGCCAGCATGCCCCGCGATCCGACATGCAGTAAGTTAGAATGGGATTCTGATGAATGCCCAATAAATGGCGCGGGCCATCGAAGCACACAGACAGCCATCACTCCATTCTTTACCTCAGGTCTTGCGGGGAACCTCATGCAGCGCCTTGCCATCCACTTATCGATCGCACTTACGATTGCCATGCTGGCTTCGCCCGTCCGCGCCAAGGACTCCGCCGCTGTCGGCGAGCAAGTTCAATCTGAAAAGAACGCGGTCTCTACCGAAAAACCAGCCAACAAAGCGGCCAGTGCTAAGCAGAGCAGTAAGCAAGCCTCCGAGGAAAAGGCCCCGGTGCGCAAGGCGCCAGAGAAGAAGCCGAAACCCAAGAAGATTCGGTTCGCCCACTTCGTACTTGAAGGTAGTATCCCTGAGTCGCCTGGCGAGATGGGTCCCTTCGGCGAACGCGAAACCGACTTGAGGAAGACCATCGGCCGCTTCGCCCGGGCGGCCAAGGACGATTCCATTGCTGGCATCGTGCTAGATCTGCGTGGGCCGGCTGTCGGCCGCGGTACGGTTGACGAGATTCGCAGCGCCATCCACGCGTTTCGTAAGAGCGGCAAGAAAATCTACGCGCAGCTGGAAATCGCTTCAACGCAGGACTACTTGATTGCCGCCTCGTGTGACGAAGTCGTTATGCCAGAGTCAGGCTTCCTGCTGCTTCCCGGCGTACGGCTCGAACCGCTCTTCTACAAAGGGTTGCTCACCAACCTCGGCATCAAAGCCGAGTTCCTTCACATGGGCGAGGCCAAAGGCGCAGGAGAGACCTTCACGCGAAAGAAGTGGAGTGACCCCGTCCGCAAGAACCTCGACAGCTTGGCCGGTGACCTCTACGAACAAATGATTGAGACCATCGCGCTGGATCGTCCGGTGACGGAAAAGAAAGTGCGTGAATCCATCGATCTAGCTCTGCTTACCGCCAGCCAAGCGCAGGACGCAGGCCTCATCGACCGGATTGCTTATCCCGACGAGCTCCGTGGGCATCTAGCCGAAGAGACCAAGGCAGACAAGCTGGTCTACGTCGAGAACTACGGTAAGAAGAACGTTGACACTGATTTTTCGGGACCGGCCGGCTTCTTCAAACTGATGCAAGCCATCACAGGCGGCAAACCAACCACAGGTCGGCGCGCCGGCAAGAAGATTGCCGTGGTCTACGCCGTCGGCCCGATTATGACCGGCGAAAGCGAATCCGGCTTGTTCAGCGAGTCGAGCGTTGGTTCGACCACCGTTGTGAAAGCCCTCGCAGATGCCAACGCGGACGAAGCAGTCGCCGCCATCGTCTTGCGCGTTAATAGCCCCGGCGGTTCCGCAGTGGCAAGCGACTTGATTTGGCGAAAGATCCGTGAAATCGAGAAACCGGTCGTCGCTAGCATGGGCGATATCGCGGCGAGTGGCGGCTACTACATCTCGATGGGAGCCGACAAAATCTACGCCGAACCGGCCGGCATCACCGGTTCAATTGGAGTCGTGACAGGCAAGTTTGCCATGAAAGGCATGTTCAACAAGGTAGGCCTCTCCACGGACCTGATCACACGCGGCGAGAACAGTGGCATCTTCACCGGAACGCGCAAATGGAATGCGAACGAGCGCGCCGCCATGATGCGAATGATGGAAGACACCTACGCTCAATTCACCAGCAAAGCAGCAGCAGGGCGCGACATGCCTCTGGACCAACTCAAACAACTAGCAGGCGGCAAAGTCTACACGGGCAGGCAGGCGGTGGCCAATGGACTGATTGATGCCACCGGCACGCTGAATGACGCCATCGCCTCAGCCAAACAGCTGGCGGGCCTGACCGAAGAGGACAAGGTCCGTGTGGAAACTCTCCCCAAGCCCAAGAAGTTCTTTGAAGAGCTCTTTGGCGGCATGGACAAAGAGAGAGAGGTCCGGGTCTCGCTCAACGATTTAGCCATCCCTCAAGACCTCTCCCGAGCCGTCCAACAGTGGAGAACCTGGACCCAGTTGTTGCAACGCGAGCCGGTAGGCCTGATGATGCCGTACGACTTACTCGTTGAGTAGGTCTCTGGCAAACTGAACGCTTCCGCGTGTCGTACTCCGGGAAGGTACCGCCCATGAAGCTGCTGCTCCGCTGGATGGCGTTGTTGCTTGTTACTCTTGCCCCTGTCGTTGCTCGGTGCGCCGGCCCCGACGACGAAGACTTCGCCACTCTATTCGATGGCAAGTCGCTGGAAAGCTGGGTTCAGCGTGGCGGCCAGGCGATCTATCAAATTGAACAAGGGGCCATTGTGGGGACTAGCGTTGCTAAGACCCCCAATAGCTTCCTGTGCACGCCGCGTGACTACCGCGATTTCGTGCTGACGTTTGAAGTGAAAATTGACAAAGGACTCAACTCCGGTGTTCAGTTCCGCAGTCTTTGTTTCGACGAGGCCTCGCTCAGCACCGGTGCCTACCCCAACGGCAAGCCCTTCAAGAAGCGAATCCCCGCCGGTCGCGTGCATGGCTATCAGGTAGAGATCGACCCTTCGCCGCGCGCCTTTTCTGGCGGCGTGTATGACGAAGCCCGTCGCGGTTGGCTCGACAAGCCCGATGGCAAAGACCAGGTCTTGGCGCGACATGCGTTCCATGCCGATCAATGGAATCGCTATCGCGTGGAGGCACACGGCGAGTCAATCCGCACGTGGGTCAACGACATTCCGGTTGCTGACTTCACGGACGACATGACGCCCGCCGGGTTTATCGGCCTCCAGGTGCACAGCGTTGGCAGCGCTGATCAGGTGGGCAAGCAAGTCCGCTGGCGGAATCTCCGCATCAGAGAGCTGTGAGACTTACTAACGGAAGTCTTCGGGCTTCCAGCCGTTGAAGGCATGGTTGTACCATGCGTCACGCTGACGCCAGAAGTCTTGCTCGGCACGGCTGACGCCCGAGTAGGTGACGCGGCCTGTGCTAACGCGCCGAGTTCGCTGCCAGGTATGGAGCGTGTTTGTGCGAGGGCTTACCCAACGGGCCCGACGCCATCGCCAACCAGCATCGGCAGTTGCTGGGATCAACAAACTGACAACGAAAAGTCCTGTTGCGACCAGCGCCAAACGGCGAGTCTTCATCTTGATTCCCCTGTAACGAATGGTAGTCAGTTGCCCCTAGTTCGGGTGCCCTAACCCCTGATACGCAGCCAGCGGCCAAGTGTTACCGGGACTGCGGGTAATCACCATCGAAATCAGGGAACCGTAAAGAACCGTTGCACTGGCTTCTCGTACCGGCCGCAATTCACGCACAACCGGCCATAGTGCAGCCGACGGACATTGTTGCCGTAGATGTGCCCCAGCCGATTTGGGCGGCATTCAATGGGCATCGACTTGATCGCCTTTTCTTTGGCCCGCGCCTCTTCGAGCCAGCCGCCGGCACGAGCGGAGCCGGCGGAGAACAGACAGACGGCCACGATGGCCAAAGCAACAAGCATGCGGGGAAACATGGGGGAACTCCAGGTCGTGGGGACGGCAAACTGGCGGGGAGGGATGCAAAACCTTAGCTCACTCAGGGCCGCAGGCGCTGCCAATCTGGCAGCCCTTAGCGCTCCACGAGGCTCCACCGCCAGAATGACAGTTCTTCGCCACTAGCTCGCAAGCCACAAACCGTTTTATCACAGTGGTTTAGGCGTCGCATAAGGTTTGGCGCCGCGATTGCTATCTGCGTGGACTGGCCTAGCTGCGCGCCGGCCATCCTAAACATCCACATCCGCCGATCGGCTGTCGGCGGCTCAGTCCAACGATTTTCCAAACGTCTAGCAGGAGGAACCCCGTCGATGGCGACCGCCACCAAGAAAAAGACCAAGGTCAAGCTCGAGCCAATGAACGACAAGGTTGTCGTCGAGCGTGAAGAATCGTCCGACGTCACCGCCGGCGGCATCGTCCTGCCGGACTCGGCCAAGGAATCCGCCAACCGCGGCACGATCGTCGCCGTCGGCCCCGGCAAGGTCCTCGACGACGGCTCCCGCGGCGCCATGCAGGTCAAAGTCGGCGACCGCGTCCTCTTCACCAGCTACGCCCCCGAAACCATCTCCTTCGACGACGACGAGTTCCTGCTCATGAGCGAGAGCGACATTTTGTGCGTGGTTGAGTGAGCATCTACGATCATGCGGCCAAGCTGTTGACCGTGGAGCCACCCCTCGTGCGATACGAGTTTTGGCCGAGGCACCCTGGCGAAGGTGGCCCTTCAGGAGTCTTCCAGTTTGACCTCAATTCTCAACAGCATGAGATCGTGAATCCGACAGGCGACTCACTCGACGAGCGAAGCGTCACCGCACTGGTTCACAAGCTCAAGAAGCACTTGGCGGAACACGACGAGCCGCCAACCTCAATTCAATTCGTTGCATAGCAAACCAAACCACGGAGCCATCTCATGGCAAAGATGATTGCGTTCGATCAAGAGGCTCGCGACGCCATGCGTCGCGGCGTTCAAAAACTTGCGAAGGCGGTGAAGGTGACTTTGGGCCCCAAGGGCCGCAACGTCATCCTTCAGAAGTCGTTCGGCTCGCCGACCGTCACCAAGGACGGCGTCTCGGTCGCTAAGGAGATCGAGCTCGAAGACACCTACGAGAACATGGGCGCCCAGATGGTGAAGGAGGTCGCCGCCAAGACGTCCGACGTCGCCGGCGACGGCACCACCACCGCCACCGTCCTGGCCGAAGCCATCTTCAACGAAGGCCTCAAGGCCGTCGTCGCGGGCGTCAATCCCGTGCAGATGAAGCAGGGCATCGAGCAGGCCGTCGAAGACGTCACTGCCGAGCTCAAGAAGCTCTCCATCAAGGTTAAGAGTACCGAGGAAATGGCTCAGGTCGGCACCGTCGCCAGCAACGGCGACCGCGAGATCGGCGAGATGCTCTCGCAGGCCATGGAAAAGGTCGGCAAGGACGGCGTTATCACCGTCGACGAAGGCAAGAGCCTCGCCACCGAAGTTGAGTGGGTCGAGGGCATGCAGTTCGATCGCGGCTATCTGTCGCCGTACTTCGTCACCGACCAGCAGTCGATGGAATGCGTGCTGGAAGACTGCTACGTGCTGATCCACGAGAAGAAGATCACCAGCGTCAAAGACCTGGTTCCTGTTCTGGAAGCGGTCGTCAACTCCGGCAAGCCGCTGTTGATTGTCGCTGAGGACATCGAGGGTGAAGCCTTGGCTACCTTGGTGATCAATAAGCTCCGTGGCACGTTCAACGTCGCCGCCGTAAAGGCGCCCGGCTTTGGCGATCGCCGCAAAGCAATGCTCGAAGACCTCGCCGTGCTGACCGGCGGTCAAGCGATCTTCGAGGACCTGGGCATCAAGCTCGAAGGCGTGGGCCTGACCGAGTTGGGCCGTGCTAAGAAAGTGATCATCGATAAGGACAACACGACTCTGATCGAAGGCGCCGGCAAGAGCACTGCCATTAAGGGCCGCATCGACCAGATCCGTGCCGAGATCGAGAACACCACCAGCGACTACGATCGCGAGAAGCTCGAAGAGCGGCTTGCGAAGCTGAGCGGTGGCGTCGCCAAGGTGAACGTTGGCGCCGCGACTGAGAGCGAGATGAAGGAAAAGAAAGCTCGCGTCGAAGACGCCCTGCACGCCACGCGTGCCGCTGTGGAAGAGGGCATCCTGCCGGGTGGTGGCGTCGCGCTGGTTCGCACCGCCGCGAAGGTCAAGCCCGCCGAGCTCAGCCATGACCAACAGGTCGGCTACGACATCGTGCTCCGTGCCGCCCGCGCTCCGCTGACAAGTATTGCCAACAACGCCGGCAAAGATGGCGGCGTGGTTTGCGAGAAGGTCTCCGACGCCAAGGCCGCCAACGGCTATAACGCTGCGACCGACTCCTACGAGGACCTGGTCAAAGCGGGCGTGATCGACCCGGTGAAGGTTACCCGCACCGCCTTGCAGAACGCGGCCAGCGTGGCCACGCTACTGCTGACGTCCGACGCCCTGATCGCCGATGCCCCGAAGAAGGACAAAGGCGGCGCTGGCGCCCCCGGCATGGACGACATGTATTGAGAACCCCATTTGGCCCCCGTCAGTAACTGGGGCTCAATGAAAACGGCACAAAGGGGCCGCCGGCGCATGCCGGCGGCCCCTTTCGTTTGTGTACCACCTCGCATACCGAAAGCGGTCGCTCGTCGCCACACTTTGCAAGTCGGCACACCTGCCGGATACTTCTATCCGAGCGCCGTAGCTATACTGACGACCTTCGGTCATCTGTTGCTGGCCAGGCCGTCCCCCCCGCATCACGATACGCCCACCTTTGCCCTCCTTCGCTCTGCCCCTTCGATGATTGAGTTTAGGTACCGCCCCGATGTCGACGGCCTGCGAGCCGTGGCTGTGATGTTGGTCGTCTTGTTCCACGCGGGGCTTGGCTTTCCTGGAGGGTACATCGGTGTCGACGTCTTCTTTGTCATCTCAGGGTTCTTGATCACCGGGCTCATCTTCAAAGAGCAAGAGGCTGGCGAGTTCCAGCTTTCCAGATTCTGGCTGCGTCGGGTTCGGCGCATCTTACCGGCCTCGCTGGCGCTCGCTTTGGCGGCTCTTATCGCAGCGTACTTCGTGCTATGGCCGAGTGACTTCAAGCGGTTTGGCGCCTCGCTAGCCGCGCAGCAACTGATGCTGTCAAACGTCTATTTCTACCGCAACGTGAACTATTTCACGGGGTCATCGGACCTGATCCCCCTGCTGCATACCTGGTCTCTGGCGGTCGAGGAACAGTTCTATCTGTTCTACCCATTCCTGTTGGCCCTCTTATCGCGGCTACGCTGGAAGACAAAAGGAGTCCTTCTTACAGTGTTGGCCGTCGTTTCCTTTTGGCTGGGGATTTCGACCGTTGAGACCAATCAGCCCTTTGCCTTCTACATGCTGCCTGGTCGCGCATGGGAGCTTCTCATTGGCGGCCTGCTTTGGTTCCTACCTCTACCCCGCAACGTCAGCGCCAGCTATCGCGAAGCCTTGAGCCTGGTCGGCATGGCTCTCATTCTGGGTAGCAGCCTGTACTTCGATAAGAACACCATGTTCCCAGGCTGGACGGCGGCCCCACCATGCCTGGGAGCGGCGTTGGTGATCTACAGCGGATCGCTAGGCTCCTCTTTGGTTAGCTCTCTGCTCAGGCAAAAGCCTGTGGTTTTCGTGGGGCTCATTTCTTACTCGCTCTACCTGTGGCATTGGCCGATCATGGCGTTCGTACGCTATCGGTTTGGAGAAGAACTCTCCCTGTCGCAGGGACTCGCCTGTTTGTTGGCAAGCTTTCTGGCGGGGGCTCTCTCGTGGCGCTTGGTTGAAACCCCTTTTCGCAAGAAGCAAATCTTGGTTACGCCGCGCCGGATCGTTGTAGGCGCCATCGTGGCATCGACTCTACTGCTTCTTGCCGGCGCCGGCATTCGGCAAAAACAAGGGCTGCCTGACCGGTACGATTCGGCCGTACAAAAACTCTTGGCAGCCAAGAAGACGTCTTCCATGCCAGCGCGATACATCGTCAAGCCGGACCACGTGCGCAAGGACAAACTCCCTTGCTGTGGCGATCTCGCCAGCAGCGAGTGCTGTCTGATCTGGGGCGATAGTCACGCCATGGACTTAGTGCCGGCTCTCGACCAAGCATGCCAGGCTCATGGCCTGAAGCTCTATATTGCCACCCATCCGTCCACCGCGCCGCTTGTCGGTTTTCAATCAGAATCCTTGCTCTCACTCAAAGAAGCCTCTCGCGAGTTCAACGATCTCGTCTTACGCCACATTGCGAACCACAAGACGCGCGCCGTGTTCCTGGCTGGCTTTTGGTCCACCTATGCGGAGCGTCAGACAGAGTTCGCCACGGCAATGCAGCAAACCGTCGATGCCGTGCAAAAACAGGGAGCCCATGCGTTAATCGTCAAAGACGTGGCTTGCACGGAATACGATGTGCCCTACGCCTTGGCACGAACCGCCCTGGAAGATGCCGATCTGTCGACAGTCGCGTTGCCACTCAGCGAGCACCGCAACCGCAATCGCCAAGCGGACAGTAGCCTGGAGCGAGCCTCCGAATGGGGAGCAAGAGTGCTGGACCCTGCCCCTTACTTCTCGAACGCCGCCGGGCAGTGGCAATTTGCTGGAGAGGGGATTAGCTGGTACCGAGACAACCAACATCTAACCCAAACCGGGGCGCTAAGGCTTATTCCGCTGTTCGATGAAGTCCTTTCTGAATTACTTCGGAAACCGTTCTAGTGGGGGAGAACGGTAATCCCCTGGGCTGATACGGTGCAGTTCCTATGGCTCCCAGCTCCATCGGCCACAAGAAGCGAAAAAGACAACCATTTGTGTACATGAAACGGATCGAGGGCGCGTTTAGTCTGTAGGAACGGGAGTTCTCCCGTCCTTACTCCCTACCATCAAAGTCCTCGGATACGAGTCAGAACCAACGCAAAGCGACGCCAAACCCGCGTGTCGAGGGTCCTTCAAGAGGACGCTCCCGCGAGTTTGGCGTCGCTTTTTCTATTGCCATCACTACGCAAAGAGCACTCACCTTGTCACGCTTATTCTCCGCGACGGCTTGTGCTTCTCTGGTTGGCTCTACGGTGCAGGCAGTGGCGGCCATTCTATTCTTTTCTGCCGGTGCGTCGGTCGGCCAAGCACAACATGAATACGAGTTCATCGAGGACTAGACAGGACAAGTGGTTGCCACCCTTCTCTTGCCCCAGCTTCCTGCAACGCGCTTGGACGTCATCAACCTTACGCTGACTCCAGAAGCAGAGGACTTTTTGCCAGGGTCAGGAAGCTTTGGCAATCCGTTTACGGGTTCAACTTGGCTCGTTCTTGAGAACACCCCTGGTCAGTTGGGATGCGATTGCACAAGTTTTCAGAGCGCTTTGTTCGGATACGTTAGGCCGGACGATATCTTCGATACGACAATCGGCAATGGACTAGACGCTATCACGTGGGACTCCTTCGGCACGACATTCTTCGTGGAAGGCAACTGGGTCTCAACAGCCTCGGTGCCCGAGCCATCCACGATCATGGGTGCTGGACTGGCCTTGTTGTTCACCGCCGGCAGGCGGCGCACTCTGGCACGGTCGTAAGCTCACCCGTTTGACTCGCCAATCCAGAAGAGAGAATTCGACGGTCGCACTGCAAACGTCTTATCGGCAATCAGTGGACGCATGGATGCTCTGCTCAAGACGATTCTCACCGCCAGGTTAGCTGTCGATAACGTTGGACTACGCTCTTTTTTGCATTGTTGGGGTGCTCTCGCTAGACTGGGGCCGATCGCCGTGGCGGTGCGGCGAGCCTGCCTGATTCTCTCCGAGGCCCTCCGATGTCGAACTCTGACTCGCCCAAGCTTCCGTTCTCTCGTCGCGATGCACTAAAAACCGGTGCGGCCGCCGTTGGAGCCTCGCTGCTCACCACGCCCCACGTTCACGCTGCTGGGGACGACGTCGGGCAAGGAATCAAGATCGGGCTCATCGGTTGCGGCGGTCGCGGCACCGGAGCGGCGCTGGATGCGGTTGGCGCCGCGCGGGATACGATCTACCCCGACACTGGTTACCACACCGAGGACGTCGCGGAGGGGGCCAAGGCTGAGACCAAAGGCGTGGAGGTTGTCGCCTTGGCCGACATGTTTGAGGATCGGTTGCAGCGCTGCAACAAGAACATGGCGAAGCTCGGCTTCAACATCTCACCGGAGCGTTGTCACATTGGCTTCGACGCTTATAAGCAGGTGCTGGCTGATCCGGAAGTGAACTACGTGATCCTGGCCACGCCGCCGCACTTTCGTCCCGATCAGCTGATGGCCGCCGTCGAGGCGGGCAAACATGTGTTCATGGAGAAGCCCGCCGCTGTGGATGCACCGGGCGTGCGAAAGATCATGGAAGCCGGCAAGCTGGCCAAAGAAAAGGGCCTGGGCATCGCTGCGGGAACGCAACGCCGCCATGAGCCGAACTACCGCGAGACCATCGCCCGCATCCAAGATGGCGCCATCGGCGAACCCGTATTCGGCAAGTGCTACTGGAACGGCGGTCAGATCTGGGTAGCCCCGCGTAAGGATGGCTGGACTGACATGGAGGCGCAGCTACGTAACTGGCCCTACTACACTTGGCTCTCGGGCGATCATATTGTCGAACAACACGTGCACAACATCGACGTCATGAACTGGGTGCTCGACGCCAACCCGATCCGCGTGGTGTCCGGCTTGGGTGGCCGACTGGCTCGCAAAGGCGTGATTCAAGGTCACATTTATGATCACTTTGCCGTGGAATTCGAGTACCCCAACGGTGTGTCAGTATTCAGCCAGTGCAGGCAAATCAATGGCGGAAAGTCGCGTGTTGAAGAAGAGTTGGTCGCTTCCGATGGTTCAAGTGACTGCAAGCGACGGATCACCCCCCACAACGGCGAAGCCTGGCGCTACAAGGGCAAGCCACAGCGAGGTTATCGTCTGGAGCATGAGCACCTGATGACCAGCATTCGCTATGGAAAGCCGATCAATGAGGCGCAGACTGTGGCCGAGAGTACCCTGGCCGCCATCATGGGCCGCGAAGCTTGTTACAGCGGCCAAGAGATCTCGTGGGAAGACGCCATGAAGTCAGAAACCCGACTGGGCCCCGACGCCTACGAGTTTGGTGATCTGCCGATGCCGCCAGTCGCCATGCCTGGCAAGCACAAGTTTGCATAGGTCTGGAACATCTACCCCGTGGGTTCACAAGGCTCGCGCCGCAACAATTTTCAGGGCCGCCCACGGAGTCAGAAAGAAGACCAGTCCGAAAGTCTTCAACAGCATCAGCATCGCGAAGAAGATGACTTCGTACTTGGCGACAGTCATGGTGGGAAAAACCTGAAACAGCACCGAACCGTATTGCATCATCCAGTCGTACGTTAAGAAGTACGACCCAATGGCGATCAATTGCAAGGCAATACAGCTCAGGAACCCCCAGCCAAACACGGCGGCCAAGGAGTTGAGGGTATCGCGGTTCATCGTGATTCTCCTCGCATGCGTGACTACGGTGGTTCTTGAGTTGGCGCGACCAGCTTGAGCCCAACAACCGCTTAACCAGCCATCCGCGGTTGGCTACGTGTTCCTGCGGCTCGCAGCAACGTTAGCGTCCGCCAGTCTATTCGCTCTTGCTGGCGACACCTTGCGTGAGATCGGGGCCCTGCGCCAACGATTAGATGAAGAATTGCCCCTGCCGCTGCGGCTGGAAGGCGTTTTCGAAGTGCTCGATGGATGCGGGCCGTTTGGCGTCCGGAGGCCAAACAATCGCGATCACATCAAAACGGGCAGGGTACTCAAGCAACTGGTGCCCCTTGAGAAACTCCAGGGCAGAGTTCTCGATACGGCTCTGCTGAAGGCCGCCAACGGCCTGCTCTGGTCCGCCCGCCCGGTTGTCACGACGGGTCTTTACTTCGACAAAGACCACGGTCTCTTTTCGCCAGACCGCGATCAAGTCGATCTCACCGTATCGACTGCGGTGACCACCAGCCACAACCCGATAGCCCTTGCGACGAAGGTACCGAGCGGCAGCTCGCTCGCCACGCTGACCGAGTGGCAGCGGGGAATGCAAAGCGGCCACCTGAGCACGAAGAAATGCGACCAGCCGCTTCATGCTCATCAGGGATGCTCGACTTAGTCGCGACGGCGTTCCTTCAAGCGCACTGCCTTACCAACGCGGTCGCGGAGGAAGTACAGCTTCGCCCGACGGGTGACGCCGCTGCGCTTAACATCCACCTTCGCGATGCGTGGCGAGTGGACAGGAAACTTGCGCTCGACCCCTTCGTTGTTGACGATGCGGCGAACGGTAAACATCTCCCTGCTTCCGGAGCCGCTCATCGCGATCACAACCCCCGTGAAGATCTGGATGCGCTCTTTGTCGCCCTCCAGAATCTTGGTGTGCACGTCGACCGTGTCGCCAATCTCGAACTCAGGCTTGTCTTCTTTCAGGCTCGCCTTCTCGACGAGTTCCATAATCTGCTGACTCATTTTAGGCTCTCCGCTTTGTGCTACCGGCGATTAACTCGTCGGGGGGATCTCATCGTCGGCAATCAGGTCCGATCGCCGTTGTTTGGTTCTTTCTAAGCTGTTCTCTGTCCGCCACGCTGCGATCGCAGGATGATCGCCGCTGAGCAGGACCTCAGGCACTTCGAGGCCCCGGTATTCACGTGGCCGAGTGTACTGGGCGAACTCCAGCAAACGGTTGCCTCGCGAAAACGAATCCTCGACGCTACTCTTCTCGTCTCCCAACACTCCCGGCACCAGCCGGATCACGGTATCGATCACGGTCATGGCGGCCACCTCGCCGCCGTTAAGGACGAAGTCGCCAACCGAAACCTCCTCAGGCTCCAGTAAATCAATGACTCGCTGGTCAAAGCCCTCGTAACGACCACAAAGCAGCAGCAAACGTTGCTGAGCTGGGGCATCGCCGGCTAGTTGTTCCACCATCGGTTGGTCAAGCCGACGACCTTGCGGCGTCAGCAGCAGCAACCGGCCCGGACAACTCGCCTTTCGCTGTACTTCCTCAACGCACTCGACAACCGGTTCCGGCTTAAGCACCATTCCAGGGCCACCGCCAAAAGGGCGGTCGTCAACTTCGCGGTGCTTACCTTTGGCCCAATCGCGGATGTTGTGAAGGTGGATCTGAACCAAACCACGGTCGATCGCTAGCTTCAACAAACTCTGCGACTGGTAGCCGCTGAAGATCTCCGGAAACAGAGTCAGGACATCAATTCGCATGGCGCCATGTGCCGCCTTCCCTCAACAAAGCAAAGCCGCTGCTCAACTCTCAGCAGGCTTCTGTTCAGCTTCTGGCTCGGGTGCCGCCTCTGGCTCGGCTGCGGATTCTGCTTCCGCAGACTCAGCTACGGGCGTAGCGGCCGACTCTTCCGCAGGTGACGATTCCTCGCCCGATGCTTCTGAAGCGGCGCCTTCAGCTTCGCTGCTGGCCTCTTCGGCTGGCGTCTCGGACTCGGGAGGCGTGGGCTTGGAAGCGGGGGCGCCTGGATCGGGAATCTCCGGGGCCATCGCCAGCTTCTCAAGGGCCGCCTGCTGCTCGGCCAAGTGCGTACCGTCGGTGCCGTACTTCTTAATCAGTACCGCCATTTTCTCCGAGGGCTGGGCTCCAACGCTCAACCAATAATCGATGCGGTCCTTCTTCAAGACGGCCCGAGCATTTACATCTGCAATTTGTGGATCGTAGGTCCCCAACTCCTCCAGGGCCCGACCGTCGCGTGGTGAGCGCTTGTCGATCGCGCAGATGCGGAAAAAGTGACGATGGGCTCGGCCCATTTTCTTCATGCGGATTCGTACTGACACGCTCGGGGCTCCTGGCCTGGTGGTCGGCCCTGCTGGGGCCGTGGGGTTTGCTTCACCGCCGTGGAAGGTCGTCGTGGGCGGTCGGGCGTTTAGTGATTTGGTCGCCCCGCAGGCAGCAGTCTGCCCAGGGCAATCCCGGATTGTGACGCAAGACTGGCCGGCTAGCAAGTGCCTAGCCTACGGGGAATTAGGGCAAATGGCCCCTGTCGGCCCTTTGCTGCAAGAATTTCCGGCCAGCCGGCTTAGAGAGCGGCCCGCCGCCAGCTGCCAGGCAGGATCCGAAGAGGACCAGACGACTGGCGAAATCCTGGCGGAGGGTTGTTCAGGAATCGGCTCAGATAGTTCATTACCGCGTCGTCTTCCAGGTGTAAGTCGTCAGCAACCACACAACCGTTGAAGTTCGAGTTGTCGGTGATGTCAATCTTGCCCGAGACGTAAACGAGGCCCTCGATCTGGGACGGATAGCTGTCGTATTGGTCCTCGTCCGACTGCCCTCCATAGGGCGTATCGGCCGGATTGAAATTCGTCGAAGCGCTGGACTCTACGAGCGATTGGACTCCGAAAGTACCGGCCATGTCGAAGCTGAAGTCACCTTGAACCAACAGCGTGGGGTAGTTGGTTACGGCAGGCGCCATATTGACCACACTATCTACCCGAGAATGTGGGTGCACATCCAACAGCACGAGTGTCCCCACCACGCGAAGGCGCAGAAGCTTGATAGCCTGGCCTTCACAATCGATGACGTAAATGCCCTGCGCGTTTGGCTCACCAAACGGGTTCCTAGCGGGGCTTAGCAAGGTGTAGCCCAGCATTCGTTCCCCGGAGTCTTCCGGTATCGACGCAATGTCTATCAAGGTGCCGTTGGCAAGGTAGTAGTCGAAGACGTTTAAGCTAGGCATTTCCCGCAGCGGTGACTGGTTCTCGGTGGCGGTACCGGAGAGGTTACCATGGTCCAGGACGTAGTCTCCTGACCACGCGTCCCCCGCAATAAATGCCGACGGATCATCGTTCCTGATCTCACCGTTGGAACTGACGGTCTGATTCGTCGTGAGCCGGTGCGTTTTGAGCTCGAGGTGCTTGTCGGTGTGAACGGCCGCCTCTAGACAAGTTAGGCCGACTCCCTGTGGCTCGACCTCCACTTCTTCGACGGCAAGCACATTGCCCACGCGGCCGATCCCTCGCAAGGTAAAGGCGTGGTCATCGCCATCATTGAGGTTGCCGTCTACGTCAGTAGCCGAATAAGTAAAAGTGCCTCGCCCCATCGATACGGGCGCCGACTCCACGCCGCTGGTCATGGTGTTTCGCCAATTGTTGGTCTGCTCGATGCAGTTGTAAGCGAACTCGACCCCGGCACGTGCCAACAGTTGAGCGTCGTGACGGTCTGCTTGGGATACGACCTGACGGATCTGCAAGCGACCGACCGTCACCGACACCATGGCGATGATGCCTACGATCGTGGTCACGCCCAGCACGGCAATATAAAGCGAGCCTTGGCGTCGAAGTTTCTGGCGGCGGTTGATCATCATGGCGCGGTGGCGTGATTGAGCAGGGATCCGGTCGCTGTAACGGACTGATTCGTCGTTTGAAGCTGTATTTCTACCCCGGTTACGTAGGTGGTATCACCAGCGGGCTGCTGTTCCATGGCTCCGGCGGCGGCCCGAATTGTTTGCAACGTGGTCACCTGTCCCGTGGGCGACGTCACCGTCACGGTAATGCGACGTACGCCTTTATCGCTTGCGGAGTCACCGATCACGCTTGTGGCGTTATTGTGGTTGAGCTTTACGACCTCCACGGCTCGACCCCAACCTGCGGTGTCCATCCGTGCCGCCCCTTCCCTGGTCGCGAGCGCACTGCCCTCAGTCCAGCCGTTGAAGTCGTCTATGTCGTCCAACGCCAACCGATTGGTTGCTGGCGAAGGCTCATCGGACTCGATGCCAAAAGTAGCGTTTGCATCGCCCTCTTCGGGATCGGTGTAGGGCTTCGAAAGAATCTCCGCCATGAGTTCTGCCGCGTAGGCATGACCATCCAACTGATCGGACAAGGCCCTGGTGGTTCTCACCGCGCTGCCAACGCCATCCAGGGCCGTCACCAAAACCAGCCCCACCAACAGCGTTGATACCACGACCTCTACCAGGCTAGAACCCAAACATGCTGTGCTCCGCTTTCGGCTCATGGAGATACCTCCGGCGAGATCGCAAGCGTGACGGTCACGTATTGCTCGTTCCCGGTTAGCAGGAAACTATCTGCGCCACTGCTACCTGCTGTTTCTTGGGCCGCATAGGCGGCGCCGCCTGAGGCAGATGCAACCATACCGCTACTGTCGAAGGTGATCGACGTGTGCGCTTCAACGCCCGGGTCGTCGAGCGTGATGTCGTCATCGTCACAGCCAATAAGTCGAAGAACTAACGAGTCGTCGACCGTAGTCGTGACCGCCGGAGAGTCAGGCTGTGTACTTCTTCCCCTATCCGTCGCGGTGTCCGCAATCGGACTGCTGGGATCATGTCCCGTGAACCGCATGACCCAGCCATAGGCGCGACTAAAAGAGTCGAGCGACAGATCATACGTGGCGGGCTCAGAATCTGTGGCGAGCCTCCACCAAACGCCGAAGGCTACATCTTCGTCTTCGTCGCTAGTTGCCAACGCAGTCCAGCCGGCAGGATTTGGGAGATCCTCAGACTCCGCGGAATCGAGACTTACTGCGAGTATTAACAGATCCCCTACACCCGCGGCCACATGGGACGGGATTTGAAGCTGATCGCCAAACTCTACCTTTGCTTCGCTGAACTCCTCAAAAACAACCGACGCGGTTCCCCCGGCGCCTTCGTTCACGCTGCCAACAACGAGTCGATCGAGATAGGTAAAGTCCAGCGACGCGACGTCATCTACCAGGGTGATCGCTTCGCCGCCGTTGTATTCCAATGTTAGGGGATCGCCACTGTTGCCACCCCAGGCATAACGTAAGACCTCTTCAGCCCCATCGCCGTTGCGATCAGGCACGCAGAAGACCATGGCGTTCGCTGATCGCTCGCTAAAGAGAGTCGCGTGCGAGACATCGCTGGTAATCTGCGCGAGGACTTCCCTTAGCCGTACCTTCTCGGACGCAGCTCCCGAATCGATGTCCATCGACTGCGTGGAAATGTAAAGAGTCGTAGCCATACCGGCCATCAACACAGCCGAAGAGGCGGTGGCCACGAGCAGCTCAATCAGCGTATAGCCGTGGTGTCGCATCGTGCATCCCTCTAGCGAGGCTATTGACTGATCGAGACGAGGTGGGGCAGGGTCACCGTGACCGTCCGACTGTGGTTACCAGCAACAATGCGCACGCTCCCGGCACTCACGACTACGCCCCGATGATCGAATCCGCATGTAACGCTTCCATCAAATTCGGCGCTGATGATGTCCGCTTCGTAGCCTTCACCGGCGAGTGAAACCGAGTACTCTTGGGCGCGATGATTCAGATCTGCAACGCCTGCCATCGCGTAGCTGTCAGTGGCCAAGTCAAACAGAACGGTTCGGGTCGTGGCGCTGTCGATCGCCTGCTGGCGAAGGTAGCGCAGATCGGCAACAATCCGTTTGGCCGCTGCTTCAACGCGGTAGTGATTCACGGCGTCGACATAGGTAGGCGCAGCGCCCCCCGCCAAAATGCCCATCACAAGAAGCACAATGACTAATTCAACGAGTGAAAGTCCGCGGCGGCGTGGCACAAGAGGGCTCCTAATCGAATCCATCGAAAAGGTAGCTTAGAGAGAGCCGTTGGGACGCCCGACATGAGAACACCCGCCCGCACGACCGGCACAACCGGTACTCGACGGGCTATCGGCCCTTTTTTTGCCGCTTGAGCTGCTTCAGCTTCTTTTCGCGCAGCTTGCGGGCGTTCGCCTTTTCCTTGGCAGTGAGTCGCTTTCCCGTGCCTTGTTTCTTGCGGCTAAGCTGGCCGTTGGGATTGGAGGCCATCTGCTGCTGAAGCTGCTGCATGGCCTTCATCCGTTCGCCCATGCCCTTGCCAGCCATCCCCTTCATCATCTGGGCCATGGGCTCGAACATTTTGACGAGCTCGTTGACCTGGTGAGGCTCGACACCTGAGCCGGCCGCGATCCGCTTGCGACGGCTCTGATCGATAATCTTGGGGTCGCGTTTCTCGGCCGGCGTCATCGAGTCGATCATGCCGAAGAGCCGCTTCATCTCTTGCTCGGGATCCTCGCCATCGGGCATGCCATCCATCAGGCCACCCATGCCGGGAATCATCTTCATGACTTTCTGCAGCGGCCCCAGACGAGTGACCTGCTTGAGCTGCTTCTTGAAGTCGTCGAGGGTGAACTCACCTTTGGCAAGCCGCTCCTCTTGCTTGCGGAGTTCATCCTCATCGAACTCTTGCTGAGCCTTCTCGACCAGCGAGAGGATGTCGCCCTGTCCGAGGATGCGCCCCGCCATCCGCTCGGGATGAAACTCTTCCAGGTTCTCAAGGTGCTCGCCAGTGCCCATGAACTTCAGCGGCACGCCGGTCACTTCCTTGACCGACAAGGCGGCGCCACCCCGGCTATCGCCATCGAGCTTGGTCATGATGACGCCGTCTAGCTCAAGGGCTTCGTTGAAGCTCTTGGCGCTGTTCACGGCATCCTGGCCAGTCATACCGTCGACGACCAGGTAGATTTGATCTGGCGCGCAACGTTTATCAATCCGCTCCAGCTGCTGCATCAGCTCATCGTCGATGTGCAACCGGCCGGCCGTGTCCAGAATAACCGTATCGGCGCCAAGCTTCTTGGCCTGCTGCACGGCGTTGTTACAGACCTTCACCGGATCCTGTTCGCCACGGTCGCCAAAGACCGGGATATCCAGCTGCTCACCAAGCACATGGAGCTGATCGATGGCGGCTGGACGTTGCAGGTCGGCCGCCACGAGTAGCGGCTTGCGTTCTCTGCCCTTCAGCATTCGGCCCAGCTTGCCGCACGTGGTGGTCTTACCAGAGCCCTGCAAGCCACACATCATCAGGACCGTGACCTGATCCTTGCCCTTGAGGTGCAAGGAATGGTCCACCGGCCCCATGAGGTCAATCAGCTCCTGGTGGACGATGCCCACCACCTGCTGACTCGGATCAAGCGACTTGAGCACCTTCTCGCCAACCGCCTGCTCGGTGACCCGCTTCATGAAGGTGCGAACCACTTCGTAGCTGACGTCCGCCTCCAGCAGCGACCGCTCTACCAGCTTGAGCCCGTCCCGCATGTTCGCTTCGGATAGCTTGGCCTTGCCGCGGAGCGACTTTAGTGCGGAGCCCAGACCTTCTTGGAGCGAATCGAACATCGTGAGGGACGCGGGAGCGAGGAAATGGCCGTAAAACAAGCAATCCAGCATCTTAACGAAGCACAGGGATACCAACTAGGCGGGCGTTTTGCTTCCGCCAGACCACCTGGAGCGATTACAATGTGCAGAAACTCTTCCAGCCTGAATTGCAGGCCTAACGTTCCCTGGCCAGAGCAGCCTTGCATGAGAACAGCTTCCCGGTCACCGCTTTCTGCGGCCACGCCACGGCATCGCGCTTTCACCTTGGTGGAGTTGCTGGTCGTGATTGCCGTCATCGGGGTACTGATAAGTCTACTGCTGCCAGCAGTTCAGTCGGCCCGTGAAGCGGCTCGCGCAACCCATTGCAAGAACAACCTTCGGCAGGTGGCGCTGGCGACGCAGCTACACCACGGGAACTTGGGTTACTTTCCACCGGCACGCTTTATTCCACGCCCCAACGATCCCGTATCCGCCCAGTGCGGCCAGGCGGCGCCAACCTGGATCGCCCACGTGTTGCCCTACATGGATGAGGCGTCGCTGATGGACCACTGGACCTTGGGCGCGGCCTGGTACATGCACAACGAAGACGCCCGCAAGACAGTGATCCACACGTTGCTCTGCCCCAGCCGGCGGTCTGGCGGCGATAGCATGGGCATGGCCCGGCTAAGCGTTACCAAGACCCAAGTCGTGCCCGCTGTGATCGTGCTGCCATGCGGGTGCATGTACAACGGGTATGAAGAAGAAGAGTTTGACACTTACCGAGAAGTTGAAGGCGCTCTCAGCGACTACGCCGGCAACCACGGCGATCTCTCGCCGGGGGCCAATGGTGAGCCTACCGACTACTACTACGGCGGCAACGGCACCGGCGTCATCATTGGCGTTCGCCCCATCTGCGAGAATGGCCTCGTCGCGCGCCCTCGCGATCGTGTCCGAATCGCGTCCGTATCGGATGGAACCACGAACACGTTTCTGTTCGGCGAGAAGTTTATCCCTGGCGACCAAGTCACGAAGTATCCCTACGACAGCCCGGCGTTTGACGGCGGATTTCTCCCGGCGTCATCCCGACTAGCAGGCCCCGGGCTCCGGCTTGCGTCAGGCCCGAGTGACGTCGTTGCCACCGAGTTTTCCTTCGGCAGTTGGCACCCAGGTGGCGTCCACTTCGCCATGGTTGACGGTGGCGTCCGCACCGTCACAACTGACACCGATACCGAAGTGCTGGGTAGCCTCGCCAACCGGCTCGATGCCAACGTGGTCGAACTGGCTAACTGATCGAGAGTCCGCTTGTTGAAACCCTCCGGTCCGGCGTGGCGATTCCTCTTCCTGGGCCTGCTTGCCGTTGGCCTAGCTGGCTGCAACTCTGCGTTGCACTCTGGTCAGGGCACGGTTCGATTCACCGATGGCGAACCGGTTCAAGCAGGCAGCGTCGAGCTCCGGTGCATTGACAAAGGCATTCAATACGCCAGCAAGATCGATCGCCAGGGAGCGTTCCAACTAGCCTCACAGCAAGGCGAGCCTGGCCTTCCGCCTGGCGAGTACGAAGCGGTTGTCGTGCTCATCGTCATGACCGAGCATTTAGCGGCCGCCAAGCATCAGCATGGCCACGACGTACCCGCCCGCTATGCCGACTACGGCACCAGCGGCTTGAAGGTACAGGTCGAGTCGCCCGACAGCGCCCCCATCCAACTGGTGCTCGAGCCCCAGTAGCAAGGCTGAGGCGCACTCCTTGGAATCTTGGCCACGGTTCGCCGCGCTGTTATGGTAAGGGATTCGTCTTCCCCTCCCGACGCCAGCAATAGCGCCTTGTGATGGCAATCGTCACGGATGAAACCGAGCCGACACACGTCAAGCACCGCGCGATTTCCATTCGCGGGGCCAGGACTCACAACCTGCAGAACGTTGACGTCGATCTACCGCGGAATCACTTCATCGTCATTTCTGGCGTCTCCGGCAGCGGCAAGAGTTCTCTCGCCTTTGACACTCTGCTGGCCGAAGGGCAACGGCAGTATGTCGACTCGCTGAGTGTCTATGCTCGCCAGTTCTTCGATCAAATGGAACGACCTGATGTCGACTCCATCGAAGGGCTCCAGCCTGCAATCGCCATCGACCAAAGCCAGGGCAGCCACAGCCCGCGCAGCACCATTGGCACGGTAACCGAGGTCTACGACTACCTCCGGTTGCTCTATGCCCGTGTGGGCGATGTGGCCTGCGCCCAATGTGGGGCTTCCATCGCCCAGCAGTCTCCTAACGAAATCGAGCAAGCGATTCATTCGCTCCCACTTGAGTCGCGGGCCATGATCCTGGCGCCCTTGGTGCGCGGCCGAAAGGGAAAGCATGCCGACGTCTTCGACCAAGCTCGCAAAGCGGGCTTCGTTCGCGTGCGAGTCGATGGGCTTACTTATCCCATCGAAGAGGCCCCCGAGCCATCGCCTCGCAAGACGCACGATATCGAAGCGGTCATCGATCGTGTCGTCATCCGCCAAGGCATCGAAGCAAGAGTTGCTGAGTCGGTTCGTCTTGCCTTGAAGCACGGCGACGGCGTTCTGCAAATCGTTTTTCAGACGCCTGAAGCCAAGGCCAGTCAGGCTGCCGCGAACGGCGCCGGCAATGGCGCCGCTACCGCCTACAATGCAGACACGGGTTGGACCGAGCGACTCTTCAACACCAAGTACGCGTGCCCCAACTGCAAGAGCAGTGTCGCTGAAGTCGAACCACGCACGTTCAGCTTCAACAGTCCCTACGGAGCTTGTCCCGCGTGCGACGGGCTTGGCTACAACGAAGGTTTTGACCCCGAGTTGGTCCTGCCTGATCTCGCGCTGTCGATTGCCGACGGCGCCATTGCCCCATGGCGTGGCGCCACGGCCGCGGCGGTCAAGAAGCAGCGATCGGAAGTCGAGGCCTTTCTCACCCGCCACCGACTTGAAGCTGGCCAGCCGCTTGTGTCGTGGCCCGAAACCGCGGGCCAACAACTCCTCACGGGCGATGGAGAGTTCCTGGGCCTCTTAATGCTGCTGGAAGCCGAGTACGCCGGCACGAAACGCGCCGCCACGCGCGAGAGACTCGCTGCCTTCCGTGGCAAAGTGACCTGCGCTGATTGCGGTGGCGCCCGACTCAGGCCGGAGGCTCGCGCCTGCCGGATCGGCGGACTTGCGATCCATGAACTCGTCGCCTTACCAATCGGCGATGCCCTGGACTTCTTCAGCGCGCTCTCGTTCACGGACGACCAGCAACTGATCGCCGAGCCAGTGGTCCGCGAAATTAAGCGACGGCTCGAGTTCCTCAATCTGGTGGGCGCCGATTATCTGTCGCTGGACCGCCCCGCAGACACCCTCAGCGGTGGCGAACTACAGCGCGTCCGCCTCGCAACCGGCATTGGATCGGGCTTAGTCGGCGTCATGTACCTGCTGGACGAGCCTTCGATTGGGCTCCACCCCCGCGACAACGATCGCCTGATCGCCGCCATGCGCGACCTACAACAGCAGGGCAACACCGTCATCGTTGTAGAGCATGATGAAGCCGTAATGCGAGCCGCCGATTGGCTCATTGATGTCGGGCCCGGCGCCGGCTCGCAAGGAGGACAGATTGTCGCCGCAGGAACCGTCGACCAGGTTGCCGCAGACCTAGCCTCCCTCACCGGGCGCTACCTATCCGGCGCACAGCAGATTGAAACGCCCACCAAAAGACGGCGCATTGCCAAGAGCCGTGCTCTAAAACTCGAAGGCGCCACGCTCAACAACCTGCAAGACATCAGCGTCGAGATCCCGCTCGGGGCCTTGGTCTGTGTCACCGGGGTATCGGGCAGCGGGAAGAGTTCACTGGTGGCCGAGACCCTAGCGCCCGCGCTGGCGCGCCGCCTCAACGGGGCCAGCGCCAAGCCAGGACCCCATCGCAGCCTGCAGGGCGTCGCCCAGCTTTACCGCTCCATCCAAGTCGACCAGTCCCCCATCGGCCGTTCCCCCAGGAGCAATGCCGCCACCTACACGGGCCTTTTTGATGAGATTCGCAAGGTCTTCGCCAAGACCAAACTCTCCCGCGCGCGGGGCTATAAATCGGGTCGCTTCAGCTTCAACGTCAAAGGAGGCCGCTGCGAAGAGTGCCAGGGGCAAGGGCTCAAGAAGATCGAAATGAACTTCTTGCCAGACCTCTTCGTGCCCTGCGATGCGTGTGCTGGCAAACGCTTCAACCGGCAGACCCTTGCCATCAAGTTCAAGGGAAAGTCGATCGCCGACGTACTGGAAACCTCCGTCGACGAAGCACGCGAGGACTTTACCGACCACCCCGCCATCGCCCGGCTGCTCGATGCGCTGCACGACGTCGGCCTGGGCTATCTGCCGATCGGGCAGCCGTCGACCACGATCTCCGGCGGCGAAGCCCAGCGGATTAAGCTCGCCGCTGAGCTTGGCGCCCCCAAGCCAGGCCACACCCTCTACCTGCTCGACGAACCCACCACGGGACTCCACTCCGACGACGTTCGCCGGCTACTCAGCGTCCTCAACCAGTTGGTCGACGCCGGCAATACCGTGCTTGTGATCGAGCACCACCTGGACATCATGAAGTGCGCCGACTGGCTGATCGACCTCGGTCCCGACGGAGGCGCCGCGGGCGGCCAGCTCCTGGCGACCGGCCCCCCCGAAAAAATCGCCCAGTGCCAAACAAGCCACACCGGCAAGTGGCTACAAACGGTTCTCTAGATCGCATCCAAGGCTGCCCGACAAGCGACCTATTTCTTGGCACGCACATTGGGTGGCAACGAAGCTTCTGATGCCGCTCCTTCGACAATGGCCTCAGTAATCCGTGGAATAACTCCGCCGACAAATCCGGGGTCCTTAAAGGTTGGCCGATCCAACAAGATTTCCCGGTATCCTGCCAGTTCCGTTCCCTCAACCATCTCTGCAAGCTGCATAGCCACGCGCGCCGAGACAACCTCGTAGCGACTAGGATTAATACCTAACGGCTGCATTGAGAATAGCCCTCTAAGCCCGGTGAAATGCGATAAAACTCGTAGGAAGTCTAGTCACTACGACAGCAGACCTCAACCCGAAATACGTCGGCAACGGAAGGAATCCTGCATCATGAGTTCATACGCCAGCCTCTCATCCAGATTATCCATCACAAATTGAAGCAACGGTTTATCCTGCCTGCGAAATACGTGCCTACGCGGGCTGTCAAAGCAGACTACACGGCGGTAGGGAAACTCCGCTGACTCAGGCTCCCCGATAGGCATGGCGACCATTGACCCAATTCGTTCCTTCTGGCCGTCCCGCAAGAACTTGAATGGGGATCGCGAATCCAAGTCCGCCTCATGCGTATCTTCAATAACATGCAGCTCACCGTCATAAGCTGCTGCAACAGCTAAGCAGCGCTCGTTCCGCGGCTCTTCTAACGAGAAGTAACTCTTCACATGCTTTCGGTTGGGTCCTTTAGGAAAGTGCTTTTTGATCACGTCACCGCGACCTAAGTCCAGGACAAGCTTGCGGCCATGAGGTCTGAAGACCGCTATCCGTAACTGAATATTGGCACCTCTCTCTTTGCTCAAGTAGATGTCAACCAGTCGTTCTGCACAGGCGACGAGGATTTCGATTTGGTCTTCAGGTTTTAGCGCTCTATAGAAAGACTGAAGATAGTCACTGTCCTGTAGTTCAGGGTCCACAAGACGGGAACGATTGCCTGCCACTCGTGTTGCCTTGGCGGTAACGGCCGCAAGAAAAAGCTCGTTGACCTTTTTTGCATATTCAACCGTTCTTAAGTGCGCATTCGCTCGAGTCTCGGCCTTCTTTTGGGATTTGACCGCTTCCATCAACTGCTGCTCCGCCTCGTCCTTCTGAGTCTTTTCACGACGCTCGACAAAAAAAGTAGAAAGAGCAGAAAAGACAGTCAGCGGCAACAAAATGGCAGATGCAAAGAAATCGAGTTTTAGCGTCAGCGTGGTCAGATTACCATTCAAGGCACTACCGTTGTTTGCGACCGAAAGAACGAAGCTCAATAGCCCGACAGATATCATTCCAAGCAAATAGAGGACGATTCTCTTAGGGTATGTATGCCAAAAACGGCTTAAATTCTCCGCGTGTTGGATAGTGAAACCGATCGTGAGTGGCAGCAGTACTACGAGGGCCAAGACTGGAATGCAGATGAATACGCCGTCAATACTCGATGTGCTGTCGCTTGGATTCCGGGCAACATCTGGGCCCATATCGCCAACCAGAAGAAGAGAGCGTGCACAAATCATGTAAGAGACTTATCCAACCAATTGGAAGAGACATACCAAAAAGTAGCGACCTCGCCAGCTCTCACTCTGACCCGGCATCTTGACTCAGTCGTGGAGAAACAGCTCAAAAAAGTGCGACCTTCTGTGACTCAAGTGTATGAAATCAAATCCACACGGTGTCAACAAGGCCCTGGAAGCCTCCAATATGTAGAAAGCATCAAGCCTTACTCTAGAAAACGCCCAGCTGCCAATACATAGGCAGGCTCGTGACGTGAGCGCTCATCGCGACCTAGTCAAATTTCTTGCAACATCGTAAGTGGCCAGGAATTTTGAAAAGTGGATCAAAACGGCGCGCTCAAAATGGTTTCTTGAGTTTGGCGATTCAACGTTTATGTTGACAATCAGCGTTTCTAACTCCGCAAGCGCGCGTCGACGTAAGTCGGTAAACGACGGTCGCGGGCCGCGCCGTGAAGTGTGAACCACGGCACATTGGAGGCGAAAAAACTCGCTGGCGGCCGTCGCAAAGGCCCCCCGCGATTTTTCTTTGGGCCAACTTTTTCCGGCGACCTACAGAGAGCCCAGAGTTACAGAGAGCCCAGAGTTGCTGTCGCCGCAGCGCGGACCTCGGCAGAGGGGTCGCTGTCGGCCAGCTGCTGCAGCTTCGCACGGAAGCTCTCGCCGGCGGGGCCCAAGTCGCCTATCGCGGCGATGGTCTCAAGGCGAATCTGACTCTCGCTGGAGTCGAGTGCCGCGTCGAGTGACTTGGTGACACTCCCCAGAACCGCGGCGTCGAGCTTCATCCGCGACAAGGCCCAAGCCGTGGCGTAGCCTTCAAACTCGTCGTCGGCCGACTCCAGGAACCCGTGCAAAGCTCCCCGGGCCGACTGCCCCTCGGCACCGATCTGCCGCAACGCGAACAGGGCGCTTTGCCGAACCTTCGCGGCTTCGTGGGACAGGTTGGCTCCCAAGCGATCTGCCGCCTTGCCGGCGCCCGAGCCAATCGCTGCCAAAGCATACTGGGCCCTGGCAACGCAGTCTGCCTTGTCTAGATCAAGGCAACGGATCAGCCCGTCGACCCCACCCGCGGCATCCGCTCCCAGGCGGCCGAGAACCTCAATGGCCACATCCCGCAACTCGGGATCCGCCAGAGCCTCGACAGCCCGGGGGACTGTCTCAGGACCAAGGGTGGCGAGCGCTAACGCAATGTGCGATTTCTGCTCAGCCGAAGCGGTCCGCACTGCAGCGATCAACGCGGGGCCGACTTTCGCCCGCGGCGCGTCGAGTTCCTTCAAGCCGGCAGCTGCCGCGTTTCGCATCTCAGCACGATCGCTCTTGAGTCCCTCGACAAGCAACGCAACCGCATGATCTTGGGCGTCGCCGTCCGTCGAGCGGAGCTTGGCCAAGCCCCACGCACAGACCATCTCTTGAAAAGGCCCGCCGGCTGCCTCCAGCTGTGACAGGAGCGAGGCAGCATCGGCCGACCCCATAGCGCCGATGGCATAGCAGGCGGCGATCCGGACGCCATCATCATCCGTCTTGCTGGCCAACGCGTGGACCGCCGAAGCAGCTTCCTGGGCGCCAGTGCCGATCTTAGCAAGCGCTACCAGCGCCATCTGCAAAGTCTGGGGATCGCTCGAAGTGCCGAGGAGTTCCGTCAGAGCAGGAACGGTGCCAACCGCATCGGGACCAATCACACTGATTGCCACAGCCGCCCAATACGCCGCCTTTTCTTTGGCTAGGGCCGCATTGAGAAACGGCGTCGCCGCGGCGCCACGTTCGACCATCGCTTCCACAGCCAGCGACATCACCGCCGCATCGGCCGACTCCAAGACCCCCTCGAGAGCTCCGGCAAGCTTCTCCGGAGGGGCGTCGAGGTGGCGCAAGGTCTGTAGTGCCGCGCGCGCGACGCGCTCGTCTGAAGACGTAACCTTAGAGATCAAGGCTTCGAGGGTGGTTTCGGACATATCCCCGATGCGAGCCAACGCGATCGAGGCATGAACTTGGACCACCGGCTCCTCATCCGCCAGCAGTTTCACCAGGGCAGGGGCGGCCGCCGAGGCCGCATCCCCGAGGAGCCCCAGTGCACGAGCGGATCGCCAACGCACTTGGGCATCTTTGCTGTTGAGCGACTCTTGGAGCCGAGGCACGGACTCGGCAGCTTCCTCGGGGGCATAACCTAGGTTATCAATCGCCTGATACAAGGCTGACTCAACCGCAGGCGCTGCTACAGGTTGAGCAGACGAGCCCGCTGGCGAGATAGCAACCATCGCAACGGCTGCCAAGGTGATACGACAAACCAGTCTTAACATTGCAGGACTTCTTCTCAGGTAAGCGTCAGGAAGATGGCTTGGCAATCGAATCAGCCAAGGTTGTTGTCGAGTTCGCGATTGAGCTTCAGTAGAAATCGAAGTGAGTCCCGCACGGCGACTTCAGGATACGATCGCTTGTTGGCCGTGACCGCGGCGCGGAAGTCTCTCACAAGTTGCTTCGCCTGGAGGTAGTCCGTGCTGCTCAAAGCGCCATACTTGCCCCGCTTGGCAAAGAGTTCCGTCAAGGGCTCGCGGAATTCGTCATACTGAGCCTCCTGCAGCAGGGCCGGCCAACCCAGCGAACCCGTCGTGGGGTTGAGCTGCTCCGGAGTGAGCTTGGTCAACATGACGCGATCTCGCTGCGCTTGCCTTTTCTGGTTTCGCTCGTAGCGATCCTGGGCTGTGTTCTCTTCGTAAATGCGTCGGCGTTCCCAGTACGCATTGGTCGACTTCACCGTGTTATCGATATAGTCGGATCGCGCCTGTTCACGGTTGATGGCAGCCCGCGAGTTGTACAAGTTTCGCTGACCTTGAGCCCTTACGGCCTCTGCCATGCCACGCGCGTAGCCCTCAGCTGCGGTTGAGGCATGGTACCCACCCTCGTAGCCGCGGTAGTAATACTGCGCGTGACTGGGCAGTGCCACCATCGCGACAGCGGCAAAAGCCAATACAAGAACGAAACCGCCAATGTGACGATACATGATGCAACCAAGGGAGAAACGTTGAATCCAGTTCCGTGGCCCTCAGTTTAGCTGTCGAGAGGTGGGAATGCAAAGAAGACGCGTCCGCTAGATGCGCTCAAACACTGTGGCAATCCCCTGCCCCGCGCCGATGCACATAGTGGCCAGCCCCAGTGTCGCGTCCGTCGCGACCATGGCATGGAGCAGTGTCGTGGCGATACGCGCCCCGCTGGCTCCCAGGGGATGACCAAGAGCAATCGCGCCGCCACGCAGGTTGACTGTTCGCTCCTCTATTCTCAGCATGCGGATACAGGCAAGCGACTGGGCGGCGAAGGCCTCATTCAGCTCGATGACGTCAATATCTACTAACGACAGCCCTGCACGTCGCAAAGCCTTCTTGGTAGCCGGCACCGGCCCGATACCCATGACACAGGCGTCCACCCCTGCTACAGCAGTCGACAACACTTTGGCGATGGGCTGCAGGCCCTGCTCGCGGGCCTGCTCCTCCGACATGATGAGCAATGCGGCAGCCCCATCATTGAGCGGACTGCTGTTGCCAGCCGTTACGGTGCCGATGCCTGGCATAAACGCTGGCTTGAGCGCGGCCAGTGCTTCCAGACTTGAGTCATCTCTTACGCACTGGTCCCGCTTCACCAGGATGCGATCTCCTTGCTCGTTGCGGCCCCATGTCGGCACGATTTCCGCATCGAAGTCGCCGGCTGCATAAGCTGCGACAGCCTTCTGATGACTCGCCAGGGCAAACTCGTCTTGGTCTTCCCGAGAAATGCCCTGCGACTGGGCAAGGAACTCGGCGGTGACGCCCATCATCAAGGCGCCCTTGCTTGTGCGATGAAACAACTGCGGATTGAGATCGATCCCAGCGTCCATGGGATAGTGATGCATGTGCTCGACGCCGCCGACAATCTGTACATCCTCAGCGCCAACTTGAATGGCGTGCGCCGCTTGGTTCAGGGCCTGCAAGCTGCTGCCGCACAGGCGATTGACAGTGGCGCCTGCGGCTTCGACCGGAAGGCCAGCCATTAGGGCCACCAGGCGTCCCACATTGAGTCCTTGTTCGCCCTGTTGTTGCGTACAACCGAGCACAACGTCTTCGATCGTTGCGGGATCGACACCACTGCGCTCAACAACGGCTTTGACAACCGCCACCGCCAAATCGTCACCGCGAACTTCTCGATACACGCCGCGCTCGGCATGGGCCCGGCCGATCGGTGTGCGGACGGCATGAACGATGACGGGAGTCTTCATATGAGGAGCATCGCAGGGCTTTAGGGCAACACAGCCACGTGGAATGGAAACCTAGTAGAAAGTTGATGGTTCGACGGCGGCCTGCTGGATCATTGAGGTGATTTCGAACCGTTTGCCGAGGGCTACCAGTGGTTGGAGCTTCTCTTGGATGCGGTCGGCCCCGACGGTATCCGCCCAGTGGAAAAGCCCCCCTCGAAACGGCGGAAACCCTATCCCGAGAATCAGCGCCAAATCGACATCGCGAACGTTACTGACAATGCCGTCCTCGATAGCGCGGGTCGCTTCCACCAGCATCGGCAACATCAAGCGATCCGTGATATCGTAGTCCCCTGCTGGCGGCTTGGCGGCCGAGGCGGCAACCAGCGCGGCTACTTCATCGCTTGGGATACCCTTTGGCGGCTTGCCCGGTTTGGCTGGAGGGTAGTCAAAGAAACCCTTGCCGTTCTTCTGCCCCAAGCGGTCGGCCTCAACAAGCTTCTCAATCAAGACCGCTGATGCCACTCGATCTGGGAAAGCACTCTTCATGACACCGCCGGCATGCAGACAAACGTCCAGGCCAACAACGTCGTGCAGTGTGAGCGGTCCCATGGGCATCCCAAAGCCCTTGGCTGCCTTCTCAATCGCCTTGATCGGCACGCCCTCAGCAACCATCAAGGCAGCCTCAGCCATGTAGGGCATCAGTAGCCGGTTCACCAGAAAGCCAGGACCGTCCTGCACCACAATGGGCGTCTTGCCCAACTGGCGAGCGTAGGTTGTCATCCGGCTGATGGTGGTGTCGCTGGTCTGGGCGCCTCGGATGACTTCGACCAGAGGCATCTTCCTGACAGGGTTGAAGAAGTGCAGACCACAAAACCGGTCTGGATGCTCCAGACCCTCGGCAAGTGCTGTGATGGGGATCGTCGACGTGTTCGAGCAAAGAACCGTCTGCGAGCCCGCCAACGGTTCCAGTTCTGCAAACAACTTCTGCTTGGCGTCGCGGTCCTCGTAAATGGCTTCGATAACCACGTCCGACTTGGCAAGCTGATCGCTCGCGACCGTAGCGGTGATCCGGCCCGCCATCTCTACGGCCTTATCCGCGTCGGTCGCTTTGGTCTGTTTGTTGAAGGATGCCTCGCGGACCACGGAAGATACGCCGACAGAAAGCGCTTCTGATCTGGCATCGGAAAGCCGAACCGTGACTCCCCGTTTGATGTTCGCAGCGGCGATCCCCTGCCCCATCGTCCCGGCGCCTAGTACGGTGGCTGTCGTGACGGTGTGAGGGGGCATCTCGTCAGTCCGATCGCTCCCCTTCTTGGCACGATCATTCAAGAAGAAGACGTTGAGCAGGGCTCGATTCACTGGCGAACCGAACAACGGAGCGAATCGCTGAGCTTCCAGCTCGCAGGCCGCCACAAGGTCCAGCTGCGATGCTTCAAGCATTAACTCAAGCGCGGCTTGTGGCGCTGGATAATGACCACCTGTTTTCTGTTGAATCACTGCGCTAGCGGTGGCGCCGAGGAAAGCCAGCTCGGTCTCACTCATGACGATCGGTAGCGCCCAACGCTGGCGATCCGCCCTGAAAGCCTCGGATTGTTGCTCCAGAGCAACCATTCGGACCGCGGCGTCCAGCAGTGCGTTTGGATCTGCCGGGGTGAGGTCATCGGCAAGGCCCAGTTCATGGGCCTGCTCGACCGAGAGGTTTTCGCCACCGGTCACCAACTCGATCGCGTTGGCCAATCCAACCATGCGCGGCGTCCGTGCAGTGCCGCCCCAACCGGGAAATAGCCCCAGCTTCACTTCCGGAAACCCGAATTGCGTCTTGGGGCTGCGAGTCATGATGCGGCGGTCGCACCACACGGCAAGCTCAGCACCACCGCCGACACAAATGCCATCAATGGCCGCGATAGAGACAGCCGGCAGGTCCGCGAGTCGCGAAAACAACTGCTGACCTCGCTGACTGACTCCGACAACGGTTTCGCTCGGTTGGTCAACACTGGCCGCGAACTCCGTGAGGTCGGCGCCGGCGATGAACATGCCCGGCTTGCCGGACGCAACAACGAGCCCTACGGGCTGGCGCTCGGCGATCGCGTCCAGATGGGCCTCGATCTCGTCAAGCACACTGGCGGAGAGCAAATTGGCGCTGCGCTCAGGGTGGTCAAGCCACACAATGGCCAACTCGCCCTCAAGGCGAGCATCCTGGAGCCACTCAAGCCGCGTACTGGGCTTCGCCGCCATGCTGTCTCCAGATAAGTGATGAGAGTGCGTCGCTGTGCTGGCTAACGCTGATCCGCTCCACTGAAAACATACGCCATGGAAGCCAAGCCGGCCAGATGAACCGGATGTTGACACTCCCACCAGCGGCCCGCATGCTGAGGCCCATGACGGACACTTCTGTTACTAGTGACCGGCCCACCGCCGGAATGCGATGGAAAGCACCTATTGTGCTGGGCGTGGTCATGTTTGCCGTGGCGGTTAGCAACACGCTGCTACGGCGCGACCCCTCACCAAAGCCCCCTCCGGCCGGTCAAAGGACCAAGATCACCATTCTCGTTGGTCCCCATGACTACGCACGTGACGCCGACGACTATCAAGTTGACTGGCGGCAGGGGCTAACCGTGTTCGCAGCCCTGGAGACGGCCGTGGGCGGAGAGCAAGTTGATCGCACGGGCCAGGGCGTCAACACCTTTGTCAACTCCATCAATCAACTTGAGAATGAAGGACCTGGTGGCCGAAACTGGCAGTACTACATTAATGGTGAGCGTGGCCAAGTAAGCGCTGGAGTGGAGACCGTTCAGCCCGGCGACCGCATCTTGTGGGAGCTCGCCCCTTACGAGTAGAATTCGATTCTCAACTCGCATCGTTTACCGCTAGTCTGCAGTCCCGTCGACGGAGTGCCCCAGCCGTGCCTAGAGCTTGGAACGAAATGAAGGAATCTCACCAGTCGATCCTTGTCGATGCGGCCGTATTTGGCTTGCTGGTAGGGATTGGCGTGCTGGGCCGTTGGGGTCAGCCGGCCTGGGCGGTTACCCCGCTTGCGGCCACCGCAATGTTCGCCGGCGCTTACTTCTCGCGGCCAGCTATCGCGGTTCTTGTGCCGCTGCTCGCCATGTTCCTTAGCGATGCAGCCCTCTTGGGCTACGATCACTTTGGCGTCATGTTGACCGTCTATGCTGCGATGGGTCTCCCGGTCTTGGTTGGTCGCTGGCTGACGCTCTCCGGTGGTACGACCCAGGGCAACGCACGCTGGTACGGGCGACTCGTCGTCGGCAGCGCCCTACCGGCGACGCTGTTCTTCCTGCTAACGAACCTTGCCGTCTGGTTCTTCCGCAGCGACTACTCAGCGTCCGTCGAGGGGCTATTGACCTGCTACGCCAACGCATTGCCCTTCTACCGGCAAATGCTAGCCGGCGATGTGTTCTATACAGGCGTGCTGTTTGGTGGCGTTGCGATTGCCGGCTTCCGCTTCGGAACCGCGCGGGAAGCCATGACCGCCGGCTAGTGGCGGTGCACGAGCCAGGCGTTAGAAGAGCCCCTCGACACCGGCGTCATCATCGCTTGCTTCAGCTCCATCGGCTGATGGCGAAACTTGGGCCAGAGTCGCGGCCATACGTTTGATTTCAGCCGATACGTCGAGATCGATCGAGTCTTCACTGATCGTCCGGCTCAGGGCGGCACTCACTGCGGTGGCCGCTGACTGCACGGGCTCCGAGAGGTCGCCAGCTATCGGTGCTGCCGCTTGCAGGGCCTTTCGCAGGTTATCCAGCGTATCTGCGATTCCCGCCCGCAACAGCACAAGCTTCGAGCTGGCTTGGTCGTAGCGATAGCGCGGAGACTCAATCAGCTTCAGAGTCTCCCGATTCCCGCGGCTGACTTGCAAGTCTTCAAACGCCTCGGCTTGCTTGGCCTCCGCCTGCCCGACGGTGGCAGCGAGTTCCAAGACCGACTTGGCAACCGCAGGATCGGCTGGCAAAGAGATTCCATTCAGCTGGCCAGCAATGGCAACACGCGTTTCCAAGGAGAGGGAAGTATCGCCCGCGAGCTTAACCAGCGCCTGAGCCGCCTTCGCCTCATCCGAACTCTTCGCGATCAAGGCCAAGCCCGTTGCAGCACGAGCCCTTATCCAGTCGGCCGTCTTCGGGCCAACATTCTCTGGCAAAGCCTGGGCGGTAGTCGCTTGCAGCAGGGCGGCTAGGGTCATCTGCTTGCCCTTTTCGGGCAGCTCCGGGAAGTAGCGCGCGTGTCGCGTCAGGCCTACCAGGGCTCCAGCCTGCATGTAAGATGGCAATTGCTTCTTTGCCGCAAGGTCTGAAATGCGACACAGGAACTCATTGGCTGGAGGGTAGGGCTTGGTCTCCGTGCGTGAGTAGGAGCTACCCAGGTCGCCCAGCAGCAATACGGCGTTGTAAGTAGCCTCCCGGCTATACCGCTTCGGCTTGCCATCAGCAGAACGCCGACGGATTATCCGGTTAGCAAATGTGAAAGCCTTCTTCGTAAGCTGCTTTTGGATTTCAGGGCGGGCCGGAGTCAAGAACTGACGCACAAGATTGTAGCGCAGAGTCGCAATGTCTCCCATCAGGACAGGGTCGGTCTGGGTCATGGCCGGGAAGTAATACTTGTCAAAGAAGTCCCGATACAACTCAACCGCTTCGGGATCGCTGTTGGGGTTCACGACGAATCGCTTGACGTTGGAACCCTGTCGAGAGAGGCGTCGATCGAGAGGATCGCTGTCGGCGTTACTCTGCGCCGCGGCGATTGCTGCTCCCAACAGTATTGCAGCCAGCGCGGGAAGCGCGACCGCAAAGCGCACCAGGCCGGTTACCTGAATCGAACCAATAGGAAGGCCAGCCATGGGGGCTCCGAAGTAAAGGTAGTGACAGCGACCGGACGCCAAGCAATTCGTGGCGTTGGGGTTCAACT
The DNA here is from genome assembly GCA_965263315.1 of Lacipirellulaceae bacterium. GTDB lineage: Bacteria > Planctomycetota > Planctomycetia > Pirellulales > Lacipirellulaceae > JBCCQL01. The sequence continues at coordinate 269,909 of CBDHGZ010000004.1, read as the reverse complement.
ATGGCGTCAATCGGCGGCAACAGTCGCGTAAGTCGCTAAGTCAAACGCCGAAAAGCGTTTGCGATCGCCGGCCAGTTCCGCGGGAGGACTCTTCCACACTAGCAACCGACGGTAAAAAGTGTCAAGTTTCCGGGACGCTTCCCGATCCCCCAGAAACCACCATGCCGCAGATTTACTACAGCCCGACCTTTCTGCAGCATGAAACGGGCCGGCACCCGGAGAACGCCGAGCGACTCCGCCATGTCGTCGACCACCTGAGTGCTTCCGGTCAGATGCACCGCTGCGAGGTTGTCGACTTCGGACCGGCAACCGCCGCTGAGCTGCATCGCGTCCATGAACCGGACGCATTGGTTGCGCTGGATGACTTGGCGGCTCGCGGAGGAGGGCAGGCGGATGCGGATACGGTCGTCTGCCCGTTGAGCATGGAGGTTGCCCGCTTAGCTGCTGGGGCGGTTTGCCAGGCCACCCGCCAGGTCGTCTCGGGAGCCACCCGTCGCGCGCTCTGCCTTGTCCGGCCCCCGGGACATCATGCGTTGGCAGACCGCGCCATGGGATTCTGCCTGGTGAATCATATCGCCGTGGCCGCTCGGCTAGCCATCGAAGAACTGCAACTCGATCGGGTCTTGATCGTTGACTGGGACGTCCATCACGGCAACGGGACCCAGGACCTTTTTTACGACGAAGCGCAGGTCGGCTTTTTTTCCGCGCATCGCTGGCCCTTCTACCCCGGCACCGGCGGCGAGGATGAGACCGGCACTGGCGCTGGTCTCGGAGCGACTCGGAATCTACCTATGAAACTTGGCACATCACGGGATCGCTATCTTGCCTGGTTCGCCAGAGAACTTGGCGCCTTTGCCGATCGCCTTCAGCCACAGCTAGTGCTGATCAGCGCCGGCTTCGATGCTCACCGTTTAGACCCCGTCGGGTCCTTGGGTTTGGAGACGGAGGACTTCGCGGACCTCACGACAATCGCCATGGACGTGGCCGCGGCGCACGCAGGCGGTCGCCTGGTCAGCGTCCTTGAAGGCGGCTACAACGCGCCCGTCTTGGCCGACTGCGTTTCGGCGCATCTGGCGGAGTTGATCGATCGCGACGGCGAAGAACAGTCAACCGATGACCAAGCCTAACGACTACTCATCACCAAACACACGGGTGCTCTCTTCCTTGCGCACCGGTTGGGCGAGGTCGTCAGAAGTGACTTCCACCGTCATGCGCTGGTCTCCGGGCTGAATGCCCTGCACGCGGACCCGAAACAGGGCTTCCGCCTGCGGAGCCAGTCTTGGCAACGGAGCAAAGACCACGGCACCGCTCTGCACCGTATGCCGGCTCTCACCACTGGCGGCCACGGCCTGCATACCGGCTGGCGTGACGAATCGCACGCCAACATTCGTGGCAGCTTTGGTGCCCTGGTTCGCAACACGAACTTCGTACATGGTTTCGCCACCGACCTCAATCGGGTCCTCAACGTCTAACACTTCAAACTTTAAGGCCGCGATGCCCTCGATCTGAATCGCCATCGCGGCTTCGTCTTTGAGACCTTCGCTAGCTTGGCCTTCGACTTGCAGCGTCAACTCGCCAGAGGTTACAGGCATCGCCGTCAGTTGCACCTCACCTTGCTCGCCCTCAGGCAACTCAGCAAGGGACCAATACACGCTGTGGGATGCGGCGTCGTACTCACCTAGATTGTTGGCTTTGACGAATCGCAGACCCTGGGGCAAACGTGTGACAAGGCGCACGTCTCTGGCTGTGGCGGTTCCTGGATTCTCGATGCTAACCGTGTAAGTCGCCGGACGCTCTAAATAACGGCGCCGGGGACCATTTACATCAACGGCCAGTTCGGGGGCCACCACCTGAAATTCAACTTGCTGTTGAACCTCCAGGTTGCCGTCGGCACGGGCAGTCAGCACATTGGTCACATGGCCAGCTTTCTCGGCGCTCATGACCAACTCCAGTGTGCGCGTTTCTCCGGCACGTAAGGTGCCAACCTCAAACTCAAGCGCAGGGCCCGCCTCGTGCCGAAGGTTCTCAGGAACATTCTCTAGCAGCATCACGCTCGTCGCATCGCCCGTACCAGGGTTGTGCAGTTCGATCTTGACCTTCTGCTGCCGACCAACAAGCACTCGACTGGGAGCCGTCATGCGGATGGCCAGTTGCGGACGCGTGCATCGGCTGCGTGCGGTTGCGTGAGCGGCAAAGCTAACCGTCGCGACGCTACCAATCTCGCCTTCGTCGATCGGAGTGAGTTCCATTTCTAGCGTTCTTTCCTCACCGGGAGAGAGCGTTCCCAGGCTCCAAGCGATCGAATCTCCTGCCGTTTCCGCAGGCGGCGTTGTTGCCATCAGTCGCGCACCGGCAGGCGTATTGTCTCGCACAATAACGCCCACGGCTGGTCGTTGGCCCATGTTGCGAACCTTGGTGATGATCTTGCAAGGCTTGCCAACCTGTACTTCTGCGGGCGCGAACTTCTGGATCGCGATCGACGGCTGCTGGCGACCTTCCATCGCCCGCTCGCCAGGACGATCCGATCCCGGCGGGGAATCAAGCGTTACCGACGGAGGAGCGACCACCGAGGAAGCAGGACGGTCATGGGCGACACCGCTTGCTCCTGGCGCCGGCTGGAAACTGCGCTCGGTCACGACTGACGCCATGCGACGCGGCGCGGGCTCGGCAACAGCCGCAGGCTCGTTCGTTGCGGAAGAGAATGGCGCCGGCGGGACGAGAGTGTCGCTTGCCGGGGATTCCCTGAGCTGATTGGAGGGTTCGGCCACCTCGATCAGTTCGGAACTTGCCGCAAAAGGCTGCAGCGGGGCAGGCTCGGAGAAAGCTGCCGGAGGCATAAGTTGGCCATCGTCCGCGGGCAGCGGCTCAGCGGGCTCCGAATTGAAAGGCGCCGGTTCGATCGTGGGCGGAATCAGGTCGTCTTCAAAAGCCACCGGGACTTCGTGTGTTCCGGCAGGCGCTACCGGCAGTGGAGCTGGTTCGGCGACGGCCTGTGTCTGCGACGATCCCTCGGTTGCCAGCACCTCACCAAAAGCACGCCGAGCGGCTTCGTCTTCTGCTGCATCCGAGAAGCCCGTGTTGCGCAGAGGGTTACCGGTTGTCGGTTCCGTCGCAGGAGAAAGCCGCTCAGGCGACTGTCCTCTGGCCAACACCGGAGAGTCCTGGTAGCGATCGCGGCTCGCTTCCCGGGCTGGCTCTTGATAGGCAGCTGGCTGGACGGCATGACCGCCGGCGGCAACGCTGGCGGGGGTTAGCTTTAAGAAGGGGTCCTGGACGTAAGTGCCAGCTTCCGTGCCTGATCCCCCAGGCTGCTGGCTAACTTCGCTCTTGGCCCATGACTCGACAGCCTTCGTGAGCGGAACCGCGGCTACGGTTGGATTGGCATCGCCAGCATCTCTTTTCATGTACCAAGCAGCAGTCCCCCCTGTCGCGAGGACACTCGTGGCAATCAGAATGGGGACAAACAGGCGACGCGTCTTCGTTTCGTTCATTTCGGCTTAACCACCTGGCTGGGCCCGCGGGCCGCATCGTGTGGGAGGGCGTGAAATGGACGGCCGGAAGTTGTGCCGCAGTGATGCACTCTCGGCGCAGAAGCCGTCCGGGGGCGGAGATACCAAAAGCCCACGGGCCGCGAAAGGCCGATCGCCGCAGAGTGCTAGCAGGTCGTAGCAAGAATCAAAGGGCGAAACAGCTTACGGCTGGCAATGCGATAGTGCCAGCAAACAGTACCCCACCACAAGCTGCGGGTCGCTCTCTAGCCAACGCTCGTTTGTGTTGACCCAGCTACCATCATCAGCTTGAGTCGCGGCAAGCCGGTCGACAACTTCCTGTCGCCAATCATGCTCGACTCCAGATGCGTCGACAACTTTGTCTTCCCCAATCGCATCGAGGGCTTTGGCGAACGTCTGCAAGTAGTAGTAATAGCCGGCGGACCCCATCCCTGGGTTCCGGTCGAGGCTATAGTTTCGCTTTGCCCATTCGTAGGCCGCTTTGACGCGCGGGTCATCAGGGCCAACGCCGGCGTAGATCATGCTCTTAAGCCCAACGTAGGTCATCGAACCATAGCTACGAAGGCCGCCATTCTCGGTTTGGCCCGCTTGGCTTTGTCCCCCGGCAGCTGGCGTGTAATAAAAGCCACCGTCGCCGACCGAGGCGGCAAACGGACTCGTGTTGTGCTCCGTTTCCAAGTTCTGGGATCGCGAGACAAAGGCGAGGGCCGCTTGCAAGTTTGGGTCATCATCACCACGACCGAGCGACTTGAGCGCCTCGACAAAGAATCCTGTGTTCGACAAGTCGGGGCGGCCATGCTTACCATAGCCCGCGCCCCCATAGTTCATACTCTCAGGACCATGTCCCTCACCGGCATCCCACTGCAACTGCTTGATGAACTTCTCCGCGTCTGCCAGGATCTGCTGATACTTTGATTCACGTGCTGGGAGCCGCTCTTGCGCTTCCTTGAAGCACATGATCGCCAGGCAGGTCTCGTAGTTACGGTACCGCGTGCCCTTGAGGTAAACTCCTCCGTCTGGTTGCACATGCCCTTCAAGCCACGCCAGGGCCTTGGCAATCATGGGCTCTTCAGGCGACCGACCGTTGAGCATGAGCCCCGTCGCCATGATCGAAGTCACCCCTGAACCATACTGCCCCGAGAAAGAACCATCGGTGTCCTGGGCGTTCTCGGCGAACTGAACGGCCTTTGCGACGACCTGCGCGTAGTCGCGTGGCTCTTCACCTACCACGGGCGAACAAAGCAGCGGCGACGCGAGAATGACAACCGTCAGCAGACTTGCAAAACGCATCAGCAGGCACCTAAAGGTTTGGGGGAGATCCGCCGTCTCTATCCTATGCCGTGGTCGCTGAGAGTCCAATCCGCAGGTCACGGATTGAGCGCCAAGTATAAGAGAACGCCCATCCAGAAAAGGACCAGGGCTCCCGAGAGGACCAACAGCCCTGGACGCTGCACCTCCCCGGACGGCACTCGGCTTGGATTGCCCCGGTTGCCAGAGTCGGAATCCACGACGCGACTGGGCATCAGTTCTGCTGGTCCTCGTCCTCGGACTCTCGATCGACAAACACGGCGCCATCGTGCAAGGCTTCGGCGAAGTTGTAGACGTTGTCGAAGTCCTCACGGCGGTCATTGTCGTTCTTGCGCATCTGACCGATGTCAATCAGATTGAAGACGATCTCACCAAAGTCGGCGGTTGATCGAACACCCCAATGGTTGAGAACTGATCTGGCGAGCAACCCATATTGAGAAAGAGCGTACTGCCGAATCGCTTCGCAGAGTTCCTGGCCACTGATGTGGCGCTCGACCACTCCTTCCAGACTATCAATCTCCTCTGACTCGGCATCTTCATGCTGCTCCTGCCCGGCAGAGGCGGCGGGCACTCGGCCCATGTCAAGCTGTTCCTGAGCGTAACGCAGCGAATCGAACACAAAGACATAGGAGTCAAAGTGATATCGCTGGTCGCGTCGTAGCAGTTCGGCGAGCGGGTGCTTGGGGTCGAGCATGCAGAATACCAGTCGGCTGGGCTACTCGCGTTGTAAATCAGCGGTCAGTCGAAGGGGCGTCATCAGGAGCGTCGCCGCCAGCTGCTGGTTCCGGTTCACTGGTGTTGGGCAAGTCGCCGGAATCGCTAGAAGGATTGCGAGGTCTGTCCTTCTGGCCACGCTGCGACGCTTTACTACGTGACTTCTTGGCAGCTTCTGCGGTCTTTTCGTTCTCAGATCCGTCGGTTTTCGCTTGCTGTTGCTTGGTCGGCAGGACCGAGAGTACGTCACTCAATTCTACTACAACGCGACGCATGTCCTCGGTCTGAAGCAGCAATTGCCCCGCTAAAATCTCCTGGGCGAGCACCTTACCACGTCCTTCCGCCGTGATTACCTCTGCCCCGACGCGTGGCAATTCCTTTTGCATGTCACGGTAAGTGTCGTACTCGTACCGAAGGCAGCATTTCAACCGGCCGCAGCGACCAGAAATCTTAGTTGGGTCCAGCGTCGCTTTCTGTAGTTTCGCCATTTTCATCGAAACGGGCGGCATCTGAGAGAGGTGGGTATTGCAGCACACCGGTTTCCCGCAGTCGCCGTAGTCCGCCAGCAGTTTGGCTTCGTCTCGGACCCCAATCTGCCGCATTTCGATCCGGGTCTGGAACTCCTTGGCCAGGACTTTCACGAGTTCGCGAAAATCGACCCGGCCTTCAGCCAGATAGTAAAAGATGGACCGCTCGCCGCCGTATAGCAACTCAGCGTCAACAAGTTCCATCTCCAGGCCAAGCTCGGTAGCCCGCTGTTTGCATAGCTCAAGTTGCTGCTGAGCATGCGACTCAAGCCGCTTGAGCTCTACCTCATCGTCATGCGACGAGAGTCTCAGGATTTGCCCCGTTCGAGGCTGGTCCATTTGGTCTTGCACGTGCGCCGTGGCTTCGCAAAGGACCTCGCCGACCTCTTGGCCGCGGCTGGTACGCGCAATGACTTGCTGGCCGCGAGCATAGCGATCTCCACCACGGGTCGAAAACACGCCCAGTAGTCGCGTTGCTCCGTGACGAACCACGTACTTCGGCATATATCCATCCACCCGCGAGTGGGGCGGGAAGCTGTCGGCAAGGAATCGGCGGCATGGATCCACCTGCCAAGAGTATAGCCGCACGACGGGTTAGCTGACAGTCGAGCGCAAGACAGGCCCAATCACGGGGCTAGACCGTTTTGGTACGCATAGCGAACCAGGCCAATCGACTTGCGAACGCCCAGCTTCTTCATCAGACGGGACTTATGGTTGTCTACGGTGCTTTCGGCAATGTGGAGCGTCTGGGCACACTCACGGACCGAGGCGCCGGAGGCAATCAGTTCGAGCACCTGCTGCTCGCGTCGCGTCAACATGGAGTAGCGTTCCATGCCATCTGAACCGAGAGCCGTCCCGTCACCAAATTGCTCAGAACCCTGCTGCTCGCTTGCTGGCCCTATCACGTACGACGAAGCAAGTAGCATCGATAGATAAGACCACGGCGTATCTCGACCAACGAACCTGGGCTCTCCAACGGAGCTGCAGCCTCCGCCAGTGCTTGGCGGAGTGTCAGTGATTACGACCATGGAGCGGGGTTTCCAGTGCCCCAGCAAACACTGTTCAACCTGGGCCAGCAATGGCTCCTCAAGCAGTAGGGCCCCCCCCAGAAATTCCTGATGGTCAAGGCAACGGACGGCTCCCACAACGTTTGCAGGCGCCAAGGGTCGGAACCTCTTGTCCGCTGAAAGCAGGGCGGTCATCGCGTCCCGATACAATCGGTGCTGCATTAGCAACATCACCGAGATGCAGACATCCGAACTCTTGGAGACAATTTCGCCTGGGGAATTGGTTGACATATCGGCGGATCCAGATGCGAGGCGACGCGATAAAGAACAATGCGGAAAGTACTCCTTGAGAACATGACCTTTCTGCACGTATGGCCAAGCTGCCGTTGCTTGGCCCAACGGTGAGCCATAACAAGCACAAACCGGTGCGGCTTCCCGTTCCAAGCTGAGGGCTTGAAACAATTTGCGCGCAAACTCGTCCGATCGACGTTAATGGCAGGGCTGCCAAGTACTTGTCACTCGGCCCACCACAATTTCTGGGTAAAAACCCCTAGTTCGCCTGGGTGGTAGCCAACAGGTAGGCGAAGCCAATAATGCGAGAGTCCTCCAGCCCGTTCCCCCGAGACCGAAACATGTCAGTCCAATCACCCCAAGAACTAGCGAGCAAGAAGTGCCTACCCTGCGAAGGTGGCGTGGATCCATGCCACCTGGATCAAGCCAAGAGACAACTGCAGGAGTTACCCGGCTGGCGACTCACCCATGACGGCCAGCGGATACGCAAGGACTGGAAAGTGAAGAACTTTATGGCCGGCATGGCGTTCTTCAATGGCTGTGCGGAAGTCGCTGAGTCAGACGGTCACCATCCCGACCTCCACATCGAAGGTTACCGAAACGTCTCGGTGGAACTCTGGACCCACGCCATCGGAGGCCTTTCAGAGAACGACTTCATCTTGGCAGCAAAGATTGACCAACTGCCCGTTGAAACGGTCGAGTAGGCGAACGTCGCAGGTGTTCAACCTATCTGGCCGAGTGGTTCGCTGCTCACACCGTAAGGGGTAACGACAACAAGGCTGTTATCGATGCGATCCACGCCTTCGATTCCCTGAATTAATGACTGCGCTGTTTGCTTCAAGTAGAAACTGGGAACCTGTCCATGGATCTTGAGGACGCCGTCGGTGTAATCACACTGAACGGCGCGAGCAAACAGATGGGAACTCTCCCGCAACTTAGCGTGAGCCTCGTGAATGACGTTACTTTTCATGGCAGCGGGGATGTTGGAGTGGCATGCCGAGAAGAGAACAACTGCCCTTAGCATAATTCTGTACTAGGCGTTCCAGCACGCCAATATCAATCGGAAGCAGCACAAGGTATGCCAGACCGCATTCATGTGAGTGGTGGATTGCTGCAACCGTTTCCTTGTCGCAACATAGCCCTCCTTTGCTCCAACCTAGGTATCTCCAGCGTGCATCCCTATAGCTATGAGCGGCGAAGACTTCGCCCAGTTGGTAGGCTGTCAGTGATCACCTACTAGGCTTTGCCAGCATTGCTGGCGTGCACCGGTTCCCTCGTAAGTTCCAGCATCGACATGTCTGAAACCAACCCTCAGTTTCCTGCTTACTTGGTCAGGTCCAAAGCGGCAGATGCTACCGAGGGCAGTATCACGGACTCAGGGGCCGTTCAGTGGCTGACCGTACAGGACTTGCCATCGGGAAGCGTTGAAATTGACGTCGCGTGTTCGTCGCTCAATTACAAAGACGCCCTGGCCTGCCAAGGTCACCCGGGCGTGGTTGGCTCGTTACCCCACGTACCGGGGATCGACTGCGCGGGAACGGTATCGACCAGCGCATCCCCCCAATTCCAAACGGGCGATCCTGTGTTGGTAACGGGGTACGACCTGGGCAGCGCCGCCTGGGGAGGCTACTCCGCGCGTGTCCGGGTGCCGGCGGACTGGGTGGTACCTCTGCCGGAGGCCATGACCCCCGAACAAGCCATGATCTACGGCACCGCAGGCTTCACGGCGGCCCAGGCTGTCGCAGCACTGCTGAGGAATGGGGCTGACCCGACTCACGGGCCTCTGCTTGTCACTGGATCGAGCGGAGGTGTGGGCATTTTTTCGGTGGCGATTCTGGCTAAACTCGGTTTCGAAGTCGTAGCCATGAGTGGCAAAGCAGCCTTGACAGACGAGCTGCTTCAAATCGGCGCGCGACGCGTGATCGATCGCGAAGGGCTTGCATCTGGGGACCGCCCGTTGCTCAAAGCCGTATGGGGTGGGGGAATCGATACCGTTGGCGGAGCAACGCTGGCGAGACTGATCCGATCGACACGCCATCGCGGCTGCGTGGCAGCATGCGGCCTGGTGGCAGGTGCCGAGTTGCCACTGAGCGTCTACCCGTTCATTCTGCGGGGAGTAACACTCGCCGGCATCGACTCGGCAAAGTGCCCGTGGGAACCGCGACTTGAAGTCTGGCGTCAGCTCGCCGGAGATTGGGCGGTGACCTTGCCCCCAGACTGGTTGACAACGATCTCGCTTGATGGACTTGCCCAGCGCGTCGCACAAATGCTGGCGGGCGAAACCTTCGGCCGCACGCTTGTTGTGCCTACGACGCAACAACCCTGTCCGGCGATCTAGATCACTGCCACCTCAGGATTTGAGCCACGCATCGTCTTGTTCAGTAAAGACGACCGCCTCGGGTGGACATGAAGCCAGATCAACGCTCTGGCAAAACTCCTGGGCAGTCATTTCTATCCGCGCGCCGATCCCGCACCACTCGGCGAGCAGACCCACAATGCGCTCGGGTCTCACCCCCATAGCGCGGTAGGAGTCAATGCGACTGTCACCATGCCGCTTGGCGAGCCGACGACCGTCCGGCCCTTGGATCATCGGTAGATGCACGTACTCAGGTGGTGGCCCTAGCGCCAGCGCATCGTAGAGCAACATCTGACGTGGCGTGGATGGCAACAGGTCATCACCACGCACGATGTGGGTCACCTCTTGCCGTACGTCGTCTACGACAACCGCCAACTGGTAGCCGGGCAAGCCCGCTTTGGTAGCGACCAGAAAGTCGCCCACCGTTTGCTGGACGTCGTACTCGCAGACGCCGGCAAAGTGGTCCATGAAGCTCGTCGTTCCGGCAGATGTGCGGAAACGCCACGCGACTCCCTGCTCACCCGGGAACCTAGCTGGCTGGGCCACGGCAGGGCGGCAGGCTCCGGAATAGCGAACCTCGTGATCGCCCTTGTTTGGCGCGGAGAGACTGGCGGCAATGATCTGCGAACGAGTGCAGCGGCACGGGTAGATCGCCCCTTGGCTGGCCAGCGAAGCAAGGGCTTCATGATAAGGGCCCAAATCGTGGCTCTGGTAGAGTGGTCCCTGGTCCCAGTCCAACCCTAACCACTCGAGTGTGCCAATCGCTTGCTCTGCCGCGCCCCGCTTGATGCGGGGTCCATCGAGATCTTCGATCCGCAGCAAGATTCGCCAACCCCGCTGTCGAGCGAGCGCCCAGTTCACCAGAAATGTTCGCGCATTGCCTAGATGCAACGCACCGGTGGGCGAAGGGGCAAGTCGAGTGAGGGGATCAGGGTCCAATTACTTGGCGACCAACCTTGCTGGGCAGTGGTCAGAAAAAGCGAAACGCCAGCGGGTAGCGCCACACCTGGCCGTCGCCAGCTTTGACCGCTCCAATCACAGGAAACACGACGCCAATGACAAAGGTGGCGATCAGGAAGGGAAGCCCGATGACCGCCAGCGACAGCAGCGCGAAGACGAACAGGTAAATGGTCTCCGAAAGGAACCAGTTTACGACCTCGCGCCCGTGCGCGTCGATGCCAGGCAGTTCATCGCGTTTGAGTTGCCAAATGAGCACCGGGACGATGAAGCCGCCAAAGGGCACCAGGATCCCGACAAACTGTGAGAGATGCAACGCTACGGCCCATCGCCGAGTTTCTTGATCCACCAATCCGGCCGCGCCGGCGGCTTCCGCACCTCGGGAGGGAGACCGATAGGGATTGCGATACTGGTCACTAAACGGATTGTTGCGAGGGTCATCCTCGAAGGATCGCTCGTGCATTATTAGTCCCTCCCCACGTCCAACTGCAGATCTTCCGCCGCAGATATTCCGCCTATGAGTGCTGTTCGTCGCTGGACACCCCCTATTGGGAAGTCGTCCTACCATTTGTCTAAAAAAGTCACAGCATGCCACCGAAACCGCGACTACTGCGAGTCGCAGGTACGCGTAGCCACCCGCGGATGGATCGTTAAGCGGTTCTTGGGCTCAAACTGGTCACGCCAACTCAACAACCGCTGTAGCGAGCGCTTTTTTGGGCCGTGACTGCGATCATCACCCATCCGCCGATTTGCAGTAGCCCCCCTAAGGGAACAATCATGCCCAGCCAACGCCACTCTGGCCCAAGGATCGCCAACCCGTAGAGCAACCCGCTGAACAGGAGCGAGCCGGACAGCAGCAGCCAAGCTGTGACAGACCAAATAAAACCGTGGCTAGCCTTTGGCGCCAGGCTGACGCCGACCAACGCCAGCGCGGCGTACATATGATAGCGTGCCCCTGTTTCGAAGGTCTCCAAGCGCGTGACGATGGCTTCTGCTTCATAGCCTTGCGATTCAAGACCGGCCGGCAAGCCATGGGCTCCAAAAGCGCCTATGGCGATACCCAGCGCTCCATACACGCCCGCCACCGCGAGCCAGTTGCTTCTGATCATGAATCGATTGTTACCACGGGTCTCTGGCTGGTCGAGTCCTACCCCACTGCCAATGGCAAAGAAAAAGCCGCCGCGGTAGTCAGCTACCACGACGGCTCTTAGTGGGGAATTATCTATTCAAGCCACCATCAACTCCCGGAGAAGCCCAGTTTCTGCTCCTCTTCTTCCTGGATAATGATTCGCGGCGTGACCATCATCATCAGGCTATCGGTTTCTCGGCCGATGCCGACGTTTCGGAACAGGCGGTTGATGTAGGGCAGTTTTGACAGCAGCGGCACGCCGAACTCACTACGGCCTTCGTTCAGGCGTTTGATGCCACCCAATAGCACCGTACCACCATCGGGTACGCTCACCGTTGTGGACACCGACACAAACTGGAAGGTCGGCAGCTGAACCGTGGTGCCACTGCGAACAACGTTCTCACTGGCGCTATCTTCCTCGTTCGTGCCGTCGTCATCGGCGTCCGTCGAACTGCTGGAAGTTCCCGTGGTGGTTTCACCCTCAAACGTGAACGTATCGACGTCGCCAATCTCACTGAAGAACGGCACGACCGTCAGTCGGACGTAGCGTCGGTCGTCGGAGACCACCGCTTGGATATTCATCATAGTGCCCTCAGAGAGCACGACGATCACCGGCTGCTGAGCAGCCGCAAATTCACCAACGACGGGGATCACACTAATCACAAACGGCCGCTGAGAGGCGTCAGCCACGAAGGCCGTTTGTCCGTTGAAGAGTGTCACCTTAGGTGCGTTGAGCACATTGGTCCGCTGGTCACCTTGAGCAGCATTGATCAGGAAGTATGCCTCGATGTCGCTCAGGATTGCAAAGCCAAACGACGCTGCCTGCCCAGGATCAAAGCCGCCAAACTGTGGCACGGCGACACCGAAGCTGCCCTGCCGGAAGGGGACATCCAGGTCGCTGGAGAATACTGGCAGGTCACCGGCCACCTGCTGAACGACGCCGACCGTCTGGCTGCCACGTGGCGTCTCAAAGCCACCGCCAGCGGCCAGGTCGTCGGTGCCGACTGTGTTGTCGTTGATGTTCACATCGAAATCGATCCCGATTCGCTCGAAGAAGCTGTCGTTGAGGCGAATGAACCGGACCTCGATCGTAATCTGCAAATCCTGCAGCCGGCGAAGCTGCTCCAGCAAGTCTGCAATCTCTTCGTGCACGGCCTGAGTCTGGCTAACCACTAGGCTCAGGTTGTTCACGTAGCGGCGAATCTCTGCCTCGCCACCACCGTTCTCGGCCCATGTCTCGCTGGCGACGGTCGAAATGATCAGATCGATGAGCGACTCAAAGTCGGCGTTGGCGCCGCCACCTGGCGAAGGCCCTCCGCCACCGAGCGGAAGGGTGGCGCCGGAACCATTAAACTGCGGCCCACTCACTTGGTTGGCAAGCATTGCCGGGTCAGACTCGCCTGGCATGCCGGGGCGACGCCCCGCCACCATGGCCGTCGGTCCCGGGGCGCCGAAACCGCTGTTACCGTAGCCCAACGCAGCGTGGGCATCGTTAATCAACCCCTGCAGTCCAATGTTGTTGCTGGGCACAAAGTTTGGAATCGGTGTTACCAGGTCCGCCACATAGTAGGTCTGTGGATAGATCTCGCCATCACGAAGTTGCTCACTCGTAATCTTGAGCACTTCGTCCTTAATGACGTAGCTCAATCGGAGCGGCTCGAGAATCAAATTCAGGGCGCTCTTGAGCATTACCTCTCGGTTCAGGTCCAGCGACACAGGCGTATCGCTTGACACGCCTTCTTGGCTCAAACCACGAGGGTCGAGATGAATGTTCACACCCGTCATTTGCGAAAGCTGGTCGATCACCTTACTCAGCGGCTGATCTTGGTACTGCATCTGCACCGGCGTCTTCAGCTTCTGCTGAATCTGTAACTCACGCTCAGTGAGACGATTCGAGCGACCACTAAGAGAGGTACGACGGGCTGCTTCAGGCCACGTCTTGGGGCTATAGTGCACTTCCTCGCCATCAGAAACCGTCGGAATCGAGGCGGTCTGGGGATCAAGCCAACCTGCCTTGTAGGTCTTACCTTCCTTTTCCAACCTCATCTGACGATTCATCACTTCACGTCGCAGGAACTTCGCGTTCTGCCAGACGAGGATGGCAACTTCGTCATCGGGCATCATTTCATAGAGCTGCTTGGCGATCAGTTCTGCCTCGGCATAACGCTGTTCATCACGCAGCCGGTTGAACTGGTCAACCATGGCCGCTTTCTTCTCCTGCAGCTTTAGCCGCGTAGCGCTGGCGCGCTCCTCCTCGGCCAAGACGGCAGCGTTCTTTTCGTCGAGCTCGATCTGAGCGCGGTTGTCACTGATGTACTTCTCAGTCTCAGCGATCGCAACATCCACACGACGCAGCAGCTGGCGGCGATATTGATCGGCGAGTTGCGAGTTTTCGACCTCCATCCGCATCGTTTTCAGGATTTCCAGAGCGCGGCGGGGCTCTTGTGCGCGAATCTCGCGCGATTCGAGCGTTTTCTTGCCGACATCCGTCGAGAGCTGCCTGACCAACACACGCTGGGCCGCATCAGCTGAGTCAAACAGCGATGAGCCAGTGGTGGTGTCGTCAAGACGCGCTGGCGGTGGGGCGAGCTCGGCAGGTCCCGCGTTATTGATAGGACCTGCAAATGGCGCGGGCACAGCAGCCGGCTCGGTAGGTGCATTGGCAAGCATTTTCAAATGAGTATCAATACGAGCTTGCGAAACGGCATCAAGCTCGGGTCGCCGGGCGTTGGCTTGTTGGAACAACCTCCACGCGGCAGTGAGATCGCCACTGCGCAGAGCTTGCTCACCTTGGCTGAGGAGCTCCGCGGCGCTGGGTGTAGCACTATCGCGATTGAGTGGCTGTGGTTCTCCATAGCGGGAAGCCTGTGCCAGCCGCGGCCCGCCTGCGGGGCCGACCAGGGAGTTCACCGGCTGGTTGGAGGTGACGTCCTGCTCAGGAACGTAAACCGCCTGCGAGCCATAGCGCGGAGCGCCAACAGGCTCCATCGCCGCGGCCTGTGCGACCGGCGCGTTGGCTTGATAGCGAGCTTTCTGGAGGTCCCAGGCCAACCGGGCGGGGCTATCACCAGACGTGGCAAACTCGGCTTCTGGCACGTTCATTTGGCCTGCCTGCACGGCATATCGCTCCGCTTGCGGCAGGTTTCCTTGCTTCATGGCGGCACGGGACGCGGCCATGAGCTGGAGCGTTTGTGCCTTGGGGTCATCTGCCATCTGGGGCGATGACTCCTGGCCAACCGCAGGCAACGCACGGGGCTTCGCCTGCGTGTCTCGCTGGAAGGGATTAGGCGGACGCACAGCAGAGGGAGCCGGGCGCGGAGCCATGCGAGCCTGGTCACGCTTCGCTTGATCCACAACCCTGCGGAGACGAGCCGGGGTGTCACCGCTGTAGAACATGGGATAGCTGATTGCCGCAGACTCGGCTTCAACAATCAGTCGATCGGCGACATCCAGTCTGCCGCCGGCGATGGCTTGCTTGGCGCGGGCCAGCAGTGCCTCGACCTGCTCTTTGGTAAGCGAAGGTGGCGACGCTTCTTCGCCATTTACTTGGCTCACCAACGCCGTAGCAGCCCACGGCAAGACGATTCCTGAGCCCGCCGCCGCAGGCTCCACGTGGAGCACACACGTCAGTACCAGCAGTCCACCAAGCCCTATCTTCCCTGTCGCGTTCAACTCAACTCTCCTTGTTGCGTTGGATCGCCCCGCGCTAAGCACCGCCCCACAGGACGGATCACGTACGCTAGCGTTCGGATTGCCGCGCAATCTTTTCTGTCAATGGTTGAGCCACAGACCGACTTGGTTGCGAAAACGCAACGCGGAGCCGGACGTGCAGCCATACCCGCCTTCGACTTCTACATGCTGGCAGCCAAGGGCCGCGAGCAAGAGCTGCCGGCAGCTGTCGTCTCTGCCACACGCTGGCGGCTGAGAAACAGTGCGGCGGTTAATTAGCAATCGACAAGGAGCCAGTCAATGCCGGTTCCGCTGCCGTGGCGGGAAAACCGTGCTAGCGACTGGCTGCGCAAGGCAAGAAGCCTGTCGAGGATCAGTAGCCAAAGTCCTCATAGGAGCCGCCACCACCGGTATCTTCTTCCTCGGAACGCAACTCTCGGTGGTAACGCACTTCGGATTGATCAGACACCTGATCCCGAACCCGCAAACGACCCGTTGCATCCATCAACAGGACACTGGCTGGGGCTGTTATTTTTTTGGACAGCTTCCTGCCGCCTTCGACGTCGAGGAGCGTGACGCCTGTGCGGAAAGTAAAGTCCATCTTGGTCCAATAGCCTTTGTCGAGAATCTCGACGTCTCGCTCACGCATGTTCATGACCGAGCCTGGCCGGATCTTCTCTTTTTCGATGGCGCCCTGCATGGCCCGGCCGTCGTCTCCCCTGCCGAAGGACTGCACGACGAGATTGACCGTAGTGCCACTGGTTACTGACTGCTGAGCTTCCGCCACCAACACACTACCCGCCAGTGGAATCGAAATGGCGCGACTTGGCTCGCTCCACTCGGTCATTACAAACGGCAGGCGAGTCCGCTTGGTTGCATCAACGCGCTTCTTTACGTCCTTCTCAAGATAGACTCCACGTGTCTGGCCTTTGCCGTTCGCATCCAGCAGGATCAGTCGAAAACGGTACTTGTAGCGCCGGCCAGGACGAACGTCAAAGTCGAGGTATCGAGCCATCATGAAGTCAGCAGCAAAGTCTTCGGTTTGGCGACCGCCTCGAGACCCCCGGGGCCCTCGAATTCCTCGCTTGGCTGGGCCATGAGACCTTTCGCCCTGCTCCGAGTTGCCACGAGAGCCCAATCGTCTCCCAGGCTGGCGCCGCGAGGCGCGCTCGCTAGTTCTGCCTGAATTTGCTCCGCCAAAGAGATCGTCTTCCTCGTCATCAAGGGGACTCAACGCATCGGGGTCTTCAGCATCATCCTCGCTTGAGTCGCTATCGCTAGCCAACGGCAAACCGGAATGAACCACCTCGGGCCCCCAGTTCCGATCAACCAACCCGGGAAGAGGAAAAGTGAGCACGGGATGGAAGTAGCGGTCGTCTAGCAAGGGCTCGGCCTCTTCGACCCAGTCTGCCACCGAGGCCGCAATCGTATCCTCAGTAACCGCCCTTAGAGACTTCCCCCCTTGACCGTTTCGGAGTCGCGCTGGCTCCCACTTCAACTCACCATCGCTCCTCACCTCGGCACGCTCGACAAAGAACCCCAGATAGTCAGGAATGTCTTTAGCGGGTTGGTACCCCAGGGCATTCTCAAACGTATCACGATAGACCTTCAGCTGGTCCATGACTGGCACCTTGGCCAGAACAACGGCGCACGACCTGATCTCGATCAGTTCATCGCCATTTAGCGATGCGCCTTGCTGGCGGCGATTCGATCGCCCCTGACGTCGCCTCGCGTTACGACCTGACTCAAGGTCATCGTCAGCATTGCGTCCGCGGCGACCGCTTTCGTCATCCGCCAGCCGACTCCGAGCAGCCCGATCGCGCTCCAGCCTTTCTTCCTCGGCGCGCTGTTCCAGAGCGAGCCTCTTGGCATTGGCGTCGCTATAGAACGGGACGAGCAGCGTGTATCCATGCCCTTCCAAAGCAACTGGCGGTAACAGCACGGGATCGCGTCTCAGGACGATCGGGGGAACCGGGCTAGGATTCCAACCCTGTCGACTCACAGCGTATTGATCCGCCAAGATTGTTTCGTCAGCCGCTGCCTGGAAGTCTTCGGCTAAGGGGGGAGGTGGATCGGCTTCTAGAGCCTCCTCCCAAGTAAAGCCATTCATTCGATTGGTGGTTTGCTGAACGAGGGAGGAGAGCTCGCTCGGCTGGCGATCTTCGCTCTCTTGCCCGGTCGATGCATACACAAGCCAACCTGCCAACAGAGCGATGAGACCGACTCCGATCTTCTCCCCGTGGAGCAGGAAAAAAGCTTTGGGCTTGCTGGCGTTTTTAAGTTGGATGCTCATGACCGTGTTCTCACGGATTGGCTGAGTGTTGAAGCAAAGGACGAACGGTGTGACGTATCTCGAGAGGCAAGAAGTTAGAAGCTGTCATCGTCGAATCCGCCATCGTTATCCACGGCTAGGGCCGATTCATCGGGCGGATTAAAGATGTAGACCACACCACGAACGATAACGCTGCCCACCTGTGGCTCGGGGTCGAAGGCCGCCACTCCATCGCTACCGTTAGAGAAGCCGCCAGCGCTGTTCCCTGTGCGACTGGCCAGTTGCAGCGCCCGGAGTTGACGAGAACGCCCCCCGCCCGACCCACCACTCGCCCCCATGCCGCCGGCAGGATTGATCCGTACCTCTTTCGCCTCCACTTGAAGAGGCGCGTTCGCCAATTCCACCAACAGCCTGGGCAACCAGCGTTGGTCCATGTTCAAGTTCAGCTTGACTGGCAATCGTTTGAACTCAAGCCCGAAGTCTATCTCCTCACCATCCCTTGGGGCTGGCAACGGTTTTTCGTCTGCGTCGATGTACCGGCCTGCCAGGAGGAGCTGAGACTCTGGACCATCCGTGCCGCTGAAGTCCATTTCGCCCGTAGCCTCTAAATCCATCTCCATGGGCATCTCTGATTCCATCCCCATTTCGGCTGACAGCGCATTAGGCGAGGCTTCTCCAGCGGGTCGATAAATGCGACTCTCAGTCCGCAGGGACTTAGCAGCTTCGCGACCAACTTGCAGTTGGTAGATGTCTCGCACCGCAGCGTTACTGTAGCGATCCGCTTTGGCCGCTTCATTTGTGGCGGCGATCGCTCGGAGCAAAGTTTCGTAAACCCACAGATCCTCCTGTGTAACCCAGATCTTCAAGGCAGACGGCCGGCGACTCCAAGCCAACTGCTGCTTGATGGCGCCTTGATCTTGCCAGCGGACCAAGTAGTCTTCCTCTTCGACAATCTCACTGCCGGCGCCTCTGTTGTTTGCAGGCCGATAGTCTGCAAGGCTCAGCCCCCCCACACCCAGCTCGCCGACGCCCGCCTGCCCGCCGTCAGCGGAGAGCTCTTGAGCCTTGATGATCTTCGGCAAGTCGGGAAAGCGTTTTTGGATGTAGTTCAAATAACGATCACGGAAACGATCACTAATGAAGTCTCCAAATTGCTTGTCACTGACATGGTGAATGAAGCTGGTGCTGCTTTCCGTATTGGGAGCGTCCAACTGTGCAGGCCACTGCAAAACTTCATCGCGCTGTCTCTGGTACCTGCGACCCCAAACTTCGCTGACCCGAGTCGCCAGTGCCTCAATTTCCGCGGCCTGCTGTTGGTTCACAACGTCGTTGGGATGAAAAGGCTTGCCCCCCACGCCGCGCATGGCGTTGAACTCGGTGTTGATCTTCCCTTGGTTTGACTTGAACTGATCCGCCAACGCGGCGGCCGCCAAGTACCAACAAATGACGGCCGTAATTGACGCAATCACCGTCAACACCCAGAAGTGCTGCTCTTTAAGCCAGGTCAAGGCGACGCGGAGTTGATCCATTTCAGATTTCTCTTCCCACCCTTTGGGTGGCTCAAACGATGGCTACTTGAACGCGCCCCTGAGGGCGACCGCCGAGGTTCGGATGCAAAACACAGTCCTATAGGTCGCTTAGAACGAGTCGTCGAAAGACGACTCATCTGATTCGTCTTGTCCGTTGCGGATATTGCGGGGCGTTGGTTTCCACACGAATTGGACGACAAAGTCGTAACGACGAAGCTCCCAGTACTCCGGCGGCTCCTCAATGTCCGCTCCTTCGCTGAGTGCCGCCCCCCCAAGTGCGCCCACCGTAGGTCGGGGTCGCACCGTGGTCACACCGCTAGAGGGGTCCTCTGGCTGGGCTTCGGGATCGTAAGTCTCGTCTCCTATCCGCAAGGCGGTAACCAATACGGGGTGTGAAATCTGCAGCTCCGTCAGGGGCACTTCTACCAGTTCGCCGTTCTCGCCATCAGGAAGCATGACCGACTTTTCCAGCAGATTACGTATCAACGTCTTGCGAACGAACCGGGCCCCTTCGTCGTCTAAATCAACGGCGTTGCCTTCCAGGCGATTATGGAAGTGGTGGCCGACCAATTGAATAACCCACCCTGGTCCTTCGGGCCCTATCGCTCCCGCCTCTTCGTCACCAAATCCACCTTCGTCAAATCCACCGTCGTCGAACCCGGCGCCCATGCCTTCGTCTGGGAACTCGCCACCGGGGTCTTCTTCCCCGAAGTCATCGATAGGCTCCTCTGCCGAGTCCACATCGGTGGCTTCGTCCCCGGCGTCGCCAGCGGTGTCGTCTTCGGTTGTTGCATCGGGATTCTCCGCCGCCGCCGCGGCAGCTTCAGCCGCCGCGGCCGTCTCAGCCAGTTCTTCCGACTTCAGCGCTTTCTCGTACATGGTCTGCACGGGACCAGCGAACCATCGACCCAAGTCCGGAAAGAATTGGCAGTCCATTGACTCGATATGCAACTCAGTCCGCTCAGAGACATCCTTCGCGGTCTTTTGCCGCTGATCAGCTGGACGTTCATCCTTAGGCACCGCCACGTCGACCGCTTTGATTAGCTCGAGCCACAGTAGCCGACCATCGGCGTTGCTTTGCAAGTTGTCGCCGATGGTCTTAATCGAGCTGAAGCGATCTCGCAGCTGGCTGTCTTCACCCGTTAAGCTGCTGGACTGACCGCTGGTTCTCTTGGCAGCGCTAATAGCGGACTGCCAGTCTTTCTCAATATTGACGGTTCTCCAGGACGCGACATAGCTGAAGTAGTTGACGGTCAGCCCCAAGAGCAACAGCGCAGCCGCGGCAACGGCCCAAGGTTTCTTGCTCCGGATCAACCGCTTGGTGATGATCTCCTCCGGCAGCAAGCTCGTGCTGAGCTTGGCGTCCCCCAAGCCCTGCACGCACAAGCCATAGGCCACGGCAAAGCTGAGGTGGTTATCCTTGAATTGCGGGGCGGCTGTCACACTGCCACCAACCAGCGCCTGGTACTCCTCGATTGGCGTAACCGTCTGCTCAAGATTTTGAGCCAAGTACCGCTGCAAGCCAGGAAGCTTCATCGGATTGCCCAGCGCAATGATCTCTTTGAGCTCGGCCCCCCGGTTATTGCTGAGAAAGAACCCGATGGAGCGCTGAATCTCCGTCACCAGGTCACTAAAAACCGGCCGCATCGCCTGGAAAACGGCCTTGGGATCGTCTGCTTGGGTCGCGTTGCGCTTCAGATGCTCAGCCTTGGCGAAAGTGAGCCGCATCTCTTTGGCAAGAGCCTTGGTGAAGTGACTGCCGCCAATCGGTATGTTGCGCTGCCAAACACGATAGCCGTTGGTCACCACCAGGTCGGTGGTTTCTGCACCGAAAGAGAGCACGACAATCGAGGGCGGCTGGTTCTCGGCATCGAACTCCTCGGCGTCCTCGAGATTGCCAAGACGATCAAAGGTGGTGAAGTTGTAGACAGCCAGCGGAGCAAGCTGGATGGTGTCGACTTCGATGCCGGCTGCCTCCAACGGCTGAAGCGCACGAGCCACTTGGTCGCGTTTCATTGCGAACAAGCCGACCTCGGTCTCCAACGCATAGCCATCGTCCTGGTTTCCGCCGGCCAGTGGCTCATAGTCCCAAACCACATCCTCAAGCGCGAAGGGAATCTGCTGCTTCGCTTCGTACTTGACAATGTCCGGAATCTTCTTCGCTTCAACGGGGGGCAGCTTGATAAAGCGAGCAAGACCGCTCTGCCCGGGAACCGCGATTGCGACCGAGTCGCCTTTGATTTCGTTTCGCGAGAGGAACGTCTCCAGCGCTTCGGCAATCAACTCCTCGCGATTGGCGTCCTGCTGGCTAAGAAGCTTTGGGTACTCGATGTAGTCAAAGGCTTCGACGACAACTCGATTGCTGTCCTTTTCATGGGGGCGGCAACGCAACGCTTTGAGCGCACATTGGCCAATATCAATTCCCCAAACGGCGGAAGACTTCGCCATCGCTAACTACCTTCTTTTCTCATGTTCCGTGAAGATCGCGGCGGACGACCAACAAACCGGGCCACTGAAGAATGGTCGGGCCCGGTTGGAGCCCACAGGCCCTGGTCATCAATGGGAACCGACAAGCATTGCGCTCTTCCCGTGCGACGCACCGCGACGTAACCTCCATTCTAGTCTGACTTTGGCTTCTGTGTAGCTATCTGCACGGCCGTCGAGGAGAATGCGTTGGGACTTCGCCGCGCCGGGCCTCACCGCCTTAGACGACTGCGCCGCCACACCACCCTAACGCTCTCTGCAGAATGAACTTACGACGGATTGGGGTCCTGGCGCCTTGTGACGGTCTTGAGGATTTCCCGACTCACTTTGTTGGTGAGGAGGCCGCGTGCCTGCTTGCCAGTTGGACAGCCGCCTGGCAGCCACAACTGCTGAATGCCGTCCGCCGCCTGCCAGAGATCGTTTCTCTACTGGAGCCTCCTGCCCCCGCGGACTGGTCTGAGGGACTGTTGATCGTACCTCACTGCTTCCGAAAGCCGTCAGCAGACTGGCTCGCCGAAGTGCGTTCACAAGACCGCGCAGGTTGCGTCGTTATTGAAGGCGTCGCGGATCGCGCAGCCATCGTGGACACAACACACGCGGCACTGCCCGAACTGCAGGGCGTTCGTCTGGCAGACGCTGAAGACTCCTTTGCGCTTGGTTTGGCTTTTCTCCAAACCATTGCCCTTACGGGCAGCCTACAAGCTACCTTGCGTGAGGCTGCCGATCGCTTTGAGGAGGATGTGCTGCTGTCTGCTGGCGCGGCTCTGACTGGAGATTCTACTCAGCTCGAGCAATCCCTGCGTCGTTGCTACGACCACTTGGAAGACGCACGGCAAAACACCTATCCACTGGAACTGTTCTTACTAGATGTCACTCTCGTTGACGATGCGGGGCTCGGATCGCCTCTCAGAGACGCCATCGCCGAGAGCTCGGCAACCAATGTTCTGCTGACGGGCAGTGCTGCGGAGACAATCTGCGAAACGGCGCCCGAGAGCCAGGCTGCACTTCGCCTGGCGGTCAGCAACGGCCGTATGTCGGTGCTCGCCGGCGGCTATAGCGGCGCCGACCTGGCAACGCTTTCTCCAGAGTCTTTGCTTCGGGAGATACGCAACTGCTCGCGCGCGGTGGAGAGGCTCATCGGCGAACCTGCACGGCTATTTGCACAACATTGCTCATCGCTACCCCCGCGACTGCCGCAGTTGCTTGAATCAATGGACTACCAGGGAGCCTTACTGTGTGGTTTTGACGGGAAAGCGTTGCCTCCGCTCGATCAAGGGCGAACCACGTGGGTAGGCCTCGATGGCGCGACACTCGAAGCCGCGCTCGCCCCGCCCCGCGACCTTGCTTTGCCAGAAACCATGCTCGGGTTGCACGAGCACTTGGCGGCGACCCTCAGCCAAGACCACGTTCCCACGGTCCTCTTCGCAGGCTGGGCTGGTCATCGTAGTCCGTTCTACCAGGATCTCATCACGATATCTAAACGGAGCGATTTGCTCGGCAAGTTTGTCACCATGCAAGACTATCTTGCCACATCATCTACGGCCGACCACTGGTCCACGGTCGGCAGCGATGGCTTGGGCCCCCGGACAGCACACTGCCCTAGCGCTCCGGCAAGGTCCTCTGCAATAGAGGCTCGTGATCACCTCCTCCAAGGACTAGCAGACGTAGCTCTGGCACAGACCGACTCTCACGACTCGTCACAAAGGCAAGACGAAGCCATACCTGACTTGTTGCGGGCAATCGGTGCAGAACCTGACGCCAATGCCGATACGGAATGGACTTCACTAAACCCATGGACATCGGCTAGGGCCAGCACTGCAGCCAAGGTCACCCCCGCCCTGGGCTTCGCGGTTACTCGCGCCGATGAAGTGGCTGGCTCGCCGCCACGCGCGGAGCATCATGCCCTACAGAACGAGCACATGATTGTTACCGTTCACGCCGAGACCGGCGGGGTCAAGTCGCTTCGACATCACGCGACCCGTAGCAACCAGTTGTCACAGAGACTGTTCATTGTTTCGCACCGCGGAGTGGCCTTGCCCGTCAGCATGACGGCGCAAGAGGTCACGGTCGATCATAGCAACACTTTGTGTGGACAGATCCGCAGCGCAGGCGTCCTAGAGTCTCGCGACGGCACGGTCTTCGCTGAATTCAACCAGGTCGTCAGCCTCCAGGCCAATACTCCCGCACTTATCATGCGAATGGACGTGGAGCCGCGGTCGGCCATGCGGACCGGGGACCAAATCGTTTGCCGGCTGAAGTCCGGTTCAGGAAGCGAGCGAGTCTGCCGTGGACTTCAGTGGACGCGTCTGCCTGTTCACCATTCCTCTTTTCTCGCTGGCGACGGCTTTCAAATCTATCAGGATTCAGCAGCCGCCCTCTCTGTCGCCGTCGAGCGGCCGATCGTCTGCTCTCGACGCAGCCAGGGAGTCGTTGACCTCGTCTTAGCGAAACATGAAGACGCGCCTGCCGAGCTTCGCATCGCAGTCTCTGCGAACGCCGCCTACCCCACCGCAGATGGCCTGGCAGCACTGGCTCCGCCCGTTGTTGTCAGCACTACGGGGAAGCCGGGCCCTCGCACTGGGTGGTGGCTGCATCTCGATGCCGCCAACGTGATCCTTAGTCACACCGAGGCGACGCGCTCGCCAAAGGGAGTTGCCACGGGCGTCAGGGCTAGAATTGTCGAGACTGAAGGCCGCGCGACGGCCGTCCGACTCCGCTGCTACCAACCTTTCCGTTCAGCCCGACTCTGCAGCTTCCGAGGCGTCCCCAAGGAGGAAATCGTGGTTGAGGAGGGCGCCGCGGCTATCGAAATCGGCGCCTACGGCTGGCTACAGGTTGAGGCCTCATGGTAGATTCTTCGCTGGCTCGGCGGGCAACGCTGCAGCCGGCAGGCTCGCCCCGTGGCGTAGCGGCGACCAAACCGACTCGCAATCGCGTTCCCTCACTCTATGATTGTCACGATCGATGGCCCCGCCGGGGCCGGAAAAAGCAGCGCCGCAAGAGTCTTGGCCGCCAGGCTTGGCTTTCGGTTTCTCGATACGGGCGCCATGTATCGAGCCGTCACGCTGGCCGCGATTGAGCGGGGCGTCGATCTGGCTGACGCCGACAAACTTCTTCAGGTCGCGCAAGAAATCGACATCCATCTTACGGATGGCAAAGTGCGACTCGATGGCAAGGACGTAACCTCTGCCATCCGCAAGTTTGATATCACCACGTCAACTCGCTACGCCGCCGATCATCCTGGCGTGCGAGAGCGCCTGGTGGAGCTTCAAAGACAAGCTGCGGAGAGGCAGGACGTCGTTACCGAAGGACGCGACCAAGCCACAGTCGTTTTCCCGGACGCGGAATGCAAAATCTACCTCACCGCCAGCGATGAGGTCCGCGCCCAGCGGCGGTACGAAGACCTGCTCTCCCGTGGAGAAGAAGTCACCTACCAAGAAGTCCTCGAGAAGCAAAGAGACCGCGACGCACGGGATTGCACCCGCCCGGTGGGCGCTTTGTCCAAGACGGAGGACATGATCGAGGTGAACACCGACGGCGACTCGCCAGAACAGGTTGTCGGCAAATTGATGGAAATCGTTCAGTCGCGCCGTAACCGTTTGAGCGAGCCCGTCAGCCGCCAGCCAGCCACCGAAGAGCCCGCCAGTAACGGCGGCTGAACCTTGCAGCCCTAAACCTCGCGCCGCTTCTGTGGATCGACCTCTCTGGAAAAGACTCTGGTATCGCCTTACCCAGTACGTGGCAGGCAGCTTCTTTCGTGTTTGGTTTCGATTGCGTCGGGAAGGCCACCAGGCCATTCCGCCTGAAGGACCCGTCGTCTTCGTTTGTAATCACCAAAGCCATCTCGACCCCGTACTGGTCGGGGTCATGTGCCGCAGACAGATCGCCTACCTAGCCCGAGACACCCTCTTCAAGGGACCCCTGGGAGCGCTGATCCGGTCCTACGACGCCGTACCCATCGATCGCGATGGCGCAGGCCTCGCCGGCATTCGCGCAACGCTCAAACGAATCAAGCAAGGAGACGCGGTATTGGTTTTTCCTGAGGGCACGCGCTCTCTGGACGGCCAACTGCAACCGCTGCAGCCTGGGTTCCTGGCGTTGGTCCAACGCGGCAAGGCGGCCATCGTCCCGGTAGCCGTCGATGGACCGTTTCTGGCCATGCCACGCGGCAGCTCGTTTCCCAAGCCGGTCCGCATTGGCCTCTGCTACGGCCAGACGATTCCGCACGAAGAAGTTCGCAGCCTTGATAACCAGCAAGCTCTCGACCTGGTCGAACAACGCATTCGAAGCTGCTTGCAACGGGCTGGCCAACTCGCAGGTCGCTAGCTGCCCAGCTCTTGCTCGACTTCCTTAGCCAAGCTAGCGACATCCCAACCGCGCCAAACAGAAACGCCCTGTCGGCTGTAGAGGATCAGGGTCGGGAAGCGATCAACTTCAAGAGCGTCAAGCATCGGCACGGCGCCATAGCCAATCGGCCAGTCGAGTCCTGGGAGGCTGTTGACGTAGGCTTGCAACGTCTCCAAGTCATCGTCGGGAGTGGCATGCGGATCGGGGGTTAAGCCGATGATGGCGAAGTCCTCTCGGTCGGCAAACCGGCGGCGCAACTCCACCATCTCTGGCATCGCTGCCCGGCACGGAGCACAGAACAGCGCCCACACGTCGACTACCACCACCTTGCCGGTGAGAGACTCGCGGGTCGGCGAGTCGCCCACGGCATTGATCCACCCCTCAACGGCAAGCGGTGGCAATGGCGCACCACTCGCCTGCAAGCCGTCTTGACTTGGAGCCAGCATCGAAAGCAAAGTGGCTCCCACCAACAGCGCAGCGATCAGCAGCACCGGGATCATTGCCGAAGAGTCCGCTTGCTGCTTGTCAGCCAATGCTCTTTCCGTTCATCTCGCCACGGTTACTCGATGCGCCTTCGCAGCAAGATCGCCGCCTCGGTATTCACATCCTCACCCGGCTTGAACGCGACGGGCCGGGTACGATCCACGATATAGAATGCCCGGAAACGTTGCGTGTCGCCGGTGTCAATGTTGATCTCCTGCCCCAACTGATACCCCTCGGGGTAAACCCGGTTATACAACTCGCGGTTATTGCCAAACCTCTCGGCAACCGTTGCGTTGGCAAAGCTTGGGGCCGGCGCAACTTCGAAGAAGCCAACCGTAATCCAAACCGCAAAACAACCGGAGCGCGTGGTCGTCAAATTCTGCAACCGCGTCATCGGCCCGTAAGCAATCCCCGGATTCCGCCCCGCATCCAGCGAAGGCTCGGTGCAGCCAGAAGCAAAGAGTGGCATCGTAGGGCTCGGAATCACTGCCCCGGAGGTGCTCTCAATAAGCTTCAACAGCTGCTTGCGCGAATCGGGGATAGCTCCAACCGGCCTCATCAAGAGGATGTCATCCCCAGCGCCCGCTTCTGCATGGTCATCGATTACGAGATTGCTATCCGGTTGGTTGTCTACGCCCGTCTGAATCAGGCCGTCAGGATCCAGTGGGTCCTTATGAACCCGACGGTCGTCCACACTCGCTACGCCCCATTCGCCGTCGCCGCCGGGCGAGTAGTGATGGGCACGCATTAAAGAGGCGTCGATACCAGGCAATACCATCTCAGCAATTGGCACGAGATCACCCGCGCTCGCCGCTCGGAAGGGGTTGCTAAAACGTGACGGAAAACCTGGGTGCAGTGCGTCTTGCGAATAGTCCAACACCTTAAGAAGTGTCTGATCCATAACGGTTAGCGGCGCGGCTGGCAATGCATACCCGCGCCGACTTACCACCACGTCACGCCAAGCGGGCCCCAAGTGCCCGCCTGAGACAAGGCTGTCATCCGCAGCGCTGTTGGAGTCTGCGTAGTCAATTCCGTTACCGTCCGCGAAGCGGTGCATCAGCCCGTCGTAGGCAGGCGACCAGATATCGACAGGTTCGTTCGGATCAGCGCGCCCAACCATGGTGTTGAGGTTTAGCTTGCCAGGCTCACGTAGTTCCGCAACTCGATTAAAGGGGGCGAGGAAGGGACGTCTCGGGTCCTCCAGAAGAACGCTCCGCTGAGAGTTAAAGAGCGCCGGGTCTAGCAGAGTATCAGTACCCACGTATCGTGATGCCGTATGCAGGTAATCGGCAACTCGATAGAAGTTGCCCGCGCCAAGCGGGGCGATCTCGCCGGCTGCCGTCGACGTGGTATCGACCCATGCAGGCAACTCAGACGACTGGAATGCTCGCATCAAGTGGCCATACGGGTGCACCTCCATGTTGTATCGCGCGCCATTGGTGACGGTGTCCACTTCCTCCAGGGCCGCCGTCTCAACAACGTCTTGGCTCGCGTAGCGTCCGGGGGGATTTGCTTCTTTAGGATTCACCACCGTATAGGACGAGGTCAGCTTAGAAGATGAACTCGCCGGAACTTGCAGCATCTCCAACGCACTAACGAACGGGCGATTGTTCCAGGTCAGCCACGGATAGGTATCGTTGTCACGACGATCGATCTCGCCGATCTCGTCCTCGGGAGTACGAGGATCGTCGGTACTGCGAGTATTGATCTCATTCACCTGAGGAACACCAACCAAGTCACCCAGGATTCCATCGCCGTTGAGATCAACGCGATAGCAATAGCTCTGGGCGTCGGTGTTGAAGGCATCGCGATCAAACTCCGAGACAAACGATCCCACGACCTCGACCTCGCCCTTGAAGAAAAGCCGGTCTTCGCTGGTGGGCGTGCCTTTGGGGGATCCATCATCGTTGAATTCAGGGTTCGTAAAGACCCGTCGATTCATCGCGTAGTTGTCGTAGCCCAGCGTGTGTTCGAGCACGAAATCGAAGGTCAGGTCGTCCGGCCCTCCTAAGGCGGTCAGAATCTCCTGCGCCGCAATGCCAACCGCAGCCGCCCCGCCCAGCGTCTCGTAAGACCCGCGCGACTCAGTAACGCTGGTCGAATCGAGACGAAAATCCAGGACGTCCAGAAAATGGTTCGGTCGTTCTCGCTGCCACACTAGTCGGTTCTCAAGGAGCGTCTCCTCGGCCGTGCCGGTGGTGGCGTTAAACCCCACATCCTCGACATGCTGACCGCGGTGTTGCGTACTGAGACGCATGGACACCTTGTGCCAGTCGGTTTGCTCGGGATTGGGAGGAGCGTCTTCGCCGCCGCCAAGAATGGGGCGATAGTGCGCCTGCTTGTGCAGTTCTTCAGGGTCTCCACCACCGCCAGAGCTCATTAGGTCCGCCAAGCCATCGGTCCGTGGTGGCAAGTCCGTGCCCTCGTTCTGCCCAGCATCGTTCACGGCGCCGGGGTTCACCTTCTCTTCGTCCGTATTGATGCTGTTCATCGCGGTGACGTCTAGCGACATCGAGTCGACGGTCAGGTAAGGATTCACGGCCCGGGTTGGGTCGTGCTGCGGATGAGCGGTCCCATCGACCTTCAGAGGAGCGGGGTTCCAAGCCACTAACGGATTGGCCAACCTCTGCAAATGAACCGACCGGTAGTTGGGGGTGGTGTGGTTGACGATCAGTTCCGGAGCAATGTCAAACGGCGTATCGTAGCCATTCTCCGTGTTCACATTGTTGGTGTTCTCGTAACGCCCTTCGCCAGCGTACTCATCCGGGCGCCAGTTCTTGCTAAAGCCTGACGCCGTTCCTTGGCCTCCCTCTTCCACCGGCCGCGCTTCAAGTTCTGATCGACGGAGCACATAGTGGTCAAGCGGTTCGGATATGTTCATGCCTACCATCGGAATCGCCACGGCCGGGCGAATGCAGTACAGCCGCATGTCGTCCGCGTTGGAGGGATCGATTTCGTACGCCTGGATGCCGTCGTTCGTATTGGTGTAGAACGCAGGCTGAGTAGGATCGTCGTTGAACTCTTTCAAACTGCCCACGCCCGCAATGGTGTCGGTCAGGCTGTTGGGCGTCTTGGGAATACTTGAAGGGTCGGTGGCATTGACCAAGAACTCATTGTTAGGACCCGCGGGCGCCATCAGCCGGTACTCGTCGCCCAGGTTACGCCCGACGCAGACTTGATGCAGATAAGGATTGCGGCTGGGAACCAACTCGATCCGACGCGATTGATTCACGGTCCGATCACCACTGGCAATTACATTGGCATCCTCGCCCTCTAGGCGTCCGATGCGCGTGATATACCGGCCGGGCAACTGCGTGTACTCAAAGCCCGCTGAGCCAATCACGCCATACTGCCCCGGCAAGATCGGGGCCAGCGGCAGCGTCCGGTAGCGATCAACCGGTTCATTGCCACCGAAACCAGCAGTGAAGGGGTTATATTGAATTCGCCGTACCGCGTCCTGTTCGTTGCCGTCCATCTCAATGATCGGCGGGAAACTGCGACGGTACACCAACACGTCGCCAAGGGTCGCCCCTCCGGCAAAAACCTCTTGCGTAACGCCTTCAGGCCACAGCTCTCGATAGGCTTCCGCCCCCTTGGGCAAGTTGTCGCTGCCGATGTTCTGCGCGCCGCCGAAGCCGCCACTGCCTAGGCGAAAGCGAACCGGGCGATCAGGAATGCAAAGCTGCACATCTTGCGGGTCGAGCGGCGGTTGGCTACCTGCCCATCCGGGGACGTTCGCGGAACGATCAAACGACGCCCCCCGCGTGAAGTACCACTCTCGTTCGATGTACTCCAAGGGCTTCTTGTAGGTGAAGCGTTCGCCATTCTTACTGACGGACGGCAAGGCCTCGCGGTCGAACGTCGGGAAGTCTGGATCGGGCAAACGCGCCGGCTCATAGAACGGATCATTTAGCGCCGCCCGGACCGAACTGAGCACCTGGGTGGTTGTCGGACGGAAGGCGTTCTGCCCGGACAAGGTGCCGAGAATCTCGGACTCACGATCTCGGGATTCATCGGCGATGCTCGTATAAGCTGCCGGCGCACGGTCGGTTGCAATCGGGCCGGGTTCGAAGCGCAGGTAGTCGCTACCGCCCAGTTCCAATTCATTGTCAAACGGATCGTCGTTTCGCAGCTGGGGATGCTGCTCGATGCAGATCATCCGCCAGACAGGCGACGGCGCGGTGAAGCCTTTCGCCACACCCCGGGAGTCGAGCACCTCCGCTTCGCCATCACTTAGGCGATCAAGCAGCACGCCTTGGACCAAGACGTCACTGCGAGCATCGCCGTTGTCCGCGATGCCATCCAGGTTGGTATCTATCGGGGGGCCGTTGTTCTCGGAGTCGCGATCCATTTCGCAAAAGCGGAACTGGCCAAATCGATCGCGGTAGAGTTCAGCCGGCAGCGGGCCATCGGTCGGCCATGGGTTATAAACTTCAACAAACGCGGAACCCTTAGGGCGATAAAACTGGTCGAGATCGTCATCGACTTGGCTATCTTCTTGGTTCTGGTTAGCTTCCCCGGTCGACAAGAATCCACCGGCAGACTCGTTGCTCACCCGGCGATCGTGCAGCCCCATGCCTTCGGTCAATAACAATTCGGCGCGCTCCATACCCCACACCAACCCACGGGTCTGTTCGTAGTGAGCCACCTCTTCGGTATCCGGAATCGCAGCGCCGTTGTAGCCATTCACGCGCTGGGGGGCGGTCCAGCCGGATTCGCTGACGTCCCGCGTGTACTGGTAGTTCTCATCCGTGGTCACGTCTCCATCCAAGGGGAAGACGCGACTGCCACGTGAGTCGACCACGTTCCAGCCGTCCCACGGGTTTTCGTCGTACTCAAACGGCGTACAAATGGCGTCCGGGTCGCGCATCTCCACGCAGTTGATGGCCCATTGAGCAATCTTGCGACAAGTGAGCTTACGCAGCGCAATCCGCCGGGCCTCTGCCTGAGCATCGGCTTCCGCCAGACCCCGGTCAGCAATCAGGTCTAGCTTGATTTGGTTGGCAACACTCCGCCGTTCGATGTTCGGTTGCCCCGTTCCTTGGGACTGGATGCTCACGGAATCGGGATCCAGATACTCCGCCACCTGCGGATCTTTGTCGTCGAACGGAACCAGGTAGTTCTCGTCCATGACGAGCAGCATCAAGCAGTAGAGATGCCGCGCGTACAGCTGCCGAGCCATCTGGCCGTCGTCACGGACGATGGCGCCAGTGCCCGCCATCACCCCACGTCCGTTGGCGTCGACCCCGCGCACGTGATCAAACGGTACGGGCACGCCAAGCTGATCGCCATAGAGGGAATCAACACTCGGATCAAAGAAACCGTTGTTGTTCAGGTCGAGGAACGGCTCGCTGTTGGCCAGGGTTCCATCGCCAGTGAACTCGCCATCGCCATTGGCGTCGATCCAGGGCTCGCCCGCTTCGGCTGGTTCGTCGACCACGCCATTGCCGTTGTTGTCTCGGCCATCGCCAAACGGGCGATTGACGTCCATCTTCTGGCCCGCCAACAACTCTGGCGCGAGCAACCCACCGAACGTAGCAAACTCCGTGCGAGTCAACGAGACCGGCGCGCTATTGTTACCGTAGATCACGTTATTCACCAGCCGCTCGACTTCGTCGAGGTCTGCCAAGGTGTAGCCGTACGCGACCACCTGAGAACGATCGATATCGGGCATCAGTCCGCTGGGGATCACGCCGCGTCGTTTGAGTTCCAACACCACCCGGTAACGCAGGTAGTCCAGCAAGCGAGCATTGGCGGGCGGCGCGGCGCCCATGACGACCATGTAGTCATCAACACCATTTTCGAATGCCGTGATTGCCTGCTGCACTTCGCCGGGATCCATCACACCATCGCCGAAGATGTTGAGCTCAGCGGCGTTGTCGACCACCAGATTGGTGTCATCGTCAAAGGCAGCGACGCCTGGCCGGCCATCGGCTCCATAGACCAGTCGGCTGGTCCAGCCTTCAGCAGGGGTGGGAATCTCGACACTGTCGGTGGTCACCGCCCGTCGGCGAATGGCGGCTTCGATTTGCGCCCGAACCAGTTCCACCGTGTTGATGCCATCGGTTTGCACCCCATTGGTGCTGGTTTGCTGCACGGCGAGCTTGGCAGGATCGAACGCATCAACCAGCTTCCAAAGTCGATCGGGCAACCGGCCAGCATCTGCATCGTTGGCACGGAGCAACCGCTCGAACTCAGCCGGCGAAAACATGGCGTCGTCGTTGGCCGTGAGGCTGAAGCCCTGTGGCTCGCCTCGTCGGCCGTCGTCGGTCACGTCCGACTCGTAAACCGAATCGGCCACCAACAGGGGCGAATTTGGATCGGATGCCGCTTCGTTCACAATCGGCCCCGTGTAACCGAGCCCCACAGCATAGCGACTATGCAAGTCCGGCGACGTGCCGTAGCCACTAGGCTGACCACCGCCAAGCGCCGCGATCGTGCTCTCACGATCTCCTGCCTGCAGATTGTGCGTGGCATCCGTCGGCTGGACCGGGGTGGGTCCTGCCTGTCGTGCGCTCAGGGTGCGTTGA
This sequence comes from Lacipirellulaceae bacterium, assembly GCA_965263315.1. GTDB lineage: Bacteria > Planctomycetota > Planctomycetia > Pirellulales > Lacipirellulaceae > JBCCQL01. Next base: position 236,797 of record CBDHGZ010000004.1, on the reverse strand, counting down.
GCACTCGCGGTGTCGAACTGCGGATAGTCGAAGAAATCGTAGGCAGTAAGAATATCGAGTGAGGTGGGATAGGTGTCGTCGTAACGGAAAGTAATCCCGGGCTGCAGGGCATTGAGCACCAAGGCCCGCGCGTTGACGTCGTTGACCGGCCCCGCTCCGAGTTCCGCTTGCCAGGCACGGTAGCTGCCAAGTCGGCCCCACAGTTCTTCCTCTGCCACCGCGACATCGGGGCTCATCGTCGGATCAACAACCCGGCCAACAAGCAGCCGCGCGTAGTCGTCCACGCGTGCATCGCCAAAAGACGCGGCAGGGATCGTAGGCGAAAGCACCGGCCGGAGCGAAATATCCCCAGGCCCCCACCCGCTGCCCGAGGCCAACTGGTTTGTGCTCAGCAATCGACTGCCACTCAGGCCCAACAGTGTACTGGCGCCAGTCGGCAGGTTGAAATTCTCAGTCCCTGCGGAGTCGTTCGAACCGTCCAGGTCCAGGTTCGCCAAGTGATCGCTCGCTCCATTGGCGTTGAGGTTGAGTCGGCCATCGAGGTCTTCGATCAGGATCGCGTAGAGTGGCTTGTAGAGTCGGCCGTCGGCTAGTTCCTGCACCGGGTCGCCCAGGTCAACCCAGATGCTGTCGGGCACGCCGTCGTTGTCGTTGTCCACGTCCCACGGACCGGTCGCCTCCCAGTAGGGGAAGGTGATCTCGGTCGCCCTCCGCGTGCTGACCAAGAGCTGGGCGGCGCCGGCGCCTTCGAAGCTGGGATTGCCCGCCAAAGTCGACCGCGGATTGCTGCCATCAAAGTTGGGATGATCCTCACGCAGCGGCCGGAGCGAGATCTTTCGTTTGATCGCCACGATCTGGGCGGCCGTAGCTGCATTCAAGCCATTGGCGAGACTGCCATCCGGGTTGTAAGGACGGAGGATTGCCTTCACGCGATCGGCGGGATTAGCAATAGCCGCAGTTAACCACGGCGCGTTGTAGAGGCGGTGCAGCCAGTAGTTGAACAACGCCGGACGATGGAAGGACGGAATCGGCAAGCCTTCTAGATTGAGCGAAGCCGGCGCGTTGGGCGTGGCGCCACCAGCGTAGTAAGAGGCAATCGGCACCACTTGGCCATCCGTTGGGCGAACAACTCGCCCCTCGGGCCGTGGCTGCAAGGCCTGCAGCGCCAGGAACATGTTCTGGAAGTCCGCCGCGTCGTACGACTCGTCGCTACCACCGGCGCCTGGATAAGTGCTATAAGGCAGAACCGACGCCACATTCGCCTGGAAGTGGGTCGTGCCGATGCCGTGGTAGATGCTGTTGGGCATCAGTGCGATGGGCGCAAACTCTCCCGTCGCGCCAGTTTGGTCGCCAACCAATTCGAGCGCAGAGAGCTTTGGCCCCGCGATCTCTGCAAAGGGGTTGTAGCCCACGCCGGCGCCGTTGTACGGCCGGCCATTGACCATGACTCTGGCCCCATGGAAGGGGTCGTTGTCGTTCACGGTGCCAATCGGATTGCCGGTGTCGGTGGCAACGACCAAGTCATTGGGAGTTCCTTGGCCACCAGACACGACGCCGGCAGGGTCAGCGCCGAGTTGCAGCGCTGAGCCGTCACTGCGCCCGAAAGCCAGCACGCGAAATCTAGCGATGCCAGTTCTGCGTGGATCGCCCTGCGGCCGAGAAGAGTCGACGAAGTAGTCGTACTGGACAACGCGAGTGGACTGACCTCTTGCGGGACCATCCAGAATGGTCAGTAAGCAGCCGCTGTAGTAACCACTGGTGCGTGAGAGCTGATGGTTGGTCGTCAGACCAGCCTCGTTCAACTCCAAGTCGACCAAGTACTCAGCCCGCAGGCCGACCAAGCTACTGCTGGCTGCGAGCCCCAAGTCGTCCTCGATGTAGATGTCGACAAACTGCCCGCGCGTGGGCCCTAGGGGGTCGCTCACCGTGCCACCCGCGTAACGCGACGCGAAGTCTGCCGCGTCGGTCTCGTCATGGCGATTGGGGCCCGAGAAACCGTCGCCGATATCATTCGGGTTGCTCGCCGGTGGGGAGTGAGGAATCGTGCTGGCGCCCACAGCATTTAGCCGCTCTGGCGAGCCGGCATAGACGTGCCCCACAAAGCCATCGGTCCCGTAAGCGTCGCGCAACAGGCTGTGATAGCGCACCGCGGAGTAGCGATTGTTGGTGTCCCGGAGCACTTGCAGCAACGCGCGATCGAGCCGATCGCCCGGCTGCAGCGAAGTGACGTGGGCTTTCTCGGTGGCCTTGGCGGCTTCTTTGGTCGCCGAGGCGGTCAGCACAAACGTGGCGCCGATCAGCAGGAACATGACCAGCATGGACAGCACGACCAACAACAACACCCCACGGCGTGCTTGGCGTTGTCGTCGGTGGCGCAGCTCACGGCGACGCTGGCGAATTCGGTCGGCTTGTCTCTGACGATTTGGTAGCGACATCTTCTCATTCTCCAAAGAGCGTCTGGCCCGCTCTACGGATTAGGGGGTTCAGATTGGCAAGGCGTGATGCGCCTTGCCAATCGGAAATCCCTAATCCAACGGTTTGTCAATCAATGTCCCACGCGGACCCGGCACTCAGCTTCATGGTGCGCGTATGAACGGCGGCCACGTCTGGCATAATCACCACGCGCAGATCGTTTTGGATGCCGGTGGAGGGATCCGTCTGGTCGCCATTGGGGCCCCATGGCCAATCGGGCCCGCGGAGGAACACAAAGGGGTCCGGGCGGTTGTCGCCATCGGCATCGTCTTCGCCATCCACCGCCACCACGCGGTACCACTGGCAAAACAACAACGGCTCGGTCGAGGAACTATCCGGATGCGGCCCAAAGAGCATCACCCATTGACCCGCCTCCAGATTCTCCATGGGCGACTCCTGATCGGTCGGGCCGTTCATCTCACCACTGGCGTCCGTGAAGAATCTCATCTGACCGCCCGCGATGCCGGTAGACGCTACGGCAGCGCGAGCCTGACGCTCAGCAAGCGATATCGAATCGTGTCCATGGAAGGGGGTGTCATTGCGTACAAACGTTCCGCCCAATGTGCGTTTGTGAAACACCACCGCCGAGACGTCGTAGTTGAATGAACTCGGATCGGTCGCCAAGGCATTTCGCGCGGAGGTCGTCGTCGGCACGATGGTGAGCAACCAAGAGAAGTCCCCCTTCGCCTGACGAACGAGCGGCACTCCCCCCGATTGTTCGATCAACTGCTGCACCGGGCGGTCGGCGTCATCGCCAAACTCAAGGGCCAAGTCGTCCTCCGCGGCGACCAACGCACGAGCCTGACCCGGCATTGGTGCGATCGGGCGGCGCGGTACAGGGTTGGCCCCAGTGGTCACGGTCAGCCGCCGCACAGGCCAACTGTCGTCGGGCTGCCAGGGATACCAGCCCGCCGCGGCAACCGCCGTATTGTTGGTGAACTCCGCCTTAGGATCATGGGAAGCAGGCAAGTAACCGACGAACCCGGCAACGAATCCAGCAGGAGCCGCGTTGCTCGAAGCGCGTGCTGGATCCATCGACTCTGCCACGCCAAGGGGATCGACCACAAAGACGCTGCCCATTGCCGTGTTTAGAGATTGATTCGCCAGCGCCGGATCGTTTGCCGTAGGGAGCGCGGACAACTGCGTCATGAGATTCGTCGTGAAGCTCCCGTCATAGACGCTCGTCCAAGGACGGGTCGCCTGCCCGCGGCGTATTTGCAGCCAGCGATCGGGATCCAGCAACCCACGGGCTACGGCATCGCTAAACGCGGCCTGGGCCATGGCGTCGGCGCGGTCGCTGACCTCGCTCTGCCTTAGGTAGTGGCCGCCGACCGGAAACAGCGCCGCCACGCCCATCAAGCCCACCGCCATGATCCCCATCGAGATCAACACCTCGGTCAAGCTGATCCCCTTGGCACTTCGCAATCGCAAGCTCCTGGTCGTCATACGCATCACCGACCTCCTTCGATAGTTTTGGAGATGGCGAACTCTGCGGCGGCAGCGATCTCGCGATCACGTCGCACATGCAACTCGACCGACGTGTCGTCGTTGTAAATCGCCAGGGGATTCACAAACGCATTGGGCGAAGTGCTCACATTTCCTGTCTGCGGACCAATAGTCACCCACCGGCTATCGCCATTGAGCCAATTGATCTTCGCTTTGCCGGATTGCACCTCGGCGTCCGTACGATCGGTTTGGGTAAAGTCCACTTCGGGCTCGACCGCCGGATTCGGCGCCGGGATGTTCTCTCGCAAACCAATGAGCATGAACAGGTCTGAACTGATAGGGCCGGCGACGCGGACGTCTGGCTGATTCTCATCGTCTGCCGAAGGATCGGCGAAGAAAGATACGCTGCTCACGGCCCCTTCGGGTGAGAACATGATCTGCACCGGCTCGTCGTTGCTCGTAGCGTCCAAGAAGACGGGGTTTTCTCGATCGGGGTCTTCCTTGTGGAACAATGCGGAGCCGAATCCCGATGCCCGCAAATCGATCGCCGTTCCTTCCGGCAACTGATAAGGCTGAGCCGACGTCGGCGCCGGCTGCCGGAGGATTTTGTAACGGAAAGGTTCGGTCCAGTAGGGAATCGGCGTCTGGTCATTGCCTACAACCGGAGGATCACCGAGCCGGTCACCTTGGTTGTCGTAAACATAATTCAATGTCACCCTCGCCAGGATCGGAGTTGCAAACAGAGTGCCATCAGGGTTGCCCGTCGTAGACGTATAGAACCCCAATTCATCCAGATCGCCGTTCCCGGTGTCGGTAAACTCATAAAGGTTGCCAGCAATCTCGATCAGATCACCGCGACGGAACGTGCCCGGCGGCAGCAAATCGGGGTCTAGCTTTGGCGGCAAGCCATCGCCAACAATCTCGGCGCTGATTCGCACGAACCTTAAACGAACCAGGTTGGGATTGGCCACGCCGCTCGACTCATCGGTGCCAATGATCACGCGGGACTGGCTATCAAAACCGGCGTAGGGAGCTGGCTGCTGCACGTACTGCAACTCTAGGCAAGCGGCACGGTCTTCGGGGTCGCCCGTGCTAACGGACAAGCGAATGAGCCGCACGCCAAAGGGCCGGCCGCTCCGGACGGCACGAGCCTGGGCGCCGGATAGGAAAGTGTTCAAACCGCGCGAGGCTTCGCGAATCCGTCGCTGATCGGTCGAAGGCGACATCACCGGAATGGCCGCCGTCACGAGCAGCACCAAGATCGTCATGACGATCAACAGCTCGATGAGCGTCAGGCCGTGCGCAGATTCGGCGCGTCTTGGGTGGTGGGATCGTTGTTGTGGCGATTGCTGTTCCATCTCACTCTGCCACCAGGTAGTGATTGGTCAAATTATCCTCAGCCGCCGCCCGGTTGAGCACGGCGCCCAGTTTGAGCATTTCAATGGGAACGTCCCAATTCGTTGCCCGCGCACCGTCACCGGAGAGTTCATAACAGTTGGGGAACCGCGCAAAGCGTAGCCTGCCCAGCACAGGCGTATTGGTCAGCTGATAGTTGAAGCTCGGACTGCCGTCGGGGCTCCACGCGACATAGGTCCCATTCTGGACACCGCTTCTCTCGACAGCATCAAGCAGGCCCGATTCTTCATCTCCACCGCGTGAGTAGATGTAAGGAATCAAGCTATAGCCCGCGTGGTTAACCAAACCAGTGGAATCAACAAGCGTAGGAAGAAGATAGAAGGACCAGGGGTCAAATGCCGTACGATTCTCGCTGATGGCCCGCCTCACCGCCTGGTCACCATCTTCGTCCTCGTTGTCATCGTCCTCGGCATCCTCTCGCAGTAAGGCAAGCGAGAGCTGATTCAATTGCAGCGGCGAATCGCAATCGGGAGCCCAACGAAGGAACTCAATAGGGTTGCCCCACGCGTCAACAAACTCTGGTGCGCCGTCGCCGTCCGTGTCGGCAATGTCCGTCTCGCTAAAGAGCCCGCGTGCTTCGCCATCTCCTGTGGCGTAGATAATCACCATGTACAGGCACTCGGCCGACTGATTCGCGAGAATCTCTTGGCGGGTGTTGGGGTCACCCGTGATCGTGTTGGTCCCTTTGGCGATCCGGTCAAACAGCCCCAAGAAGAGTTCACCCAAAGAAGAGCGTTGCCGCAAATAAGCGGGGGCGTTGACATCGTCGTCAGTCACCGACGGTGAGAAATTAACTAAGCTGATTGGCAAGTCCTTCAGGAGGATATCACTCCACTTATCAGGCATCTCGGTGAGCTGGAGCTCGCGTAATCCGTGGAGTCTTGCCTCGGCGGTGAGCTCGCCCTTGAAGCGAGCATTCCCTGGCGCGGAGGAAATGTAATTCACGACATTGGGGTTCAACTCCACACGGCGGTCTTGGAACGAGTCGTAGTGCTCCATCAGCAGCGTGTGCAGCCGCGTAATCATCTGCTTGGTCTTGGCCTCGCGGCCGGTCTCGGCCGCCACGGCGGCCACGCCCAGCAGCAGCGCCGCCAGGATGCCGATGATGGTGATCACCACCAGCAACTCCACCAGCGTGAAGCCCCCGGGGGTCGTCAATCGAACGATTTGCCTATCTGAACGGGCCAACATTATTGGGCATCCTGTAGGGAATGGTGATCGCCAAAGTTGGTGACCGTGTCACCAAGCTCAAACGTGAACGGCCCCTCGGGATAGAGCAGAATCGGATCGCCTTGGAGATCCACAGCATCTTGTCCGGCTTGGTCGAAGCCGACGGCAAACCAAGCGGGATCGAGATACACCTGCCGAAAGTCCCCCCACTCGTCATCGCCACCGCAATGCATGATTTGGAACTTACCGTCGTTGACCAGGCGCACCTGGTTGACCTTGAGCGTTCCGTTAACCGCCTGCCCCGCCTTGAGCAGCTTCAAAGGATGAACCTCGATGAGCTCACCTTCGGCACTGAGAAAGTTGGGATGCTGGATGTCGTGAATACCACGCGAAGCGTCAAAGTAAGCAATCGGCTCGACACTCTTTGGCGGGTAGTACTGCCAGAAACTGATCTGCAACTGGTCTTGTTGGCCATCGCCATCAAAGTCAGAAGGCTCGTCGTAGCGAAGGAAACGTCCGCCAAACAAGTTGCTATCATCACGTGGGCCGTAACGATCCGCCGTGAAATCAAGAATCCAGTTTCGCGAAGCAAGGTCTTCCGGTTCATCAACGGCATCGGTGAAGCTAAATGCCGGACCGCCGGGCCCCGAGATCGGATACTTCGGATCACTGCTAAACCGCTGCAGCCAGAAAACCATTGCCTCGGCCGGGGTCATTCCACCTGCTAAGTTGAGCGAAGCCGTGCCATTGCCTACCAAAGCATCGATCAGCTCAGACGGTTCGCGATGGCGTGGAAACGCCTTCTTGAGGTGACGCTTGAAATCGCTGGCGATCTTATTGGCGATCGCGTTGGGAGTGCCCGTCCCAATCATGGCGTCAGGTGGGTACGACCCGCCCGCCACGTCGTTCTTGTAAGACTCGATCGCGCGATCGAGGTTGCTAATCTCCGCCTTGATCGCTGTTTGATTGGCCGTTCGCGTGGCCCCGGTAATGGCCGGCAACAACAGGGCGATCAGCAAGCCGATGATGGCGATCACCACCAACAGCTCAACCAACGTGAAGCCGCGCCGAAGTTGGCGGGTGGCATAGGGTCGCGTGCCGCTAGGAACAACGTGTTCTGGCATGTTCATGACTTTTCCTTGTACGCCTGGGGAAAACCGATTCCCGTTTCTGATTTAGCTGAGGTTCTCGATCAGGCTAACCAACGGCACGAACAGCGCGATGACGATAAAGCCAACAGCGCCGCCAAGAAAGATGATGAGCAGCGGCTCCATCAACTTGGTAAGGCCATCGGTGAGCACAGCCACCTCTTCGTCGTAGACGTCCGCCACCTTGTAGAGCATCGTATCGAGTTCACCCGTTTCCTCGCCGACGTCCACCATGTTGACAACGATGTCGTCCACAATGGGCTTGCGAATCTTGAGGATGTAGAGCAACCCGCCGATGACGGGGATGGAAGTGATCCAAAAGAAGAGCGCCACCGGATGGAAACCAGGAATCGCGTTTTCCTTCATTGGCTTGGCAAGCGATTCGCCCTCGCGAATGGCGTCGCTGATCTTCTGATACATCCGCTCGAACACAGCGTTGCCAGCTGTATCGCGGGTGATGTTTAGCGCCTCCAGGATGGGCACGCCTGAGGAGACCAACGTGCCCAGGGTTCGCGTCGTGCGAGCCAGCGTGTTTTTCTCGACCAGTTGGCCAAAGATGGGCACCTTGATCGTGTACATGTCCCAGCCAATTCGGCCATGTTTGAAGCGGCGGATGAGCTTAATAAACAGCCAAATACTGGCAGGAACCAAGGGGATGGCCCACCAATAGGTGCCCACCCAAGTGGAAATCGAGACCAACACCTCCGTCATCACAGGGAGTTCGAGTTCGAAATCCGTAAAGATCTGACGGAATGCCGGTACGATGAAAATCATAATGCCGGTGAGAATACCGACCGCGACGGTGATCACGACGATCGGATAGATCATCGCGCTCTTCACTTTTCGTTTGAGCGATTCGGCGCGCTCTTTGAAGTCGGCGAGGCGCTGGAGAATAAGCTCCAGGGCGCCGCCCGCTTCACCTGCTTTGATCATGTTGACATACAGCCGATCGAAGCACTTGGGGCTCTTGCTCATCGCTTCACTGAGAGTCGAGCCCGCTTCAATCTCGTCGCATGTGTCTTCAAGCGAGTACTTCAATCGCCCCGGCTTGGCTTGGTTGGCTAGAATTCGTAGGCTGCGCAGAATCGGCAGCCCTGCGTCTTGCAGAATGGAAAGCTGCCGCGTGAAACTGGTTAGTTCCTTACTCTTCACGCCGCCAAAAACGATGCCGCGCTGCTTCTTGGCGGGGCCCGCCGCGGCAGCCTTTTTTCGGCTCTTCTTGACGTTGATCTTCGTCACGAAGTAGCCCATCTGGCGGATGGTTGCCTGGGCTTCTTCCTCGGTCTGCGCTTCGATCACGTCCTTGATCTCGGCGCCCGTGGCGTCCATCGCTTCAAACTGAAAAGTTGGCATAGGGTTCCCTAAGGAAACTGCGCTTAGCGGCTAGCCAGCGACTTGTCGAATATTGGTCCAAACGGTTTGCGTCGCCCCGGTGACAAAAGCGGTTTGACGATCTCACTCTCCCTCGGCGGTCCAGCGCCGGCAGGCTGCGGCAACCCCGCAAGCGGCCTGATTCCGCTACGCCTCCAGAATCGTTTCGCGAATCACTTCGTCGGCGGTCGTTGTCCCCGCAAACATGGCCTTCATGCCGGCTTGCCGAAGCGTGACCATGCCTTGCGACTCCGCCAAATCTCGCAATTCCTCAGTCTGTCCGTTCTCCATGATTTTGTCGCGAAGTTCGGAGGTCATCATCATCAACTCAAACAACCCGACCCGGCCTTTGTAGCCCGTGTTGTTGCAAAGCTCGCAACCGGCGCCGCGATAAAACTTCTTGCCTTTGATGTCATCCGTTGTGAGTTCAAGGTCGTCCAGGATCTCACGCGATGGCTTGAACTCTTCCCGGCACTGCTTGCAGATGCGTCGCACCAGTCGTTGGGCAAGAATGGACTCAACCGTCGCCGAGATCAGAAACGTGGGCACCCCCATGTCTTTGAGCCGCGTGATGGTGCTGGGCGCATCGTTGGTGTGCAGGGTACTGAAGACCAAGTGCCCGGTGAGCGAAGCCTGCACGGCAATCTCAGCCGTCTCGAGGTCGCGAATCTCGCCAACAAGAATCTTGTCGGGATCCTGACGCAGGATGGCCCGTAAGCATTGAGCAAAGGTATTGCCCACCGACGAATCAATCGGCACCTGGACGATGCCATCAATGTCGTACTCGATCGGATCCTCGGTAGTGATCAGCTTGTCTTCGACACTGTTCAGTTCATTCAGCGCCGAATAAAGCGTGGTCGTCTTTCCCGAACCAGTCGGACCCGTTACGAGACAGATGCCGTTAGGCCGTTTGATGACCGCCCGAAAGTTGGCCATCGTCTCTTCATTCATGCCAACGTTGCCCAGGTCGAGCGACACCACCGAACGGTCCAGGACTCGCATCACGACGCTCTCGCCAAACATCGTGGGCAAGACACTCACTCGCAGGTCAACCGGGTGCCCCCCCACGGTCAGTTCAATCCGCCCGTCTTGCGGCAGCCGCCGCTCAGCGATATCCAGGTTCGCCATCACCTTGATGCGCGTCGTGATCGCAAAGGCCAAGTGGCGCGGCGGCGGCACCATTTCATACAGCACCCCGTCAGCCTTGATCCGAATCCGGAACTCATCCTCAAACGGCTCGAAGTGCAAGTCGCTGGCGTGGTCTTTGATCGCCAACAAGAGCACTGTATTGAGCAGCTTGCGAACCGGCGCGCTGTCCGCCAAGTTCTCCACGTCGGTCAGATTGATGGGCCCTTCTGACTCCAAAGCGGCAGCGGCGGCGGCGAGTTCTGCATCGTCCTCAAGGCCCGAGACGATACTCTCCACGCTTTCCGTATTCTCGCCATAGTACCGCTCCAGTGCGGCCAGCATTGACGACTCGGTCGTCACCACCACCCGAATACTAAAACCGAGGAACGTACGAAGCTCGTCCTGGACGCCCAAGTTTTGGGGATCGCACATCGCAACCGTCAACGTGCTGCCATCGAACTCAGTGGGACAGATGCGATACATCTGCGCCATCGGCTCGTTCACCAGCGCCAGCACTTCTTTCTTGATGGTGAGCTCATGAACGGTCACACACTGTAGCGACAGCTGCTCGGCAAGCGCTTGCGCCAGTTGCTCCTCATTGATCAGGCCCATGTCGATCGCAACCCGACCAATCAGCTGGCCCGGATGTTGATCCTGCTCATCGACCAGCAACTCGAGTTGGTCGTCGTCGATTAACCCCATGTCGACCATAATCTGGCCAATTCGACGCATTGCCATGAATCGTCTCGCTTGTCGCGGTGGTTGAATGCCTGGTTTAGTTGATTAGCGGACCCACGCGCCTGAGTCGCTATCTGGCCGCTAAAAGTCTGCGTCGTTCTCTTCGCCGTCGTCATCAAACATGCCTCGCTCAGCATTGGCGAACCGCTTGGCGAGTTCTTCGGGATTGTTGCACTTGGCCAAGGCGTCTTCCTTAGAGACGGACCCTTCCTCCCAGTGCTTGAAGACGTGGTCGTCCAGTAACTGCATGCCAAACTTGGCGCCCGTTTGAATCTGCGAAGTAATGCGGAAGATCTTGTTCTCTCGAATCAGGTTCGCAATGCCGGGCGTCACGACCAGGGTCTCAAACGCCGCCACTCGGCCACCCCCCTGCTTCTTGAGCAACTGCTGCGACAAGATGCCGATGATGGCCGACGCCAATTGCGTGCGAATCTGGTCCTGTTGATTCGTAGGGAAAACGTCGATGATCCGGTTGATCGTTCCTGCCGCACTGGAGGTATGAAGCGTGCCAAAAACGATGTGCCCCGTTTCGGCTGCCGTAATCGCGGCCTCAATCGTTTCCAGGTCACGCATCTCACCAACCAGGATGACGTCCGGATCCTGACGCAGTGCTCGCCGAATCGCTTCGGCAAAGCTGGTCACATCAACGCCCACCTCTCGCTGATTGATGGTCGACTTCTTGTGGTTGTGCTGGAACTCAATGGGGTCTTCAATCGTGATGATGTGGTGATCCAGGTTGTCATTCAGATAGTCAATCATCGCGGCGAGCGACGTTGACTTACCGGAACCCGTAGGACCCGTAACCAACACCAGGCCCCGTGGCCGCGTGATTAGCTTCTTGAAGACCTCGGGAATCTTGAGCTGCTCCATCGTCCAAAGGTCGACCGGAATCTGCCTCAGCACCATGGCCACCTTGCCGCGTTGCCGGAAGACGGACACACGAAAGCGAGCCGCGTCTCCAAAGGCAAAGCCGAAGTCCGTGCTTCCTGTCTCTTGAAACTCCTGCTGGCAACGGTCGGGGGTGATGCTCTTCATCAGCCCCATCGTGTCCGATTCCTCCAGGACCTTGGTCTTCAGCTTTTGCATCCGACCGCTCAAGCGCAACACGGGCGGCTGGCCAACCGTGATATGCAAGTCGCTAGCCCCCTGCTTAACCACGGCAGAGAGCAGCTTGTCGATAAGGATGGTGCCCATAAGTGAAAGATCCTGCGTGCCCGCTGCATAAACACCGCTTGAAGCGAAAGCCCAATCAGACGCCTCGCGCCCCACTGATTGGGAAAGAGGCAGCGACAGTAGCCAAGAGCGTGGCGGCCCGTAGATGGGACGCCCAAGCAAGCCCATGGCAAATGCCAGCCGGACTCAAGCGGTAATGAAAATTAATAATTGTTCCTGAAGAGCAGCGTACTCAGCGCCCCCCGCGACTGTACGCCTGACTAGCCAAGCAAAGGTTGTGATCTGGTAGCCTCAACCTGACCCGGGCGGCACCATCTAGCAGATGAAACGGCCACGAAACCTCGTCTCGACGCCCCATTATTCGCTCAAAGCTCCAATAGCTCAAGCACTTAGATGCCGTTCAATAGGAGACCAAAGGGCTGTGAGCTTCCAACAAATGCGTCCAGATCGCATGTCTCCTAGGCCCCGAGTCCGCGGCTCGACAAAGCTTTCAACACTCCACAACCGGCCATGCCAGGGCTTGGTGAAGAGGACTCACGAGTGACATCACAACGAAACACTCAGTCGGCCTTCTTAGCAACCCGAAAGACTTCTTCGATCGTCGTGATCCCTGCTAGGACCTTACGAATCGCATCGTCGTAAAGAGTTGTCATACCTAACTCTATGGCTGCCCGGCGGATGTCTTGGGTCGACGCCCCTTGGAATGCAAGCTCCCTAATCTTCGAACTCATTGTCATCAATTCGAAGACGCCCAGCCGGCCTCGATAACCTCCTCCACCACAGCTACTGCAGCCTCGCCCCTTGAAGAAAGTAGCCCCCGCAGCCTGCTCATGCGTGATTCCCGCAGCCTGTAATTCGCTGTCAGTTGGGGTGTACGGCTGTTTACATTTCGAGCAGATGACCCTGACCAATCGTTGCGCCAAAATTCCTACAACACTGCCAGCCACCAGGTAGGCAGGCACGCCCATGTCCACCATGCGTGTAACAGCACCGGGCGCATCGTTCGTATGCAGGGTACTAAAAACCAAGTGTCCAGTTAATGAGGCCTGGATTCCCATCGATGCGGTCTCGTAATCTCGCATCTCACCCACCAAAATCACGTTCGGTGCCTGACGAAGCATCGAGCGAATGATCGCCGAGAAGTCCAGACCGATCGAGTGACGAACCTCAACCTGATTGATCCCCGGAAGGTAGTACTCCACGGGGTCCTCGGCCGTGATGATCTTCCGATCTGGCCGGTTCAGCTCATTGAGTGCTGCGTAGAGAGTGGTCGTTTTTCCGGAGCCGGTAGGCCCGGTGACCAGGAGAATGCCATTTGGCCGGCGAATCAGGTTTTTAAAGACGCCGAAGTCCCGTTCGGAGAGGCCCAACTGCCGGACCCCGACCTTAATATTGTCCTTGTCCAGCAGCCGCATCACGCAAGACTGCCCGTGGTTGGTCGGCAGCATGCTAACGCGCAAGTCCAGTTCCTTGCCGCCAGCGGTAATCTTGATGCGCCCGTCCTGGGTCCGTCGGCGTTCAGCGATGTCCATTTTGGCCAGGATCTTGATGCGTGAGAGCAACGCCCCGAGCAGCCGCCTGGGGGGGCTATCCCGCTCAACCAGGACACCATCAATTCGATAGCGGATCCGCACGCGATCCTCAAAAGGCTCCACGTGGATATCGGATGCCCGCAACTGCACCGCCTCGCCGATCATCAGCTGCACGAGCCTAACGATGGGAGCACTCGCTTCATCGACGTCGTCATCAACGTCGTCTTCATCTCCCTCGGTCTCGGTAAAGTCGATCGCTGTGTCAGTGAATTCTTGCAGCATCGAGTCAGCAGACTCGTCGCCCATTTGGCCATAATTGCGGTTGATGGCCTCGAGGATACTGGGCCTTGTGGCAACGCCGATCTCGATCTTACGGTTGAGAATGAACTGCAGTTTATCGAGGGTCTCGTAGTCGTCGGGGTCGCTCACCAGGACCTTGAGGGCATCCTCTTCTTCCGACAGCGGGATAATGGCGTTCTCGCGGGCAACCGACTCCGGTACCAGCTCCACCACGGCAGGCGGGATGGGCACGTCGCTCAGGTCATAGAAGACATAGCCGTGCAGATCGGCCATGCCCTGGGCAATTTGCTCCTCAGTGGCGTATCCCAGGCTGACAAGCGCCTCGTGTTCTTTGCAGTTCTGGGACGCGGAGTAAGACTTGGCTTCCGCCAGCTGCTCGCCTCCGATAACACCCTTCTTGATGAGGAAATCGCCGAGCTTCGACATAGGGATTCGTTCAGACTGGGGATGCTACGAGGACCGGCCGAGGCCGCTATGGAAAGACGCTAAGGGTTCGCGTCACGGCGGTGCACGATTGCCTGTTCCGTGAGAATCGCCCTAAACTCAAGCTAATTCGAGACTAATGGCGGCAGCTACGGGTGTCAACTAATGAGGGTGGGGCGACGTGACTAGTGGCTGTGTAGGACTACCTGTCGCTGGGCTGCCGTTAGCGGGGATGCCGAGCACTGACTCGCGATGCCCTCGACTTGTGGCGTGTCCGATGGGTCTGGCAGCCAGTCGCAAGTCGCCAGCCATCGCTCTGATGCGGTCCGCCTGGTTGTAGAGCTCACCCATCTCCAAACGATGAGCCAGCTTATCGAGGTCAAACGCCGTATCGCGAAGCAGCCGCGTGGTCGCTGGATCTGGACGCTGTGGTGCCATGGCAAGCGGCGGGGCCGAGCGTTTCTTGGCGGCGTCTTGCTGAGCCAAAGCTCTGACCGCCGCAGCCAGCTCGCTCGGTTTACTCCGCAGCGAGGGATCGTCCCCCTTGCTCGTTTCGAGGGTGCGAAGCTGCTGGATCTCGGCAGCTACGGCTTGGGGAGATTCCACATCGGCGCCGATGCTGCCCGCAGAGCCGCACAGCAAGCAAGCGGCGACTAACCAGGGTCCCGCGTTTGGCAACTTAGCCACAGTCAGCCCTCCTCGAGTGTATTGATGAAGCGGAAACGCCAGGCATTACCAATGAAGTAGCAATTGTCACGCAGGGGTCCGGCGTATCGCAAGACAGATTTCAGCGTGTGTTGCAGCCCACAATTCTCAGGAACTCCACTCTGCTAGGATGGTCAGTTGAATCGCGTCTCCCTCCACGTTCCGACCCAGTATGCGAGCGATCAATCAAACAGCCGCCAGTCGAGGGCTAGCTACCTGGGGCGTGCTAGCCATTGCCTGGGCGGCATGCCTGGTTGGCTCGCTGCAGTTGCATCGCTCGGCTGGCTGGCTGACGAACAGCCTGTGTGGGCCCTGGGGCTGCGCGGCGGCTCCCGAGGCGCTGCTGGGCTACCACCTGTTCCTGACGCTGCTGATCGTGCCACTAGCGCTGTCCCTGCAACACTGGCTGTCGCCTCTGTACCGTAGGCCAGCAGCGTGGCTGCTGCTGTTCAGCGGAATTGCCCTGGCGGCGTCCATCGCCGTACCGGCGGCTTGGCACTGGCGGCAACAGGACTCTAGCGACAAACAGCGGGGCTACACAGCACACCGAGCTGTGTTTGTCGTCGTGACCACTCCCGACTTGCCAGCGCTTCCCATCACGTTGGCTGGCCTGGCTACCATCGCGGCATCGGCCGTCAGCTCGCCTCGCCGTACTCCTGGCGGTCTTCCTGCGCGATCTGACGTAGCCGCTGCGGGAACTCCGGAAACGCCGTGACGACACGTGTCCAGGTCGGCAATGCGGGCTCCCCGGAGGGGTCGTCGTAGACCACGTCGCCAGTTTGCGTGATGAGTTCAGCAAATCCTTCGATCGCTTGCTCTTCGCTATGGCGATCATACTCCAGGCCATTCATCAGGCTATCGGCGTGATACTGCCGGATCGCGTCCTGCGCCAGTCGCAGGTACGCCGAGCGCAGGCTGATGAAGTGCCCTTTGCCAAACACGGTGCCCCGGCTGGCCAGTGTGCGGATTAGGTTTCGCAGGATGTCTGAGGCCATTTTCATCAGACCTTTACTCGGGTCATCAAGCGACAAGGACTGGTGCTTGTGGTCGTACAGCCGGGCGATATCGACCTGGCAAACACGCTTGGGCGAGGTATTGCGAAACACCTCTGCCAGCGTGCCAACCTCCAAGCCCCAATCACACGGGATCCGGTTGGAGCGGGCCAAGGTGGAGGTGATGGCGAACTCACCAGCCAGCGTGTAGCGGAAGCTCCGCAGGTAAACCAGGTAGGGATCGTTGCCCATCACCGAGATCAGCGCCCGCAGCATCGGAGTGACCAGTAGCCGCACCACGCGGCCGTGCATGCGGTTGGTGCAACGGGCGTAGAACGCCTTGCAGAAGTCGAAGTCCATGCCCGGATGTGCCATCGGCAAGCTGAGCCGCACCAGCATGTCGTTGTCGTAGTTCTCGATATCGCCATCTTGCAGCACGAAGGCTTTGAGCCGGGCATCGGCCAGCAGATAGCCGAAGGCGAACCACACGGCCCGACCCTTGCCTGGCACGGAGACCTCAAAGCCGGCCGCCAGCAAATCTTGGAGGGCGGCGTTGCCGCGTGGTCCGTCGGTCCATAGCACGTGGGCCCGCTCGCCCATGGGAGCCACGTGACGCAGCATCTCTCGATAGTCCTCCACCGAGTCCGCTCGGTTCAGGACCACCACCGCCGTATCGATGTAGTCTGCGTTGGCTAGTGTCTTGGCGATGTTCGCAAAGGGCGGCAACCGCATGTCGGACGCGGTGACCGGCAGCACCAAGCCGATGGGATACTTCTGCACCGAGTGCCGCAGCGTTTCCTCCAGCACCTCCGGCTTAACGGTCGAGAGATCGTGGAGCGTCGTGATCGGGCCACGTTGGGCAAAGTCTGGCATGGGCCCAGTATAGCAGGGCTATCGACAGGGCGGCGACCGCGGTTACCAAGGCAACACCCCGCACGCGACTCGAAAAGAAAATGGCCCAAAGAAAAATCGACGGGGCCTGCAGAAACGGCTCGCGGACCGTTTTTCGTGGCGTTGTGTGAGCAGGTTCACAGTTCAAAGAACGCGTTGCAACCATCACCAAACGACTTACGACCACACCCCCGCCGCGAGTGAACGACGCTGATTGTCACCATAAGCCGCGGATCACCAAATTCAAGAAATCGTTTTGAGCGCGCCGTTTTGATCCACTCTTCAGAATTTCTGGCCACTGGGCATTATCGGCGATTTAGCGAGCATTCGACTCAAGGCTCGTATCCCTGATCGGTGGGACTACGGCTCGAAACTTGCCATGACAAAGCCACCCGCGGGCAGGCCCACCCGTGTGCTGGTTAGCAGATCACCGGTCAATAGATCGCGGGTAGGACCAAGGACTGGCGAGCTTGCGTGTTGACTCTCACCGGAGAAGTTCACCGCGACAAGCACCGTTTGCTGGCCGTCTAGGCTCGTGCGTTGAAAGGCGAGCACGTGGTCGTTGTCGGCTTCGATCACTTCTTGCAAGGCGTCGGGATGGAAGGCGGGTTGCTGGATTCTTAGCGCCAGGAGTTCTCGGAAGCCCTCGTAAATGCGACGCTGCAAGGTGTCCGCGTCCGACAGATGGGCGTCAAGTTCGGCCAGGTCGTACTTGTGACGGTTGATGCGGCGGTTCTGCCCGGTCGCTTCCACGCCTGCGTAGTCGTTGCGAGTGCCGACCAAGCTATGGAAGTAAGGCGCTGGCATCCCGCGCAGAGCCAGCATCACGGCCTGGGAAGAGAGGAACCGGCGGGCGTGGAGCTCGTCTGTTGTGTGATCCTCCGCCAAGGCCGTGGGACTGAGGGCGTCGACGAAGGTGATATTCAGCTCGTACGGCAGTTCTCGGCCATCGGCCATGCGGCGCATGTTGACCTTGCCGCCCCGCGCTTGGACATGCTCCACAAGTTTGAGCAGTCGCTCATCGGGAACCAACCCTTCAAGGGGGCGGACGCCGATGCCATCGTGCGAAGCAGTGAAATTGAAGAACGTGCAACCAGGCGGCGGCGGGGCGAGGTTTGCTAGCCACGTGCGAATGGCCGTGGCGTCTCCGTTGACAAAGGCGTCCAACAGCAGCGGCGGGAGGCTGAAGTTGTAGACCATGTGGGCTTCGTCGGCCTGACCGGTGTCTGCCGCGACCTGACCAAAGTAGCTCACATTCTCGGCGTGAGGGACATTGGTCTCGGTCAACACCAAAGTCTGCGGGGCATGCTCTGCCAACAAGTCGCGACAGAGCTTCACGACTTCATGGGTCTGCGTTAGATGAATACAGGGCGTGCCGAGTTCTTTCCACAGGTAAGCGATGGCGTCGAGCCGGATGATGCGTCCGCCGCGCGCTGCGTATTCCAACAAGATGCGGAGCATTTGCGCCAGCAACGCCGGATCGCCATAGTTGAGATCGATTTGGTCCTTGATGGGGCCGTCCGAAAACGTTGACCACACATGCCGGGAGCCGCGGCTGGTATTAACCTCCTTGTAGGGCATGCCAGGCCGGGGGCGCACAACTGCCGAGTAATCATCTGCGGGATCGACTTCGATAAAGTACCCGTCGCAGGGCGACTCTCCCCGCAGATAGGCTTGGAACCACTCGCTCTGCTCGGAAATGTGGTTGAGCACCAGATCGAACATCAGCTGAAAGTGCTCACCAAGCGCCGCAATGTCTTCCCAGGTACCGGAGTTAGGGTCTACTGCCAAGTAGTCGATCACCGAGAAGCCGTCGTCTGACGAGTAAGGACAAAACGGCAGGAGATGGACCGTGTTGATGACCTCATCAAGTTGCTCCCGCTTGAGCCACTCTCGCAACGCCGCCAATGGCGATGGCCCATCAGCTGCTGCTGAGCGAACCTGATCCGCATACGTGATCAGCACCACGTCTCGCTGCGACCAGCGCGGCTGGGGACTTGCTGGCTGGCTCGCGAGGCGTGCGACAACCGGCGCCGTGGCCGACTGAATAGCGACTAGGGCATCTTCTGCTTGCTGACCATAAATGCGGCGGAGACGTTCCTGAAGAGTGGGCAAGGCGGGCTCCGCGTAGGAGGCGAGGGGCGAGGGATGTCCCATTGTGCCACACTCGCTGCCGCATTGCGACGTCTCTGATCGCAGAAGAGACCGCCGCTACAGGTCGTCCATGCCCGTGACGTTGGTCACCAGAGCTCGCAGCTTGCGCCGCAGCACGCTATAGCTAAAGAAGCGCTTGCCGAGTTCGTAGTTCTTCTCGACCATCGCGTCGCGGTAGCTCTCGTCCTCGATAACACGTCGGACTTTCGCAACCGTATCGCGGGTAATGTAGCCATTCATCGTGATGACTTCGAAGTCACGCGGTTCAATATCCGAGACAAAGATCGAGTACCGATTCACAAGCACGGGCTTGCGATAGTAGAAGGCTTCGATCAGAGCGTTGCCAAACCCTTCGTAAAGACTTGGGTAGGTGATAAAGTCTGCGTGGAGGTAGGCATCTGCCAGCAAGTAGATCTTCTCGCCCTCTGCCGTGTAGCCGCGTTCTTCATCAATGCGGTCAGGAATCAGCCGCAGGTCGACCCCCTGGTGGTCCGCCATGTCCTGGAGGGCATTGAGGTAGTCATGCCCCTCGTCGCCAGACTCGTGCGAGATAACGAGCTTGCACTTCGGGTTGTTGAGCGCCTTGATCAAACTGATTGAGTGCTCAATCCCCTTGCGAGGTACGATGCGAGTCGGCTGTAGAAACAGAATGTCGTCTGGCTCCAGACCAATGGCCTGGCGGAAATCGGCATTGAAGTCGTCAATGCCGGGTGGTGGATTCTCAAAGTCCAGCACGTTGGGCACCAGCACGCTCGACACGCCGCGGCGATGGGAGAGCGCTCGTTCCGCCTCGCTGTTGATCGTCACGTGCTGAATGCAAGGCACCGTGCAGGGAAACGCCATCCTCAACAGATCGCCCACGGAGTTGACGCTAAAGCGATCGCGTTCCCAGTAAAAGTCGTGGTGGTGTGCGATGGTTGGAAAATTGGTCTCTGCGATAAACATGCTGATCGCCACACCAAGCGGCACGTTCATCGGTATGCAGAGCGCGTTCTGCACGATGAGGATTTCGATATCAAACTTACGAACAAACTCATAGAGCGTGCGCTTGAGGTGCTCGGCCAAGGCAAAGATGCGGCGCGTGACTTCAGGGTCGCGCGTAGGGCGGCCGAAGATCCGCTCGTTGATCCAGTCGATGTCCGGATGCCCAAAATAGGCGTGCGGCACCAGCATGCTGACCGAGGGATCGGTATCGAGTTTGCCAGCGTACCAGTAGCTAATGTGGCGGTGGTCCCACAGTACGCGGGCCCACTTGGCAGCTTCGAGAGAAACTCCGTCGGTGCCGGCAAAGCGGGTGCCGACAAAGCCGATCCTGTGGCCAACCTTCTGCTTGGTGTTTGTCATGAGGGCGGGGCAGGTCGGCCAGGCTTCAACGGGCGGGGTTCGGGGGCGGGATTCAGCGGACCGGGCACCGTCGCCGGGGGACCGTCAGCGCCAACCGGAAAATGTACGACCTGTTCAGCCGTCGGCAAGCGACAAAACCGTTAAGAGCTGCCGTAATTCGGTAATAACGGCATCCGGCGTGACCTGGGCCACTCGCGGGTCGTCTTCGCGTAGCCGCAAAGACCGGGCATCGCCGGCGAAGAGGGCCGTGCGGAAACCAACCTCCGACGCAGGCCAGATGTCGTTCAGTATGTCGTTGCCGATGTAGAGGACCTGCCCCGGGGCGATGCCTCGCTGGGCTAAGCCCTCGACCGCCTTATCGTACAGGAACCGCCCCGGTTTGGCTTGTAAGTGCTCGTACGACCAAACGCACAATCGCTCGTCAAAACCAAGGCCTGCCACGTTTTGGTCGATGAGGGCCTCGAAAGCCAGCGGCGTAAAGAACTGGGCGTTGCTGATAATGCCCATCGCAAAGCCCGCCTCGTGGATCGACGCGAGCGTTTCGGCCAAGCCGGGCATCGGCCAGATCGGGTTAACACGGCATTCGTATTCTGTGGCCAGTTGAGCCACTTGATCCGCGGTACGCTGATGGAGATCGC
Organism: Lacipirellulaceae bacterium; assembly: GCA_965263315.1. GTDB lineage: Bacteria > Planctomycetota > Planctomycetia > Pirellulales > Lacipirellulaceae > JBCCQL01. The sequence goes on along the minus strand of CBDHGZ010000004.1, from coordinate 215,756 downwards.
GAGAAAGTACGCTGTCCCAACAGTCCCGAATTTCCACCTCCGGGAAATCAGCTGACGATTTGTGGTGCGAACGTCTGATCGCAGCATCCAACTCGCGTACGAGTGCTTCGCCGCCGGCTAGATCAGTGTCAGCGCCGAGCACATGGCTCCAAGCTGCCGCTGCCGAGTCACCCTTCGACACGCCGCTAGTGAGTGAGATGTCGCCGCTGCCACTAATGAGCAGCGTGCCATAGACATCGAACAGCACGGCACGTATGCCTGCCAGCTGGGGTAGCTTCGGCTCCACCCCCGTCGGCTGGGGATCAAGAGGCGAACTTAATCGGCGGATGATCTCCGTTACTTCACTCATGCTTCGATTCGCACCGGGCAAAGCCGCTCCAAGCGGAGGAAAGAATCGAGGATCGAGCCGCCACCTTCGGCGTGCTCGACCTGCTCGCAAGGGGGATCTTGCATGACGGCCTGGTAGACGTCAGCCAGCAGTCCACCGACCGCTTCGGGAGAGTACTTTTCTCGCACGCGTTGGGCGTTGCCTTCGACCGGCTGGCCAGAAATCGCTTCGTCCAGGCCGGGCCATTCGCCAACTCGATTGCAGGCAGGGATCGCCTGCTTGGCGGCGTCTCGGTCGTTGTTCACCGCCTTGATCGCTTCGACCTGGTAGGAAGAGGGCAGCGCTGCGAAGTCGATTGAACCCGGCGCCAGGCTAGCGTCCAACTGCTGTGCAGCATCGGCCGGTGGGTCCATGCCAAAGTCCTTGCAGGCCCAGCGGTGCAGCTCCAGGAGCTCGGCCCGCAAGCGTTTCTCATCGAGCCAAGAGAGCGGCACGCGCAGCTCGTCGTGGAGCCCGGGATACTCCACGCCATTCTGGGTGAAGTCGCAGGTGATCTCCGGTAGGTTTCGGCCCACCAGAGATTTGCCTGCCAGCCATGCTTCCAGATAGACCATGCCGAAGCCCTCCGCGACGCTCGTCGTGATGATGCTATCGGTGGCGGCAATTACGTCATAGAAGGGCAAACCGCGGCGTCCGCAGACATCGAACCTGGCTTCCAAGCCCAGTTCGTCCGCTAGACCGTGCCACCGGTCGAAGGACGCCAGTTCGGCCGGGTTCTCGGGAGCCAGCGTCACCGCGTAGCATGCCTCCTTCCCGGCTAGCGCACTGTGCAAGAGCATCTCTCCAACGTTCTTGCGTCGGATGCCGCGCACTGGATACACGATCAAACGAGACAACGGGTCGACTTGCAGCGATTCGAAAACGGCAGGCCGGGCTTCTTCTTTGTCCGGCAGGTCGCGCCACTCCGCCACGGGGTTGGCCAGCACATGGAGCCGCTCATCAGCAAACCCCGCGGACTTCAGCAGGCGATGATCGCGACTGGTCAGCGTGGCATAGTGAATGCCGGTCCCTTGCGGATAGAGCTTCGCTGCCAAGTCCGTAGCGGATGCCGCGCGTAGCGAACGCATCAGGTGCCGGTAGTTGACCGGCCGGAAGTCCTCGGCAAAGTCGTGCACTTGCAGCAGCAGTCGGCACCCGCGCTGGGTTAGCTGACCCAGGGCACCGGGCAACGAGGCGTTCTTGCCCAAAGCGTGATTGTGGGTGTGTAGCAATGTTTGGGATAGATCGAACCCGGCCTCGGTCAAACCATGAGCAATGGCTTCGGCAAGAGTGGCCGGTTCGGCGCCTACAACAGTGTCGTAGTCCAGCGTAGGCACGGTCACCATTTGGCAGTCGAACGGCAGACGATCTCGCCACTGCGAGTCAGGCCACCCTTCACGGCGACCGCAGGAGACCAACGCCACTCGCTCCGGCTGTCGCGCGGGGTCGCATGAGGCAAGCGATTCCAGGTGATTGATAATCGCCTGGGTAACGCCGCCGCGATTGAGATGGTAGTGCAGGATCGCCAGCTGCATGGTCGCTTCGCCCGGGGGTGCACGCAATCAGAGACACGCCGTTGGTAACCCCCGGCGGCAACAAAAACTGGGGGGCGGCCTTTCCCAGAAAGGCCGCCCCCATGATAGTCGTTTTCAGTTGTTGGTGCCGCGGACAAAACGCCGTTGGCCGGAGGTTTTAGACCAGGTAGATCGGCAGTGACACGCCGACCTCGTTCTCGATGGTCTCGCGTGAATAATCGTAGCGATCGGCAGGGATCACCGGCTCCCGCTCGTAGGTTTCGCCGATGTCAAAACGCTCCCGATAGTCTGGACGAGTCCGAACCAGTTGCAGATCGTCGTCGTCAAACAGCGGGTCGCGATAGACTGGTTCGCGATAGTCGTATGTACGACGGGGCGGCTCCACGCGATGGTAGTAGGGCCGATAGACACGACGGGGCGCCCGATAGCGGCGGCCAGAGACTCCCTCCACGGCCCACTTGGTAAGCACGGCGCGGATAACGGTCAGGGACAAACCGCCGGTCGATTCCTTGGTGTACTGCTTGGCGTCTCGCCAGCGAGCGTCGCTGCGGGCGAGTTCCAACAGTTCGTGCCCGGCATTCGTCAAGCGAACGCATGGCACGCCGGCGCTGGTGCGATCCACTTCTTTGACCAAGCCACCGTCAATCAACAATCGCAAGTGATAGCGAACACGGTCGCTACTCTCCGCCGCCACGGATTCCGGCACAACGGCGTTGCGAAGCCTGCTAATAGCGCAGTCTTCCGCTTCGTTCTCGATGTCAAACAGTAACTGGCGGGCAAGATCGATATCGCGCTTCATCGGGGGCGCCTCCATTCGCGCTCGTTGAAAGTGCCAAGGCGGGCGGAGAGAGACTTCCTGCGGGCCCCACCCTGTCGGCTAAATGAATTGATGCGGAGAATGATGCTCCGAAACAACGCCACGCGTCAACCTCGCTTCGCGCGTGCTAGCAGGCGGCTAGCTAGAGCTCTTGGCGAAGCTTCTCGAAGTACTCCTGGGCGTGCTCCCGCCGAGATCGCGGCATGTGGGCGTCGTCCAGCGCCTCGGCAGGGGCGATGTCGTCTGCCGTAAGCTCTTGCTTGAGCGACTGGCGAACGTCGCCCTTGATGTTCGGGCCTTTGACAAACCCGCTGAATGTTGACGACCCAGCGCCCGGCTTTTGTCGTACGCGGGTGTCTCGCATGCTGGTGGGATTCTTCTCGTCAGGCCGGGGCCCACTCCCCTGGCCCTGCCCCATGCCCTGGCCTTTGCCTTCGCCTTCGCCTTTTCCCATGCCTTGTCCCATGCCCATGCCTTCGCAGCCTTCGCAACCGCCGCCCTGGCACTGCTGGCAACCCATGGCTTGCTTGGCTTGTTCGATCTGATCCATCGCGTCGGCCAGCATCTCCATCTCTTCAATCTCTTGCTGCATCTGCTGCATTTGTTCGGCCATTTGATTCATGGCGTCGGCGGCTGCTTGTTCGTCACCCTGTTGCATGGCTTGTTGAGCCTGGGCCATTTGGTTGGCCAGCTCTTGCAGCTTTTGCATCTGCTGCTGGTTCTGCTGCATCTGCTCCAGCTTCTGTTGCAACTTGCCCGCCTCGGCACTGTTGCCCTTGCGCTGCTGCTCAGCGATTTGCTTCTTCAGCTCTTCCTCTTTCTGCTTCTGCGAGTCGACCGCCTTCTGCAACTGCTCCTTCATTTTGCCAAGCTGCTCGGCCAGCTTCTGCTTTTGATCTTTGCTAAGGTTGCCGTCGGTCATTTGCTTACGAAGCTTGTCGATCTCGTCCAGCGCCTTTTGCCAATCGCCCTCCTTCATGGCTTGAGCCGCTTTTTCGGCGGGGCCTTTGCCGAAGTTCTTCAGCTTGTTCAGTTCGTTCTGCAAGGCCTTGGAGCCGCCCAGTTGCTTGCGGCGGTCTTCCAGTTGCTTGGCGATGTCGTTGAGCTTGACCACCGCCTTCTTGCGGTCGGCGTCGGGTTTCTTGGTGACCTCTTCGACGCCCTTCTCCACCTGCTTTAGCAAGTTAGTGGCGTCCTTTAGTGCCTCTTTTTGCTCGGCTTCTTTGATCTTCTTGGCGATCTTCTTCCGCAGCTCCTCGGCAGACTTCTTAACCTGCTCAGCAGCGGGCGGCTGATTCTGGGGTTTGGCCTCGGCCGCTTGGCGATCGGCCACCACCGCGATCAGCACAAATGCTACAACGGCCGGCAACACGGGCAACCACGCCCGACGACCGACCCGTAGGGGAAACTCTTGCCCCACGTCAATCTGCTGCACGCTGCGTGCGGCGTCGTTGATCAGCGCCTGGCCAATCTCCGAAGTGTGCTCGGACTCCGGCAACGACAAACTACTCGCGACGCGCTCCCGAAGGTCAAACCGCCGGTCGATCTCCGCGGCGGCTTCCAGTTGGTTGGCGCGGCTTAGATAGCTCGTCACCCCAGCACCGAAGAGCGCCACCACGGCCGCGCCAAGCAGCCAGCCGGTGGCCCATAGTTCGGGCAGCCCGGTGAGCGCCACGAGCTTGGGAGCAGAAATCGCTGCCGCCGCGGCCAGTAGCGTGCCAAACAGCCACCAGGGCAGATGGGAAACGTAGGCGTCTCGCAGCAGTTTGCCGCGGGCTCGTTCCACTTGTTCCAGCAAGTTATCCATCGCCACAGGCTCCAGCCGGGATAGAATAGAAGGGGTACGACAAGTATAGACGCCTCATCCTCCTGGGGCACGCCCGAGAAATCGCTTCCATGCCCTCAACCGCCCCGCCATCGGACACGGCACCGGTCACTACCCCAGCCACTGCCCCAGCCGGACCGCTGCCGAGCGACCTGCCCTGCCCGGAGGATCGCCCAGGGGCAGACGTGGTGCTGTACGACGGACAGTGCGTCTTTTGCCGGACTTCTGCGGAAAAACTGCAATGGTGGGACAGCCAAGGCAAACTCGCCTATCTTTCGCTACACGATCCCCAAGTCGCGGAGCGGTGGCCCGAAGTATCGCTCGACCGCTTGCATGACGAGATGTGCGTGGTCGACCAACAGGGCCACCACCACTGGGGCCCTTACGCCGTCCGCTACCTCAGCCGCCGGCTGCCAAGACTGTGGTGGCTCGCCCCGCTGATGCACCTGCCAGGCATCATGCTACTCGCCCGGCCAGCTTACCGCCTGGTAGCAAAGAACCGCTACCTAATCGCCGGGCGAAACGCGGAGTGCGACACCGGCGCGTGTGAAGTGCGCCGGTGAGTGGTAGCATGATAGTGCCATCACGGCTGTCACGCTCCAGGGGGTCACATATTTGCTTTGCACCTAGCGATGCCGACCGGCTATGTTGAAGACTCTTGTTCGCTTCAACCCACGCATCGGCAACCAGTCATGAATACAACTCAGAGAGCCATTGCGGTCGTTACTCTGGCGGGCACGGCTGCATTTATGGGCGTGTTTTATTGCGACTGGGTAGTAGGAAGTCAGCAGACGCTGGATTCCACGATGAATGGCGGCGGTAGCCGCACCATAATCGCTCTGGGTTCCAACACGGGCATTCTTAGCCGTGCACCAGAGTCCGCTGGACTGGATGCAACTCTTGGCGTGGCGGTGCCGTTGCTGCTTGCTGGTACTGCGGCCTACTTGGCGGCAGCAGGGTCTCACAAATCCGAGTCTGCTGACCTAGAGCTAGAATCGCGCAAGGTGTGAACAGGCGTCGTTCTGTGCAGTTCCTTTGAGAACTACCAACGCCTTCTCCTTACGCATACCCTTGCTCCGCCGTCGGGAACTTCCCTTCGCGGACTTCGTCTCGGAACTCGCCGACGGCGCGGGTGATTTCGCTTTGCAGGTCGGCGTAGGCTTTGACGAACTTTGGCACGTAGCCGGTGGTGATGCCCAGCACGTCGTTGACCACCAGTACCTGGCCGTCGCAGTCGGCGCCAGCGCCGATGCCGATCGTCGGGATTGAAATCTTCTTGGTGATCGCCGCGGCAATCTCGCTGGGAATGCACTCCAGCACCACGCCAAACGCGCCGGCCTGCTCGGCCGCTTGGGCGTCGGCCAACAGTTGCTTCTTGTCGCGCTGCACGCGGTAGCCGCCCACCTGGTGGACACTCTGCGGCCGCAGTCCGACGTGAGCCATCACCGGAATGCCAGCCGACACCAACGCGGCAATCGTATCCGCCTGGTCGGCGCCCCCTTCGAGCTTGACCGCCTGGCACCGAGTCTGTTTGAGAATACGGCCCGCGTTTTCAATCGCCTTGTGAGGGCCAAGGTGGTAGCTGGGAAACGGCATATCGACCACCACCAGGGCATTCTCTACCGCCCGACCGACCATCTCCGCGTGGTAAATCATCTCATCGAGCGACACCGGCAGCGTATTGCCATGCCCCTGCACGACCATCGACAGGCTATCGCCGACCAAGATGCCCTCCACGCCACACGAATCGACCAACTGGGCCGTCGTGTAGTCGTAAGCCGTGAGCATCGTAATCTTCCGCCCCTCAGCCTTCATGGCGGTGAACTTGGGGACGGTCAGTTGTTTGGGCATAGTGGCAGAAAGAGGGGTGAGGGTTCGGAGACGGGATACCACGGGCATTGTCCGCCGAAGCTGGGGCCGGAGCAACAGCCCAGGCTAGGCCGTGCAGACGACAATCCAGCCGTTGGCGCGCAGCGCGGGCAAGAACCATGGCGCCCGCAGCGCATGGCGTCGCTGTACTTCCAAAGGGAGCCAGCGCTGGACCGTGAGGTTCGCCGTGCGGAGGTCGGCCCGCAGTTCGCGCTCGCGAAAAACGTGCAGAAAGAAGTTTGGCAGGCCGCGGTACGGGAAGTATTTGTCGCCCGGTTCAAGATCCCCCCGCCAGGCCGACGAGGCGAGGTTTTTCATCACCCACCAGGGGCCATCGCCGTCGCGGAGGTTGTACCAATAGTTGTGGACATGCAGCACGAGTTTGCCCCCTGGCCGCAAGATGCGCTGCATGTGCCGCAGGGCCTGCCGCCGATTCGCGCGCCCGCGAATCATGCCAAGCGTGCTGAACAAGCACATCGCGTAGTCGACCGACTGGTCCTGGACGCCGTCCAGCTCCACTAGATTGGCCTGCAAACAGCGAATGTCGAGCACGTCGATGGCGGCCTTCTCACGGACGACGTCGAGCATCTTCTCAGACAGATCCACCGCCAGCCCGCGATGCCCAGCCCGAACAAGCGGTAAGAGGGCCCTGCCCGATCCGCAACCGAGGTCCGCCACCAGCCCGGGCGGATCAAACTCCTCGGCCAGCACCTGCTCCTCAAACTCAAAGAGCGGATTGAGGGCATGATAGTCGTCGTAGTCTTGGGCAATGGCCGCAGACTCTGCGTAGTCCATCACGCCAGGCGTCACGCCCACGGGCAGCTTCCATTCGGGTATAGGCATGGGTCGCGAGCTGAAAGACTTAGGAGCTTGCTGATTGCAGGTGGGTAATAAATTCGCAAACAGTACTTGACTCTCCCGTTAGGGGAGCGCCTAGGCTACCTGCATGGAGAAAAAAGCAGCGTACTCAATTGGCGAGTTTTCCAAGCTCAGTGGACTGACGGTGAAGACCCTCAGGTTTTACCACGAGCGCGGGCTGCTAGAGCCGGCGGCGATTGACCATGAGACAGGCTATCGGTACTACGACCAGGGAAACTTGGAGACCGCCTACGTTGTCCGCGCGCTAAGGGATCTAGAGTTCAGTCTCTCCGATATCTCGGCCGTGTTGGCCGACTATCGGTCGGAGGAAGACCTTCTTGCCCATCTCGAACGACAGAAGATCGCTTTGAAAGGTCAGCTGGAGCACTACCAATCTCTTGTTGATCACATTGACCAAGTTATAAGTAGTGAACGCTTGCAGCGGGAGGCAACTGCTGTTCGCGAACAGACTTTCGAGATTGAAGAGCACGATATTGAGGCCGTCATCGTGGCCGGCATCAAGTTGCGGGGGCGCTATCAGGACTGTGGCGCCGGGTTCTCCAAGCTGGGCAAGCGCGTAGGCCGCTTTATTAGTGGTAAACCAATGTTGCTATGCTACGACAACGAGTATCGGGAAGAAGATGCAAGCTTCGAGCCCTGCTTCCCCGTGCGCAAGGCGGTTCAGGTTGAAGGCGTAGAAACTCACACGCTTGCGGCGTCTCACTGCTTAACCCTCAAGCATCGCGGTCCCTATGACACTTTGTCACGGTCGTATGCGCGGTTGATGCAGTACGCGACTCGTCTCGGCTGGGAGGTTCAGCTCCCCACGAGGGAAGTCTACCTACGTGGCCCGGGGATGATCTTCCGCGGCAACCCCAACAAGTACTTGACCGAGATCCAATTGCCTGTTGTCAAGTAAAAGCCTTTACTCCGGCGCCAGCTCTTCTGCCTCTTCCGGCAGTTCAAGTGCAAGCCAAGCTTGTAGGGGGCGACGCTGGCAGACATCGAGATAGGGCAAGATCAACACTCCAAAAGCCAGCGGCACGGTGAAGGGCAACCACATCCTGAGAACTTGATTGCCGGCTTCAAGGTCGAAGGATGCGGCAATCGTGAACCCCCATCCGAGCAGGCCAATCGTGGCGGAAGCCAGCAACACCAGCATCAGTGCTTTGATGTAGTCGCCGCGCTGGCGATAGTAGCGTTCAGCCAGCTTCCCGCCCACCGCGCCAAAGAGCGTGCCGAAGAACATCATGGCGACGAACCACAGGTGCAGCGCCGCCACCATCCACAAGGTTAGTCGTCCATTGGGGCTCCACTGACTCAGCTCGTACCACTTGACTGGCAAGAGAATCAGCAACATGTAAACGGCGAAGACTACCGCACATCGAAAAGCCAGCCGAGTGGCATGCTTCAGCACCGGCGTTCCCACGGGGCGTCGCACGAACCGATCAGCCCAGTCGTTGTATTTGCTTTGCCAGCCGACCGTTGCTTGTAAGTCTGCACGCGTCGACTCGATCTCGCCCAGGCGTCGCATTGCCTGGCGCGCCGCGGCGGCCTGGTCCGCGCCCCGGGAATGCTCATCCTCATACGCCTGGCAAGCGTGAGCGAACAGTTCTTCACGCATCTTCAGCTTGTCTGCTTCGGCTGCTCGGAGAGGCCGAACAATCTTCTCCACAAAAATGCGTAGCTGCTTCTCCACAACGGGACTCATGATCACACCTCCGCTACCGGCCCCAGGACAATTTTGCCAATCACGCCAACGAACTGAGCCCAGTCTTCGCGTCCGGCTTTCAGCTGCCGGCGACCCTTGCGCGTAATCTGGTACAGCCGGCGCCGAGGCCCGCGCCGACCCGACTCGCCTTCCTCCCAGCGGGCCTTGGCCAGACCAGCTTCTTCCAGCCGGTAGAGCGCTGGATACAAAGACCCTTCCTTTAGTTTCAGCGCCCCACAGCCAGCTTTCTGCAGGCGGTGGAGCAGCTCAAACCCGTGCGTCTCGCCTTGTTCCAAGGCTGACAGGATCATGGTGGCCAAATGGCCACGCAGCAGATTGCCGTCAATCGGTTTACTGTTTCTGGCTTCGGTAGCCATGGGAGCATCTCGGCGTGACAAGGCGATTTCAACTCCCTTTATATATAGACAGGCTAAATATGAAGTCAAGCGAGTTCCAGCGCGACGCCTGGCATTGCTCATGTGAAGACCGCATGAAGGCAAGGGGTGACGCGCCCGCTTGAGAGGGTGGCTTGGCAACCGGTATACTCACTGATTCGTCGCAATCGATTGGAACCCGCCCTCGCAGGCTAGACGGGGTTTGACCCGTCGTCTGAGGGACATTTTAGACCTTAACGGAGATACACTCGTGGCTATCAAAGTCGCCATCAACGGGTTCGGCCGCATCGGCCGGCTTACCTTCCGCATTCTTCAAGAGCGTTCGAGCGAATTCGAAGTCGTTGGCATCAACGACCTGACCGACAACAAGATGCTCGCCACGCTGCTGAAGTACGACAGCACCCACGGTCGCTTCAACGGCACGGTTGACTTTGACGACGACAACCTGATCGTCAACGGCAAGTCGATTCGCGCGTCGGCCATTCGCAACCCGGCCGAGTGCCCCTGGGGTGAGCTCGGCGCCGACATCGTTGTCGAATCGACCGGCGTGTTCGCCTCTAAGGCTGCCGATGGCAAGCCGGGTTACGACACTCACCTGGATGCGGGCGCCAAGAAGGTCGTCATCAGCCAGCCCGCCAAAGATGGCGCTGACTTGACCTGCGTCCTTGGCGTCAACGATGACAAGCTCACCGCCGACATGAAGTGCGTCTCGAACGCCAGCTGCACCACTAACTGCTTGGCGCCTGTCGCCAAGGTGCTGCAAGATTCGTTCGGCATCGACAATGGTTTGATGACCACGATCCACGCCTACACGAACGACCAGAACGTGCAGGACTTGCCGCACCGCGACCCGTACCGGGCGCGCGCTGCTGCGATGAACATCATCCCCACCAGCACCGGCGCCGCTAAGGCCGTTGGCCTGGTGATCCCTGAACTGCAAGGCAAGCTCACCGGCTACGCCATGCGTGTGCCTGTCGTCACCGGCTCGGTGGTTGACCTGTCAGTCAACCTGGCCAAGAGCGCCAGCATCAGCGCCATTAACGACGCGATGAAGTCGGCCGCCGAAGGCCCCCTCAAGGGCATCCTGGCCTACACCGAAGACCCGATTGTGTCGACGGACATCATCGGCGATTCGCACAGCTCGATCTTCGCAGGCCCTTGGACCACGGCCATGGGTGACAACTTCTTCAAGGTTGTCAGCTGGTACGACAACGAATGGGGCTACTCCAGCCGCACCGTCGACTTGATCGCCAAGCTGGGCGCCTTCTAGCCCTCCTAGCGAGAGCCAATCAACAAAGCGGCCGTGGTGGCATCACCGCGGCCGCTTTTTTCGTCACTCCGCGGCTAACGCTATGACCTCGCCACCACTAACCGCGACTTCGACGACTCCATTTTTCTTGGCCAACTCTAAGCTTGCAGGCGAATCTGGCAAGCCAGCCAATTCGACGCCGTCGACGTAGATGAAAGACTCGGTGAACTCCAATTGCCTGCCAGCAAATTGCACCAGCGTCCGTTGAGAGTTTTCAGAGATCGAATAATCACCAGTGCGCCAGGTGGAGGCGATTGCCAGCGAATGACCGCCCGGAAGGTTTGCTGTGCCGCGGACCTCGGCCGTGAATAACATCAACGCGACTAGCGACGCAAAACCGAGCAACAGCAATCCGGCAACTCGCAGGATGCTCTTACCCCTACGACAGTGTTGCTTCATCGTTTCGCCTCGTCGTCGGCACGCAGACGGGGGCCTTGCTCGTAGGTAGACAGCTCAATCGTCGAAGCATCGCTGCCACCCGCAGTACTTCGCCACGCCTGCGACGGCAATACTGTGCCATGATTCTTGGAGAGCCCTTCGGCCTGTCGCCAACTGGCGCCATTGGCCGCTTGAGAGTTGGACGACTGACGATCAGATGACGAAGCAGCCGTTGCAATGGCGTGGACGTTCCTGCGCTTAGGCGTTGGCGTTGGCCTGTCCAGGTCGTTGAGCGTTAGGTCCATCTTCACCAAGTGTTTGTGCCCAAGCGTGTCAATAAGCCGGACCCATAGTTCTAAGGGGGCGTCCGTCGGCAACCCGGTGGGTAGAACCAGGGCGAAGTCGAGCTTGGGATCGTGCTCATAGCCGCGCCATGCCGACGCGACCTCCGAAGCGGTGAAATCCCAACGAACAAGAGTGGCTTGACCGGCAGGCTTTGTCGCATCGCGGAGCATCAGAGCCGCTTCGCCTTGGAACAGCGTGGGTTGGCCAGCTGCGTCGGTGGGCGTCACCAGCGCCACGAGCGTCGCCTCGCCTGTCTGCTCCCTCGGGCCGGCATGTGCAGTCAACTCCAGGGCCTCGATGAGCAGCAACTGATTCGCTGTTGGATCCTCCAATATCGAAGCAAACGAGCTGGCTGGCTCGATTTGCTGGTCGTCCAACGGCAACTCGCTGGCAACGGGAGCTAGGTCTGGCATCGGCGTCGCCTCCATCACACCAAGCGGCGCCGGCTCGTACCGGGGGGCTTCTGAAAGCGGCTCGGGCGTCGTCAACGGCCCGGTTGGGGGCGCTGGCAAGGTTTCGGCTGGCAAAGACTCCGCAGGCGGCGTCAACAAACCGCCGGCCCCTGGCACTTCGATCGTGGGGGCCACGCCATCGCCGGTGGGTGGGGGTGTTAGCGTCGGTTCGCTGGTCGGAATATCAAACGACGGAGCCTCGGCGGGGTCGCCCAAGTCAATTGAAGGCAACTCGACGGCTGGCGACTCAACGTCCGGTAAGGATTCTGCCTGCGGTGGATCAGGCGCCGAGTTCGGCTGACTGTCGGGGCGGTCGGGCGACCACTCAAAGCTATCTAGTAAGCTCTTCTCTTCGCCCGGCTCGGTTGCGTCCTCCAGTGGCTCGGCCTTGGGCCGCTGGACGGGTTCGCCACCCTGCTTGAGCTCCTGGTTCTCCTGTCGCAGCGAGCGAATGATCGCCTGATACTCTTCCAGGCAGTCCTCCAGGCGATAGATCTCGTCCTCCTGGAGCCGAAGCTCGCGGGTGTAGAGATCCGCCTGCAGCTGGCGGCCACTATTGCAGCCAACCAGCCCCGTGCTAGCAAACCCAAGTAAGCAAGCAACGCTAAGCAGCGCGCGCAGCGATTTGTCGGCTCGTTCCGGCATAAGGGCGGGAAATAGAGGATTCCTGCCCTGGGGTCAATGCGGCATCGAGGCTGGGACCTCCAGCCTCGACATCCCTGCTACCCCGCCATACTGTCGACGATCTTATCGACAAGGCGATACTCCAGCGCTTCTTCGGCGCTCATGAAGTTGTCGCGGTCGGTGTCGGCTTCGAGCTGTTCGAGCGTCTTGCCCGTGTGGTTGGCGAGAATGCGGTTGAGCTTCTCTTTTGTCTTTTTGTACTCGTTGGCGTGGATCATGATGTCCTCGGCCGTGCCTTCCATGCCCGCTAGCGGCTGGTGGATCATCACGCGGCTGTTGGGTAGCGTGTGGCGTTTGCCCTCGGCGCCGGCCGCTAGCAGCACGGCGCCCATGCTAGCACACTGGCCCAGGCAGTAGGTCGATACGTCGCAGGTGACAAACTGCATCGTGTCGTAAATCGCCATCCCGGCGGTCACGCTACCGCCTGGCGAGTTGATGTAGAGATGAATATCGCTCTTGGCGTCGTCCGACTGCAAGAACAGCATCTGGGCGACAATATTGTTGGCCACCTCGTCGTTGATTCCAGATCCTAGGATGATGATCCGGTCAACCAGCAGGCGGCTGTAAATGTCCATGGCCCGCTCTTCGCGGCCGGACTTTTCAATGACGTAGGGAATGAGAGGCATGGGAACATCCGTGGCTTGAGCGTTATGCCTTGAGGAAACCGGCTTGCGATCCCAAGGCGAAAGGGGAAATCGGAAAGGCGAAGAGATGCTGGCCGGCATTCCCCTTTCGCCTTTCCCCTTTAGGCATCAGTCTTCGTCGTCCTCTTCGGCGCCGGGGGGCTTGGTCATGATATCGTCGACCACGCCAAAGGCTTTCGCCTCCTCGGCGTCGAGATAGTAGTCGCGATCACGCGCTTTGACCAACTCTTCAACACTCTTGCCGCAGTGTTCGGCGAGAATGCCGTCCAGAACATCACGGGTCTTAACAATCTCGTTGGCCTGAATCTCGATGTCTGAAACCTGACCGCCAACTCCACCATGGGGCTGGTGAATCATGACTTTGGAGTGCTTCAATGCGTAACGCTTGCCCTTGGTGCCACCGGCAAGCAGGACCGCGCCGCCCGAAGCCGCCAAGCCGACACAGTACGTCGCTACGGGGCAGCTGACGACCTGCATGGTGTCGTAAATGGCCATCGTGGAGGTCACGCTGCCACCAGGCGAGTTGATGTAGAAGTGGATATCCTTGCGGCGGTTTTCGCTCTGCAAGTACAGCAGCTTCATCACCAGCTCATTGGCGTTGCCGTCGTAGATCTCCCCCTGCAGGAAGATCACGCGGTTTTCCAAGAGCAAGTCGCCCAGGGTCATTTGCCGCTGGCGCTGGTAGTTGCCAGCGGCCTGTGGCGTGGCGGCGCCACCAGTATGCATCTGAGTGGCTTGCGGTAGGTGCAGTCCGCCAAACTCTTGGCCATTGGGAGCGAAGAACTCGCCCATCGTCAGCTCCTTCTTTATGAGAAACCGTCGCCGCCGTTGCGGCGGGGCGGCGTGTGTCCTGGACTATTGTTGGCCGGGACCGCCAAGCGGTCTAGGGCAGCCTGCCACGGCGGCCGCTGGGAAGCTTATTCGCCGGCTGCGTCGTTATCCTCATCGACTGCTTCGGGAATCAGCGAATCCGTTCCGCCGCCAACCGCGATGTTGACGGCCTCGACATCGGCCGATTCGGGCTCGTAGGGCTGATCGTTGAACTTGGCTTCCGCCTGCACCAAGTCCAGCACCTTACGCTCGACAATCTGGTTTCGCAGCACATCCATCAAGCCCTTCTTCTCAAGCTGGGCACGAACTCGGCGAGGCGATTCGCCGGACTGCATCGACATGAGGAAGATCTCCTTTTCGTAGTCTCCCTCCTCGACATCAATATCTTGCTCTTCGGCAATCCGCTCCAGAATAAAGTGTTCCTTCAAAGCCGCGGCGGTGGTGGCGGCGCTATTCTGGCGAAGCGTGTTCTCGCGAGCCCGGATGTCTGCCTCACTGAATCCGCTACGGCGCAGTTCCATTACCGCACGCTCCACTTCGCGGGCGCTCTGCCGCTTGAGCAGCCCCGGGGGCAGCTCCCAGGTGGCCGACTCGGTCAGCATGGCCGTGATCTGCTGACGGGACTTTTGCTGCTGTTCGTACTCAAGTTGGCGAACCAGATTCTGTCGAACCGCATCGCGGAGGTCATCCTCTGTCTGGAAGTTGCCTAGCTCTTGGAGGAAATCTTCCGTCAACTCGGGGAGCTTCAGGCGCTTAACTTCCAAGACCTCCATTTCGAGGTCGACCTCTTTGCCACGCAATTCCGCATTGGGAGCGTCTTGGGTAAGCGTTAGCTTGGCCGCCTTCTTGTCATCGGCGGTGGCTCCAACCATTAGTTTGGAAAAGCCACTGAGCTCACCGTCCGCAAAGCTCAGCGTGTCGCGGACACGGACCACCAGCTCCTCCGCCGAGGCAACCTGCTCGCCATCGCTGATGGTGGAGATGTTGAGAGTGAGGAAATCGCCTTCTTCGGCAGCGCCTTCGTGCGGGGCGAGTTGCCCATAGCGGGCAAGCATCTGCGACACCTGGGTGTTGACGTCCTCGTCCGTGAAGTCGCGCACGGGGCGATCAATCTTCAAGCCCTTCCACTTTGGCAAGTCGAACTCGGGACGAACCTCGATATCGAACTCAAACGTCATGGGGCCCGTGTCGGGAACTTCGATGGCGTCCAGATTGAGGTCAGGTTCGCTGATCGCGGCAAAGTCACTTTCTTCGCTGATCTGCGACAAGCTATCCATCAGCAGTGAACTCTTGACCTGCTCGGACGCTTCCTTCTTGAAACGCTGCTCGACGAGCTTGCGCGGCGCGCGGCCGGCCCGAAAACCTGGCACCACCGCCTCGCTCATCATGTTGCTGTAGGCATCATCGAAGTAGCGGTCGATGTCGGCGCGGGACACCGTCACGGTCACGTGGCGCTCACAGGCAGAAGGCGAAGCGATGTCGACAATCAGATCAAGCCGACCCGGGCCCTCATCGTCATCTTGCTGGTCTTCAACCGCCACGGAGGCGTCATCAATCAAGTCGTCGTCTTGGGCGGGGTCGTCGGCCGGGGACATGGAGAACCCTTTTTGTCACACTGGGCGAGCAGGCGGACCTAAGAAATCTCCCGGCAGAAAACCACCAGCCGGGGGATCCGAGGGCAAGAACCCAACACGCCAAAAAGTAAGGCAGCCCGCGCCCCCTACCGAGGCCACGGGCCGTAACTGAAGTTCCCCGCAGCAGTTAAACGACTACCGGGGACACCAAGAGCGGCTGATCGGATTCGAACCGACGACAATCACGTTGGCAACGTGATGCTCTACCAACTGAGCTACAGCCGCATTCGAGCGGAGACTAGTCACATCGGCTAATCTCTACCGGACCGTGAATTATAAAATCGTCTGGCTCCGCTGCAAGGGGTAATCAGCCTCGGGCCCGGGTCGCTCGCCCCGGCTTCGCTCAGTCGCTAAGCTGCTGAGGGACGGTCACCGAGCCCTCGCTGCCAACCCCGGGCACGCCATGCTGTTGTTCAAAAAGAAGTTCCTCGACGCGATCCGCTCTGGCGAGAAAACGCAAACGATCCGGCTATGGAAGCACCGCATGATGCGCACGGGCCAGCGGAGCTACACCCCTGGCATCGGCCGGATACGCATTACCTGCGTCGAACAGGTGGCCATCGACCAACTCACCGACGCCGATGCTGTGCCTGATGGATTCGCCTCTGCGGCAGACTTGCGGCACGAGTTGGAGACGATCTACGGCGAGAAGCTTCAGGCTGGTTACCAGGCCTACCGAATCGTGTTTCACCGCGAGCCAGAGGAGGCGTCTTCGCCCGCTACGGCCGAGACCGCCTAGACCGTCACCGTTCTTGCCGTCACTTCGATTTCCTCCGGGATGACCGGGGCGGGAAAGCGACCGTCGTGGTGGTAACTGCGGTTCGCTCCGTGGCGTTTCGATTCGCCCAGCGCTTCTTCGGCGAACTCTAGCAGACCTTCCCGGGTGACTTGCTCGTCTGACTCTGCCACAGCGCAAGTGACCGTCACCTGGTGCTTGTCCTTGTCTGCCACAAAGGTCGTCTTCTCGACTTGCTGGCGGATTCGCTCCACGCGTTGGGAAGCTTCTTCGGCTGTGTCACCGGTCAGTAGCACCAGCAGTTGATCGTCCGCCAGCGGAGCCATTAGATGGGTTTCTTCCAGGACTTCACCAACCATCTCCGTGAGGCCAGCCAAGACGCGAGACTCGACATCGGCGTCAGCCGTTTCCATGGGATCGCGCCGCACAGTGGCGATCACCACGGGATCCGCTCCATCAACAGCTTCGTCGATGGCTTGCTGAAGGGAATCCAGCGTCGCGAGGCGTGAGTCGGCATCCAATAGCTTATCGGCTTGGAGATCACTGCCGGCGTTCTCTTTCGGTGCATCCTCTGCGGGGGTAGCGGCGTCGCCAGCGTCTGATGGTTGTTCTGCTTCAACGACAGCCTCAATCTTTTGCTCGGCCTCAGCCACCGTCTCCGTGAGCGTCTCGGTCTTCGCCATCAACTCGGCGCGGGCTTCTTCGTCGGGAGTGCCGTCCGCAAGTATCGAGTCGATCTCTTCACTCGCGTCGGCAACCAACTTGGTGTTTTCTTCCAGCACATCGCGACAGGCTGAAGCGGTGGAGTCTTCGGGGTCAGCGGAGAGCTCTTCCATCTGGCTCTGCGCTTGTTCCAAGTACTCATGATTCGCTTTCTGAAGGCGATCAGAACATTCGCCGAACGCTTGCTCGTCGTCCGCGGCGCTCTTCATTTCCTCGCCCATCTTCGCCAGCTGAGACTGGAATGCCGCAACGCCCTGCAGCACCTGAGCCTTCGAGGGCTTCTTGCCGGGCCCCGCTGGTGGAACCGGACCAGGCGTTGGCCCACTTGGGGCAGGCTCCTGCACCGTGGGATGTTCCGCAGCGGGTTCCTCGACTTCGCTGGACAGCAAGTCGATGTCTGCCTGTGGCGGGTCAACCGGCCGCCGTCGCGGCATCAGATCGAGCCCTGGCAGCTCGCCGAAGTAGACGCCAAGAGCGTAGCCAACGCATAGATTGAGCGTTGCCGTAATCGCGATGAACAGAATCATTCCACAGTCCGGAAACGGTTACCCAGAGGCGCAAGTCACTAGCAAAGGCTAGATCATCGGACCGTCCGGGGCTCGCGTGGCCCTGGGGCTGCGGTTAGCTCGTCGCCGGCTAGCGCCGGTTATGCGGGATCGTCAGGCTGCGCCGTTGGTCTACCGCGGTCGAGACACGCCGCGCATCGCTTGCAGGGCCTGCAGGAAGGCGGGCGACACGTGATCCAAGGTGATCACCTCACTACGCCCGCCCGGTTCTTTGGGCCGAATGACGCAAACCACTTCCGACTCGGCAGCGCGGCTCGAGAGTTCCTGGATGGCGGCCCGTTCAGCGGCAGAGAGCCCCTGCAGCGACACGGCAGCCGGTGCCGCGTCTTGGCCTCTTACCACGGCAGGGACGGGCGGATTCGATTCCACCGGCACCATGCCAGCCCCTGGGTTTGCGGGGACGGTTGGATCTGCGGCCGCAGCGACAGCGACCATGCCTGACTGCGGAGAAGGTTCGCCAGTGCGATAAACGCCGCTGAGTCCTAGCTTGTCGAGTTCGGCGTGAACCGATGACAACTTGGCGTAGAAGCCTTCGTTGTCTGGCTCCGAGGCGCCGAAACAAACACCGACGAGTTCACCTCGTTCGTTGAACAAGCCGCCGCCGCTCCGTCCAACCACCGGAGCACCGGTCGCCGTGAGACTGGGCGGGCTGGTGTACTTGGCAATCGTGGTGATCTGCCCCGTGCGGACGGAAGGATCGGCCCCGTGGTCACACCCTACGCTCCAGACAGCACCGCCGATCGAAGCGACGTTGGCATTGCTCGCCACGCGGACTGCCTGCACCGGCACACGCGGGCGGATACTCACCAGGGCAACATCTTTCTCCATGTCGTAGCTGATGATTTGGCCCGCGGGGCGTTCGACCACCCTCACGCCACCAGCGGTTGGCCCGAACAGCTCGACGACGATCGGCGTCGAGGAGGAAACGGGCCCCGCCCCCTCTCGAAAGAGATGGGCACACGTCAGCACCAGAGCTTCGCCCTGTCGGGTGTCGATGATGGTGCCCGTGCCATAGGAACTGCCACTCCCGTCCTCCACCTTGATCCGCACCGAAACGCTCAGCAGACGATTCGGATCGGGGCCTTGGCTAGCAATCGGTTGGGCTGACGGAGGGCCGAACGTTGCCGGCTGCTGGACCGAGTCCCTAACGCCAGGGATGGTTACCGCTGGAGCCGGTCCCAAGTCGCTGCCCACTTGATACGCCGCACCGCCATTGGGGGCTGGCCCCGCGAAGGTGGCAGGCACGACGGGCGACCGATCCCCGCGAGCAGGCGCCTTAGCAATCGGACCAGCACCCGCCTGTAGCATCAGCCCGCGCATTTGCCCGTAGCTCATCGGACCCACCGAGCGATGAATCTCGCGCCCGCCAGACACCAAGACAAACGTCGGATAGCGCTGCACACCAAACCGTTGAGCGACCGCCACCTCGCGACTTCCGTCGACGCGGCGAATCGGGAAACCCTCGGCTTGCAATCGCTCGACGATGGGGTCCATCGCGCGACACGGACCACAGGTCGGCAGCCAGAAGTCGAGCAGCACCGTCTGCTGGGCCACAGCGGTTCGCTGGCCAGCAACGAGCATGGCCGCGAGGCACGAGAAGAAGACGAACGTTCTACTGAAGCGGACCACGCGTATCCCTCCTTGGATCGTTTGGTCACGAAGCGAGACGAAACCTGTCCAGCGGGCGAACGCCTCCTGCGTTCGCCGGGTCATGTCCCCCATCCAGAGATGAGCGACGATTGGCCAATTTGTCCCACTCCCGTAATTGTTACAAGGTCAAGTCATGCCAGCCATGGAGTGCTAGCAACGCCACCTAGCGCCGACACCGCACTCGTGCGCGTGTTGCGCGTTGTGGGGTGTCGTGGGGTTCTTGTCTTTGCACACGGTGTGCCAACGAGCCTCGTACGCTGGCGCCTGCCCCGTTAGAATGCGGCGGCAACGAATGGCAAACTCGCCAATCAGGGCTACGCCTAGCCCAATAGAGCCCCTGCTGCGTTCCGCTTTCCTCTCCCCGCTTAGCTAGCAACTGCGCCCTATGCCGCGTCGTCAGATCCTGGTCACCGCCGCCCTGCCCTACGCCAACGGGCCGATCCACATCGGCCATTTGGTGGAGTACTTACAAACCGACATCTGGGTCCGCTTCCAGAAGCTCCGCGGTCACGACTGCCGATTCTTCTGTGCCGACGATACCCATGGCACCGCGATCATGATCTCCGCCAAGAAGGCGGGCATCACCGAAGAGGAATTCATTGCCAAGGTCAGCCAGGAGCATCAGCAAGACTTCGCCGGGTTCGATATCGAGTTCGACAACTACGGCAGCACCAACAGCGACGAGAACCGGGTGCTGTGTGAGGAGATTTGGGCGAAGATTCGCGCCGCGGGCTTGGTCAAAGAGAAGGAGATCGAACAGCTCTACGATCCCGAGGCGGGGACGTTCCTCGCGGACCGGTTTGTCCGTGGCACCTGTCCCAAGTGCGGCGCCGCCGACCAGCCGGGCGACAATTGCAGCACTTGTGGCACCACCTACTCGCCTGTGGATCTGGTCGATCCGAAAAGCACGCTCAGCGGCGCCACGCCAGAGGTTCGCAAGGCGCTACACCTGTTCATCGAACTGGAGCAACTGCACGGTTTCCTGAACGAGTGGACCCAATCGGGCGAGCACCTACAGCCGGAGATCGCCAACTATCTCAAGGGGCACTTCCTAGGAGAGGAACTCCGCGACTGGGACATCAGCCGCCCGGCGCCGTACTTCGGCTTCGAAATTTCCGACGCCCCGGGCAACTACTGGTACGTCTGGTTCGACGCTCCGATTGGTTACATGGCGTCTACCAAGCAGTGGTGCGACCGCACCGACGCCAACTTCGATGAGTGGTGGAGGAGCGACGCCGGTGAAATCCACCACTTCATCGGCAAGGACATCACCTACTTCCACACACTCTTCTGGCCCGGCATGCTCAAGACGGCCGGCTACTCGCTGCCGACGAAGGTCCACATCCACGGCTTTCTGACCGTCGATGGCGAAAAGATGAGCAAGAGCAAAGGGACGTTTGTCGCCGCGGCCACGTACCTCAAGCACCTCGATCCGTCGTATCTGCGTTACTTCTACGCATCGAAGCTCTCAAGCAAGGTCGGCGACATCGATCTCTCGCTCGATGAGTTCATCGCCAAGGTCGATACCGACCTGGTGGGCAAGGTGGTGAACCTCGCGAGCCGCAGCGCGAAGTTCGTCCAGCAGACGGGGCTATCGACAGTCTATCCAGACGACAACGGTTTGTTTGCCACCGCCGCAGCGGCGGCCGACGATATCGCCAGCGCTTACGAAAACTGCGACTACAGCCCCGCGATGCGACAAATTCTGGCACTCGCTGACCAGGCCAACCCGTTTGTCGAAGACGCCAAGCCGTGGAAACTGCGCGAGGACGAGTCACAAGCTCAGCGCCTGCAAGACGTTTGTACGATCGCCCTCAATTTGTTCCGGCAGATCGTGGTTTACCTCGCCCCGGTGCTGCCGAAGCTGGCCGAGCAAGCGGGCGAACTGCTGAACGATCCGATTACGTCTTGGGATCAGGCTCAAACGCCGCTGGTCGGCACCCCGGTCGCCAAGTTCAAACACATGATGCAACGCGTCGATCCAAAGAAAGTGAACGCCATGATTGAAGAGAGCAAGCCCGAAGAAGCCGCGGAAGACGCGGCAACCGATGAGACGTTTGTCGACCAGTGGAACGACCCCGGCGACTCGCTCGAAGCGGAGCCGCTGGCAGACGAGTGCTCGTTTGACGAATTCCTGAAGGTCGACCTGCGCGTGGCTCGTGTCGTTCAGGCGGAACAAGTGCCGGAGGCTCGCAAGCTGCTTAAGCTCAAGCTGTCGCTAGGCGGCGGCGTCTACAAGCAGGTGTTTGCCGGCATTAAGGCGGCTTACGACCCCGAGAAACTGCTGGGCCGTCAGGTGGTGATGGTTGCCAACCTGGCTCCGCGGAAGATGAAGTTTGGCCTCAGCGAAGGCATGGTGGTGGCAAGTGGCCCCGGTGGCGAGGAAGTCTTTGTCCTGTCCCCCGACGAGGGCGCCAAAGTGGGCCAGCGCGTGCACTGAGCAACCAGCGGGGCAGGTGGCTGCAGTTGCCGGCTCTCCATGTTGATCAGGTCAACGAGTCTTTCACCCGATCCTTGTTGAGCAAGATCAACCCTGACACGGGATACACCAGCCACAGCAGGCTCGTCACCATGCCGACCGCTAGGCTGGCCTTCATAATCGGCTCCATGCCCGGCGTCTGCGCCATCTGCGGGTCTTGAGCAATCTGCTCCATGATGGTTGACATCATCATCCAAGAGTAGATGGTCCCCGCGATCAGCAGAAAGATCGACATGTAGGCATAGATGTTGAACCAACCGGGGCCGCTTTTCTGGTACCGGACCAGCGCAATGGCCGCCGCGAGTAGAAACCCGCTGGCAACGAGCCCCACGATACCAGCAATAACGACATACGCCACGCCGATAGCCGAGGTTGGCATGCCAGGTTGGGGAGTGCTGTCAGACAGCATGACGGCGGTGCTAACCAGACCAATCACTCCCCCAACGATTCCAAAGCCCCCAACGACGATGCCAATGACACCGTAGACCATGGGGCTGCTGGGCCGGCGAGCATCGGTATCTAACTGACCCGCCTTCGAAACGTCCGCCGCGGACTGGGGCGACGCAAACGGGTTGGTCTCTTGAGGACTACTCAACTTCATGCTCCTTGAGCTCTTCGAGCGTGGCGAATTCCAACGTTGAGATATGGGTGCTTTCCAAAACCACCTGCGGCGCCATGCCGGCGTCGTAGGCTTCTTTCCACCGCGGGGCACACAGGCACCAACGGTCGCCAGGCTTCAGGCCCGGGAATTCATAGGCGGGAACCGGCGTCACCAGGTCGTTACCCCGGGAGACACTAAACTGGAGAAACTCGGCAGTCATGACCGCGCAAACGGTATGGATGCCACCGTCTCCCGGCCCCGTGTTGCAGCAGCCGTCGCGATAGAAGCCGGTCAGAGGATCCGTGCTGCAGGGTTGCAGATCGTATCCCAGCACATTCTTGGCGGCCCGCGGCCGGGGATCGCTGTGACTCATCATGGTTTCAATTGGGTGAGAAGCACAAAAAGGCGGAGCCCCTTAGGGGCCCCGCCTGAAGTTGTAATCGGATGGGCTAACAAATGCGAGTTAGGCCTCGGCGTTTTCCAACTGCTTGCGAGCGCTCTTCGAGCCAGCAATCTGCAAGTGGGTCACACGGCGGTCCGCCTTGAGCGGCACGCCATTGACCACGGCACCAATCAGGTGAACCCCCACACTGCGGAGCAGTTCGGCCGATTGATGAATCTTGGGCACGTTGGTGTAGTCACGCAGCACCGACATAATGGCGCCGTCGCAATGCTGTCCGAAGAGTAGCGAGTCTGCCAAGCCCAAGACCGGGGCGCCATCAATGATGATGAAGTCGTAATCCGCACGCAGCTTCTCAAAGATTGGCTGTGCCTGATCAGTGGCCAATGCGTGGACGGCGTCGGCATCGCAGTAGCCGGCGGTCATCAACCACAGTCCCTCGGCATGGGTCGGGCGAACGACATCCGCGATGTCGGTCTCCGCCCGCAAGACCTCGCACAGGCCGTCCTCCAGTGGCACGTCGAACAGGGTGTGCAAGGCGGGCCGGCGTAGGTCGCCATCGATCAGCAGCGTGCGGCGCCCTGCCCGGGCCAGACTAGCGGCCAGCTGGCTGGCAACCGTGGTGCGGCCTTCCATCGTTGCAGCGCTGGTGACCATCACGAGCTGGCGACGCGAGGAAGTGGAATCGTGCATCAACGCCGTTCGCACGCTATCGATCGACTCGGTCAGCTGGGCAACAACCGGATGGTTGGGGTCCAGCTTGGCTCGGCCGGTGAGCGACGGCAGGGTGCCAATCACGCGGATACCGAGGCCTTCGTCAACCTCCTCGGGACCGTTCAGTTTGCGGCTGCGAAACTCCAGATAAGCAATCCCGAAGCAGGTCAAGGCAAAGGTTCCAATGCCACCCAAGCCCGCGATGGCGTAGCGCTGGGTGGTGTTAATCTTGGGATACTTCTCGACGCCGGGGATCCGTTGGACACGCATCGGCGCCTCCGCCTCGATGTCCCACTGCTCGATCCGCTCGGCTATCCTCTGTTGCACGCCGCGCAGTTGTTCGAGCTCGGCCATGCGAAGCTCCAGGTCCGTATTCACTTTGCCCTTCTCTCGCAGCTTCGCCACGAGGTCGGTCATCAAGGCCTGTGCCTGCAAGATTTGCTGTTGATAATACTGCGATCGTACCTCAAGCGCCGTGCGAGCCTGATCGAGCGTGGTATTGGGCTGATCCGCCTGCTGGCCAGCCACGCTGGCACGCAGTTGCTGCTCGTACTCGGCGATTTGACGACTCACACCGGCAACCTGAGCTTGGGCAGCGCGAATCTTGCTGTTCTCGTGACGGTAAATCCCCCGAAGACGCTCGACCTCCATTTGATAGGCTGAAAGCTGCTGTCTCATGCCAGCAATTTGCAGGTCAGCCGCAAGGATTTCTTCAACCTGAGCATCGACCAGATTGGGGTCGTTCATCTGGCGTTTCAGAACTTGGTAGCTGGTTTGCTCAATATTCAAACTAGCCTCTGCCTCGGTCTTTTTCCGCAAGGCGTCGACCAGTTGTTTCATCATCAAGTTGCTCTCAGGGTCCATCCCCTCGAACTGGCGACCACTGCCGCTTTCCTCTACCAGAGCGTAGTAGGCTTCAGCCTTTCGCTTGATTTCGTCACCTAGCTTGCGGGCGGTAACTCCCAGAATCTCGCGGGGCTTTAGACGGCTCGTGTGCTCAGCGAAGACAACCTCGTCGTAGTAAGCCTTCGCAACCGCTTTGAGAACAAGTTCAATTTCGTCGGCATTGGCCGTGCCTTCGAGCTTGATCGTCATGAACTCCGACTCCTGCGGGAAGCCAACGATCAGCTGTTCGCTAAGCCAGTCGGTTTTCTTTTCTTCTTCAATTCCCTCGAAGAAAGGACTGTCGGAAACGCCCGGAGAGTTCATCGCTTTGTCGAGCACAAACGACCGCTTCAACCACTGAATCTGAGTCTTGCGGTAGGTATCGAAGTGGGCTTCATCGGCAATTCCCTTGGTCAACACGGTGGGTTGTTGACTGTCGACCTTAAAAGTCACCAGGGCCGAAGAGGACTCGGGAAACATGTAGAACAGCGTCACCCCCGCTGCGGCACTCAGGACCAGCCCGAGGCCCAGGGCAAGCGGCCAGCGGCGTCGGAATGAGTGGAACAGGGTCGTCCCGTCCATTCCGCCACGAATCACATCGGGACGAGTCTGAACGCCCGACAAGTTGGGGGCGGTCATCATGCCGGGACCTTGCGGCACGAGCGCCATTTGTGGCGGAAGAACCCCGTTCTGCTGGACTTCGGGACCGTCGCCTGCAGGATTCGCTGAGTCTGATTGGTTCATCGAGAAAATCTCTCCTTGGTTCCACCTCTCACGCGAGAGGAGTTGTCAGCTCGAAGCCAGTGGGGACGCTGCTCTTGCGGCCCGTTCGAACTGATCGAATAGGCTGGCGTTGCCAACCAAAGCAACCGCGGCGCCGAATCCTGCTGCGCCGGCTCGTCGCCTGCAATAACTCTTTACAGAAAAGGACTTAGGTGCGTTGCAACGCCACGATAGGGCGATTCTCTTGTTGTCTAGAGTCAACATCGTGGCCGAGAAACGAACCCTTTCCTCAACGTATACGCGGCTCCGCTTTGGGAAGTTCTGTGACGGTATCTCTAGGTGTGTGGAGTGTGCCAAGTCTAACGGACCACCGGTGCACCGCCGCCGGCGGGGGTCGCTCGACTGGCTCCCAGAACGGCCGCTCCTCGGGCTTCAATGCCCTCGTCTTCAACGGTGAGCAGGGATAGCAGTTTGAACTCCAGCCAATACAGGCCCAAAGCGAACGGCATCGTGAAGGTAATTCCAGCGAAGTCATGCACCGCATCGCGGAATCCAGCCGCGGCCTCGGGGCTCATGGGCACCAGCTTGTCCATGACGATCCACAGCAGGCCCGTCGCGATGATGCGAAACACGTTGGCCGCCAAAGCGATCGGGATCGCCGAAAGCAGGACAATCAGCTTGTCCCACCAGGGCCGCTTAATCAGCACAACCATGGCAAACGCCATCGCGATGAGGATCGTGCTCATGCTCAAGCCGCTGCACGCCTCAATGACCTCCATCGGGATTCCCTCGACCTCCAACTTGCTGCCGTAACGTAAGACGGAGCACCCAAGGAGAGTGAAAATCACCTCGCTGCCTCGTACCGCTAGCCACTGGAGCTTGCGAAGCAGAAACTGTTCAAAAAGGGTGGGTAGCGGAAACATAAACAACAAGAAGACCACCGCCGGCCCCGTCCATCGTAGGAGCCGCAACCCGCCGACCATCGAAAACAATCCCAGCAGGGTGGTCACGTAGGTCATGCGCTTCAGCGGCAGCATGTCTAGGCCGGTGGAGTAGATCCACGATGCTATCGAGAGACCCACAAGAGCAAACCCGAAGATGACCTCGGCTGGGCCGATGCTCGAATCGGAAGACGCATGATACGCGGCAAAGACTCCCACGGCAGACAACAAGAGGAGTGCGAACATCTGGTAGTAGCCAGCATGGAAGACCGGCAGGGTATAGCCCAGCGGCTGGGTTCCGATGCTTACCAGGACCAAGACCGTGGCCACGGCAATGCCGGGCCAAAGGATGAGGCTAGTGCCTCGCTCGTCACGCCCGGCAAAGGTCGGCGTGGCATAAGGTTGCCCCAGCAAGCCAGCCGCGAGTGCCACCAGACAGGCCGCCGATAGGCCCAGCCCCGCGACCAGCGTGCTATGCATCATGAACTTCCCGACACCCGCAACGGCCAGACACGGGATCATGGCTTGATTGGCTTTTTCAAGAAGCCCCCGCGACGCTTCCGCGGAGACGTTCTGGTTGGGACGACAGGCCCAGAGCATGTAGAGGCCAATCAAGGGAATAATCCAGCCATGGGAATACTGTGGCTGAGACCAAGAGATGGCCACCTCTTCCATAACCTGCCAGTAGGCAAAGATCGTCAGCGCGGTCAGGCCGACCAACGTAATTAACGCTTGCAGGCCGGCTTGCGAACTGAGATCAAAGCTACTTGCGGCAGCCTTACCGGATGGTGCAGCAGCCACAGCAGGACTTACGGCGGACGTGACGTTGGTTGCCAAAGGTGCAGGCATCGTGTGAATCGCTCGTGAGGATCGGTTTGGCTATCGCGAAGTCGCTAAGTGCTGCTGGGTGGTTCGAGCCCCTACCAACCAAGCCAGTGCGACCAAGACTGGTGGGCGGCTATCACTCTGTTAGCTGTGTTAAGGAACATGAGTACGACGCACGCCGCAGCAAAGCTGCGAACCGTGGGCGGGATAGCGTCGCGTTCCTTGCGAGATGCCGACTCCAGCGGCGCTACCGATAACCACTGTCGCCGTGCTAGCGGCTCGTGGATCGGCCGCCACGCCAGGCCAATAGCCCAAGCAGCAAGCACTCAGAAGGGAGCCGCCTCGTAGCCGGGGCGACTCAACGCGACGGGATGCTTGACGCCCCCCGCAGAGCTCTGATTCCACAAACACAACTACGGTCGAGAATAAGCGTGGCTCGGAAATCTGTCAAACAAGCTCAGGCGGGCCTTTGAGGCCGGTTTCGGCCTGAAAATGGCACAATCGACCTGACGGATCGCCCCTGAGGTGGCCGTGCCAAGTGGGACCCGGCACCGCTGCTGCTAGCAAACCCTGGGAAAATTTACCGGCTGGGGCAAAGTTACGGGGCGATCGTTCCGATTATTACGACTGTGCCGTTTGAAACGGTCGTGCCGCGCGTGCGGGGCGCGGCCATTGAACGAGCCGAACCAATAGACGGCTGCCCCCGGGAGTGACTCCGGCGGCAAATCTAGAAGCAGGCGAAAAATGGCCATGAAATACTGCCCGATGAAGTCCTCTGCATTGCTCCAGGTCGCACTGCTTGTGGTCTGCTTCAGCACGGGATGCACGGCGCTGAAGTCACCACGCTCGCCGCTTCCGGTGACCCCGCCAGAGCCCCCATCCACCAGCCCTGTGCCACGCGAACTGCAGATGGTGTCACTGCCCCGCTACGTGATCGAGCCACCTGACATTTTGGTCATTAACGCGGTGAAGATTGTCCCGAAGTCGCCACACATCATCGAGCCATTCGATGGCTTGCTGATTCGCCTGGAAGGGGGGCTCCCTGAACAGCCTCTGGCAGACGCTTACTCGGTCGATCCCGAGGGCATGGTCGATCTTGGCCCAGCCTATGGCGGCAAAGTCAAAGTCGTTGGCCTGACTATCGACGAGGCCCAGGACACCATTCGTGATCATCTCTCCAAGACTCTGACCTCGCCCGAAGTGTCGGTATCACTGGCATTCTCGTCCGGCGCACAACAGATCTCTGGTGAGCATCTAGTAGGCCCTGATGGGCGGGTCAACCTTGGCACGTATGGGTCGGTGTATGTAACCGGTTTGACCATCAACGAAGCCAAAGCCGCCATTGAAGAACGGTTGTCGCACTACCTGGAAGACCCGGAGGTGGTAGTCGACGTCTTCTCCTACAATAGTAAGAAGTACTACGTCATTACTCAGGGCGGCGGGTTCGGTGACCAAATCACCGACCAACCAATCACGGGCAACGAGACCGTGCTGGACGCGCTGTCACGCATTGGCGGCCTGAGCCAAATCTCCTCGACGAACATCTGGATCGCCCGGCCGGCTCCTAATGGCGTAGGGTGCGAGCAGATTTTGCCGGTTGACTACGTGGCCATCACGCGGGGCGCCTCGACTTCCACCAATTACCAACTCATGCCGGGGGATCGGTTGTTTATTGCAGTGGACTCGCTCACGCGGTTCGACTCTGCGATCGGCAAGATCACCAGACCGTTTGAACGCTTGCTTGGATTCACATCGCTTGGCACGGCTACGCTCAACCGTATCGAGCGGTTCGGCCGAGGTTCGCTCAACTAGCCAGTTCCAGGTGTAACCGTGCGGTTTAGTGAATGGCTCGGCAGCCCCATCAACTCCACATCCCCGTCGGGGTACCTAACATCGTGAGCAAGGAAACGAGTAACATGGCCCGAATTGTCGTTGCCCTCGTTTTGGCAGGCATCCTGTCCACATCAACCGCCTCGGCTGCGACCGGTGCCGGTGGCTGCGCCTCCGATTGTCAGCAATGCGGTCCCGGCGGTGGATGCCCCGGCACCTGCTATGGCTGCCGAGACAACTGCCAGGAGGGAGCCTGTACGGCCGACGGGGTCTGCTATCCCAAACGTTCGACTTGGGGCTTCTATCGGCAGCGCTGGGGACGTTGGCCTGGAGACTTTGAGGATCCCCTACCAGAAGGTCGCGCAAGAGCGTCCGAAGGCAGTCAGATCCCTGAAGGCTTGCCCGACATTGACAAGACCGAAGAAGAGCTCCGAGCGCCACCTTCCAGCGAGGAATCGGCAGAGGATGAAACTGACGAGGAAGAGCCCGGCGCTGAAGGGGAAAGTAGTCTGCCGCCATTGCCGCCACTAAGTGCACCGCCACGAGCGGGCGACTTCAACCCACCACCGGCTCTACCGGGCGGGTTTCCGCCGCCTTCGGCCCCAGGCCCGAACACCGACTTCAGTATGAATTCGCCTCCCGCGATTCAGGCTGCCTACATGGAGCAAGACGCCCCACCAGCTTTGCCGGCAACCTTGGCAAATTTGATTCAGGCTAGCCCCGTTCGGCCCGCCGTCTATGCCCCGACACACAGCAAAGCCACGCAGGACTATGCCAAGCCTGCAGCGGCCCACCTCCTGCCGCGCGTTCGCTAGGCTGCGTGAGGTTCCCGGCTCCGGCCGCGGCAGAAGCCAGCCCCCATCACTTGGGTGGCGTGGTTGGTCCCTCCAGCGGCGCCGTCGCGTCATCGCTTGCTATCTGCCTAGGCATCCGGATTCACCAGCTTGACCAAGCCACAAAGCGAGTCTAGGGTTAGGTTTGGGGGCAGATGTCGGGTGACATTTCTGATGCCCCTAAGCGCATCCCGCGGCTGCACGTTTACACGCTGTTCTCGCAACGACTCTGCGGGAACTGCCCCTACGTCGCAGCGACGGGGTGTCTACCCTCTCGCCCCCAGATCGCGATAGCCCTCGAGACATCCTGCCATGTTGCGCTACCTACCCATCGGAATTGTGGCCACGGTGATTGCTGCCGCAACGGTCTACAACGGAGCCGTCACCGAACGCTGGTCGGGCGGAGTCAACAAGCGCACCGTCATATACGCCGAGGCCCTGAAGGCACTGCCCACCGAAATCGGCGATTGGCAGGCCGAAGACTACGCGGTCGACAACAAGACCCTCCGCACTGCCGGAGCGGTTGGTCACATCTCGCGGAGCTACAAGAACCAGCGCACCAATGAGCAGGTCCAAATCTGGCTGATCGTTGGCCACGGGCACGGCATCGTCAAACACACGCCAGACATCTGTTACCCGTCAGACGGCTATCGCCACCGTCAGAAATCTGCCCACTACGAAATGCCAGTCGAGGGCGAAAAGACCATGAAGTGCTGGACTTCGCTCTTCACCAAGGTTGTCGAAGTACAGGAACTTAAAACCCGCGTCTTTTGGATGTGGTACGATCCCCGCGATGAGGGCAGCCCCCAATGGCGGGCCCCGGGGCATCATGTAAAAGATGCGCGCTTCACGTTTGGTGGAGCAAAGACCCTGTTCAAACTCTACCTGACGACCAGCGCCGCCTCGGAGGTGGAAACTCCGAAGGAAAGTGTCGCCAACACGTTTGCTCAAGAGTTCGTGCCGGTGCTCAACGAACTGCTGCTCAGCGTTAAGAGCGGCGAGTACCAGCCAACGGGTGCTTCCGACCAAGCGCCTGCGACTCCCGACGAAGCAGCCAAACCTGCTGAGGCGGCCTAACGCTCTTGCGTTGCCGCCAAGGCTGAATGGTTGTAAAGCGTCGCCGCGCTGGTATCTTCGACTGGGGCCTTGCGGAGTGTTGCTGCTCCAGGTCCTATTGCATTCTCGCCCGTCCGCACAACGCACTACCTTAGAAGGAATCCCTGGAAGATGTCGATGCATATTGGCGAGGCGCTCACAGGCGAGGGCAACGAGGTTGCTCACATAGACCTGCTGATAGGCAGCAAGGATGGCCCCGTGGGAGCGGCGTTCGCCAATGCCCTGGCCACGCAGAGCGAAGGGCACAACAATCTGCTCGCCGTGCTGGAGCCCAACCTCGCCGTTAAACCTGCAACCGTGATGGTCACCAAAGTAACCATCAAAGGTATGAAACAGGCCGTTCAGATGTTTGGCCCAGCGCAAGCGGCTGTGGCCAAGGCGATGGCCGACTCCGTCGCTGACGGGGTGATCCCCAAAGATGCTGCCGAAGAACTTGTCTGCGTCTGCGGGGTGTTTATCCACCCGGATGCCGAAGACGACAAGAAGATCTACGATTACAACTACGAAGCCACCAAAATGGCTATCGCCAATGCCATGGCCCGCAAGCCCACCGTCGATGAAATGATTGCTGGCAAAGACGCAGCGGCTCATCCTTTCCGCGGCTTCTGAGCGACCAAGCTGCCAGCATCGTCATGACAAACCAACGCCACGCGTCGCTCCGGCGGCGCGTGGTTTTTTCTTTGCGGAGAGCTTCATGAACAAGGTGCTGTTGTGCCTGGACCCTGATCCTCAGCCTAGTGTGTTCGATTCGGTCGTGGCCATCGACGCGGGCGTTGACCATTTGCTGCGGCATGGGGGCGTTACGCCAGAAGAGGTCCCAGAACTCGTCCACGGAACCCTGTTCACTCGGCGACCGGCAGACCTGAATTGCACCGCCATCTTCATCGGCGGCTCGGATGTCAATGCGGCCGAGGCGTTACTCGCAGCGACCGCGCGCTGTTTCTTCGGACCGATGCGCGCGTCGGTCCTCATGGATCCCCACGGCGCGAACACGACGGCTGCGGCTGCCGTGCTCGCGGCTGGGCGACACGTCCCTTTGGCTGCAGAAAGCTCTGCCACCGTGCTGGGCACCGGTCCGGTGGGGCAGCGGGTGACCCATTTGCTCGCTTCCGAGGGGGTACCCGTCACGCTCTGTTCTCGAAACTTGGTCCGTGCCACGGAACTCTGCAACGCCTTGGGTGATCATGTCCAGCGGAGTCTGCTTACCCCCGCGACAACCAGCGATCGGCCGATCGCTGACGTGCTTACCGACACCCAGATTCTTATTTCTTGCGGGCCTGCTGGCGTCGAGATGGTCAACTCCCGAGCCCTCGCGGAGTCTGAAAAGCTACGTGTGATAATTGATCTGAATGCCGTGCCACCGCTTGGGGTGGCAGGGATCGACGTCACCGACAAGGCCGTCGTCCGAGGTAACCAAGTTCACTACGGCGCCGTTGGCATTGGCGGGACGAAAATGAAAATCCACACCGCAGCGATCCGTCGGCTCTTTGAGTCCAACACCGCAGTGCTCGATGCCTCCGAGGTCTATCAGCTGGGCAAGCGAATCGAGCCCTAGTGCCTCTCCACGAAGCCATCTCCGCCAGGCTGCCCGGTGTCTCGCTGCGACGGTTTGACGCTGTGAACTACCTTGCCACGCAGCGCAGGCATGGGTCCAATACGAAGACCGGGGTTCGTACGCAGGCGGCAGAAAGGAACAACATGGGACTTCAAGAGAGTCTCTCCCAAGAGCGCGTCTCTGATCTTGCGCTTCGCGAGCCGGTGCTCGCCTCGCCATCCGAGACGGTGCAACAAGCCGTCAATCGAATGCGACGGCGAAAACTAGGCTGTGTGATCGTTATTGACGAAAGTCGCAAACCGGTAGGGTACTTTACCGAGCGCATGCTGGCGCGATTGATCGCCAGCAAGCCGTCTGCGGTTTCTGAGCCGCTTGAGGGCCATATGTCGGTTGCTTGCCCGGTTCTCAGCCTGTCGTCGCCGGTCAGCCGTGTCCTGCAGGCCATGCAACGAGAGAACACGCGGTTTTTGTGCGTGACGGATGATGCTGGCCAGGTTGTGGGTCTTACCGGACAGAAAGGATTGATGGAGTACATCGCCGACCACTTTCCTCAGCATGTTCACGTACAACGTGTTGGCAGCCCCCCGCCTCGCGAACGAGAAGGAGCCTAAACATGCCCCTGACTGGCGATCCCAGCAACTTCCAAGACCCGCTGGAAAACTACGAAGAACAGACCTACTCGGACGAGCTCGAACGGGCGCTTGTGGAAGAGACCGTGGCGGCAATCCAGTCCGCGCCCTTCGACTGCATCTCGCCGGACACCACAATCGAAGACGCGGTCAAGAAGCTGGCTGCCAGCGACGTTGCTTGCCTGCTGGTGGAAGAGGAGGGCGACTTGGTAGGCCTGTTCACTGATCGAGAGGTGCTCGATAAGCTCGCCGTGGAGTACGAGAGCGTTAAGAACATGCCGGTGCGGATGGTCATGACCGCCGATCCCGTGTTCGTCTACAGCACGGATACCCCCGCCGCCGTACTGCACGTGATGGCCGTTAGCGGCCACCGCCACGTGCCCGTCATCGCCCGCGACGGCAACCTGCTGGGCATCGCCAGCCCGCAACGCGTCGTGGGATTCCTGCAGCAGTACTTCTGAGATGCCAAGCTGCGGGCACTTGCTCGCTTCTCTTCTTTTGAGAGGAGAGGTTGAGTGAGGGATGAGACCTCCGCGATTCTTCACCCTCCGCTACCCCGTCTCGGCAAGGGCCTGCATGAGTGGGGGGATTGGGGGCCGGTTCAAAGAACGTTGGCGAGTTGCTAGTAACCAGCTGAATTCGAATCACCAGCTGAGCTTCTGACCGGCACTCTCAATCCTCTGGTAGTTCGTGCCCCATTTTGTCGCGTTTGGTCGCCATGTAGGCGGCGTTGTGTTCATTGATGGGCGGGACAATCGGTATCTGGTCGACCACTTCCAGGTCGTACCCGCCGTAGACGAAGGCGTCCGTTTTCTTGGGGTTGTTGGTCAGCAGGCGAATCTTTCGTAGCCCCAGATCCTTGAGCAACTGGATGCCGACGCCGTAGTCACGTGAGTCCGCCTTGAAGCCCAGAGCCAGATTCGCCTCGACAGTGTCCATACCCTTGTCTTGCAGCGCATAGGCTTTGATCTTGGCCGTAAGTCCTATGCCGCGACCTTCCTGCGGCAGGTAAACCAACACGCCGGCGCCCTCGCGGCTAATCATGTCCAACGCCATGTGCAGTTGGTCTCCACAGTCGCAGCGGAGCGACGTGAGCAAGTCGCCCGTGAAGCAGGAGGAGTGCAGTCGAACCAGCGGCTCGGGCACCGCCGTGGGGTCGCCGATGACCAGCACCACCGGCTCTAGGGTTTCGTGATCCACTTCGTAGGCGATGACTCGCCCCGTGCCATACCTCGTGGGCAGCTCCGCTTCGGCAGTTCTGTGAACGAGCTTCTCCCGCACCCGGCGGTGGCCAATCAACTGCTCAATCGAGATGATTGGCAAGTCAAACTGCTGCGCTAGGGCGCGAAGCTGATCGCGGCTGGCGCGGTCGCCACTTTCGTCCAAGATTTCACAGATGCAGCCCGCCGGCGTCAGCCCCGCCATGCGAGCCAAATCGACCGCGGCCTCCGTGTGCCCAGCGCGCCGCAGAACCCCCCCTTCCTTAGCCACCAAAGGAAACAGGTGTCCAGGCCGCACAAAATCGCTAGGCTGGCTTTGGGGGTCGCAAATAGCGCGAATCGTAGTTGAGCGTTCGCCAGCGGTGATGCCGGTCTTTGCGGAGCGATGATCAACGGGAACCGTATAGTTAGTGCCTAAGGGCGCCGTGTTGTCGTCCACCATGGGGTGCAATTGCAGCCGTTCGCTCGTTTCGGGCAACAGCGGCATGCAAAGTTGGCCTCGGCCATGCGTGATCATGAAGTTCACGGTTTCGGGAGTCGCCAACTCGGCAGCGCAGACAAAGTCGCCTTCGTTCTCCCGATCCTCAGCATCGACAACAATCACCACGCGTCCCTGTTGGATAGCGGCGACGGCATGATCAATCGTGGAAAAGTGGCTAGACATAGAATGGCTTGGAGAGGAGCCCCGCAGGGCTGGCATGGACCGAGGACAGCGAACATCTCATTATAACCATGAAGTGTCATTAGCAACGAGCCGCCCATGGCCCCGTTAGAAAACCCTGTCGCCCCGCTTGGCCGCGAGGAATACGTAGAGCAGGCGCATTTCTTCGGCGCACTAGCTGAGCGCCTGCGCGACAACGTGCCGGTACAAGAGGTGCTCACGAGCGTTCGTGAAGAACTGCTAGCGACAACGAACTTGCCCAAGGCCATCGAGTACCTGCTTGCCGAGCTACGGCATGCCGGCGTGATGGGGACGGCAATGGGCAAACTGTCTCACTACTTTACGCCGCTGCAGGCGTACCTCGTATCGGCAGGGGAGGACGAACGGGGCCGCTTCGACATGCGAATAGGCATGGAAGTGCTCAAACGTGATGCCGAGTACCGGGCAGGCTCGCCGACTGGCTCAGGCCCCACGCCCACTCGCCAGGGGCTCTTCCTGTTCCAATTCGAGGCCATTTGTCGCAATCGACTCAGCTACGACCACGGCTTGGGAGCCATGTCGGCGGACCCTTCTTTCGATCAGCCATGGCGCGATTGGATCGAAACGTTGCGCCGCAAGGTAGGCATGGTGGACCTGGCGGACCTTCTGTACGTGCATAGCGAATACTACCGCCGGCGCGGTCAGGAACCACACCGGACGGAGGCCGACACCCCTGATGAGACCATCACTCCGAGCGTCATCTTGTTCGGAGAGCGTGAAGGTCGGATCGCCCTAGCGAATCGCCGCAAGGACCCCATGCTGCTGTTCAGCTCGCTGCAGAGGCAATTGGGCTACCCGGCAGCCCCCAAACCGGAGCCCGCGAAAGACTCGGGGGACACTTTGCCCCAAGTCGCACGGCGAATCGAGCAGCTTGAGAAGCGAATCAAGCTACTGGAAGAGGAACAACGAGGCGGGATAGACCTGTCCCAGTTCTACGGTCCCGCCGGCGAGTGACCGTAGCGAGAACGCCGACAGCCCGTTTTGCCAAAAAGCGCCGCTTTTTGGGCAATGCTCCGGTTCAACGCATTTTTGCTCCGTGTTAAACTTCCGTGATTACGGGGACTCGTTGTGCTACTTGTTGCACGACTTGGTCCCGGTTGACCGACCCCACCTGCCGCCTCAGCGGCCATGAGCCCCACACCGTGGACTTCAAGCTCAGCCTGCAGAGCGAACCTGCTAGCTCGGCCTATTTGGACGAGCCGCTTGCCATCACGCCCGACGCGACGGTCGCGGATGTGCTGCAATTGCTCCGCGCGCAGAAAACAGCTGCCGTACTGGTTTGTGAGGAAGACAAATTGGTAGGGGTCTTTACGGAGCGAGACGCTCTGCGACTCATGGCGGACGCCCAGCTTCACTCACGCCCGGTACGCGAGGTGATGAGCACCGACCTGGTCACGCTGGGTCAGGACGCAAAAATCTCAGAAGCGATCCAACGCATGGCCGAGGGTGGCTATCGCCATTTGCCGATGGTTCAGGCCGATGGCCAGCCAGTTGGTGTGGTGGGAGCCCCCGGCATCGTCCACTACTTGGTCGACCATTTTCCCGAAACCATTTACAACCTTCCGCCCGGTGGTTCGCACAACTCCAGCGAACGAGAAGGCGCCTAGCCTCGGTCGGTGTTTCCCCTCCAACGTATCCACGCTAAGTATTCTTCATGGCGACCGTAGAAGAGAAGCAAGTTCAAGAAGTCGACGAAGCCACCGTGCGTTTCTGTGGCGACTCGGGCGACGGCATGCAGCTGGCGGGAACCCAGTTCACCAACACGTCTGCCTTGGCAGGTAACGACGTGGCGACCTTCCCTGACTTCCCCGCTGAGATTCGTGCTCCGCGCGGAACCAAAGCGGGTGTCTCGGGTTTTCAGGTGCACTTCTCTAGCAAAGAGATCTTCACCCCCGGTGATACCGTCGACGCCTTGGTGGCCATGAACCCGGCGGCCTTGATCACCAACCTGGCAGATTTGCGCCCGGGCGGCATTTTGATCTGCAACACGGAGGCCTTTGACGACAAGGGCCTGGAGCAAGCGGGGTACAAGCAGAACCCGCTCGAGACGGGAGAGCTTGAGGAAGAGTACAAGGTCTTCAAGGTCGACATGACCAAGATGACCCGCGATGCGGTCGATGGCCTGGGGCTCAGCGTCAAGGAGTCGGACCGCTGCCGCAACTTTTTCGCCATGGGCTTGGTGTTCTTCATTTACGACCGCTCGTTGGAGCCTACGCTGCGGTTTATCGAAGCAAAGTTCGGCAAGAAGCCCGAAGTCGCCCAAGCGAACACGGCCGCTCTGAAGGCGGGCTATTACTTTGGCGATACGCTCGAAGCACTGCCCACGCAGTTCCACGTCGCCAAGGCCAAGCTCAATGCGGGGACCTACCGCAACATCATGGGCAATCAGGCCCTGGCATGGGGTCTGTTGGCGGCTGCTCGGCTTTCGCATAAGCGTCTGTTCCTTGGCGCCTACCCGATTACGCCGGCCAGTGACATCCTTCACGAGCTCGCCAAGCATAAGAACTTCGACGTGCTCACGTTCCAGGCGGAGGACGAGATCGCGGCCATGACGTCGACCATCGGCGCGGCTTTTGCCGGCGAAATGGCGGTCACCGCCTCTAGTGGCCCCGGCGTCGCGCTAAAGGGCGAAGGCATGGGCCTGGCCGTGATGACCGAATTGCCAATGATCATCATCAGCGTGCAACGCGGTGGTCCTTCCACCGGCTTGCCAACCAAGACTGAGCAATCCGACCTGTATCAAGCGATGTTCGGACGCAATGGCGAATCCCCCATGCCAGTGGTCTCCGCCAGCAGCCCAGCCGATTGCTTCGACGCCATTCAGGAAGCGTGGCGAATTGCTGTGGAGCATATGACGCCCGTCTTGTTCCTCACCGATGGCTACATAGCCAACGGCTCGGAGCCTTGGCGAATCCCGTCTTCCAAGGACCTGCGCCCGACGGTCGTAACCCATGCTGAGCCCATTTCAGGCGACGAAACCTTCAAGCCTTACGATCGCGACGAGAACCTCGCTCGTCCGTGGGCGGTTCCCGGTACCCCCACGCTCGAACACCGCATCGGTGGCCTGGAAAAAGCAGACGGCAGCGGCAACGTGAGCTACGATCCCAACAACCACGAGCACATGACGCGCACCCGCGCCGAGAAGGTCGCCCGTGTGGCAGACAATCTGCCGCCGCAGAAGATCGACGGCCCCGATAGTGGCGACTTGCTGGTGCTTAGCTGGGGAGGCCCCTACGGCGCCTGCGCCACGGCGGTCCATCAGGCCCAGGCTGCTGGCAAGAAGGTCAGCCACGTCCAGCTTCGCTACATTAACCCGCTGCCCAAAGACTTGGGTGACATCCTCGGCCGGTTCAAGCAAGTACTGATCCCCGAGTTGAACCTTGGCCAGCTCCGCATGATCATCCGCAACGAGTATCTTGTCGACGCAGTCGGCCTAAACAAAATGCAGGGCAAACCGTTCAGCGTGGGCGAGGTGCTGGACAAGATCAATGAAATGGTTGGCTAACCAGCCTGCGGCATTCGCACAGCCGCAACGAAACCACCATCGCGTACGCCACAAGTTCGTCCCACAAGTTGCTATCTCGCGATCCCCTTAACTCGATCCTCCCCATCCCGCCGTCTAGAGTTCAACCTTATTTGAGACCCGCGTCATGAGCGTCGACCTAAGCCTCCCCGTTCTCAAGGCCACTGATTTTGCCAGCGATCAGGACGTTCGCTGGTGCCCCGGCTGTGGCGACTACTCGATCTTGGCGCAGATGAAAAAGGTGATGCCAACCTTGGGGCTGCCGAAGGAGAAGATTGTGTTCATCTCCGGCATCGGCTGCAGTAGCCGATTCCCTTATTACATGAACACCTACGGCATGCACAGCATCCATGGTCGGGCTCCGGCGGTTGCCACCGGCCTGAAGACCTGCCGGCCCGACCTGCATGTTTGGGTGATCACCGGCGACGGCGACGGGCTGTCGATCGGCGGCAACCACTTGATGCACGCCATCCGCCGGAACATGGACCTCAACATCGTCCTGTTCAACAACCGCATCTACGGCCTGACCAAGGGCCAGTACTCGCCTACCTCGCCGCTGGGGCAGCGAACTAAGAGCACGCCGATGGGCGCCATCGACAACCCGCTCCACCCGCTGTCGATTGCCATCGGCGCCGAGGCGACCTTCGTCGCCCGCAGTATCGACACCAACATCAAACACCTGGCAGCCACACTCGGCCGGGCCGCTCAGCACCGGGGCACGGCGTTTGTCGAGGTCTACCAAAACTGCAACGTCTTTAACGACGGCGCTTGGAACTACGCGAAGGATCGCGACACCAAGCTCGACACCACGCTAGAACTCGAGCACGGCAAGCCCTTGATCTTTGGCAAGAATCGTGACAAAGGCATCCGCCTCAACGGCCTGGAGCCGGAGGTCGTCCAGCTCGGCAAAGGGATCACGGAAGATGACCTGCTCTTCCACGATGAAAAATCGGTCGAGCCAAGCCTCGCGTACCTGCTCAGCCGCATGCGGTACGAAGATGGCTACCCGGAGCCCATCGGAGTGTTCCGCAGCGTCTCTGCCCCCATGTACGACGAACTGATCAACGATCAGATCAATGTGGCTACCCAACAAAAGGGCATCGGCGATCTGGACACCCTGTTCACCTCCGGCGACACTTGGGAAGTAGAGTGAGCGGGAAACCCTCAACGGCGAGGGATTACGGCCAGTTGCAGGAAGACGTGGCCACCTGCGGAGGGCTGTTTAAGCGTTTCTTGGACTCAAGCCCGTCACGCCAGTTCAAGAACCGCTGTCGGTGTTAGGAATCTACTCGTCTGGCCTTCTGACCGTCTCGATGACCTAAGAATTCATCCCTAACGCTTGCCATGCTTATCTGTCCCGACTGCGGCGCTGAAAACATCGATGGCGCCGACTTTTGCGAGGCGTGCAACCAGTCGCTTACCGATCTCTCCACCCGCATGCCGGCGGCCGGGGTAGAAGCGGGCCTGGTCCGCGACCTTGTCTCGCAGATTCCCGTCCACCCGCCGGTGACCGTTGCGCCCAGCGATACCGTGGGTCAGGTTCTGGCGGCAATGAACGATCAGCGAATCGGCTGTGTCTTGGTGGTATCCGAAGAAGAGCCACGTACGCTGGCGGGCATCTTTAGCGAACGCGACGCTCTGATGCGATTGAATGTTGACGCGCCGCGGTGGCTTCAGGAACCGATCGAACGCTTCATGACCCCGAACCCAGCGACGATTCCAACTGACGCCAAGATCGCCTTCGCCCTACACCGCATGAATCACGGCGGCTATCGCCACCTGCCCCTCATGGACGGCAACCGACCGGTAAGCGTCATCTCTGTCCGAGACCTACTACGCTACCTCACACAGCGTGCTGGAAAAGCCTAGGGCTGCCAGGGCTATTGCCGCTACGGGGATCGACCAATGGAGAATCCCTACCAGAGCCCGCAAACGGCATCTCCACCGCCACGGCCGCGTTACCATCGCACCACGGTCTGCCCCCACTGTGGTCAACCAGCAATGACGCTCTTTCGCCGGTTCCGGATGGGTCCGCTTCGTTCGCGCCGCTGCCAAGCCTGTAGACTTCGTGTGGGCGTAAGTTGGCGAGCTGCGTTCACGTCTGCGGCAATCGGTATCGCGGTCTCGATGATTCCGATCGCGGGTTTTGTCTGGTGGCTGGCAAGTAAGAGGCCCACAACGCGAGGAAATCTAGTGATCGAGTATTCCGAGTTGGAAACGATCCTGACAATCGCATTTCCCTTCTTGATCGCTACGCTAGCCGGCGGTCTGCAGGTCCTCATTCAAACCTACTACGGCAAACTGGTCCGTCGCGAGTAGACAGGCTCGCACTGAATCAGAGTAGCGCCCCGGCTAAGCACTCGGCGTCTCGAAGCGTTTGCCTAGCACGATCACATCGCGCCGCTCGCCGTCCATGTCGCATACCTGTGGCAACAGCCCCCAGTGCTCGAAGTCGAGCTTCTCATGCATTCGCAGGCTTGGCTGGTTGTGGGCGAACACTAGCGACACCACGCGCTCCACACCAAGCCCCGGGCAAGCATCCATCAACTTGCCCATGAGCCACGGGCCGATGCCTTCGCCTTGCCGCTCTGGCGCAATGTAAAGACTCACCTCGGCGGTAATCGAATAGGCGGGCCGAGGTGAATAGTCCGTGAGACAGCCCCAGGCGATGACGTCTCCAGCCTGTTGTTGATCGCAGACCACCCACAGCGGGCGGCGGTCCGGCGAATGGGCGTCGAACCAACCGCGTCGTTGTTCGACGGTCACCGGCTCGAGGTACGCACTGGCCATTCGCCCCGGAATCGACGCGTTGTGAATCGCGACGATCGCCGCCTCGTCGGCGGGCGTCGCATCGCGAATCGTCAGGTTGGCAAACTGCTCAGACATCGACAGCGGGCGACCTTCGAGTCGCCCAATCGAGTGGGTACTTGCTTCGCGCGGCGACTCGCAGGTCGCCAGCCGTGACAGTCCCTGATGATGGACTGCTCCCATGGTAGGTTCCCTGCGGCTTCGCGTTAAGCCACAATGGCGGCCATGCTTTCTGGTAGCCCCCTCACCGACACCGCGACCGCCCCGCGGGTCAACGTGGCCGATCGGCTCTCGCTTTACGCCAGCCAAAGTCCTGACGCCGTTGCCGTAGCCTCGGTTCGGGGCGCCGGCGACCGAACCATCACGTTCGCCCAGCTCGACAATGACGCCACGCTGCTGGCCCATAGTCTCATCGCCATGGGCGTTCGCCCGGGGCATCGGCTCGCTCTACTCGTCAAACCGGGCATCGAGTTCGTCACGCTCGTCTTTGCCGTGCTGCGCAGCGGCGCCACGATGGTGCTGGTCGATAGCGGTCTCGGACGCCAGAACATCGTCCGCTGCTTGGAATCAACCTCGCCGGATGGCTTTGTCGCCATCCCCCAAGGCCACGCCCTGCGCGTGCTGCTCCGCAAGAAGTTTCCCCGGGCCAAGCTCAACGTTACCGTCGGACGGCGGTGGTTTTGGGGCGGCGAAACACTCGCGTCACTACGCAAACTCGGCCAACAATCTAGCGTCGCGACGCAACTGCCCGCAACTTCTGCCGATGACTCGGCCGCCATTGTCTTCACCTCTGGCAGCACCGGCCCGCCGAAAGGGGTCATTTATCGGCACGAGACGTTTGTCACGCAATGCGAGGAGATTCAACGGCACTACGACTTGCAACCCGGCGCCGTGGATCTCGCCTGCTTCCCGCTGTTCGGTCTGTTCAACGTGGCGTGCGGCATCACCACCGTGTTGCCAGAGATGGACTTCTCCCGCCCCGCATCGTGCGATCCCAAAAAACTGTTCCACGCAGCCAACGCGTGGAAGGTGTCTCAATCGTTCGCGTCGCCGGCGGTGTGGGATCGACTCAGCCGCCATGCCGAGCTATCCGGCGAACGCATCCCAACTCTCAAGAAGGTCTTTTCTTGCGGTGCCCCCGTGCCGGCTAAGGTCATCCGCCGCACGCTAGCGATGATCCATCCCGAAGCCGAACTGCACACCCCCTACGGGGCCACGGAAGCCCTACCGGTCGCCACGATCGAAGCCCAAGAGATCCTCGAAGAAACGGCTACCCAAACCGACCAAGGCGCCGGCGTGTGCGTCGGCAAGAAGTTTGACAGCATCCAGTGGCGCGTCATCCGCATCACCGACGACCCGATCGCCACGATTGATGAAACGGAGGAGTTACCGACGGGCGAGATCGGCGAACTCATCGTCCGCGGGCCGCAAGTCTCACGCGAGTACCTCGACAGCGATCATCACAACGCGCTTGCCAAGATCAAGGATGGCAACCACGTTTGGCACCGCATGGGCGACGTCGGTTACTTCGACGATCAGGACCGCTTCTGGTACTGCGGGCGGAAGTCGCAACGCGTCCAGCATCGCAACGGTGACTTGTTCTGTGATCAAATCGAAGCGGCAATCGGCACTATCCCAGAGATTGCAAAGTGCGCCCTGGTCGGATATCGGCCCTTCGGATTTATCGAACCAGCACTCGTTGTGGAGCTGCTACCAGGAACTGGCAGAGACAACGATGGTCAGCAGCTATGGAAACGCTGGCGGAAGATGAACCCGCAAATCGATCACTTGTGGTACGGAGCAGCTCCTGGTAGCTCAGCGAGCTTTACTGCCATTCCGATGATACTGATACACTCAAAGCTGCCGACTGATATCCGCCACAACTCGAAGATCAATCGTGAGCTACTCGCCGATTGGGCTGCCGAGAAACTTGGCGCGAAGTGGCACACCCCCGGCTACAGCGACACGCATCAATCCCCAGAGATCTGTACGTTTGATAACACGTAGGTCGACGGCTGCTGACAACTCACACCGACATCCGTCACAACTCCAAAATTCGCCGCGAGGAACTCGCCGTTTGGGCGGAGCAGCAGTTGCGGCGGAAGCATTGATCAAATGAGCCCCCGGTCATGAACCGCGGGCCAAACAACGAATTTCTCACTTCGCCTTCATATGCACGCACTTGTCACCGGCCCGGGTGGTTTCCTTGGTCGGTACATCGTTGAACAACTCCTGGCCCGTGGCGACACGGTCCGCGGGTTCGCACGCGGCGACTATCCCGTGCTGGAGCAAGCTGGCGTGCAGATGGTCAAAGGCGATCTAACCGACCGCGCGGCCGTGGTTCGGGCGTGCCAGGGGATCGACTGCGTCTTCCACGTGGCCGGCAAAGTGGGCGTCTGGGGGCATTGGTTTGAGTACTTCCAAGCAAACGTCCAGGGCACGCTCAACGTGCTTGGAGCCTGTCAGGAGCAGGGCGTTGGCCGGCTGGTCTTCACCAGCAGCCCGAGCGTCACGTTCGACGCCGCCAACCCCAAGCTGGTGAACCAACGCGGCGTCGACGAGTCGGCGCCCTACCCACGGCGGTGGCTGGCTCACTATCCGCACTCCAAAGCCTTGGCCGAGGACTTCGTCCTGACGATGAACGGCGAACGCGGCCTCAAGACATGCTCGCTTCGTCCCCACTTGGTATGGGGGCCGCGAGACACGAACCTCACCGCCCGGTTGATCGAGCGGGCTCAAGCCGGCAAACTTCGCCGAGTTGGTGACGGGCAAAACAAGGTCGACATGGTCTACGTGGAGAACGCCGCCGAGGCCCACCTCCAGGCAGCCGACGCCTTGGCCCAAGCCAGCGCCCCCAACGCCGGCAAGGCCTACTTTCTCAGTCAGGGTGAGCCGGTTGGCTGCTGGCAATGGATCGACGACCTGCTCAAACTGGCCGACTTGCCGCCAGTCGAACGGGCCATCTCCGCAGCCAACGCCTACCGAATCGGTTGGGCCCTGGAGCACGCCTACTGGTGGACCCGGCGGTTTGAGAAAGAACCCGCCATGACCCGGTTCGTCGCCCGGAGCCTGTCGACCGATCATTGGTTCGACATCACCGCCGCCCGCCGCGACTTTGGCTACGAACCCCGCGTCAGCACGGCCGAAGGAATGCGGCGGCTGGGCGATTGGCTCCACCACAAAGGCGTGACGGGAATGCCGGCTGCCTGAGGGCATCTTCACGGTCTTTCGTGTCGCAAGTACAATCGCCGGTTCGGTTTCTGCCGGCTCACCTGGAGCAGGCGTTCCCCTTTCCGCCTTCGTCTTTCCCCTTCCAAAAAATGCTCCGCACCCACACCTGTGGCGATCTCCGTAAATCCGACGCCGGC
This sequence comes from Lacipirellulaceae bacterium, assembly GCA_965263315.1. Taxonomy (GTDB): domain Bacteria; phylum Planctomycetota; class Planctomycetia; order Pirellulales; family Lacipirellulaceae; genus JBCCQL01. The sequence goes on along the minus strand of CBDHGZ010000004.1, from coordinate 171,277 downwards.
TCCTCCGTCACCCTCTGCGGCTGGGTCGATAGCTACCGCGACCACGGCGGCGGCCTGTTTGTCGACCTTCGCGACCGCTACGGCATCACCCAGGTGCTCTTCAACCCGCCCGACACGCCAGAGGATTTGATCGAAGCCTCCAAAGAACTCCGCGCGGAGTACGTCATCCAGGTCACCGGCAACGTGGGCGAGCGACCCGCCGGCCAGGAAAACCCGCGACTCGACTCAGGCGAGATCGAGCTCCGCGTCACGGCCATGAAGCTGCTGAACAAAGCGAAGACACCCGTCGTGTCACCGTCCGAAAAAGTCACCGAACAGCCGAACGAAGAACTCCGCCTGGAGCATCGCTATCTCGACCTGCGCCGCGCCGCAATGCAGAAGACGCTGCTGCTACGCGACCAGATCACCAAGAAGATGCGGGACTATTTCGAGCAAGAGAAGTTCATCGACGTCGAGACGCCGATCCTCGGCCGCAGCACGCCCGAAGGCGCCCGGGACTACCTAGTGCCGTCGCGCGTCCATCATGGCAGCTTCTATGCGTTGCCGCAGTCGCCGCAGCTCTACAAGCAGGTGCTAATGATGGCCGGCTACGACCGCTACGTGCAGGTCGCCCGCTGCTTCCGCGACGAAGACCTCCGCGCCGACCGCCAACCCGAGTTCACGCAGCTGGACCTCGAAATGGCGTTCGTCGATCAAGATGACGTCATCGGCACGATCGATGGCCTCGTCGAGAAGCTCGCCAAAGAGCTGCTCGACCTCGACGTGCAACTGCCGCTGCCGCGGATGACCTACGACGAGGCGATGACCCGGTTCGGCCACGACGCCCCCGACCTGCGGTTCGGCCTGGAGATTGTCGACCTTACGGACCTCGCCCCGCAGAGCGACTTTGGCGTGTTCAAGAGCGTCACCGACGCCGGTGGCCACGTCCGCGCGATCTGCGTCAAAGGGGGCAGCGAGCACTACAGCCGCCGCGGCATCGACGCCCTGACGGAGTTCGTCAAAGGCCACGGTGCGAAGGGCCTCGCATGGTTCCGGGCCGAGGCGGAAGGCAAACTCAACTCAAACATCGCCAAGTTCTTTAGCGAGGAGTTGCTGGCCCAGATGGCCGAGCGGCTCGGCGCCGAGGAGGGTGACCTTGTGCTCTTCTCCGCGGATCAGTGGCTCGCCACCTGCAAGGTGCTGCACGCCCTGCGGACCAAGATCGGCGCCGAGATGAAGCTGTACGACCCCGACGCGATGCACTTCTCCTGGGTCATCGAGTTCCCGATGTTCGAGCGAACCGAAGACGCCGACAACCCGCAGGCTGAGGGCAAGTGGAGCGCCATGCACCACCCGTTCACCGCCCCGCTGGAAGAGCACCTGGAGTACCTCGACAGCGATTCCCCCAATTTCGATCCGGGAGCATGCCGAGCCCAGGCGTACGACCTGGTAATCAATGGCTACGAAGCGGGCGGCGGCACCATCCGGATTCACGACGCCCAGACGCAGAGCAAGGTGTTTACCCTGCTTGGCATCGACGCCGAGACCGCTCAAGATCGTTTCGGCTTCTTGCTCGAAGCCCTCCAGTATGGCGCCCCGCCCCACGGCGGCATCGCTCTGGGCCTCGACCGCGTGGTGATGCTGTTTGCCAAGCTCGACAACATCCGCGACGTGATCGCCTTCCCCAAGACCCAAAAAGCGACCGACCTAATGACCGGCGCCCCGGGAACAGTCGACGCCAAGCAGCTGAAAGAACTGGCGGTGAAGGTGGATTTGTAGGGTGTGGGCGAGAACTACACTGCGTATGTACCCTGGGATTTGGCCGGGGGTGAACAATAGTGAATGGCGACGAACAAGAGTACGCTGACGTCTCGGTGGCTGTCAGTGGTGTCGATGCGAAGATTGCTGAGCTCAGAACAGCGGTCGCCGTCAACGATTCAGAGTCGTCGAGCACTTGGGTCGCACTGGTAAGTAGCCGCTCAGCAGTGACCGCTGCCCTATGGAGGCGAGCGTCGCTTGAGGCACTCGACAGCACGGGAGTTCGTATGCTGTCTGTTATTCTAGCGCTGGTCGCCGGCGGTAGCCTCGGTTTCATTGCCGGCGAAATAGTTGGTATACGATCAGTTTGGCCTATGCTGACGGGTAGTCTCACGTTCTCGGTGGCTGGTTTTCTTTGGCTTTACGGCACCGATATCACCGAGCTGAATCGGCGGATCACTGAACAACAGTCACGACAACCGCTGCTCGAAGATAGAATCATCAAGCTCAAACAGGCTAGAGGACCGCTTGCTGCTGAGCTGACGACGTTGCGAACACAACGGAGGCATTTGGTCGAATGCTTAGAGAACATCAAGCAGACGTTTTGGTACTGGCAGAAATCTGTCTCAGATGCCAATCGCCCGCTTCTCAGAACACACTGGAGGGAGCTTCGTGGCGTTCCGTTTGAAGACTGGCTAGCACAACTGTTCAAGAACCTTGGCGGTTCCGTAGAACGCACCCCAGCAAGCGGCGACCAGGGGGTTGACCTGCTGGTGCGTTTCGGGCCAACACTCATTGCCGTTCAAGCCAAAGGCTATCCTGGGTCTACGGTAGGGAACAAGGCGATTCAGGAAGTGTACTATGGCAAAGACTTCTACAATGCTTCGCTTGCTGTAGTCATGACTAACAGTACTTTCACCAAGAAGGCTATCGAAGGTGCTAATCGTGTACGCTGTCTGCTGGTCGATGCTGAACGCATGGCAGACCTAGCGCAAGCGCGCATTGCTGGCCTTAGGGCGCAAGAACCACGCTAAACACTCTTTATCTCCCATGCGTCTCCACGTTTTTGAGAGACTCTATCCAGTAGTCAGCCTGCCTTCCCAACGCAATCTCTCTCACCTTTGCGTGAAAACGAAACCCAACAAGCCCCACACCGACTGCGGGTGGCAGGGGTCGAGGCCGATAGGCGTAGCCCCAAGCGTTTGGCACGTGGACGCTGCACAGGTGAATCGCTGGGGCTGAGCTTTGCTACGACTCCAGCACCTCCTTTCTTGGTACCTTCGCGCCTCCACGTCTTTGCAAGAGAATCGTGCCGACGTCCCCCCACGCAACGACGCAGCGACCAAGAGCCATGCCAGACGACTCACCCAGCGAATCCGGCCCGACGATCCACCTCGATCAGTTTCTCAAGGCCCACGGCTTGGTCGGCACCGGCGGGCAGGCGAAGCTGCTCATCCAAGATGGCCAGGTGACAGTCAATGGCCAGGTCGAAACCCGCCGTCGCCGACAGCTTCGCGCCGGCGATGTCGTCCAGTTCGACGGCGAAGAGCTGCCGGTGGACTTCGGCGACGGCTGACCGACCCTTCTTTGCAACGATGGAGGCCAGCGTGGTAACGGGTTGAATCACGAAGGGCGCGAAGGAAGCCGGAGAAAGTTACGGGTGGCCAGGTTTTTTTTGAAGTGGCTCAAAACGGCGCGGTCAAACATGAAACTTGAATTTGGTGATTCAAGGTTTATGTTGACAATCAGCGTTCTGCACTCGGAACCAAGTCGTTGACGTAAGTCGGTAAACGATGGTCGCCAACCACCAGGCGGCGTGTGAAATAGCCCACATAAGGTCTCAAAAAACTCGCTGCAGTCCGTCGAGAAAGACCCGGTCGATTTTTCTTTGGGCCAATTTTTTTGCCCAAGCTATTCTTCGTCCTGACGCAGGTTGGCCAGCACCGAGTAGTCTTCCAGCGTGGTGGTGTCGCCCACCGTCTCCTTGCCCGCGGCGATATCCCTTAGCAGCCGCCGCATGATCTTGCCGCTGCGGGTCTTGGGCAGCGTGCCGGTGAAACGGATATCGTCCGGCTGTGCCAGCGCGCCGATCTCCTTGCGAACGTGCTGCTTGAGTTCGGCGCGCAGTTCGTCGCTTGGCTCCGCATCCTTGACGGTCACGAACACCGCCACCGCTTCGCCCTTCAACTCATGCGGCCGACCCACCGCCGCCGCCTCAGCAACGCAGGGATGGCTCACCAGGGCGGACTCAATCTCAATGGTCGAAAGCCGGTGGCCCGAGACATTCAACACATCATCGATGCGGCCCATGATCCAGTAGTAGGCGTCCTTGTCGCAACGGGCGTTGTCTCCCGCCAGATACTTGCCCTTTACCTTGGACCAGTAGACTTCCTGATACCGCTCGTCATCGCCCCAAATGCCCCGGAGCATGCCGGGCCAAGGGTGGGCGATGGTCAGCATGCCGCCCTGGTCGGGACCACAGTCGGCGCCATCCTCCGCAATGATCTTGGGGATGATCCCCGGCAGCGGCTTGGTGCAACTGCCAGGTTTGGTGGCGATAGCGCCCGGCAGCGGGCTCATCATGATGCCGCCCGTCTCGGTCTGCCACCACGTGTCGACAATCGGGCATCGCTCCCCGCCGATGAGCGTGTGGTACCACATCCACGCCTCTGGATTGATCCCCTCGCCCACGGTGCCAAGCAGGCGAAGGCTCGACAGGTCGTGCATCTTCACCAGTTCATCGCCCCACTTGATAAACGCCCGGATGGCGGTGGGCGCCGTGTAGAACAACGTCACCTTGTGGCGTTCGACGATGTCCCAGAAGCGATTCTCCGCGGGATGATTCGGGGCGCCTTCGTACATCAAGCAGGTGGCCCCAGCAGCCAGTGGCCCGTAGACAATGTAGCTGTGGCCAGTGATCCAGCCGCAGTCGGCCGTGCACCAGTAGATGTCGTCGTCCCGATGATCAAAGACCCACTGAAAGGTCTTCTTAGCGTAGAGGTTGTAGCCTGCGGTGGTGTGCTTGATGCCCTTGGGTTTGCCGGTCGAACCGCTGGTGTAGAGGATGAACAGCGGTGATTCGCTATCCATCGGCGTGGCGGGGCAGTCGGGCGATGCCTGAGCCATGAGCTCGTGCCACCAGTGATCGCGGCCTGCGGTCCACTCGATGGCCTCGTTCACGCGGTCAAGAACGACGCAGTGTTTCACGGTGGGGCTCTTGGCCAGGGCCTCATCCACCGTGGCCTTCAACGGCAACGCTTTGCCGCGACGCCAGCCGGCGTCGGCGGTCAGGATCGCCACGGCGCCAGCGTCGTTATTCCGTTCAGCAATCGCCTCGGCGCTGAAGCCGGCAAAGATCACCGAATGCACGGCGCCGATCCGCGCGCAAGCAAGCATGGCGATGGCAAGCTCGGGGACCATCGGCATGTAGATGCTGACGCGATCGCCCGCCTGGATGCCAAGCCCCTTCAGGCAATTGGCGAACTTACTGACCTCGGTCTGGAGCTGCGCGTAGGTCAGCGTCCGCTGGTCCCCCGGCTCGCCTTCCCAGATGATCGCTGTGCGATCGCCTCGGCCTTCTGCCACGTGCTTATCGACGCAATTGTACGAGACGTTGGTCTTTCCGCCGACAAACCACTCAGCATAGGGCTCGTTCCAGCGCAGGGTTTCGGTAAAGGGCTCGAACCAGTGCAATTCCTCCCGCGCCAGGTCCGCCCAAAAAGCCGGGGGGTCGGCCGCTGCGCGGTTCCATAGGGCCTCGTAATCCTGAAGCGACTTGATCCGCGACTTTGACGAGAAGTCTGCCGAGGGAGGAAAAAGCCGCTCCTCGTGCATAACGGTATCGATCTGGCCCGAGTGGTCCGACATCCGTGACTCCGAAACGAGATGAAAAGAGGAAAGAGTGAAGACCCGAATTGTGGCGATCCCTAGCGCCCGGTGTCAAACACCCGCCGCTCAGAATGCTAAGACTGGCTAAGTCGCTCGACGTCGGCGCCGCCGAGCAACTGGTGCGTTTCTTGGAGCCAAGGGACAATCTCGTCTGCGAATGGCGAGTTTTTGAATGCCTTCGCCAGTCGCTCCTTGTCGAGCTGCTCCAAGCTTTCTGCCCCGAGTCCCGGGAACCAATGACCGCCGTTGCCAAGCAAGTTGTACCGCATTTGGCCGTACTCAATCATCTCATAAGCAAGGGCCAGGCTTCGCAGCCACAGCATGATTGGCACGTTCATGTAGCCCGGGGCCGACTCCCAATTGGGCAGGCCCTCGGCCAAGCGGGCTGCGTAGTCAGCGCCGACGGCATCTTCCATCGCCTGTTCCAATCGCGCTTCGATAGTCGGCAACAGCTCGGCGACCTGTGAAACCAGCGGCAGGGATGACATTTGCAGGTCGAAGTCGGCAGGACAGCTGGCGCCCAGGCTTAGCGTGTGCACCTCCGGGCGGGCGAGGCAGTACAGGCAGTTGAAGACTAGCGGGTGCAAGGGCTGACAGAGCTCCACCAGCTTGGCAGGCGGCTTGTAGAGCATGCCCCCTTTGTCGCTCGGTGAGATGATAAAGAGGCCCATGTCTTGCCTACTAGCCGCCTGGACTGCTGGCCAGTTCCGCTGGTAGATGTAGTACCAGTGAAGATTGACGTAGTCGAAGCCGCCGTGGGCGTCGGACTGGATCGCGTCAAGAATGAGGTTTGTTGAACCGTGGGTAGAGAATCCCACATGGCGAACCTTGCCCTCAGCCTGCATTTGCCGAGCAACTTCCAGGCATCCCCCTGGTTGAATTGATTGCCAGAGATGCTCATAGGTGTTGATTCCATGGATGCTCAGCAGATCAACGTAGTCGAGATTGAGTCGCTCAAGCGACTCTTCCGCCTGGCTCCTGAAAACCTGGGAGTCACGCTTGGGCTCAATCTTGGTTTGGACAATTAGATCGTCCCTGCTGAGGCCCTCAGCCATCAACTTGGGAAACACCAGCCCCAGCTGGCGTTCGCTCGTTCCATAGCCACGTGCCGTTTCGATATGGTTGATGCCCAGCTGCAGAGCTCGCCTGATGGTGGCTTCGAGATTCAGCTGGTTTTCCTTCTCGACGACGTCTAGTGGCAAATCTTCCCAGCTCTGCTGGTAGCGCATGCCACCACAGCTGAAGACTGGCATGGACAGATTGGTACGGCCGAATCGTCGGTATTGCATGCCGTCAGCATATCCGGCCGAGGGCTAGCGGTCAGCGGTGCGTTGATTGACACCAGGGCCTGGCCGTTTAGGATCGATTGTCATGTTGACCCCCGCCAAGTCCGATCAGCCCGCCAGCGGAATCACGCTTCCCGATGTGGTGCACATCGGCTTTTCCAAATGTGCCTCGACCTTCTTACAGGCGTTCTTCGAAAGCCATCCGGACGTGTTCCTTGTGAACCAGTCGCACTACTTCGCTCCGTTCGGAATCAATGGCTACGACAAAGGTACAGACTACTACGCCAGCCTGTTCCGCGGAGCCCAACCAGGGCAGGTACGCCTGGAAAGCGATGAGCACATTGTGCTGCCACTTTTCCATCCGGTGCTAAAGGCTGCAGCAACCACCCTAGAATCCGTGCGGACCGTCGCTCAGATGGTGCATCAAACGCAGCCGGACGCTCGAGTTCTGATCATGGTGCGCAATCAAGTGAGCCTGATGGCTTCTCGCTATTCTGAATTCCTTCTGTGCGGCGGTAAGCACACCTTTGCGGAGTTCGTCGAAGAGTTCTTCTGCTGCAGCACCGATGGCGTGAACTACTTCCAGAACCACTACTCGCAGGTGCTAGATACCTGGACCCAACCGTTCGGTCGCGACAACGTCTTGATGCTGCTGCAAGAAGAGCTTGCCGAAGATGAAGCAGCGACCCTAGGTCGACTCTGCGATTTTATCGGAGTCCCTTTCCAGCGACCGGCTACGCAGAGCGTCTGGGCATCGCGAAAAGGGCTTTCCCTACGTGGAGCTGGAGTCATGCGGGCGTTTAATCGCGGCGTCATCACGGCCCCACAGCAGTCGCATGTCCGCGCGAAGACGCGGATTCCGCACTTGCTCTACAAAGTCTTGGCGCGGGGCATTCGCACGGCCGACCACTTGGCTCCGGCCAGCCTCAAAGGCAACAAGAACGACCTGATGCCGCCCGAGGTGCGCGGACAGATTCGCGGCATGTTTGACGAAGACAACCGTCGGCTTGGCGAGTTGCTAGGCAAAGACCTCAGCCGATTCCGCTATTACGATTGAGCGGCTCTCTGGGTCAGTTAGCCAGTGCCGCTTCCAGCGCGTCGGTCGCCTCGTTGAGCTTGCCATCCAGCTCTTCGCCATTGCCAGGCATGGCCGGAGCCTCGCCGTCGAGAGCGAAGACGCCGCTTGACGCCTCATCGGCAGGGCGATCACCGAAGCTAATGCCTAAGGCACGAGCGGCCATGACGGCCGGACCGTTGGGGCATACTTGGCGAATCTGAGCCACCGCGTCGGCGATGGGAACACTGGTCATCTCAGGAGGCCGACTGCAAATCATCTCGCCAAATTTACCCTGCACGATCAATCGAACGGCATGGGCACCGAACTGAGTGGCGAGCACACGATCGAACGTGGTGGGCGACCCTCCGCGCTGCATGTGCCCCAAGACGCACAGCCGTGCTTCACGGTGCAGGCGGCTTTCGATTTCGTCCACGACCGCTCGGCCCAGCCCGCCCAGCTTCATCTGCTGCCCCTCCTTATGCTCGCCAACCAGGCCGCCGTCTGGCAGGTGAGCCCCTTCGGCAACGACCACTAGCGTGAACTTCTTGCCTTGGCTTTCGCGGTGCAGGATCTTGTGGCAGACGTGCTCAAAGCTCCAGGGGATCTCCGGAATCAAGATCACATCGCCACCGCCGGCAATGCCTGAGTGAAGAGCAATCCAACCGGCATGTCGGCCCATGACCTCCAGCACCATAATCCGTTCATGGCTAGCGGCGGTCGTATGCAGTCGATCGAGCGCGTCCGTTGCACACTCGATCGCGCTGTCAAAACCGAACGTAAACGCCGTGGCCGAGAGGTCGTTATCGATTGTCTTAGGAACACCAACCACGGGAATGCCGTTCTCGTGGAACTGCTGCGCGATGGCCAGCGAGCCATCGCCGCCGACACAGATCAACCCGTCGATTCCCAGTTGTTCAACGGTCTGTTGAACACCTTGAATCAACTCCGGCGCAATCTCAACGCGGTCATCAACCCCTTTGACCGCCGCAAAGCGGCCCTTGTTCGTGGAGCCAAGGATGGTGCCGCCCTGGTTGAGGATGCCCTTGGTACTGTCGGGCGTTAGGTGAACGTACTGAACCGGATCGTAAAGGCCCTCATAGCCCTTGAGAAAACCGACACAGTCATACCCCAACTGGTGGCAGCTCTTAACGGCGCCACGAATCACAGCGTTGAGACCGGGGCAGTCGCCGCCGGAGGTGAGGATTCCGATACGTTTCTGGGCGACATGGTTCGACACAGCGACAACTCCGGTGAGGTAAACGAGCCTTTGCGAAAGCGCAAAAGCACAACCAAACGTAGGCCGCCTGAGCCGGGAATCGGGCAGGGATGCCAGCAAGCACCCACAACCACGATCCGAGCATTCTGCACAATCGTCACAGGGCGTCAAATAATTCGCCCAACCGCCGCTTACGATTCGGGTCTGCGAAGAGCCAGTCGACGAAGCATACGCAGTTTCCCGCGGATTTCGCCAAGACTGACTTTCGAGTCGCCAGCTAGCCGGTCTTGGAAGGTGATTGGCGTTTCGGCAAGTCTTGCCCCCGCGTGATGCAGCCGCCAAAGCACTTCTTCCAGGTAGGCGTACCCTTGTTCCGCCACTTGCGCCAAATCAATCGACCGGAGGATTTCAGTCCGGTAGACACGAAACGCGCCGCTGGCGTCCTGGACGGGGAGCCTGAGCAAGAACTTCGTGAGGTGATTCATCACACCACTAGCCACCCGACGAGACAGTGGCCAACCCTGGATACGACCGCCGCGACAATAGCGTGATCCGATGGCTACATCGCAGGATTCCGTCAACGCAACGAGATCTGGCAAAGCCGATGGCTGGTGGCTCCAATCGGCATCCATGGTGGCAACGCGGTCGTAGTTGCGCTGCAAAGCCCACTCGAAGGCCGAAATCGTTGCCGACCCCAAGCCCAGCTTACCGGGGCGGTGCAGGACATACAGCCTATCGCACCGCGAGGCTTCTTGTTCACACCAACGACCGGTGCCGTCAGGTGAGTTGTCGTCCACCACCAGGACATGGCTGGCGGGCAAGGCTTCATGGACTGCCGCGACCAACGCTGGCAGATTGTCCATTTCGTTATAAGTTGCGATGGCAACCAAAACGTGACTGGCTGGTGTGGACAAAGTCAAGGCAATCGGGAGCAGCTGAGAAGGAAGCGACGCGAACCAAACAGCGCCAGTCTCCTTAGGCCGCCGCGGATGTGCAACCTGTGTCGACGATCAGGCAACGCGCTTTGTCGCCCAACGCCTTGGCTAACTTCAACTCTGCTGCGTGCAGGGCTGGCGTGGCCGTGCGTCCTGCGTGGACGAAAAGAGTTGATGCGTCGCAGCGCGGAGCAAACCACGCGATCTCTCGACGACAAGCGGCGGGCAAGACGATGACAGTTTCCTGCCAATGGGATCGACAGTCGTCGAGAAACAAGACCCATGCTCGCTGGTCTATCCCAGCAGAGCCGATTGGCAGGTGCACGGACATCACCTCCGCGTCACGGTCGATCACGCGCAGTTGTCCGGGTACGGGCCAGCGTAGGGCTGAAACTCCAGAGGCGGCGTCAGATTCCACATCGCGATAAACTGTGGGGCCCGTGGGCGCAGCGCCGGGCCTCACAAAGACAACAAGCTTGGACTCCAAGGTCTCCTCGACCAATGCCGTGTCGGACGTCAAGTCGCAGACGAGCGAAAGCTTGCCCGCCTCGCTCAACGGTGGGTCGAGCAAAGTCGTGTCGAGCGCGGTCAAGCAAGGCTCTGCTAGGGTTGGAGTGACAGGCGGCTCGGTTGGCGGCTTCTGAGACTCGGACGGCAATGCGTCGGACCCGCGCCTGGGCAACTCCACAAGAAGTGGCTCGGTAGTTTCCGGCTCTTGAGAAAGCTGAAGCCTGTCGAGGGCTCGTGAAAGTGGTGTCAAAGCCGGCCCTTTCAAGGGTCATGCGGGCCTACTGCGAGCCACAGGAACACGCAGCCACCCCTGGATGGCTGATTGGGCGATTCTTGGGCCTCCGCTAATCACGCCGATTCAAGAACCGCTGTGACCTTGGCGGAGGCTCGAGAACAGCTGTCGGTACTCTTGGCGATGCACGGATGTCGCCTGCGTAGTCACCCGCGCAGGGTCCGTCTCGATGATTAATACGTCGGAGTCCGTGCTGCTCTGCTCCTCAGGGCCACTTTCAGAGTGACCGGTCGCGCAGCTGGCGCCATCCTGAATGTCCACGGCGGGATCCTCTTCGAGCGTCGCATAGCTTCCGCACAGCGGCAACACGTCTGCCTGTTCCGCCTGCTCATTCTCGTGTGATACAGCCTGCTCAGGCTCTGCAGCCTCGACCGCCGTAGGAACCTCGGCAACTGCCGCTTCCCCAACCCCCAACTCTCCCACAAGTCGGCCGAAGTCGGCGTCTTGAGTATTGGTGACGACGGGCGCAGTTGGCGAGATCACTCGGTCGAGGGTTGCGAAGCGATCAAGCACGATCTCTTCCTCCTCAAAGCCGTCACCAAACAGCGTGGAAGCATCAGGCGTCACTTCGGGTTCGCTCTCCGCTTCGGGATCGCCGGCCGGCTCTTCAGCAGGCTTTGCTGAGACCAGCTGTGGACTGATGTCACTCACTGGTGCGTCGTTCGCCACTTCTGATGGCGGTTCGGCAGTGAAGAGTGTCTCCAGCGCATGATCGGCATTCCATGAGCCGACAACAGGCAGCCCTGGGGGCTGGTCATCAACCGCTTGCTGAACACTTAACTCACCGGCAGTCAATTCGTGGACCGCCTCCGCATCTTGATCACTGCCCGGGAGCACTCCAAACTCCACAACGTCGGTCTCAGGTGCAGCTACCGTCGTGTCGGGGTTGTGCCATGGCGCTGGGAGCTGATGGAGATCAGACCAGGCCGATTGGATCAATGCTCGATCGACGGTCGTTGCCTGGTTCTCGACAGCCATCAGGATGGCTCGATCGCAAACCTGATTGATCAGACGTGGTACCCCGTCGCTAGCGCTGTAGACCATGTCGAGCGCGTCGCCAGAGAACAGTTGGGGATCGGCGCCAGCGGCCGCGACATGAGCCTGGACGTATTGGTGCGTCTCGCCATAGTCCAGTGGCGCCAGGTAACATCGCGCCGCGAGTCGTTGATTGAAGGCTTCTAGTTCTGTCGAGGCAAACTGCTCTTCCAGAACCGCAGAGCCCGCTAAGACGATTCTCAAGAGCGACTCGCCATTGCGCTGGAGATTGCTCAGAATGCGCAACTCTTCTAGCAACCGAATCGGCAAAGCTTGGGCTTCGTCGATCAGCAGCACCGCCGGCTTTGGGCTGGCGACGGCGTCCTCTAGCCGACTAATGAGCGCCAGCCGGAGTTCTCCTTCTTCACGATTCTGGTAGGGCATCCCCAGGCTAAAAAGGATCGCCTGGAGCAGTGCCCGCCGTGTGCAAAGCTGCGTGCTTGCGACCTGCACAACTTCCAATTGGTCGGCAAGGCTCTGGGCGACAGCCGCCAATAGCATCGACTTGCCCATGCCCGGCGCGCCCACGACCACCGCCGGCCCGTCGCCACGCAGGACGCAGCGTAGAATCCGAGTGCGGCACTCCTCGACGGAAGCGCCAGGGAAGTAGAGCTCGACACGCGGAACGGCAGGAAACGCGCGGGCGGACGACTGAGACACAGGGCTGCTCGTCTCCGATCCAGAGAGGGTCATTCTTGCTCTTCCTTAGTTAGCGGGGGGCGAGGCTCAGAGGGGGAGCCATGGCGCGCAACCTCCATGTCAGGTGCGCCCACCATGTACCGCCGTCGGTTTGATCGGCACAACCCAGCGGGAGGCTCCAACTCAAAACCTCAACGCTTGGTGAACGAGCTCTGGCTAGGCAGCTTCGCTCTTCCGCTCCAAGAAGACCGTCCTTACGGGCATTCGCAGCGCTGAGGTCGAAGGCGAAGTGCCGACCGTGGCCACCTTTGTTGGAATCAAGAGTCGCAGGCAGCTGAGCATCAGCGCTGCCATCAAAAGAAGAAGACCAAGCCACCCTGAGACGCTTGGCGCCGCAGCCTGATCCGCGGCAGCCGTCGCGTGATCGCCCTGGTCTGGAAAGACTGGGGGGTCGCCGGCGCGGCCCAGCACAAAGCAGACCACAGAAGCAAAGAGCACCATCATCAGTGGCCGTCGCCACGACTCTAGGGATACGTACGCTTCACTCATGGCGTTCGCCTGTCGGGTGTCTCCGCGTAGAATGGGGTAGTCATGATTTCGCACAAACAGCGGTCGCTCTTGAGAATAGTTACCTCCCCCCGCAAGGTTCCCCTGACCGGTAGCCACGTTGCCCCGCTGTCGTCACAATGCGGCGGTCAGCGCGTTCGCTTCCCGCTCTTACGCTCAACGGTTTTTTCGCCCCGTGTTTCGCACCAAGATTTGTGGCATCACTACCGTCGAGGACGCCCTCGTTTGCGTAGAGGCTGGCGCCGATGCGATCGGCCTCAACTTCTACCCGAAGAGCAAACGGTATATCTCACCGGAACAAGCGACCGCAGTTGCCGATGCGGTGCGTGGATCACTGATGGTCGCAGGGGTCTTTGTCAACGAAACCGTTCCAAGGATTGAAGAGACGGCGAGCCTGCTGTCGCTGGATGTCGTGCAGCTGCATGGCGACGAGCCACCGAGCCTAGTCGCACAGCTCAGTGGTAGGCCGATTCTTCGCGCTAGACGTCTGGACGAACACGGGCTGCCAGCCGTCGCCGACGACCTTGCCGCCTGCCGAGTTGCTGGCCGAACGCCGGACGCATTGCTACTCGACTCAGCTGCGGCTGGCCACTACGGAGGCACCGGGGAGACCTTGGCCTGGCCAGCCCTGCAGGGATATCAGAAGTTACTCGGCCAAACCCCGCTTGTTCTCGCCGGCGGGCTGACGGCTGACAATGTGGCCCAGGCCATCGCCGTCGTAGGGCCCGCGGGGGTTGATGTGGCTAGCGGTGTGGAGCAGCGGGCTGGGCTGAAGGACGCCGAAAAGGTACGGCAATTCGTCGCTGCTGCCCACGCGGCCTTGGGTTGACATCCGAGCTGGACATCCTTGTCAACCGGACTCATCGGTAGCTACAATCTGGTGATTCGTCATTCGTGCCCCTCGCCGGCTTGGCAGTTGCTAGGCCGACCCATCCCGCCCGCTAAGGAGTTCCCGACGTGGCCCAGGCAGAGACAGCAAAGCTGAACTACAAGGTCCTCGATTGCACGCCCGAAGAATTCGAGCGTCTTGCCGAGTTTGGCCGCAAAGAAATCACGCTCGCTGAGAACGAGATGCCCGGCCTGATGGCGCTTCGCGAGAAGTACGGCCAATCCAAGCCGCTTGCTGGTTCCCGCATTGCGGGCTGCCTGCACATGACCATCCAGACGGCGGTCCTAATCGAAACGCTTATTGAACTAGGCGCCGAAGTCACGTGGAGCAGCTGCAACATCTTTAGCACTCAAGACCAGGCCGCTTGTGCGATTGCCAAAGCTGGCATTCCCGTCTTCGCTTGGAAGGGCGAGACCGAAGAGGAATTCGATTGGTGCATCGAACAAACCCTGACAGCGTTCCCGTCGGGCGAACCACTCAATATGATCCTGGACGACGGCGGCGACCTGACCGCTATGATTCACGATCGTTTCCCTGAGTTGCTCTCCAACATTAAGGGCCTTTCGGAAGAGACGACCGCCGGCATCCATCGCCTTGAAGTGCTCAATCGCGAAGGACGCCTGGGCGTGCCCGCGATCAACGTCAACGACTCAGCAACCAAGAGCAAGTTTGACAACCTGTACGGCTGCCGGGAATCACTTGCAGATGGCGTGAAGCGAGCCACTGACGTCATGCTGGCTGGCAAAGTGGCCGTCGTTTGTGGCTACGGCGACGTCGGTAAGGGATGTGCCCACAGCCTGCAGCGTTACGGTTGCCGCGTGATCGTAACCGAGATTGATCCGATCAATGCGCTGCAAGCCGCCATGGAAGGCTTCGAAGTGACGACCATGGAGGAAGCTTGCAAAGAAGGCAACTTGTTTGTCACCACCACGGGAAACAAGGACATCATCCTTGGCCCGCACATGCTGGAAATGGCTGAGGACGCCATCCTCTGCAACATTGGTCACTTCGACACGGAGATCGACGTCGCGTGGCTTGAATCCCAAGTTGCCGCAGGCAAAGCCACCAAGGATGAGATCAAGGGGGAGAAGGAAGGCGCTGTGGATCGCTATACCTTCAAGGAATCGGGCCGCTCAATCTTGATTCTTGCCAAGGGCCGTTTGGTCAATCTCGGTTGCGCAACAGGTCACCCCAGCTTCGTCATGAGCACCTCGTTCACGAACCAGACGCTGGCTCAGATCGAACTGTGGAACAACTCCAGCGATTACGAAACCGAAGTTT
The DNA here is from genome assembly GCA_965263315.1 of Lacipirellulaceae bacterium. Taxonomy (GTDB): domain Bacteria; phylum Planctomycetota; class Planctomycetia; order Pirellulales; family Lacipirellulaceae; genus JBCCQL01. The sequence continues at coordinate 155,945 of CBDHGZ010000004.1, read as the reverse complement.
ACCGACTCCCCAAGAAGCTGGACGAAGAGGTGGCTCGACTACACTTAGAAAAGCTTGGCGTCGAGTTGACCACTCTCACCAAGGACCAAGCTGACTACATCGGCGTCCCGGTTGAAGGCCCCTACAAGCCTGATCACTACCGGTATTGATAGCCGCGGTATTGATAGCCGCGGTATTGATAGCCGCGGTATTGATAGCCGCGGTATTGATAGCCGCGGTATTGATACCAGCTATCGACGCTCACACAGCAATGCAAAGCCACCGGCATTCGTGCCGGTGGCTTTTTTGCTTCTAGCGGTGCCTGTCTGCCGCAATGGCATTAGCAGTTAGCTCGGGGGGCTCAGTACCTGCGGGAGCCTTGCTCTGCGCTGGCTTGCTTCGCAGCGTCAGCAAGCTGCCCAACACAGGTAGATTCTGACCGTATTGCGCCACGCACAGCGATAGCAACAGGACGGTGGCGAAAAGCGCTAAGTCGATCCACGAACTTGGCGATACCTGGCAAGCCCGGAGCACATCCTGAAAGAACTCCAGTGGCATGATGTGCACGATGTAAACGGCAAAGGACAAAGCGCCAAGCTTGGACAGGGCGGGCCAACTCAGAGCTTTGGGAAACGACAACGCCATGAGCAGCAGGCCAACGCCAGCGATATTCTCAACAACAAGCTGCCGTCCAAAGAAGACGAGCCAGCCGATGCTCAGCGCCGCGACGAACCCAGCCCCAAGGCCGCCAGCTTTCCCTTCAAGCGCAGCGCCAAGAGACGACTCGCGAAGCACGCCAAGAGCTGCCCCGATCATGAGTGACGGTAGAGCCTGTAACGAGAGTCGGACAACGTACACGCTTGAGGAAAGCCAACCAGCTTGCAGTCCGACTGCGGCCATCGCCGCCAGTGTAATGGTCAAGCCACCAATCAGCATCGCCTTGCCCGATCGCTCCGCACACCGGCCCACCAAAAAGGCCGCGGTTGTGCCCACGGCAATAAAAGGCAGAAACCACAAATGACTGGTGGATCCGTTGTACAGCAGCTCTTGCCATCGAACAGACAAAGACGTCTGAAAATCGAGCTGTGCTGCAAGCAGACGAATCACAAGGTAGATGGCTGTCCAGCCCAAGAACATCAAGTAGATTCGGGCTGGCCGCGTCCGCACGAATTCAGAGACTGAGAATTGCGGCTTGCGAATCGCGGTCCCTACTGCCAAGTACGCCGACGTAGCGGCAAAGAACGGAACGGCAAAGCGCCCCAGCACGGTCCACGCCCTCATCTCCTCGCTCTCGGGAGTGTGGATCCACACGATACCGGCGATCGCAATGATGCGAAGACTCTCGATCGTGGGGTTCACGGCAAATCCAGGAGCAGCGTCAGGCGTCGGGGAAGTGCCTATAGCATAGTCGAGCGGATGGCAGTGCCTAGGTTCTTCTCCCCGATAGCGTGACAACCTGGCAGGCGGCTACAATGGCGGCGGGTGGAAGCTGGGGGTTTGGCAATGCACCGTGGAGATACCTCATGCTTCGTCTGTCTCAGGCTTCGGCCTGCCTTATGTGCTTGATGTTCTGTGCGCTGGGAATGAGCACCCAGCTGACCTACGCCTCGAATCCCGTAGCCGTCCGTTGGTGGGGTCGGGGAATGGTTTCGATCGAGACCTACTGGAACCTCCAGGTGGTGATCGATCCCTACGGGCCTGAGCTCGGGGACAACGAACCTGAGCTGTCGGCAGACTTAGTCCTTGTGACCCACGAAGACGCGGACCGCAGCCATGTCTCTTCCATGCAGGGCAATCCGAAAGTCGTGTGGGGCTTGAGCCCCCAGGGTGAGGTTGAAGAGATAAACGGCTACCTCGATCGCCTACCTAACGGAAGCGAAATACGCTGGCTCGCCAACACCGAGACGAACTCGGCGAAGCCTAGCCCGCACGCGGTGCACGTGCGGACGATCCCTGCTTGGCATGACGACGCCCGCGGCGCCAACCGTGGGGTCGTCGCCATGTTCATGGTCACCGTGGATGGCGTCAGGATCTTGCACGCGGGAGACCTGGGGCAAACAGAGCTGTTTGAGGAGCAACTGAAGTGGCTTGAGGAGGCGGACGTTCTGTTGGTTCCGATCGGCGGCGTCGACACGATCGATGGTCCCCAGGCGGCCAAGTTAGTGCAGCGACTCAAGCCACGCTATGTCATTCCCATGCACTTCAAGACGGACCAATCGAGGACAGACCTGAATCCGGTCAAACCCTTCATCACAGCGATTGGCTCCACTTATGATGTTGATCGCTCGACAGGAAACACGTTGGCAGTAAGCGCCGCGGATAGCGACGACGAACGTTCAACCCGTGTCGTAATTCTCAACGACACCCCTTGGCATCCTGAGGGAGAACTTCAGGCGCTGATCCAGCGCATGGAGACCGCGTGTTCCGAATCGCAAAGGGTCTTCTCCGAGCTTTCGGCGGAGCAACTCAACTGGCGGCCGCCTAACGGTTCGCACACGCCCCGCTGGAACGCGGAGCACATGATGGGCCGGCAGCTGGGCTTCTTCTCGCAGATCTACGCCGCAATTGATCCCGAGATCACGCCTCTCAACCTCAATCCGCAGCAAATGCCGCCGGACTACGAGGCGGCTCATCCGGACTGGGGTGGGCCCGAAGAGGCCCGTCAGATGGAACGGGCAGCTGCTTTCGTGCGTCGCTATGCTTACCTGCTCGACCAAGTCGACCTCGACAAGAGAGCGCCCGGCAGCCGCTGGACCCTGCGCCGCCTGCTCTTACAGATGGAACGGCACTTCAACCAACACACGGCGAACGTCAAGAAGAAGTTTGACTTGCCAGGCTGGCCTGGTAACTAGCGGCTAGGCGAGCGCAGGGAGTGTGAATAGACTGCCGTCTGCCTTCGTGGTCCTCGATGCGCCCGTCTCGAACCTGCTGACGCAATCCAGCCATGCCCCACATCGAAGCTTTTCGCGGTGTCCGTTATGACCTCGGCCACGTCGGATCCTTGTCAGACGTCGTTGCTCCACCGTATGACGTCATCGATGCGGCCTTGCAGCAGCAGCTCTACGACGCCAATCCACACAACGTCGTTCGGCTAATCTTGAACCGAGACCAAGACACCGACGACGACACCGACAATCGCTACACCCGCGCCGCGAGACTCTTGAGGCAGTGGCAACGTGATGGCGTCCTGTTCACAGAGGGCGACCCCGCCATCTACGTCTATCATCAGATCTATGTCGAGGGTGGCGTGGAGTACACGCGGCGGGGATTCATGTGCCGTGCCCGGCTAGAGCGGCTTGGGGAAGGCAATATCCATCCCCATGAGGAAACCCATGGCGGCGCCAAGGCCGATCGCCTTAAACTCTGGAAGACGTGCCGGGCCAACCTCAGCCAGATCTTTGGCCTCTATCCGGATGAGCAGAACGAAGCACAGTTGCTGCTCGAAGCGGCCATTGCTGGCGTTGCGCCACTCGAAGCGACGGACCATCTGGGAGTGATCAACCGGATCTGGCCCGTGACGGACGTCCAAACGATCACCAAGCTCCAGGCGATGCTGGGGGACAAGCCGGCCTACATTGCCGACGGGCATCACCGTTACGAAACCGCCTGCAACTATCGAGATGAATTGGCCAAAGCCAATGGCAATACGTTGCCGGCGGATCATCCGGCCCACTATGTGCTGATGATGTGTGTCTCGATGAGCGACCCAGGCATGTTGGTCTTGCCCACGCACCGGTTGTTCCGCGGCATGCCGGAGATGACGGCCGAGCAACTCCAGTCGAAGCTCGGCGCGTGCTTCAGCTTCGAGCCGGCAGGTCAGGGACCCGACCACGCAGCTGCGGTCTGGGAACTGGTGGAACTAGAAGACGAGCAAGGAACGATGGCTCTCTACACGGGCAAGGACCAGCAATGGACGCTGTGCCGCGTGACCGACGCAGGGCGAAACGAGATGGCGGAGCTGTCGGACGATCGCTCTCAGGACTGGCAGGGCCTGGGGGTTAGCCTGCTCCATCGTCTGATCCTGGAGAACCGGCTTGATGCCCCGGCCACTGCAGCCCCGAAGTATGTGCGATCCATTGAGGAAGTGGTCCAAGGCCTAACCCACGGCGACGACACGGGCCGTGACCTGACGGGGCAAATCGCCAGCGGTGGGCAATTCAACCTGGCGGCGATCGTCATGCCCGCCACGCTGGAGCACATCCGCCGCATCTCTAACCACGGCGAGCGGATGCCTGCCAAGAGCACCTACTTCTACCCCAAGGTGCTGAGCGGCCTAGTGATCAACCCGCTGGAGTGATGGCCGTTCCACGTGAAACTGCGCGGATTGCCACCAAAGCACGTACCGTTTCACGTGAAACGACCAGGCAATCTACATCACCCAGGAACCCACCGCGGCCGAGGGGTTTCACGTGAAACACACAAACTACACCGTCCTTGGCGGTTGTTTCACGTGGAACGAGAGGATCCATGCAGGGCCGCGGGGTAAGCTCGCTCAGCAGCGTGTTGGGAGGCGGCTCGTCGATTCAGATCGTTCCAGTGCTTGGCGGCTGATTTTCGCTGGGCGACGGGCGAACGACGACGGTGTTTGCTCATCAGTCGCCAGCGGCCGAAGCGGATGGCCGGACGGGCTCCCAACGCAGCAATCGCGATCCACACGGCCAAAGCAACCACGAACGACCAGTGCAGTAAGTCGGTAGCTCGTAGCGTCGTCAGTACCACGCTCAAGAGCATCGTCGCCACCAGGGCCTGAGCGACGCTGAACCGCCAACGCTGGTCATTGTGACGGTGGCGATACTTCTCGACCCCATGTCGTGAGATCGCGTTGATGGCTCCTGCCGCCCCACCAAACTCGCCTTGCAAGACGATTAGGCAGGCCAGCGCGCTGACCATCAGCCACCCACCGGAGTCATCCAGCCCTTGGTCGGCGACGGCAAACGTGAGAGCAAGCAGGAGCGGTAGCGCGAAGAGAAAGCCAACGAGTGCCCCACAGAATGCTCCGACGTACTCCCACCGAGGTTTCCACCGCATCAACCTGAGCGACCCCGCCACCAGGGCGGCAACGAAGATTGCGACGACGGCCGTGACCATCGCGCATATAAATCCACCGTAGATAGTGGCTAAGGCTGCGAAGCCAAGGAATACCGCTACGGTAGTCGGCTCGATTGTCGAGAGGTTGGTCAAGAAGGCGACGAGGGCAAAGGGCGAAATGATGATCATCAGCACCGCTGGCAGCAGCCCGCCGGCGGCGATGATCCCCTGGCAAATGCCCTCCCACACATCGGGAGCACCTTTGCCCTGAACTGCCTCGTGTTCCAAGCCGTTATGGATTTGCGGATCCTCCATGCTGGCATCCTATGCCGGCGGCGCCAGCGGGGCCAATTGGGGCTGCGTTGGGAGGCAAAGGCGCCTAGAATCCGCCGCCCTGTCGGTGGGTGAACTCCGGGGTTGAGACGCTCCAGCCGGCGGGTCCGATTCTTGGATGGATTCGATGGGGCGCGTGCTCTGTATTGCCAATCAGAAAGGCGGCGTCGGCAAAACGACCACCGCCGTCAACCTAGCGGCTTGCTGCGCGGCAGGTGGTCAGAAAACGCTGCTGGTGGACCTTGATCCGCAGTGCAACGCCACCAGCGCCGTGGGCGGTAAGCCTTCACCACGCCACCCGCTGGTCGAACGCACACCGCTGGGCGACGCCGTCGTTGACACAGCCCAGGATGACTTAAAGCTCTTGCCCGGCAGCCGTAGCTTCCATGATGTCGACGCCCTTGCTAGCTCCAACGACAGCCAATCCCGTCTGGTCGCGGACCATCTGTCTGCTAGCTTGTCCGCCTATGACATGGTGCTCGTGGATTGTCCGCCGTCGCTCGGCGCGCTGACGCAAACGGCTTTGGCCACCGCCGATGAGGTACTCATGCCGTTGGAATGTGAGTACTTTGCGATGGAAGGGCTGACTCAAATGATTGATTTGATCAAACGCGTGATGCAGCGGGCCAATAGCCGATTACAGTTTGGCGGCATCCTGCTAACGAAGTATGACCCCTCGCTGGAACTCACCGGCGAGGTCGATCGCGAGGTGCGAGACTTCTTTGGCGAGGTAGTGTTCCGCACCGTTGTGCCACGGGATGTGGCACTGGCCGAGGCGCCAAGCTACGGCCAGCCAGTCATGGATTACGCGCCCCGCAGCCGTGGGGCGAGGGCTTACATCGAGTTGTGCCAGGAGGTGTTGGGACGTGTCGAATCAACGTAGATTGGGTCGCGGTTTGGAAGCTCTGTTGGGCCGCTCGCTTGAAGAACCCGCCACTCCTGAGCCATCAACGACCTCGCCGAGTTTGCCTGCGGGCGATCTGGGCGTCGCGGATCCTACGGTTATGAACCGGGACGAGTCAGGGCAACTCTGGCTCGACTTGGGCCTGATAAGGCCCAACCCCCACCAGCCGCGCAAGCATTTTGATGAAGGCGAGATTGCCGACCTAGCCGACAGCATCCGCGAGCATGGCGTGCTGCAACCGCTGGTGGTTCGGCAAACGGAAGATGGCTACGAACTGATCGCTGGCGAAAGACGACTCCGCGCCGCCCAAGCTGCCGCCTGGGAGCGCGTGCCGGTACAGCTGAAGACGGTTACCGACCAGCAGATGGCTGAGCTGGCGATCGTTGAGAATGTTCAACGGAAAGACCTCAACGCCCTGGAAAAGGCGGCCAGCTTCCAACGCTACTTAGAGCAATACAGCTGCACCCAAGAAGACCTCGCGCGGCGTATTCACATTGATCGCTCAACGATCGCCAACCTGATTCGCTTGCTGGAGCTTCCCGAGCCGGTAAAGATGATGCTCACTGCGGGCGACCTGACGCAAGGACATGCTCGGGCACTCTTGCCGCTGGGTGAGGAAGCGGAGCAAATCGCCCTGGCCGAGAAAATTCGCCGCGATCGGCTGTCGGTTCGGGCCACTGAGCAGGAAGTGCAGAATCAGCTCCATTCGCTGGACGACGAGCTACTGCGGATCGTCGGCGAGGATGGCGTGAGCCGTCGGCCCGAGGACGCCAAGAAGCCGGCCAGCCGCAGCGAGCAGCTCGCCGCCTTGGAGCAAGAGCTACAAACGGCCGTCGGCACGAAGGTCGCCTTGCAGCAGAACGCCAAAGGAAAAGGCAAGATCACGCTGCATTTCAAAGACGCCGAAGAATTTGAGCGACTCCGCCAGTTGCTAACCAGCCCTGCGGGGGCAGAACGCGAAGTGGGCTAAAGCGGTCGCCGCATTGCCGCGAACACGACGGGGCAGTACCATGTCCTGTCTGAGAGCTGCCGGCCTAGCTGGCGACGATCACGGGGCGTGGCGCAGCCTGGTAGCGCGACTGCTTTGGGAGCAGTAGGTCGCACGTTCGAATCGTGTCGCCCCGACTCATTTCTTTTCTTCTTCGCCTGTCTCTAGCACCGCCAGGAAGGCCTTCTGGGGGATGTCGACCTGACCTATCGACTTCATCCGCTTCTTGCCTTCCTTCTGCTTCTCCCACAACTTTCGCTTACGGCTGATGTCGCCACCGTAGCACTTGGCGGTCACGTTCTTTCGCATCGCGCTGATCGTTTCACGAGCGATAACGCGGGTGCCGATGGCCGCCTGGAGGGCAACCTCGAACATGTGGCGGGGTATCTCTTTCTTCAGTTTCTTGATCACCGCTCGACCGCGAGACTCAGCGTCGCGTTTGTCACAAACAATTGACAAAGCGTCAACTCGCTCGCCCTTGACCAGGATATCCATCCGGACCAACTCGCCAGACTCGTAGCCACGCAGTTCGTAGTCCATCGTGCCATAGCCCTTGGTCGTACTCTTGAGCTTATCGTGCATGTCGTAAACGACTTCAGCCAGGGCAATGTCATAGACCAGCATGACCCGAGTTGGCGACAGGTACTCTTGCCGCACGAAGATGCCACGGCGGTCGGCACACAGCTTCATGATGCCGCCGACGTATTCCGCTGGCATCACGAAGCTAACGCGAACAATCGGTTGGCGGAACTCGGCGATCTCTCCATTGTCGGGCACACGCGTCGGGGTATGTACTTCGAGTTCTTCGCCATTCTGCTTGGTGATCTGGTAGGTCACGTTCGGCGCGGTCTGGACCAGATCGATATCCGCCTCTTGCTCCAGACGTTGTTGTACGATTTCCATGTGCAAAAGCCCAAGAAAACCGCAGCGGAATCCAAACCCCAGCGCGTCAGACGTTTCAGGCTCGAAAACGAAACTCGGATCGTTCACCTGCAGCTTGCTGAGCGACTCTCGCAGGTTCTCAAAGTCCTGACCATCCGAAGGATATAGGCCACAAAAAACCATTCGCTTGGGCTCTTCGTAACCTGGCAGCGGCTCGGCCTGGTCGCCACGCGCCGTGGTGACGGTGTCACCAATATGGACGTTGCCTAGCGACTTGATGTTGCAGATCAGATAGCCAACCTGCCCTGCCGAAAGCACATCGCAAGCGGTTCGCTTGGGTGTCTTCTGCCCCAGTTCGATGACCTCATGCTCGGTACCGGCTTGCAAGAACTTGATGCGATCCCCTTTGCGGACCACACCATTGACTACCCGCACAAAGATAATCGCCCCGCGGAACTCGTCGTAAATGCTGTCAAACACCATCGCCTGGAGCGGCGCCCTGTGGTCGCCCTCGGGCGGTGGAATACGATCGACCACAGCGGCAATCACTGCGTCGCAGTTCAAGCCGGTCTTGGCGCTACAACCTATTGCCTCGGTGGCGTCGAGCCCCAGCGTGTGTTCAATCTCTTCCTTGACTTCATCGGGGCGCGCGTGAACCAAGTCGATCTTGTTCAGCACCGGCACGATCTCCAGGTCGTGCTCTATGGCGTTGTAGGCGTTGGCAACCGTTTGAGCTTCGACCCCCTGAAAGGCGTCGACCAGTAGCAAGGCCCCTTCGCAGCAGGTCAACGAACGCGAAACTTCGTACTGAAAGTCCACGTGCCCAGGCGTGTCGATCAGGTTCAACTCATACTGCTGGCCACCCACCTCGGCACGCATCGAGACGGAGTTCGCCTTGATGGTGATGCCTCGCTGCCGCTCCAACTCCATATCATCCAGCAACTGCTCCTTCATCTCGCGCTTTTGGACCGTGCCGGTGACCTCCAGCAGTCGGTCGGCCAGTGTCGACTTACCATGGTCGATGTGTGCGACAATCGAGAAGTTGCGGATAAACCGAGGATCGGCAACGCCCTTAGGCAGCTTCTTCGCGGAGGATTCGGGAGGAGCGGTGGACATGCGGGGTGGGGCGACGGGGTGGGGTGTTAATCAAGTATTCTCTCACCCAAAGCCGGTTAACGGAAGTGCGGATTCTGACACCTAGCCCGCAATCAGACCGATTGGCTTGCCTCGCGTCGCGACAAGCGGTTGTGGTTAAGCGGGTCGTAGCACCGGGAACTGTAGGCCATCACACCTCCAGGGGTGATTGTCCTTAGCCTGAAGGGCAGGGCGACTGGCGTCACCTAACATTGAGCAGCCTTTTTCGATGTCGCCAGCGGAGAGACTGCTACGATGCGAATCAACCACAAGATGCTGCTAATTCTCGCCCTCGCTTCAGTACAGGCCGTCGCTTTGACCTGGGCTGTGATGCTGTTCGACTCTTGGCTTGGCACGTCGATGCGGGACATCGTGCGCCAGCAGGTTCTCTCGGAGAACACAGAAACCGCCAAGCAAATGGCGCGGCTCATCCAAGAGATGGATGTTCAAGACCCTCGCACCGACCTTCCGTCTTGGGATCGACTGCAGGAGGTGGTTCGCGACATCAACTTACCAAATGAAGGATTTGTCTGCCTGGTAGACGCGGACGGCGGGGGCGTCCTTTGCCATCCGAGTTTTGGCCAGCACCCAACCATTGGCAGCAAGCCCATGATGAAGCGTGACTGGAAGGGCGAAGCCTCTGCTTCCGACGCACACGCAAAGACGGCCGCGGCAAGCGATACCGTTGCCGACCAAGTAGCCGGTGACGCGTCCGGGATGTCCAATACAGCCATGGCTAAGAAACCGCCCATGGAGACAAGTGCTGTAGAGCCTGTAAGAGGTGGAACAACCAGTGGCATCTACGACACCGCCAATGGCGTGCAGATTATTGCAGCTACCGAGCTGCCTGGAATCCAAGCCAAGCTGCTGGTCCACCAACATGGCCGGGGGATTGACCAAGCCGTAGCTCGCATCATGGCTCCGGTCCGCCCGCTGGGCTTGGCGGTGTCGCTCGGACTTGTCGTGGTGACGACGATGGCCGTCATCGCCATTGTGCATGGTTATGAAAGCAAACTGGCGAGCATTAATCGCCACCTCGAGCAACTGGTGGCGCAGCGCACACGGTCGCTGATGAAGACACGTGACGGTCTGATCTTTGGCCTGGCCAAGCTTGCCGAGTCGCGCGATACGGACACGGGCGAGCATCTTGATCGAATTGCGAAGTACGTCACGATTCTAGCCGAACAACTTCGCGAGGATGGCCTGCCCTTCACGACGGAAGATATTCACGATCTGGCGCTCGCATCCTCACTGCATGACATTGGTAAAGTCGGTGTTCCCGACGCGGTACTGCTGAAGCCAGGTCGACTCGACCCCGAAGAGCGAATCATTATCGAGACCCACGCCACGATCGGTGGCGACTGCCTGCAGGCACTGAGTGATCAGCTGGGGGAAGACGACTTCCTACAAGTGGCAGAGGAAATCGCCTATGGCCATCACGAGCGGTGGGATGGCGGCGGCTACCCGTTCCAGCGAGCAGGCGAACAGATACCTCTCTCAGCGCGAATCGTTGCGGTGGCTGACGTGTACGATGCCCTGCGTTCCAAACGCCCTTACAAGGAAGGCATGTCACACGAGAAGGCCAAGAACATTCTCGTCGAGGACAGCGGCTCACACTTCGACCCCCTCGTCATCGAAGCATTTCTGGCAGCTGAGGATCGCTTCCAAGCTGTGGCTCCGGAAACTACCAAAGCTGCCGTCGAACCGTCAGCCGAGTTGGCCCCTGCCTAAGGCGCGCGAAGCTCGTTGCGCACCCCAGTTAGTCTTGAACGCGTTTCTGAGCATCCCTGCGCGCGAGGCCAGCGGCGCCCAAGTAGCCTGCTTGGCCGCCAAGTTTCGCGAACTCGATGACAACCTGCGGAATCAAACTCTTGATCATACGACTGTGAGCTTGAGTGCGGACTTCTGACAGAAAGCGTTCTCCCAGGGGATGCCCTGCTCCACCGAAGTTCATGGCCCCGCCGAGGACAACAGCTTCGGGGTCGAGCAAGTGGACACAGGTCACGATCCCAATGGCCAAGTATCGGGCCGTATCCATGACGACCTGCGTGGCCAGCTCGTCTCCGGCTTCAGCGGCGTTGGCAATAAGCAGCGGTGTCAAATGCTCGCCGTCCGCAACGCTGTCTCGCAAACTGCTGTCGAGGAAGTGGTCAGCAAGAGCTGCTTCGGCTCGACCCACAACGCCGTAACTGCCGCAGTAGCCCTCCAGTGTGCCCCGTATGCCAAGCGAGTTCAGCGGGGCATCGTCGTCCGAGTTGATAATTAGGTGACCAATCTCCCCCCCCACACCGTGAGCACCCTCAACCAGCTGGTCGTCGAGAATGACACCTCCTCCCACCCCGGTGCCTAGGGTGATCATCACCAAGCTGTCAAATCGCTCTCCAGCGCCGCTCCAAAACTCGCCGTAGGCGGCGGCGTTTGCGTCGTTGGCGAACGTGACGCTTAGGCCGGTGGCTTCTTCCAGTAGTTGACGGACAGGCGTATCGTGCCATGCCCTCAAATTGCCCGGGTCAAGCAGTCGGCCCGCCTTTAGATCTAGCGGCCCTGGTGTCGCTAATCCAACTCGCTCGATCTGGGCAACCTCGTACCCAGCTTGCTGAGCTAATTCGTGAAGCGTGGCCGTCGCTCGCTTCATGGCGGCTGGGGCGCCGTCGGCTTGATTGGTGGGAATCGAATCGAAGGCCAGAGAAGCCCCCGTGTCATCGACCAAGCCAATCTTGATGCTCGTGCCCCCCACATCCACGCCAGCAAACAGTCGGCCTGCGCCGGACGATTCGCATAGTTCGCTGCCCATTTCCAACTCACCGACAAGAGAGATGACCTCGGAACACCCAACCGCTACGGCGACTATAACGGCCGGCAGGCCAGTTCGGCAATTCTCGAAGTGGGTACGGCTTACGGCGACAGACCGCGCATCGCCGTCGACGAGGCGTCTTCACGAAATTCTGCTTCGGTAACTTCGTCGCAAATCGCCATCAGTTCTTCGGGAAGTGGGAGGTCGCTGAGTGTCTGGAAATGGCTGTCAACCAGGCGACCAAACACGAGAAAGCGCACGCCCATATCGGCCAACAGGGAGACGTCTGCGTCACGCTTGGCATCGTCGCCATCGTAGTAGCGTGGGTCGGCGATCCGGCGGATCGTATCGACACCGACAACAAAGTGCCGGGCGTGCACGTGTTTTGCCTTCATGACAAACGTGGGCAGCCGCGTAAGCCAAGCCTCTTGGCCAGGAAACACCGCGGCGATCGCAGACAGTCGCTCTTCTAGGGCAATATAGTCGACTGGCGGCTTATCGACATTCGCCAGGGCGAGTTCGAGCGTTACGCGCTTACCAAGCCTCTGCTGCGCATGTTCTACCATTCTGCGATGCCCCTGATGCGGGGGAGAGAACGAGCCCGGCATAAGTGCCTGCTCGCAGCGCGGCTCGGCTGTGAAATCACAACGATCAACCGCAGGATTGACCAGGGCAGCCTGACTGTCGCCAAACACCATATCGATCCATAGCCAAGGAGCCTGCGTCTGCTGGCAAACCAGATCGTCAGCTTCCGCGACGGCGAATCCTGCGGCCGGCGCCAGATTGCAAGCCACCGCAACGGCATGCAAGACCAGATTGGCGGCGATGGCTTCCTCTTCTTCGCGCGTCCGCGCCCCTTTGGCCAACGTAAGTGACCATGCGAACGTCGCGGTCAGCGTTTGCAATGCCACGTGTATCCGATGGTCTCCGCGTTTCGGGCGATCGCTCGCCAAGCTTGCCGTTGCTCCAACGCCGAACGGCTCTCCGCTGGAGCCATCGTCGAGTTGACGAGCGCGCATGATGGCAGACATTGCCATAGCGCGGGCGGTTGCTTCACAGCATGCTGAATCGATGGTTCCACCAACCCACTGTTGCAATGCAGGGTAGGCGTAGGGAACCACCGCCTCGATGACCGTACGCGAAGCGCCCGGCACCTGCAGCAACCAACCAATGGCACGGCTGCCGCCGCCCGTGACGGCGATTACCCCACGCTCGGGGCGCTCGTGAATAGCCGCGATCAGACAGGATGTTTCGCAATCACTCAAAACGAGAGACCAGTGTGTTGAAAAAAGTCTCGCTGTTGATTTTGCCCAACAGACTGCGACAGCGTAACTCGCGGGCTATGTGGGCAGCGATACCAAAGGGGCACTCACGCCCTTGTAATCGATACAGGCGGACCTCGCCATGCGGTTGGCACGGGCGTTGCTTGCTTTGAAGGGAGCGAACCCGCTCAAGCCCTCTCTTCCCCTGTCACCTCTTCCCCCCGCTCCATAGCCCATGGCCTGCGTCGAAGAAATTGGCGATCTGGACTCCCTGCAATCGTATCGCATCGTTTGGAACTCGCTGCTGCATTCCACTCCTGGTGCTTCATTCTTCCATACCTTCGACTGGCTCGACACCTACTGGCGTCACTTTGGACACGGTCAGCAACTCCGTGTTCTGGTCGTCCGAGCCGCCGACCAGCCGATTGGTATCGTGCCTTTGTGCATACGCACAGAAAACCGGCGACTTGGTAAAGTGCGCGTGCTGACCTACCCGCTGGACGGATGGGGAGCGAGCTACGGTCCCTTGGGCGACTGCCAGGCGGCAACTTTGCTGCTCGCAATGCAGCACATCAAACAATCACCACGCGATTGGGACATGATTGATCTGCCTTGGATCGACCACCGGGGACTCGACCGAGGGCGTACCGCAAGAGCAATGAACACGATGGGCCTTGCTTGTACGTCAAGCGAGGACAACGTGAACTCTTACCTGGACCTATCCCAAGGTTGGGAAGCGTACCTCGCCAGCCGCTGCAGCAAGATCCGTCGAGAGTTCCGTGTTGCTTTGCGCCGCTTTGGAGATGACCATTGCACAGAAAACTCCTCCGAATCAAAGGCTGAGTACGTCCGTCATCGCCCCTGCGCTCACGCCAACGGAGACGGCGACCCCGGATGGGACCTGTACGACGAATGCGAACAAGTCGCCGAGAACAGCTGGCAGTCTCGATCGACCGATGGCAACACCCTGTGCCACCCTCGCTATCGAGCTTTTCTACGAGATGCCCACGCGGCGGCGGCTAGGCGTGGCATGCTGGACATGAATGTCCTGCGTGTCAACGGACAAGCCGTCGCGTTCAACTACAACTACCACCACGATGGGGTCGTCTTCGGGCTGAGAACCGGCTTTCGGCGCGACGCCCCTAGCCGCAGCGTTGGAGCCACACTCACGATGCTGACCATCTACGACGCCTTCCGACGAGGAGATCGCCGCTTCGAGCTCGGAGTGGGCGGCCAGGAGTACAAGCAGCGGATCCAGACGGGAACCCAGCCCATTACGCGGCTTACCCACTTGCCGCGAGGATCCTGGCGTTCGCAGCTCGTGCGACTCGGTCACTGGGCGCAAACCGTGAGCGGGAAGTCTTCAAAGCTGGTGGCGCCTAGCCAGAAATAGAAGACTCCATACCGCGTTACGGACAACAGTCTTGCTGTCCGTTGGTACCGTAGGCCTCGGCTTGCTCCTGGAGCGCGGCCGCTTCGCGAGCCAATTTAAACTCGGGACCTGGTGCGTAATACTGGACGTCATCGCTTAAGTATGTCGGACTGGGCAAGGTCTGTCCTGCGATGTCCATCTGGCAACCGGTTAGGCCGACACAGCCAAGAAGCAGCGCAGTTACTGGCCAAGAGAAGTGCCGAAGGCCTTTACGAGTCGACTGAGCTTGATTGCCTTGCCACATGATCGGTCGTCTCCGTGAAATCTACCCGCACAGAAGTGAGGAATCGTGGGGTCACGCCCAAGTGTCCGCGTACCCGGGAACACCGTTACAAGCGTTATCGTCGTACTGACCCGCAGACTTTGACATTTCTGGCGTATTCCCGTCTCGTCAGTGCTAGCATGAGAGGGCGTACTGCTTGTCGCCTCCCGCCCCCAACCCCCGTAGAATTCTCGCCGACAGTCTGTTCATGGCTGACGAGTGGCTCTCCGAGCAAGCGGAAGGACGACTGATGGTCTCCCTTTTAGGCCGACGCGGCATCCTGGTATACGCGGTCGTTTGGCAGTTGCTAGCGGCCACGCCGGCAATCGCCCAACTCGGCGGTACGCTGCCGCCTCCCAGTTACGAGGTCGCCAAGCAGACGCTTTACCGCGGAAACCTCCGTCGCGCGGAGCGAGCCTTCACCAGCGAACTCAGGGGAGCGGTCAAGACGATCCAATCCCGCTGGATTGACTCGATCTGCTTCCACGCCATGCTCGGCGAGACCTGCTATCAACAAGGCCGCAACGCAGACGCTCTAGCGCAGTTCGATCAAGCCTGCCAGATCTTTCTCGCGTACCCCGACTGGATGAAGCGAGTGCGGTTTCAGCAGAACCCGCGCCCCGCAGCCAACAACGCGCGCCGACTGGCGCCCTGGGGGCCTAGCGCGAGGCAAGTCGCCTACGCCTCCTTGCCAGAAACCATGTTGATGTCCTATGGACGCATCGACAACAGCGTACAAGCCGAGCAAGGCGGCTTAGTGCAGACCGCTCAGTTTTGGAAGGTCCGCGTCACGGAGATCGTGCGTTGTACGGCCCTCGCAATGCGTCGACGTACCCAGCTTCTGGGCCCCCTCTCGCCGACGGATCGAATCTCCAAGGAGCTCGCCGACACGCTTGCCCGTGGGGGCCTGGGACCTGCGAACCACTGGTCAAACTCGTGGAACGAATTACTCCATGGGTTGTCGCTGATTGGAATCAACAAAGATACCCAAGCGGTTCCGCATCTGCAGCGCGCGATTCTGCTTGACGGTAGGTACGACCACACGCTGACCGGTGCGGCACTGCTGGCGCAAGCCGGCATCGCCCAACGTGCAGGCAATGCACGGGCGGCCGCTTCGCTCTACGCTGAAGCCAGCATCGCCGCGTTTGCCTTCGAGGACCTAGACACCGTTGGCATGGCGATAGCGCAAGGACATCTCGTTCACTTCACCTCTGGCGGGCAAGGCCCCTTTGCACCGCTCGTAAATGCCCTGCCATGGGCGGACCGCACCAACCTTGATCTCCTTTATTGGCAGTTCCGGAACGCCATGACCGAACAAGTTATGGCAGCTCGCGAGTATTCAGACGCCTCTAAACTGCTAGCCGGCGGAGGAGCACGCCAGCGAGACCTGGCAGCTGGCCGACACGGGTCAGCTCGCGATTGGCTGGCTGCGCGGGTGCTTGTTGCCCAAGGAGAAATGGATGAAGGGCGCGAAGCACTGTCTGCCGCTATTGGGCGTGCAGCAAGCGTCTCGTTGCCGCTATTCCAGACGGAACTCGCCAACGCTCGGTTCGATAGCGGGTCATTGTCACCACGACTCGCCGTGGATGTTTACCGAACTTTGCTCAGCGACCCTTCTCCTATGAGCTGGGTGCAGCAGCCGCAGGACACCATTGCCCAGCTACTTGCAAACCAGCAGCCTGCCTACGACCGATGGCTGGCCGCGTCAGTTGCTCGCCGGGAAGTTCCCCAAGCGATCGAGATCAGCGACCTGGCAAAGCGCCGACGGTTCTTCCGGTCTCAGCCACTAGGCGGGCGCCTGCTTGCGATGCGCAGGTTCCTGCAAGCGAAACCAGAAGCTTTAGAGAAAAGCGAGCGGCTCCAACAGCAGGCCTGCCTGAGTGCTTACCCCAACTATGCAGCTCTGGCTGCGGAGTTAGAGGCCCTGTCGCAAGCCATCCGCAATTTGCCAGAAGTCTTTCTGGACGATCGCCTCACCGTGGAAGCAGCAAAGCGTTTCGAGGCGCTGAAGAAAGGGATCCCACAACGGGAAGCCATGTTGCTCAACCTGGCGACCGAACGACTCCCGTCACCAATGAGTTTTCCACCTATCCGCTCGCTAGAGACGGTCCAGGCTGAACTGCAAGACGGCGAAGCGATTCTGCTCTTTCATGAAGTAGCTGGCTCAATGCAGGGCTTTCTGGTGGTCTCCCAGGGTGAGCACACCTGGCAACTGGGAACCACGAGGAAACTCACGGCGGCGGTTGCCACGGCTCTGCGTGAGCTGGGGCTCTACAACCGCGGCCGTGCCATGCCCGCCAGCGAAGCAGCGAGCGACCAATGGCAAAACGCTATGCGCGAATTGGGCGAGCTGGTACTGCGAGATTCGCGGCTCGACCTGTCCAAAGTGAACAGCATCACGGTAGTTCCGGACGGGCCACTGTGGCACCTGCCATTCGAAGCGTTGATTGCTCCGGGAGCGTCCTCGTCAGAGCCCCTCATTGGCGTGGCCCCCGTCCGCTACGCCCCTACCGTTGGCCTGGCAGTTGGTGATACGCGACCCATCAGACCGGTGAAACGCACGGGGATTGCCGCGGCCAAGCCGTCAGGATCCGCCGCCGATAGGGAAGCTGCCGCCGATCGCCTGGCTCAATTGTCCGCCCAACTCGGCGGCGCCGACATCTTGCCGACGCCGCTACCGGCGCCGTCTCCGCTGGTGGCTGCCGCCTTCGATCAACTTGTGGTCGACCTTGAGAACGAACTGAGCGGGGATTCAGTCGCAAACTGGGCACCTCTACCAGCCGACCGCAATCGCCGGCGGGGCCAACTGGCCGACTGGCAACGCCTGGCGACAGCGCCGCAGAGACTGGTCCTAGCTGGCGTCAGGACCGCGGCAGAATCGGGCCTCAAGGGCGGGCGACGCGCTTCGACAGGAGGAACGCCCGGAGAGGAGTTGTTTCATGCTGCGTGCGGACTGCTGGCCGCTGGCCCGCGCACGGTCTTGCTGAGTCGCTGGGTAACCGGCGGCGCTTTGCACGACGAACTGGTACGGGAGTATGCTTCGCAGATGGACCAACGCCCTGCGAGTGAGGCCTGGCGACGCAGCGTCTTGCTTGCTCGCGACTCGGGACTCGATCCTTACCTTGAGCCGCGGCTGGCATGGTCAGATCGCGATGGCTCCCCTCCGCTTGCTAGCCATCCTTTCTTCTGGTCAGGCTACTTGCTGATCGACACAGGTACTGACCCACGGCCGCCCGCTATTGAGCCAGCGGCGCCGATGGCTCAGGAGCAAGCCGATCAGCCAAGTGCCGCAACAGCACATCCCAGCCCTAAATAACCGAGTCGCGCGCGGCTTTTGGGACATAAGGCGTAGGCCTATGCAGGCACCGTGATTTGGGCTGTGACGACCTGGCGTAGTCGCGGATCGGCGTGGAGACATGCCACCGTTTCTTACCAGTGACTGCCAAGGTATGATGCCAAGACGTAGCGGTCATGACGCACACGGGGGGCTGTCAGATTTGCTAGCCAAGCCCACAGTATCAACGCACAGCCGCGCTTCAGCGGCTGCCTCTTGAGCGAACTTCAGAAGGAACGCACGATGTCCCGTCGCATCGACCTTACCCCCCTTGGCATCACGGTTGAGAACGTCCGCCGAAACCTTCCTCCGGCCACGCTCTACGAACATGGTGTCTTGTTTGATCAGTCGCAAATCACCGCGAGCGGGGCCATTGCCACAGACTCGGCTGAAAAGAAGGGCCGCAGCCCTGCCGATAAGCGCGTGGTGAAGGAACCTGGCAGTGAGAACGATGTATGGTGGGGATCCGTCAATATTCCCTTCGCCAAAGAGTCGTTTGCCAAGAATCGCGAGACGGCGATCAAGTATCTCAACTCGTGCGATCGCCTCTACGTCATGGATGGCTATGCGGGATGGGATCCGCAGCATCAGATCAAGGTGCGGATTATTTGCTCGCGCCCCTACCATGCCCTCTTCATGAACAACATGCTGATCCGCCCAACAGGCCAGCAACTGGAGTCCTTCGGCGAGCCTGACTACGTGGTGTACAACGCAGGCAAGGCGTCTGCGGATATCAGTGTGGATGGCGTCGATACGCCAACGAGCGTCGCCCTCGATTTTGATGCGGGCGAATTCGTTATCCTCGGCACTCAGTATGCCGGGGAGATGAAGAAGGGCATCTTCACCATCATGAATTACTTGATGCCCAAGCGTGGCGTCTTGTCCATGCATTGCTCCGCCAACCAAGGATCGCATGGCGACGTAACCCTCTTCTTCGGCCTCTCTGGTACGGGAAAGACCACGCTCTCAGCAGACCCGGACCGCGACTTAATTGGAGACGACGAACACTGCTGGACGGATACCGGCGTGTTCAATATCGAGGGCGGCTGCTACGCCAAGTGCATTGACCTCAACGCCCGCGACGAACCCGAGATCTTCTCAGCGGTTCGTTTTGGAGCCGTGTTGGAGAACGTGGTCCTGGAGGCTCACAACCGGAAGGTCGATTACCACGATGCTTCAAAGACGCAGAACACCCGCGCCAGCTACCCCATCGACTTCATCCCGCACGCCAAAATCCCCTGCGTTGGGGGACATCCTCACAACATCGTTTTTCTCACCTGCGACGCCTTCGGGGTGCTGCCCCCGGTGAGTCGCCTGACGCCTGAGCAGGCGATGTACCACTTTATCAGCGGTTACACAGCCAAAGTGGCTGGCACCGAAGTCGGGATCACCGAACCGCAGGCAACCTTCTCCGCCTGCTTCGGGGCGCCATTCCTCGTGTGGCATCCCTCGAAGTACGCGGAGCTTTTGGCCGAAAAGATGCGAACTTACGGCGCCAGAGCTTGGCTCATCAACACGGGCTGGAGCGCCGGTTCCTTCGGCGTGGGAGAGCGCATCAGCATCAAGCATACGCGGGCCATCATCAACGCGATTCATGATGGAAGCCTCGGCGATGCCCCGACTGAGGTTGACGAGTACTTCGGCTTGCAAATCCCCACCGTCTGCTCGCACGTTCCGAGTGACGTGCTAGTGCCCCGCAGAACGTGGGCTGACAAACAGGCCTACGACGCAACGGCCGCCAAACTGGCAGGCCTCTTTGCGGAGAACTTCAAGGAGTTCGAGTCCGGGACTTCCAGCGCGATCCTTGACGCGGGCCCAAGAGTCACGACGCCCGGGTGAACCCTTGCTACAGGCCGGAATGCCTGGGCTCGCCCAAACTCAACAGCACTTAAAGAGAAAAGAAAACAGACCCGCGAGCGAACTCGCGGGTCTGTTGAGGGAATTTTGGCTGCGCGGCCGCTAACACGGCTGGCAATTTGACACGCTAGAATCAGTCGCGAGGGCGGACTGCGCCGGTCAAGCCGGTGTAGTCAGCGCGGTCTTCTTCATGCCACAGCGGATGGCCCGACCGGACGCGCTCTGCCAGGAGCTCTAGCTTTTCGGGCGAGCCAGCAGGAGCGGTGGTGGGCTGAAAGTCATCGTCCTCACGGGGCACGAAATCCTCATCGTGACCGTACTTCAGGATGGCTTCGAAAACGTTGTTTAGATTGGGATCGGGCATGGTATTACTTAACTCCTCCTACAATGATTCCTGCCGATCGGCTCTCCTAAGCCAGTGGCAGCTGTGTACCTATCGCCTGGCGGTCATGTGACTCATGCCGGCGGATTCTGTCATTCAGCGACCGGGTTCCAGAGACGGCTTCAGCCTGAGCAAGGCTGGGCCGTGCATGGGGGGGTCGCCTTCGAATCAGCCGCGCCGCCTGAGAAACCAGCCAGCGGTTACCGTGGCTGGGGGATTGCTTGTCTGATCGAAGTGTCCGATTATTGCTGGCGAAAACGGGAAGTCAAGTTTTTTCTCTCCGAGAAAACCGCCTCGGATTGCCGCACACAAGGCCTCCTGTCAAGCCCTAACGCCTGGGGAATCGCCGCGGCCTGCCTCTCCCATTTGGGCATCGGATACTGGACTCTTGAGGTGAGGTTTCCCCCCATGGCTTGGGTACAACGTCTGCTGTCACTACCCGCCCAAAGGCGAGGCTTCCATTCAATCACTCGCTCCGTGGAGGAAGCCCTGCCAGAGTTGTCCACGATGGACCGCGGCCTGTTGCACCTGTTTCTGCAGCACACATCCGCATCTTTGACGATCAACGAGAACGCCGACCCCGACGTTCCCATCGACCTGGAAACGGCCTTCAACCATCTGGCGCCCGAGTCACTGCCCTTTGAGCACACCTGCGAGGGTCCGGACGACATGCCAGCCCATGTGAAGGCTTCCGTGCTTGGGTCGGGACTCACCGTTCCGGTCGGTCAAGGCCGGCTGATGCTAGGTACTTGGCAGGGGATCTACCTTTGCGAACACCGCAATCATGCCACGCCACGCCGGATTGTGCTCACGCTTTGGGGCGAATAGCTCCGGGGTCCCCAACCTCGCGGAGCAACCGCAAGACTGTGGCATCATGTCCCGCTGAGGCCATCACTTCGACGGCAAGTGGTAGCCCGGCACTCGCCCGGGCATTCTGGCGTGCGTAGTGGTCTCCAAGCGTTCTTGAGATGCGGCTGGCCAGCTCTTGTTGCTCTTCGGCTGGCGAAACGTGCCCCGTAGGGGCGACCCCTGCGGGGCATCCCAGCAGATTCGCCAGGAACGTGTGTGAGGCCGCACGAATCAAGTGCAAGGCAGAACCATGGCGGAGGGCCGGGAGGCCGTAGGCGGGGGATAGGGTCGCATGCAGGGGCCCTGAAGCTTGCTGTTCGAGCTTGCTCCAGAAGCTTCGCCGATAGTCCTGTGCTTCGGCGATCAGCTGCCAGTAACCATCCGTGGAGCGTGCACCGGTCCAGCGGACCAAGTCAGCCAACTCTGCTTGACCGGCGATCGAGAGGACGGGACTTGCTATGGAACGCAACCAGCGTGGCAACTTGGCCAAGCGAGTCTGCCTGGCAAGTTGGGCGTCGACTTTGCCCCCGTGCACCAAACGCGCCACGCAGGCCATACCATCACTGGAAATAAGCCCCAAGTAGACCCGCAACAACGTTTCGACATCTGGCGGCTGCACCTCGACAACCGTTACCCCGCTGGCCCGCAAGTGCTCGGCCGCTTGTTCCACTGCACGAGCAACACCCACCGCTGGCTGAAAGACCCCGTCGTCGGTCCACATCGCGATCCTTAGTGAAGCCGGCACCTTATCATCATCAGGTTTCCAATCGCCGCACGACTCATCCGGCAGCCGCCCCTGGCCGCCACGATCAGACAACACTCGCATCGCCAGCGCGAGGTCTTCCGCCGACCGGCAGAGCGGGCCGGGCTGAATGGCGATCGCCTCCATGCCACGGCTGATTGCCCGGTGGCTCCCTGCCAGAGTGAGCCGTCCCGTGGTTGGCTTGAAACCGTACAGTCCACATGCGGCGGCGGGTTGGCGGATGCTGCCGCCGAGGTCGCTTCCCAATCCCAGCGGAGACCCCCCTGCCGCCACCAGCGCGGCCTCGCCACCGGTCGAGCCGCCCGGACTGCGAGTCGGATCTCCAGGGTGTATGGTTCTCCCATAGACGGGGTTGTCGCACTCGTGCAGGAGCATGGCTTGGGGGACGTTCGTCTTGCCTAGGATCACCGCGCCTGCCGCCCGCAACCGAGCAACCAACGGAGAGTCCTCCTGGCAAACCCCGTTGCTGTATCCCGGGATGCCTAAGGTGACTTCTCCACCTTGGACCGCGAAGCAGTCCTTGATGCTGATCGGCACGCCGTGCAGGAGGCCTAGCCGCTGGCCACGAGACTGCTGCGCGTCTGCTTGCCGAGCCGCGGCCCGTGCCGAGTCAAACATCGGCTGCACCAGGGCATTGATCGTCGAACGCGTCTGCTCACAACGAGCGATGTGAGCTTCAACGACCTCAGCGCTCGACACGCCCCCCCTGGCGATAAGGCTCGCCAACTCCGTGGCGGAAAGCTGCGTCAGGGGCTGGGTGTCGCTGGCGATCGACATGGCACAAAAATAATCGGCCCACCACGTGGAAACGACCGCTGAAGAAAAGTTTTGGCTTGCTGTTTGTCAGAATATGGCCCCAAGATGGCCAACGTTGTGGAATCTTGTCAGGCAAACACCCCGAGGCTAGCCAGCCTGGCGCCAGCTTAGAACCCGGCAATTCTAAGCCTAACAGCTATTTCACCAAATTCGAGCAGTCTTCCTGACCGCGCCGTTTTGATCCACCGTAAGAAATTCCTGGCCAGTCGCGACTTTTCTCGCCCGCACGACCAGTGAGAAACCTTCCATAGCTTACGCACGGAGCTATGGCCATAATCATGCCCGGATTCGCCAGCGTTCGCTCTTCATCTTCTCCCTGGTCAATTGACATGAAGCTCAAGTTCGCGTGCCCCCACTGTGGCCAGACGATTAACGTGAATGCGACGATTGCAGGCAAGCGTGGCAGATGTCCTGGATGCAATGAGAAGATCCAGCTCCCATCACTGGAACAATTCGAAGCAGCCGCCAACAAAGCCAGAGCCAAGGTAGAAAAGCCCTTGGTTGCCCCCAATCAGGTTGGCGACGATCTTGATCCGCTTGCCACAGAACCCTCGTGGGACGATTTGGGCGTCGATTCCGAACCGCATACGGCAGTCTCTCCCCTCGCTGTCGGTGGCTCTACCTCTCCCCCGGCTGCCACAGGCACTGGCGTGAAAGCTGCCACGCTCACTGCGAGGTCTTACCTACAGACCATCCTCGGGGTGCTGCTGATGGTGGCCGTGCTACCCGCGTCACTCGGCTGCTGGATCGTCGCCAGCCGCATGTCCGCAAGCAACCAATGGCCGACCTGCCCCGGTCGGATCGTGTCGTCACACGTTGAAGAGGTTCGCCTCGGACCCAAGGTGAAGTACCAAGCCCAGGTCCGTTATCACTACGAAGTCAAACGCAGACCTTATTTGGGATCCGAAATTCGCTATGGAGACACTACCGGTAGCGCACGCTCAGCTCAGCAGAAACTCGTGGACAAGTACCCGGCCGGTAGCCAGGTTGACGTGTACTATGACCCCGACTCGCCGGACACGGCCGTGCTCGAGCCGGGCGGCACGCCCCTGCTAATGACGATTCCCCCCGTCGCGCTATTGGGAATCGGCGGCTATCTTTTTCTCCGCGGCCGGGCAGGAAAAGGATGAGCTAAACCGGTTTCTTGGGCTGGTAAGCCGGCAAGCCGAGACGCTCTCGGATGCGGTTTTGAGTCTCATCCACGCTGCCGGTTCCGTCGATGTGAACCACCAGTTCTTTGCGCTGGAACAGTTCGAGCGTGGGCCGTGTCTTGGTGTCGTAATCGTGCAGGCGTTTGGCAAGCGCTTCGACGGTGTCGTCGCCCCGGCTAACGAGCTTGGCGCCACACGTGTCGCACTTGCCTTCGACGGCTGGTGGCGTGCGCATCAAGTTGTATTCCTTACCGCACTCGGCACACGTGCGCCGCGACAAGGCACGTTGCCTGGTCACCTCGTCAGGGACGTCGATGTGAATCACCGCGTCGATGTCGTAGTTCTCCAGGAAGAACTCAGCTTGCTTTGCGTTGCGCGGGAATCCATCGATGATGAAACCGTAGTTCCAGTCATGTTGCTGTAGCCGGCGCTGCAGTATCTCTTCCACCAATTCGTCCGGGATCAACTCCCCAGCAGCCATGATCCGTTGAATGCGGGCGGCCAGCTTGGTGTGGGCGGCAACGTTCCAGCGAAAGATGTCTCCCAGCGAGAAGTGGGTCAGGTCGAAGTCCTTGGCCAGGAGCACGGCCTGAGTCCCTTTGCCGCAACCCTGGGGACCCATGATCAAGAACTTACGCATGCGAGGGGACTCCTACCCGAAAAACCTCAGGTCGTTGCTCACTTATTCGCCCGCACTTGCTGGTCGATCCAATCTTCCAACTCCATCCAATCAACATCGGGCAAACTAGCAAGATCGGGCCGCAGTCGCTCGGCGCCTTCAAGATAGACGTGCTGAATCTCATCCTGCGTCTTGTTCGTGTTCCAATGCAACAGCACTCGGATGCACAAAGGCAGCGAACCCGGCACGCTAATTTCGTATCCACACAGTAGGGGCACGTCAATCCAGCCGAGTTGTCGCGCCGCGAGGGCGGGAAACTCCGCGTCGAGATCCTTGGTGACGGTGAACTGGGCACTTGCCACATCGAGCCGTTCGATGTCGTTGCGACGAATCACCAACGCAAGCATACGCCGGGTCGCCGAGAGGATCGCCTCGCGGTCATTGTGGTCGACGGTGATCGCGCCGCGGACGCCTCGGCAAGTCATGAAACGAGATTACTGCGGGGTTGGTGTCGTCAACGTGATGTGCTGAGAGTGCCAGCACCGAGCAAGGCGGATGGCGGCGTGACGCCTCGCCTTCGTGAGAATCAGATTAGCCGACGCATCCGGTTGGCGGTAGCGGACCGTCAGGGTCTGCCAGGAAGTGGTGGTCTCGACAAGAATCTGACCCGTTTTTGATTCGAGCCGTTGACACGGGGCCGCCGATCAGTAAGATTCCGCGTCTCGCTGGTGGTTGGCTGCCCCGAGCAGTTGGTCACCAGCGAATTTTTTCCGGTAGGGTGGTTGCACAACTGAGCGACTGCCGCAATACTGGAGGGCTCCCGTGAGGGTAACCACCTGAACAGGAGCCGCGTCTTTCTAAACGACGCAACAACGATCTTTGACAATTTGGTTGAGTCATTTTCCTTTTAGCCAGCCCAAGACTGTGCTGTGCTTGAGGCAATTTCCTTCGGGGATTTGCTGACAGCAAGTAACCACAGGCTTGGCGCCGAGCCAGAAGCAAGCACTTTCGGGTGGTTGCTGAAGGCGTGGCAACAAGACCAACAGATGATTGAGCAATCAATCACTTCAATCAAGGCTCTTTAGTCAGTCGCGGCTTGCCGTGGCTGGTTAATGCATACATTTAATTGAAGGGTTTGATCCTGGCTCAGAATGAACGTTGGCGGCATGGATTAGG
>CBDHGZ010000004.1:0-127500 GCA_965263315.1 Lacipirellulaceae bacterium | reverse complement strand
AATTTTGGTTTGGTAATGCACATCACGTTATAAGAAATGGTCATCCTGAGATAATTGTTCAGGCCGGCGATAGCATTGATGGGATAAATGGTGATTTTGGATCGATAACCGGAATTGAAGGTGCCATGAACCAGTCGGGCGATGTCGTTTTACGAATTCATACCGACCCTTTTCGAGACGAAGCAATCATCGTCTTTCATGCCGATGGTACAAAACGAGTCGTGGCAGTAGAGGGTGATACCTTATCCGGCGATTCGGGTGAACCACTTGTCTTGCAGGATTTTACACAACCAACCATCAATACACGTGGAGAGGTGGCATTTTCTACTAGGGATGGGTGGGTCTCTGAAGGCGGTGGCTTAGGCTTGCGTTTAGTTGCCCAGACATTCGACAACTCGATCCCTGGATTAGACAGCTTTTTTTTACCCTTAGTTGGTAATTTTCCGGCGGTCTCACTCAATGATCGTGGGCAGTCAGCGGTATCGACTAGGAACGGAATTGTCGTGGACACCCCCAGCGAAACGCCTCGATACCTTGAGATCACCGGGGCTTCGGCGCCAGGGACAGATGTTGAGTTCAGTGGCTTATCGCGTGTTCAACCAACGATGAATGTGCATGGTCAGCTTGCTTTCGTTGGCTATCTTGCCGGCGAGGGAGTTGACGACACAAACATCAAAGGTATTTGGGGAACCAATCACGTCGGCGTCCTCACGAAGATTGTCCGAGAGGGTGACGTGATTAATTTGAGTGACGACGAAGCAAATCACGATCTACGCACGATTGCAGAGATCGATTTTCGCACAGAGTTTCTTGAAGGCAGCAGCAACGCCGATGGCCGGCCGAGCGCCTTCAACGACCGCGGTCAGGTCGCCTTCGGCGCCACGTTTACCGACGGCACGAGTGGGATTTTTGTTTCGGATGCGGTGGCGGTTCTTGCGGGGGATTACAACGACGACGGGGTGGTGGACGGCGGGGACTATGCTGTGTGGCGGAACAACCTGGGAGCCGCCGCGGGGACACTTCCCAATGACATTGATGGCGACGTGATAGGCGACGCACAGCTCGCGACGTGGCGGGACAACTACGGCGGCACGCTTTTGCCCGAGCCCGTGACGATTCTCGAAGGCGACTACAACAATGACGGCATCGTCGACGGCGCTGATTACGCTGTCCTGAGGGAGCATCTAGGCCAGCCCGCCGGCACATTGCCCAATGACCTCACGAATCAGCCCATTGGCCAGAGCCAATTGGCGGTCTGGCGAGCCACCTTCGGATCGAGCCTCGCGGGAATCGGATCGGCCGTCGCGCCAGCTCCTGAGCCAGCATCGCTCGTCACGCTTATGGCTGGCTTTCTGGTGGCAATAACAAGGCGTCGGGGCCGCTCGGTGGTCAGCCAAGACGTCGTCGACTGACCGACGCCACCGCGAGGCCGCTTAGCAGCAAACAGGTTGCCGGCTCTGGCACGGCGGCTGCTTGGGCAACCGCGCCTACCGAAAGGACTGCGCCGTAGTTCGCTCGCCAGTCTGCAAGCTGCCCGGCGCTGAAGTCGCCCGTAACGAGGCCATTGCGCCACGAAGCATAGTCGGCGCCGTCGACGATACCGTCCAAGTTGAAGTCGCCTGGCAGCAGATAGCTCAGGTACAGCGAGCGATACTCGTTTAGCGTCGCCGAATCCGCTCCCCCCGCTTCCAGCGCGCCGCCCAGGGCAAGCAGGTCATCGTCCATCACTAGGCCATCTCCCGTCAAATCGGCGGCCGGCGAGAACAGGGTATCGCCGCTAAGGTAGATGGTCTCAAACTGATTGAGATCGCTTACCTCGAACAAGCTATCCGCATCAAGATCACCAAAGCCCAGCCCTAAGGTGGTCTCTTGCCGCAGGCCCGCGAACCGCTGGATGTTGAAGTTTCCGGTGATCTCAAAAGAAACCACGGTGGCCACGTGGTTGCCATCGATCACGTTGGTTTCGACCAGACTGAACAAGTCGCGATCAATCTGCTCGGACTGATTACCGCTATCGACCAGCGCGAGAATCTGAGCATCCGTGAGCGAAGCTGGTAGGTTTAGCAGCACATGAACGCTGTTGGCCGTTTTGTCGAGCGACTGCACCTGGAAGTCTCTCGTGGTGTCGACACCGCCAAAAGACTCGGTCGAGGCAATCGCGCTCTCAGGCGGTAAGCGGTCAATGTAGATAGCTTCGCGGAAGTCGGTATAGACCTCGCTTTCGCCGGGCCTGGGGGCACGCCACGCCCGGGTTGTCAGATAGTGGTAGCCCTCGGAAAGCTGTGTGGCATCAACCGTTTGCACGTAGAGGCCGTCTCCTGTGGGGCTGCCAAACCCTGGTGAATTGGTGGTCAAAAAGTTCTCAAACCCATACTGCGTGGCGTTAGCCGCGGCGCTGGAAGGATGATCGGCCACTCCGTTGCCGTTTGCGTCGAAACCTTCGTCGATTCGCAGCATCGCGCGATCACCATCCGCAAACGTGTCTCGGAAGGTCCCCAAAGCACCGCCATCAAGCGTCACGGCATCGGTGGCTAGGGTGACATCGAAGGAGTTCGAGCTAATTACCAAGACATCAGCTACGCGCGCGGTGCCATTGGTAGCTGCGGTAGGCGTTTCATCCAGGGTCTGGGAGACGTTGCTGAGCGTCAGCGTTCCGCGAGGACGTGGCAGGCCGTAGATCGCATAACCCTTGTTGCCATTGCCAGCATTGTTCCAAGGGATATCGATGACCGCCTGCTGCGCAGCGTCCACCACCGCGTACCGGCGCACTTGACCAGAGGGATCTTGCCAGTTGCCCGTGACCTCTTCCAACCACTGCCCTGGTTGAAAACTGGTGCCTACGGAGCGGCTTGTGGCGCCCGGATTGTAACCCACATTCAGGGCGACCAAGGCTGACCCTTCACGCTCAAACACATAGATCGCGCTTTGCTGATTCTGAGGTGGAGCAAAAGCGTTGTCGATGAACCGTTCGATGAAGTCGCCCCGTCCGTAGCTGTTGCGCAGGTCAACAAGATCGGTAATGATGTTGCCAAAGGTTCCACCGAGGGCGTCGCCACGCCCTTGCTTCAAGAAGAACAAGCTGTTGTCGCTGCGATCAAACTCGTCTGATCGGTAGTAGACATAGGCGTTGCCGGGTCGCATAAGCACCCAGGCATGGGCGACATTGTCCAAGACAATGCTGTCGCCCAGCCCGGGTGGCGAGACTCCCTCGTCGTGGTTGTATACGAACCCGATCCCGTTGGCGCCGTTGTTGGCAATGTTGGGATCGCTCGTCCCGTTGATCGTGGCATTCACGCTGGCTGAACGGATGTTGAACCAATTGTTTTGCAAGCCGTTGCCGCTCATGTTACTGGCCATCGCAGCCCACAGGCTAAAGTCGAGCACGTCTCGGTCGGGGTTGACGGTGTCTCCTGCGGGCTGGGTCTTGCGAACGAAGGACGCCAAGGTGCCTGCGTTGTAGTCGAAGACTTCCTGGAACTGGGTCACGTCCCGCTGCACGCCGTCCAAGTAAGACCGGCTGCTCGCGCCTGCCACGGCCCGGTCAACCAGTTTGGGGATATCGAGCGACTCGGGATTGTACGCCGAGTTGAAGCTGCCCAGTGGCACATGGCGGGCGGCATCGACACGCAATCCATCCACACCCACCACCTGAGTAAGCCACTGGGCGTAGCGCATCATGTAGCCGCGAGGCGTTTCGGCCACAGGATCGCCCTGGCCAAGGTCGTTGAGATTGAAATCGTAGACGGTATAGCTGACACCGTCGTCAACAACGGTCCGCGAAGGGCCGTCCAAGTCTGGATAGAACTGGCGGTTGTCGTCCGTGGCAACATTGGCTTGCCGGAGGATCGTCGACGCCCCGACCTTGCCGTCCGCCAGTCTTGCGGTGGTGGGAAACGCCCACGCAGTGGGAGCTTCTCGCGTGTTGAGCGATTCGCCCGGCACGGGATGTCGGACAAAGGCTCGATTACTGGCGAGGTCAATCGTCACCAGGTTTTCGCCCAACCGAAACCAGTATTCAAAGACTTCGCCAAAAGGTGTCAGGCCGGCGTTGGCCCCATAAAGATCGGCATAAGTGTCGCGATGCGCGGCCGAGCCAACGGGGCTGTTGGGATCGGAGAGTTCGAAGCCCGGATAGTCAGCTCGGTCTTGCAGGAAAGGAGCACCTTGATTGACCAACGCCTGGGGATAGGTGTAGCCATTTAGGCCCAAATCGAACGAACCCAAATGGTGGTGCACATAGTCCACGAATACATTGCCGCCAAACTTCTGCGTTTCGCGAATCGCTGAGATGTAGCCTTGCTCCGTGCCGTAGAGGGTTTCGTCACGTGGCTTGCCGAGATCAAAGCGGTCGTATGGGTCGTATCCGATACCACCGCCCTGCGGCAGATAGACAGAACGCCCCGGAGGTGGTGTCCATAGCGCGCCATAGCCCGCCGTGAATAGGTCTGCCGTGCGATGTTCGATGTTCTGCCAAGAGGACTCGAACCACTGCAGGATGGGAGCAGGCGAAGTCTGCTCAGCCCGGCAAGTATCCGCCGTGAAAAGAGCGATCCAAGCAACAAAGAGGGTAAGCACGCCGGGAATGGCGTGGGACGGTATTCTCGCCATGTTCATAGACTCCGGGCGGCAACGATTGCCGGTCGGTCGTGGGAAAACACAGCAGGCCAAGCCAACTGCGTCGGTCTCCATCCAGCGGCGAGAATAGCTGGAGAACCAGATAAGTCCTCATTATTAAAGACGAAAGCAGCCGCCTGTGCAACTGTTTTGCCTTTGCACTCAGATATCCTGGGAAAACTTGTCAATCGCTTCCACCGACTGCTCCCAGCCATAGTCGAGGGGGATTGCGTGGCCGCTGTCTTCCAGGAACAGGATTTCCTTCTTTTTGATCGGCGCCTCTTTATAGAAACGTTCAGCCTGCTGCCAATCGATCACGACATCGTCCTTGGTTAACACCATCATCAGCGGAGTCTTTAGCTCATTGATCGTCGCCCAGTTGGCGTCCATCTGCTTGAAGAGTTCGTCGACCACAACCCTGGGCGTAAACGGGGTACGACCGGGGCAATCGTGGCCTGCAGGGTCGTGGCAGTCGAGACCGAAGGGCGACTGCAAGACGGTCGTGAAGAACAGAAGGCGATCCCCCACGCTATGCCATGCGCGAGTCGACAGCAGCGGACTGCGTGCGTTTGAGACTCCCACTGCCGGTGCAAGCAACACGGCAAAGTCGACGGAATCAGGCCGCCGTGCCAAATGGCCAATCGCGGCCGCACCACCTAGCGAATGCGCGACGATACCGACTCGGCTATGTTCTTGGCGAAGCAGCGAAGCCTCTTTCTCAATCGAGAGCACCCATCCTTCGCGGCGAGATTGGGCATAGCGAGAGATTGGCAAGCAGAAACCAGGCAGCCTCATCACCCGGCAATGATAGCCGAGTTCGGCACACCGACCCGCCATCTTATCGTAGTGGCGCGGGGAGGCGTTGATGCCATGCACAAACAGCAAGGCAGTGTCTCTTGGCTGCGAGAGCGGGCCTGGCCTCAATGAGTAGCCTTCGCAGCCAACGAGCACGCCGTTCTGGTCACGAGCAACCGTGGCCTCCCAACGCTTCACTTGGAAAGCAACGACTTGAGCATAGAGAAAGTCGCCTAGCAACCAGACAAGAACGATGCCCACCAAGACCTTGGGTAGCCACCAGCGGCCTTTCTTGCGTGACTTAGCGGAGGGCGCCTCAGACATGCACCTATTCTACGCTGCCTGCTCGCTGGGGCGAGTCGCACTGGGCCGATTGCGCTTGCCATCCAGATGTACCACTTCCTTGGCGATACCCAGCTTCTCCATCGCCACAATGGTCCAGTAGGTGAAGTCAAGCTCCCACCACCGGTGGCCATGGGCTGCGGACCGTGGCTTGGCGTGATGGTTGTTGTGCCAGCCTTCGCCACTAGTCAGAAGGGCAATCAGCCAGTTGTTCTTGCTGTGATCCCGGGTGTCGTAGTTGGAGTAACCCCACAGGTGCGTTACCGAGTTTACGCTCCAAGTCACATGCCACACCAAGACTGTTCGCAGAAAGACGCCCCACACCAACCAGCTGGAGCCCAACTGGACACCCGACAGCACGGCCCCGCCCGACCAAGCCAATCCCCAAGCAAACCCCGCCAGGTATATCAACAGCGCGTGTCCCGCGTACACGCCAAACCAGCCGATGTTTCGCTCTAGCTTCATGTAGAAGGGATCACGCAACAGATCCCGGGCGTACCGGTCGTAGAAGTCGGGCGTACCAATGTATTGGTTCTGATAGACCAACCAGCCAACGTGCCCCCACAGGAAGTCGACCCAGGGGCTGTGGGGATCTCGTTCATGATCGGAGAACTGATGGTGCATCCGATGAACACCCACCCAACGTGCTGGCGCGTCTTGCAAGTTGCAAACCCCTAGCACCGCGAGAAAGTGCTCCAGCCGCTTGGGCACCGCGAAACCGCGATGCGTTAGCAGCCGATGGTAGGCCAAGTTGATCCCGACCGCTCCGATCAGGTAGTAGCCCAGGACGGTGACGACAACGCCGGACCAACTGAAGAGCCACGGCACGAAGACCAGCAAGCTGAGCAGATGCACCACTAAGAAAGCCCCCGCGTAGACCCAAAAGATCTTGTTCACCGAACTCGGAGGACGGTCGAGCTTACCAGGACCGGAAGGCTCGTAGTCTGCTTCCAGAGTGGCGCCGGCAAGGTCTTCAGGGGCATCAAGCGTGGAGGGCATGACAGCTTGGGTGTTCGAGGGCAAGTATGGCGCGATCTACCGCACCGTGGCGGTACTATAGCCAAAACGGCCACACGTCGCTTGGCCAGTTGCAGGCTTTTTTGGAGGCGATCAGCCAAAAAAAGGACCGAAGCTTGCTCAGTCACGGGCCGCCAAAGCCAATGGGCTACAGATAAGCCCGCCGGTTGTAGACATACCACTCGAACAGCAGCACCAAGATCGCTGCTAGCAAGATTCCCTGCCAGAGCTCTTTGCGGGCCGGGCTCTGGCCCGCAGCGGCCACCACATCCGTGTAGCCGATCCGGATTGACTCCAAGCCTTCTCCCTCGTTTCCCCCCGTGGTGCTGAGACGGATATCGCTCTCTGCTGAATCAAACAAATTGATGGCAAACCGATCAATCGTGCGTTCTTCGCTCTGTACTTCGTACACGCCACGTTGGCCAGTGTCTTGAAAGACAAACGGGCCGTCGCCGTTTCTCTCGAGCCTGCGTTGCAAGTCGTTTGGTCCGGTGATCTCAATCGAACGCAAATTGGCCTTAGGACGCAACTCGACAGACGACCCGGGAGCATGTTGATTACGCGAAGGTCCCGCCGTTGAGCCCACAAAGTAGTCCAGCACATTTAGCCAAAACGTGGGGAAGCTGCGGGCCGCATACCATTTGGTGTTCACGAGCGTGCCGCCATCCTTCTGAATCAGGATGGGAAAACCCAACACGAGGTCCTCATAGCTGCCGCGCGGGGCCACGGCCAGAAGCGGGCCTTCCGTTGAATCGATAAGCGTCGCCGCGCCGCCAGGCGGCTGGAGGACGTAGGATTCGCCGATCAAGATGTCCCCCACTTGCACATAACTCATCAGCGGGTGAGCCCGATTCCAGTCGATTACTTGTGGATACTGCGCCGCGCGAGGAGCGGGCAGGTCTTTACCGGGCTCGTCCGGTTCGCCAAGCCACGCGGCCAAGGGAGGCACGCTGCCTATGAAGAACGTATTGGCCCGCGGCATCGTCTCGGCTGATTTTGGACCACAGCGATCGTAAATCACTAAGTCGTACTCGCCAGCAAGCAAGGCACGCTGCCGCTCTTTGTCTTCAAGATCAGCAGGCCCAATCGTCTCGATGCCTCCCAATCGGCCAGCGCGAGCCGTACTCAGCGCCGTTTGCACCACCAGATTCCCGGGCGTCACGAGCAAGATCTTGCCGGGGTCGAGCTCAGCAATGGGAGCAAAAGCGTTGTCATCAACGCTCAGCACATCCTCGACGGCAGTAAGACTCTCGGCGTCGATTTTCGCTTCTAGCTTACCCGCGGGGGCATCCGCCAAGGGAAACGTAAAGCTTGCCGCTCCCCCCGCCGGCGCCTGGGCCGAACGAGCGTCTAGGAACTGGCCGTCCAGCAGCATCTCGACAACAACCTTCTGTGCTGCTGGGCTGTAATTGGTGACTTGGACAAACGCCTCCTTCTCTTGGGGGCGTGCTTCATTGCGGCGCGTATTGAACGAGGTGATCGCCAAGTTCGCAGCCTCGGGGGTACCCACCGGCACGTAAATCGGCGACAAGTTGCCCAGGGCAAAGTCTTTCACGTCGGCGAATCGACCGTCGGTAAACAGGTACAGCGTCGCGGCGTTGGGTTCAGCCACCTCAGCGGCGGGAGCATCCTCCTCAACGACCACCTGTCCCGGATTGGCCAGGCCGCCCGCCAATCGCAACGCACCCGTTAGATCGGTCGACTGTGCGGTCGGCTCAATCGTCGCTAGACGTTCCTTCAGCAACCTTCGATTGTCGGTAAACTCCTGCACAACGCGGGGCGAGTCGTTGAAGCTGATGATCATGGCAGTCATGCCCCGCTCCATCTGATCAATCAGCGCCGCTACCTTGTCCAGCGTGGCCTCCAGCCGCGAGGCGCCATCCATATCCGTGGCGCTCATGCTCGCGGAGTTGTCGACCACGAAGATAAATCGCTGGCCTTCCAACCTCGTGCCCTGCCAACCAGGTCGAAGCAGAGCGAGCATCGCCAGTGCTACCAATAGTAACTGCAACAACAGCAACAAGCTCTGCCGCAGCCGCTGCCAGAGGCTGTTGACATGCAAATCTTCGATCGCCCGCATCCACAGGTAGGTGCTCGGCACCTCGACGGGCACCCGGCGAAGCTTCAAGAAATAGAGCGCCAAAATCGCCGGCGGCACGGCGAGCAACAGGGCCCATTGGCCACCGGAAAGCGTGTTGCGAAAAAGGCCTTCGATCATAGCGATGAATGATAAACGATGATCGATGAACGACGTGCAAGCGATGCCCAACGCCCGTGCGTCGTTCATCGTTTATCGCTCAGCGTCTCGCGTTACCTTACTAACCCCCGTCGCCGCATGTAGTTGGTCATCAGTTCCTTCACCGGCGTTTGGTTGTTGGCCAGCAGGTAGTTCATGCCGCGGCGGTTGCAGAAATCTTGGGCGCCGGCCGTGAATGCGGCTAGCGTCTGTTTATAGCGAGCCAACAACGGGGCGCTGACGCTGATCTCTGCTATGTCTTGATCTTCGCAGTCCACTAGCTTCAGGTCGCCCGTCACCTCGGGATCAATCTCCTCTTGGCTCAGCACCTGGATCACATAGACGTCCACCCGCTGGGCCATCAGATACTTCAACGCCGCCTCGTAACCTTGCTTGTCCATCAAGTCGCTTATCAGCACCACGACGCCCTGGCCGCGATGGCGAAGGCAAAACCGTTTGACGCCGTCGACAAGGCTCGACGCTTCGCCCGGCTGAATGCCGTCCAACTGTTCCAGCATCCGCCATACACTTCGCCGGCCACGCAGCACGGGCCCGCGCTCGCGCACTGATTGGCCAAGCGACTCGATCACCACACGATCGCTCCGCACCAGGCCAACAAACCCGAGCGCGGCCGCCAGTTGCTTGGCGTAGTCGAGCTTCGTTGGCTCGCCAAAACCCATCGACAAACTGGCGTCGATCAACGTGTAGAAGTGCAGATCCTCTTCTTCCTGAAACAGCTTGAGGATCAGCTTGTCGAGCCGAGCATAGAGATTCCAGTCGATCCGTCGCAGGTCATCGCCGGGGACGTAGTTGCGAAAGTCGGCGAACTCAACCGACTCCCCTTTGCGTTTCGACCGCCGCTCCCCCTTCATCCGCCCACGAAACACCTTCCGCGTGACCAGCTCAAGCCGTTCGAGCTGGCCCATCAAGTCTGGCGGCAGGAGGTTGGATTCGAGCGTGGGCATGGTGGTAGTCCAGACGCCTGACTGTTCGTGGTTTCAGGATAGGTCAGTCCGAATCGCGCATGTCTTGCGGTAATTCCATCAATTTAGGCCGTTGATTTCTAGAACTCTGCAAGGAATTGGGTGCGTAGCAAAGTTAAGCAAATGAGGGAACTGCCCAGAGGCCGGCGCGCGGGCCTCTGCTCTGCAGGAAGCGTTTCTCGGACCTCATAAACCAGGCGAAACCATGAACAAAATCATCACTGCACTAGGAGTTGTTGCCATAGGAGCGATTAGCTTTTCTGCTGCCCCGAGCCTTGCCTACGAAACTGATGACTACGGGTTCTTGATCGAGCGGCCGCAAACTAGCCGGGCGGCTTACTGCCCGCCAGCCAGAGCCTATCGTGCTCCGGCACAAAGCTTCCTCCGGACTTTCGTTAGCTCACCTACGGTGATTCGCAGCGAAGTCCGCTCGAGCCCCGTCGTGGCCCGGCGGGCGACTGCGCCTATGAGCATCATCGTATCACAGACGCCAGCGCCGAAACCAACCCTGGCCACCTCACCGACAACAAAGCCACAGGCCAAAACCTCTGCCCTGCCGACGGCCCAAAACCCACGTCGCTGATCAGGTAACTTTCTACGTCGCCCCTGGGGATTGTGTCGCGCGCACCCCCGGGGCGGCGGCTTTTCTATTTCGTTGCTGAGGCATTTTGACGGTAAGGCGAATACTTCGTCGCACCTAGAAGCATTGAGTTCCTATAGCATGACTTATTCGCACGCCCTCTTTGGAATCGTATGGCCACGGAAGCGAATCGCTCGTCGAGCAGCATGCATGTAAGTGGAAACGCCACGTGACAAGAGTAGGGCCCAAGCAACAAAGCCGAAGACTGTTAGCATGTATAGCCCCAAGTAGAAATCGACCGGATGGGTATCTACGTACCCAGTCGCCAAATTCTTACCGCCGAAAACGAACATCAGGCCCGCGAGAGCGCCCAGCGGCCATTGCACAGGTCGCATCCCTCGCAATAGACCGGCCGTCACTGCTGATGCGATCAATAGGCCAACAAGCGGCCTAAGGGTCATGCCAACGACCATATTGACAAGAGGCATGCTCGCAAGCGCTCCACACGTAAGTCGTACGAGCAGCTTGCCTGTTTCCACGCGACGGGTCGCGCTTTGAGTAGTAGTTGCCGCGATTCTCGGTGAAGCGTAGGGGTTCTTGTTGTCACTCATCACGATGCTTCTCACCGAAAGCGCTCACGCTAGTCTATTCGCGTAGCCATGTAGCCCAACCGCGAGCAGCCGACTACGCCACAGTCGCCAACATTCCCCTCATCTCCTCGATAAAATCGCAGCCCACGATAGAAGCGTCCTCCGGAGAAAAATGGTTGCGTGAACCACGTCAAGCAGCACTCGGTTCTTCCGCCTTCTCCGGCACCGCCTTCAGAACCTCTTTCAGCACCTGATCCGGATCGATCGCTTCGGCTTCGGCCTCAAAGTTGAGGATCACGCGGTGACGTAATGCTGGCAGGTAGACGCGGCGGATGTCTTCGAAGCTGACGTTGTACCGGCCGCCCAAGAGGGCGGCGACCTTTGCGGCGAGGGCCACCGTCTGAGCGCCGCGGGGGGACGCGCCCCAGCGGAGGTACTGGTTGGTGGCCGGAGCGGCGTACTTGCCGTCGGGGTGCGTGGCGAGGATCAACCGGGCGACATAGTCCTGCACGTGCGGCGCCAAGACCACCTCCTGCACCAACTGCTGATGCTGCAGGATCTCGGCGCCGTCCATCACCTTGGTCGGCGTGATCACCACGCCTTTGGTGGTTCGCTCGATGATCGTATTGAGCTCCTCGCGGCCGGAGTAGCCCACGACCAGCTTGAAGAAGAACCGGTCGAGCTGCGCCTCGGGAAGCGGGTAGGTGCCCTCCTGCTCGATCGGGTTCTGTGTCGCCATGACAAAGAAGGGCGGATCGAGCGGGTAGACCTCGCCAGCGAAACTGATTTTCTTTTCGCTCATCGTTTCGAGCATGGCCGACTGCGTTTTGGGCGTCGCTCGGTTCACTTCGTCGGCAAGGCAAATCTGGGTGAAGATCGGGCCCTTCTGGAACTCAAACCGCCGCCGGCCATCGGGGTCTTCGACGATGAGGTTGGTGCCGAGAATGTCGGCCGGCATCAGGTCGGGCGTGAACTGGATGCGGTTGAAGTCGAGGTCCAAGACTTGCGACAGCGTCTTGATGAGCACCGTCTTGCCCAGCCCCGGCACGCCCTCCAGCAGCGCGTGGCCGCCACAGAACAGGCAGGTCAGTACGCCATGGACGATGTCGGAATGCCCGACAATGACTTTGCCAATCTCGTTGTAAACGGCCTTATAGCGCGAGGCGAACGCCTCGGCTCGCTGCTCGATGGAATCGCCGATGCTCATTGGTGGGAGGTCGGGGGTTAGGATTTTGGGATCGGGATGCGCCTTTGCAATTGCCACTACGACGCGGCGGCAACCGCATCGAGAACTCTTTTCCGCAGCGCGTTGCGTTTCTTCGTATTGGCTTTGTGATTCTTGGCGCGGTAGTCCTCAAAGAACTTGACGTGACCGGGGTCTTTCTCTTCAAAGCCCAGGTCGCCGGAGTCACGAATCCAAGATTCCAGTTCGCCGCGCAATTCGGACTGAACGGCCGCGTGACTGGCGTCTCCGGCGAGATTGTTCAGCTCGTGGGGATCCGCTTCTAGGTCGTAGAGTTCCTCTTCCGGCAACGGATCCAGCAGCAACTGTTGGTGGAGCGGGCTCAGCAGACCGCGCTTGGCTAGCGCCGGGACCAAGTGGAACAGGGGGTGCGTGATCTTGCGGTACTCAGTGGATGCCGAGGTCACCGACAGTTCCGTATTGAAGTTGCGGATGTACTTGTAGCGATCCGTTCGCACCGAACGACTCTTGAGCTTGCCGCCACCATACCAATCGGCAGCCGAGAAGATTCTTGACCGCGGCGGGGCGTTGTCAGCTAAGAACGCGCGGCCGTGCATCCAAGAGGGCACGTCGCCGCCAGCCCACGCAACGGTCTGAGCGGTGAGGTCGATTGCCGCCAGCATGCGGTCGTCAGCGGTTCCTGGCTCGAAACCCTCGGGCGGATGACAAGCTTTAGGCCATCGAACGATCAAGGGCTGGTTGAGGCTGCAATCGTACAGAAAGTACTTGCCACGCAGGAATGCCTCGCCATGGTCGGAAAGGAAACAGACGATGGTGCGCTCTGCCAAACCCTTCTCATCGAGCCACGCGAGAACTCGGCCGACGTTGCGGTCGAGGTGCTGGATCGATTCCAGGTAGTCGGCCCAACTCTGCCGAGACACGGGATGATCCGGGTAGTAGGGCGGCAGGTCGACGGTTTGAGGGTCTACCGGGTGCTTCTTGTCGCGGTGAAAAGGCCGGTGGGCCATCTGAAAGTTGAACTGCGCGTAGAACGGACGGTCCGCGGGCAGCTTGTCCAGGCGTTTGGTGTCCCAACCTTTGCCATCGAATTGGAAGTTCCAGTCATCTTTCGCCGTGGATCCAAACTTCTTGTCGCGGATGTTACCCGATACATAACCTAGCTCACGTAGCACCGCCGGCAGCGGCTTGACGTCGCCCGGAAGTGGCCGCATGTACTGCTTGGGGGGCCGCATGGTCACGGCTCCCAGTGTGGTTTGCGTGACGCCAGTGATCATCGCGGTACGGTTAGGCATGCAGACGCTAGCGGTGCCAAACATGCGCGTGTAGCGCACTCCCTCAGTGGCTAGGCGGTCGATGTTTGGTGTGCGGACATTCGTCCCCCAGCACCCCAAGTCAGGCCCCATGTCCTCGCCGATGATCCATACGATGTTCGGTTGCGCGCGATCAACCGCCAATGCGTTCGTCACGGCACTGCTTGCCAAGGCGAAGGCGAAGGCGATGACAACTCTAAGTATCCGGGGCTGCATTTACTCGTCTCTCTCTTGCTTGGCTCGTTGCTTGGCTTTTAATAAACGCTCGGTGTAGCTCTCCTGGCGAGGCTCTTCTTGGCTTTGCCCCATGCCGCTCGATTGGGTCGGCCTAGTGGCGGGCGCGGCTGAAGATTTCTCCTGTAAGGGAGATTCGCGTGCGTCGACGGACTCGTCCGCTTCGAAGCGGACTCCTTCACGTCCGGTAGTCTGCTCTCGGACTTCCGCCTTGCGGCTGCGGAGGCGAGCCATCGTCTGGGGCTGCTTCTGATTCGTTTCGCGACGGAGAATCTTTTCCGCAAACCATGCCCGGGCGGGTTCGACCCATTCGAAGCCAATCTGGACGCGGCGGACAAAGACGTCGGCCAGGAAGACGCAGCTGCCGATCAGCACCAACAGGGGCCAGATGTCTTGGCTGGCGATGGCCGGCGGGAGGTCGCGGCGGTAGGGGTCGACGGCCAATAGCGGCTCAGGGATGGCGCCTTCGAGCGGGAGCTGGATGCCCGCCTCTTCGTCAATCATCTTGCCAGGCTCGCCGCGGCGGGGAGTCAGCTCGGCGATTGATTCCAGCAGCGGGCGGTTGGTTTGGCGGTCGCGGAACTCATCGCTGTAGCCCACGTTCACGCCGGTCCGAATCAGTGCCTGGCCACCACCGGGGTTGATCGAAAGCAGGTAACTGCCGGCATCGGGCGAGTCGAACTCGGCGATGTAACGACCGGGGGCCGTTTGCTCGAACAGCAGCGGGGCGGAGTCGAGCCCTGGCGTCACCGCGGAGCCACTCAAGGCACTGGCATTGATAAACTCATCGTTCTTGTCGAGGGCATCGACAATGACGCGTGTCTTACCGTCTTGGGTTTCCGTGGCGACCGTGTAACCAGCGGTGTCTCCCGTAGGCCGCATGGACCAACGGACGAGCTGGCTAAAGAAGCGATCGTAGTTCTGCCAACCACTCCAGCCCCCGGCCCAACGGGCTCCCGCGTCCGTGGTGAAGGCGGCCGTCTTACCGAGCCCATAGGTCCACGTGGCCAGCACCGTGGCGTTCTTGGGATTGGGTGGCACAGGCGATTGCAGCACCACATCGACCAATGAACTGTCCTTGAGCGTCGTTTGAACGAAGCCGGAGATTGGCGGCACGCCGTCTGGAATGCCCGTCAAGATTTGGTGACTACTAACCACCTTTGGGGCAACCGCAGGCTCGAGCTCGCGGATCACCGGCTGGGCCACACGTCGGGCCTCGCGTTGGTAAATGCGTGGCAGGGCTTTGGGGTTCCGAACCACATAAAACTTGCCGCCCGTTTGGCTAGCAATGCTCTGCATGGTCTGCTGCATTTGCCCGCCCGCCCCGCCAGGCCCCCCGGGGCCGCCATGACCGCCAACCATCACCGTGGTGATCTTTACTTTCTGTTTGATGAAGAGCTGCATCGTGGCGGGGGTTGGCTTCGAGGGGTCGCCGTCAGAAATGATGATGCAGTGCTTGATGGCCGGCGTGGGATTCTTTAGCCGGGTGAAAGCGCCAGCCACTTTACGCATGCCGGGGTCAAACTGTGGCATATCGCCGACCGTTAGTCGGTCGATGCGAGACATCATTTGATTGCGGCTCGGACCGACCGGAATCATACCGCCTTGCGACTGCCCCCAGAGCCATTGGTCGGTGCCATTCCACTGGATCAGCCCGCAGTAGTCCCTGGGGCCCAGCACTTTGACGGCTTCGCGTGCGATCACTTTCTGCCAATGGTTGCCCCGAGGAATCTCGCTGGCGTGCATGATGAGTGCGAGCGCGCCAACGGGGGTGACCTTGGCGGCCTTGATGCGGAAGTCGACGGGCATCGCTTTTTCAAGCTCTGTATCGGCCCAATCTCCAGCGCCGAAGCTGCGATCGCCGCCCAACATAATGAGACCGCAGCCGAGTTCCTCCGTGTTGCGCACCAGCATTTCGATTTGGCCGTCGTCGAAACCGCTCAGCGAGCCGGAATCCACCAACCCGCCACCCGCGCCGCCAAAGCCGCTGGCGCGTGGCACATTGGCCAAGATGACCGTGTCGAACCGTTGAAGTTCTGCGAGGGATGTAAACAGCCGATTGCTTGGCTGGACGGCTACTTGCAGCCCCTCGGTACGGAGCCGTTGCACTAGCGTGTCGAACTCGCCTCGGTGCTCAAAGTCCTCAATCAGCAGCACTTGGCCTTTGCCACGCACATAGGTGAAGCCCGACGCGGAGTTATTGCGAGCCGAGCCATCGGTGGCGGTGCTGGCCGGGATAAATTGTGCCTCGTAGGTGTAAGAACTTGGTTCGTCGATGGTTTCACTGAGGCTAAACACTCGCTTGCCGGGCGGCAGTTCAATGGGCGCCTCGGTGATGATTGTTTCGCGGCCGTCCCCCTGGGCGTCGGTGAACTTGCGTTTAATTCGCAGCGTGCCGGCGACCGGCTGTTCTGAGGTGTCACCGGCGGTCGGTTGGTGACTAAGCACCACGCGAAGCTCAAACGGCTGGCCACGCCGGGCTTCGGCAGGAACGGCCACCTTGTCGACACTCACCTCGCTGCGCGGCACGATTGGTACCGGCAGAACGTCAAGGCTCACGCCGCGCTCGGCCATGGCTCGCGCTTGCCCCAGCGCGTTGCCAACGTTCTCGTTGCCGTCGGTAACAACGACCACTCGCTTGGCGGCATCGTGGGGAAACAATGACATGGCGCGCTGCAGCGCCGATTCGAGGTTCGTGTACTCCTCGTTGAGGTCGGTCTCGACCCGGCTCATCTCATAGTTGAAGTCCACCGGCGGCAATTCGACTTTGGCGTCACGCCCAAAGACGATCACACCGACGCGGTCTTCCTTCTCGTCACGGCGATGCTCGCGCACTGACGCGTTGACGTACCGCACCATCGCTTCGCGGTGCTCTTCAGGAATGCTCAGCGACTGATCGAGCAGATAGAGGACCGTCATACGATCGTTCTTCTGCTGCAGCTGTAGTTCTGCCAGGGCGCAAACCAGCAGCGCAAAGACGCCAGTCCTCAGCCCCAAAGCCAAGACCCGCCGCCAGCGGCCAAGCCCCGAGAGGCTCTTGAAGCTCCACATCCAGAGCAATGGCAGCAGCAGCAAGAGCAGCAACCATAGCGGGCGGTCAACGGCGAGAGTAATGTCAGGCACAGGTCAAAGGGGGCAAGGTTTCTGCGACTTGGGGTCAGCCTCTCGGTGAGTGCCTATGCTTTTGGCAGAACAGACCGCGAATATTTCGTTCAAACCACCACTCGCTGCACACGATGGTTCCACGTGTCCAAAACGTGGATCCGACCGAGGCTGTCGAGCACCAGAGACCAGGGGTTGTGCATCTCGCCCGGGCCGCGACCGTGGTGGCCCCAGCAGCCGAGCGATTCGCCTTGCTGCGTAAGCCGCTGCACGCGGTGGTTGCCATACTCGCATAGGTAGACAACGCCCTGAGGGTCCATCGCAATGTCATAAGGATAACTGAGTTTGCCTGGCGCTGCGCCTTCCTCTCCCCAGATGAAGAGCAGCTCGCCCTGGGCGTCGAAGACTTGAATCCGGTGGTTGCAGGCGTCGCAAACCCAGATGCGATCTTGAGGGTCGATCAACAGATTCTGCGGGCGATTGAACTGGCCCGGTTCGTCGCCGTATTGGCCCCAGTCGAGTAGGAACTCGCCCTCAGGCGAGAACTTCTGGATGCGATCGTAGCCTCCATACTCAGAAACGTAGAGCGCGCCGGTAGAATCCCTGACGGCATCGGTCACCAAGCCAAACTCGCCAGGATTGGGGCCATTGGTGCCGCCCAGGCTCTCCGCTTCCACCAGCTGACCCTCAAGCGTGTATGAAAGCACTCGGTAGTAATGAGTGTCTGCCACCAACAGGCGATCGTCCTGCACGGTAATGCCGGTAGGTTTCCCGTTGGCATGATCGGGGGTTTGCCAGGCGTGCAGGAACTTGCCATCCGCGTCGAACACATGGATGCGTGCCAGGAAGTCAACAATAAATAGCCGATCTTCCGCATCGATGGCCATGGCCCGCGGCCGCTGCAAACGCCCTGGCACGATCCCCCGACGGCCCCAAATCGTGTCAAGCTTGCCAAACTGGCTCGGATCGCCGCCGCAACCCCATGAGAACCCCGCCGCCACCGTGAGCGTAGCCTGGCAGAACTGCCGACGACTCCAATGAGGCGACCGCGGTGTGGGTGAATCGCTGGACGTCAAACCGTGCGCCTCATCCGTCGATAGAGAGATCCCCTGACAGGCCCCCAGTCGGTGGCCGTCACTACTGTGAGTCTTTACGAATTACCCGCAGCTTGCAACTGCCATACCTGCCCGGAGAGCGGCATCATTGACGCTGTAACCCACACTTGGCATAGCACTTACAGTCTCCGCGCAGCTGACCCACGGCTTGACCATGGCTAAACCGGACCGGTATAGTCACCTTGGTTGCAGGGCGTGAGTGTTCGCAGCATAGGTTGTCCGGTTGTCGGTTTACGAAGCCGGGTGTGGACCAGCTAGTGGTCCTACAACTAGGACGCCTGCCGCCGTTGAACCCCGCGGTAGTTTGCTGTGGGATTGTCGCCACGCGGGAGATGTCGCCACGTATGCCGCCGCTTGTGATTGATGTCGCCAAAGCGGAAGACTTGCGTGACGTTGTCCATCGGACGGTGCAAGCGCTGGTCGAAGGGCAGCTCGTGGGACTGCCAACCGAGACCGTGTACGGATTGGCAGCTAGCGCCTGCTGCCCGGGCGCAGTAGAGAAGCTTGCGGCGGCGAAAGGACGACCTCCGGAGGCTCCTTTTGCCTTGGCAATTAAGGGGGCGGCAGACGCAGAAGACTACTGTCCTGGGTGGAGTCCGCTGGCGGCTCGCCTGGCGCGGCGCTGCTGGCCTGGGCCTGTCACACTCGTGATGGATGCCTCGCACCCGGCCAGCTTGGTAGGGCAGTTGCCTGAGTCAGCACGGCAGTTCATTTGTCCAAATGGCACGGTGGGACTGCGAACACCGGCCAATACCGTGGTGCAAGACGT
Organism: Lacipirellulaceae bacterium; assembly: GCA_965263315.1. GTDB lineage: Bacteria > Planctomycetota > Planctomycetia > Pirellulales > Lacipirellulaceae > JBCCQL01. Next base: position 108,609 of record CBDHGZ010000004.1, on the reverse strand, counting down.
CCTGAGGATGCTGCCCGGACCGATTGCCCTGACCAGCGCTAACTTGAGCGGAGAACCGGAGGCAACGACTGCCGAGCAGGTGGTGCAAGCGGTTGGTGAAAAGCTGGGCTTGGTGCTCGACGACGGGCCAGCCCACTATGGACAACCGTCGTCGGTAGCTTCCGTCATAACCAACGGCTCGGGCAGCAACGAACTAAAAGTACTTCGCGAGGGCGTTGTCGGCGTGTCCACACTGGAAAGACTCTCCCGTTGCTTGGTCTTGATGGTATGCACAGGCAATACCTGCCGCAGCCCCATGGCCGAAGGGCTGATGCGCCGAGCGGTCGCCCAGAAGCTTGGCTGCAAGCCGGAAGAAGTCGAAGACAAAGGTGTGCTGATCGCTTCAGCTGGATTGGCCGCCGCTAGTGGAGCAGGCCCCAGTCGTGAAGCGGTTGTCCTGATGGAAGAGCAAGGAATCGACCTCGCGGCGCATGCTGCGCAGCAGTTGACCGATCAGCTGGTGAAACATGCCGACTTAATGATTACCATGACCAACGGTCATCGTAGAGCCATTGTGGATCACTGGCCCGAGGCGGGTCCGCGAACCAAGCTCCTCATGCCCGACGGCTCAGACGTAGCCGATCCCATCGGCGGACCGTTGGAAGTCTACCGACGCTGTGCCGAACAGATCGAACAAGCGGTGTCGGCGCATGCGGACGAAATCGTCACGAAACTCACTTAACAGCTTGCAGCCAGCAACTAGCCGCAAACTGCATTAGGAATTAAACGAGGACTTTGCGATGCGTATCGCCGTCGGCAGTGATCATCGAGGTTATTTGCTTAAGGAGAAGATCGTGGCGCTGCTCAATGCGGCAGGCCATGAGGTGGAAGATGCAGGAGCCACTGGCTCGGAGAGTGTCGACTACCCCGACTACGCTTCCGTGGTTGCCAAGAAAGTAAGTAACGGCGATCTAGATCGTGGGATACTGATTTGCGGAACCGGTATCGGCATGTCCATCGCCGCCAACAAGTTTCCCGGCGTGCGGGCGGCTCCCTGCACCGACGAAGTGACCGCCGAGATAAGCCGGCGCCACAACGATCTCAACGTGTTGTGCCTCTCGGCTGACCTGCTTAGCCCTCGGGTGGTCGAGCGTATGGTGGAAGTCTGGGTGAAGACCGACTTTGAAGGGGGACGCCACGCACGTCGCCTGGAAAAGATTGGCGAAATCGAAGGCGCCAATGGCTGCTGTTAAGGCGGCAGCGATTCTTCCCTTGGGCAAATGTCGCGATGCACCGCTCCGCTCAGCAACTCCGGGAAGATGCCGAGCGTATCTGGCGGGCCGGCGTCGAGTCGGTAAAGCCGCAGAGGCTCATCGTCGACCAGCTCCAAATTGATGGCCAGTCGCTTCGACTCGCCGATTTTGATCTCCCCCTCGACGCGTTCCGCCGAATCACCGTCGTTGGAGCTGGCAAAGGGGGAGCGGGCATGGTCCGAGGCCTTGAAGCCCTGCTCGGTGAAGATCTGCTCCGTACTAAGCACGTGCAAGGGTTGGTCTGTGTTCCTGAGGACTGCGTGGGCCCAACCCAAGCGGTCGAACTCGTATCAGGCCGACCAGCCGGCATCAACGAGCCGCGTCCGGAAGGCGCCGCGGCGGCAAATCGCATGCTCGAGCTTGTCGGTTCGCTCGGCCCACAAGACTTGTGCGTTTGCGTGATCTCCGGAGGCGGTTCCGCACTGCTACCAGCCCCCGTGGATGGCATTTCCTTGCAACAGAAAATATCCGTGACACGGCTACTCTCGGGAGCAGGCGCCACCATCAACCAGCTAAACGCTGTGAGGTGCCAGATCAGCCGCATCAAAGGGGGCGGGCTAGCGACCGCGTGTCGCGCGGGGATGCTGGTCTCGTTAATTGTTTCCGATGTCTTGGGCGATCCGCTGGATGTTATCGCTTCGGGGCCAACCATTGCACCTACCACTTCCTCTGCAGACGCCGTCGCCGTGTTCGAAGAGCTCGACCTAGTCGACCACCCCGACGCGGTTCCTATCCTCTCGTACTTGGACAACTCCTCAGCGCCGGGCGTCAGAGCATTGGCAAGCTGCGAGGTTCGAAACGTGATCTTGGCGAACAACGCTACGGCGGTCGACGCCGCCGGTATGGAGGCGGAACGACTCGGCTATAACCACGCGATGGATTGTGCGACTGCGAGTGAAGGACCTGCTGAAGACATCGGGCGCCACTTGGCAAGTATGGCCCGGCAAATGCGAGACCAAGCCGGACCGAACTGCTTGATTACGGGCGGTGAGCCAACCGTTAAGTTAGCGGCTCCCGAGATTCGAGGCCGTGGCGGTAGAAATCAGCAACTGGCGTTAGCGGCCCTCCAAGAGCTGGGCGACTGCCATGACATCGCTTTCCTATCCGGGGGCACAGACGGTGAAGACGGTCCCACCGACGCGGCCGGAGCCGTCTTCAATCAATCACTCGCAGCCAAGGCGAGCCAACAGGGGCTCGACATCGCCGACACCCTGCGACGCAATGATGCTTACCCTTTCTTCGAAGCGTGCGACGGCCTTCTGCAAACCGGACCGACACACACCAACGTCTGCGACCTACGGGTCGTGGTCGTAAATCAGCCAACCGGTTAACGGCGAGTAGGGCTATCCCAGCCCTCGGGCTGGGCTGCGCTGGAAGAACCTCTTCTTGCCGGCTTCGGCAGTTTGCTCCACAATGCCGACATGCCGCGTAGATTGCCTACGCGGGTTCTTCTCCACCCCTCTGGCAGGTTAAGGATGACTCTCAACGACTTTTACAACGCTGTCGCCAAACGGGCCGATACCGCCAAGACGAAAATCAATGCAGCCGAAACGCGCCGCGTTATTTCGGAAGCCTTTGTGGTGCTCAGCAAAATGAAAGCCCCCGATGCAACCAACATCATTGCCAAGGGCATCGCGGCGGGGGCAAAAAAGAAGTAGTAGCGCGTGACCATCGGTGAACCAGCGCCCCGATCGGCCTACGTCCACGTGCCTTTCTGCGCACACCGCTGCGGCTACTGCGACTTTACCGTCGTTGCCGGCCGTCTCGATCTGGTAGACGACTATCTGAAAGCCATCGAGCTCGAAACGTGCTCTCAGGGGCCGCCCACCGAAGTGGATACCCTCTACTTCGGTGGCGGCACCCCGTCACAGCTGCCACGCGCAGCCTTCGAAAGACTGTGCGACCTAGCGATTGCATGGCATCCGCTAGCAGCAGAGGGTGAGTGGACGGTTGAAGCCAACCCCGCTGATGTCACCGGCGAGTGGATCGCCCAACTCGCCTCACGCGGCGTCACGAGGCTGAGCTTGGGGGGGCAGTCTTTTCGAAACGACAAGCTGCGATTTCTCGAACGTGACCATCAGGCAGCGGAGATCGACCGCTGTGTGAGCCTCGCCAAGACAGCGGGGATCGAAGTGTGCCTTGACCTGATCTTTGGCGTACCGGGGGAGAGCCTGGCCCACTGGAAGGCAGATCTGGCGGCAGCTCTCGCGCTGGATCCGGAACACATCTCAACCTACGGGCTGACGATCGAGAAGGGCACCTCTTTCTGGAACCGCCGCGCGCAGGGCGCCTTGCATGAAGTCTCTGATGAACGGCAACGAGACATGTATGTAACGGCAATTGAGATGCTCTGCTTAGCGGGCTACCAACACTATGAGGTCTCAAACTTCGCCCAGCCTGGACACCGCAGCCGACACAATCAGACCTATTGGGCTGGTGACGGCTGCTTCGCGGTCGGCCCCGGAGCCACGCGGTACGTTAATGGGAGGCGAGAAACGAACCATCGGAGCACGACCTCTTACCTGCGTCGTGTCCTAGCTGGTAAGTCACCTGTGTCCGAGAGCGAACACTTGAGCCCCGAACAGCGTGCCCGCGAAGCCCTTGTACTCGGACTCCGAAGACTCGATGGCATTTATTTGGCTGACTACCAAAGTCGGTTCGGCTATTCAGCAAACGACTTAGCTGGTGACGCGATCAAGCGTTTCACCGCCCTAGGATTGCTTTGCCTGAGTGAGGGCCAACTGTGCCTGACTCGCGAAGGCCTGCTCGTCAGCGACGCGCTCTGGCCTGAACTGCTGTAACCGCTAGAGTGGGGCCTGCGGCAAGTGGCGGTCAAAGGGTGGCAACTCGCGAGGAGGCAAATCACCGCCCGTTTCCTCCTCCCACATGGCGCGCTCCTCATCGTTAGCGTAGTAGCGCAGCCAAGTCTCAGGGGCGTCACCGGTGTTTGCACAGTCCCAGTGCAGGAAGCCGCCGCGTCGATCGATCTTCTTTTCGTACGCGGGCAGAATATCGCGATAGATGATCGTGTAGAGTTCGCGATCGGTCAGGTGATTTGTGAAGTCGAGCACGATGTTCTTCTCGAACAGTCGGTTGATCACATGATTGAGCACTAAGCCCAATTGATCCTCATGAATTTGGGCCGGTGGCGGTGTCTCCAAACGGGGCTCAAACCATTCGCCAATCGGCAACATGGGCGCCCGCTCCCAGGCAAGCATCGACTCCAAGAAGTCATTCTCACTGTCAGTCGACATTCGGCCCGCATCCACGCAACCGATTGATTCATCGTAGAGGGGCTCCAACTCATCCCGAAGTTGCGCATTCCGCATCAACTGGTCGACTTGTTCGGGCTTGGTTGGTTCGGGAGCAAACATCGCAGCGGCCGGGGATCGGGTAGTGGTCTATTCGGGACGCTCGGCTGAGCATCCTTGCACGAGCACAGTAAGCCGAAAGCGGCCTGTGCTCGCTATGAATTCGACTGTACCAACGCACACCCACCGACAAAAGCGTTTGGCGGCCTTTCCGTTGGAGACTTCTGAGGCCCCGAAATGTGCGACCGGTACGACCGTCAATCTCCCGCGCGCCCCCCTGCGTAACCAGAAGAGTCGGCGCCAGCAAAGGCGGCATTCCTGATCGCGGGCGGGCGAGGTTTTCCTCGTCACGGGGGTTGCAATCTGGTGGCTGCCAATTCTAAAGATCGATGCCCATCAAGCGCATCAGCATCTTCATGTCTTCCCAAGTCTCTTTCTTGGCCGCGGGGTTTCTCAATAGATAGGCGGGATGGTAGGTGCAAACGACGCTGATGCCTCGGTAGTCATGCGTCTTGCCCCTCAGCCGGCCGATGGGAGTCGTCGTTTCCAAGAGATTCTGCGCGGCAACAGCCCCCAGGCAGCAAAGGAACTCCGGATCGATCAGTTCCAGTTGCCGGAGCAGGAACCGCCGACAATGGTCCGATTCGATTGTCGTCGGGTTGCGGTTTCCGGGAGGTCGGCACTTGAGAATGTTGAGGATGTAGACATCTTCCCGGCGCAACTTGCAGGCCTCGATGATTTTATTGAGTAACTGCCCGGCGCGTCCCACAAACGGCTCCCCTAGCCGGTCCTCGTCCGCCCCTGGGGCCTCTCCCAGGAAGCAGAGGCGTGCCTGGGGATTGCCCACGCCAAAAACGGTTTGCTTGCGAGTCTCAGCCAGCTCTTGGCACAGCCTGCAGTTGGCGACTTCCTGCTGTAAGACTTCTAGCGAGGGGGCGGAAGAAACCTCTGCCACTGCTGGTTTCGTTGGCAATGCTTGGGAGGGGACCACTCCAACATTCGTGGGTTCCTGCGGGTCTGCTGAAGCGCTCGGAATCGCGGCCGGCCGCAGTGGAGCTGTCGCCCTGGGGAGAAATTCAACGCCCGACGCCTGCAAGCTCTCCAACTGCTGAAGCAAAGCCCGCCGGTGATGCTGAGACTCGTCGGACATAGCAGTAGTGGCGTAGCGTGCAAGCCGTCGTGGCCCATGTTGTGGCGGATCCCTGACCCTGCCTCCCCGCGGCTGTTAAGATAGAGGTTTCTCGGCTTTCCCCCCATCCCCCGGCCAGTTGCTCTCCATGGGCGTACCGCAAGTTGCCATCGTCGGCAGACCCAATGTGGGTAAAAGCAGCCTGCTCAACTGGCTGGCCGGTACGCGGATTGCCATTGTGGATGACCGGCCAGGCGTCACCCGGGATCGGCTCGTCCATCTAATGGAGTACGAAGACCGATTTTTCGAACTGATCGATACCGGTGGCATGGGCCACATCGACGCTGACAAGCTCACCGACCACATCGAAGATCAGATCACCCAGGCGATCGACTCGGCGGACGTCATCCTCTTCGTCGCCGATACCCGGGAGGGAATCCTCCCGCTGGACGAAGAAGTCGCCAAGCGACTCCGCTACCTGAAAACTCCCATCCTGTGCTTGGCCAACAAGACCGACGATCAGACCTTCGATGCGCAAGCTGAGGAATTCTTCCGCCTGGGCTTTGGCCGTCCGCTGAAGGTAAGCACGCTGCAAAACCGCAACCGAGCGGTGCTGCTTAACCAACTGGCAGAAGCCTTACCAATCGCGGACGACGACGAAGGCGCCACTGACGCCGATCCTGAGATGAAGGTGGCGATCGTTGGTCGAAGGAACGTTGGCAAGAGTACTTTCGTAAATACACTGGTCAACGCCGAGCGGATGATTGTCAGCGAGGTCCCTGGGACGACACGGGACAGCGTGGATGTTCGCTTTGAGTTAGATGACAAGGCCTTCATCGCGATCGATACTCCAGGTCTCAGAAGGCCCCAAGGGCGCAAAGACGACATCGACTTCTACGGCACGCATCGCGCGCAAAGGAGCATCCGCAGATCCGACGTGGTGCTACTGTTCTTGGACTGTAGCGAGCGGATCAGCAAGGTCGACAAACAGCTGGCTGAGTACATCTCCGGCGAGTACAAGCCTTGCATTTTGGTCGTCAACAAATGGGACAAACTGGTCGGATCGATGCCGACTGAAAAGTGGGTGCACTATCTCCACGATCAGTTCCCGGCAATGCGCTACGCGCCGATTGCTTTCGTTACAGGGCAAACTGGAAAGAACGTCAAAGCCCTTCTGAACCACGCCCAGATGCTGTTCAAGCAATCGCGGATGCGAGTTTCCACAGGTCGCTTAAATCGCCTCTTGCGCGACGCACTTAAACACAGCCCGCCGCCGCTGCATCAGAATCGGCGGCCAAAGATCTTCTACGCCACGCAAGTGGGAGTTCAACCACCCACGGTCGTGCTGTTTTGCAACCAACCCTCGGCCATTAGCAAGCCTTATCGCCGATACCTGCTGGGCCGGTTTCGCGACGAGTTGGATTTTGCTGAGGTGCCAATCAAACTCTACCTTAGGAAGAGGGAGTCGTCAGACAGCCGCGATGAAGTTGATTCACAGCTGGCCGGGCAGCCACCGCAGCGCGATGTCTCATAGAGGCGACCTGGTGGGCTCAGGCGACTGAGGCCCACTGCTCTAGTCGAGAGTCGCAGCAGCTGGATTCGTATCCGCGTCGGCCTGTGTGACCACAGCCAATCCTGCGGGCTCGACAGAGTCCTGAGCAATCGGCTCCCGGTCCAGGGCCACGAGCAAGCCCAATCCCCAGGCGAGGAGCACGCCAAGGGCTTCGCTGTAAAAGAACAGCTTGCCCCAGGATAAGTGTCGGACGATGTTTCGGATCCGCATGGAAGTGTCCGTCATAAGGAAACGCCGTGCCGGGCGGCGTGGTCACGGGGGTATCCATAGCTCTCCCGCTACGAAGCGGATTACAACGGCTGCTCTTTGCGCGAACAAGAGCAGATTCGTCGGAAGTCGTTATTTGGCAATGAATTCGGGCAAGAAACGAGAACCTAGCGAGTCTAGGAAAGATTTACCGAGCGGCCTACTAGCAATGCGCGCTTCCCAATTCCTGGGCCTCGTCGCAAAGCTGGAACGATTCCTGAAGCCGGGAAGGGCCGGCTAGACCTATTGCAAGGCCTAGAAGGCGCATCGCGAACTGCTATATTGTGAGTTCGCTTCGAGCCGATGGTTCTTGGCACAGCTTATCCGGGGCTTTAGCAGCCAGTATTTGCCGGATAATCTCCGGGCGCGTAGCTCAGTTGGTTAGAGCGCTTGCTTGACATGCAAGAGGTCACAGATTCGAGTTCTGTCGTGCCCACTTTCTTTTCTTGGCCCCACCGGCTTTTCTTGGCCCCACCGGCTACTGTTGGCCTCCTGAAGGCCGTGGCCGTGCTCGAGCGTTGATCCCAGAGCTGCTCCTGACGAGGCAATCAAGTGTCTGAAGACGCGCTAGGCTCCGTCACGATGCTCATCGCTGACCTTAAGGAAGGCGAAGAAGACGCCGCTCAACGGTTACTCTGGGACCGGTATTTCCGCCGTTTGCTTGCGCTGGCTCGCACCAAGATTGGCGACGGCCCGCGCGGGGCTGCTGACGAAGAGGATGTGGTTCTCAGCGCTTTTGAGAGCCTTTATCGTGGGGTCGCCGAGGACCGATTCCCGGAGTTGAATGATCGCAACAACCTCTGGTCCCTGCTGGCCAAAATCACAGCCAGGAAGGCCATTAACCAACGAAATTGGCATTTGGCCAAGAAACGAGGGGGGGATCTGGGCCTGGGGGCAGCGATCCCCTTAGCAGGTAATGCGGAGGACAGCCTCGCCGCCATTGAGCTTGTCGATCGCGAGGTGGGTCCGGATTTCCTGGTCGCTATGCAAGAAGAATGCCGCCGGCTCATGGCTGCCCTGCCCGACGAACGTCTGCGTCAGATTGCGCGTCGCAAGCTAGAAGGCTACACAAGCGCAGAGATCGCCCAGGAACTCGGCGTTGTGGAACGGACCATCGAGCGAAAGATGGGGCTGATTCGAGCCGCCTGGACCCCTGAAGTCGAATAGCTCCTGGGGCTTGCACCCTCGCTCACAAATCATCTGCACTTTTTTCTGTGCTGTGTCGGTCTGCGCGTGGCCTTACTGATTGGCTCTCCAGCGGGCAAAAAACGACCCGCTGAACAGGACCCAAGAGCCAAGTAACCATAGCGATGTGGGCTCCGGGGTAGCTGGCGCCAGTGCCGGGCCCGGAGCCGTGATGGTGATGACCGCGTCGGGATCGTCAAACGTCAGATTGGTTGAGCGGTCCGTCGAGGCGTTGTGCATCGGTTCCGTGTCGGCCGAGGTATCGACGCCAAACACGACCTCCGTTGACGAAGCCGCTTCGATCACGCCCAGGCCGCCCAGGTTGTTTCGCCATACGGCATAGTCTGCACCGTTAACCGTACTGTCTCCGTTGCCATCCGTGTTGGCTAATGCGGTAGCTCCGAACTCGTCAATCCAGAGTGTCAGGTCAGTGGACTCCACTTCGCCACTAAAGTTGTAGTCACCCGCAGGTACGGTCTCGTGCAGAATGCCCACGCTGCCAATCTGCAGACGCAGGTTGACCGTACCGACCGTGGTTGCGTTGAAGTCGATTTCGCCCAGTAACCACGCGGGGGACCCATCGGTGGCGGTATGGCAATGCGTTGCACCGGACAGGCAGCCCGCTCCTATGCCGCGGGTGCCTGAGGAACCCGTAATCGTGAATCCTTGGATTCCCAAGAGCGAATCCGTGCCTCCCGCGCTGACCTCAGCCGTGGTCATTTCCGACTCCAGCGCGGGCGTAGAAGACGAGTCATGAACAAACTGAAAGCGATCGACCGAGGCGCTAATCGCATTGTGGACCGTATAACCACCGTCGTCGAAATCAACGCCGGAGCTATCCGCAACCAGGTTGAGCGACAAACTGCGAATTTTCTTTCCGACAACAGGCCGGGCCCAAAGGTAGAGCGTGTCACTGGCGCCGGTAGAGAGATTAAATGTCGCCGCTTCCGGACCAGGGGGCGCCGTTCCGCTATCAGAAAGCCAGAAGTAAGCAGGCGTTGCAGCCTGAGCTGCAGCGGCCCCGAGAAGCAACAAGAGTGATCCAGCCAAACGGAGTCTCATAGCATGACGAACCAGAGTCGCGAACAGAGGCAATCAGCACGAAGCTCCAACGCAAGAGTCCACTTGCCCGGCCAGGGACCTGGGCTTGCAGGCACAATTTACCCTGCCGAAGGCAGCTTGTCGCCAAAGTTCTTGATCGCGCAACAAGGCGTGTTACTCTGGCGGTCTGCCACACTCCTTGGCACACAACTCCTCAGGTGGAATCCGATGCCCAAGCTCGGCTGTCGAACCCGCGGAATCGCTCGGTCGGCCCTGGCCTTTACGCTCTTGTTTTGTAGTGTCGTGCCCACCGTGTCCGCCCAGGTTCTGCTCTTCTCAGAGGACTTCAATGGTCTTCCGTTGGGTCCCCCAGCGGATGAGCCGCTGACCGGCTTTCCCAACGCCTTCACCCACACCCCCCCGCCCGGGTGGGACCGAGATGACTCTGGGGTGCCCGGCGTGGGAGATCCTCTGGTGGGTGTTGAAGAATGGGAAGGCTGGTCTTTTGCTAACAAGAACTTCTGGCAGACCGCGGCGACACTCGGCGGCGGACCAACACCTCGCGACTTCTTCACGCGGGGGCAAGGGACCATCGCCGTAGCGGACCCGGACCAATGGAACGACCTCGGCGACCCGGCCAACGCGCCCAATGGTGGGTTCTACAGCACGCTGCTGGAGACGCCATTTATCGACCTGACACCTGCCACGCTGCCTGGCTTTCGTGTGAAGCTTGGCTTCGACAGCAGCTGGTTTGGTGGCGACTGTTGCAATGACGGAGCCAACTTCACTCTTCCCAACCAACCAGAACCAGGCAGCGACAATCAAACAGCGTTCATCAACGTTCGATACGACAACGGACAGGTCGATCAAATCCTACGTTGGGAAGCGGCGCCCTATTTGGATCAGCAAGGTGATCCCACCAATGATCCCGGGCCGCCAGGCACACCAAACTCGCCCAACCCTCACTTCAGACCGCCGGAGTTTAACGAGCGAGTCTGGATTGAGTTGGACCTCCCCCAGGCCGCAGCGTTGGGCTTAATCTCCTCCGGGGATGGCCCCGCTGCGAGCACGGCGTCTGGCGCCTCGCTTGAGTTTGGCTTGGAGAACGCCGGCGATGATGGCTGGTGGGGGATCGACAATCTGCAGATGTTTAGTGTCAGCACAGTACTTGGCGATATGAACGTGGACGATGTGGTCGACTCAGCAGACATTGCCGCGTTCGCGCTGGGGCTGATCAATGAGGACGAATATGCCAACACGTATTACGGTGAGTTCCCCGTGACACGCGGTAGTTCCGATGGCACATTCGATCTCGACGACATTGAATGGTTTGTCAACATCCTGGAGACAAGTGGCGTGGCGACTTCTGTGGAGGAGGTCATTGCGGCGGCCTTCTCGCCGGCTGTTCCTGAGCCTTGCGCCTGCGGAGCCGCGCTTCTAGCGCTGAGTCTTATTGTCCCAAATCGTCGCCGTCCGTAGAGCAATCAGCTGATACGCCTTAGGGTCCTATGAGCGATCAACACCTGACAGCTCGGAGCGTTTGTCGTGCGTTTACGCTCGTGGAATTGCTCACGGTCATCACGATCATTTCCATCCTGATTGCCCTACTGCTACCTGCGGTGCAAGCTGCCCGCGAAGCGAGTCGTCGCACGAAGTGCGCAAACAACCTGAAACAGATTGGCTTGGCTTTATTGAACTATGAGTCCGAGTACGGCCACTTACCGGCTGGGGCTCGGCTGCGTGATCGGCAAAGTCTCCAAGGGTATGGCTGGCGGATCTCGTTGCTTGGTTTCATGGAGGAAGAAGCCTTGCTGGCCGTGATTGCTCCGCAATCGAATGGTGACTTCACAAAATCATCAGCCGCCATCATTCCAGCAACGTATCGCTGCCCCAGTCAGCCGGCTCCTCCGACCGCCGACGGCCATTTGGCGACAGCCCACTACGCCGGTGTCGCTGGATCCAACCAGATGACCGCGGGGCTATGGGACCTCTCCAAGCCCGACCTCTACGGCGAAGTGGCCATCAACGGTGTGCTTTTTCCTGAAAGCAAAACTCGGTTGGCTGAAGTAACCGATGGAACCTCGCATACACTGGCTATTGGTGAGCGCTTGTATCAGCCGGCCGGACGAGACTGGCTTTTTGGGGCCATTTGGCGCGGCAGCCAACTGGAGTCCATCGAGCGCATCCAAGTGGGACCCACGAAGAACATTCGCTACCCGTTGAATGCCAGCCACGACGAGTTTGGATACTACCGCTGGGATCGGGAGGCCCCTGATGGCGCAGAAAAGACGATGCTGGAAAACGATCTGCCTTTCGGTAGCGCTCACTCAGCAGGAGCGTTCTTCTTGCTCGTCGACGGCAGTGTTCACTTCTTGAACGACGACATAGATTTCACGGTCTACCAGGAACTAGCGACGCGTGCGGAGGGGAACATCAATCGCTGGCGCCCCTAAGGGCGTTAGCCACCTCAATGGCTGACTCAAGATCGGCTGACCAGGAATCGGTGATCGCCTGCCGGGCTTCTTCTACTTGTCGCAGCAACTGTATCGCTTCGGCACTCCCCTCGCCGGCAGAGTCTGCAAGCCGAGTGGTCTGTGAGCGGATGTGGTCTCCCAACGCATCAAAGCGGCGCACTCGGGCCGCCGTTGGAAGCGAGGTTGCCGCGGTCAGCTTATCACGTAATTCGAAGGCTTGCTGAGCTAACGCAGACGCTTGTTCTTTGTTCCCGAGCTCTGTCAGGACATCTGACCATTCAGTACAGCAGTCGGCCAACTTGTTGCGGCACGCCTGCGTCGACGCCTCCTCATCGAGCTTTGACAGACGAGCAACAAAGCTCTGGTGCGCCTTCTGATAGTGGGGCGCCGCCTGCCCGGCTCTGCCGGCCAGTACAAGTAACCGTGCTAGGCTAACGTTCGCTTGCGCCCTGGCCTCTGAGTCAACAGGAAGTTGCTGAAGTCTTTTCTTGAGGGCTGCGTAGTTTTCGTGCAGGTAGTCCTGCGCCAAGGAAGCACGCCAGTGGGCCTGGATGGCGGCTGCGGCTGGATTGGCGTTGATGAGCCGATCGCGTTCCTGCTCCAACTGTTCCAGATGTGCCGCCGCCAGGTTGGCTTCCGCAGCCCCCTGGCGAATCAACTCGGCACGTTCTTGCCAGCGTGTTGCCAAGGCACGTCGCTGCGTCTCGATTAGGATGGCTGTGGTTGGCCCTGCCACGGCAAGCATCGCTATCAGTGCCGCTATGGTCGCGAGCGCCGGATTGCGTTTGGCCCAGCGAAGTCCCTGCTGGGCCCTCGACAGCGGCCGAGCATGAATTGGCCTACCATCGAGATAGCGATGCAGTTCGTCAGACAACTCTTGAGCAGAGCCGTAACGTCGATTCTGGTCACGTTCCAAACACTTCAAGCAAATCGTGGCGAGGTCTTCAGGTATGCTCTCGTTGAGCTTTCGTGGGTTGGGCGCATCGTTTTCCAGTCGCTGGCGAATCTGGCTGTGGAGACTGCCACGGAACGGTAGTTCGCCCGTCAGCAGGTGAAACATCATCGCGCCAAACGAGTAGATATCCGTCCGCCGGTCGATCCACTGCGTTTCGCCAGCCGCCTGCTCAGGAGACATGTAGGCGGGGGTCCCAAGAATCTGGCCATCGACCGTCATGGTTACTTCACCCGTCTGACGCTTGGCGAGGCCGAAGTCCATCAGATAGGGCTGATCCGCCTGGTCAATCATGACGTTCGACGGCTTTAAATCTCGATGGATCACACCGCGCAGATGGGCAGCCGCCAGCGCGTCGGCAACGGGCTTCAGCAAGCAGGCAACATCGCGAAAGGCGGGCTGCCGCTGCTTGTGCCACTCGGAGAGCGGCTGGCCGTCAATCAGATCACTGACGATGAAAATGGTATCACCATCTCGCCCCACTTCATGCACCGGCACAATATGGGGATGACGAAGCTGAGCCGCGGCACGGGCTTCGCGGAAGAAGAGTTCGGCCTCGGCTGAACTAATCTGCCCACGACGGGGAATCTTTAAAGCGATGAAGCGATCGAGGTCCGTGTCGCGTGCCTTCCAAACGGCTCCAAAGCCGCCCATGCCAAGCAGCTTCACAAGTTCGAACCGTCCGACGCGCTTCGGCGGCGACGCACCCAAGCTAACCGAATTGGTGTCTCCTTCAACCAACGCGAAGTTGCTGCCGCAAGAGCGACAGGTGATTTGCTCCAGCGGTGCATCTTCTAGTAACTCGACGTCGTACTGACAGTGCGGACACCTGATGTGCACGCCGCTTTCCGGCTGGGGTGCGCCGACGCCGTTACCCGGGGTACGGATCGTCGGTAGCTTGCCAAACTCCTCGGCAATGCTGTCCGTCAGAGCCGGATGTAATGCGATGACCTGCTGCGCGGTCATCGGTTTGCCAAGTTCGTCTCGACGGTACTCAAGCTCGATCGCTAACAACTCTCGCAGCAACTGATTTCGGACCGCCGCTGGGGCCCGATCTAGAAAGTCTTCCAAAGCGGGTCGATCGCCCGCAAGCCAGGCAGCTTCGAAAGCGTCACAGCAGCTGTCGATCTGCTGGAGATGGGAAAGCGGCTGCGAACCAGCCGGCAGCAACCTTTCAGGCAATGCCGAAGACATGGCGCTATCCTACACAGGCGGCCAATGAAAAGAACCCGCCACGTGCCAAGTGGCACGTGGCGGGTTGAGGGAAACTGACTAGAAGTCACTCTGATTAGCGTCTTCGTGATCCCATCATGCCCAGCGAAGCCAGGGCGATTAACAGCCCGGTCGCCGGCTCGGGCACCCCTGCCAGGGGAGCGGAAAGGGGGCTTGGAGGCGACATCGCCCCGAAATTGTCACGCCACAGGGTAAGGTCAGCAGCGTCAACAATTCCGGCACTCAAGCCGCTTTCGTCCCCATTGCCAGACAGCGGAAAGCCCGTGCCGAGGTTGTTACGCCAGATCGCGTAGTCGGCTCCGTCAACCATCCCGTCTCCGTTAAAGTCGCCTGGCAGACCAACTGGCGGCGCGAAGAGATCCTCGCCAATCGCTTCGATCGCATTGATGTCGATCACCCCGTAGTAATCGTTCTGTTCTTCTTCGGTGCCCAAGAAAGCCAAGGCTGAAGTCGTGTAAGCGTGGTCCCACATGTGGCCGCCGTGGAACAGGAATGATGGAACACCCGAGAGCGAATCTAGCACGAATAGCTCGCTACCGGTCGCGTAATACCCATCCGGATCGGCTGGGTCGACGATCTGACGAATGCTAAAAATGATCGTGTCGCCACGCGGCCCTTGTTCGCCAATCGGCAGGAAGGGTTCGCCGTTCTGGTCCAGTAGCTCTTCACGACCAGGCCCTGGACCGATGGGGTCTAAGTCGAAGGTATCCGTGTCGCCGATCACATCGCTCACCATCAGCGCGTCGAGATTGATAGGCTGTTCACCTTGGCTACCGTCACGTAGTGAGAAGGCCGTCGGCGGCACAGGCCCAAGCAGTGTCGTCACAGCACTGGTAATCGTCGCCAGACTGACGTACGGAGTACCTGAGCCATTCCAAATGGAAACGGAGCTCGGCAGGTCGACATCCAGTGAGTACTTGTCTGCATCACCAACCACGGGAGCCCCTGGCTCGCCGAATTCCTCAGGCTCGGGCCCCCAAAGTTCCGTCCCATCGACATCCACCGGTAGCGGCATGCCGTTCACCTCTGGCTGCGTGGCCCAGACTCCCTGAGGCGAAGGAACAAAGGGAGCGAAAGCGCCAGCCTCTTCAATGCTAACTTCTCCGGCCCCGCCGATTGCAAAACCATTGGACAAAAAGACTGGGCCGCCACTAGGTACCGGCACCAAAGTTGGCCCTCCGCCTCCGCCGCCCACACCGTAGGCCGCGATCACGTCATCGTGCGAGAAGACCAAGTGGGCCATGTCCATGAGGGTCTCGTCAAACAAGGCATCGCGATGGTTGGCGATGGCGTCGATCTCCTGGTCAGGAGTCCATGTGGGCCGCGTTCCGGTGTAGTCAGTCGTATCCGCAGTCCCCCCTGCACCATCCCAGGCAATGATTTGCTGAGGATCTACCAGGGCAGGTGCGGACACCGAAAAATCGAAATCGTGCGAGTATTCTTTTCCGTACACCGCCGGCGGTGGCAGAATGCCGGGTCCGACTGTCGGCACTCCGGCCACCGGGACGGGCGAGTAAGGGATCACGGCCAAGGCATTGGTGGACGCCAAAACGGCCAGTGTGGCGGCGCCCAAGGTTTGGTGGAAGAAACGACGCATTTTACGACCCTTTCGAGGCGCCCTGGGTGTTTGCTGATTGACGTCTTGCGAGAGGGCGAGACTCGCCGACGGCTGTGGGTTACAAGCAGCCAATCAGCAGGCGCCGCAGGAGCCCGACAAGAGAAATCAAGTTTTCTGGCGATAGCCCAGAAACTCGCTGGAAATGCGGCCCCCAATCGGACCAGCAAGGTCACGACGGGGATGCAGACAAGGGCCAAGAAACGGCAAGAGCAGACAAGAGCGGGCGAAGGGGATCGAACCCTCGACATCCAGCTTGGGAAGCTAGCGCTCTACCACTGAGCTACGCCCGCATCGTGTGCATGGTACCGCCACCGCTGGCCTGCGTGCAAGCAAGGTGCGACTGCAGTGGGTACTTGGTAAGCGGGAAGCTATGATCACACACTCCCGCGAGTTGCCGCCCCGTCCGCCTAGTGTTGAGCCAGACGCATGAATCTCTTCCATAGAACGCAGTTGCTGTTTGCATCGCTGGTTCTCGCTTGCCTGCCAGCATGGGCTGAGCAAGACCCTGACACTGTGGTCATTTGCCCGGACAGCCTCCAACCCGCACTGACGAAGTGGCGAGAGTATCGCGAGTCACAAGGGCACCGCCTGAGGTTTGTAACTCCGACAGCAGACTTCGCCGAGACACGCGATCGCATGATTCAAGCCACGGGCCCCTCGACTCGCTTCGCTGTCTTGGTTGGCTGCGCAGAGACGGTCCGATCCGCTGACTTGAAATCGTTCGTCCCCACGGGCCTGATAAAGGCACGAATCAACACGCGTTGGGGGTCCGAGGCTACGCTTGCGACCGACCGGAGTTACGGCGATTTAGGAACCTCGGGAGAAGCCATGCTCGCCGTTGGGCGCCTGCCTTTCACTTCAGCGGACCAGCTGCAGGCGTATTGCCAACGCGTGATCGCTTACGAACAAGCCACGCCGCTCATGTCGGAGGAACACCGACTGACTCTCGTTGCTTCGCCAGGGAACTTCTCGCCGATGATCGACGGTCTTGTCGAAACAACCGCCACAAGAGTTCTTCAAGACGTGACCCCACCGGCCTGTGACTTGCACTTCACGTACGCCGACTGGCGGAGTCCCTACTGCCCGTTCCCTCCAAGTATGCCCAGGGTCGTTCGCCAAGGCCTCGAACGGCGGTCGCTCGCGTGGGTCTACCTGGGACATGGCCTTCATCGTCAACTTGATGTGCTACGCACGCCCCAAGGGAGCGCGGCAATCCTTGACAACCGGCTAGCTAGCAAACTGAAAGCCAAGCGACCACCACCCCTGGCGGTGCTTCTGGCCTGCTACGCGGGTGCCTTTGATGGCTCCACGCCATGCCTGGCAGAAGCAATGCTAAGCGCGACGGGGGGGCCGCCAGCTGTTCTCGCCAGCAGTCGGGTGTCGATGCCCTATGGCAACACCGTGTTGGGGCTCGAACTACTAACGGGGCTCTTCCAAGGCGCCGAGCCGACGCTCGGCGGACTCGTCGCGGCGGCAAAAGAGCGTTCTCTTCGGCCAGCGGCAGAGCCGAGTCCTGGCAACGAAGATGCCACCAGCCGGCTAAGGACGACGATCGAGCTAATCGCTGGCGCTATTACGCCCGACCCGCAGGACCGCATCCAGGAGAGACGCGAACATGCGCAGATGTACAATCTGCTGGGCGACCCGCTGCTTAAACTGGATCGGCCTCAAGTCTTGCACGTCGATGCAAAGTGGTCCGAAGAAATGCCACGCCAGGTGGTTGTGCAGGGACGAAGCCCGATGGACGGCCCCTGTACCGTGCGGCTGGTGAACCCACGGGGCGCCGGGGCCTTACGAGGCGCCCGAAACGAGTTCGCGATTAGCCAAGAGTCAGCCAACGACTACGCCGGGCAGTACTCGCAGGCGAACAACCGTACGGTCGTCAAAACAGAATGCGACTGCCAAGCCGGCACGTTTGAAGCAACGCTCGATGTTCCCCAGGGGCAACCAATTGCGGACTTGACCGTGATCGGCTTTGTAAACGGGAGTG
Source organism: Lacipirellulaceae bacterium (assembly GCA_965263315.1). Taxonomy (GTDB): domain Bacteria; phylum Planctomycetota; class Planctomycetia; order Pirellulales; family Lacipirellulaceae; genus JBCCQL01. The sequence continues at coordinate 90,565 of CBDHGZ010000004.1, read as the reverse complement.
GCGGATACGCCGTGGGACACGCGCCAGTCCCTTAGTGACAAACGATGCCGGGCAGCCAGACCAAGCCATCCGTCGTTGGCTCAGAAACCGTTATCCACAACCTCGCCACCTGACCGAGTGGACATCGCTCGCCAGACATCTCGATTCATGTCCGAAGAGATTGACTGCACCGAGCCATCCATTAACGCTGTGTTCACAACGCCACCGGCGTGATAGCTTCGCGCGGTAACGGCGGCGTAGGTCACTTGGTTGTCGCTAACGCCCACTCGCGAACTGTTGTAGTCGATGTCGGCCACGCCATCACCAAAGGAACACTCAACAGCCGTGTTGGGAGGAAACGTCGCGGTGAATCCCGCTTGATGGGTCCGACCGTCAATCCACTCCGTATGGCCACTCGTTTTTTCGTTGCCACCAAGCCCACACACCTCTGCGGGTAGACTGGGAGGGTCTGCCTGGCCACCGCCTCCATCCCTGACATAAGGCTGATAAGCCTTGACCTCTGAGAGCATCAGGGTATTGCTCAAGCCATCCGAAAAGCGAGATGCAGGATTCCCTTTGTTGGGAACAAACGCACCATCACCGTCGCTGCCGTCGGCGGGGTCAAAGACCTTCCACGGTCCGCAATTGACGGCGTAATTGATCGGGTAGTCTCTTGGACGACCTTGATCGTCCAAGCGGACTTCATCGCGGGCCTCACTGGGGCACATGAGCACTTCGATGCGAGTCGCTTTCAGCAGGCCGGCATCTTTGGCAGCGTCCTCCGAGGCGTGCACCGTGCCATCAAGACCAACCAAGTGGTAGTCCTGGCTGAAATCGATGCCATCGTAGACCGTCGTTTCCTCCAGGAAAGGCAGTGCCCGCGCCTGCGCACACCAACGGTAGCTTCGACCATCCATAAGAATGCTAGGCGGAAACTTCCGAAAGCTAGACTCGTGATTGTGCATGGCCAGGGCGAGTTGCCGCATGTTGTTCGAGCAAGCCATGCGCCTCGCGGCTTCGCGAGCAGCCTGAACCGCTGGCAGCAGCAGCGCGATCAGAATGCCAATGATGGCGATAACAACCAGGAGTTCGACTAGCGTAAAGCCCTTCGCGGCACTTGCGCCACGAGTCTTGCGTACAAGAACTGTCGAGAATCGAACCATGCCTAAAGCCATCAGGGGGGTAGGATGAAAGCCGCCGGGCCTTGTCGCGACTAAGTCTCAGTTGCATCAGATTATGGCGGCGACGCCCCATTAAAACAAGGCCCAGCAATCAATATTGGCTGGCTGCAGCTGAGAGCCTTAGAAACGTGACGTGGGCCCCCTGTTCGGCTCAGACGCCGACCCAGGATCGGGCTGTGTCTCGGTTAACGTCCCTTGCCTAGCGATCTGGCCAGCCCCCCACCGCCCCGCTTACTAATGCGAACAAGACTATGTCAGCCCCCGCAGAAGAATTGGCGAGGGGAATTCGCTTCCGAGAACGGACACGGCAGAACGCGTCGGCTAGCTTTCTGCCGCGTTGCTTTCGGTGTCCTGCGAAATAATCGGTCCTGCCAGCTTACCCTCGGCTTCGGTACCAGGGACGATCATCGGGCTCGGAGAATTCTCCTCGATGATCTCAGAGAGCTTGTCCGCATCGATCACCTCGTGCTCTAGCAGGGCTTTGGTAATCGCTTCCAAGGCGGGCTTACGAGCTTCCAGGATATGTCGCGTGCGATCGATGCCTTCGTCAATGATCCGCTTCACTTCCTGGTCGATCTCACGGGCCGTCTGTTCACTGTGCGTACGAATCGAGGGGCCCTCCGCTCCGGCCAAGAACGCGCTGCGGCCCGACTCGCGATAGTTGACACGGCCCAGTCGGCTCATGCCGTAGTCCATGACCATGCTGCGGGCGGTTTCCGTGGCTCGCTCCAAGTCATTGCTCGCCCCGGTTCCAACGTCATTAAAGATCAACTCTTCCGCCAGCGTGCCGCCCAGCATCGTTTGAATGCGGCTCTCCAGCTGACTGCGAGTTTGCATGAAGCTGTCGTGTTCGGGCCGATAACTGACATATCCCAGGGCGCTCAGGCCGCGGGGGATGATGGAGACTTTATGAACCGGGTCCGTATTGGGCAGCGAGTAGGAAACCAATGCGTGGCCCGCTTCGTGGTAAGCTAGGCGTAGCTTTTCGTCGTCGCGAATGATGCGGCTCTTCTTTTCCAAGCCAATACTAGCGCGTTCGACGGCTTCGTAGAATTCTTCCATGCCGACGACTTCGTGGCCGTTGCGTGCCGCCAGTAGCGCCGCCTCGTTGACCATGTTGGCTAAGTCGGCGCCTACGAATCCACTGGTGATCGCAGCGAGACGCTTGACGTCAACCTCCGCGTCGACCTTGATATTCTGCAAATGCACTTCGATGATCTCTTCCCGGCCTGATACGTCAGGACGATCCACTAGCACGTGGCGATCAAAGCGACCGGGGCGAAGTAGGGCAGGATCGAGTGTTTCGGGCCGGTTGGTGGCGCCCATCACAATCACGCCACTGTTGGTTCCGAAGCCGTCCATCTCAACCAGGAGCGCGTTGAGAGTTTGCTCTCGCTCGTCATGGCTGCCCACGTTGCCGCTACCGCGGGTCTTACCGAGGGCGTCGAGTTCATCGATAAAGATGATGCAGGGCGCTTTCTGCTCAGCTTGCTGAAACATATCTCGAACGCGGGCAGCGCCAACGCCCACAAACATTTCTACGAAATCAGAACCACTCAGGCTGAAGAACGGCACGCCGGCCTCTCCCGCCACAGCTTTGCCCAGCAACGTTTTGCCCGTGCCCGGAGGCCCCACCAACAACACCCCCTTAGGGATGCGACCTCCCAGCCGCTGGTAGCGCTCAGGCTCGCGGAGGAAGTCAACCACCTCGCGTAGCTCGTCAACCGCTTCTTCAATGCCGGCGACGTCGTCGAACGTGACTTCGAGATCTTCCTGAGCGTAGAGCTTTCCGCGGCTGCGACCAAAGGCCATCGGCGACCCCGCGCCCCCCATCCGGCGAAACATGATCACCAGAAACAGCAGCAGTACCAGCATCAGCACCAGCGGCGGCAGATAGTTCAGGATCGGATGCGACTCCCCAACGTTTTGATAGGGGATATCCATCTCGCGCAATAGCTTGTGAAACTCTTGGTCGTTCACATCTCGGTGCGCGACAAAGTCAATCGGCTCTGCCTTGGCGGGGCTGACGGCTTCGGCCTGCGCGGCCGTAGGATCAGCGAGCTCAGTTCGCTCAACCTTGCCCCGTACCTTGCGGGGATAGATCACCAAGTCAGATAGGTTTGCCAACCGCACACGCGTGGTGGTGTCGCCACTCTTCTCGATAATCTCGATGGAATTGGTGGCGTCCTCGTCTTTGGCGTCGCTGGCCCGTACCAACTCTTCGAGATCAGACCACTTGACCGGCTCCGGGCCCTTGCCGTTAAAAGCCGTTAGCAACAACAACAGCAGCACCCCGAACCCGATGAGGTACCAAACAAAATTGCTGCCTTGCGACTGCGGTTTGCGGTCGCCGGAGGCGCCTTCGGGCTTCTGGGGGCTAGGGGTCTGATCCATCGCGGTCACTCGCCTTTAGTAGTTCGCGGGTTTCTGTCGCTATCTGGATGGAGTAACTCAGGTCACACCAGCAAGATACGGCCCGTCGTTAGTTTGACAACGCAGGGCAAGGGTCGCTTGTTCGCCCTATGATGGCACACATGGCAGACATTTGAACCCATGCCAAGCTCGGGGCAGCCGCAAGCCGCCTTGCTGGGCTTTGCTGGCAGCCGTAGAATGCGGAGCTGTCGGGGCCAAGTCGCCTACTCGCTTCATGTTACCGCGACAGCCAGTGCGCGAAGAACCGTTAAGCGCCAGGACGGGCCAGACTTACGGTTTGCCCGCCCGCGCATTCGTCACAGCCGGTGTGGCCTGCCCGGCCCACGATAGGCACGGACCTAACCGTTCTCCGTGGGCGTTCATTCGTCCGCGTTCGATTCATTGCCCGTTTACCAGCCTTCGCCCTTTCCTTCTCCCCCCCGGTCACCGTCTCGCAGAAGACGACACATGGACGACAGGCAACGGAGAAACGTGGCGGTGCTGGGCTCTACGGGTAGCGTAGGCAGCAACGCACTGGAGGTTATCGCTGGTAGCGATGGCCGGCTTAACCCCTTGCTGCTAACAGCTCATCGCCAGCTGGATCGCTTGATCGAGCAGGCGATCCAGTTCAACCCGCTGCAAGTTGTGGCAACCAACCCCCAACTCGGCCTGGACCACGACTGGGCGCAACTACCGCCAACCGTCCAGCGGCTCACGGGCCACACGGCCCTAGAGAAAGCCGTGGCGGCGCCGGAGGTTGACGTCGTTCTAGCCGCCATTGTTGGCAGCGCCGGCCTGCGTAGTACTTGGGCCGCGTTGGAAGCAGGTAAAACCGTCGCGCTGGCCAATAAAGAAACGCTGGTGATGGCGGGCCCGCTGGTAGCCGAATTGCTCAAGCAGTCTGGCGGCAAACTACTGCCAGTTGATAGCGAGCACAGCGCCATCTTCCAGGCCCTCCAGTCAGGCAAGCCTAACGAAGTGCAATCAGTCACACTTACGGCCAGCGGCGGCCCCTTTCGTAGCTGGCCCGTCGAACAACTGACTCAAGTCACGGTGAGCGACGCGCTGGCTCATCCCACTTGGGACATGGGTCCCAAGATCACCGTGGACTCTGCCACGATGATGAACAAGGCATTGGAAGTGATCGAAGCTCGTTGGCTCTTCAATTTGCCTGCTGAGAAGATTCAGGTGGTCATTCATCCGCAGTCGATCGTGCATTCGATGGTGGAGTTTGTCGACGGATCGACGGTCGCCCAACTCAGCCCGCCGGACATGAAGTTGCCGATTCAGTATGCACTGGAGTACCCCCGGCGATCGCCAGGTGTCGCCCGACGCATGGACTGGTCTACTTCAGTGCAGTTGGATTTCTACCCACCCGATGCGGACCGTTTCCCTGCCCTTGAGCTAGGGTTTCAGGCAGCGGCGGCGGGTGGATCAAGCGGCGCGGTGCTCAATGCGGCCAATGAGGCCGCGGTGGAAGCCTTCCTGGAAGGCGATCTCCACTTCACTGAGATTGTGCCAGCTTGTCGAAGCGTTTTAGATTCCCATCATTTCGAGGCCCGGCCGTCGCTTGACGACCTCCTGCGACTCGATCGCTGGGCCCGCAAGGAGGTTAGTTCGTGGGTTTGTGCCTGATTGCCGAAACTTCAAGCTTGGCTGCGTGGGGAACGTTCTTCTGGGGCGTCTTCATGGCAGCCGCGGGCCTCGGCTTCATCATCTTCGTCCACGAACTGGGCCACTTCGCCGTGGCGCGAATGTGTGGCGTGAAGTGTGACAAGTTCATGGTGGGGTTCGACTTCTTTGGGCTAAAGCTAAGCAAGAAATGGGGCGAAACCGAGTACGGCATCGGCGTCTTTCCACTCGGGGGCTACGTGAAGATGCTCGGCCAGGATGATGATCCCTCCAAGGCCGCGGAACAAATCGAAGCCACCAAGGTCACGGCCGACTCGGAGTTTGCCAAAGAAATCACCGGCCCCGACGGCGAGAAGAGGTACATCGACCGGCGCAGCTATCAGGCCAAATCGGTGCCGCAGCGAATGGCGATCATTTCGGCTGGCGTGATCATGAACGTGATCTTCGCCATCGTGTTTGCTTTCTTTGCCTACGGCATGGGGGTCGAGTATCGGGCGTGCCAAGTCGCTCAGGTTACGCCCGGAGCGCCAGCTTGGCGTGCCGGCATCGAACCGGGTGATGATATCGTCCGCGTCGGCAGCCGCCAGGATCCTTCATTCGAGCATTTGCTGAGCAACGTATCGCTCAGCGACATGCAAGAAGGTGTCTCTTTTGGCGTCAGGCGTGCGCGTACGGGCGAAGTAGAAGACATCGTCCTCCACCCGGAAAAGACCAACAACCTAGCCATCATTGGCGTCTCGCCGGACTTCCAGACTACGCTCAATCGCTACCAAGCCACGTTCCTGCAAACCGCAGCGGCCAGCGCGGAAGAATCGTTCTTGCCCAACGATCAAATCGTCGCCATCAATGGCGAACCGATCCAGACGCATCGTGAGATGATGACCCGTTTCGTTGCACTGGCGGATCAGGCAATCGACGTAACCATCCGTCGCCAAGCGGAGGACGGCGTCCCTTCGCCTGGACCGAGCGATGACACCGGCGACGAACTAACGATCAAGGTGGCGCCCACACCAGCCAAGCGACTTGGCCTGGTGATGAGCGCCGGACCTATTGCCGCGATTCAGAAGGGATCCCCTGCAGAAGATGCGGGACTTGAGGCTGGCGACCAAATTCTAGCCATCGACGGCCAGCCCCTCGCTTCCCCTAATACTGCCGACGGGATCGACCCCGTCACGATTGCTCGTCAGCTTGCGGCCTCGCAACAGCCAGTCACCATGGTTGTTCAACGGGCGACTAAGGATGACGAGAGCCCTGCTCCTAGAGAGGTAACGATCACACCGCGAGCCGTCACTTGGTTGGAACAGCCCGGATTGGGGGGACCCATGCCGGTGCCAGCTCTTGGAATCGCCTTGCGGGTAGAGCCCACGGTCGCGGCAGTCATTGCGGGTAGCCCAGCCGAGGAAGCAGGCATCGTGGCGGGCGATCGCCTGATGTCGGCCCAGGCGTTGCGGGCCGATCCGAAAGGCGAGGAGCCAAGACCTGGAGACGAGGTCGACTTTACCGAGGAGCCAACTTTCTGGCCTGCGATGGCGGATGAGATCCGCGGCCTACCAGATGGCAGTCAGGTAAAGCTCTCGATCAAAAGGGGCGAGGAAACAATTGAGCACGAGCTTGAACCAACCGCGACAGGTGATGACTACCTAGTACGGCGAGGTTTTCGGTTCGCGCCGCTTACCCGAAAGCGTGAGTGCAATTCGCTAGGCGAGCAAGCCTCTTTGGCCGTCGACTACACGTGGTTCCAACTCACGACGGTCGTTCGCATGGTGCAAAAGCTGATCTCGCAGCAGGTGCCTACCAAGCAACTTGGCGGACCGCTAACCATTCTGGGCAGCGCCTACTACATCGCTATTTCTGGCGGCCCCGAGTTCTTGCTCTTCCTCACGCTGATCAGCGCCAACCTGGCCGTGCTCAACTTTTTGCCGATCCCTGTTCTCGATGGCGGGCACATGGTGTTCTTAGCCTACGAAGGCATCACCGGTAAGCAGGCCAATGAGAAACTGGCTATTGGCCTCCAGCTCGTGGGCATGGCGATGCTTCTGACGTTGATGATCTATGTCACGAAAAACGACATCGTCCGCTGGTTCTTCTAGTCTCTAGCAGACGAAGCCGCTCGGTTGCTGACAACCGAGCGCTACCGAGAAGACCAACGCTAGCAGGCCCCGCGCTGGGTGCTGCCCTGCGAGCCTCACGGACTCACGACCATGCCCGACTCGGTGTATTGTTCCGGTTAGGCAGCCCAGGCACCCTGCGCTAGGGTGGCGGGAAACACCGGCCTCTGCGAGAGCCGTCCAGACCAACCGGTCCATACGCCGATGGTGGGCGATGTACCGGTTATTCCTGATGCGCCGATCGTGCTGGCGCCGTGGTTCGGCATCCCTTGGTGCTCTGTATGCTCCTCGCCAATAAAAGTCGCCCCGCTAGCCTGCTGCTAGCCTTCGCCGCATGCCTCACTAGTGGCTGCTTGGCGAACAAGCCGGTTCAGGTTTGCATGAAGGGCGACATCACTGCCGGGGGCAAGATCAAGACCGTCCTCGCCACCGATAACAACGTGCCACGTGTGCGTGCCCGCTCCTTGCCGCGGCAGCCGGGCTGCGCTGCAAGGATCGCATTGATCGATGTCGATGGCCTGCTAGTGAACCGCAACCTCAGCGGGTCGGGTTCTATGGGTGAGAACCCAGTGGCGTTCTTCCGTGAAAAGCTGGAAGCGGCCGAAGCAGATCCCTGCGTTCAAGCTGTAGTCCTGCGGATCAACAGCCCCGGTGGTGGAGTGACAGCCTGCGATATCATGCGGGAAGATCTGCAGCGGTTCCGCCAACGGACCGGCAAGCCGATCGTCGCCAGTCTGATGGACTTAGGCGCCGGTGGAGCCTATTACCTGGCAAGCGCTTGTGACGCCATTTACGCACACCCTACAACGCTAACCGGCGGACTGGGCGTCATCCTCAACCGTTACGACATCACCGACGCGATGGGCCAACAGAATGTTTTTGCTGAGCCGATTCGTTCTGGAAAAAAGATCGACATGGGCAGCCCAGCTCGCGAAATCGAGGAAGAAGAGAAAGAGATCCTTGAACAGATCGCCAAGCAATATCACCAACGTCTGAGGATCGCCGTCAGTGACGCAAGGCCCAAGCTTTCCACGCGACTACCTGAGCCATTAGCTCCACCGCGTCAAGCCGACGAGCAAGCGGATTCGCCCGGCGACACCGATCAACCACGTGATGGCTCTCTTTTCGACGGCCGTGTGCTCTTGGCAAGTGACGCTCTCCAGCATGGCATGATCGACCAACTAGGTTATCTGGACGACGCTATCGCCGCCGCCCGCGCGATGGCCGGGCTTGGTCAGAGCAACACGATCATGTATCGACGCAACAACGATCGCGCACTCACGGCGTATGACATTACGCCGAATCTGCCCACGCCAACTGTGTCGGTGCCGCTTAGCATCCCGGGCCTCGATCGCAGCCAGCTTCCGGTGTATCTGTATCTCTGGCAGCCGGAGCCGCTGCTAGAACGGACCGGCGGACTATAGACCACCAACTCCGTCTTCTGCCCTCTTCGGCAAGACGCTACGCTGGGGCATCCTGTCCAGCCTCTCAACGCACAGCACCCTCAATGCCCGAGCCAGCCGACGTCCCCATTCTTGAAGCCCACGAGCTCGTCAAGAACTACCCAAACGGCAACGTCACAGCGGTGGACGGAGTCTCGTTGTCGATCAGCCAGGGTTCTTACGTCTCCATCATGGGCCCCAGCGGCAGCGGCAAGTCCACCTTGCTAAACCTATTGGGTGGCCTTGATGAACCAACGACGGGCGAAGTGCGTTTCCGTGGCAAACCGTATTCGGAGTTTCCTTCGCTCGACACGCTGCGATCTCGTCATCTGGGCTTTGTGTTTCAGTCCTTCCATCTACTGCCCACGCTGACAGCGCTTGAGAATGTCCAGATTCCAATGTTTGAATCCAATCGGAGCGCGGCCGAACGCTCGCAGCGGGCCGCTGAGTTGCTTGAGTTGGTAAACATGTCTCATCGTGCGACCCAGCTGCCCCATCGCCTCAGTGTTGGCGAACGACAACGGGTGGCCATTGCACGCAGCCTGGCCAACGATCCCGAGGTGCTCCTTGCCGACGAGCCCACCGGAAATCTTGACTCCAAGAATGGCGCCGAGGTGCTTGACCTGTTTGACCGGATTCATCAGGAGCAAGGAGTCACGATCACCGTCATCACGCATGGCGGGGAAGTGGCCGAGCGTGCCCAGCGACTCCTAACGTACCGGGACGGCAAGATCATCAACGACAAGATGCAACGGTAAACCGCGTCAGGAGCGGTACGGCTTCAGAAACGATACAGAGCACAACCGACCTGAATCCCAGCGCCACAGCTGACAATCAAACCCAAGTCACCAGGCTGCGCTAGGCCCTGTTCGCAAGCGTAGCCGTAAGACGCTGGGACGGACGACGAAGCGTAATCCGTAGCTTCGGCGATGCAAACCGTCTGCTCTCGAAGGAAGCCTAGCTGCTGGGCCAGTGATTCGACAAAGGCTCTAGAGATTTGTGGAGGTAACAACAGCGCAATCTCTTCACGCTCGAGTCCCTGCTCCGCAAAGAACTCCACGACTGTCTGCTCGATGCACGCGGCGAACGTTTGCTGTCGATCAGGGCATCGCTGAGACTGCAAGAAAGCCTTGCCTTGGGCATTCCATGAGCCCACGGTCCGCTCTCTTTCGTGATAGTCGAGAAAGTCACGGAAGCAGAAAGCCTCGAAACCGGTCTCACCGTCGGGAGACTCGTGCAAGACCGTGGCGGACGCCATCTCCCGTATGCCAAGCAGATTGTCGGGATCCACCTCCCGATTGTTCTCGACCTCGGACGCCAGAAGCATGGCTTGCTCAAGTTGGCCTGCTCGGGCAAGCTCGGCCGCCAAGTAGCACGACTTCAGAAAGCCGACGGGGCCGCTAATCACGTCGAAGGCCAAGGTCTTGTGCTCGTCTGCAGGGCTGCGGTCCTCGTTCATCAGCAGTCGACCGCCCGCCAGCGCAGCAATGGCTGGCTCCATCACAAATTCGGATCGATACGTCCCGCAAGAAATGAGCAGGTCGATCTCCTCCTTGGGAAATCGTGATTGCTGTAAGCAAGCCTGCGCAGCTGAGTCGAGCAGCGCGAGGGTATCAGCACACCTGCCCGATGCAGGCTCAGCTAGTGCTGTAGCATCAATGGCCATCAGCACAGGAAGAGAACTGGCAACGGCCCCTTTCGTGGCCGACGCTGTGTCGGACATAGTCTTGCCGTTGGAAAGCCTCTGAGGAAGCTGATCCATTGTGTAGAGCGCCGTCCCGGTTGTCTGACCAGAACCCGAGATGCAGAAGGCCAAGTTTTCACCAGGTTTGACGTCGCCAGCTTGAATCGCGTCAGCAATCGCCAAGAAATGGCTATTGCTCGATGTATTGCCTCGTTCCGCCAAATTGTTGAGAAAGCAATCGCCGAAGTCGTACTGGTAGAGCCGCTGAATTTCCTTCTTAGCTTCCTGCATCGTCAGCTGCGAAGTCTGATGCGGAATGATGTGGTCAATCCGATCGAGCGGCCAGCCATTTCGGTCGACCACCAGCTTGGCATGACGCGCAGCATGCGGCACAACGGCCTCAGTCACTTTGATAGCATCGGTGTACATGACGGCTCCGCCATGCGCTTTGTCCGTTGGCTTCGCAACGCAATAGGGGCTGTACTTGCTGAGGGTATAGAGGTCTAGATCGTGAAGCCCCACGTCGGGCGAGGGAGACAATCCCATCGAAACGGCCACACCCGCGTCACCTAACGTGAGCGATGCAATCTGCGGATCCATGAAGTCAGTGATCTCGCGCTGCGCGGTTTCAATCAGATAGCTGATGTACTCACCGGAAACCACCATGCCATGGCGGATTTCACCGGTACGGATGAGGGCGTCAACCAAATAGACCCCCGTCCACATGCCAGCACAGGCGTTGGTCAAGTCGAGCGCAAACGCTTTGTCGAACCCCAACCTCTTCTTGAGGGTAAGCGCGGCCGCTGGTTCGTAGGTAAACTCGTTGGGGCCGTCACGCCGTGAAATATTGGTGCAGACCAGCACGTCGTAGTCGGCCGCCCGGACCGGCGAGTGCGCCAAACAGTCAGCCACCGCTTGCTCAGCAAGATCGATAGAGAATAAGCCTTCCCCAGCTAGTCGGCGCTCCCGGATGCCCGTGAGCCGCTCCAGGGGCAATCTTACGGGGTTCTGACAGCCCTCGAGAATCTCGGCAGTGCTGACCCGTCGATCTGGCAGCCGAACGCCAAGGCTGTCGAAGATGGACTTAGTGACACGCAACATGGTCCGCCGATTCACGAGAGAGGGATCTAGTAGGCTGCGCCAACTTCGGCTGAGTCGTTGGTAAAGACCAGCAACTCGGCAAGCTGAGCGACGGTTGGGTATTCGAATAGCAGAGCGGGCGAAAGTGTTTCGTCAGCTAATCGGACCCCGCGAGCCTCAGCAGCGGAAACAATCTGCAAACTCTTTAGTGAAGCGCCACCAAGCTCGAAGAAGTCGTCGTGAATGCCGACTCGGTCCACTCCCAGGACTTCCTGCCAAACCTCTGCCAGAACCTGCTGAAGGCTGTTCTCTGGAGCAGCAAACGCGCGCGATGCTATCGCACCATTTATCGCAATGGTTGGTAGTTGAGCGTTGTCAACTTTGCCTGAAGGCTTGCGCGGGAACTCCGCTACCTGCTGCAGAGCCCGAGGGACCATGTAGTGCGGCAATCTATGGCGGATCGCTGCCGCCAGGGTGTTTGGCTCCACGGTCGAATCGGCCTGGGTGGTATAGTAAGCCACTAAGCAAGATTCCTGGCCACTAGCCTGAACCTGGGCAACCACCTGCTTAACTCCGGGGACCAATTCGAGAGATCGTTCTACCTCGCCTAACTCAATTCGATAGCCGTTTACTTTGATCTGCCGATCGATACGGCCCAGGAACTCAAGCTGCCCACGGTGGTTCCATCGGACAAGATCGCCCGTACGATAGAGAGTCTGCTGGTCTTCGGTCAGCCGCGGCGCCGTAAAGAATCGCTCCTGGGTGTGCTGTGCGTCGCCAAGATATCCGTCGGCAAGCGCCGGCCCGGAGAGCAACAGCTCGCCGGGCACACCAATCGCACAGCGCCGCAGTTTCGCATCCACCACCAGAGCCTGCGTGCCGGGAAGCGGCCGTCCGATAGGCACGACCCTGCCCGTGTCTGCTTGCGCGCTGACCTCGGCCACCGTTGCTGTGACGACGGCTTCCGTAGGACCGTAGGCGTTCAAAATCTGCACAGAGCTGTCTTGCCAGGCGCTCAGCGTATCCTTGGGGAACGTATCGCCGCCGACAATCACTAAGCGCAACGGCGTCTGAGGACGGTCTCCATGACGCCGCATCTCGGAGCACTCACGGAAGTACGCAGGAGGCACGTTTGCAACCGTGATGCCATGCTTGGCAATACGCTGACAGAACTCGGCTGTCGACCACAACTGCTGTCCTCTTACCACCAACCGCGCGCCGGCAGACCAAGCCACCCACGCCTGTTCGAGCGACGGATCGAATGTCATCGCGCTAAACTGCAAGACCACATCATCAGAAGTGATCTCGTACACGGACTGAATGCGGTTTACGTGGGCAACAAAGGCCTGATGAGAAACGACCACACCCTTGGGCTCGCCTGTGGAGCCGGACGTGTAAATCAAATAGGCCGCCGAACTGCCATCCTGGTCATTGTTGATGGCTATGTCTTCGCAAGCGGATATCTCCTCGGTTGCCTCGTCAAGCAGCTCAAGTGTCGCGGACAACTCAGCTGCGGCGAGATCGAGACGCTGCGCCGTGGCAGTATCCGAAAGCAGCAGCTTGGCCTGACAGTTACCGATCAGTTTTTCGAGGCGAGCCGTGGGCCCTGCATCGTCCAGCGGGACGTAGACGGCCCCTGCTTTCAAGCATGCCAGGTGAGCAATCCAGGCCGATGCCCCCCGTTCCATACAGCAAGCTACGCGATCCCCTGGCTGGATGCCCCTTTCATGTAACCAATGCGCGAGTTGATTGGCTCGCCGATCGACCTCACCAAAAGTGCAGGTCGCGTCCTCTGCCTCAATGGCAATGGCATCGGGAGAGGAGACAACCCGTTTGGAAAACAGCTGCTCGATACGACTGGCGTCACTCGTGTCGGTCGATGGCAACTGCCAGGACGCGATCTGTTGCTCTTCCTCCGGAGTAGCCAGTTGAAGCTCATCCAAAGGTAAATCCGGATCGGCAGCCAACTGCTCGGCAAGGAACACGAAGCGGTCAGCAAGAAGCTGAGCCGATTCTCGATCGAGCAAGTTGGTGTCATATTTCAGCAAGCCCAGAAACGTGCTCGACGTTTCGTACATCTCAAGTGTCAGATCGAACTGTCCCTCTTGTTGATCGAGAGGAAACGCCGAAGCAGCAAGCCCGCCCCAGTTGATTGACCGATCCGCATCATCCAGGGCCAGCATCGCTTCGCTAAAGTCGTGTGGCTTTTGCAAACCAAACATCACCCGACACAGCGGCAAAGCCCCTGTCTCACGTGGCGGGTTGAGTCGCTCAACCATCAACGGGAAAGGAAAGTCTTGAGCAGCAATGGCACTCAGCGCCACTTCGCGTGTCTGCTCCAAGAGCTGACTAAAGCGCATCGCAGGGTCAATCTGTGCCCTTAGCGGAAGCGTATTCACCAAGTAGCCGACCAACCGATTGAACTCACGCTTCGATCTTCCTGAGGTAGTCGTACCAACCAAGAAGTCCTGTTGGCCAGAGTGCAGGTGAAGCAAGGTCTGAAACACGGACATCAGCGTCATGAAGGGCGTGGCGCCCCGCTGACGGCCAACCTCTCGCAACGACTCGGCCAGTTCGACAGGCAAGCGGAAATGCAACGAGCCACCCCGTTGTTCGATCCTCGCCGGCCGCGGGCGATCCCACGGCAATCGGGCCGGCTCGGGACCGTCTTCAAGGCACGCTTTCCAGTGCAGCCATTGCTCACGCCCCGCTTCTGTATTGGGGGTCTCTTGCTGCCAGCGAACAAAGTCGCTGTACTTGGCAGCCACAGCCGGCAGCATGCCAACGGCTCCCTGAGCTTCCTGTTCGTAGAGCGCTCCCAGCTCATCGTGCAGCACCCACAACGACCAGGCATCGAGAACAATGTGATGCATTGCCATCAACAACACATGCCGATCAGGAGCAACCGTAAACAAGCGAAGTCGAGCCAAGGGGCCCGCGCTCAAGTCAAAGGGTCTCTCGTAGCACTCCTTGACTCGTGATTGAAGCTGGGCATCGCTCTCGCCACAGGCAGGTACGTGCTCGATGTCCGCCAATGCCTGATCGTGGACGCGCGACACAAGCTTGCCAGCACAAATCTCAAAAGTCGTGCGCAGTGAGTCATGCCTAGCAAGCAAAGTATGCCAGACACGCTTCAGCGCATCATAGTCGACGTGGGTATCGATCCGAATGGCCGATGCAACGTTGTAGGCGGGGCTCTTGGGGGCCGAATCGTGCAGCAGCCACATCGCCTGCTGCCCAAACGATGGCTCCTGAGTATGCGATCCTCGGCCTACCGCTTGGCTCCCACGGCGAAGCCGAGCGATAAGTTCCCTCTTGTTGCGACGCAACTGCGTCATCAACTGAGGGCTCAAGGCTCCGTCGGGCGCACGAAACCGTAGCATTTCACCTTCGACCCAAAGCACGCAACCGCGCTCGGCGAGTTCGGCTTGTAGTTGGTCAAGGTTCACAGGGCGCCTTCTACCCAGTTCGATAAATCGTTTGCAGGCGAAGTCTGGTTCTCAGACGACGTGCTCGGGGATGTCGAAACACGAGCCTGGAACAGCTCGGCAATCTTGTCGGCCAGCTCCGCCAGTGACATACGCTGCAGGAATACGTCCATCGGTACGTCGACTCCCAAGCTCTCCTCTAGGTCGTCGCGCAGTTCGAAGGCCATGAGAGAATCCAAACCAAGCGTGTCGAGCGGTTGCTCCGGGGGAAGCTCTTCGATCGTCATATCCATAACAACAGCCAAACGCCGACGCACGTGGTCAAGCAACAACGCCCGGCGCTCGGTCGTCGATGCCGCCATCAAGGTTTCCAGCTCCGCTTGGCTGTCACCAGCTTCTACGGACTTGTCCGCAACTGTTACCGGTTGTGCGGTTTTTCTGGCCAGGCCGGTGTTGGCAATCTCAACTCCTTCTAGCCAAGCGACCGTGTTGGCCTCTCCATCGAACAGGCATACATCGGCAAGAATTTGCTCAGGCGCTTCTTCGCCATTTATCTCCCCACGCAAGTGGACACGCGCCTTGAGTTTCTTTTCGTTGGCGTGGATTTTGAGTTTTGCTTTTTTGATGGATTTGGGGAGCCAGGTATTTTTCCAGTTGTTTGGTAGGGCGGCGGCGGTGGCTTGGAGGGCGGCGTCCAGCAGGGGTGGGGGGAGGAGGTAGCCGGTGGGAGGGCATTCGGCGGGGAGTTGGAGCTGGGCGATGGCGTGGCCCGGTTGGCCGCTGAGATGGGTGATCGCTTGGAACGCCGGGCCGTAGTCCAAGCCCGCGGCGCGGCAGGCGGCATAGTGCGCGCTGACCGAGTGGGACGCCAGCGACCGGTCGATGGGGGACGGCCAAGACGCCTGGGCGTCGGATGGCTCTAATCGACACGGCTCTAATCGACACTGCCCGGTGCGGAGCCAGCGCTCGCCCGTGTGCTGATACACTTCCACCTGATGCGAGGATGCGCTGTCGGTTGACGCCTGTTGGGCGGTGACCACCGTCTGCACGCGCACCAACTCGGAGCCCGCCGGCCAGCTCAGCGGACGTTCCAACTGCAGATCGGCCACTTGCCAAGATTGCTGCGGATCTACCTGATGGCCGGCCGCCAACGCCAACTCCACGTACGCCACGGCCGGCAAGGTCGGCTGACCCAGCAGTTGGTGATCTTCCAGCCAGCGCTGATCCGCCAGATCGGTCTGGAACACCCGACCGCTGCTTGTCGCCAGATCAAGCTCCACGCCCAGCAGCGGGTGAACAACCTTCTCGGGCGTCGATAGCCGTCGCGGCCGGCCAGGCTTGAACCAGTGACGACGACGCTCAAACGGATAACTCGGCAGCGAAACGCTTAGCCGCTGCGGCGGATGCAACGCCCGGTAATCGATCGACAACCCGCGGGTCCAGAGCATCGCGGCCGACGCCTCGGCCACGGCCGCCTCTTCCCCTTCACGCCAACCAGCGGCGCTGGGAGCCTCTCCTTCAGTCAGCGCTCGCAGCACGGGCGTGGGCGACAACTCTAATCGCAACCCATCGCTGGGCGCTTGCGACAAGGCGGCTGCCAAACGCACGGGCTGCCGCATCTGACGCGCCCAGTAATCGGCCTCGGGGGGCTGTTCGATCGCCTGGCCCGTGAGGGTCGACAGCCAGCCAATCTGTGGCGCACGCATCGTGATCTTGGCGCAAGCCTGCGTGAACGCTTCGACCACCGGATCGACCAACGCGCTGTGGAACGCATGGCTGGTGGCCAGACGCTTGCTGCGAAGACCCGAATCGGCTGCGAAACGCTCCAGCGCCGCCTCGCTGCCTGAGACGACCGTCTGACGCGGGCCATTCTCCGCGGCAATCGAAAGATCCGCTGGCAACTGGCTTGTCACCTGCTCCGCGGGAGCCATCACCGCCAGCATCCCGCCGCGATCGCTCAGCGTATCGAGCAACCTAGCGCGGTGGCACACCATCTGCAACGCTTCCTCTCGACCCAGCACGCCTGCGGTCACCGCCGCCGCATACTCCCCCAGACTATGGCCCAGCACCCAAGCAGGCACACCAGACCACGACAGCCAAAGCTCCGCCAGCGAAAGCTGCCAAGCCACTAACGCCACCTGCGCATCGACTCGGGGAAGATACTCTGCGGGTGATTCCCAGCAGATCGTCGACAGCGAACGGGGCCACTGCTCCTGAACGATCGATTCGCAGGCGTCCCACGCCTGGGCGAAGCGCGGGTAACGCTGGTAAAGCTCACGCCCCATCCCTGCCCGGCAACCTCCTTGGCCGCCAAACAACCAGCCGGCAGTCAACCCACGCGCAGCGCGGTGACGCAGCACGTGACGCGATGGCTGCGCGTTGCGCAGGCGGCCGAGCAGCTCTTCTCGTGACGAGCCTTCCACCGCCAAACGCTCGGCATGCGATGCGCGGCCCGTGTTGGCCGCATACGTGATCGCTTCGAGCGAACCTTCGGGAAGTTCCGCCGCGTAACGCTTCACAAGCGCGTCCAACGCCGTGGGCGTCTTGGCCGACAAGGTCAACCAGCGTGGCCCGCTGGTCGTGGGCGCCTCCGAGGCCAGCGCCTCGGCTGGCGCTTCTTCCACGATCGCGTGTGCGTTGGTCCCTCCAAACCCAAACGAACTGACTCCCGCGCGACGCACTCGGCCCGGTTCGCGTGGCCAGCTTGTCAATTCGGTGGGAATCGTGATCGGTTGCGACCAATCAATATGCGGGCTCGGGCCGTTCGGACCATCGCTCTGCGGGTCGAACAGCGGGTGCGGCGGCAACTGCTCGTGGTACAGCGACAAGCACGTCTTGATCAGCCCGGCAATCCCGGCCGCCCCTTCCAGGTGGCCCACGTTCACCTTCGCCGAGCTCACTTGCAGCGGACGCGACCGGACGCCGCCAAACACGGCCGCCAACGCCCCCATCTCGGTCGGGTCGCCCAGCTCCGTACCCGTGCCGTGCGCTTCCACGTAGTCGATCTCTGCAGGCTGCAGCCCGCTGCTCTGCAACGCCTGACGTATCACCGCCTGTTGCGCTGGACCATTGGGAGCCGTCAAACCGTTGCTGCGACCATCCTGGTTCACCGCCGTGCCTCGCAGCACACAATACACCCGGTCACCAACCAACAAAGCGTCCTCCAAACGCTTCAAAAAAACCAATCCACAACCCTCGCCACGTACAAATCCATCTCCACCTAAACAAAATGCACGACTCAATCCCAAAGAAGATAACATCCCCGATTGGGAAAGGTTGATGCTCAGTTCGGGCGTGAGAATCAAGTTCACCCCCCCGGCCAGGGCGGCGTCGCATTCGCCCGCGCGGAGACTTTGCACGGCATAGTGAACGGCGGTTAATGACGAAGAGCAGGCCGTGTCGACAGCAATCGCTGGCCCTCGCCAGTCGAGAAAGTAACTAAGCCGACCGGCGGCCGAGCTATGAGCGTTGCCGGTGCCCAAGTAGGCGTCGATCTCACTCGCATCACGCTGCGTCAGCAAGTGTAGATAGTCATTGCTGCATGCGCCGACGAACACCCCGCACCGTTCGCCGCGCGATCGATCAGGATTGGCGCCGGCGTTCTCAAGCGTTTCCCATGCGACTTGAAACAGCAAACGATGTTGCGGGTCGAGCGAAGCGGCTTCGCGTGTCGAAATGCCGAAGAAGCTGGCGTCGAATTGGTCGACTTCGTTGATGAAACCGGCTTGCGTGCTAGTAATACGGCCGGCCTGCTTTGGCTCCTTGGCATGGAGAGCTTCAGCATCCCAACGATCACTTGGGACCTTGGACAAACCCAAATCGCCTTTGGAGAGAAGCTCCCAATAGGCATTGGCATCGCTGGCGGCAGGAAACCTACAGCCGACGCCAACGACAGCAATGGGGGCCGACTGGCGCTGGCGAGCTTCGCGCAGCTTCAAGCGGGCTTGCTGCAATGCGGCAGCAACTTGCGCTGCAGGAAGATCGTTGCTTGGCAATTCAGACTTCAATCAATCATTCCCCCACGGACCTCTCACGAGGCCCCTTCCCAGCTCTCGAGTTCGTCCTCAAGAGCCGCCAGATCATCCCAAACTGTCGACACGGCATCAACCGGCTCAGAATCGACACCGCGTGGCGGCTTACCTTCATCAGTTGTTGGTTGTGGGTCACTGAGCTGTTCCGATTCGCTCGAATTTCCAAGCTGTATTTGCACCTGGGATGGCCCCACGGTCTCAACCCAGCGACGATGGACTTCGTCAGCAAGGAGGTCGATGGTGGGGAAGTCGAATACCAAGCTTGAAGGCAGATCAAGCCCAAGGCTATGACGGAGCGTGTTCTTCAGCTCAATCGTTGTCAGGCTGTCGAGGCCCAGATCAAACATCGCCGTGGTCGAGGCAATGTTATCAGCGCTGCCAATCCCCAAGACGGCGGCCAGTTGTTGCTTCAGATGGTCTCGCAGTATTTCTCTACGACGGAACGCCGGGGCGGCCTCAAGTGTCTTAAGGAACTCCGACTTGGCCAGCGTGTTGCTAGAAGCTGATTGATCAAGCACTTGCGATAGAAGCGGGGTAGCACGCATCCAATCGGGAATGCTCTGCAAGTTCCAGGGGGCCACCATCACCTGGGCTACGTCGCCTCGGGGAAGCAGTTCGTGAAGGGCTGCTAAGCCATCCGCCGGCGAAAGCAACTCGAGGCCGCCCAGATCGGCTCGCTCATCAACACCTCGCCGGGCCGCCTCTCCAATGTCTTGCCACGGCCCCCAGTTGATCGTCAGCCCAGGTAGGTTGGCGGCGCGGCGTCGAGCAATCAACGCATCCATGAAAGCATTCGCCGCCGAGTGATTCGCCTGGCCGGGAGCTCCCAGAACCGACGCCACAGAGGAATAAGCAACGAATAGCTTCACCGGATCCACGGCAGTTAGTTCGTGGAGGTTGGCTAAACCTCGCACCTTTGCCGCAAACACCCGCGAGAGCTTCTCTGGCGTTTGATCACGAATCAAACCGTCATCCAGGGCGCCAGCCGAATGCACCACACAGCTCAGCCTTGCTCCCGTTGCGCGGACCTCATCCAAGACGACACCTAGCGCGGCGCCATCCGAGACATCGGCCGAGCGGACTAGAACTTGGACGCCCTGGTCCACAATCTGTTCGATGCGTGCAGCTGCGTGGTCAGACGGCTTGCTGCGCCCCACAAGTGCGATGGTTCCCACGCCCTGCCCAGCCAGCCACTCCGCAGTCAGCAGCCCCAGGTCACCCAGGCCGCCCGTAATCACGCACGCGTCGTCGCGGTCTAACGCAACGACGCGAGGCTCTGGTCGTGTGGCAATGGGTTGCAGCAGCAGTTTGCCGAGATGCCCCGCGCGTTGCATCTTGCGGAACGCATCCGATGCGGCATCGAGTGAAAACGACTCCCATGGCAGTGGCTTCAATTGGCCGGCGCTGACACGGTTGAGTACGGGCTGCAGGATTTGCCTGATTTGCCGCGGATGGCGAGCCCAGTCGGCGGCGAGATCAACCAAGCGATAGGCCACGTCCGGGCGACGCTCTGCGATCTGGGCTGCTAAGTCATGTTTCGGCTTCGTGAGATCAACCAGCATTCCCCCTTGAGCTAGTACCTGCAGATTGGCCTCAAGAAACTCTTCGCCCAACGTGTTGACGATAACTTCGACGCCTTGGCCCGAGGTGTCTTCTAGGACACGGCTGAAAAACTGCTTGGAACGTGAGTCGTAAACGTGCTCTAGCCCCTGTTGGCGGAGCCATGCCTGCTTGCCAAGGCTCGCGGTAGCGAAGACCTTCGCGCCACGTGCTTCGGCAAGTTGCAACGCCGCCATACCCACCCCGCCGGTTGCCGAGTGAATCAGCACACTTGTCTCGGCTGCCACTTCAGCCAATTCCTCAATGGCGACGACTGCTGTTCCAAAGGCGACTGGCAGCGTGGCAGCCTCCGCGAGAGACAACGCATCGGGAAGCCTGAGTACCGCTTCTGCGGGAACGGTGACGAAATCCGCCAGCGAGTTGCCGGCTACCCCTATGACACGATCACCCGGGGAGCAATCAACGACTTCCTCTCCGACCGCACGGATCACTCCCGAAAACTCTGCCCCCAAAGGTGGATCCCCGGGATAGCGACCAAGCCCATTCAGCACGTCACGAAAATTGAGCCCCGCCGCAGCGACCTCAACTAGGACTTCTCCCTTGCCTGGCTCGGGGCGTGTCGTCTTGACAAGCCGGAGGCCGTCGAGGGAACCTCGCTCCTGGATGTCCAGCCGCCGAGCCTCGGCCGCTTGCCACTGGTGGGAAGCATCTTGGAGCCGGCGAACAAATCGCCCGCGGGTGCGGAGGGAAACCTCGGCTTCGACGCCGCTTTCCATCAGCAACTCGTCTACGATGCCGCTGGCGGCATGCTGTAAGTCCTCAACGTCGATACAACGTAAAGCGACCCCGGTTAGCTCCCGTGCCGCAGCTCGTGCCAGCCCCCAGAGGCCTGCAGACGCAGGGCAAGCAGACTCCGCGAAGTTGATGGCCACGGCTTTGCTAGTTAGCAATGTGAGCCGCTGCAAGCTTGCCTCGGAATCATTTTGTGTTAAGTCGCTAACTGCCTGGAAGACGACAAGCAGTTGATTCACTAGCGACTCTGCCGCAGTGGCTACATCCTCGTCACTTGGCGGCTGAACGGAAACAACGATCTCGGTAGCGTTTAGACCGCCAAGCACCTCACACCAATCGTTCCTGTTTCGCTGATTGTCCAGGAAAAACAACTCGGGCAGTTGAGCGCGCTGTTCTAACTCGGCAACAAGTGAATTGAACTCCGGCCCAGCATGACCAACCAGAGCGAACCGCTTGCCGTTCTGAATCTCTGTTCGTTCTCGCTGCGCGTGAGGTGCTGAAGCGAGGATCACGCGGTTTTCAGCCGAAAGGCCCTCTTGTTCCTCAACCGGCGTAACCTGCGCCACCTCGTCAAAGCCGGAGCGCTGCAGCACGCCCCGCCAAGCCTCTGGGTCGAGCAAGGCATGGTTAGGTCGCAACTGCGTATCTTCAAAGCGCCACCAGCCGTCGGTCATGCCAAACGTCAGGTCGAGCCATCGCGTAGGCCGCGTTCCCTCCACCAGCAACAGCTTGCCACCCGGGGCCAAGAGTTGCCTCACGTGTTGTAGAGTCTCTGCCAGGTTGGCCGTGGCGTGGAGCACGTTTGCCGCAATCACCACGTCAAAGCTCGCAAGCTCCAGCCCTTGATCGCTAGGAGCACGTTCAATGTCGAGAGTTTGGAACGCTAGGTTCGAGCTCCGAGGCAATCTTTGGCGTGCTGCGGCCAAGAAGCCCGGCGCGACGTCGGTGAAGACATAACGCAGTTGGTCTGGGCCGATTCGCTGCAGCACCTGCTGCGTGGTTGCTCCTGTGCCGGCGCCGATTTCCAGAACTCGCAGACTGCGACCATCAGGCAACGCTTCGACAAGCTGGGCAACAGCTTCACCGACCAGCTTGTTCAGCGCCACGGAGCCGGCCGAGAAACGATATAAATCCGCCGCGCCACCGCCTTCACTAGGAAACAGCAGTGACAGCGGGTCCATCTCGCCGCGCAACACGCTAGCCAACTTAGGCCCACACGTTGCCAGCAACGTCAGCTCTGCCTGGCCCGTGGGGTGCTCAGCATTCGCTTTAAATACCCGCCCTTCGATGTCCCCAGAGTGCGGCGCGCGCAGAGATCGCCAGCCGTCCCTGCAACGCTGCAGTCGCCCCACTTCTGACAACATCTCCAGGACACGCTCGAAGAGACGTACCTTGGACGAAGCGATACCAAAGGCATCGCAAAGTTGCGCTAAGCTGACTGACTGATCCGTGTGAAGAAGTTGCGATTCATCCAGTGCGGATACTGCATGATCGGCGTAGGCGACGCTTAGTGACTCAAGCTCGCGAAGCAAAGCAAGGTGGCGGTCCGCCCCCGTTTGCTTGGCAATGTGCGGAGCGACCTCTCGGATTTCTCGGGCCATCGCTTCGGTCGCAACCACAGGAGGTTCGCTCGTTTCTTGCTCTCTTGGGAGTGGCTCCCAGTTCACGTCGAAGTAGGTCTTGATGGAACGTGACTGTAGAGCTACCAGTTCAACATCATGCAAATGACCAACGACGTGGTCGCTTTCATTGCGAACCTCCACGTCGATTACCAGCTGATCAGGAGCCGCCACGACCAGTTCATTAGGTTGCTTGACTGTCACACGCGCCTTGAGTTTCTTTTCGTTGGCGTGGATTTTGAGTTTTGCTTTTTTGATGGATTTGGGGAGCCAGGTATTTTTCCAGTTGTTTGGTAGGGCGGCGGCGGTGGCTTGGAGGGCGGCGTCCAGCAGGGGTGGGGGGAGGAGGTAGCCGGTGGGAGGGCATTCGGCGGGGAGTTGGAGCTGGGCGATGGCGTGGCCCGGTTGGCCGCTGAGATGGGTGATCGCTTGGAACGCCGGGCCGTAGTCCAAGCCCGCGGCGCGGCAGGCGGCATAGTGCGCGCTGACCGAGTGGGACGCCAGCGACCGGTCGATGGGGGACGGCCAAGACGCCTGGGCGTCGGATGGCTCTAATCGACACGGCTCTAATCGACACTGCCCGGTGCGGAGCCAGCGCTCGCCCGTGTGCTGATACACTTCCACCTGATGCGAGGATGCGCTGTCGGTTGACGCCTGTTGGGCGGTGACCACCGTCTGCACGCGCACCAACTCGGAGCCCGCCGGCCAGCTCAGCGGACGTTCCAACTGCAGATCGGCCACTTGCCAAGATTGCTGCGGATCTACCTGATGGCCGGCCGCCAACGCCAACTCCACGTACGCCACGGCCGGCAAGGTCGGCTGACCCAGCAGTTGGTGATCTTCCAGCCAGCGCTGATCCGCCAGATCGGTCTGGAACACCCGACCGCTGCTTGTCGCCAGATCAAGCTCCACGCCCAGCAGCGGGTGAACAACCTTCTCGGGCGTCGATAGCCGTCGCGGCCGGCCAGGCTTGAACCAGTGACGACGACGCTCAAACGGATAACTCGGCAGCGAAACGCTTAGCCGCTGCGGCGGATGCAACGCCCGGTAATCGATCGACAACCCGCGGGTCCAGAGCATCGCGGCCGACGCCTCGGCCACGGCCGCCTCTTCCCCTTCACGCCAACCAGCGGCGCTGGGAGCCTCTCCTTCAGTCAGCGCTCGCAGCACGGGCGTGGGCGACAACTCTAATCGCAACCCATCGCTGGGCGCTTGCGACAAGGCGGCTGCCAAACGCACGGGCTGCCGCATCTGACGCGCCCAGTAATCGGCCTCGGGGGGCTGTTCGATCGCCTGGCCCGTGAGGGTCGACAGCCAGCCAATCTGTGGCGCACGCATCGTGATCTTGGCGCAAGCCTGCGTGAACGCTTCGACCACCGGATCGACCAACGCGCTGTGGAACGCATGGCTGGTGGCCAGACGCTTGCTGCGAAGACCCGAATCGGCTGCGAAACGCTCCAGCGCCGCCTCGCTGCCTGAGACGACCGTCTGACGCGGGCCATTCTCCGCGGCAATCGAAAGATCCGCTGGCAACTGGCTTGTCACCTGCTCCGCGGGAGCCATCACCGCCAGCATCCCGCCGCGATCGCTCAGCGTATCGAGCAACCTAGCGCGGTGGCACACCATCTGCAACGCTTCCTCTCGACCCAGCACGCCTGCGGTCACCGCCGCCGCATACTCCCCCAGACTATGGCCCAGCACCCAAGCAGGCACACCAGACCACGACAGCCAAAGCTCCGCCAGCGAAAGCTGCCAAGCCACTAACGCCACCTGCGCATCGACTCGGGGAAGATACTCTGCGGGTGATTCCCAGCAGATCGTCGACAGCGAACGGGGCCACTGCTCCTGAACGATCGATTCGCAGGCGTCCCACGCCTGGGCGAAGCGCGGGTAACGCTGGTAAAGCTCACGCCCCATCCCTGCCCGGCAACCTCCTTGGCCGCCAAACAACCAGCCGGCAGTCAACCCACGCGCAGCGCGGTGACGCAGCACGTGACGCGATGGCTGCGCGTTGCGCAGGCGGCCGAGCAGCTCTTCTCGTGACGAGCCTTCCACCGCCAAACGCTCGGCATGCGATGCGCGGCCCGTGTTGGCCGCATACGTGATCGCTTCGAGCGAACCTTCGGGAAGTTCCGCCGCGTAACGCTTCACAAGCGCGTCCAACGCCGTGGGCGTCTTGGCCGACAAGGTCAACCAGCGTGGCCCGCTGGTCGTGGGCGCCTCCGAGGCCAGCGCCTCGGCTGGCGCTTCTTCCACGATCGCGTGTGCGTTGGTCCCTCCAAACCCAAACGAACTGACTCCCGCGCGACGCACTCGGCCCGGTTCGCGTGGCCAGCTTGTCAATTCGGTGGGAATCGTGATCGGTTGCGACCAATCAATATGCGGGCTCGGGCCGTTCGGACCATCGCTCTGCGGGTCGAACAGCGGGTGCGGCGGCAACTGCTCGTGGTACAGCGACAAGCACGTCTTGATCAGCCCGGCAATCCCGGCCGCCCCTTCCAGGTGGCCCACGTTCACCTTCGCCGAGCTCACTTGCAGCGGACGCGACCGGACGCCGCCAAACACGGCCGCCAACGCCCCCATCTCGGTCGGGTCGCCCAGCTCCGTACCCGTGCCGTGCGCTTCCACGTAGTCGATCTCTGCAGGCTGCAGCCCGCTGCTCTGCAACGCCTGACGTATCACCGCCTGTTGCGCTGGACCATTGGGAGCCGTCAAACCGTTGCTGCGACCATCCTGGTTCACCGCCGTGCCTCGCAGCACACAATACACCCGGTCACCAACCAACAAAGCGTCCTCCAAACGCTTCAAAAAAACCAATCCACAACCCTCGCCACGTACAAATCCATCTCCACCTAAACAAAATGCACGACTCAATCCCAAAGAAGATAACATCCCCGATTGGGAAAGCGATTCGGTCGGCGAGTTGGTAGCGATCAGGCTCACACCACCCGCAAGCGCCATGTCGCAGTCGCCGCGGCGGATGGCGGAAGCTGCTTGATGGAGCGCCACTAGCGACGAAGAGCAGGCTGTGTCGATCGACAGGCTGGGGCCACGGAAGTCGAGCGTATAGGACAGACGGTTAGCGATAATGGCCAACGAGCCGCCGATTGCAGAGTAGGGATCCGCTTCAGCCGCAAGTTCCGCTTGTAAGCGGCTGTAGTCGCCTGAACTAACGCCCACGAAAACACCGACTGGCATCCCCCGCATCGCCGGCGGAACGGCGCCCGAAGACTCCAGCGTCTCCCAAGCGACCTCCAACAACAAACGCTGCTGCGGGTCCATCTGTTCGGCTTCGCGTGGGCTGATCCCGAAGAACGCGGGGTCAAACTGATCGATGGCGGGTAAGTACCCACCTACGGGAGCCTGCTGCTCCTGCGTCGGGCTCAGGGGCCAGCGGTCGGTGGGAGCAGGCCCTAGGGAGCAAACACTCTGGGAGAGTGCGTTCCAATAATCTTGGACGGTAGACGCGCCAGGAAAGCGACAACCTAGCCCCACGATGGCTAGCGGAGCATCGTCATCGCGGTACTGGGATGCCAATCCCGCGGCCACGGTTTCGCCCACAATCAAGTACTGAGCAACTGCGCGTGGCGTCGGATAGTCGTATGCAAGAGTAGGCGAAACCTCTAGCCCCAAGTGCTCGCTCAATTGACCAGACAGACGAACGGCCGCCAGTGAGTCGAGCCCATAGCTGGCAAAGGGTTGCTGAGGATCGATCGCATCAGCTTCAACTTGGAGACGCTCCGCGATCCTGCCAAGAATCCAGCGTTCCAGCTGGGCAACGTCCTGCGTCCGCCTTAGGGGACCCTCGCAGGCAGTTGCCGGAAGGGCGCCGGCCGCTGCAGGCGGTTGCTGCTGGAGAGCCCCATCGAACTGGCCGGCAAGGAACCTCTCCTTGGTCTTGGTGCGTTGGCGTTTGCCACTACTGGTTCGCGGCAAGGTGCCGGGACGTACCAGAACGATCGACGCTAAAGAAACTTCGTGGCTTTGCAAAACGGCAGAGCGGATGGCTGCTGCGACGGCTGCGGC
This sequence comes from Lacipirellulaceae bacterium, assembly GCA_965263315.1. Lineage (GTDB taxonomy): Bacteria > Planctomycetota > Planctomycetia > Pirellulales > Lacipirellulaceae > JBCCQL01. The sequence goes on along the minus strand of CBDHGZ010000004.1, from coordinate 63,591 downwards.
CTTGTCAGAGTTCTTGGACAGCAATCGCCATGCGTCGCGCCGTACTTCTTGGACCAGAGCAACTTGCTCCTGCCCGCTGCCTGGCAACCCGAAGACGACATTAAAACCGTCGGTCGTCTGTTCGTGAGCGGCGGCGGCAGTCCGCTCGATATCTTGCGGAAAGTGATTGGCGCCACGGACGATGATCACGTCTTTCAGGCGGCCAGTGATAAAGAGTTCGCCTTCATGCAACACGCCCAGGTCACCCGTTCGCAGGTAATCGTGGCCATCCGCGTCAGCCAGCTGCGCTGCGAAAGTCTCCTTACTGGACTCCGGTTGCTTCCAGTATCCTTGAGCCACCGTCGGGCCAGACACCCAGACTTCGCCGATCCGTCCGTCTGGAAGTGATTCCCGGGTATCGGGATCCACGATCGCCGTCTTGAGAGAACGATCCGGTTGCCCTGATCCTACTAGTTCCAAGCTAGCGGTTACCGTGGACGTAGCCGTCACAAACTGACGGCCCTGTAAGGCAGCTTGCTGGACGGTCGCAAAGCGAGGCTTGGCCGTCTTTCGCGACCCCGAAACCAAGAGCGTGGTTTCGGCCATCCCGAAACAGGGACAAAACGCCTCTTCTCGAAAGCCTGTCTCCGCAAACGTTTCCGCGAAACGACGTAGGGTGCCAGCGTGAAGTGGTTCCGAACCATTGAAGGCTACTTGCCAGTTGGACAAGTCAAGCGACTCCCGCTCAGCAGGGGTGATTTCTCGTGCACACAGGTCGTAGGCAAAGTCGGGTCCGCCGGCGATCGTGGCGCCGTAGTCTGCAATCATCCTGAGCCAACGAATTGGTTTCTGGAGGAAAGCTACCGGCGGCATGAAGACTAGCTGTCCGCCCAGGAACAGAGGATGCAAGATGTTCCCGATCAGGCCCATGTCATGGTAAATGGGCAACCACCCTGCCACGACGATCGACTCATCTTGCCCGAAGGCATTGGTGATCAGCCGCTGGTTTTCCAGCAAGTTGGCCTGAGAAACCATCACCCCTTTGGGGTCCCCCGTGGAGCCCGACGTGTATTGCAAGAACGCGGTGGCGTCGGAGGCATGGTCGCGAGGTTGCCATCGTTCCGCAAAGTCGTAGGTGATTTGCTCCACAGGTTGCCATGACACGGCCCCCGCCATTGCACTGTCTGCCAGAGCGCTGGTCGCTCGTTCCAACCCAACCTGATTAGTCAGCACACAACGCGCGCCGCTATCCGAGAGCACACTCTCCAAACGAGATCGCCCTTGGTTGCGACGAGGTGGATTCGCGGGCGTGGCAATGGAGCCCGCATAAAGGCAACCAAAAAAAGCAGCGACGTAGTCAATTCCCTCCGGAAAGACGAGCACTACCGGCTCGTCCACCAGTCCTTGTTGCTGGAGCCAACCCGCTATCCGGCGTGCGCGGGCATCGAGCCAGCGATAGTCGCAGGTTTCGGAAACTTCCTCTCCGTCACCAAGAAAGGTGTAGAGCTTGCGGTCTCCGTGATTCTCCGCGCGACGCCGCAAGAGATCGTCCAGCGATCGAAACGGGCCGATTGAGGCGAAGTGGCTAGGCGACATGGCAGAGGTTACTGGCGGCTCAGGGAAGTCACAGCGTCCGTAAGCCGGCGCCTGAATACGTTCATCGGCCGCCCCCGCTAGGTAGCGCAGCCCATACTGGGCATGGTCGCGGTTGATCGATTAGCGCCGCACGCGCAACCCGCGTGCATGGCGCAACGCTCACACACGGAACCGATCGGGATCTAAGCTTGCCTTGCGACAAGGGACCCGCCGAGCGTGCAAATCATCAAGACCGGTACCCACCCACCTGATACGCTGAAAAGGATGCCTGTTACAGCATTTGTCTCGAATTGCCCTGTTGGTGCATTGTCGACGGGGATCATAGCGGTTGCAAGCTGCCAGGCAACTTGAGAAGGAGGCACGAACAGAACTCGTGGCGCGGCCTGCTCCTGCGTTTGGCGTCCTGCGTATAATTTGCACGAATCGAGAACGTGGTACTTAAATCACCGACGGGAAATCTACGCTAATGCAAGCCCTGCTAACCTGCTTCCCTGGTACGGTTACGGCGACAGTTGCCCTGTTGCTTTGCGCGGCCGGGTCCGCCTCCTATGCGGAGTCGATCGCCCCCGCTTCACCGCATCCCGTGGTGGCTCAGCTTGTTGACGAAGGCTTAGCGTTAGGGCCAGGCGGCGGCGATGCGGTCGTGCGCCTGACGCCTCCCGTAATGCGGGTCGAAATGTCCGCCGAGGAGCAGCATGCTGCCTTTGCTGAGTTGGTTGGCGAGGGACGCATGGAGCGCTACTTAGCAGACAAAGTAGTCACACCGCAGGTCCTACGAATCACTACGGAAAAAGACCTAGAGGGCGGCGGTGCAATTCGACGGCTCGATCAGCACTTCGTGGTGTACGGTGACTTGAAGCTGATCCGTGAGAAGGATTTGCTAAACGACTTCATGGCCAAGGAAAAAGCGGAACAAGAGCCCGGCAAGTTTGATCAGTATCTCGAGCAGTTAGATGAACCTTCTGCGGCAGGCGAGCCGTATCTCTATCGCTATCGGATGCCGTTGTTGGACAAGGTCATGATCTCGGGGCTCATCCGCGGGCAAACGTTTACTGCTGATGGACTCCTAATTGAGTCCGCCGTGAGCGCAGAGGATCTGCTGACTGACGCCCGAAACCCCACCGTCTGGCAATCGATCCCGCGCAGAGCAGCCAGCGACGACGCCCTGGGTTCATCGATCCCGTATCGTGGGCTTGCCGGCTACTTGCAAGTGACCGAATTGCAATTCCAGCCTGGAGCACTACTTGTAGAGTGCCACGGCGTCTTGGTGGAGCCTCGCGGTTGGTTTGGTGGGCGGAATCTGTTAGCGTCCAAGCTCCCGATTGTCGCCCAGGACAACATGCGATCCTTCCGTCGCAAGTTATCGCGGGCGATGGCTGAGTATCGCGAGCAACAAGCGGCCCAGGACTAACGGCAGCAAGCAAGGATCACATCGCACGATGCACTTTCTCTCCTTCTGCTTACGCAACGTTTTGCGAAGAAAGCAACGCTCTCTGCTCACGGCTAGCGCCGTGGCGATCGCCATTGCCGCGGTTGTGGCTCTGGTCGGAGTCGCCACGGGCTTCCAGCGTGACTTCATCGCCTTTTACGAAGGCGTTGGCATCGACATCCTGGCTGTCGGGCGAGCGGAGATTCTCAATAGCGCGCTCGACGAGTCTTACACGGACAAGATCGAAGCCGTCGACGGCGTACTGGAAGTTGTCCCCGGGCTTACCGACTCGACCGCCTTCCCGGACAAGAACCTGATGGTCGTGCCTCTCAACGGTCTGACACCCGAAACCGCCGTTTTTGATCACTACCAAGAGAATATGGTCAGTGGCCGCCTGATCTCCAAAACTGATGGCAAAGTCGTGATGCTGGGCAAGACGATTGCCGCGACGCTTGGCAAGACCAGCGGAGAGGTGGTGGATATTGACGGCGAGCGCTTCGAAGTGGTGGGCGTTTTCGATGGGTTTAGCGTCATCGAGAAAGGCTCCATCATCATGGCAATCGATCAGCTTCAAGAGCACATGGGCCGCGAAGGCGAAGTAACCGGATTCAGCATCATCGCCAAGCAAGGAGCCTCCGAGCAGGAGATGGATCAGATCATTGCCAACATCGAAGCGATCGATCCTGGCCGTATCGAAGCTGACCGTGCGGGCGATCACGTAAGGAATCAGCCACAAATGAAGCTGGCCATTGGTATGGCGTGGGTCACGTCGGCGATTGCGATGGTGATTGGTACGCTTGGCATGCTCAACACGATGCTAATGTCTTTGCAAGAGCGGATCGGCGAAATCGGCCTGTTACGCGCTGTGGGATGGACCCGCCACCGAATTGCCAAGATGATTCTCGGCGAGTCGGTCCTGCTGAGCTTGGCCGGTGGAGCCGTCGGCGTGCTAGCGGCTTTTCTCCTGGTAGACATGCTCACCTGGCTGCCAGCAGCTAAGGGTTTCATCTCGGGCAAGATCGACGCCACCGTCGTCGGGCAAGGAATGGCCATTGCTGTGGCGGTGGGCGTGGTCGGCGGTCTGCTGCCGGCGCTGAATGCAACTCGTCTGGCCCCCGCCGAAGCCCTTCGCCAGTAGCAACTTCCGGCAATCGCTAGCCAGCGGGAGCCCGCTGGCGAGAACTTCGCTCTGGCCGCCCCTATGCAGCCACTCTACGATTGCAGTCTGAATAGAAACCGCGACCTACGCGGCGAGCTACGCTGCGGCCGTAGAAGACAAAAGAGGAATCCCCCAATGACTGGCACCTTGATCCTCCAGACTATCAGGCCCGCCGCTCTGAGCCTGGTGATTTGCCTCTGCGCTCACTCGTCATGGGCTGTCGACCCGCAGTGGGATTTTGAACCGCAGCCCATGGCCAGGATTCCCGGTGGCGTAGTCGTTGGCAATGAAAGCGTTGCTGGCTGGTCGCATCCCGTGCTTTTCGTGCGTGGCCGGTTGTCTGAAGGCGACACCTCTGCCGTATCGTCCACCGTGAACAAATACGCGGAGATGTTCAACCTCCTGCTGCTTGCAAACGTCGGGCGAGCTGCCGAGGGCGACTACTACCTGGAGAAAGTGGCCGTTGGCTTCTCCACGCCAATCCGTGGCCAGCATGTCTCCATCACAGGCGATACGCACAAACAGCTTGGCGCGAATCTCGGCTTCATTGGCGGCAGCGTCTTCTCAGGCAACGAAGAAGCTTTGAAAGACACACAACAAGTGGCCCGTTATCGCCATGGATTAATCATGGACGCCCCAACTCTAATGCTGGTCGAGGGAAAGCATGTGCTACGCAAAGTGCGCCACTTCTTTTGGGTCTCCGCCAAAGATGGCAATCTTGGCACCCTCGTTTGGGCGCTCGATGAGAACGGTTCCGGTCCCTATCAACCGATCGGGGCCGCCATGCAGTTGCTCCCACCAAACATGCACGAAACGCGAGACATGCATGTTGACGGCGGCTCATTCACCTTGGGTATCCCTAGCAAGACCGCCTTCGCGCTGGTCCGCATCCCGCAAGGCCGCAGCATCCCGTTTAATGAAGAGCTTCGTCGGGCCGCCGGCGAACGGCAGTTCGACCAAGAAAGCTACGTTCGCTTGCTGACGCTCGTTAGCCAAGCCATCCAAGCGGCCCCCGTAGCCGCCAGCCGTTGAGGCTGGGTGAGCCACTTGATCGCTGCTGCCTGAGTAAACCACTGAAGCCAGTGCGGCTTTAGTCCCACCACCACTGATCGTCGGCCAGTTGCGGAGCTCGCAACTCAGCCCGTTTGGCTGTCACATTGCCACGGTCATCGGGCAGAACATTCTCCTCACGCAGCGCCCAACTCGGACGAAGCTCGACGCCACCGCCGATAGGCGTCATCAACGTGGCTCCCTTCCACATGGCATTGACGGCCGTGGCAACTTGTTGTGGAGCATTGTAAGTCTCAACCGGGTAAACCTCTTCGCTACCAAAGACGGGCAGCGTCCACTCCGCCTCGCCGTAGAGATCGCGCTGCTGGATGAAAGCGGCAGCCACGGCCATGTCGATGCAGTTTCGCAGCTGAGCGTATACAGGAGAACGCGAGGCCAGCTTCGGATAAATCTTGGTAAAAGCCTTGGTGAACGCTTCACTAGCCCGATTTGACCGGCCGACTGACTTTCGCTTGCCATCTTGCCCAACGAATTCGTCCTCGCCAATTAGCTTGACTCCCTCGCCTACTACCTCCATGGCCAAACCATCGTCGCTCACGCGTAGGCACTCATAGTCGGGCACAAAGTACCAGCGCTGCATGGCATTGCGACCAACCATCGCGGGGTTAGCGCGCTTCACATAGCTCGCCAGTCGCACGGGCGGCTGCTCCAGACCGATGCCAATCAGCTTCATCCGATAGTCAGCCTCGACCATGACCTGAGCAAAGTGAGTACTGGCTGGAATGCCACCCACGGTGACTTCTTGCATGCCCAACTGCTCCCGCAATTGCTCGACGAAGAACCGCGTCTCTTGCTGCGATGGGCGACGAGTGGGATCAAAGTGGGGCCGGCTCAAGAACTGCTGCATCCGCTGCAGGCCCTCCGGCGTGGGATCGATGGAGCAATAAATCAGTGGTTGCTTGCCATTGCCCGCGGGAGGAAACGCTCGCAGAGCGGTGATTAGGTCCTCTAACTCAAGCACGGGGCGCCCGGAGGCTACGCCACGCGTGCGGCCAGAAAGATCATCAGCCCATGGCTCAGCCGGTCCGGCGATAACAATGTCGCCCGATTCCGGATAGCAAAACACGTAGTCAATGTGAGTAAGACCAGCGAGGTGACGCATCGCGTCGTTCGGCCCACTGCCTGCATCCAGCTTGGCGGCAACCGCTTGTTCTAGGCGGGTGATCGAGACCTTTCGCATTTTGCTCGGCTTGGCCAAGTCGCCTTCCAAGCCAGCCATCGCCTCGGCAACACGTTGTCGGGTTAGTTGACCTGTTGGATCCGCAACGACAGCGCGCTGCACCACACCGCTGGCGTCAACCATCACGCCCGAGGCGCCATTGCCTCCTCCTCCTCCACCGCCGCCGAAGCCGCCGCCTCCACCACCAAAGCCACCACCACCGCCTCCACCGAACCCACCACCGCCGCCGCCAAATTGGGCGTAAGTCGGTGCCGTGGCGATAGCGACGAGTGCCAAGACGGTCAAAGAGTGAACAATTGCTGACGGCAAACGGGATCGCATAGAGGCCTCAATCGAGGGTAACAAGCACCGGCAAAGGACAGGCCGGCAGGGGTGTTCCGTGGTAGGCGACAATCAATGCCGCGGGTTCGATGCGCAACAGATGCCAAGGCCCCGAAGAAGGCCTACGGCTCTCTGCCTCGATCCTAATCGGGCAATCTGGGTAAAGCAAGAAATCGCCAAGGCTTGCGGCGACTGAGCCCAGATCGCGGTCCCACGCCACTCACAATCCCTATGGCCCTCAGAATCTCACCTCCGATGTCCCTAAAAAACACCCTGAGCGTTGCATTTTGGCATCACGCCTTTGCCCAGGCGGTAGGTTTTCACAGCCGAGCGCCTGCGCGCGCTCCGGCCCCTAACACCCCGACGATGACGGATGCCCTCCGCCCCCCCCGTCCGCCGACTACCGCTGCTGATCCTGGCGCTCTGCTTGGGAACGCTGGGTGGCTGCGCGTCGTTGCCCAGGATCGATCCCTCCGGCGAGCAGTTCTTTATATTCCCGGGCGAAACACCGCCCGTGGCGCCAGGGCAACCTGTGATCGCCGCCCCTCAACAGGCGGATCCCTTTGCAGGCATTCAAGCGATTGCCCCGCCGACGGGCAACCTGCCGGCACCGCCTGTTTTCTCGCAAGCCGCACCGGGTCCCCTGGCTGGGTTGCTGCCAGGTGGTGGCCTGTTCGGCAACCAACAAGCGGTGCCCCAACCGCAGGACCGCGTCACTCTGACTCCAGAGCGAGTGCTGGCTCCGGTCGGCAGCGAGGTGGTGCTCCGTGCGGGAGTGTGTTCTTCCTCGGGATACCTGATAACAAACCGCCGTATCGACTGGATGCTTGGCAGCCAAGGCGTTGGTGAGTTTGTCGAAATTGCTGAAGAGGGCGAACCCGACGTGTTGCGGTGGCCTTGGGAGCGGCCCAAGAAGGTCGACAACCGTTATGCGGTCGGCTACACGTCGCCTTACCACACGTGTCTGCGTCGTTCGTTGGCCGATCCAGCAGACGACCTTCAGATTCGCCCGGGCGATGCTTGGGTTTCGGTTTCTTCGGCAGCCGAGGGAACCAGCTACATCACTGCCTATAACCCCGACGTAAAGGACTGGGCCTCGCGGAAAGCTTCAGCGGTCATTTACTGGGTCGATGCGCAATGGCAACTGCCCGCTCCGGCCACCGTGGCCGCCGGACAGCCTCACACGCTCACGACCACCGTCACCCGGCAAACCGACGGCGCCCCAATTGCTGGCTGGATTGTTCGCTACGAAGTCTCCGACGGCGCTGGAGCCAGGCTCGGCTATCAAGCGGGCCAGACGGCCGAAGCCACAACCGATAGCCAAGGCCGAGCGAGCGTGGAGATCAAACCCACGGACGCCGCCACCGGGACCTCCAGCGTGAACATCACCATCGTTCGACCCGAACAGGCTGGTTCGTCGGTTGGTCCGCAAATTAACGTTGGCTCGGGACAAACCTCGGTCACGTGGGCCAACGGTGTGCCGGCTACCGGTCTGCCGCCCGTTGCTGTTGAACCAACGCCTGCCCCGATTCAGCCAAGCAATCCGGCGCCGATAGGCGTGACCCCGCCGCCCGTCATTCCCACACCCGCCGGGCGACCTGACCTGACCGTTCGCATGCAGCGTGACACGGCCGATCCCATCCGAGTGGGAGATACGGTTGCTTACAGCATTATCGTACGGAACAGCGGCGACGCCCCGGCTCGTAACATCGTGCTGACCGATCGTTTCGACCAAGGGCTGAGCAACCAGTTCGACTCTGGCGGTAATAGAGTTGAGTACCGACAAATGTCGGACCTGGGCCCCGGCGAGTCCGACCAGGTTCAGCTCGAATTCCAAGTGCTTCAACCAGGCCAGCGGCGACACGAAGTCATCGTGCAGGCCGACGGCGCCACCGAAGCCTACGACCGCGACTCTTTCGAAGCGCAGCCGCTGACGCCCCCAAAACCCAATCTCGATGTGCAGTTAGTTGCCGATCGCCTGCGTGACGTAGGCGAAGTCACCCGAGACATTCGTGGTGTGATCAAGAACCTGGGTGCCTCCGCAGCAACGAACGTGGTCGTCCGCATGCGCTACGACCCGGCGTTGTTCCCCATCAAACGCCAGGAATCATTGCCCGGTGAAGGCTTCCTCGAGCTGCCGGACGGTTTCCAATGGACCTTACCGCGGATCGAACCGGGGCAAACACGGGTGTTCGGACTTGAGTGCGAGTGCCGACAGGCTTCCCCCGGCGCGCAAATCCAGTTCTTTGTGGATGCTGATGGCGGTTTGAGTGAAGCTCGCGAACAGGCCATCGAGATTCGCCCACCACTGCCCGGCGCCACAGGTCCCACCACCCCCGCGACACCGCCAGGAGGCCCGGCCGGCCCGTTGCAGCTTTCTGTTCAGAGCAGCGTAAACCCTGCTCAGGTCGGCAGACCGGGAGTGATGACCATCGCGATGGAAAACACCTCAGCCACATCCCAGCGGCAAATCGTCGTCGAGTTCTTCGCCCCGGCAGCCAATTTGCAGTTGAATACAAACTCCGTACGGGGGCCCACCGCCTACCGGCTGCGCGCGGATGGGGTGCTTGAGTTTGCTGCGATTCCGGAACTCGCGGCTGGTCGGCGAGAGACTTTTCTGATTCCCTATCAGGCCGTCGGACAAGGAGCCGTCACCCTGCAAGCGCGGGTCAAGTCGGCTGATTCACCGGAGTGGAATACGGTACAATCGCCTTTGACGGTGAACCCACGCTGATCTGTCCCCCTGCTGCCCGCTCCTCGTTGCTCGCTCCTCGTTGCCAGCCACCTTGTAGCCAGCCACCTTGTTGCCGGCCTACGCAATGCCACGCTATGTATTGCTCAGACACGAGTGTCCGCCGGACTATCGCGACGGACCGCACTGGGACTTGATGCTAGAATCCGACGGTGCGCTTAGCACGTGGTCATTGCTGAAGCTTCCCCAGTGCTGGGGCGGCGCGGGCACCGAACCGGTCATGGCTACCCAGCTGCCTGATCACCGACTGGCGTACTTGGACTACGAGGGCGAAGTAAGCGGCGACCGCGGCTCTGTCTATCGCGTCGCGCAGGGGCGCTACGAGAGCGTCTCTCGTACCCCCAATCGCTTGAAGATCGCCGCTGAATCGGGCAGCTTAGAGGGTACCTGGGAACTGACTCGACATCAGGGTTCAAAGTGGTTGCTCGCTGCCAGCAATCCTGCGTAAGTTACGCTGCCTGCTGCTCGGTCAACTGCACTCGGCCACCACTGAGAGTAACGGTTCGGTCTGCCTGGGCGGCGATGCCAAGATCGTGCGTCACCATAACTACGGTTAGCCCTTGCTGACGGTTTAGCTGCTGCAAGAGCTTCAAGACTTCGTCACCATTGGCTTTGTCAAGGTTGCCCGTCGGCTCGTCTGCCAGCAGCAGTTGGGGATCGCTCATCAGCGCACGAGCGATGGCCGTTCTTTGCATCTCGCCGCCGGATAGCTCGCGAGGCTTGTGCGTGATGCGATGCCCCAAGCCCACGATGCTCAACAGTTCAGCAGCCCGCTGGCGAAGCTCCTTCCGCCGACGCCAGTAGCTGAGTACCCCATAGCGGATCATGGCAGGGGCCAGCACGTTCTCGAGTGCCGTCAACTCCGGCATCAGATGGTACGCCTGGAAGATCATGCCGAAGGAGCGATTACGGACACGATCACGCCCACTGGAAGAGAGCGTGTCGATTCGTTGTCCCTGGAAGTAAACCTCTCCCGCGTCGGGGCGTTCAAGAGTTCCTAGCAGGTGAAGAAGCGTGCTCTTTCCGCATCCACTCTGGCCAACCACAGCCAAGAGTTCGCCTTGCCGAACCGTTAAATCGACTCCCTTCAACACGGAAGCCTCGACAGCTCCAGCCCGGTACGCTTTGTGCAATCCTCGAGCCTCAAGCAGTGTGGCTGTTGTCGAGCCGACCATGGGTGCTTCAGTCATTTGGGCGAGTGTTGAGTTCATAACCAATCCGAACGGAGCCAAGGTCGCCAGGTGCTGTCGTGACGGGCGACCTACTCCCAGCGCAATGCCGCCACCGGCCGCATGGCGGCAGCGCGGCGAGCAGGCAAGATACTCGCCAAGACCGCAATCAACACAGCGCCTGCCGTGATCCAACTGACGGTGAGCGGGTCGACAATCGTGGGAATCAAATCGTGCCCATAGATCGAGGTGTCAAAAACCTTCATGTTGAGCAGTTGGCCAATCAAGATGGCGATCTCGTTGATGTACGTGACAAAGACCAGCCCGCCGACCACCCCAACGCCAGAGCCAACAATGCCCAGCAGAAGTCCATAGCTGAGAAAAATGCTCATGACCCCACCGCTGGAAGCACCCAAACTCTTGAGCACACCAATGTCGCGGGTCTTCTCTACGACAATCATGTAGAAGATTGCCAGGATGCCGAAGCCAGCCACCGCAATGATCAAGAATAGCAACACATTCAGCACCATGGTCTCCACCTTGATCGCCGTGAGCAGCGGCCCCTGCTTGTCGATCCAGGTGCTTACCATGTAGTACTGCTCCGAAAAAGCGCTTCTCAAGAGATCGCGTACTTCGTTCAGCTCGACGCCCTCCTTGAGGCGGATCTGGATCGCTGAGAAGTTCGCGACACCCGTAAGGGGATCAACCATCCCTCGCATCTGCTGCAGCTTTCCCAGCGGGACAAACACGAAAGATTGGTCGACATGCGGGAGCTTACTCTCGTAGAAGTCGACGACCGTGAATTTCGCCGAGAGTGGCTTGGGGGGGCGGCCAGCCGACGGATAGGTCAACTCGACATCATCGCCTGGAAGCTGAACGAAGACGTCCTCGTCTTCCGCGCTACGATAACTCGCCAGCCCAATGCCCAACACGCAGCCCACGTGTTGTTCCTTGGCCGGGTTGAACTCTTCAACGGCAATGGCGCTCTGCGTCGCGAAGGGGTCTTCTTGGCTTGTAGTCACCTGAGCGGGGTCGACGGAACCAAGCTCGGGCGTCGTCATTCGATGCAGCGCCCGACGGCGAGGCCAACCGGCGTTCGCTAGCTGGCTTCGCTGTTTGGCCGTTGCAGCATCGGCTGCCTGGTGATCGACCGTGTCGTAGCCACCTTCTTTGAGTTTGAAGTCCAGTCCCGCGCGATTCTGCGGATGCTGTAAGTACTCGCCAAACCCACTGACCGAAGCATAAGTCGCTTCATCAACGCCAATGACCATCACTTGCTGGGTGTGATACTGGTGGCCGACGTTGTAGCCAAGCATGGCCGGGACTCGGACGGTGGGGCTCATCCCGGCAATCTTATCGGCCGCCAACTCACGGATCTTTGCCATGTGGGCCGCGGCGTTAGGGCCCCTTCCATGCTGCGGACCTCGACTTCAAGATCGCTGTGCATGCCGTGCAACTGCTTGAGTGTCTCTTCATGGCAACCCGCCATCACTGCGTTGACGACGATCAACGTGGCCACACCAAGCATGACGCTAATGATGGAAGCCAGGGCGATGTAGCGGGTGCGAAGATACCGCCAGCATAGGAGCAGTTTGTACATGCGCAATCGTCAAGGGCGAGGGTCCAGAACGGGCGGCGGAGTCTAGCGGCCCGAGCCGGACGTCACCAGACGAGCTTGCTCGCCTAGAGAACCGACAGAAATTGGGGCGAGTGGAGACCTTCTCACCCCCCAGAAAGCCTGCTACAATTCGGGACTTCCCGCCAACAGCCCGCTATCAAGCTAGCGAGACTCGGGAAACTACGCACCCCTAGCTCAACTGGATAGAGCATCGGACTACGAATCCGAAGGTTAGAGGTTCGAATCCTCTGGGGTGTACTCTCTCGGTCCCGCTTTCAGCCGGCGTTTCACACTGGCTGATTTCTTCACGGGACGTTTTCACGAGATGGATCACGACGCAGCCAGACCAGCAACCTCGCTGCTCGCTTCGACGAGGCCTACGCTAGCGTGGCCGTATCACTAGAGCGGTTCTTGAATTGGCGTGACCAGCTCGAGCCCAAGAAACGTTTAAGCAGCCATCCACGGGTGGCACACTTCCCCGCGACTCACAGTAGCCTGTGGATTGCATCGGACTGGCGCCGTATTCCAATGTGGAGTGGCTTTTGAACCTTGGGAGAGATCTGATGCGTCGTGGGAACCTCGCCGTGATCCTGTTGTTGGTGCTGGTGGCTGCTGTGGCCGTGGCCCAAGGGCCTCGCCTGCGTCGGCATCTTGCTGTGGGGGTGCGTGCCATGCGGCTGACGCCCGCCACCCAGCAGCCACCAACCGACAGCAAGCATACGATTGAGGTTCATGGCGAACATCGGCATGTGTCCGCCAACGGCATGCCGGATCATGCGGTGGGTCGCTTTCCGAACCACGGCAACCCTCATCGAATCCGCGAGCAGAGGCATCGCTTTCGGCTGCCAGCCAATCCGGTGGTTGCCGACAAAATCACTCCTCTGCACCAGGCAAGTCGGCGTGGCCCGCCAAACTTACCTTTTGGCGTGGCAGTCAATGGCGTTCTGTTCGACCCCGGGACCGCTGAGTTTTGGCAGGGAGACCGGCGGACGGGCTGGAACTATGAAGCACTTGGGGGCGCGGTGCCATTGGGCATCGACACGAACCATGCCCACGTGCAGCCCAGCGGCAGCTACCACTACCACGGTTTGCCAACCCTGCTGCTTGAAGACTTAGGGACTTCGCCAGAGGACCACTCGCCGCTGGTCGGGTGGGCAGCTGACGGCTTTCCTATTTATGCCCTCTATGGGTACCAAAGGGCAGAGGATCCGGAGTCGGGCATCGCGAAGTTGACTTCCAGCTATCGGCTACGCAGGGGAAGTCGGCCGGCGGGTCCGGGAGGAAAATACGATGGCACCTTTGTGCAAGACTATGAATTCATCTCCGGAGCGGGAGACCTTGACGCATGCAACGGTCGCCATTGCGTCACGCCAGATTACCCGGAAGGAACCTATGCCTACTTCTTGACGGAAGCATGGCCCGTTGTCCCCCGCGCATTCCGCGGCACGCCTGTTCGTCTCCGATAGCCCCGTCAGCTTTCGATTGGCCCATGCGTGGGCGATCTGGCGAGACGCGGTGAGCCCTGGCGATTTCGCCTTCTGGAGTAGAGCTCCGCGGGGCGTGATGCCGGCCTCGGTGTCAAGGGGCTAAAGGCCAATGCACGGGCGCCGCCAACTGACATCCCACACCCCCTATTCAACCTAGTTGAAGTGCGGTTTTCTGAGCAACGATCCTCACACTCGAAGCGACCCGCACCGCAAAACCTAGCCGGCAAAGCTGCGGGCGATTCGCCTAACCAGCTACAGCCAAACAAGTTTTGGAGTCGCCAATGAGGTCGCATGTCAGATTCAGCGGGTTGTCCGATGTATCGCAGCTTACCGTTTCGCAAAAACTGTCAAGGCCAACCCCTTGCAACCAGTTTCGCATCCGGTAGGGTGCTGGGCACTTTCAGTCCACTTAGCAACTATTGTTTTGACATTCCCAGAGATCGTTGGACTGACGGTCCCGCCGGTATCGCCAGTTTCCCAGCCCCGAGGCTTCTCGGCTTGATGCTTTTTGCGTCACTGATCGGCTGAGCTGGTGTCCTTTCCCACCTCGTTTCGGAACAAGTCTGAGATCGTTTGTCGAAAGAGCTTCGGCATTCACAGGATCGATGTCGTTCCCCATCTCAGCGTCGCTGAAATCCCCATAATGCCCCAACTACCGGCATCGCCCTCTCTTTGGGCGTGTGGGCGGTTGGTGATCGCAGCAACGCCTCAACAGGAGTAGCAAGATGCTTGCTAGCTTGACTACCGCGATGGCCGCCTTGGCCCTCACCGCCGCCTCTCCTCAAGCCCCCCACTGGGAAGCCGATTACGGAAAGGCCCTGGAGCAAACCCGTGCGGACGATCGTCCGTTGCTGATCGTGCTCGAAAACACAGCTGACGAAAAGCAGCAGCTAAATGTCGACAGCGACAAGGAACTACTGGCCGCTTACGACCTGTGCCGCGTGGATGTCTCCACCGAGTACGGTAAAAAGGTTGCCGAGGCCTTCAAGGCTGAAAAGTTCCCGTTCACGGCTATCATCGACAAGTCGGGCGTTGTGATTCTTCACAAGCAAACTGGCGCCGTCACCTCCAGCAGCTGGAAGGCCACGCTCACCAAGTACCAAAAGGGCGAACGGGCCGTTCGTTACACGGTCGCCAAGCCCGTCGTGAATGAAGCGAGCATCTCGATCGAAGCGAGTTCAAGCTCCACTCCGGTGTACTACTCGCCGCAACCGAGCTACTACAACCCTCCTAGCGACTGCCCGAATTGCCGTCGCGGCTACTAGGGTTTTCTACGGCAGAGCGACCAGCTTTGCCTCTACCGGTCTTGTACAAGCAGCCTGGCGACGGAAGTCGCTAGGCTGCTTTTTTATCGTTCTAAGCCAGGCGCAATATCGAGGTCCAACGCCGCAAAGAGTCCGGCCTTGAGCCGCTCTACGGCAATGGCGCCCATCACGGCGTTGTCAGTGCATAGCCTTAACGGAGCAATGTGCAGCCCGAAGCCGTGCCGCGTTGAAGACTCCTCTAATCGCTCTCGCAACCGCGCGTTGGCGCCGACGCCACCACCGACGCAGAGCGTATCGAATCCGGTACGCTTGAGCGCCAACACCGACTTACCGACTAAGCAGTCAACAACCGACTCCTGGAACCCGGCCGCAATATCGGCCACGTCTTGCTCCGACAGGTGGTCGGGGGACGGCGCGGGCTTGCCGGGACCAGCGATTTGATACCGCACCGCCGTCTTCAAGCCGCTGAAACTAAAGGCCAATCGCGAGTCATCGTCGAGCAATGGGCGAGGGAACGCAAAGCGAGCGGGGTCACCGGTCGCGGCTGCCTTTTGAATGGACGGGCCCCCAGGATAGGGCAGGCCCAGTAGGCTGGCCACCTTGTCGAAGGCTTCGCCAGCGGCGTCGTCGATGGTCGCACCAAGGGGGGTGAAATCGGTTGGCCCATCACAGCGATAAAGGTTCGAGTGCCCCCCACTAGCGATCAACCCGACACAGGGGAAGACGCCCGGACCATCCACCATCCGGCATGCGTAGATGTGTGCCTGTAAGTGGTTCACGGCGATCAATGGCAGTTCGCACGCCGCAGCCAAGGTCTTGGCCGCCGTGAGCCCCACTAAGAGCGATCCAGACAGCCCTGGCGTATTGGCCACGGCAATCGCATCAAGGTCTGCGAGCTTGCATGCCGCCTTCTCAAGGGTTTGGTCAATAACTGGCAAGACACGCTCGACATGAGCCCGCGAAGCAATCTCCGGCACCACTCCACCAAAGCGCTGATGGAGTTTTTCTTGCGACGCCACCACAGCGCTAACCACCTGCAGGTCGTCGGTAACGATGGCAGCGGCGGTCTCATCACAAGTCGATTCAATGCAGAGGATCTTCATTGCGACTCCTGCGGCTGTGCCGAGTCGATTGCCTGAATAGCCAGCTGAAGCTGCCGATCAACAACGGTCGCCACGTCGCTCTCTACGTTGTGGTCTGCCATCCAGGCGTTGCGTTGCTTGAGAATGGCCTCGGCCTCGGTGGCGGATAAACGGCAACGCCATTTGGCTGCCGGGCGCACGCCCCAGGCGTCTTCAGAACCATACCCTGGAAACCGGTGGATGTTGGCGCCACTGGGTCGAAAATAGGAGGCCGTTGTCAGCTTAATGGCGCCACGTCCCTCGGCGATCTCAATCACGTTTTGCACGCTACCCTTGCCCCAGGTGCGCTGCCCGACGACGGTCGCGCGGCCATTGTCTTGGAGAGCCGCGGCCACAACTTCGGCGCCACTAGCGCTTTGATGATTCACGATAACCACTAATGGCAAGTCAACGAACGAGTCACGCTGGGAAGCTCGCCAAGTGCGCCGCTTGGTGTTGCGGCCCTCCGTTGCAACGATGGTTCCTTGGGTAAGAAATAGGTCGGCCGTATCAACCGCTGCTGACAACAGCCCGCCAGCGTTCCAGCGTAGATCGAGCACTAGTGCCCGCGCCTCTTGATCCACCAACTGTTGGACGATGGCGCGTAGTTCCTGTGGCGTCGACTGGGTGAACGAAATCACCGCGGCATAGCCAATCAAAGGCTGATCACGTGCAACAAACCGCCAAGCGCCACCCTCGCTCCGCGCAACGCCAATCACGGTCTCGCGGTTCGAACTGGCGCCGTTTCTTTGGAAGCGATTTTGATAACGCTTGAGCTTCTCTGGCGAGAGATACGCAGAGTAAGGATCCAAGTCGGCGAGCATGCCTTGAATGGCAGACTCAAACAGCTGCCGGCGTTCCACCGGATGGGCGTAGTTCATCTCGACTTGGGCCACCGCCTCGGCCAGCATCTGGTAGAGCTCAAAGTACTCTTGACGATCGATGCCGCTTCGGTCGATCGCGGATTCAGCGCTCAATCGGTCCTGGGCGCAGAGAGGGGCGAGGCCGCATCCAAGCAGCAGTGTGAAGACCACAGTGCGCAGCAACCGTCTCATGTTGGTCACACTCCTAGAACAGCGGCCAGACCGATTGATCGCTGGCCCAGCGAGAAGGCTTGGACAGCGACACACTTTCGAGATTCGATTTTACGGGGCGACGCGCCTGCCGTCACCGGGCAATCTAGAAGTCGTACCAGGCGCCGAAGCCGATCTGCTCTTCGTCCGAACCGAAGAACTGGTACTGGGTTGACTTGCCATTCACATAATGCAGACCGACCCGCATGGTGCTGCCCGAAGCCCCGCGCCACAGCCAGCCGAGTTGGGTGGTCCAGTCGCCACCAAAATTGACTTCCTCGCGTAGGTGGGCATTGGTCGCGAAGAAGGGGGTGCCGAAAACACCAGTAGGACCGGGTTGGGCGTACTCAAGCCCCACCTGAAACTCCCACGGCTCGGCGCCACCGGCCGTGAATACGGCGTAGGCCGTCTCGCCATAGATTCGCCAGGCCGGCGCAGGGTTGTACGAAATGCCCGCCATGACGGCGTCGCGAACATAGTTCACCCGAGCCGTCGACCCGGTGCGGACGATGAACTCATCTCCCAAGTGCGAGCTTAGGTGGTAATAGCCAAACTTGTATTGCACGTTGCCAACACCGTAAGTGACGGGCACTCCGAAGCGAAAGTCCGACGCATCCACATCGCGATTCTCGCCCAGGTTCAGACGCACCAGCGCAGCGCCTTCAAGATCAACCTGCCAGCCTTCTGGCTTCAGCGGGTCGCCCGTTCCGTACCGCAGCAAACCTCTACGACCACCGACCGTCCCGTCCCACAGGGTTTGGCTCCGCTCAAGCACGTTCTTCGTATGGATAAACGTCGTGCCAATACGTGGCTCGCGCGGTCCCGCTAAGTAAGACCGATAGATCAACCCATCGGGCAATATCTGCCAGAAGTAACCTCCGGGCGGACAGCCGTACCCGTCGACGCCGTAGCTGGCCAACTCGACGTCCACATCCGCCGTGGGTTCTTGCAAGGCGCCCTCGCTAGGCGAAGGCCGATCAAACAGGGCGACATCAACGCGGTCCTGCTCATTTGCCACGGGTCCATAAAAACTGGACTGCAAGAAGGGATCGCCAACGTCCTGAGCAGCAGCCAAGGCGGTTAAGCCCGTGCCGCAGACCAGCGCTGCCATCACAAAAGGTGGCCAATCAAAGTTTCTCAGCAAGCCTGCAGATTGCATGGCAGTGGAGGGGGGTGGCGGAAAGGAACGAATCTTAGCTTTTGGGCGGCGGAGGTTAACGCATGCCCGCAGCCGCCAACAGCCCAAAAACGCAGCGGACATCCACCTTGGTGGGATCACCGCGTCATCGACGTTGCCCCCAGCAGTGAATAGAATCCAGCTATCAACGCTATCAGATATCTTTGCCAAGCCCTTGTGAGCTGTCCTCGTGGTACTCCTTGAACTAAGTGTCGTGCCCCTGGGCGTCGGCCAGAGCGTTAGCAGCGAAGTGGCCGAGTGTGTTGATCTCATTGACGCCAGCGGACTGGACTATCAGCTGCATGCGATGGGTACGATCGTTGAAGGAGAACTCAACGAAGTCGTCAGCTTGATGCAAAAGTGTGTCGAGCTGCTAGCAGCCAAGCACGATCGGGTCACTTGTTCGGCAAAACTCGACTACCGCCGAGGCATGTCCGGTCGGCTGCTTCAGAAGGTGCAGAGTGTCGAAGCCAAGCTCGGACGCTCTGCGGGTCGCTAGCCGAACCGCACGCGGCCAGCGCTGAGGAGAGTAGCTTGTCTCGCAGCAGCTTAATCGTCATCGGTGGCGGAATCGTTGGACTCGCCACCGCTTACCAATTCACACGGCGGCTACCAGGCCGCAAGGTGACCGTTCTTGAGAAGGAGGCGTCTCTCGCCGCCCACCAAACGGGCCGTAACTCCGGAGTCTTGCACTCCGGCATCTACTATCAACCGGGGTCGCAAAAAGCGAAGCAGTGCCTGGCGGGCAAAAAAGCGTTGGAGTCGTTTTGCCAAGCCGAAGACATTCCTTATGAAACCTGCGGCAAAGTGATCGTGGCTATCGATGAGTCACAGCTTCCCGCCTTGCAGGAAATTGAGAAGCGAGGCAAAGCCAACGGTGTCACTTGCGAAAGGATCGGCAAAGAACGCCTGTATGAACTGGAACCCTACGCCGCTGGGCACGAAGCTTTGCACGTACCGTCGACAGGCATCGTCAACTACACGCTGGTCACGCAGCGCCTGGCCCAGCGTGTCCAGGAGGCGGGGGGGCAGATCATCCTGGAAAGTCAGGCAACGGCAGTCCGTACCGGGGCAAGTGAAGTCACCGTCGAGTCCCGCACCGGCCCGCACCATGCCGATCAAGTGGTCAACTGTGCCGGCCTGTACAGCGATCGGGTCGCCCGTCTCTCAGGCGCTGAGCCAACAGCCCAAATCGTGCCCTTCCGCGGCGAGTACTTCAAACTGACGGACCAGGCCAAACATCTGGTCAAAAACCTGATCTATCCGGTCCCCGATCCCCGCTTTCCGTTCCTCGGCGTGCATTTTACGCGCATGATCGATGGCGCCGTGGAATGCGGCCCCAATGCTGTGCTGGCAATGGCTCGCGAGGGCTACCACAAGACGACCATCAACTGGGCCGACCTTGCCGGTTCGCTGACCTACGGTGGGTTCCTGCGGCTGGCGTCGCGGCATTGGCGGATGGGCGCTGGCGAAGCCTGGCGGAGCATCAGCAAGTCTGCCTTTGTCAAAGCCCTGCAGCGTCTCGTGCCTGAGATCCAGGCAAGCGATCTGACTCCCGCTCCCGCAGGCATTCGAGCCCAGGCAGTGCTTCCTAGCGGCGAGCTGGCCGACGACTTTATCGTTGATACCGGCCCGCGCGTGGTCAACGTGTTGAATGCCCCCTCGCCCGCAGCGACCGCATCGCTACAGATTGGTGCAGCAATCGTTGACCAACTGGCGCCACGATTCGCCTAAAGCCCCCCAACCCGGCCAGGTGGGACGATTTATTGCGCCCTGCGACATCAAGGGCGAACTCCGAGCCAGACTCCCTGCTCTCCCGCTGGTCAAATCGGTATGATAGAGAGGTTGAACAACAGGCGAGGCAGACCGTCGCGCGCCTCCACAGCGCGCCCCGGCATGGAAGGGTAGGAGCTCCAGGCATGGCAAAGCACATTTTTGTAACCGGCGGCGTCGTTAGTTCCCTGGGCAAGGGTCTCACCAGCGCGTCGATCGGCATGCTGCTGGAAAAACGTGGGCTGCGGGTCCGCATGCAGAAGCTCGACCCCTACATCAATGTCGACCCCGGCACGATGAGCCCCTACCAGCATGGCGAGGTTTACGTGCTGGACGATGGCTCAGAGACCGACCTCGACCTGGGTCACTACGAGCGATTCACCAACAGCGACCTGTCCCGCGATTCCAACTTCACGACCGGCCAGATCTATCAATCCGTCATCGACAAAGAACGACGTGGGGAGTTCCTCGGTAAGACCGTACAGGTAATCCCGCACATCACCAACGAGATCAAGAGCTGCATCGCTCGCGTCGCTGAGACGAAACCAACCGACGATCCGACCGACGGACCGGTCGATGTGGTCATCACCGAAATCGGTGGCACCGTGGGCGACATCGAGAGCCTCCCCTTCCTGGAGGCAATTCGGCAGTTTCCCATGGAGGTAGGCAAAGAGAACTGCCTGTTTATTCATCTGACGCTGGTGCCCTACTTAAAGGCAGCCCGGGAACTGAAGACAAAGCCGACCCAGCACTCCGTCGGCTTGCTGCGGCAGATCGGCATCCACCCGGACATCCTGGTCTGTCGCACGGAACAGCCGATCAGCCGCGAGGACCGCGAAAAGATCGCGCTGTTCTGCAATGTCTCGCTCGACTCAGTCATCGAAGAGCGGGACAAGGACTTCTCGATCTACGAGGTGCCGCTGAGCTTGGTTGATAACCAAATCGACAAGCTAATCTGCGACAAACTCGGCCTGCAAACGCCAGAGCCCAACATCGACGATTGGCGGGACCTGCTGCAACGGTTGCGCAACCCGGACCACGAGATCAGCATCGCGGTGGTCGGCAAGTATGCCGAGCATGTCGACGCCTACAAATCAGTCTACGAAGCGATCGATCACGCTGGCATGGCCCATCGAGCGCAGATTCGCATCGGTCGGATTCGCAGTGAGGATGTCGAGGCGGAGGGCCCCGAGCGGCTGCTCTCTGGCTACGACGGCTTGCTCGTGCCGGGCGGTTTTGGTGAGCGCGGCATCGAAGGCAAAGTGCAGGCCATTCGCTACGCTCGCGAGAAGGGGATGCCGTTCTTCGGCATTTGTCTTGGCATGCAAACGGCCGTTGTGGAATATGGCCGGCACGTGGTTGGCCTGGACAACGCCCACTCCACGGAGTTCGACAAGGACACCCCCCACCCGGTGATCTGCTTACTCGACGAGCAGCGCAACGTAACCGACATGGGCGGCACCATGCGGCTTGGAGCTCAGCCCACGAAGCTCGAACCGGGCAGCGTCGCCGCCCAGTGCTATGGCTCCGCCGACATCAGCGAACGCCATCGGCACCGCTATGAATTCAACAATCAGTACCGAGGCCAATACGAAGCTCACGGCTTCCGCTTCTCCGGCCTGAGTCCTGATGGCCAACTGGTAGAGGTAATTGAATTGCCGACCACTGGCGAACATGCCCATCCGTGGTTTGTTGCCGTGCAGTATCACCCCGAATTCAAGAGCAAACCGATCGCCGCCCAACCGCTCTTCGCGGGATTCATCGGCGCCGCAGTGCAACACAGGATTAAGAAAACGAGTGACAGGCCCCCGGGCGAATCATCGGGTCACACTAAGACCACCGGCATCGAATCTGCCAGCGGCTCCTAAGCAACAGGCAACCTGACATGAGCGAAGAAAAAAAGATCATCATCGACGAAGACTGGAAGTCTCAGGTCGAGGCAGAGAAGGAAGCCGCGAAGCACGCGACCGATAGCTCGGAGGCGTCCGCGGCGGGGCCCTCTGCAGATGCTGGCCCAAGCGGAGCCGACTTGCCAGATGATCCGCAGATGCCGCCAGCTTCGTTTGAGATGCTGCTCACGACGCTGGCTACCGAGGCGATGATGGCCATGGGCCAGATGCCCCATCCGGTGACCGGCGAAACCCAAGTCCGCCGCAATCAAGCGAAGTACCTAATCGACACGATTGAGGTGCTCAAGGATAAGACCGAGGGCAATCTCTCCGAGCCGGAAGCAGCAGCCATCGAAGGTCTACTGCATCAGCTAAGGATGGCCTTCGTAGCTACCAAGTAGCCAACGAGACTGGTGCCGTCATCTGGTTCTGGCTACCAACAAAGCCACGCCCGGCAGGATCGGTCGACCGGCTCCTTCACCGAATCGAGCGTCCGCTACAAGTGACTTACACCCCGCGCCGGGTGACAACGGACGGGTGGGACGAACGCTTCGATCCCCACCGGGCATGGATTGTACGATGCTTTGATCGAGCGGTGCGATGATCCCTTGGGACTCTATTCACGCGGTGCTCTGATCGGTTGGTCCTAGCGATAGCAGCCGCATTGTTACTAACTGGCCAGATCGTCAAACAGGCGTTGGAACTCAGGCATTTGCTCGCCGATGCTCGCGGCCCAGCTCTGCTGCCTCCATATCTCAACGCAAACCGCGGCCCCGACCACCATGACGGTCTCTCCTGGCTCGACGCCGAGGAACTCACGAAAGCCATCAGGAATCACCATCCGTCCACGAGCAGCCAATTGCACTGCCCGATGGCGTGTGGAGAGCAGCCTGCCAAGCGACTGCACCTCCGCGATTCTTCCCTCCAGTCGGCCCGCTCGGATCTTGCTCTGAACAAGCTCCACTCCGTCGTCGATCCGCCGCTGCCAGCGGTCCTTCGCCCACAGGCTCAGACAGCCGGGCCGTTCCTTGGTAAGCAAACAGTGACAGTTTTCGCCGCCTAGGGCCGCTACCATTTCTGGTGGCAGCGCTAGCCGGTAACGCTGGTCGATCGCCCGGCTTGCTTCGCCGACGATCAGTCCGCCGCTAGACTCTGCCTCTGGAAGATCGGGCATCACCAAAGAGTGGCCCAATCCGTGGGTTCACACACTAATCAATGTTATTTTGTGGGTTTCTCGCCCACTGGATTCCGAAGATTCTAGCGAGGCTCAGGCAGGGATCAAGGCACTAGGCAGCAGAAATCGTAAATCCACCGAGATTCCGCAAGAAACAAGAACCGTCGCCGCCTTCCACGAGACAGAAGAACCACCAGCGACGCACGGCATACGTGGGTTTTCCGCCCACATTCCAGGCCAGCAGCTACTCGCCGAGCGTCCGCTTGCGACGCAGCAAGTGATGGTAGTGCTGCGCGAAACGGTGCGACTCATCTCGCACGTATTGAAGCAATCGCAGAGCGAAGGCGTTTCGCGAGAGCCGCAAAGGCTCGCTTTCACCGGGCAGGTAGATGAGCTCTTCTTTCTTCGCTAGCGAAATGACCGTCGGAGCCTCGATGCCGAGCGACGCAAACGCCTCCATCCCTTTGTTGAGTTGGCCCTTGCCGCCATCAATGAGCAGAATATCGGGCTGCTCCCGACCTTCATCGACAATCCGTTCAAACCGGCGCTGGACGACCTCACGGATGCTGGCAAAGTCGTCAACGCCGTCCACTTCGCGAATCCGGTAGCGTCGGTAACCTGGTTTGAACGGCAGACCATCGATGAACTGCACAAGACTGGCGACGGTCTCATTGCCACCCAAGTGGGCAATGTCGACGCCCTCAATCACGCGAGGTTGCTGCGGCAATTTCAATACTTTTTGCAGGCCCGCCAACCCTTTCTTGGGGTCCACGTAGAACACTTCTGGCTGGACATGCTCTTCCAACTCGCCGCGCTCGTCTAATTTCTCTAGCAGCTGGATTTCGTCTCGTAGGCGAGCCGCTTTTTCGAATCGCAAGTCGGACGACGCCTCTTGCATCTCGGCATGCATTTCTCGCAGGAGCTTCGTGCGTCCCCCTTCCAGAAAAGTCCGCAGGCGAGCAATGTCTTTTCGGTAATCTTCCTTGCCAATCCGCAGGTTACAGGGCGCCGTGCACTGATCGATCGAAGCCAATAAGCAAGGCCGGAACCATCGCCAACGCTCATCTTCTTCTTCGATGTCTAACGAGCAGGTGCGAAACTTGAACACCCTCTGCAGAACTTGCAACGCCCCACGTAGCGAATGAACGCTGGTAAAGGGGCCATAGAGCTTCGCCGCGGAGCTCTTGGGCGTACGAGTGATCTCGACGCGCGGAAAGTCCTCGTGCGTGGTGATCTGCAAGTAGGGGTACGTCTTGTCGTCGCGAAGCTCCTTGTTGAACTTCGGCTGTATGTCCTTGATCAGCCGAGACTCCAAGAGCAGTGCGTCGACTTCGCTGTCGGCGTCCATGAAGTCGATGTCGTAGGCTTCGCGGACTAATTCGCAGGTACGCTGATCTTCCGCCGCTGCTTTGAGAAAATAGCTGCCTGCCCGTGCTCGGAGATTCTTAGCCTTGCCAACGTAAATCACTCGGCCGGCCGCGTCTTGGAAGAGATAAACCCCCGGTGTGGTGGGGAACTTCGCTTTGACTTTCTCGCTGGCGCGATGAAAGAACTCCGCCTGGGTCTTGGGGCGATCGGGCGCAGTTTCTCCCGTGTCGCCATCGGCGGATGCTTCGCTGATTGTCAGTTTGTCTTGCTCGTCGGCCTGATCCACACCGGAAGTCTAGGCCGGTCGGCAGCGGTCGAGAAGGCCAGCACCGTGGCCGCCTGAACTTGAGAGGCGCTAGAACATGATCGGGCGGCCTTCGAGGCGCCGCCAGAGGGAAAGCTGCCCCAGGTGCAGTCCGGTGTGGGCAGTCATCAAGAACGTGATGAAATCGCCGACTGCTGGAAAGTTCTTGGCCATCGACTCTTCGGCTGGCGCCTGCTGCAGCACCGCCGGATCGACGCTTGCCGCTGCGGCAATCAATCGTTCGTTGGCGTCGTGCCACGTGGCGATCAACTCTTCCTTGTCAGGATAGAGGGACGCATCGCTGGACGGCGCGGATCCTTTACCAAACAACTCGGTCCAGCCAGCCAGTCTGTGCTCTCCACCGATCATGGCGCCCCGCTTATCGTTAGCAAAGGCTAGGTGGCCAAGAATCCATGCCGGGTGGTTCATCGCCTCACCATGCTGTTTGCAAAAGTCTTCCGCCTCGATGTCGGCGACCAGCATGTCGCCATAGCCCTGGAGGAAGCGCAGCACGTTGGATTGGTTTTCTAGCATGGCTGTTTCGAATGGACTGAGTCGATTTTGAACAAGGAACTTCTCGCAAGTTTGCAACGCTAAACCCCTGCGAACTTCCGTAAATCCGCTTCCATCGCGTCGAGCCGGGATTCGAGTTCGGCACGTTGCTCATCGAGATCGTGCAATTGCTCGGCCGGGGTGTAGGCAAACATGTAGAACTTGATCTTGGGCTCGGTGCCGCTGGGGCGACAGGCGACGTAATTGCCCTGTTCGGCGGTATCCAGCAGGATCAGGTTGCCGTGAGGACGCGCGATAGGCGTTGTTGAGCCGTCGGCCTTGGTGGTCCGTTGCTCCAGATAGTCACGCCGCTGAGCTATGGCCATGCCACCGATCGACTCCGGCGGGGCAGAACGGAAGGCGGCCATCACTTCCTGCATGCGGGCCATGCCTTCGCTACCAGGCATTTGCACATTGACCAATCGCTCCGCATGGCAGCCATGCTGCCAGAAGAGCGATTCCAGCTTCTGATGCAAGGTCTGGCCATCCGCCTTTAGCTTCGCTGCCAACTCACAAGCGAGCATTGCCGCCACGGCGCCATCCTTGTCACGGGCGTAGGTGCCAGTCATGTAGCCGTGCGATTCCTCACTGCCAAATACAAACCGCTCCGGCCCGTACTCATCAATCGCCTCGGCGATCCACTTGAATCCCACAAGCAAGTCACCAGCGGTCTTGACGCCGTAACTATCACAAATCCGCCGCACGAGTTGCGTGGTCACTAGCGTCTGCACGACGAAGTGGTCCGGCGTAAGGGTTCCCTTGTAGGTCTCAAGTGCGTAGTCGGTGAGCAAGGCGCAGATTTGATTGCCGGAGAGGGTTTGCCAATCATCGCCGCCGGGCTCCAGCGGCGCCGCCAAGCCGATGCGGTCGCAATCAGGGTCCGTGGCCACGCAGAGGTCTTGTCCGGCCGACTTGGCTTGTTCGATCATCGCCTCAAAGACGACAGGCCGCTCGGGGTTGGAGACATGCCCTGGCACGTTGGGGAAGTCGCCGGATGGCTCGGCGTGCGGAGCAAAGGTCTCCACATCGGTAAAGCCAGCCCGCTCCAAGGCAGGCAGCACGGCTGTGGCCCCAACGCCATGCAGAGGTGAGTAGAGAATCTTCAACTCACGAGGGCCGGGGGTCGACTGCGACGCCACGGCGTCGATAAACGCTTTGTCGACTTCCTCTTCGCAGTAGACGATTTGGCCATCGGCCACGGCTTGGTCGAAGTCGCCGCGGGTGATCTCTTGGCAGTTCATCACGCGATCGATGATGCCCTTGTCATGCGGCGGCAAAACCTGGCCCCCCGTTGACCAGTAGACCTTCACGGCGTTGTCGCTGGGCGGATTGTGGCTGGCAGTGACCATGATGCCGGTCGAGCAGTTCTTGTAGCGCACCGCGAAGGACAACTCCGGCGTGCTGCGAAAGCCCCGCAAGAAGTACACCTTGAAGCCAGCCGCGACCATCACCTCGGCACACAGCCGGGCAAACTTCTCACCGTTGTGGCGCGTGTCTCGGCAGATAGCACAGGAAAGCTGGGCTCCATCGCCCAGCGTCGCTTTGACATAGTCTGCCAACCCTTGGGCGCTCTCACCAATGGTCCGCTCATTGATGGCATTCGAGCCAATCGGGTACATCTTCCCTCGACGACCGCCAGTGCCAAACGGGATGACGGTCCAGAAGACGTCGTCCAGCGTCTGCCAATCGCCGCGTTCGACATGATCAGCCACTTCGGCGGCATAGTCCGAGTAGCGAGCCTCGGTAAGCCACTTTTTCAGGTTCTCAGCAGCAGACTCGGTGAGCTTGCCTTCGGCCAGGGCGGCATCCACAGCGGGCAGGGCGTCGGTAGCGGTCATCGGGGATGAATCTCGGGAAAAAGGAGCGAAACGACGTGGACAACGTATCACAGCTGGCAGCACTTCCAAAGTGACCCCGACCGCCGATAATTCAAGGGCCACGGCCTTCTTTCCTGGAGTCATTCATTGAACCCCCCCGCCCTGCTGATTGCCGCCGGAATACTGGCGGGCTGGTGTGCCTGCTCTGCGGCGGAGACGCAACCGCCACGAGCCAAGCCGCCGGTGTGGACCAAGAACCAGCTGGCAGTCTTCCCGCAGGACGCCCGAGAACTGCTCGTCGGGCCACGTCCTGACTTCGCCTCGCAGGCGAAGCAGGCGACCGCTCAAGCGACCGCGTCCCCAAAAGAAGCCCCTGCGGACGCCTACCGCTGGTCAGACCTCATTTCTACCGATGTTGTGGAGGACGAAATCAAACGTCAAGCTCGACAGGTTAGTGGGCTCGTCCAGTCCGCAACTTCCTTCAAAGGTGGTGGTTATCGCGACGCACGCGACGCCTTCAACATGCTGGCGGTGATGTTTGCCATTGCCGCAGAGCATGACGACGGCGCCCGCTGGCAAGACTCCGCACCGAGCCTGTCGGCGCTGTTTGCCAGGGCGGGGGCCAACTGCAAGGTCGGCACCGATGGCTCCTTCCGCGAAGCCGCCGCCAGGAGCGAAGACCTAGCCGAATTGGTCCGCGGCGGCCGGCCCGACTTGCCTCCTGCACCCGAAGAAAGGAACTGGGGCGACGTCGCCGATCGCTCACCCCTGATGCGGCGCATGGAGGTGGCTCAACAGGAACGCATGTCGCCACTGCTGGGTAGCGAGCGGGAATTCTCCCGCGCTGCCGAAGAGGCTGCCCACGAAGCCCAGGTATTGGCCGCGCTGGCCGAGGTTATCATTCGCGATGGCTTCGAAGACGCCGACGATGAGGAATACGCAGGCTTTTCCCGGAAACTGCGCGACGCCGCTAGCGATTTCTCCCGAGCAGCCGAGCAGGACAATTACGAGGCCGCCCGCCGGGCATTGGGCCAGATCGGCCAAGCATGCAGCGAGTGCCACGAGAACTACCGAGGGTGAACCCTTCGTAGCCCTAAAAGCCTGTGGCTGCAGGTTTTCCGCCGCTGGGAAGGTTTCTGGAGTTTTTTCGCCAAGGGGTGCGAACCAATCGGCCGAACCCGATGTCTATGGGGCGTTGGCGAGGGGGCAAGCCCACCTGCGGGACCGGTGTTGACGCCGGCCGCCCGCGAAAAGGCTTGACTCCCTGCCGCTGACGTGAAAGGCTTGAGTGCGAGCGGCCAGTCGTCTCGGCGACCCCGCCGCAATGCAAGCTACCCCAGTAAGTTCGATTTCCGTCTTTCTCTCTAGCCGCGCCACTGCGTAGCGAGGACGAAAAAATGCGCACGATCAACTGCACAATCACGAAGATTGCCACCGCCGCTAACGCCGGTCTGCAGATGGTCGCCCGTACGATTTCGGTCTCGCGCGCCTCCAACACCGTAGCCGTCGTCGGCTCGGTATCGCGCGGCGTCTTTGGGTTTGTAGGCCAGGATATTGCGCGCTTGTTGCGCTCCCTAGGCCTGCAACTACCGGCGCTTTTGCCAACTTGTCTTGCGACGGCCGATTATCGGCACCGCAATGAAGGACAGGTCGGCAAAGCGGGCAAGCTGACCACGGTCTGGTCAATTATGCCCCCCGCCGGCAGTCCCGGCATCGCCTCAATAGGCTGAGCCCGGTCCGCGACGTGTGACAGTCGCCGACCCAGCCTTAAGAGACGAAGCCAGCCGGTGCCGCCCCGGGCCCCACGTGTTGAGTGCATTTGACGTTGCGCTTTCGTGATCGGCCCTCCTCGGTTCCCACGACCCAACGCCGATCTCCATCGGCGCCCTCGGCTTTCCCGGCATGTGTCCGGCAGCCTCACCGGAGAGAAGGATGACCATCTTCGAAACTGAAACCCGATTCGATCAGCCGGCGACCCTCGCCTTTGGCGCCTACGACGATTCGACTGACCTGGCCACGCTCGTTGCTGCCGCGCAAGAGGGCGACCGTCAGGCGTTTGGTGAAATCGTCGATCGCTACGAGGGCATGGTCCGCTCCGTGGCGCTCCGTCGACTGGGCGACTATGCCGAGGCACAAGAACTCTGCCAGGAGGTCTTTATCAAGGCGATGCAGCGGCTGCACCAGTTGAAGGAACCGGCGGCTCTGGGGGGCTGGCTACGGCAGATCACCGTCCGGATGGCGATCAACCGGCAGGTCCGTCGGAAGCCGACCGTCTCGGCCGAGCCGCAGACGCTTGAGGCAACCTGCATCGACGGCCGGACGCCGCTCGACTCGGCACTGACTAGCGAGCGCGCCTCGCAGGTCCGCGATGGTTTGGACCGCCTCGGCGAGTTGGACCGAAGCACACTCGTGGCGTTCTACGTCCACGGCGCGTCGCTCAACGAGATGAGCGCCTCGTTTGAGGCGCCGGTCGGCACAATCAAGCGCCGCCTGCACGTCGCCCGTAAGCGACTGGCAGTGGAGCTTGAGTCGCTCCAAGCCGTTTGAATGACAACCTGAACCCCGTTTCCCGCCCCGCCCGTCGCCGCGTCTTGTTTCTCAAGACCGCAGCGGCGGGCGGCGGTTTTTTTGATAAACGAGTGATGGCAGGAGATCCGCCTGCCTTCAATAATGGGGCGGCTTCTCGTCGGGGGTCTCTTCGGCGCCGGCGTGGAAGTCGAGTAGCTTGGCGACCGTTTCCTTAAGGCGGCGCTGCTCGGTGGTCAGCGTATCGACATCGCCTCGCAACTCGGTGAGCACACTATTCAGCTCATCGAGCAGCCGTTGCTGGTGGGCGAGGAGCTCTTCCAGTTGCGTCGCGCGTTCAGGTTCCACCTGGGAGTCTTCCTAGCGAAGGATCAAGAACGTCGGCGACGACCCACCGACAGGATGGTCGAGGCCAGCAAGCCCACGCTTGCTGGCTCCGGCACCGTGCCAATTCGCAACTGCGGGGGGGCGCTGGCAAAGAGCGGCGTCACCTTGTCGATTGACGTCTCCACTAACGGGCTCGACGCTTCGAGACGTAACTCAATCGTCTGCACTCCGGGAGTGATTAGCTGCTGCACCGCCGAGGTTCTCAGCACGATGCTCTGCTCGAGTAGACCAATCTGATCCGCATCGTAGGAACCCAGCAGAATCCCGGGACGATCGGCGTCAGCGAGATCAAGCGAACCATCACTGACGAAGCCATACAGGTTGACCGGCGCCGATGAGTGGGTTGTCAGGTCAATGAAGAAATCGAACCGCGTCTTGCCAACCGGCTCGTCGGCACGATTGCCCAGGTCGAACTTCAACAGCACGCGCGACTCCAAGCTGCCTGGGGTCGCCTGCCTCTTAATCTCAAGCCGCTGCGGAGGGAGGGGCTCCAGCAAGGTCTCAAAAGTCCCGTCGCCGTTGTTGTCGACAACCACTGCATCGTCGATCGCCGGGGCGACAAACTCGGGGGAGATCGTCGAGGCCGCGGCCACCTCGCTGAGCCACAGGATAGCAAGCGAGAAAGAAAGGACCGGCAGAGTTCGCATCATGAGACGTTCCGGAACGCGCGAGGTGAGGATCGATGAGGAGACGGGCTGAGGCGCGATTGGCGGAACCAGCAGAACCGCCTTAACCCCTCCAGTCTGCTTGCCGGGAAGGAAATCGGCAACGATTTGGCGACCCTTGGTCCTGCTTTTTCTGCCCGATCAAACCACCTGCTGAGGCAGATTGAGGCCCGGAGCGGGCAACTGCGTGTAACCCATCAGGTACTGGTCGATGGCCCGAGCGGCTCCGCGGCCTTCGTTAATGGCCCAAACCACCAGGCTTTGCCCTCGCCGGCAGTCGCCCGCCGCAAAGACGCCCTCGACGCTGGTCGTGAACTCGCCATGCTCAGCGGCAATGGTTTTCCAATTGCCCCGTGGCGTTTGGGTCTCCAGGCCGAGCATTTCGACCAGCGACAACTCCGGACCCACGAACCCGGTCGAAAGCAACACCAAGTCGGCGGGCCAAACCTTTTCGCTGCCCTCGACTTCGCTGAACGGCGGGCCGTTCTCCACGGGCTTCGACCAATCCAGCGTCACGGTCTTCACACCGGTCACGCGGCCCTTCTCGCCAATAAATTCCTTTGTGAGCGTCTGGTACTTGCGAGGGTCTTCGCCCTCTTTGGCGATCATCTCCGCATGCGAGTAGTCAACGCGATAAACCTGTGGCCACTGCGGCCAAGGATTGCTGTCACGCCGCTCTTCGGGCGGCTGCGGTACGACCTCGAGATTGACAATGCTCTTGGCGCCGTGACGTAGCGAGGTGCCAATGCAGTCGGCCCCCGTATCGCCACCGCCAATCACAATCACGTCGAGCCCCTCGGCGGACAGGTACGCCTTATCGCCCAGGTTCGAGTCCATCAGGCTCTTGGTGTTTCGCGTGAGGAAGTCCATAGCAAAGTGGACTCCTTCCAGTTCGCGGCCCGGCGCCTTAGCGGTTGGGTCAAACGGCTTGGTAGCACCAGTGGCCAGCAACACTGCATCGAACTCGTCAGCCAGTTGCTGAGGATCGACAAACTTGAGCGGAACTTGGCGCTCCTGCATGATGCTAGTCATGTGCCCTGGCTCGAATTCTTCCTCCTTGCCAACGTGCACACCAGTGACGAAGACCACGCCCTCGGCACGCAATTGGTCGATCCGCCGCTCGACGGTTCCCTTGTCAAGCTTCATGTTGGGAATGCCATACATACAGAGGCCGCCAACACGGTCCGCCCGCTCGTACACCGTCACGGCATGGCCAGCACGGCGAAGCTGCTGAGCGGCTGCGAGCCCTGCAGGGCCCGAACCGACGATCGCCACCTTCTTGCCACTCTCAAACTCAGGCGGCTGCGGCTGAACCCAACCCTCTTCCCAGCCACGATCAATGATCGCATTCTCGATGTTCTTAATCGTCACGGGGGGGTTGTTGATGCCCAGGACGCAAGCCCCTTCACACGGCGCCGGGCACGCCCGGCCGGTGAACTCGGGGAAGTTGTTGGTCTTGTGCAAGCGGTCAAGCGCCTCACGCCACCTGCCGTTGTAGACCAGGTCGTTCCATTCGGGGATCAGATTATCTACCGGGCAGCCTGTGTCTGACTGACAGAACGGCACGCCACAGTCCATACACCGTGCGCCTTGGGTGCGAAGGTGCTCCACCGGGGCGTGGGTGTAAATCTCTAGATAGTCGTTGGCTCGCTCGATCGCATCGCGATAGGGCACGACCTCGCGGTCAAACTCTTTAAAACCAGTTGGCTTTCCCATGGAACTCTTCGCCTAGTTTCTTGCTTAGTGACTCGTAATCCCCACCCCCCCTGCGACGCGGTGACCTAGACCGGTTCGGGTTGTGGTTCTTTTTCTTTCAGTGCCTGCAACACCCGCTTGTAGTCGGTCGGCATGACCTTGACGAATTGCGGTAAGCACTCGTCCCAACGATCAAGCACACCAGCGGCAGCCGTTGACTCGGTATACTCTCGGTGCTTCTCGATCAATTCGCGAAGCTCTTTGACGTCGTCCACTTCGACGACGCTCTCCAACTCGACCATGCCGAGGTTGCAATTGGCCAGCAGCTGGTCTTCAGGATCCCAGACGTAGGCCACTCCACCACTCATACCCGCCGCAAAATTGCGGCCCGTGGGGCCGAGGATAACGACCCGGCCGCCGGTCATGTATTCGCAGCCATGATCGCCAACGCCCTCAATGACGGTCCGTGCGCCGGAGTTTCGTACCGCAAATCGCTCAGCGGCTCGGCCGCGGAAGAAAGCTTCGCCACGCGTGGCTCCATAGAGGCACACATTGCCAACAATGATCTGATCTTCCGCCTGGAATGTAGAATTCTTCGGCGGGTAGACAATCACCCGACCACCGGACAGGCCCTTGCCGACGTAGTCGTTGGCGTCTCCCTCCAGTTCGAGCGTGACGCCATGCGACAAGAAGCAACCGAGGCTTTGCCCCGCGTGGCCTTCTAGTTTGAAGTGGACCGTGTCGTCTGGGAGCCCCTCTTCGCCCCATTCCTTGGCGATCTCGTTGGAGAGAATCGTGCCCACCGTGCGGTCCGTGTTGACGATTTTGACCGTCTCACGAACCGGCTTGGCGTCTTGGATGGCTGGCTGGGCCAAGTCGACCAGCGTTCGCAGGTCGAGCGACTTCTCCAGTTGGTGATCCTGTGTCTGGGTGCAGTAGGTCCCCGCATCGGGGTAAGGCGAGTTGGCCGGCGCGAGCAGCTCGGTTAGATCCAAGCCGTCTGCCTTCCAATGCTGGATTGCCTTGGTGGCGTCCAAGGCATCGACGCGGCCAACCATCTCGTCAATCGTGCGGAACCCAAGTTCTGCCATCAAGGTGCGAGCTTCCTCGGCCACCATGAACAGGTAGTTGACCACATGCTCTGGCTGACCGGTGAACTTCTTCCGCAAATCAGGATCCTGCGTCGCGATCCCCACGGGGCAAGTATTGAGATGGCACTTCCGCATCATGATGCATCCGAGCGTGATCAGTGGGGCGGTCGAGAAACCAAACTCTTCGGCGCCAAGCAACGCGGCGATGACCACATCGCGCCCCGTCTTCAATCCGCCATCGGTCTGCAACACCACCCGGCTCCGCAAGTCATTCATCATCAGCGTCTGATGCGTCTCGGCGATACCCAACTCCCAAGGTAAGCCAGCATGCTTGATACTGGTCAGTGGTGACGCGCCGGTGCCACCGCCGTCTCCAGAAATCAGAATGTGATCGGCGTAACCCTTGGCGACCCCCGAAGCGATCGTGCCCACGCCAACCTCCGAAACCAGCTTCACGCTTACGCGCGCTGCCCGATTGGCGTTCTTAAGGTCGTGAATTAGCTGCTTCAAGTCTTCAATGGAGTAAATATCGTGGTGCGGCGGCGGACTAATGAGACCCACTCCTGGCGTGGAGTAGCGCACCTTGGCGATCGTCTCATCCACCTTGCGACCCGGTAGCTCACCACCCTCTCCAGGCTTGGCGCCCTGCGAGATTTTGATCTGAATCTCGTCAGCATTAGTCAGGTAGCTGATCGTCACGCCAAACCGCCCCGAGGCAACCTGCTTGATGGCGCTGCGTCGCGAATCGCCGTTCTCTTCGGGAGTCCACCGCGCGGGGTCTTCACCGCCTTCCCCGGTGTTGCTCTTGCCCCCCAGACGGTTCATAGCGACCGCCAGCGACTCATGCGCCTCGGCCGAGATGCTGCCGTAAGACATCGCGCCGGTGCAAAACCGCTTGACGATTTCACTGGCGGGCATCACCTCGTCGAGCGAGATGGGAGGACCAACAACGCCAGGCTTCAGTTCCAACAATCCACGCAA
This sequence comes from Lacipirellulaceae bacterium, assembly GCA_965263315.1. Taxonomy (GTDB): domain Bacteria; phylum Planctomycetota; class Planctomycetia; order Pirellulales; family Lacipirellulaceae; genus JBCCQL01. Next base: position 28,972 of record CBDHGZ010000004.1, on the reverse strand, counting down.
TTGGCAGCGTGTGCGGCTATCGTTGTTGATATGGTCGGCAAAACGCTTGTAGGCGTCCTTGTCGCCGGCACGGGCGGCCACTTGGATGTCGGCAATCGACTTCGGATCCCACATGTGGCGCTCGCCTTCGGCGCGCCAGTGGTATTCGCCCGGATTGGGCAGCACTGGCAGGCGAGGCATATCCTTCTCCGGATACCCCAGCGCGTGACGCCGCATCGCCTCCTCGGCAATCTCTTCAAACCCAATGCCTTGCACGCGGCTGGCAGTGCCGGTGAAGCACTTGTCGATGACCGTATCTCGCAGTCCGAGAGCCTCAAAGATTTGGGCTCCCTTGTAGCTCTGCAGCGTGGAGATTCCCATTTTGGCCATCACCTTGAGCATTCCCTTGGCAACGCCCTTACGGTACCTGGCGACGAGGTCCTCATCCTCTTTCGTGACAGGGTTGCCCAGCGCACAGGCAGCTTCGTGATCGACGGCGGGGTGCGAATCGCCTTCGCCAGACTCGCTGGCTGACAAGGACCGCTGCGCCCCTTCGCCGATCAGTCCCTCGCGGCGAGCTTGCCACAGGGACTCAAATGCGAGGTAAGGATTGATGGCGTCCACGCCGTAGCCAATCAGGAGACAGTGATGATGTACCTCGCGGGCTTCGCCCGTTTCAAGCACCAAGCCGACGCGGGTTCGCTTCGATTTCTTCACCAGATGCTGGTGAACGGCCCCCACGGCAAGCAATGCAGGCACGGGCACACGACCGTCGCGGACTTCGCGGTCCGACAGGAGTAGGATCGTTTCGCCACGATCAACTGCCTCTTCCGCCTCTTTGCAAAGTCGATCAATCGCTTTGGTCATGCCTTTGGCGCCATGGCTCCGGGGCCATGTGATGTCGAGTGTTTCAGTGCTCCAACCTTCAACATCCATGTGCCGAATGGAAGCCAGCTGCTCGTTCGAAAGGATGGGATGCGGCACCCGCAAGCGGTGGGCATGCTCCTGGGTCGTCTCCAGCAGGTTGCTCTCCGGCCCGATGTAGCACTCCAGAGACATAATCACTTCCTCGCGAATCGAATCAATCGCGGGGTTCGTAACTTGGGCAAAGAGCTGCTTGAAGTAGTCGTAGAGCATCCGCGGCTTGTCGCTCAGCACAGCCAGACAACTGTCGTTGCCCATCGAGCCGATGGGATCCTTCTCGACCGCGATGAGCGGCAGGAGCATAAAGCTCATTGTCTCAACGGTAAAGCCAAACGCTTGCATGCGGTTTAGGAGCGTCGCGGGATCAAAACCGTGCGCCTCACGTTCCGGGTGCAAATCTTCGAGATTGATTCGCTGGCTGTTGAGCCAATCGCGATAGGGACGCCGGCCAGCGAAGTCTGACTTGAGCTCCTCATCCGGAATCATCCGGCCTTGCTCAAAGTCAACCAAGAACATCCGACCGGGTTGCAGTCGACCCTTCTCCTTGACGTTCTCCGGCTCGATGTCCACCACACCCACTTCGCTGGCCATGATCACACGGTCGTCGTGGGTCACGTAATAGCGACTGGGTCGCAAACCGTTACGGTCAAGCGTGGCGCCGATATACTTACCATCCGTGAAGCCGATACACGCGGGACCGTCCCACGGTTCCATCAGAGCGGAGTGATACTCATAGAACGCCCGTTTGCTTTCGGGCATGGACTCGTGATTTTGCCAAGCCTCTGGCACCATCATCATGACCGCCTCTTGGAGAGTACGGCCGTTGGCCAGCAAGAACTCGAGAACATTGTCAAACGTCCCTGAGTCGCTACAGTCCGGCTCAACGACCGGGAAGAGCTTGGAAAGCTCCTCGCCAAAACGGTCGCTTTGGGCCACACCCTGCCGGGCGAACATCCAGTTCTTGTTGCCACGCAGCGTGTTGATCTCGCCGTTGTGGCTCATGCAACGCAAAGGCTGAGCTCGGTCCCACGAGGGAAAAGTGTTCGTTGCAAACCGCGAGTGGACCATCGCTAGATGGCTCGTGTAGTCCGGATCCTTCAGGTCCGGATAGTAGAGGTACAGCTGATCGGTGGTCAGCATGCCCTTGTAGATGATCAACTTGGACGACAGCGAGCAAATGTAGAACAGCTTACGCTGGGTTAGCGATTCGTCGGAGCGAATCTTGTTGCTCGCCCGTTTTTGGATGAGGTAAATCTGACGGTCGAACTCACTGGCGTGGACGCCCGTGCCTGCGGCGATAACGAGCTGCTCAACGCGCGGTTCGCCAGCTTTGGCGGTGGGGCCCAGGTCCGCTTTGTCGGATTCCGTCGGCACCTTTCGCCAACCAATCAGCTTCTGCCCCTGCTCGGCAACGATGGCCGCCACTTCGCTGCGGCACCGATCGCGCTCGGCGCCAATCTGCGGCAGAAACACATTGCCCACGGCAAACTTACCCGGCTCTGGCAAGTCGACGCCCAAGCTGTCTTTCACAACCTTGCGGAGAAACTCATCAGGCAGCGCCGTCAGAATTCCTGCACCGTCCCCCGTATTGGCTTCACACCCACAAGCACCACGGTGATCCATGCGGCGCAGCAAATCTTCCGAGTCCACCACAATCTGATGACTGCGCTCTCCCTTGATGTGCGCAATGAAGCCCACGCCGCAGGCATCATGCTCGTTGGCTGGGTCGTACAGGCCTTGCTTGGCGGGAAGGTGAAACAGGGGATTCTTCTTTGACATATCTGACACTTACTTCTTCAACAGGAATCTCAGTTCTTATATCCTTGCGGCGAACGCTCAGGCCGTTACTGGCCGCGAGGCGGCCTGACGAGCGGCATTCGGAGCCGCTTCCAAATGCTCGGCCGCCGCCCCGCTGTCTGCCAACAAGCGACTAACGAAGGCTTCTCCAGCCACGCTCAGTTCGCGGTCGCGACGATGCACAATGCCCAGCGGTCGGACAATTGTAGGATCGTCGAGTCGTACTCTGGCTAAGGCCCCAGCCTTCACTTCCCGAGCAACGGTTGGCTCCGGCAATAGGCTCACCCCCGCTCCCGCCTCAACCGCGCGCTTCATGTTCTCGATGTTGTCAAACTCCAAGGCGACGGGCGTTTCGATCCGATGTTTGGCCAGCAGGCGATCAATCTTCTCGCGAATCATCAACTCCCGTTGAAACGCGACGAAGGCCTCCCCGTTGATCGCAGCCAACGGCACTTCCTCTTTACCGGCCAGTGGATGGTCTGGACGGCAAACCAACACCAATCGTTCCTCACGCCAAGGAATGGCCGCCAGTCGCCGAGTCTTATGGGGGTAACTGACGATGCCCAGGTCCGCCTCTTCACTCTCCACCGCTTCGAGCACTTTGCTGGGATGCCAGTACTCGATCCGCACGTCTGCTTTGGGGTAGGTGGCTCGAAACTGCTCAACGCAGTGGTTCATGTCCGCCAAGCTGACGGAGTAAATGGCCGCCACGGTAATGCGCGACGCCACTTCGTCATGTAAGGACTGAACCTCTCGCTCCAGATCCTCGTAGCGACGGACAATGCCCCGGCAGCCGTCGTAGTACTTCTCCCCCGCCGGCGTCACCCGGAAGGGCCGCGTGGAGCGGTCGATCAAGTGCACGCCGAGCTTCTCTTCAAGCTGATGAATCACCTGACTGGCGTTGGACTGCGACACACCGTTCTCCTCGGCAGCCTTTGAAAAGCTGCGGAGGGCGACCGTATCGCAGTAAATCTTCAACGACTTCAGGTGCATCAACGTAGTCCACTAACCGGGTCCTTCCCCACGATGACCCCGCCCGATTCCCTGGACCTGGGGACGCAATCTCCACCCTGACCGGTCGTCCCACCGCCATCGCAAGCGGAACTGTCGGCGCCGGTCCTCGTTCGTTTAGCTCCGCGTCGGCAGAGTGGACCGCCAGTTATCAGCGGCGGTTCGAATCAAGAGACGGAATATCAGCGCGGAGCAAGATTCGGATTAGGAATAGCAGGATAGGGAAGCCAGCCCCCCAATGTCAATCACCTTAGCGCAGTTTTCACTGAGCAGATGACCGCCTGGGAACAACAACTACCCACGGCTCACCGCCAACGAGGACCTGCCATCCACCCGACCAGGCTGTATCGAACCCCCCGTTTGACGGGGGTCACGCGGTGCATGACCCAGCTGGGGAAAGAGACCACCGCGCCGCGGGTGCGGTCGGCGATGAAGGGTCGCATCTTGTAGAAGAGCTCCAAGTTGCCGCCCTCGTAAGAGGCCGGATCGCTCACTTGAACCGAGATGCTGATCTTGCGAGTCGCCGTCCGCTCGCCGGCATCCATGTGCCAAGTGTAGTGGCCAGCGTCCGACTCATCGTAGCGAGCCAGCTGGATGCCGCCATCGAAGTCATCGATGTCGAAGTGGTAATGCTCTTGATTGAGCTGCTGAACCACCTCCTTCAGGCGATCAAACAACCAACCGTAGCCTTGCTCCCGATGGAGCCACAGCACCCGCGATCTGCGGACCGAATCGTCCTTGACCCCCCCGGCTAGCGTGCCTTCTTCTGACTGTTCGTCAGACAGCTGCTGAAGCTGGTTCAGTTCCTGGTTGGTGAACATGCAAGGCGAAGTCGCCAAGCAAGGAAAATCGCGACCATCGCGATTGGGAGTAATCGGCGTCGTCATAGCACCACAGCGGACAGGGAGAGGGAAGGAAACGTATCAGCGGCCGGGAAGCTTCTTGAACTCGTAACCATGCCCGCGATCGCGCAGGACTTCAGCCTTAATGATCTTGTCTGGCTCCACGCCGCGTTCGCCGGGATTGATGCGCTGCAGCTCAGCCAAGACTTCCATACCCTCGTAAACGCGCCCAAACACGGTATGGCGCCCATCCAGGTGACTGGTGGGCATGAAGGTCAAAAAGAACTGAGACCCCCCGGTGTCTCGACCGGCATGGGCCATGCTGAGAGTTCCCCGGAAGTGCTTGCGAGCGTTCTCTTGGTAACACTCACAAGGGATGTTATAGCCGGGACCACCACTACCAGTTCCGGTGGGATCTCCCCCTTGAGCCATGAACCGTGGCAACACACGATGGAACACCACTCCGTCGTAGAAACCTTCCTTGACCAAGGATACGAAGTTCGCCACGGCCTGCGGAGCCTCGTTCTCAAAGAGCTCGATGACGATGTCGCCCTTGCTGGTCTGTAGCTTGACGCGTGGCAAATCGTCAGCCGTCGCTTCGGCTTGGCGAATCTCCTGCTCTTGGGCCCACAACTGGCGATAGGAGTCAATCATGTCTCCATACTGCATGGCCAGGCTAAACACTTCCTGGGCAACACGGTCCGATCCATCGGGACCCCGAGACCAGGCGCCAGATTCTGCTGCCAGCTTCTTGTACTTCTCAGCAGCGTCGTATTCCTGAGTGACAAACGCTGCCACGAGTCCCCAGATCGGCAGCCGGGGCTCCTTTTCGACCTGTCCACCATCGATCAACGCCGCAATGACCTCCGCTGCGCGCTCGTAGTTGTCGCCCCCCTGACTACTGGGACCAACGCCCTGGACATCCTTCGAGGCCACGTCGAGCAGCAGGTCTGTCACGCGCGGGTCCGTGTTGGGAGACGCCTTGTAGGCGTCCAAAGCAGCTGTGACCATCAAGTTGACCTTCTCCTTAATTGTGGGGTAAGCGGTGGCAAGCTCGGCGTTGATGGCAGCTCGGCGAGCGTCATCAGCCGTTTGGAACTCACTCCGCAGGGCTTCAAACCAGCTGGCGGACTCCCTGAAGTCGGCAAACGCCTGTTCAAACTGAGCGTCCTTGTCATCAGCAGTTGGGTCTTGCGCCACCGCCGGAAGTGTGAAACCTCCGCCAAGCATCATCAGCAGCAGAAGTTGCAGGTAGGAATCTCTTGTCCAAGCGCGTCGCACGTTTAGCCTCCGTTCAATCGTCAGGAGCTTGGCTTACCGCAAGGCGAGCGCCTCGTGGCGTGTTTGTCGGCCTGCTAGGATACCAGCCAAACCCTCTGGCGGTAAACAACGCCGCGTGGCTCAGCAGGATCCTATGAAGTCCAAGCCCAAAAAGACAAAGGCCGAGGCCCCCGCGGGCAAGGTCGATCACGATCTACGAATCATTGGCGGCACTTGGCGCAACGCCAAGCTCGCCTATCACGGCGATCCCGTGACGCGGCCGATGAAGCACCGGGTGCGCGAGTCGATCTTCAATCTGATCGGCCCTGCCGTCAAAGGCAAACACGCCATCGATCTGTTTGCTGGCACCGGCGCCCTGGGACTGGAAGCCCTCAGCCGCGGCGCCGTGAGCGCAACATTCATCGAACGCCACTTGCCCACCGCCGAGGTGGTCAAGCAAAACATCGCCAGCCTTGAGGCGGGCAATCAAACCGATCTGCTGATGACCAGTGCTTTTTTATGGTCTAAGCGAGACCTCCCAAACGTCGGGAGCGGCGACACGACCAACGGCTTGATCCCTCCCCCGGTGGACGTGCCTTGGTTGGTGTTCGTAAGCCCGCCGTACGCCTTCTTCGTTGACCGCCAGCAAGAGATGCTCGACTTGGTCAACACCCTGATCCACCACTCACCGGCAGGGAGTCTGCTCGTCGTGGAGTCAGACGAACAGTTCGACTTTAACTTGCTTCCCGGGGGAGTCCGGCCCGACAGGCACTCCGCTGGTTGGGATGTCAGGGAGTACCCGCCTGCGGTGGTGGGAGTCTTGGAGTGCGCGGGCGAACGCCAACCGGGCCTGGTAGAATGACCGAATGCTGACTCGTACAATCCTTCCGCTGGCTGCCAGCGCCGCCATTCTTTGCCAAGACCCTCTAAGCCTGGCCGACGATCATGCTTACGAGCCGGTCGAGTACGTGCTGGGTCCAGACAGTTCGTTCCAGACACTCTCGGATACCAAGCCTCCGCTTGAGCAGCGCGTTCGGCAACAGGGGCGAGGTGAGCGCGGCGACCGCTGGATCTCGCACATCTCCCATCCGACGCTAACCGTGTATCGACCGTCAAGCCCGCCCCACGCGGCAGTCGTTGTTTGCCCCGGGGGAGGATACTCGTTTCTGTCCTTCGACAAAGAGGGCACTTACGTTGCGCGTTGGCTCGTCGAGCGAGGCTTCGCCGCCGGGGTGTTAAAGTACTCCACGGCTGGTAGCCCCAGTGTGGGCGACGATCCGCTCCTTAATGGGCCTCTGTCCGAAGCTCAACAAGCCATCAAACTGCTCAAGCACCAATTGAATGTCCCGGTTGGCGTCATCGGCTTCTCCGCCGGAGGGCATCTGGCTGCCTGCGCAGCCAACCGCTTCTCTGACCCGGCATCAAGTTCCACCGGCGCCCTCGCCGCGTACGACAGTCGCATCGCGTTTCACGCCTTGATCTATCCGGTGATCTCGATGGAGAACGGCGCCACGCACGGTGGCTCGCGGAAGAACCTACTGGGCGCTTCGGCCACGGAACCGTCAGTGCGGGCGTGGTCGATGGACCAAGCAGTCACAGGGAGCACCTCGCCGGCTTTCCTGGTGGCCACCGGCGACGACCGTGTCGTGCCGGTGGAAAATAGCCTGCGATACTACCGTGCTTGCCAAGCCGCTGGGGTTCCCGCAGAAATCCACATCTATCCCGAGGGCGGCCACGGCTACGGCATGTGGTGTGAAAAAGCAACCGTGGCCGACTGGCCATTGGCCTTGGAGAAGTGGCTGAACAAAGTAGCAAGACCCAAGAACGATTAACTCAAGACCTTCAGGCCCCAACTTCTTCGTATAGTTCCATCCACTCGGCTTCTAGTTGCTCGATCTCCGGGGTCAGCTCGTTAAGGCGTGCTTGTAGCTGCTGGGCCTGGGCGGCATCGGTAATGTCGCAAAGTTGGGTCGTGAGGTCTTTCTTCTCGTCGTCGAGCTTGGCGATCTTTCGCTCCACGCTCTTGAGTCGCTTCTGGGCGTCTCGCCCAGCCCGTCCTTGCGCCTTGCGCACATCACGTGCTGCGTCGCTATCCTGGCTGGCCCCACCTTCGCTGCGCAGTCCGGCATCGATCTCCTGCTGAACGCGATAGACGTAGTCCTCGTAGCTCGAAGGATACGACACGACACGGCCGTCGCGAACTTCAATCACATCCGTCGCCACGCGCTGCATGAAGTGACGGTCGTGACTCGTGAAAATCACCGTGCCTTGATACCGTTCCAGCGCGTCAGCCAGGGCCTCGATAGTCTCAACGTCGAGGTGGTTCCCCGGTTCGTCGAGCATGAGGATGTTGTGCTGCTCAAGCAGCAACCCGGCAAGCACCAGCCGAGCTCGTTCGCCACCACTGAGCACTTTCACTTTCTTCTCCGCCTTGTCACCGCTGAAGAGAAAGCTGCCTGCCACGTCTTTGATCTGCTGCGTCGTGGTGCCTGGCGCCGCTTGATAGTCGAGATAGTCGTAAACGGTCTGATTCTCAGCAATCGTCGTGTAAACGTGCTGGGCGTAAACGCCCTGCTGACAACCGTGACCCCACTTCAGCGTGCCCGCTTTTGTGTCGAGCGATCCACACAGCGTGCGCAAGAAAGTTGTCTTCCCCTGCCCGTTGTCTCCGACAATGCCCACCCGCGTGCCATGCTCGATTTCTACGCGAATATCGTCGGCAATCGTGCGCTCCGGGTAGCCAATCGCAAGGCTTTCGCATCGCGCTGCGGGCCCTTGTCGCGGTTGCACCTTGGGGAAACTAAAGTGCACACGGGCCTCTTCGCCCGCAATCTCCACCATTTCCAACCGTTCCAGTTGCTTCGCTTTGCTACGCGCCTGGCTGGCGGTGTTGGCGTTGGCTCGATTCTCGACGATGAATTTCTCAAGCTGCTTGCGTTTGGTCGCTGTGGCAGCGTTCTTCCGCTTGTCATGTTCCCGGCGCTCTTCCAGGTTCGCCAGGTAAGCATCCACATCGCCAGGGAACAGATTCAACTCGCCACGTGATAGCTCGAGCGTATGGGTGCAAGTCTTGTTCAGAAACGAGCGGTCGTGCGACACCACCAGGACGCCAGCGCGGAAGTCTCGCAAGAAGTGCTCCAATAGCATCTGCGTACGCAGGTCAAGGAAGTTGGTCGGCTCGTCCAGGATCAGCAGGTTGGGATCATGTAGCAACAGCGCCGCTAGCTTGACGCGCGTTTGCCAACCTCCCGAGAGCTCACGCACGGGGCGATCAATCATGCCTTCGCCTAAGGCAAAACGCCACGCGACCTGACCGCAACGCCAATCGGGCTGCTGGGAGTCTCGCATCAGAAACTCCATGACGGTCTCGCCCGGCTTAAACGGATCGTGCTGCCTGAGGTAGCCCAGCCGGAGTTTCTTGCTGCGTACGACCTCGCCAGCGTCTAGATCTTCTTCGCCTAGCAGAACTCGGCACAGGGTCGATTTGCCCGCCCCGTTGCGACCAATAAGCCCTACCTTCTGGTCGTCTGCCAACGCGCAAGTGGCGCCGTCGAGCAGCACTTGGTGCCCGTAGCGTTTGTGTGCGTCTTGTAGAGAGAGAACGACTGGCATCGAACCGTGGCGTCAGCAGTGAAATTGGCCTGCATCGACCGATCGAGCAAACCGTGAGCGGATTCCAATGATCGCAAGCAGACCGCAAACGCTCAAGCACACTCCGGCAAAGAGGTCGCCATACCGAGTGTAAAACGCTGTGCGTGGGTCGCGGGGCACTTCGGCAATCAACACTTGCTCGGTCATGCGCTGGCTTTGTTGCAAGACGTGTCCGCGACTATCGATCGCGGCAGAAAGTCCGCCATTGGCTGCAATCACCATTGGCGTGCGGTTCTCGACTGCTCGAAAAACGTTGCATGCCAGGTGCATCTCCAACTCGCTGGAGCCCCAAAACCAAGCGTTGTTGGTCATGTTGACCATCACATCCGGTGGCGTGCCTTGGTCAATCAGCTGCCGAATCTGGCTTGAGATCACATGTGGAATCACTGTCTCGTAACAAATGTTTGGCGAAACAAGGAAGTCCGCTGGCTGAGGCGATGCGTCCTCGAAGCTCGTTGCGACAGCACCGCCGCGCGGAATCGCCATCGCCACGGGACCTTCGCCGGGTTTTACGCCGCCGGGCAAAGGGGTCAAAAAATACATTGCCGGCATGTTGTCGAACAACGGAATGTACTCACCAAACGGCACCCGATGCATTTTGTCGTACAGGGTGACAAGCTTCCCCCGGGCGCTGATCAACGCCGCGGAGTTCTGCACCCGGAAAGCCAAATCCGTCACCTCGACGTCAAACGGCCCCGTGTAGGAGTACCGATCGATGCCAACCAACAGGGGCACACCAAGCTCGGAACCAATGGCCGCGAAGTCCGCATGCGCGGGGGCAGCGCCAGCGGCAAGCCGCTCGACGTTGGGGCCGGACGGAGGGGAGAACGCCCCGTCAAACGTCGCCAACGGGGTACGAAACATCGACTCGGGCCAGACAATTAAGTCCAGTTCTCTGCCAGCGCTTTCCGCCTGAGCAACGGCTTCTCGCGACAGCGCAACTTGTCGCTGCATGATCTTCAACCGGCGAGCCCCTTCGACATCAGGTTCCCAGGTAGCGCGCGTGTCGCCCTGGATCAGAGCAACGGTCGGTCGACGGTTTGCGGAGTATCGTTGCTCGGCAGATTGCTGAGCAAAATGGCCAACAAACAGGACTAGTGCTAAAGAGAGAGCCGCAACGAACAAGCCCCGAGGCGGACGTGTATCGACCGGCAGGACGTTTCCACTTCGAATGACGAACCATCCGGAAACACCATCGACCAGCCCGGCTGCGGTCATCACGATAAAGAACGAAACGCCATAGGCTCCCGTCCATTCCGCAATCTGAATCACCTCGGGCCACCAGGCCTGGGTATGACCCAAGGCGCCCATCAAGAAGCCGCTAAACAGGTGCGCCTGCACCAGTTCCAACCCGGTCCAAGCGATTGGGGCGGCAAGCCAGACGGGTAGACGCAGTCGATACACGCCCACCCGTGACAAGGAAACGAACAACGGCAAGTAGCAGCCGAGATACCCCGCCAGGAAGGGCAGCCCGAAAGGCGTAAGCGGGTGTGGCAAGCAAATCCAATACACGGCAGCCGCCCAATAGGCGCAGCCGGCAAGCCATAGCTTGGCGTAGCCCAACTTCCCGACAGGCTCCTGGCCAAGGATCAGCAGCACCCAAGGCATCGGCGCCAACCAGGCCAACAGGCTCCACATCAATGGCGGCTGGGCAAGCCACAGAAGAACTGCCCCACACAGGCCCATCGCTAGCGGCGCGCCAGACATTCGGCCGAGCCAGCCGTGGCTCTCAGACGAAGACGTCATTGGTCCCCGTCACGTAACAAGGTTTCCACGCGGCCATGCAGGTCAAACACGGCCGAACGCAGTTCTGTGTTGGTAGGATCGCGATCCAAGAGATCAATCAGGGGCTGCCAAGTTTCCACGGGCAGCTTCGCGCGAGTCGCAGCGGCCTCAACTGCCTTCCTCACCGGGTCCGCCAGGGCGGGATTCTTCTCATACAGTAACACCAAGGCATTGGTCTTCACCGCAACTTCCACCAAGGCGGCATGATCAACTCCATGGCGATAAGCCAAGTCCTCTCCTACGCGACGCGAGTTGTTGAGCAAGCCCAGGATCGCCCGGGCCGGAGTAGCATCGCCAATGGTATCTGCTGGTGGCTGTGGAGGCTCGACATTGAGCAATTGGGCCACAGCCTCAAGCTGCCAGTCGTTTGCAGACGCCACTTGATCGGCCTCCATTAAGGGTGCCAGAGACGCCAAACTCAACTTCGAACCCAAAACCCATGCCAAGTGCCGAGTGTTGTTGATATCGACCCTTGTCGGCTGCGGCGGCTCCCGAACCGCCGGCGGCGCCGGCGGTGGGACTTGGGCAGCCGCGCTGCCGCCTGGCACCGGATCGCCCCACAAGTCCATAGGCTCAGGAGGCTGAACTGCTGACTCGGGCAATGTCTCTAAGGAGTCCGCATCATCCCGTGAACGCCCTTCAGTCCCACGATTGGTCATGGGGGAGGGGAGTTCATTAGGCAAGGCGCCCGCGGGTGACTCGTTCTCCTCGGCCTGCCAATCGAAGGGCTCTAATCCAGGCGAGGGCTCCTCCGCCGGCGATTCATCCGGCACTACTTCGGCAGTCGAAGTGACGGGAGGTGTCGTGTCCGCGGTCGGCTGAGCGACGGGTGCCGGGTCTTCTTCAAACGCTGGCGGCCAGTCGAAGAGCGGGTCCTCGTCAGCCACCTGCTCTCCAGCAGATTCCTCAAGCCCGGCTTTCTCATCGACTGTCTCCTCTGCAAAGGACAACGTTTCAGGAGCCTCAACCGCTTGTGGCTCGAGGACCTGCATCGGCTGACTTACCTTGGGCAGTGTTTCTGAACCGATCGGTTCCTTGGGCTCCGGTTCCACTGGCTTTGGTTCTGGCTGCTCTGACTTTAAGTCGGCGAACAAGCCTTTGTAGGGATCCTCTTCGTCGCGATCAGCAGGGGCTTTAGATCGTTGCCACGGTGGAGGCGTAGAGCCATTGGCCGAATATCGGGGCGGAGAAACTGGCTTGGGTGGGGACAGCGTGGCGGTGGTGCGAGGCACATCATCGAAGAGCGACTCGATGTCATCCTCAGACATCTCGTCCTCCGGCGTCTCGTCCTCGGGCATCGGGCCATCGTAAGTCTTTGACCCGGCGGTCTGCGGGACGGGCAATTCTGCTGTCATTGTCTGGAGGTTTTCCGGCCCGGACTGCTGGCCTACGTCCGGCCCGGCAGACGCACTGGCGGATTCCACGGGCTGGGGAATTTCTTCAGGGCCGGCTTCGGACAAGTCAGCCGTGGGAAACTTTGGCAGTTGCGGCGGATTGTCCGCCTCGGTTTCGGTAGCAGCCTCGGTGGCGTTGGCCACCTGTTCCCCGCCGTAGTCGTGCTGGGAACCACAACCGGGGATGAAGATCCCGAGAAAAAACCAAGCCGTCGCAAACCCCAATCGTCCGAACACCGTACTCGGAAGAGATTCTTGATTTCTCATCGGTTCCGTCCGATTCATGGCAAGGCACGCCGTAAGTAGGGCTGCGGTTGGAATGCCAGCTTAGGCGCCAACGGTTCGTTGCAGGCCTGCGGCCCGCTGTCATAATCACAGGCTAGCCGGCCAGGCCCGGCGAGCAAAGTCTCCCCGCCCGCAAACGGTGGCGCCAAGCCACCACACCAGATGCCATCACCGTCTCCTAAAGTCAGTCGCCGTCAGTTCTTGGGACGTGCCGCCAAAACTACCGTCGCGGGCAGTTTGGCTACGGGGCTCTACGCCTGGCAGGTTGAGCCCCACTGGATCGAAGTGGTGCATCGCGCCATGCCGCTTGAAAATCTGCCAGTCCACTGGCAAGACAAGCGGATCGTGCAGATTAGTGACCTCCACGTCGGACCTGTGGTTAGCAGTCGCTATCTGCGAAAGGCCATCCAAAGCGTTAAGCAACTCAAACCTGATCTGATCCTGGTCACCGGCGACTGGATGACCTGCCAAGCACGTGAACAGATCAGCAATGTGATCGAACTGGTCGGAGACCTGCCTTCCCTAGCGCCTGTCTACGGCGTGCTGGGCAATCACGACTATGGCGATGGTTTCACAAACCATGCGATCGCTGACCGCCTAACCGATGCGCTTCGCGAAGCGAAGATTCGCGTGCTGCGTAACGAGCAAGTCGAAGTGGATGGTTTGCAGATAGCCGGTACTGAGGACCTGTGGTCTGGCAAGAGTTCCGTCTCGGCGACGCTCATTGGGCGAGACCGTGACCGTCCCATCATCACCATGGTGCACAACCCGGACACCGTGGACACCGGCAGTTGGGCAGACTACCGCGGTTGGATTCTCTCCGGGCACACCCACGGCGGGCAATGTTGGCTGCCAGGCATCGGGGCTCCGATCACTCCCATTCGCAACCAGAGATACACTTCGGGTCAGATAGACTTGGCGCCGGGCCGCCATCTGTATGTCAATCGCGCTCTGGGCTACAAGCGGCAAGTGCGGCTAATGGTGCGGCCCGAGATTACGGTCTTCCAGACCTTGGCTACGTAACCCACCCGCTAGGCGGGGAGCGGTCCTGCTCGTCGTAACACCTGTAGCTACTGCTCGTGTAACACGAGCCTCTTCTTCGCCGGATCTCCTGCTGGGCCTGCGGTAGTATTTGCCGCACCAGGGTTCGCAAGCCATGTAATCAAAGGCGGGCCCTGGGTTCGGGGCCATCGACCTGCGCTATCAAGCCAGGCTTTCGGTCTCACAGGCAACGAACATGTCGACACAAACCAATCCTACGGCCGCATCCCCCCGCGATACGGCCACTCTTGATGCGCTCAGCGCAGCAGGCGGGCTTGCTGACCTCTTGGCAAGCAGCGCGCAAAGTGACACCGTGACCGACTGGCAGCCACCCAGTAAAACCAGTCCGCTTCCCTTCCCGCCCCCACCGCCTGAGCCAGAGACCCTCAAAGTCGCTGGCTTGACCGATGCCGAAGTTGAAGCTCTGGCTTTGAAGGCCCTGCTCCACCAAGGGGCCAGCGCTGGTGCCGATGTCGCCGCTCGGATCTGTCTGCCGGGGGGTATCGTCCGCGAACTGCTTGACCGTCTCCGCGACGAGTTGCTGATCTCGATCAAGACATCGGTGGGCATTCATGACTACTGTTACGAACTCACCGAAGCGGGCTTTCAGCGCGCCCGGCGGCTCGCCGAGCAGTGTAGCTATGCCGATGCGGCGCCGGTCACCCTCGCTGCCTACGAAACGGCGATCCGTCGCCAGTCGATCCGTAGCACGAAGTTCCGCCTGGCCGACCTCCGGCATGCCTTGGCTGACATGACGCTGTCAGAAAGCCTGGTCAGTCAGTTTGCCCAAGCGATTAACGATGGCCTGGGGATGTTCCTCTTTGGTTCGCCAGGCAACGGCAAGACAACGCTAGCCGAACGCATCAGTGGCTCATTCGGCCAACACATCTGGATGCCGCGTATGATCGGCATTGGTGGCGACTTGATACGACTGTTCGACCCCAGTTGTCATCAGGAAGTGGAAGCTCCGCAATTGGCTTCCATGAAGTACGACCGCCGGTGGGTGCTGATTCGCCGACCTACCGTGGTGGTTGGCGGTGAGCTCACCCTGGAGCAACTCGACACGAGTTACAACAAAGCCTCTGGCATTAGCGAAGCACCGGTCCAGCTCAAGGCCAACGGAGGCACGCTGCTGATTGATGATTTCGGCCGGCAACGAGCCAGCAGCACCGACATCCTCAACCGCCTGATCGTTCCGCTTGAGAAGCAATTCGACTTTTTGAACTTGGCCAGTGGGCGACAAATTCAAACGCCCTTCGAGCTTCTGTTCATCTTGTCAACCAACCTGGAACCAAAGCACCTGGTTGACGAGGCCTTCCTCCGCCGCATCCCCTACAAGATCGAAGTGCAGGACCCCACGGAGGAGCAATTCCGCACGCTCCTGGTAACCTTGGTGGAAAAAATGGGCTACGCGCTCGAGGACGGCGCGCTGGACCATCTCATCCAGGAACACTACAAGACGGCTCACCGGTCGCTGCGATTCTGCCACCCCCGCGATCTGCTCCGCCAGGTGAAGAACTACTGCGAAGTACACGAACTGCCGACGGTGGTCACTCCCGATACCCTGGGCGTCGCGGTGCAGAACTACTTCTCCGGCCTGTAGCCTTTGCTCGCTCCGGCGAAAGACCTACCAAGAAGCTATGCCCGCGTTTTCTGCGCCTGGCTTGCGATATCGACCCCGACCAATTCTGACCAAGCGGCCAGCACTCGCTTGTAGGTCGGACCAGGGACGCCACTGGCGATTGGCGCGCTATCGCAGCGAACCACGGGTAGCAAGCAGATCGAGGTGCTGCTAAGCCAGACCTCATCAGCGGTCCGCAGGTCCTCGATTGTGAGGTCGCGCTCGATGAAGGGGATTTCTATCCGCCCGCACAGCTCGCGAACCACGGCGACGCTCACACCGGGCAACACCTTTTCCATCCGTGGTGAGAGCACGCCTTCTCCCTGGCGGTAGAGGACAAGGTTTGCCGTGGAAGCCTCTCCGATGAAGCCCTCTTGGTCGAGCAGCACGGCCCGAGCGCCAGGCTCGCGACGCTGGGCCTGTTGGTCCGCCAGGTAGTAGTGCATGCGGCTACGACACTTCAGCTCCGCCGGCCAGCAGTTGCCGGGCGTCTGGCGGTGGTCGCTCAAATAGACACTGACACCCTCGTCAAATTGGTGCGCCCAGTTGGCGAACGGAAGCGGGCTGCCATGCACGCACCGTGTTGCGATCGCGCCGCCATCGCCCGGCGTGGCGAACGCGGCAATTGACCAGTCACTGCCTGCTGGGAGCAGCTCAACATTGCGATCAACAAAGCTCGTAATCGCAGCATCTAACTCCGGCGCAATCGCTTCGGCATCGAGGCCCACGATCTCTAGCGATCGACACATGCGCCGGATGTGTTCAGCTTGGCGAAATACCTTGCCAGAAAAGGTCCGCAGGCGTTCAGTAACCGTAACGCCCAGGGTGAAACCCAGGTCAGAAACCGGCATTGCCAGCCGTCGGTCGTCAATCCATTCGCCATTGAAGTAGGCCCAGCGCGTCATGCGATTATTCTACGGCCAGGACAGCAACAAGACTACAAGAGGCACCGAAACGGATCGATCGAGCCTGGCTACTTGCGGCCTGTAGCTGGAGCGTGGGCGCGGGCTAGCTCCGTCGGCATCGCATCGGCAAAAGTGAGCCGGCGCCAAGCGTTGGCCATGAAGCCCCCAACGGCCATGTACTCACACATATCGTGGGTGGCGCCAACCGCACTGGTGAGGTTCATCAAACGCACTCGTCGTGATGTTTCGCGCGTCAGGCACGTTGGTCCTTTGAACCCAAACGCCGGATCGTGACGCGGACTCACCAGCGGATAGAGCTTCATTGCCGGATCTCGCTGATTGGTGGCAGTGAGTAGCTGTTCGATCTGCTCCATCGACCGGCCGTGGTAGCGACCGGGACCTAGCCAGCTGGCGTCGAAGGCAGCTGCCAAGTAAACCGCCCTCAAGGGTCGCCTTGGATCGCAACCACATCCTTCTAACGATAGCCCCCCCAGCGTTCCCCCAGCCAGCAAGTGTGTGGCGCCACTGATGACCCGCGCGCCATAGCTGTAACCGAGCAAGCCAATCGGGGCCTCGGGACTCAGCTGGCTCAGAGTCCAAGCCAAGTGCAGCCCTGCCGGCCTCGTACGTGCCGCCTTTTCGCGGGCATCCCGGATCAGACCTTTTATCTGACTCGATGGCCACGAGAAGATCACGAAGCGAAACGGCCGCTGGTCTCCTGCACACTTGACCAACCGGCTGTAGACCCAAAGCCCTCTTGAGCGCACCTCAGAGGGTTCGACGCGGTTGCCATGGGCAAAAATGATGGTTGGCGTCGTGGGTTCGACCGTCGCCAAGGCATGGTGCAACGGCAGCGACTGCCAATGGCGATGGTCCGAGGCTTCGTCCGCAACGTACTGCAAGGCGGTCATGCTGGTGGCAAACTGCTGCTGCTCGGTCCGACAACACAACGGCCGTGAGTTAACCAGCAGCACTTCATCTTGCGGCCGGACGCGAACACATCCTTCGCCAGGACACTTATTGCCAGCATGGGCTTGCGCCGTGACCAAACACGTCAAGGCAACGGCCAACGCAAACCACTCTCCGCATCTACGGACAGGGAGCACGCGTTGCTCGGCATCGCAAAGGGCGGTGCAGCGCATGGGCGGAACGGGCAATGACGGGTCGGGAGGGGTAGACAGAGCGGGGGGCACGTAAACGTAGCACGTAAACAACGCACGTGACGGCTGCCTGCTGTTTTTTTTGAACGTTGCGTTTGCACATCACTCACCGTGATGTAGAGTTGCTCAGCCCCACCGGCTGCCTAACCGTTTTCCTTCCCCTAGGCGGTCTACCAACACCCCGTTTCCTACACGACCTCGCCACGCCGAGCGAAGTCGACCGAAGCCCCTGACCACCTGCGCCAAGGCTTCGCCGAGAGGACGTACTCATGAAGAAACTGACGATCCTGCTGGCGACGGTTGTGCTGGTTAGCAGCGTCTCCGGATGCGGTTGCTGCCGGAGATTTCGCGACTTGTTCAACCGTGGCGCCTACTGTGGTCCCACCGCTGCTGTCGCAACGCCAACGTACATTGCGCCGGCGCCAGCCCCCGTGATAGTCCCTCAGCCTGTGGCGGCCCCGGTTGTCATTCCCCAGCAGGCCCAGTGTGCGCCGGTTTGTTGCCCCTGTGAGCCGTGTTGCGACCCATGTTGCCAGCCTGCCGCCCCCTGCTGCGAGACCTACGGATACGGGTCGACACCCATGGACTTCGCCACGGGCGTGCCGACCTACGACTCCGGTTGGAACAGCGACTGCGGTTGCTCTGGCGGCGCCACGCTTCCCGGCACAATCGGCACGGTTCCTACTGGTGGCATTGACCCAGGCCCCGTCCCCCCGGGACCGTAAACCCAATGAAACAGTCCGGGCCCTTCTCCCCCAGCGGCACGCCCTCCCCTCACCTGCCGCTTTGAAGAGCCCCGCGTGGGGACGCCTGGATGGCGTCTGGCCACGCAACCCTCGCGACCCCGGTCGGCTTGTCCTCCTGAAGCAAGCCGCTCGGGGTCGTTTTTTCGTTTTGTTCCGGCCGGCAAGTACAACGTACAATGGAAGGTGCTTTCGCTTCCTACTTTGCCGGTCTATCTGATGCTTCGAACTCTTCCGCTTTTCCTGCTCTTCGGCTTAGCCACCCCCGGCTTCGGCCAGCTCTTGGAAGAACAACCTACCGACGGCACCGCCAAGTTTGGCCAACCGGTGGTCGGCCGCTTCCAGGTCGGCGCGGAGATCATCGCGTCGCGTGGCGCCTGCCGTGGTATCAAAGCAATGGTTGCCGTCCCCCTGGAGTGCGACGAGCAGACCGTGCGGATCGTCGATGAAGAGTTCACCAGCGATGTCCAAAGCGTCAGCTACCGCGACGTCCCCGGCGGCGGAGCTCGGCAGATGCTAATCACCATCCCCTACCTGCCAGCCAAGGCGAAGGCCCGCGCGGTGGTCACTTTCGAAGTCACTACGCGCCCCATCCTTCCACCGGATGACGCCACGGCCGCCACGCTCACCATCCCCCAACGCCCGCCACGCGATCTCCGACGATTCACCAGCGTTAGTCCGTTCATCGAGGCGAAGAACCGCAAGATTCGCAAGATCGCCCGAGAACACTTCAGTGATGAGAATGCCGAGGAAGCGACGCCCTCGGCCGATGAGGCCATGGCTACCGACTGGCAGAAGATCGAGCGGCTGTACGACTACATGCTCGACAACATCAAGTACATCGAAGGCCCCGACACCAGCGCACTTGATACGCTCCGCGAAGGCGCCGCTGACTGCTACGGCCGCAGCGCGTTTTTCATCGCGTTGTGTCGCTCCATGGGGGTGCCGGCCCGCGTCGTGTGGGTCAATCACCACTGTTACGCCGAGTTCTATCTCGAAGACGCCCAGGGCGTCGGCTCCTGGTACCCGATTGAAAGCGCCGGCTCGCGAGCGTTTGGCGAGATGCCCCTCGCGCGTACCATCCTGCAAAAGGGCGACAACTTCCGCATCCCCGAGCGCCCTAAGGAGCGGCTCCGCTACGCCACCGACTTCATGGTCGGCCTCCCCGTCAAAGGCGCGGGCAAGCCCAGGGTGCGCTACATTCGCGATCAGCTATGACGCGGATAGCGCTTCGTAGTCCGCCACGGTGGCGCCGTCGAGGCAAGCTTGGATGATCTGCCGGGCCTTGGGGTCGAGGTCATCGTCCAAGAACTGTTCGATCTGGGAGTGGAAGAAGCTCGTCAGGATCTTCGCGCCTTCGTCATAAGCGGCCTCGCCCACTTCCGGCTGTGTTTCCACCTGCAAGAACCAGTGACCAATGTCCTGGCCTTCTACCTGGATCGTCTTTGGCGTGTGGCCCAGTAGCGAGCAACGGCTCTCTGCCAGCCGGCCCGGTTGGAAGTCGGCCGAGCCGCGACGTGACAGGTACTCCCTAGCAATCCACTGTGGCGCGAAACTAACCTCCCAGCAGCCAATGTGCTGGTTGGGAATCAGCAGGAACATCGTATCGGGCGTGTTCATCACCTGCCGGAACAAGATGTTCGCCTGATCGACACGTCGTCCCGTAGCAAACGGCCAATAAGACCCCACGCCCTCGGAGCTCATCCCCTCGGTCGTTACGATCGACGGGTTGCCATGGCCGCGCGGCGCCACCAGTCGCCATAGCCACGCCAGCGATGGCGGTAGCAAATGGAACAACCCCATGATGCCGTAGGTGGGGTTCTCCTTCGTGCAAGGTGGGCACCGCACGCCGAAGCTGCGAATGTCCACCGTGACCGGGTCGTTCACGATGCCAGGGTAATTGGCCCGCGGAAACACCAACCGCGGATTGGGGCAGGGCTTGCCGGGCTCGTCTTCGATGGCTTCCCAAATCAACGCCGTGGAGCCTGGCACTGCGTCGATGTTCAGGAACAACAGCGGTTCCTTAGGGTTCATCGTCAGGGCTTCCAGGTGCGGGTCGGTGCCGTACTTCGTGATGTGATTCACGCGCAAGAACCACGCTTGCTCGGCATCGGTGAGCGAGAGCTTCCGCTCGCGGTCCGTGTCGTGCTGCAACTCGGGATGACACAGGGCCATGTCGTCGGTCACCGGGCGCAGCTCGCACCCGCGCGGCAAAGAGACGTGCCGACGTTCGCCGTTGACCAGGTTGGTGCCCAGCCGTAGCCGGCCATCCAACTCACGATGCATTTGCTCCAGCATTTCGCTCTTGCCACCGCCCGAAGCGCCTTCGTGCATGAAGGTCACCGTGTTGTCGTACGGCGTCAGCACCTGGACGGTCGAGCAGTGCGCGGTGGTCCAACCCGTCTGCTCTCCCAGATTCAATAGCATTCCGTACACGCCCTTCTTGGCCGACGGACCGGGGTACAGGTTGTAGCTGAACAGTTCGTGCAGCTCTTCGCGGCGGTTGTGCACCACCACTTGTTTGCCATCAAAGTGCGTATGCCGGAACGGCGGCGCAATGTAGATGATGGCCGAATGGAAGTAGTCGTCTCCCATCTCGCTGATCTGCTCCAGCGGCACGATGCCTTGCAGCGTCGCTAAACCAAACGCAAAGAACGCCGCGTTGGCGGGGCAAATGGCCACGGCCGGCAACCCCTTGCCGGGCAGCCCCGCATCGAAGAAGAAGCAGGCCAAGTCTTGGGTCTTGAGCCAGTCGAACGTCTCCTGACGCAGGCCCTCAAAGTCCTCCCCAAACCGACTCGCATAGGTCTGCTTGTCCGTCGCCCGATCGTCCGCAATCACCATGCAGTCCGGATCACGCCGCCGCATGTACGGTTCCAGATAGTTGGCGCTCACACCATTCCGCACGCGGCAAACTTCTGCCTCCGGCACAAACTTGCCGTCCACTTCGTAGCCACACGTAAAGTAGCCGCGCTCATCGGCTTCCCCCTCGGGCACGGCGGCCTCGGCCAACTCAGCCGCCGTGTTGAAAAAGCGAACGCTCTTGGCTTGTTCCAGAACCATTTCTGCGGAACGCGACAACCGCAGGTTGGGGAGATCAGTCGTGATCATGCGTCTTCTCTAGCTGGGGGGGATGGCGGGCTCGAAGGCACGTACGCAACTCGATTGGTCCGGCCGTGTGCTGGTGCATCACCCCGGATCGCGCCACCTGGATAAGAACAAGCTTCAGCATAGCGAATTCACGCCCCACCTCCAGTCTCAACCACCGCGGCAAAACGTCTCGCCCCGGGCAAGCTTCAATTACTTCCCGGTCCTGTTTGTCACCTTTGCGAATCTTGCAGCCCAGGCATGACCCTAGTGGAGCCAGTGGCACCCATACCAAGTGCCCATCAGTGCCACCCGTCCGGGTTCCCAACCAGAACGCCTACGTTGAGCGGTGCATTGGATCGATCAAGCGAGAAGTTCTTGATCGGTTTCTCTGCTTTGGGAGGGAGCACCTCGATCATCTCGTATCCGAATTCGTCGGCTACTACAACGAACTGCGGCCGCATCGGGGTGTTGGCAATCGGCCGCTGGTGGGGGATCGGCCGGATGCTGACAAGCCGCTGCGTGAAGACGAGCGGCTCGTTTGTCACTCTCGGCTAGGCGGCGTGCTAAAGCACTACGAACGCGTCGCGGCATGATAGCTTCCTGCGACGCTGGTCTGGATTCTATGGCCATCGTTGCTGCGCGGTGGGCGACGCCGCTGCTTGTCGTTCGTCTGCTTTGACATCTGGCGGTTAACTCGCGACAATTCGCTCGCTTCTGGGAGCTTCTGCTGGCAACAAACCACCTACTCTTCGCACCTGCGGTGCTGCGACAATCTATTTGCACCCCACGAGGGACAACAATTTAATCGTCGGAGTTCCCGAGCGCCTGAAGAGCTTGCTTCGCATCCGGGTGCCCCTGCTCCGCGGCGGCTTCATACAATTCACGCATTCGATGGCTGTCAGCGACCACACCGTCGCCAAACTCGTAAGCTCGCGCCAGAGCATACTGGCTGTCCGCGTCGCCGCCTTGCGCACCTCGCTCGTAACAAGACGCCGCTTCTCGCTTATCTGCGTTAATGCCAATGCCAAAGTAGTAACACCTGCCCAGTTCACGGCATGCATCGGGGTCGCCTGCTTGAGCTGCTCGTTGATACAACGAGAAAGCCACTGCGGCGTCCTGCTCGACACCGCGACCTTCCTCGTAGCAACACGCAAGATCGTAATGCGCTGACCTGACCCCTCTGCTTGACGCCTCGTGAAGCAGCGATACGCCTTGCTCAGTGTCTATCTGGACATAACGGCCGTGAAGATACCATGTCGCCAAGGCGTACATCGCATCTCCATTACCGAGCTCAGCAGATCGTTGAAGAAGAGTGAACGCCTCGCCCCATGAGTCAGCGTTCTCAGTCCGGGCTAGATCGAGTGCCTGCTCGTACAAGTTGTCTCCAGTTGGGTCTGACATTGCGAGTCATTCTCCAGAGGGTGAGCAACACGCTCCAGTTCATTCAAGGATTGGCATGTTCTCGCACATACACTTTTCCATACAGTCATCGTGCCAGTCGAACGCCTCATTGCTGGGTCCGCCGAAACGCTGCATCATTTCATCGTCACATTTCTTTCGGCAGAACTTCTCGACATCTTCTACCACGTGCTGTTCTACAATCATGTCTTCCTGATCTTCCGTAATAGGCCCCGGCACGTCGTCACATGGCGGCAAACCGAGAGCATTAGCCGCGCCGCCGCCAACAATTACCCCTCCAACCAGGACCGGTGGCCACGGGCCTTTCCAGCCTCTCGGCTTCCTGCGAGGCAATCGGCGGTTGCGGTCGCCTCTCTCGCCCCCTCGATCTCGCTGCCTTCTTGCTTGGCCGTCTTCGTGCTTCTCCCGCGTTGACTCGCGGGCTCCTTCCTGGTGCTCTTCCCCGCCTGCCGAATCAAGTGCCTCAGACAGTACGATACAAACCGCAGTCCCCGCAGCGCCGACCAAAATGCCAATTCCAACGGCATCACCAAACGGTAAGGGACCATCGGCCGCCGCTGAACCTGCCGCAGCACATCCGGCTCCAGCCCAAAGCTTTCCGAGCGTGCATCCGCCGGCAGCCGCTACACTCAACCCGCTAGGGTCGAGCCAATAAGTTGGCATCCCGCCAACATACCCATACCGATTCATATCCCCTGCAGCGTACCCAATCGGGTCCCGATTCACCCACCGCCCCAGCGGCGGGTGGTAATACCTGAATCGGTTGAGCTGCAGCCCGGTCTCGGGATCGGTCCTTCTCCCGGTAAAGAGATGCTCGTTGCCGATCGTGGAGCTTTGGGTGCTGGCGACGCAGAAATCGGGGTCGAGGTAGGTGACCTCCCCGTAGGGGGTGTAGGCGTACCGCTCGACCACGCCGCCGTCGTCGTCGAGCGCGGCGGTGACGTTGAACAGCGCGTCGTGCAGGTAGAAGTGCTTGTCGCCCGAGGCGTCGTACGTGCAGGCAAGGGCATCGATGTAATGCGGATGCCAAACGTACTGCTTCTGAGCCGCGCCCGACTCGGTGGCCCGCTCCTCAAGGCACTGCCACTGCTCGTTGTATCCAGAAAAAATGCCGGGTGGCCAGGAATTCTGAAAAGTGGATCAAAACGGCGCGCTCAAAATGGTTTCTTGAGTTTGGTGATTCGACGTTTATGTTGACAATCAGAATCGCTCACTCTGCAAGGGCGCGTTGACGTAAGTCGGTAAACGATGGTCGCGGGCCGCGCCATGAAGTGTGAACCGCGGCACATTGAAGGCGAAAAAACTCGCTGGCGGCCGTCGCAAAGGCCCCCCGCGATTTTTCTTTGGGCCAACTTTTTTCTCTGCCCACACGGCATGGATTCCTGCCGCCCCGGGGGGCTGGCGTTCGAGGGGATGGCGAACCCCAACTTGTGCTACGGCAGGGACTTCGCTATCCTTCGGGATTCCGCTTTGCGAGGTCTCCTCGCCCGGTGTGTGCCGGGCCCTTGCTGAGCACTGCACCCCGCATGGCCTGCCTCGCCCCTCTCTCCTCGGCGCCGCCCTCTGCGGCCGCCCTCCCCAGCACGCAAGCGAGCACCGGCCCCCCTATCCCTACATGGTCAACCGTAACCTGATTCGCGAATTCGACGTCTCTGAAGAAGACTGGAACGCCGCCATCGGCCTTGAAGAAGGCATGGAGATGGTTCCCGAGGAAATGGACTGGCTCTCGGGCGAGGACGTTTCCGTCAACCAAATCGTTGAGGGCAAGATCGTCCGCGTCGACAACGAGTTTGTCATCGTCGACGTCGGCTACAAGAGCGAGGGCATGGTCGCCCGCAACGAGTGGTACCAAGACGAAGACGGCCAAGAGCTGCCCGAGGAAGCCGAGCGAATCGAACCCGTGGTCGGCGGCACGGTCCGGGTCCTGGTTGAAGAGGTAGAAGACGTCACCGGCAAGACGGACGATCGCGGCATGCTGGTTCTGAGCAAGACCAAAGCCGCCAAGATCGAAAAGTGGCTGGCGGTGATGGAGTCAGTCCACGAAGGCGACGTGGTCACCGGCACCGTGACCCGCAAGATCAAGGGCGGTCTGCTGGTAGACATCGGCGTCAACGTCTTCCTGCCCGCCAGCCAGGTGGATATTCGCCGGCCCCACGACATTGGCGAATACATCGACAAAGAGATCCAGTGCATGGTTCTCAAGATCGACGAGGCGCGTCGCAACATCGTGGTCAGCCGCCGGAGCTTGATCGAGCAAGAACGCGCCACTAAGAAGGCTGCCTTGCTGCAAGAGCTGGAGATTGGCCAAATCCGCGAGGGCGAGGTGAAGAACATCGCCGACTTCGGCGCCTTTGTCGACCTGGGCGGAATCGACGGCCTGCTGCACATCACCGACATGAGCTGGGGTCGAATCAGCCATCCGTCGGAGATGGTCAAGATCAACGACAAGATCGAGGTGATGGTTCTCCACATCGACTACGACAAGGAGAAGATCGCCCTGGGCCTGAAGCAGAAGTCCGCCAGCCCGTGGGACAACGTGGCGGGCAAGTACCCCGTTGGCGCCCGCGTGAAGGGCACCGTCGTGAACGTCATGACTTACGGCGCCTTTGTGAAGCTAGAGGACGGCATCGAAGGTCTGGTGCACATCAGCGAGATGTCGTGGACCAAGCGAATCAGTCATCCCAACGAGTTGGTGCAGATCGAGGACGAAGTGGAAGTCGTGGTCCTGGGCATCAACGAGGACAAGCAAGAGATCTCGCTGGGCATGAAGCAAACGCAGTCCAACCCCTGGGACAAAGTGGCAGACGCCTACCCGCCCGGGCAAATGGTCAAGGGCCGCGTCCGCAACCTTACCAACTACGGCGCCTTTATCGAAATCGAGGAAGGCATCGATGGTTTGCTCCACGTCAGCGACATGTCCTGGACCCGCAAGGTAAGCCACCCCAGTGAAGTGGTCGAAAAGGGTCAAGAGGTGGAGTGCAAGGTGCTGTCGGTCGATCAAGAACGCCGGCGAATCGCTCTGGGTCTCAAGCAGCTGGACGAAGACCCCTGGGCGACCGATATCCCCGGCCGCTACCAGCCCGGCCAGCTTGTGAAGGGCAACGTCACGAAGATTACCAACTTTGGCGTCTTCGTCGGCCTGGAGGATGGCCTGGAGGGTCTGCTGCACATCTCCGAGCTCTCGGACGACAAGATCGAGAACCCCGAAGAGATCTGCAACGTTGGTGACGAGATGGAGGTGAAAATCCTCCGTGTCGACTCGGAAGATTCGCAAGATCGGTCTCTCACGCAAGCGCGTCGAGTGGACTGAAGAGGAGCACCAAGCCGAGGAGGCGGCCGCAGCTGAAGCCGCAGCAGCAGCCGAAGCCCCCGTGGCAGCCGTCGCCGGCGACCTGAAGGCGGCATCGGCGATGGTGAAGGCCCGCTATTCAAGGCCTCGGGCTCGGACGCCGCGGCTGAGGATTCCGGAGAACCCTCAGAGGCAGAAAAGACCGAAGGCTGAGCCAACGTCCCCTCTAACGAGACGTCTTCACCGGCGTCGCGGGTTGTAACCCGCGACGCCGTTTTTATTGGCTTCGCCCGCGCGGCAGGCACATCCGGCGCACCGTGACGAGTTTGCCTGCTCGTTCAGGCTCAGCAGCAGACCGTCGATAGTCTCTGCTAGCAAAGTCGCTGCGCGCTGGCTGTCTGCGCCCGCTTGCCTCGCACGTTCCTCAGCCCCTTGTTGATCTATGCCCGCAACCACCAAGAAACGTGTTTCCAGTTCCTCGGTTCAGACCCCGCTGGAAACCTACCTGCGCGAGATCAACGAAACGGCCCTGCTTTCAGCCGCCGAAGAGAAACAGCTGGCGGTTCAGATCGGCGAGGGCGATACCCAAGCTCGTGACAGGATGGTACGGGCCAACCTGCGGCTGGTGGTCAACATTGCCCGTGGTTACTCGGGGAAAGGCCTGGGACTGCAAGACCTTATTGAGGAAGGCAACCTAGGCCTCCTGCGAGCCGTCGAAGGTTTCGATCCCGCGATGGGGACTCGATTCAGCACCTACGCCAGCTACTGGATAAAGCAGTCAATCAAGCGGGCGTTGATCAACACTGGCAAAACGATCCGTATCCCAGCATATATGGTCGAATTGCTGAGCAAGTGGCGCCGAGCGACGACTCGCCTGACCGAAGAATTGGGTCGCTCGCCAACGCCAGAGGAGATCGGCCGAGTCTTGGGCCTGCCAAAGAAGAAGCTGCCGATCATCAAGAAGGCGATCAAGATCTACAACGCTACGCCCCAGACCGATCAGACCGAAGCGGGCTGGACCTTGGGCGACATGGTGATGGACGAAAACCAGCTCAGCCCCGACGAGCACTTGGTAGAGAGCGACAGCCTGCGGCATGTGCTGGCCATGCTCAAGGACATGGACGAACGAGAAGCCACCGTCCTCAAGCTGCGGTTTGGGCTGGGTGGCGTCGAACCGCGCACGCTCAAAGAGATTGGCGAACAGCTTGGTCTGACGCGAGAGCGAGTACGACAGATCGAAACCGAAGCTCTCGCCAAGCTAGCCGCCAGTCTTGATGACCCCCGCGAAGCTGAGTTGCTACTGAGGCGGTAGCCAAAGGCCGTTGGTTCCGCTGCAACCGGCATGACCGGCCCCCTGCTAGCAACACTTATCGACGAAGACCGCGCACCGTCTTTCTGCGCGGCGTGGGGCTGCTTAATGTGGAGACGGAGGTCTTTCCCCGTCGACATAACCGTTAGGGTTTTCCATGAAGCCCCGCTGGATACTACTTGTGTGTGCTGTCGCCGCTTGCGCGGCGGATAGCCTGGCCCAAGACGCCTCCGCACCAACGTATCAGCGGAGGCGACAGGACGGCTATGCCGACCGTGGACATTGGCAGCCGCCGTTGTACCGACGTGGACGCCCCGTGGCCGCGTCGCAAGTCGGAGCGGGCACCTTTCAGAGACCTTACCCCTATCACTTGGACTACTACAAGCAGCGATTCGGTGGCAGCTACGAACCGTACTTCGGCAACCTTTATGGACCACCAAACGTCGTGCTGGCGCCCGGCTTTGGTTACGGCGGTTTCGGATACGGTGGCTTAGGTTATGGCGGCTTCGGCTATGGTGGCAGCGGAGCTGGACTTCCTGCAGGTGGGCCGTTGTGTCCGCACTGTGGACAAGGATGGCCGACACCGCTAGCGGCGCCGGTCACGCCGCCCAGAAATTAGCGCAGCTGCCCCATAACCCGCAAGGATGCGATCGTGACTTCTCATCAGCCAACCCTGTGCGGACTTGCAATCCTAATGGCCCTGCTTGCGCCACCGGTCGTCCGGGGGCAGAGCTTCGCCCCACAACCCGGCGCGCAAGTTCTTCACGCAGCCGGTATGCCAGGGTACTCCACGGCACCCTACGCGGGCCGCGTGAACCACGCCCATCACTCCCCAACTTATCGATGGGGCTGGTTTGGCGCCGAGCACTTCTACCCAAGCGTCAAATGGCACCGTGGCTACAACGGCGACCACTTCCGCTGGTCTCGCCAACGGAGATACTAGTGGCCCTGAGACAGACCTTCGACTTACCGACCAGCGAAGGCCTGATGGCCCGGATGGTTTCTTTATCTCAAGAAGCCAACGTTGAAAGTGAAGACCTGACGGTCGTCGGTATCGGCGTGGGCAATTGGCCAAGCAAAGTCCAAGGCAATCGGGGCTGGCCCCATCGCCGGAATCGTTAGTCGCAGACCCACGCCCGGCGCTACGCGAAAATCATCGATCTTGACCGACGGCTCGACGGTTCCAAAGTCGCAAAACACAACGCCGTTGACCATGTCGTCCGCCGTGAGCGGAAACATGTATTCAACCGTGTTGACCCACATGAACTCACCACCGACCTCCACGTTCCGCACCCCGTCGGCAACAACGGGACCGGCGCCGCGGAAATCGAAACCGCGGAGAGTCGAGAAACCGCCGGCGAAGAAGTGCTCGTAGACTGGCGTGTTTGAACCAGAGAAGCCCAGTCGAGAAGCCGCCACCAGCACGTGTCTACCGGAGTGGTCGGGCCGTTCGCGCACCAGGAAGTA
>CBDHGZ010000003.1:0-625487 GCA_965263315.1 Lacipirellulaceae bacterium | reverse complement strand
AAGTCGTGGTGGAGAATACTGTCACCAGCGCTTCCTTCCGTTACGAACCAGGCTCCGGTTCGCTCACAGCCATCCCGCAGATTGGCGCCGGTCTGCGGATGTTTGCCAAGGGGATCAACGAGGATGGCGACGTGGTGGGACAGGGGGACCGTAGCACGGGACTTAGCGGCCAGGCCCGAGGCTTTGTCTATATCGACGACGACGCCACGAGCTACATCCTGGAGGATCACCTTTCGAACGCTACATTCCCCGCTGGCACGAACCCAGGCGATTGGGAGTCGCTGAGCACGCTTGGGGCATTAACGACGACGGCTGGATCGTTGGCGAAGGCTTCCGGCGGTTCACTGGCAATTCGTTTCCTACCGGTCGTGCCTATTTATTGATTCCGGTGCCTGAGCCCAGCACGGGACTGTTGCTTTCACTGGCAGCCGTCTTTCTACCAAGGCGTCGGTTGATGATCCGCTAGACTAGACCCCAACGCTTGCGAAGGTACCACTCGGCTCCAAGTAGCGTGACCAGCAGCAGGAAGAACGGCCAGGTGTCCCAGTGAGTGATGCGCGAGACCACTTCCTCTTCCATCTCAGGATCGCGCTCCGCGAAATCATTCAGCAGGTCGGGCAACTCCTCCGGCGCGATTGCCCGACCTCCGGCGGCTGATGTCATGGCTGCCAATTGAGCCATGATGCTCGGCTCGGCAGCCGGGTTGTCCAATTCCAAGTCTTGGTCGGGCACGCTGAATCGAGCTTCGGCTTGGCCCAGTTTTTTCTCGCCAGCCTGACCAATGACTTGGACGCTGTAGTCACCAGGGACCCCCGTCTCCGTAAAGACGGTGGCAAACTCCTCTGCCGAGCCAGTGGCCAAGTCAACACGACGTCCGTCTGGCGTAAGGACGAACGCCTCGTATCGGGTCGGCTCGGCGGCGGAGGAAGCGTTGGAACCGAATCGAAGATCGAGCCTGGCGCCGCGGGCGACTTGGCGACTGTCGAGCTCCACCCACACGGGGCTTTGCGTCGTGTCGTCTTTCTTGGCAAGCCACAGGACAACCTGGCGCCAGTAGCGGCGGTGGGCATCGCCGAACCCTTCCAACTGCCAGCGCCATGTGGTGTCGACCGCTGAGGCGTACACCCGGCCCCGGCCTGCTTGGCCAACGACCACCAGAGGCCGGCCGGCGCGATCGTCTGTCTCTGCCAGCACCATTGCATTGGGCTTGAGCGAACCACGGTCAAAGCGATTGGCGCCATCCAGTTTGGGGAGTTCGCTCCACAGCGAGGCGTCTGGCTCGGCACGGATTTGCAGCAGCGGGTGGCCCATGCCGAACGGCCTTGCCGGACGCATCCCAAAAGGGCCCTCCAAATGCACATCGCGACGGCGCGGTTCGCCCAGACGCTGCCGTTCGGCCCCAACCATCACCAACGGTAGCACTCTCGCCAGCGGATTGCCTGCGTACCCACCCGGACCAAAGCTCTGTCGCCCGCCAATCATGGCCAAGCCGGCGCCTTGGGTCACTCGATTGGTGATGCTCCGCCATGACGATTCGTCGAGCGCTGTCGAGTCAAGGTTGTCGATGAGAATGACATCCGGCGTTCCAAGCTCAGGGTCCAAGGTCAGTTCTCTGCGGAGCTGTCGATAGTCAAACACGCGTCGCGAGACCACGACATCGGGCGAAGCCGCCAACGCGGATCGGACAAATCGCTGTTCAAGACCGGGAACTCCCCCTTTGCGCTGGGCGCCAGCCAGGTACAGCACCTTGACGCCACCATCGCGGACCGTGATGAAGGTGCTTTGCTGATTGTTGGAGGTGATCAGTTCTTCCGTATTGGCGCCCTCTGCCGTGGAGGTGATGGCGACGGTGATCTTTTGTTCGCCTGCCACCAACGGAGTGTGCCCCAGGCGCAGCGGGTAGGTTCCGCCTTGCGGACCGATTTCGACTCGCTGAGCGTCGACCGCTTGCATTTGCCCTTGCTTGTTCTCCCACAACAGTTGGACCGTGACCGTACGATTGGCAAACCCGGTGGCCCGCAAACGGGCGGCAACTTCCGTGGGTGCTTTGACGAACGCCGACTCACTGGCAGTCAGGTCTTCGATGGCGAGGTCGGCCCGACCGGCGACGCCCGGTTGGCCCAGCGTCGCGGTGTAAAGGGGTACGCCTTCAGCTAGCAAGCGACGGACCGCCACTTGGGGCGATTGATCGTTGGGCGGCGTGGCTCGTTGAGCTCCGTCACTCAACAGCACGACACCCACCAAACGATCGTCCCCAGCACGATCGAGCGTTTCCTCAATTGCCGCTCCGATGGCGGAAGCGTCACTCTGGGGATCGTCGGGAAGCGTGACACGACCTTCAACCACCTCGACCTCAGCCACTTCATCGCCGAAGCGAAACGCTCGCACATCGCCTGTTGAATCGAGTTTGCGGAGCGCATCCGCTGAGTCAGCCAGCATCCGTCGTGCCGCTTGCCAGCGAGTGGCTCCTCCTAGCGAATCGGCAACTTGCAAGCTGCGCGATTCGTCGATCAGCAGCAGCAAGGAAGACTCAACCGGCTGACGATCAATTCTTGTGAGAGTTGGCCTTAATAGTGACACGAAGACCAGCAAGACAATCGCCAGGCGCAGTGCGCAGAGCGTCCACAGTTTCCCGCCAGAAGGACGGGGCCGAGGAACCACCAGAACCAGCGCGAGCAAAACGGCCACGACAAGTGTCGTGAACCATAAGCCGCCGACGGGTTGGAAGGTCCATTGCATGTTGGGCTGAGAGAATCCAAGGGTGAGGGCCCGGGACGCGATCAGACCGCGGCCAAGGTGTCCTAGCTGCTCATGGTTCTCCGTAGAAGCGGTTAGAAATCAAATGCTCTGCACCAAGCGTCAGAGCGACAAAGGCAATCAGCCAGGGGTAGAGTTCTCGGCCGACACGCCCGAGGTTGACGCCACGAGATAGCTCGGCCTGATTGCTTGCCAGGGCAACGCGGTCCTCGCCGAGTGATTCGCGCAGGGTGGCGAAATCAACTCGGTTGAGTCGTCCGATGCCCGGCGCCGCGTTGGTAGAGAATCCTGTGTCGAGCCGAGCACCACCTTGGCCCCCAGCCAGCACGCGATAGTTGCCAGGCTGCTCCGTGGCGCCAATCACGATCTCGTTGAGCCCCGGTTGCGAGTTGCGAATCGCCTCGCCAGTGGGCAGCTTGAGGACATAGCCGCCGGATGCCGCTCCAGGCGGTGTGGGGACCATGGCAGGCTCGCCGGCGGCGTAGTTCAACCGTCGATCGGTCGCGCCACACAGGTAGTCCGCCAGGTTTTTGGTCATCGCCAAGAAGGGCCAAGGGTCTTGACCCGTAGGGAGCGTATTCCAGGGGTCTTCTGAGAGTGAATCGGAAAGTGACGTGGCGATGGTCACCACGCGCCCGCGACCCACGCGGCGCTCAACGATGGCTGGGTCGCCATTGGCAAACGGCGCAACGACCAAGGCGTCCGCATCGAGTGACGCAAAATTCCAGAAGCGGAACACGGGAAACTCTCGCCAGGGGATGGCTGCGGCGAAGTCGGCCAATTGCTTCAAGGCAGGATGCTCGTATCGGGCCGGGCGCAGGTAGGTGACGTCACGGGACTTCCACTTCAGGCGACCAGGCAGAAGGGCTTGCGGACCTGGGCGATTGAAACTGTCGCGGTTAGCCTCGCGCCCCAACGCCACGGCCACGGACCCACCGGCACGGGCATAGCGATCCAACTTCAGCCAATCTCGGTCTTCAAGGGCGGGAGGATCGAGCAGCCAGACCGATTGGTAGTCGGCCAGCTGTGTTGTCGCGAGCTGGGCGATACTGATACGCTCGGTTTGGTACTCCTTAGGTCCGCCGTCCGCGCCGCTAAAGGGGGCCAACGCCTGGGCGACAAACAGGCTTCGCTGCTCGTCTTGCCCGACCAGTAGTACTGGCCGCGGTGGATCGACTTGAAGCGTAAAGTAGCGAACGTTATCGGCCTGCAGCGCGTCCGTCCCCGCCAAGCGGACTTCACCTTGATGGACTCCATCCTCAGGCGCCGCGATGGTGAACTGCGCCACGGTGTCGCCCGTGGAAATGTCCACCAGCATCTCGGCCCGCTTGGTAGCCTGACCGTCAGCACCAAGCCAAAGTTCAGCGACCGCAGACTGCGGCTGGAGGTGGTTGTGGTAGACCTCCACTTCGAGCGCCAAAGGTTGACCAGCCGCCAGTACGCTGGCGCCCAGTTTCAGTTCACCAAGGCCTACATTGCGAGGTTGTTTTGCCCCGACATCCACCAGCATGAGCTTCGCGCCTTGCAATCGGCCGAGGTGGGAGGCGATGGCTTGTCTTGTTGCCTCGCCCCACGAGCTCTGCGATAGGTCCGTGAAGACGTAGAGCTCGTGCCGATCTCCTTCTCTTTCCGCTAGGAGGTCGACGGCGTCGCCGATGGCGTCTTGGAGCGGACGGTCCCGGTAGGAGACTTCCAGGCGTGAAAGCCGCAGGCCTGCCGCATCGCGGTCGGCAAGTCGTTTGCCGCGAGCTATACCCGACGCGAGAACCGCAACGCGGCTGTCGTCCGGTAGTTGCTCGATGAGCCACGATGCCAGCTCCTTGGCGGCTTCAATTCGCGTCTGACTCTGCTCGCGGTAGAGCATTCCTGGCGAGTTGTCGATCACCACCGCCGCCGACACGATGCCCGTCTCGCCCCCCTTGAGGCCCGATCCCTTGAGCACGGGTCGCGCCAAAGCGAAGGCGAGTAGCCCAATCGCTAGGCAGCGTAGCGCCAGCAGAATCCAGTGTCGCAGCCGCATCCTGGTTTGGTTGGTTGCCCGACGATTTCGGACGAACCGCAGCGCCGGAAACACGAGTGGCGTGGGCTGTCTGCGCATGACCAAATGTAGCACGATCGGCAAGGCGATCAGCAACGCGCCGGCGGTCAGGGCTGGAGTGAGGAAAGACACTTGCTTGTTTAGGAGCTACGGGAGGTAACGAGGGGGATGAGGGGATAGCCGAATCGCTCTCCCTTATCTCCCTGCCGTTCTTAGGCACGCTGGCGACGCGTTGCCAAGTACTCCGTCAGTGCGCGGTCAAATGGCATGCTGGTGTCGAGCGGTACGTAGTCGATGCCGCTCTTGAAACACTCCTCGCGATACGTTTCGCGGAAGGACTCAATCTCCGCGTGGTAGTCGCGGCGGAAACCATCGGCGTCGATTTCCAGTTTTTGGTTCGTCTCGGGGTCCTCAAGTTCCACCAAACCACGGAACGGGAACGCCACTTCGGCTTCGTCGAGCACATGGAAGAGGATCACGTCATGGCCGCCATGTCGGAGTCGTCGCAACGAGGCGATCACGTCCTCGGATTCGGTCAGTAAGTCACTGAAGACCATCACCAAGCTGGCGTGTTTGAGCATGGCGGCCAGTTGGATCAAACTTTGGGCGACGTCGGTCTCGCCTTGGGGCTTGAGGTTGGCCAGCATCGAGAGGATCGTGCCAATCTGTTGTCGCTTGGACTTGGGGGGAAGCGAGTTGGTGATCTTCTGCCCAAACGTGACGAGGCCCACCGGGTCGTTCTGGCTGATCATCAGATAGGTGAGCGCCGCGGCCAGACAGATCGCGTAGTCGAACTTCGTCAGTTCCTGCCGGTACGTGTAGGCCATCGACGCGCTGAGGTCCATCGCCAGATAGCCGGTGATGTTGGTCTCCGCCTCAAACTTCTTGACGTAGTACCGATCGGTCTTGGCGTAGGCAAGCCAATCAATGTCCTTGGGATCGTCGCCCTGCGTGTACTTGCGGTGCTCAGAGAACTCGACTGAAAACCCATGAAACGGGCTCGCGTGCATCCCCTGCAAGAACCCTTTGACGATGAACTGAGCGCGCAGGTCGAGCCGCTTGATCTGCTGGATCACTTCCGGCTTGAGATAGGCTTCGACTGATGGCATTACGGAGAGACCCGGAGATTCGAGGTCCGCTGACTGCTGTGAATTCAGGCTGCGCGCGTAGTCACTCCACCACTTCTTCATCGCTGCTTTCGCGGTAGACTTCGTCAAGCGTTGCACCGGCAACGTTCTTCCATTCATGCCAGCCGTTTGAACTTGTACCGCTTACATAGGCGGCTGCGAAGCTAGGCGACGTGCAAGGGATATCCTCAGTCGTTTCAAATCCATGCTTATCGGACGCGATGAGCCGTCCGCTCCGGAGGTCGTCTTCACGGGCGTCAGCGATGTTCCTCAGGTATTCGGCAACCTCTTGAACACACAGGCTACCTTGCTTCAGGATAAAGCCGTCGTCCGTGAAAACGCCTTGTGCATCAGCGCCGCGACGACGACAGTAGAATACGTCATCAGCGGTCGATGGAGACTGGCTGCTGACAAGCGGTTCGAAGACAGGGCACCCCAATACTGCTAACAAGGTCTCGGCTGTTTCGAAAGCATCAAGGACGTCGGCTTCAAGCGGTTCAGGTATCACGGGGCGGCCGCCGGCATTGCCATTCTCCACGGTGTATCTGCCCGCCGCTTGAGCCTGCTCAATGCTCTTCCATTCAAGGTATCGCGCATGAACCTGCGTGAAACTGTCGGTTCGTGAAGTAATTGCAACGACCGAAGTCCAGAAGTCTTTTTCTTTGTTGTGTGTCTTTAGACGCGGTGGGAGAGACTCGGTCTGGCCGATGTAGACAGATGACTTCGTCGATTCGTCTGTTTGACCGAACAGGAAGTACAACGCTACTCGTTGAGCTTCGGGCCTAGCAAACAAGCGGTCCAGCTTTGTCCTTGGGCATTGGATTGCCTGGACGATACGAGTTGTGATGCCCGCCAAACGCAACCCGCGGGGTTCACCGTCGGGCAAAAAGATTTCTATTGTTTGGCTTCGTTGACTCATTATGTGCTCCGGTCTCTATCGTCTTCGTCGCCGTCCGACGACGCGTTGGTCGTCGGCTAATCCCCGTTGATCCCGTCAATCCGCGTCATCCGTGTCCCATTCTTACGTTCGTCTCCGTGCCCTCCGTGCCTCTGTGGAGGCTTTCTCCGGTCGCTGACGCTCGTGGCTCGCCTATCCTGCAAACTTCGGGATCTCTGGCGCCGGGATCACCTGCAGCAGCCGGTCGATGACGTCTTCGGTGGTCATGCCTTCGGCTTGGGCTTGGAAGTTGGTGCTGACGCGGTGGCGGAGGACCGGCAGGGCGACCTTCTGGATGTCTTCGATAGCGACGCTGAAGCGGCCATCCATCGCCGCCAGGGCTTTGCCGCCTTGAATGAGGAATTGCCCGGCGCGGGGCCCGGCGCCCCAGTCGACGAGCTCTTTGACGAAGTCGGGCGCCGACTCATCTTTGGGGCGTGTGGCGCGGACCAAGCTGGCGGCGTACTTGATGATGTACTCGCTCACAGCCACGCTGCCGACCAGTTTCTGTACGTTGAGGATCGCCTTGGCGGAGAGCACCTTCTCGATCTCCGGCTTTTCGCCGCGCGTGGTGGCGGCAAGGATGCGTTCCTCTTCGTCGGCCGAAGGGTAGTCGACCTTGATGTTGAACATGAATCGGTCGAGCTGAGCCTCAGGCAGCGGGTAGGTGCCCTCCTGCTCGATCGGGTTTTGCGTGGCGATGGTGAAGAACGGGTTGGGCAGTCCGTAGGTCTCTTGGCCGACGGTAACTTGTCGTTCCTGCATTGCCTCCAGCAGAGCGGCCTGAGTCTTGGGCGGGGTCCGGTTGATTTCGTCGGCGAGCAGGATGTTGGTAAAGATCGGTCCTTCGACGAACCGAAAGTTCCGTCGGCCTGATTCGTCTTCTTCCAGCACGTTGGTGCCGGTGATGTCCGAAGGCATCAGGTCGGGCGTGAACTGAATTCGGCGGAAGTCGAGATCGAGGATCCGAGCCAGTGTGGACACCATCAGCGTCTTCGCCAGCCCCGGCACGCCTTCCAGCAGCACGTGACCTCGCGTGAAGATGGCCGCAAAGATCTGCTCGATGACCAGGTTCTGCCCGATGATCACCTTCTGCAGTTCGTCCTGCATCACAAACCGATGCTCGCGAAACTCCTGCAGAACGTCGCCCAGATTGCGTTGGGCTTTGGGTGGCTTCTGGCTTGTGGCTTGTGGCTCGGGGGCGGTCACTTGGTATCCTCTTCAAGTCGTCTTCAGAGCGAGCGTTGCAAGCCGCTCAGTGGTTGACCGACACGGCGAGCCAAGTCGCTTGCTGTTCGTGGTTGGTCAGGTTCGCAGTAGTGGTGTCGTTTGACCATGACCAAGTAGGCGGTGACCTCGGCCAGCGATCCCTTGGCCATACTCAGGTGTCGTAGGAACTCTTTTGTTGAATCACGCCCCGCCCCCTCAGTGATGTTGGCGGGAACTGCGACGCTGACGCTGGCTGCTGAGGCCGTATCTACTCTGTTGTCGGGAAACTGCCGGACATTCGATAGACCTCATCGACCAGATCGATCGCATTTTGCCACACTGCAAGCTCTTCGTGGCTCTTCATGGTTTATTCTTCCCACCAGTCACAAGCCACGAGCCACTAGCCGCCTGCCGCTGAGCATTCTAGGCGTCACCCCTCGATCAGGGAAACCATGGACCTGGTTACCCTTTGCCGACCCAACTTGAGAAACGTACGATGCTTACGTCGCGAGAACCCTTGCCCGATAGATGAGTCCCGATGGACGTGCTCCGCTACCGAATGATCGTAACGATTGCACTGGTGGCGACGGTCTGGAGTGGCTCGCTGACGCGCTGGGCATCTGGCCAGCAACCGCTCGATCCACAAGCCGTGCTGAGGGC
This sequence comes from Lacipirellulaceae bacterium, assembly GCA_965263315.1. Classification (GTDB taxonomy): domain Bacteria; phylum Planctomycetota; class Planctomycetia; order Pirellulales; family Lacipirellulaceae; genus JBCCQL01. Next base: position 616,759 of record CBDHGZ010000003.1, on the reverse strand, counting down.
GATCGACCGCGGCGTGGCCTACTTGAAGAAAGAGCAAGACGCCAAGGGACGTTGGGCAGACAGCGTGGGATACGAGGGGGGGGTGACCGCACTGTGCACTTTGGCGTTGCTCAACGCAGGGGTCCCGCCCGAAGATCCTACCTTGGAGTCGGCGCTTGCTTACCTGGATCGTCGCGACTTGGACAAGACGTACACGGTCTCCCTACAGACGATGGTGCTGGCAACCGCCGACCCGGCCCGCTATCGCTTGCGGATCGATAAGAACGTGAAGTGGCTTGAACGCAATCAGGTGAAGAATGGCAAGCGCGCCGGCGCGTGGTCTTACCCAGGTCCAGGCGGCGACCCTAGCAACTCTCAGTTTGCTGTTCTTGCGTTGTACGAAGCCAAGCGCGTGGGCGTGAAGGTGAATCGCAACACCTGGGACCTAGCCAACGGCTACTGGCGCCGCATCCAGGCGAAGAACGGATCATGGTCTTACAGTGGTGGTGAGGGCGCTAGCGGCAGCATGACGTGCGCAGGAATCGGAGCGCTGTCCGTCATACGTAAAGCGCTCAGCGAGGGCGATGCTCGCGTACTGCCCAACGGCCAAGTCAAATGCTGTACGCAACAAGAAGACGATCCGGCGATTGAGAATGCCTTGAATTGGCTGGGCCGGAATTTCTCCGTGCGACGAAACCCCATGAGCTCGATCAACGAGCGTGACGGGAGGCGTGCCGGTCATCAAATTTGGCACTACTACTACTTGTATGGTCTTGAACGCGCGGGGCGGCTTACCGCGCGGCGGTTCATTGGCGAGCACGATTGGTACCGCGAGGGAACTGAGTATCTGGTAACCGCCCAAAACCGCTTGTTGCACTTTTGGGAAGGCCGGACCGGGAACCGGCAGATCAGCACTTCGATGGCCTTGCTGTTTCTTTCCAAGGGTCGCCGGCCGTTGCTCTTGGGAAAACTGAAGCATGGTGAGGAACCCACGTGGAATGCCCACCGCAGCGATGCCGATCACCTAACCCGCCGCACCGAACAGGCTTGGGATCTGGATCTGACCTGGCAAACTCTTGATCCCAACGGGGCGGCTGTTGAAGACCTGCTGCAGGCGCCGGTCCTTTACATCAGCGGCAGTAGGCGAACGGACCTGACCACCCATGCCGAGAAGCTGCGTGGCTATGTCGATCGAGGCGGCTTCGTCTTTGCTGAGTCTTGCTGTGGCGACTCGCGTGCCTTTCGTCAGTCCATCGAGAAGCTTGTCGAGAAGATGTTCCCCGAGCCGGAGTATCGGCTTCGACAACTGCGTCCAGCCCATCCCATTTGGCGGATGGAGCGGCTGGTCTCGCCCGATTCGCCCTACGTCGGTTCTCTCTGGGCGGTGGAGTACGGTTGCCGAACCTGCCTGGTCTTTTGCGATCGCGATTTGTCCTGCTATTGGGAGTTAGACAATCCTCAACGCACCGCGCAATATCCCAAGCAGGTTGAGACGCGTATCGAAGACGCCCTGGCCATCGGGATGAACGTGTTGGCGTATGCGACCAACCGCGAACCTCAAGGCAAGGAGCAAAGCTTTGCCATCGCTAGCGACGACAACTTGCTGGAGTCGGACGGCAAGCGGGGTATCATACAAATCGCGAAGCTCCGGCACGGCGGCGGCTGTGACGACGCCCCGGGCGCCTTGGCGAACCTGACCCGGGCAGCCTTGCATGGCGAGCGGTCGATTCAGATCGCCACGACCTCTTCACTCGTCAGCATTAACGACCCGGCGTTCTTTCGTCATCACCTGTCGTTCATGCATGGCCGGCATGACTTCCGGCTGACACCAAGTGAGCGCGGCCGACTGCGTAAGTACCTGGTTGAGAATGACGGCCTGTTGCTAGCGGATTCGATCTGCGCGAGTCCGGCGTTCACCAAGGCTTTTCGCCGTGAGTTACTTGCCTCCTTGGGGGCTGCCCAAGGAGGCCGGCTCCGTTTGGAGCAGATTCCTGCAGGCGATCCTCTGTTCACAGCACAGTTCGGTGGTTACGACATTCGCCAGGTCGAGTTGCGTGATCCGCAGCCAGCCGATGTCGACCAGCCGCTAGCAGCGCGCGTGCGCCGCGTCACGCCTCAGTTGGAGGGGGTGAAGATCAACGGCCGCTGGCGCGTGATTTTTTCCCCGTTCGATCTGAGCTGTGCGCTGGAACGGCATGAAGCGGTTGAGTGCCGCGGCTACACGCGACAGGATGCCGCTCGCATAGGACTGAACGTGCTGCTGTATTCCATCAACCAGTAGCGTGATCGGCTGCTGATGTAAGTTCTAAATCTACAACGGTTTGCGAAGGTTGCTAGCGGCGCGAACGCACCTTGACCCTGCTGGCGGCCGGCTCCTATACTCCGCCGCCTTTCTCCGCGGCCGAGCTGCGCGCCGTGTTGGATAAGGTCCGTGACGACAAGACGTTGCCCGCAGCAAGGAAGCTGTACCGATCAACTCCGGCCCGCCATGGCTGAGCTGCTCTCGACTCGCCCTCCAGGGGGTAGGGGGGGGAGGCGTGCGCGCAGCCCTGGTGTTGATGGCCCTGTGTCTGCTTGTAGCGAACGTCCTAGCCGAGGTGCATCTACCTCGACCCGCCGCGCACGAAACCATCACACTGCGTGCTGATGCCGCTTCGCGATGGCTCGAAGGCGCCTACGAAGTGAGTCACCTGCAAGGTAACGTTACCATCGCCCAAGGCTCGAACTTGATTCGCGGCGATGACGCAGTGATTTGGGTAGAGCACGCCCGGTCGCTAGGCCAATCGACCAAGGTCATCGCTTACGTGGAGGGCGCTGGGGATCGGATGATTGCCATTGAGCTGTACGAAGCCGGCGCTTCGTTGCAGGCGGCCACTGCCACTCCCCTAGCTCGACAGCAGGCACACAACTGGTTTGGCCGACTCTGGTCGGTGGCGTCGCTAGACTGGCGAACGCCAGAAGTCACGCCTCCGCCCGCTACCAAGCCAGCGATTTATGAGCGGGGCTTTGCCCAGTTTGGCCAGGCGCAGTCGAAGGCAGCGGTGGCACCTCCCCCGATACGGGACGCGCAGATTCAGCCCGCTCAGTTCCAGCTATTTGATTCCCCACAGTTGCCGCAAGCCATCGTTCCTGCCCCAGGACCGGTGACTCCCAATGCCGCCGGATTTCGCCAAGTGGATGTCTATCCGCGCAGTGATGTTGGCGGACAAGCGGAGTATCGCCCCCAGCAAGGCGTGGCCGTAGTTACTGGAGGGGTGAATATCATCGTTCAGGGCGTCAACGTCCAAGGCATCCCCGGCGCGTTGGGTCCGGTCGATAAGATTGATCTGGAGACCGACCGTGCGGTGATCTGGACCTCGCCGGGGGCAGGCATTGGCAACTCCTTTCAGCAGCAGAACGACATGCCGCTGGAGATCTACATGGAGGGCAACATCGTCTTCCGAGTAGGAGATCGCACCGTCTATGCCGACCGCATGTACTACGACGTCCGTCGCCAGGTGGGAGTGATCCTAAACGGCGAGATGCTCACGCCGTTGCCGCAGATCGACGATTACCAATATCGCGGTTTGGTGAGGCTCAAGGCGGATGTGATTCGCCAACTAGACGAGTCACGCTTCGTGGCGACACAAGCCCAGGTGACGACGAGTCGGCTTGAAGAGCCAACCTACGCCTTGGGATCGGAAACCATCACGCTGGAGGACAATCGCCGCCCGGTCATTGACCCGGCGACCGGCATCACCACGTTCGAACACGAACGCCTGGCCCGTAGCCAGCAGAACTATATCTATTTCGGCGGCGTGCCGCTGCTGTATTGGCCCACGATCGCCACGAATCTTGAAGAGCCAGTCTTCTACATCAGCGACTTTCGGATCCGCAACGATCGGATCTTTGGATTCCAGACGCTGTTCGATTTCAATGTCTTCCAGCTACTCGGCATGGAAGAGCCCGATGGCGTGGACTGGGACTTGAGCATCGACTACCTCAGCGATCGTGGCCTGGGGTATGGCACGAATGTCGACTACACGCTGGATAGCTTCTTGGGCATCAATGGGCCTTCGAACGGCCGTTTTGACGCATGGGCGATTGACGATGGCGGCGTCGACAACCTGGGGTTTGGCCGACGAGCCATTGACCCGGAAGAAGACTTCCGCGGTCGCATCTTCTGGAACCACCGGCATCGGTTCGTTGACGGATTGTTGGAAGACTGGGTGGCGCAGGCCGAAGTGGGGTGGATCAGCGACCGTACTTTTCTCGAACAGTACTACGAAACGGAATGGGATCAGAATCGAGATCAGAATACAGGCGTCCGCTTTCGGCGCTTGATTGACAATCAATCGATATCGATCGAAGCCAACGCCCGGATCAACAACTTCTTTACCCAGACCCAATGGCTGCCGCGCTTTGATCACTACCTACTCGGCCAAGACTTGCTTAGCGAACGGCTGACCTGGCATGCCCACTCGCAAATTGCGTATGCGAATCTCAAGGCAGCCAGCGCACCAACCGAGCCAACGCTCCTGGCGGCATTCGACTTGTTCCCCTGGGAAGAAGCCCCCGGCGGCGGTGTGCTGGACGGCCAAGGGGAGCGTTTCGCCACGCGCCAGGAGATTGATTTTCCAATCAACCTGTCGCCCGTGAAGGTGGTGCCGTATGCCATGGGTGAGCTGGCCCACTGGGGGGCGGATCTCGGTGGCGAGGACCTGCAGCGGGCCTTCGGGCAGCTAGGGGTCCGCGCGAGCGTGCCCTTCTGGGCGGTGAACCCTGCCGTGCAGGATCCGTTGTTCAACCTCAACGGTTTGGCCCATAAGGTGGTGTTTGACGCGGAGGTCTCCTACGCCGACGCCAACGAAAACTTCGATGAACTACCGCTCTACGACCCGCTGGATGACGACGCGATCGAAGAGATTCGTCGCAGTTTGTTCGCCGCTCCGTTTCCCGTGCCGCTGGCTCCGGAGCAATTCGATCCGCGCTTCTATGCGATACGATCAGGAATCCAGAACTGGGTGGCCTCGCCATCGACCGAGTTGGTGGAAGACCAGACGGCGGTTCGCCTCGGCATGCGACATCGCTTGCAGACCAAACGTGGCCCGGCCGGTCGCCAGCGGATTGTTGACTGGGTCACCTTCGACTCGAACCTGACCTTCTTCCCTGAATCGGGCCGAGACAACTTTGGCGAAGAGCTTGGCTTGCTTGACTATGACATGCAGTGGCACGTGGGCGATCGCTTCTCGATTGTCTCCGACGGCTTCGCCGATGTGTTTGACGATGGTCTGCGCACGATCTCGGCAGGGCTGAGAACCAATCGGCCCACGCGCGGCAACGCGTACCTGGGCTTCCGCAGTATTGCGGGTCCCTTTAGCGCGCAGTTACTTACCGCGACGGTCAACTATCGCTTGGGGCCCAAGTGGGCGGCGACCGGATCGACGGTGATCGACTTTGGCGACGCCGGCAACATCGGTCAATCGGTCGCCCTGAGCCGCATCGGCGAGTCGATCGTGTTCACCGTTGGCTTCCGCGTAGATGAATCCAAAGACAACGTGGGCCTCAACTTCTTGATCGAGCCCCGGTTCCTGCCAAGCCTCAGCCTTACCCGCCGCAACGGCATCGATATCCCCCCTGCCGGCTACGAGTATTTAGAATAGAGAAGCCGGCAGCTGACAGTGGCGGTCGGCAGCGCTCGCGTACTTCGCATACGGTTCTTCCCGCCGGTGACCAACGCGTCGCCAGAGCCCCGACACCGACTCCCCATGCCGACCAACTCTTCCTCGCAGACGCCCCTCGAGCGTTGGCGCAACCGCTTCCGCTACGCCCTACGCGGCATTGCGATTGGTGTTCGCGGGGAAGAGAACTTCCGCTTCCACTTGCTGGCGGCAGCGGCCGTGATTGCCATTGCGTGGCTGATCGAGTGCACCCGAATAGAGTGGCTGGTGCTGGTCCTTTGCATCACAGCGGTACTCGCGGCGGAACTGTTCAACACGGCCATCGAGCACCTCGCTCGAGCGATCACCACGGACGATCACCGCGAAATCCGCAACGCCCTAGACACCGCCGCCGGCGCCGTGCTGACCGTGGCAATCGGCGCGAAGATCGTCTGGGTGGTGGTGCTGACCTCGCGATTGTTTGGCTGAGCCTCAGTCCAACCAGTCTCGCGACTCAAGCCGCTCGGGGACGTAGGTTTCGGTGGCGTAGCTGATGCCTTTGGTCATCAAGCCTTCGACCTCAATCTTGAAGTCATTCTTGAGCATTCGGTTGATCTCGCTTTGCCACTTCGGCTTCTTCTCGAACCAAGGGTACTTGGCGATCTGCTTCGCCCGTTTGCGGTCGTTGTCGTTCAGGCCGATGATTGCGGCGTCGGTCAGCTCGCAGCGCTGGAAGTCGCTGCTCCGTACGCCCAGGTACTTGGCGTCGGGGATCGCCATCCGCTGCGACTCGAACGCCAGATTAATCGAGCCCTGCTTGATCACGCTGTAGATGTAGTATCCCCACGGGTCGTTATCCAACAGGCAATAGACCGGCAGCTTCAGTTCGTGGTGCATGCGGTTCAGCAGTCGCCGCACGCCGCGTGGCGGCTGGCCCCCGCCATGGGTCAGCAGGCAGTTGTGCGTCTCCCAGAAACGGTCCTCGTTGAATCGCTGCCAGACGGTGTCTTTTTCGACATGCAGGATAAACTTGGCGCCGCACTTCTTACGGTCAAGTTCGATGACCTCCGACTCGACGATCGAGGGGATACCGTAGCCGCCTGATCCCATTCGCGAGCAGTCGATCACGTCGCCCTTGTCGACCAGCGTGATCGGCCCGACCATGTTGCCGGCGGTCTTGGCGTACAGGTGCAGCTCTTCACGGATGCTGCCGATCAGCACCTCGAGGTCTTCGGTGATGGTGTCGCTCTCGCTCTGGTTGTCGAACGTATTTTCGGTGGTCGGCTTGATCTTGTGCTTGAGCATGTAGTACATGCCCCGCAGGCTTGTCGTTTTGCCTTCGTCGATCAGCTCTTTACACCCTTTGGCGACCAGCATCGTCCGCATGTAGGCCTTGGCTTGCGAGAGATCAAACAGCTGGCGACGGTTCTTGCCGTTGCCCATTTCGATGATCCGCTTGCGGGCCGAGTAGCGAACGTTCGATAGCGTTCGGCTAGGGATATCGACGTAGGGGTCGCGCTTCTTCTGCGCCGCCGTCACCACGCCATCGGCCAACCCGCGCAGGGCCGCCATCGTCTTCTTGTCCCGCGGCGTAAGCTTGACCGGCTTCTTGGGCTTCTTGGGAGTGGGTTTCTTCTTGGCCATATCTTGATGGGTCTATGTAGGGGGCTCGCTGTAGTGCGGGGAGCTCACCGGTTGCGCTAACGTGAGGGGCTGCCGAGAGGCGAAGACCTCGCGTCGGCAGCTATTTTTCCTCGGACTCTTCGGGCGCGGTGACGACGCGGTTGATGGCTGCCTCGTGGTGTGCGGCATTGACGATCAATACGTTATCGCCCAGGTTCATCTCGTCGGGGTTCTCTTCGATCTTGCGGCCGCGGTCATCCATCTTTACGTCGGCTTCGGCGGTTCGCTTCTGGGCGACTTTCACAAGTTGCTCGTAGAGCTCCTTCTCTTCCGCGGCGTTGATTACGCTCACAGCGCCGGCCACTTCTTTGAGGTATCGCAAGAAGACCTCGCGGCGGTCGGCTTGTTGTTTGACCTTGAGCCGCCGGCGGAGGTACATGCCGAGCTTTCGGCCAACCGCCTGCAGGCCGAGGCGAATCTCTTTCTGCACTTCGGGGTAGCTGGCGATCGCTTCTTTGCTCTCGCTAGTGAACGGCACCCAGACGCTGGCCATATGGACCATCAGGCTCACCGGGCCCTTCGGCATAGCGCCGCGCGATTGGCTGAGTCCGTAGCCCCGCCAGTTCGTGCCGATGATGGTTTGCGTGATCGCACACGCGCTATGCTGAAACTGCAGCGGCACGCGGTTGGCGTACCGCAGCACTTCCATTTGCTGGCCTTCGGCGACGTTGACGTTCTTCATGGCGTCGAAGAGCGTCTTGCGTTCCTTCGGCTTGAGTCCGCTGGGGGTTTGGCGAGTCTTCAGGCTGGCAGCCTTGACGATTTTGTCCGCCGCTTCGGCGCCGAGGCCATTGAACGTGTGGATCAAGAACTGCCGAATCGTGCGGGTGTCGGTCTCCTCAAGAAGCTCCAGCAGCAGGTCCATGGTGATGTTCTGGGTCGGCGTCGAACCGCCGTAGGCCAGACCCACCTCAATTTGAAAAGGATTGCCTCGATAAACAGCTGGCGGGCGGGTTGCGGCGGCGTAGAACTCGCCAGGCACCACGTGATGCAAGCCCTTGAGAATCAGATCTTCACCAATTGGGCAGATGCAATCCGTTGCGGGAGGCGAGATTTTGGTCTCTTGGATTTGCTGAAACAGTTTGTCGGCTTGCCCACGATCAACCTTGTGAACATTGGTTCGTGCGCTGACCTTGGCACCTTCGCATAGTTTCTTGGCCACAGCGGGTGTGACGCGGCTGAACTTAGTGCGGAAGAACTCCGAGACGCTCATCGCGTCTGACTCTTCGAGCATCTGTGCTAAGCGCCCCAGTTCGATTCCGTAGGGGTGTGGCTTGATCTCTTTTGCCTCTGGCGGAAGCACCTCTGCGCTGCGTTCGTAGTCGTACTGATAGTCTTCCGGGTCTAGGTAGTGCAGACGGATATGTGGATTGGCGATGGCGGTCTGTTCCAGATACTCATCGACTGAGCCACGACCGCGGACGTACTTGGCTTCCAACTCAATAGTCACGCGGGTGCCGTGCGGCTGGTCGACCCATTCAATGCCATGCTTGTCGATGTACGCGGCGCCTTTGTCACCCGGCGGGATATCAACGCCGTCGCCTTTGCCGTTGAGGATCTTCGGCTCGTTGCGCTTGGTGTCGATTTGGATTTCGTAGTAGTGCGCTGGTTTACGCACCGAGACCTTGGAGATGATTTTCACCGGCTTGCCGGTGGTTTGCACGCCGTACATACCGGCGGCGCTGATTCCGATGCCTTGTTGGCCACGGCTTTGGCGGAGGCGGTGGAACTTCGACCCATAGAGGAGCTTGCCGAAGATTAGCGGAATCTGCTTCTTCAGGATGCCTGGTCCGTTGTCCTGGATGCCTACCTTAAAGCGGCCGTTGGTGGTCGGTTCAATGTGGACCCAAATCTCCGGCAGAATGCCCGCCTCTTCACAGGCGTCCAGAGAGTTGTCGACGGCTTCCTTGACCGTGGTGAGCAACGCCTTGCGAGGGTTGTCAAAACCCAGCAGATGGCGGTTCTTGGCAAAGAACTCACTAACCGAGATTTCCTTCTGGGCGGCTGCCATCCGCTTGGCATCGCTCCGCCGTTTCACGCTGCTTGCCGCCAAAATACCCGCTCCGCAGTAGGCCCGGTTGTCAAACTTTGCTGAAAGTGCGGATTGTAACCACCGCCGGCCCCCTCTCCCAGGCGGACTATCGGGTCCGGTTGGAACGATTGTTCCGGCTGGCGCGAAAACGCTCATCCGGGCGATCGTTCCGAGTCGATGCCCTGCTGCGTGGCAGGGAAGCTCACGCGGCGGCCTTAGGGGCACGCCCTCGACCGATACCGGAGCAAGGAGGCGTCTGATGACGCGGCAAACGATTGTGACCCTAGTGGCGATGGCCATCGGCGGAATGCTGGCCGGCGACGCCTTTGCCGAGGTTGGTTGGAGCGGCAAGCGCCCCATCAGCTTCCAGCGGCAGAATGACCTTTTCTACAACTATTACATCGGTCCCGAACCGTCTGGCACCGCTGCCGAGATGTACGTCTCGCCGCTGCCAACACCCGAACGCGTGGGACACACCTACAACACTTATCAGCCGCTGCTGCCGCACGAGATGCTCTACCTGCACAATCGCAGTTGGTGGACTCATACCCCCGGCGCTGGCTGGACGCGCACAAAGGTTCGTTACCAGACGGGCTGTTTGAGCGCTTTGCCTTTCCTCCGCTAGTTGTCTACAAGATCAACGCGAAACGAAAGCCGTATCATGCTGAAGAAGACAAGCTTGCTGTTGGGCGTCGCGATCATGGCCACGCTGTGTTGTGGTGGTGGCGAAGCGCGAGCCACGTCACCAACAACCCCCTACATGTGGCCCGTTTATCGGGCACAGACCTACAACTGGCACGCCAACTACGCTCACTACCAGTATGGGCAGCCTTTGGCATTGGTGGTTCCGCCTACGGCTAACCTTCAAACCAACTGGGGTTGGGGCGTGAGCAGCAGTCGCTTGCAGCGGATCGATCATCAATTTGGACGCAACTATGCCGGACCGGGTCCGCATGGCGGTCCCTTCCGCCACACGCCCGTTTGGCCGCAAGGCACGTCCCAGTTTGGTGTGTACCACGTCCGCGGGCCTTGGTGAGCTCTCGCAGGACACGGTCAGAAGGCTAGGGAACGGCGGCCTGGAACTGCTCGCCCATGCCGCCCAAGTCGGGATGCAGCAGCTGCGTGAGCTTCAACAGCTTGCCAGCTTGATCGGCCTCGCCCAGCGATACCTGCAGCTTGATCCGTGCCAGCCGAGCACGAAACCAAGCTTTCGAGCCTCGGTTGCCCTGTTGTTCGAGCTTGTGCCATAGGCTGAGAGCTTCGCGGCGATCGTCCTCGGAAGTCTGCTGAGCCAAGAGACTTGCAAGCCCACGCATGGCTTCCAGGTCGTTGGGTGCGGTGTCCGCCATGCGTCGAGCTGCGCGCAGGGCATCGCCGCTGTTGCCTGCCGACGCCAAGGCCTGTGACTTGTAGGGCAGTTGCCATGCGGAGTCGCTTTCTTCGGGCAGTGCGGCTAGCGTCGCCAGCGTCAGCGCACCGGCCGCTTTGCGATGTGTTTGCGAACGAGCCTGGAGTGACTGCAGCTCTTCGAGCAAGCTGAGGGCGTCCATCCGGTTTTGCGGTGGATGAGATGCCAGCCTTTGTTTTGCCTCCGCAAGCTTGCCCTGTTGCACCAATGCGGCGGCTAGCAGGGGCTCCGCGACGGACCGCCAGCGTGGGTCAGCTGCCGGGGCGCCGTTGAGCGCCGCGCGAAGCAATTTCTCCGCATACGGGCCGCGGGTGGACTCGCCATAACGAAGCCGCAACTTGGAGATCGTGACCGCCGTTTCGCGCTGCGCCGGGCTCCAGCGAAGTGGCCAGCGGTTTTCGTTGCCGGTGATGATCGGAAGCAACTCCCGGGTAGCGTTGCTAAGCGCCTCTCGCTTGGGTTGTGGGGAAGTGGTGCTGGCAACAATCTCGGACCACGCTTCTCCCCGGAGGCGAAGAGACTCGTCACGGCGGGGATCGCCTGTGGGAACTTGGCGAAGAACTCCCAAGGCCCGCCGCCACTGGCCACGGACGGCTAAAGACTCGATGAGCCACCACCGCAGCTCAAGTGCCGAGTCAGCTTGAGGCCAGGCGGCCAAGTGTTCTTCCAGCAGATCAAAGTACCGGTCCCAGTCAGCGAGATTCTCTTCCTGAGGCAACTTCCGCAGCCTTTCCGACCAGCAGACGGCAGCCGAGCGATGCGCCATGGGGGCGTCGGGGTGGGTGGCGTTGGCCAAGGCCGCACGCCGGAAGCGAGTGGCAGCGTCGGTCCATGCGCCCTGCGACTGCCGAATGGCGGCCGACGCGAGCGCAAGTTCAAACGACCGACCCCGAGCGCCACGCTGATAGGCGATCGCGGCGGCACTGTCGTAGGCTTCAACCGCAAGGTCAAACTGGCCCGCGTGATACAGCGCGTCGGCGTCACCTGGTGCTGGCGTGGCGACACGCGGGCGAAACGTTCTTGCAAGAGCTCTACCAGCTACGGCAGCCGCCCGCATCGACCAAACGGGTCCGTGGTGCGACTCGAGATGGCTAACTTCATCGCCGATCATGGCGCGCAGCTTGCTGATACTCACATCAGAATGGCTACTTTGCAGTTTGCTTGCGGCGGTTTCGATGCGATAGATCGCCATTTCCGGCGAACGCCGTTGCTCAGGCGTCAAATCGGCAAGCCACTTTTGAAGCGTGTCCGATTGGTCGGCGATCTGATAGAGCCACGCTTGTTCTGCCGCATACCAACCGGCCACAGGCGCCGGGACCTGTGGCCCTTCACTGAGCCACTTGGAAAGCCGCTCTTGGGCAGCGGCCGGCTTGCCGAGTTGACGATGGCTCTTGATCACGCTCAATCGGGCTTGCCACAAGAGGTCTGGGGGCAGGCTGCGGGCTGCTAGTCGCTCGGCGTGTTGTAGGGCCTGCAACAGGGCGTCGTCCCGGTCTGCGCTACCGGGAGCGTAGCCACTTGCCACCAGGCTAAGAACCTGGGCGTGGTGCAAGGCAGCGCGATTGGCGAGCGAGTCGAGCTCCCGGGTAGTGAAATCGATCGTTGGTTGGCGGGCCTGTGTTTGCCGAAGCTGTTCCACCTGGTCGGCGATCGCTTCCCATTGGCGCAGAGCCAAACGAAGTGCGGATGTCTTATGCTGGATTGGCTTGCCGCGGACCGTGGCCTCCAGTTGCTCGACTTCCCCTTGGGTGCTCAGATTCAGGGCTTGCTGGGTATTGAGCAGAAGCCGCGCAGCACCGCGGGGCGTAGACGCCAGCTGCTGCTTGAGAATCTTCTGAGCCTGGCTCCAGTGGGGCTGTCGATCAGTCGGACTGGCTGCCAGTGCCAAGTCCACGATGATCTGAGATCGCAACGCAACAAGCTCGGCAACTTGCCGATCGGTGAGCGCGGGTTCTTGTAGTGCCTGGAGGCACTGAACGTCGGCCAGTCTTTGCAGACCACGTTGCCTCAGGGCGTGAATAAACGGGGTGTCGCTCGCGCGTGCAAAGCAACTGGCCACCAACAAGCAGTAGCAAGCAAGAAGACCGGCCTTTGAGATCTCTGTTGAGGGGCTGGTCGGTGACTGTTGTGACATTCGATTCATCGCTCACTCAGCGGATGCGGCAAATCGAACAGCAAGAAACCCCGCTCGCCGACTGGCATCGTAAACCCGAATGACCTCCGCCAAAGGGACATCGCCGCTCGGGTCGACGGTCACCGGTAGCGTAGGATCGATCTCTGCCAGGTCGGTGAGCAACTCTCGCAGTCGGTCAAAGGTAGGGCAGGGCGAATCGTTGATGGACCAGATGAGCTGTTCTCCGACGGGCTTGCCGCGAAGGATCACTTCGTCCAGCTCTGGCGTTGGCTCCACAGGGGCGTTTAAGGAACCCGCCCCAGAGACCACCACATCCGACGGAAGCACTTCTTCCGGCGGCTGGAAACTGGCGGTGCATACAAAGAAGATGAGCAACAGGAACACGACGTCAATCATGGGCGTCATGGCCAGCGCGATCTTCGGTCGTTTTGCGGCACTTTGAAACACAGTTTTCATGCCGGACTACCGCTCCTGTCGAACGGCAAAGGTGACTCGCCACACGCCTGCCTTGGCGCAGGCCACCAGCAAAGGCTCGACATACTTGTACGGGGTGTTTCGGTCGCCCCGGATTCTTACTTCCACGCCCTCGGAGTTGCTGGCTTGTTCGTGTTTCAGGCGCTCGGCTAGCTGCTCGGCCGGCGTTGGTGCGCCTGCCAGCAGCGCCTCGCCGGTAGATAACACGTTGATGGTGATCCGTGGGCGTTGGAAGGGCTTGTCTGCGTCGCCAGTTGTCGCCCGAGGCAAGTCGACTTCCAACTGCGTTTCCTGGCGTGCTAAGTGGCTGCTCACGAGAAAGAAAATAATTAGCAGAAATACGACGTCGATCATCGGCGTCATATTCATCGCATCGCAGCGGTCGTGATCACGCTGGGGCAAACGCACGGCTAGGCGCCTCGACTGGCGTTGCGAAGACTTCGCTTGAGTGGCAGGAGGGCTTGGTTGGCGGCGTACGCGGTTTCCGCGACCAGGCCGTCGACGCGGTTGCGGAACACGGCATAGGCGGCCAGTGCAGGGATGGCCACGAGCAGGCCTCCAACGGTAGTTACTAGCGCTTGGTAAATGCCGGAGGCCAGCTCCGCTGCTCGGGCCGCGCCTTGGGTATCGGCCACTTCCTGGAAGGCGAAGATCATGCCGACCACGGTACCCAGCAGGCCAACCATGGGGGCAATATTGCCAATTACTGAGAGGTACTCGATCTTTCTGAGGAGCCGGGCGGCTTGGTCGGCGGTGGCGTCTTCCAGGGCTTTCTCGGTGGCGGGCCAGCCTCCTTCGACTTCGCTCAACGCGGCACGAAGTACGCTAGCAAGAAAACTAGGTTGCTGCTGGCAGGCTTGCACGGCACCGGGTAGCGATCCTTCGCTCAGTTGCTTTGAAACATGAGCTGCCAGACCTTCCGGCGCCAACACCACTCGACGCAGTGTGATCAAGTGCTCGACAGCCAGTGCGAGCGCCAGCATGGAAAGCGCCACGAGCACTAAGACGATCAGCAAACCGGTGACGCCGCCAGCGAATATGATGTCGAGCACACCCTCGCCACCAGGGGCTGTTTGTGCCAGCACAGGGTAGAAGCTTATGGCCAACGCGTTTTCCTGTTGCTAAGGTTCGAGCAGTTGGGCAGCGTCTTGTCGCCAGGGAGTATCGCGATACTCATTAGCTAACTCAGTGAGCAGGCGTCGTGCTTCCTCATTACGTTTGGCAGCCCGCATCGCACGCCCCGCCAAGAGCAACCCACGAGCAGCCAGGCGGCGTGCCGCCTGGCCGGTCAGTGGCGCCCGGAGCGCCATGAGCGCTGCCTCATCGTACCGTTTCTGACGCCAATACGCTTGAGCCATTAGGTGCTGCGGACCAGGTTGAAGATTCGGTGGCATGCTCTCCAGCCGCGCAGCCCAACGATCGGTCTGTCGGCGATCAGCGACCATCAGACGGAGCCGCCAGAGCTGAGTTTCCGCCAGCCAGGCGATGTTCTCACGACCACTCCGCGTGAGCGATCTGAGCTCGGTGGTGGCCAACTCTCGGCGCGCCGTGTGCAAGAGCCACGCCGCGCCGAGCAGCCTCGCCGCTTCTTCCCGACGGTCCAGCCACGCACTCGCGTCACTCGGGGAGACTTCCTCTGAGCCATACCAGGGCAGCGGCGCCCACTGCCAGGCTGGAGATTGCGGATCCTCGGCATCGATCGCCAGCAACAGATCGCCAGCTCGCTTAGCTTGGCCCAATGCGCATCGGCACTGCATGAGCTCGGTTTGCAACTGCCGGCGCGCCCAGCGGCGGCTTTCGTCATGGATGGCGCCCGTGTACTGGTCTGCCGCGGGCACCCACTTCTTAGCGGCCATGGACTGGCGTGCCTGCAGGGCATTGGCCGGCCAATCGGTCTCAATGCGAACCACGCGCTCCGCCGGATACCGCCGTTTGCGAGTGCCGGTCGACTCGAGGGTGACGGCAGTTCCCGTGCTGTCAACCACTACGCCTTCGACAGCATAGGAGGGGCCGTCTGACTGGGGCGAGCGGAGCACGACCGTATCTCCCAGCAGGAGCCTCGCAGCCAGCAACAACGTAATCAGAGCCAAGCAACGGGTCATCGGCTATCGGGGCAGGCGGGTGGTGTCGATATAGCCGTACTGTCCGCCGGTCATCGTCGCTAGCTGCTTCAGGAAGTTGTGACGTCCGTGTTCTGGTCCTGAGCCAAATTCGATGGTGCAGATCGTGGCGCCGATGCGACGGTTTCGCGTCTCGATCCGCTGTAGCTCGGCAATCGACATCGGGTCGTCGGAATCGGTCAGGAAGAACACCACATCGGGGTTGAAGGCCAGGGCGTTTCGCAGCGCCACATAGCGATCCGTCCCACCATCGGGAAGCACGCCCTGCACGAATCTTTCCGCTAGTCGCTTATTCTGCTCAGTAGCGAAGGCAATCCGATTCTGCCCGCCACTCAAATCGGGAGTGGTCGTCCGGCCGTTGAAAAAGATGATCTGAAACTGATGAATCGATTCTAGCGCGGTGAGGCTCTCAATCAATTGCTTTTTTGCCGCGGTGAGTCGCCCGAATTCGCCCATGCTGACTGAGCGATCAAAAGCGTAGACGAACTTTGTGCCAACACCCTCGACGCCAAACACTTGCACCACGGCTTGACCACCCTGGGCCGCCCGGCGCGGACCTGCGCCGCCGCGGGTCATCTGCTGGGCGTCGCCCGTTAGTTCGCCTGCCGTCGCCGCCTGAGGACCGGCCCCGGGCCGCTTCGGCAAGAACTGAGCCGCGGGGGCCGCCGAAGCAGGCGGCAACGCGGCTTCCAATGCTGCCTGGTCGGCGACGGCGGGGGTCTCGATCGGTGACGGGGCGGCGTCTTCGCCTTGGTAAGGGTCGCCTTCGGCATCTGCACGACGCAGCACGATGCCGACTTGGGCCGACTCTTCCTCCGCCGCCCCCCGCTGAGGCAGTGGCTGAAAGGCGACCACCAACAGCAGAAAGATGAGCGAGTGGATCACGACCGAAGCGAGCCAAGCGGGTAGCTGGGGCGGCGAACGCCGGAGTTGCGCGGGTGGCGAAGCCATGGCGCGCGATTCTAGCGCTCCCTGCAGCGGCGGTCAACGCAGCCGTGGGTCGCCGACGCGGCGTCGCCTAGTCAGCTCACTTTGCCAGACTCTATACTTCAGGCCCTCTGGCGACGGTGTTGTCGCCGCCAATATCTGGTTGGAGAACATCGTTTTGTCGCTTGCGATCATCCATTATCCCCACCCGACACTCCGCCACGAGTCTAAGCCACTGCGGCGCGTCGACGCGGAGCTCAAGCAGATGGTCGCAGAGATGTTTGACCTGATGTACGAGCACGACGGCATCGGCCTGGCCGCAAATCAGGTGGACCTGCCCTATCGCCTGTTTGTAGTGAACGTATCTGGTGACCCCGACCAGCCCGAGCACGAGAAGGTTTATATCAACCCGGTCTTGTCGGCAGGTAAGGGACAAGAATCGGGTACCGAGGGCTGCCTGAGTATCCCTGGCGTGAATGCCCCGGTGGTTCGTAGCGCGACGATCAAGATCCAGGCCTATGACCTCGTGGGGAATGAGATCAACGAGGAATTGTCCGGGATGGACGCTCGTGTTGTCCAACATGAGACCGACCATCTGGATGGCCGGCTCTTTATCGATCGACTGCCGCCCACGGTGTATTCGGACATTGAGCCAGCGCTACATGAATTCTTGTTGTCCTACGACAGCCAGCTTGAAAGCGGCGAAGTCCCCAACGAAGAGGCGGTAAAGCAGCGACTGGCTGAACTCGAGACGAAGCGCACGTGAGGCAAGGGGCAAAGTGGCGATGAAACTCATCATGATGGGGACCGGTCCGTTTGCTGTGCCGGCGTTGCGCGCCCTGGTCCAAGCGGGACACGATGTGGTTCAAGTCGTGTGCCGGCCGCCCCGGGGGCGTCGCAACGAGCCACCAGCCCCCGTGCGCGCGGCTGCGGAAGATCTCGAGTTACCGCTTTGGATGCCCGAGAGCGCCAATCTCGCGGAGTCGCAGTCGCGCTTGGCGGACCTGGCAGCCGACCTGCTGGTGGTTTGCGACTATGGCGAAATCCTCAAAGATGCCACGCTGCAAACCACTAGGCTGGGGGGCATCAATTTGCATGGCTCACTGCTGCCCAAGTATCGCGGCGCGGCCCCAGTGCAATGGGCTGTGCTCAAGGGGGACGAAGTGGCAGGCGTCACGGTCATCCAAATGACGCCTGGTTTGGATGCCGGTCCAAGCTTGGGCCAGTCCAGCACGCCGGTTGACCCCGACGAAACTGCCGGTGAGCTTGAGGTGCGTCTCTCACAGATTGGCGCCGAGTTGACCGTCACCGTGGTACAGCAACTGGCCGATGGCGCTGCGATTGCCACTCCTCAGGACAAGGCGTTGGTCACCAAGGCGCCGCGGCTTGATAAAGCATGCGGACTGATCAATTGGACGCGACCAGCAGCCTGGATCAAGAACCACGTGCGAGGGATGAGCCCTTGGCCTCGGGCGTACACCTTTTACGCGGATCGCAAAGGGCAGTCCCAGCGGTTGAATGTCGACCGCGTGGCGGTCGTGCCGGGCGAGGGAGAGCCTGGCTCGGTTCTGCAAGCGGATGAAAAGTTGGTGGTGGCAACGGGCCAAGGCGCGGTCGAAATCCTCCATCTCCAGGCTGCCGGCAAGCGCCGCATGGCCGCGATGGATTGGCTGCGTGGCGCTCCGTTAAGCCCCGGGGACCAGTTTGCCGGCGATCCTGGTCGCGACACCTCGGGTGGTGCTAGCTGAAATCCCCCTCGCGACAGAGCTTCGCCCGCTGGTATCATGAGGGCTTCTCCAGGAGGGAGGGTCTCGAGCATGGACCAATTAGACTACTTCGACGCGCTGTTGATTGCCGGCGCGGCACTGCTGGCGGTTCGCGCCTTGACCCGCTTGATGCGTGCTCGTCGAAATCGGCTGATTGGCGAAATCCAGCAGCAGGTTGCTGCCGAGCAGGAACGTCGTCGTTTGGAAGAGAAGAAGAAAAAGAAGCAAGAGGCCGCAGCCTAGGGGTGATCAGCTAGCCGCCGATTGCATGAGAAACGCTATCCGTTCTGGTCCCGCTGTGGCGGTTCTTGAATTGGCGTGACCAACTTGAGCTTAAGAATCGCTGAAACCGCCACCCGCAGGTGGCCACTCGCTGCTGCAACTCACGGGAGCCTTTGGCACTCGGCTATCAGCCTGGTATGAAGAAGCTTTACATCGAAACCGTTGGTTGCCAGATGAACCTGCTCGATAGCGAGTTGGTTGTGGCCAGCCTGCGCAAAGAAGGTTACGAGCTGACCGATACGGCTGACGAGGCGGATACGGTGTTGTTCAACACCTGCAGTGTCCGTCAGCATGCCGAAGACAAAATTTACAGCGCCCTGGGCAGGCTCAAGGACGCCAAGCGAACCAATCCCGACAAGGTGATTGGCGTGATGGGCTGCATGGCCCAGAAAGATCAGAAGCTGATCTTCGATCGAGCTCCTTTTGTCGACATCGTGGTGGGCCCTGGCCAGCTTCATCAGGTCCCCGGTTTGGTGCGCGCGGCGCGTCAGCAGCCTGGCTCTCAGCAGTTGGAAGTCAGTCTTGGCCGCAAGGATGGCAAGACCGATGTCATCAAGCGCAGCCACGAGTCGTTTGATCCGCTCCGCGATCCGACAATGCGTCCCACACCCTTCCAGGCGTACGTGCGGATACAGATCGGTTGCGATAAGTTTTGCACCTACTGCATTGTGCCCTCGGTGCGTGGCCCCGAGCAAAGCCGATTGCCTTCGCAGATTTTGGCTGAAGCACAGCAGTTGGCCGACGAAGGCTGCAAAGAGATCACGCTGCTGGGGCAGACCGTCAACAGTTGGCGTCAGCAAGAGAACGGTCAGACCTGGCGGTTTAGTGACTTGGTCACCGCGCTTCACGATGTGCCAGGCATCGAGCGGATCAAGTTCGTTACCAACTATCCGAAAGACATGACGGACGACCTGCTGGCCGCCGTGCGTGACTTGCCAAAGCTGTGCAAGTACTTGCACGTCCCTGCCCAGCACGGTAGCGATGAGCAGTTGCGGCTCATGAAACGTGGCTACACCGTGGCTGAGTATCGCGAGATGCTGGCCCGGGCCTATGAATGGATTCCCGGTGTGGCGGTGAGCAGCGATTTTATCGTTGGATTCAGTGGCGAAACCGAGCAAGACTTCCAGCAAACCATGGATTTGGTGAGCGAGTCGCGATTCAAGAACAGCTTTATCTTTAAGTACAGCGAACGCCCCAGCACCAAAGCCGCCGAGCGACTGCCGGACGACGTGCCCGACGAGGTGAAGCGCCGTCGTAACAACGAGTTGCTCCAGTTGCAGAACCGTATCAGCGAAGAAGATAATCAGCCCTTCTTGGGGCAGCGGGTTGAAGTCTTGGTCGAAGGTCCCAGCAAGAAGTCGGGCGAAACCAGCGGTTCGGACAAGCTGCAACTCACGGGCCGTACCATGTGTGATCGCATTGTGGTGTTTGATGGCAATCGGCGTCAGATCGGCCAGACCTTGCCGGTTGCCATTTATGAAGCCAACGCCCACACGCTGTTTGGCGCCGTCGTTACGGAGCACGTGGGACCCGAAGTCTTCACGCTGTCCGCTGGGTAGAACGAGGCTGCTCTCGGTAGCGACTTGGGAACAGAGTGTTTTGAAGTCCTTGCTACAGACCATCGCCTTCTAGGGGGGCGTTTGCCTCGGGCGGGGTGACGCTGCGACCGGGCTTGGTTTCGCCAAACGGTTTGCTCCCGGCGCGGGGTGGGTTAGGATAGAAATACAGGCGGTCGCTGCAGGCGCCAACTACTCGGGGACGTCGCGTGACCATGCAAACCGAACTGCTTCGGCGCCGACTTGATCATCCGTCCGAGTCGGCCCAGTGGCTGGCGTCGCTCAGCCTCTCCAACCCCGCCATTGGGCACTCCAATCTGCTGCGCATGGCGGAAGCAGGTGTGCCACTCGATCTACTCGGCGTGATCTGCGATCAATTCCAGCAAGCGGCGCCGGCGCTGGCCGATCCCGACATGGCCTGGAACAACCTGCAGGGTTTTCTCTGTGCAGCGCGCAACCCCCTGTCAACCGCCGCCCTGTTTGAGCGCGATCCTGAGGCGCTGCCGCATCTGCTGCAACTGATCAACAGCAGCCAGTACCTAAGTGACCTGCTGATCCATGATCAAGAGAGCTACGACCTGCTGCGTATGACCGAGGGTCGGCCTGTGGCTCGCGATACCTTGGTTGAAGAGCTAGCCGCCGAGATCGCCCAGGTTTCAGAGGTCGACGAAGCCATGGAAGTGCTGCGTCGTAGCAAGCGGCGCGAAGCCCTCCGCATTGCTTATGGAGACGTGGTCCGCGGGCAGGCGGTTTCCACGGTGGCTCGGCAGATTTCATTCCTAGCGGATGCCATTGTCGAAGCGGCGGTCGTGTTTCAGAGGACCAAGCTGGAGCAAACTTTCGGTTCGCCCCGGGGCCCCAAGGGGCAGCCCGCGCGGTTTTGTGTGCTAGGCCTTGGCAAACTGGGCGGCATCGAGCTGAATTACTCCAGTGATATCGATCTCATCTTCTTCTACGATTTGGACGGTCAGACCGACGGTAGCCGATCGATCGCAAACCGTGAGTTCTTTGAGCGACTGTCCCGGGGGCTGGTCAAACTGTTGGGCGAGATCACCGAGCATGGCGCTGCCTACCGGGTTGACTTGCGTTTGCGGCCTGATGGCGCTCGGGGCGCGGTTTGTCTGAGTCACGACCAAATGATTGCCTACTACGACGTGAAGGGCCGGACTTGGGAACGGCAGGCCTTTATCAAAGCCCGCCCCGTAGCAGGCGATATCTCTTTGGGGGATGACCTGCTGGGACAGATCGAACCGTGGGTCTACCGACGCTACCTCGGTTTGGCCGACATCGCCGGAATCAAAGCTCTCAAGCGGAGGATCGAGAGTCGCAAGTCGCTAGGGCCCTTGAAGAATAGCGACGACTCGGCCCGCAACGTAAAGACTGGCCATGGTGGAATTCGCGACATTGAGTTCGTCATCCAGTTCTTGCAACTGCTCAACGGCGGTACGCTGCCAGAGGTTCGTACAGGCAATACGCTTGACGCCATCGCAAAGCTCGAGAAGGTCGGTTGCCTGACGCCGCAGGAACGGAACCTACTGGAAGACAATTACAACTTCCTCCGAAAATTGGAGCATCGACTGCAGATCATGTTTGATCTGCAGACCCACACCCTGCCGGCTGACGCAGACGAGCTACGCAAGGTCGCCGTTCGCATGGGCTATGTCGAAGAGGCTGGACGATCAGCGTTGGAAGGGCTGATGTCTCACTATCGGATGCAGACGGAAATCAATCGCCGGATCCTCGACCACTTGCTCAACGACGCTTTCGACGCTGACCCTGATGCCGAGCCCGAAGTCGACCTGGTAAACGATCCCAACCCGACGCCGCAACGGGTCGAAGAAGTGCTCAGTCGTTACCCCTTTCGTGACGTTCATGCAGCGTACGGCAACTTGATGGAGTTGGCGACCGAGAAGATTCGCTTCCTGTCGACGCGACGCTGCCGACACTTCTTGGCCTCGATCGCGCCCCGGCTACTGCAAGAGATCGCCACAACGCCAGATGCCGATCTGACGTTACGTAACCTGGCTAGGGTAAGTGATTCGTTGGGGGGCAAAGCGGCGTTGTGGGAGTTGTTCAGCTCCAACCGTCCTTCGCTGAATCTCTATGTGACGCTTTGCGCGGCGTGCCCCTACCTGGCTGGCACGCTGACCAGCAATCCAGGCATGATCGATGAGTTGATGGACAGCTTGTTGGTCGACAAGCTCCCCACGCTTGAAATGCTGCAGGCGACGCTCACTGAGCTCACCCGCGGCGCCGAAGACACGGAGCCCATTCTTCATAGCTTCAAGAATGCTCAACATCTTCGGGTGGGGGTAAGAGATATCCTCGGCAAGGATGACGTCCGGGCTACGCATGCAGCGTTGTCGGATACCGCAGAGACCTGCTTGAAGCAAATCACTGCCAGGGCCTACGCCGAGCTGGTAGAGAAGTACGGGTCGCCAACGGTCGGCATGCCGCCGGAAGAGCTGCAGAATACAGATCCCGATCGCTTCGATCGGTTGGCCGGTCGGGCAGGGCTAGAGTGTGAGCTAACGATCCTGGCGCTCGGCAAGCTGGGCGGCCGTGAGCCCAATTATCATAGCGACCTTGATCTGGTTTTTCTGTTTGAGTCCGAAGGCCAAACCTTGCATCCCCGCAAGGGAGCGGTGACGTCCAATAGCCATTTCTTCAGCGAACTCAGCCAGCGACTCATCAAGGCGGCCAATCAAATCGGTCCGCATGGCCGGCTGTACGAGATCGACCCGCGGTTGCGACCCACTGGCAAGAGCGGCTCACTGGCCGTGGCTTACGACACTTTCTTGCGATACTTCGAGCAAGGCCAGGGCCAGCTTTGGGAGCGTCAGGCGCTCTGCAAAGCTCGCATCTTGACGGGCTCGGAGCGCGCGATCGCACATGCTTTAGAAATCGTTTACCGGGCAGCCTACGGACCTGCCTGGCGAGCCGAGCATGCCGAAGAGATTCGTGCCATGCGATTCAAGCTTGAAGAGACGGCCTCGGAATACAACCTGAAGCGAGGCCCCGGCGGCACGGTCGATACGGAGTTTCTCGTGCAGATGCTGCAGCTCAAACATGGCGGAGGTGATGTCTCGGTGCGGGTGCCGGGGACACTCGACGCCTTAGACGCGCTGGAGACGGCTGGCTACTTGCCAGCTGACGATGCTGAGTATTTCAGCGAGAGCTATCGCTTCCAAAGAAGTGTCGAGGCTCGTATTCGCTTGATGGACCATAAGGGCCGGCATGAGCTGCCAACTGAAGAGGCCGACCTGCGCAAGCTGGCGTTCTTGTTGGGCTATAGCGACCCCCGCGAGCTTGAGCGGGAAGTCCAGCGATTCTTCCGGGAGAATCGCGAGCGGTTTAACCGCTTGTTCGATAGCGCTTGCTAGCGGCTAGGCGTTGATGGGGATGTCGTACGGCGAAGCAGGGAGCACCAGAATCTTCCCATCTCCCATCCGGCCGGTGCGAGTGATCTCGACCACCCTCTGCACAACCTCCTCCGCTCGTAGATCGTCTACCCACATCGTCACTTCGACTTTGGGCAAGAACGCATGGGAGTACTCGCTGTCGGTGTATTGATCCAGATAGCTCTTTTGTTTGCCAACGCCCTTCACTTCTCGCACAACAACCGCTTCTAGCGGCGCCCGACGAAGTCCGTCCAGCAGCTGCTCGACGAGAAACGGTTTGACGATGGCGACAACTTGCTTCATAGCACGACAGCGTGGGAGTCAGGATTCAAGGGCGGGGTCGGGGCGTTGCCTTCCCTCCAAGATTAGCTGTCACGCCGCGTGAACGCCACTATCCACCTGCCGCTAAGCCACGGCGGCCGGTATATTGAAGGCCCCCGTGGCCCGCACCCCCGAATCCCGATAGCTGCGACTACCGATGGACCGACAATACAGCAAGCACCAGCAGAAGATCATCAAGAACTTCTACGACAACCGCGAGGCGTCTGGCCTACAGCGGTTGCAAGAACTGGTCACCGAGCTCTATCTGGCTGAGGGCAAGAAACGCCAGAAACAGTGGGAGTACATAGAGAAAGCCCTCGAAAAGACGGGCATGAAACCGGATCGCATTGCTCATTTACGCAAGCAAGATGATCCTGCGTTGCTTGCCAAAGTGGTTGAGGAGTTGATGCAGTAACGCACTTTGCGGCCTTGGCCACCGCCCGCTCATCATGGCACTCGCCAAGCACATTGCCGAACATTCGCCAGACGCCATCCGCCAGCGGTTGGCGCTGGGAGCCCAGCACAGTTATCTGCGGGATTTCGTCTACGGCGCCATCGACGGAGCCGTGACAACCTTCGCCGTTGTCTCCGGAGTGGCGGGGGCTGATCTTTCTACGGGGATTATTCTGATTCTCGGCGCTGCGAACTTGATAGGCGATGGCTTCAGCATGGCCGCCAGCAATTACTTGGGAACGCGCGCGGAGGATCAGCATCGTCGACAAGCTCGCCGTGACGAGGAACAGCACATTGCCCATTACGCCGAGGGCGAACGAGAAGAGGTTCGACAAATCTTTGCTGCCAAGGGCTTCGAAGGTGACGATCTCGATCGTGTGGTCGAGGTGATCACCAGCGACAAGAAGCAATGGGTCGATACCATGTTGACCGAGGAGTTAGGGCTACCGCTAGAGAGTCCCTCGGCATTGAAGGCAGCCGCCACCACCTTCTTTGCCTTTCTGGTGATCGGCCTGATTCCGTTGCTGCCGTTCATCGCGAGCTACGCCGGCGTTGCCGCCGTGGCTTGGCCCTTTGTCACCAGCACAGTCTTCACCGGCCTGGCGTTCTTTGCGGTGGGCGCCTCGAAGGGCCGGTTCGTGGGCGAACATTGGTTGTGGTCGGGCCTGGAAACGACTGCGGTAGGTGGCGCGGCGGCGGCGCTGGCTTTTGCCGCGGGTTTCATGTTCAAGGGGGTCGTCGGCTGAGGGCGACCTTCGTTAGAATTGTTACGATGCAGCAATACCTCGATCTTCTTCGCCGTGTGCTTGACGAAGGCGTCGCTAAGAGCGATCGCACTGGCACCGGCACACTTAGCGTGTTTGGCCATCAAATGCGGTTTGATCTGGCGGACGGCTTTCCGCTGGTTACCACCAAGAAACTCCATACGCGATCCATCATCCACGAACTGCTGTGGTTCATCGCTGGGGACACCAACACCCAGTATCTGAACGACAACGGCGTAACCATTTGGGACGAATGGGCTGACGATCACGGCGATCTGGGCCCCGTTTATGGCCATCAGTGGCGTAGCTGGAGCACCCCGACGGGGGAGACGATTGACCAACTGGCCGACGTGGTGGGGCAAATCAAGACGAACCCGGACAGTCGCCGGTTGATCGTCAGCGCTTGGAACCCGGCAGACGTGCCGCAGATGGCGTTACCACCGTGCCACTTGCTGTTTCAGTTTTATGTGGCGGAGGGTCGCCTCAGCTGCCAGCTTTATCAACGATCGGCTGACGTGTTCCTGGGCGTACCGTTCAACATAGCCAGCTACGCACTGCTAACCATGATGTTGGCCCAGGTGACTGGCTTAGAGCCTGGCGAATTTGTCCACACGTTGGGCGACGCCCACCTCTACGACAACCACCTAGAGCAAGCCGAACGGCAAATCAGCCGCGACCCTCGGTCGCTACCGACGATGCGTGTCGATCCTAGCGTGAACTCACTCTTCGACTTCCGCTACGAGCACTTCACCCTGGAGAACTACGACCCGCATCCCCACATCAAAGCCCCGGTAGCCATATGACCGGCAAGGCGGAGGATCGAGGCGCGATCGGCCGCGTGGGCGAACCGAATCCTTATCAGTCGCCACGTGCTCAGGGCGGCGCCGAGCTCCCGACGCCTGACCATCCGCCAAAGATGTCGCGTCTTGTCGTGTGGGGCTTCGTGACTGTGTGCGGTGGTTCAGGGATTGGGTTTTGGCTGCTCCTCTGCTGCTGTTTGTCTCTCTACTACCAAGGGGAATCTCTAGCACCTTTTAGCGATCCGCAGGCACGCGCCCATTTCCTCAGAGGTTTGTTTCCAGCCACGATCATGGGCGCGAGTATCGCGTTTGGTATGGTTGTCTGGCTCGCCAAGTGGCACAGACAAGGCGTTACGGACTACGTTGAATACCATCTCTCGAAGAGTCTGCCAGATGAAGCTCTCTCTGATCGTCGCCGCGAGTGAGAACCACGTGATTGGTCGCCAGGGCGATCTGCCATGGCGGTTGTCGGCTGACCTGCGGCGGTTTAAGCGGCTGACGATGGGCCACTGTTTGATGATGGGCCGCAAGACGTACGAGTCGATCGGCCGACCGCTGCCGGGACGCGTCTCGATTGTGCTCACGAAAGGGGCAGCGGATCAGCAGTCTGAGGGCCCGTTGCTCTATGCCCCATCGTTGGATGAGGCATGCAAGCTGGTGTCCAGCACCGCGATGACTCACGAAGAAGCGTTCGTTACTGGTGGTGGGGAAGTCTATCGCTTGGCGTTTCCGCATGCGGATCGCCTGCTGCTGACTCGTGTGCATACCACCATTGAAGGCGACGCCACGTTTCCTGAATTTAGCCAAGACGATTGGCGGCTAGTAGAGTCAGAGCGACACTCAGCCGACGACAAGAATGAGTTTGACTACTCGTTCGAAACTTGGGAGCGGATCACAAGATAACGTCGCCAATGTCGTCGGCGCCGACGGCCAGCATCACCAGCCGGTCAAAACCGAGTGCGACGCCAGCGCACGGTGGTAGGCCGGGTGACGCCATGTCGGCCAGTAGCGACTCGGGCAACGGCAGCGGGGTTCTTTGTTCCCGTGCGCGAACGATATTGGCTTCTTCCAGTCGCCGACGGAGTTCCGCCGCGTCGGTCAGCTCGTGGTAGCCATTGGCCAGCTCGATGCCCCGATAGTACAGCTCAAACCGCTCAGCGACTTCGATGCCCAGGGCATCGGTTGCGGTCGCTGCAAGAGCTGCTTGGGACTCGGGGTAGTGAAAGAGAATCTCAGGCGCTTGCCGGCCAAGAGTTGGTTCCACCTGAGTCGCTAGCAGGAAGTTCAGCGCGTCGTCTCGATTGACGAAACGCTTGTCAATTCCGTCGCCAACACGAACCAACTCGCCGTAGTCGCCATTTAGCGGATCGACACCGCAGGCGTTCCAAAACGCATCGCGATAACTGGTGCGCTTGCACGCTGGCGTGCCGAGCATGGTTTGAATGAATTCATCCAGCAGGTCCATGCCGGCCCGCAGGTCGTCGCCCGGGCGATACCACTCCAGCATCGTGAACTCGCGCCGGTGCAGCTGGCCGTGCTCGTCGTCGCGAAACGCTTTGCCGATTTGAAAGATCGGCCCACTGTCATGGCACAACAGCCGCTTCATGTGCATCTCAGGCGAAGCCTGCAGAAACAAGCCGTCAGCCGTGCGCGCGGGTTCGATATGAGCTTCGGGGATGACCTCGTCACACGCCACTAGCGTCTGAACTTCTAGGAAGTCGCGTTCATGGAAGAACGCGCGCGTCGTGGCCAGCAGCTTCGAGCGCTTGCGGAGATAATCGCGTTTCATACTCGTTGGCCAGCAAGCAGCGGCGGCATGGGGCAATCCAACAGATCCGAAACGCCGCGCAGAAGCTCAGCTTCTTTGATATTCACGTGGCCGTCAGCACAGATGGCTGCCGCGCAGGCATCAACCAACCGGCCGCGATGCTTGGCGGCGAGCGTTGCCAAGGTGTTTAGCACTTCGTCGAGCCGCTTAAGATCGCACTCAGACCGCGACTTGAAGGAGAGTTGCACTTCCGACAACTGGGAGGCCGCATCCGCAAAGGCGTCAGCGGCATGGCCTTCGTTGCCAGCGGCGTGAGCCAAGGTCGATAGCAGCACGGAGCACTCTTCGCCCAGTTTCTGCAGGCCGTAGTAACGAACGCCCGGCTCGCGGACACGTTCAAACTGCGGCTGGAGGTGTCGCATGAGTACGCGAGCCAACGTCCATTCGAACAGGCTTAGCTTCGCATCTGCCGCCACCAACGCTCGCAGGCAGTCGCTAAACCGCTTGAATTGGCTGGGCGTCATCGCTCGCAGGGCTGGCAAACTGAGGTCGACAATCGGGAGTCGCGCGCGGTCCTCCGTAGCGACCACAACGGGCGTCAATCGCCGGGTGAGATCCGCCAGCGCAGGTTCGGCAAGCTCGTCCAGCGCGGCGAACTGCTTGCTACGGATGTCAGCGTCCCGGTCCAACAGCAAAGCGAAGATAACGGCCCGGGCGCCGTACGGCTCGCGAACCGCGGAGACGATGGCCTGGTCTAGTGACGCCAGTAGCTGATTGGCGTAGTCACGGTGATCGTCGGTCGGCTCGCCAATTTGCTGGGCGGCGTGATCGACCACGGCAATCGGCACACTGCCACCTGCGAAAGCACTGGCGCCAGCGACGGCTGGTTCCGGGGGATGAGCGCCGGGGCTGGACTCGGTCGTGGGGAACTTGCCATTCCAAGAAGGCTGGATGGCTTTGATTCGCTTGGGGAGCGGCGGGTGCGTGGCCATCAGCGACGTAAAGCCCTCCCACACGCCCTGGGCGAAGTACATATGGCTTGCTTCCGCTGCACGAGGGTGTTGGAGTCGCGAGCCGTACATCGCGGCGCCAATTCGCTTCAGGGCGCCGGCAATGCCCTCTGGGTTTCGAGTGAACTGCACCGCCGAAGCGTCGGCCAGATACTCCCGTTGCCGAGAGACGGCCGCCTTGATTAGCCCACCGAAGAAGCTGCCGATCGAACCAAGGATGATTAGCGCAACGGAGATGGCTAGCATGACCAGGACGATTTGCCCTCCGCCAGAGTCACGATCGGAACTACTGCGGCGATGACCGGCGCCGGAGTAGATGAAAACTCGCAGCAACATGTGCCCGATCAGGCCCAGCAAGAGAATGCCGTGGAGGATGCCGATCAGGCGGATGCTCATGCGCATGTCGCCGTTGAGAATGTGGCTAAACTCGTGAGCGATCACGCCTTGCAGTTCATCGCGGGTGAGCTTCTCCGCGCAACCCCGCGTAACACCAATCACCGCATCCGACGGCGAGAAACCGGCTGCAAAGGCGTTGATGCCGTCCTCTTCCATTAGATAGACCGGGGGTACCGGCGTGCCGCTGGCGATGGCCATCTCTTCGACCACATTCAAGACCCGGCGTTCGGTCAGGCCAGCTGCGTCAGGGAAGAGTCGTTTGCCTCCCAGTCCTTCGGCGACGCTCGTGCCACCACCGGCGCGTAAAGCGGTAACCTTGAAGGCCGTTCCGCCACCGATGAGCAGCAGTGCTGTGGCGCCCGCGGTGATCGGCAGTTCCCAGGGAAACGGGGCAGGCCCGTCACCGGCAAACTGGTGCGCCGTGCCGCCCAGGGGCAGTTCAGCGCAGGCCCAGACGGTCAGCCCGAACACCGTACCGGCGATGCCTAAGACGGCGGCCATGAACAACACGATCAGCCATGACGTGTTCCGCCGCGCGGTCGCTTGTCTTTCAAAGAAGTCAGTAGCCATGGGGCGAGTTGTTCGCGTTCAGCTATCAGGGACTAGCAAGCGATGGCATGATGCCCGCGGCACTGTTAATAATTGCGCGGTGAATACTCTCAGGCGGTCTCGCTTTTGCCCGTTGCCCGAGCTCCCGTTGCCCAGGCTCCCGTTGCCCGGGCTCCTGTTGCCTGCCCTGGGTTCATTAGCCGCGCAAGGGTCACTAAGACCTAACACCTAATAGCCTCACCCTTAGAAAGACACCTTGGGTGCGGCGGCGATGGCTTCGCTATCGAACTCCAGCAGCTCCGCGTTGGCCCCGTGGCCGAACATACCGGCGAAGAAGACCGGTGGGAATGTCTGCTTGTAAGTGTTGTACTCCGTGACCGAGTCGTTGTACCCCTGACGTGCGAAAGAGACTTTATTTTCCGTCGTGGTTAGCTCCTCGGTCAGTTGCATCATGTTCTGGTTGGCCTTGAGGTCGGGGTAGGCCTCGGCCACGGCAAACAGTTTGCCCAGCACGCCGCCCATGCCTTGCTCAGCCGCCGCGAGGCCTGCCATGGCCGAGGCATCCCCGGGCGCCGCGGCCGCCGCCTTCAACGCGCCCACCGCTTGGTTACGCGCTGTGATGACCGCTTCGAGCGTCTCCCGCTCGTGCGACATATAACCTTTGACCGTCTCCACGAGATTGGGGATCAGGTCATAACGCCGCTGCAGCTGGACCTCGATCTGCGAGAACATATTCTCGTAGCGGTTCTTCAGCGTCACCAGTCGGTTGTAGATGCCCACGCCCCAGAAGAAGAGCACCGCAGCAACCGCAGCCACGACGCCCAACGGGATTAACCAAGCCATTCTGTGCTCTCCAAATTGAAAGGGATTCGAGGGTTATTCGTCGTCGGCGAGGGGATCTTGGGGGAGATGACGAACATAAACGCTGGGGATGGGGGTATGGTCGGGTCGAGGATTGGGACTGTTAGGGCTGAACAGGCTTTGCGCCGCTGTTTGGCTGATTGCTATCTCCGTTCAGCGGAATTCGTCGCGGGTGAGGGCCGGAGATCGTTGGTGGCGTTAGCAGCGCAATCATCACCACGATGATCGCAGCAATTACGACCCACTCCATCGGTGTCAGTGGCCATCCTTTGTCGTCGTCGGACTTGGACTTTCGCTCTGAAGTTTGAGGCGATACGTACGGGTTTTGGTTGGGCTCTTTGATCATGAGCTATGCGCATCCCGTCAAGTTACCACGCCCTATCCCCCCCGACGTTTCTCCATTATCTCCCACAAGACCGTCGCCAAACAAACGGCATCACTCCGGAGCGTTGGTCCGTTCGACGTAGTCCTTGGTGCGGGTGTCGACTTTGATCCAGTCGCCGGTGTTGATGAACGCGGGGCCGAGGATCTCGCCGCCGGTTTCGAGCTTGATTGGCTTGGTGACACCCGTGGCGGTGTTGCCCTTGGGGGCCGGCTCAGCCCACTCGACTTGCAGCGTGACGTGCTTGGGCAGCTCGATGGTGATCGGCTGGTCGTTGAACGTCATCACTTGGCAGTCCATGTTCTCTTTGAGGAAGCCCGCCATGTCGCCCACCTGGTCTTCGGTCAGCTCGTATTGCTCGTAGTCTTGCTTGTTCATGAAGACAAACGCCTCGCCGCTGCGGTACAGGTACTCGGCGGTAAACTCCATGACGTCCGCTTCTTCGAGCTGCTGGCCCGCTCGGTAGGTGCGGTCCACCACCGTGTTGCGCAGCAGGTTCTTCAGCTTGCATTCGTACAGCGCGGTGCCTTTGCCCGGCTTGCGGAAGTTCATCTCGATGCAAGCGTAGGGAACGCCGTCAATCTGCACCTTCATGCCCTTGCGAAAATCACTCGTGTTTAACGTTCCCACGCCTAGCTCTCGTCTGGTTTCGGGGGTGTAATGGCGGAAATCAGACTGTTCCGATCTCGCCGCTTGGGGGTTTCTCGTGCCGCCGATTCTATCCTCCCCTCCGCCGATTGTCCGCCCCGGAGCGCCCGCCATCGGTATGTCCTGGAAACAGGCTCTGCGGGATGCGATCCGCGATCCGGCGGAGCTCTGCCAGCTGCTGGAACTGCCCGTGGATTGGGCGGAGCGAGCCGCTGCGGCTGCCGGCGATTTCCCCCTGATGGTGCCGCGGGGCTACGTGGCCCGGATGCGGAAGCGAGATGTGGCCGATCCGCTGTTGCGGCAGGTGCTGCCCTTGGCCGACGAGCAGGTTGTGTCGTCAGGATTCGCGACCGATCCCGTGGGGGATGCCTCGGCTGAGCAGTCGCCCGGCCTTCTCCAGAAGTACAGTGGCCGAGCCTTGCTGGTCACTACCGGCGCGTGTGCTGTGCATTGCCGATACTGCTTCCGCCGTCATTTCCCTTACGAACTGGCGCCGCGAAGCGTGCGGGCTTGGCAGCCCGCTCTGGAGCAAATAGCCGCGGACAGCTCGATCCACGAGGTAATTCTGAGCGGCGGCGATCCGTTGACGCTTGTCGATGAAACGCTGGCCGAGCTCGCCGCACGCCTGGAAGCGATTCCGCATGTCCGCCGGCTGCGAGTGCATACGCGACTGCCGATCGTGCTGCCTGAGCGCGTGACGGATCTGTTGCTTGCTTGGCTCACTGGTAGTCGCCTCACTCCCATCATGGTGGTGCATGCTAACCACGCCAACGAGCTGGACACCACCGTCGCCGCGGCCATTGGCCAGCTTCGGGCAGCGGGTCTGTTGTTGCTCAACCAGACCGTGCTCCTGCGAGGTGTGAACGACTCGGCCGACGCGCTGGCAGATCTGTCCGAGCGGCTGATTGAGTTGGGTGTCACCCCCTACTACTTGCATCAACTGGACCGCGTGGCAGGCGCCGCTCACTTTGAGGTGCCAGTAGCTAAGGGCAAGCAGATCGTCGCGCAGCTACAATCACGGCTGCCGGGTTACGCGGTGCCGCGCTACGTCCAGGAAATTGCCGGCCAGCCTTCCAAGACAATCATCTGATGAACGGCCCCGTCGCCATCCACGATACGGTTGCCGTTGACCAACTCCGCCGCCAGCTGCGCATCGATCCAGGCCAACTGCGGCGGTTGCGGATCGCGTTCTTCAAGCACTTTCGCGGTGCTGAGGCGGCGCTGGCGGAGTTGGACCTTGGCGTACGTGCAGAGTTCGCTCAGCGCGTCGCGTTTCATTCGCTGCGGCTCCATAGGCGATGTGACTCGCAAATTGATGGCGCCTCGAAGCTCATCTTTCGCACTGAAGCGGGGATGCTGATTGAGTCGGTGCTGCTGCGGGCCGGTACCGGACGGGTATCGCTGTGTGTTTCCAGCCAGGTTGGCTGCGCCGCGGCGTGCGACTTCTGTGCGACTGGCAAGATGGGCATGGCGCATGATCTGAGTACTGCCGAAGTCCTCGATCAGGTGGTCCAGGCGAATCAGGAGCTTAAGCCGGAAGGCCGGTCGGTTCGCAATCTGGTCTTCATGGGCATGGGCGAACCGTTTCACAACGAGGCTGCGGTGTACGAGGCGATTGCTACGCTCGTTGACCCGGCTTTGCTACATCATCCGCCCAGTCGCATTTTGGTGAGCACCGTTGGTGTGGCGGACGCCATGCTGCGGTTTGGCAGGCGGTTTCCGCGCGTGAACCTCGCGCTGAGCCTCCATAGCGTTCGCCAGATCACGCGAGAGTCGATCATCCCCCTCGCGCGGAAATATCCGCTTGAACAGCTCCGGGACAGCTTGGTCGAATTGCAAGGCATCCAGTGCAGGCAAGTGATGATCGAGTACCTGATGCTGGCCGGCGTGAATGATTCGTTGGACGACGCGGCGGAGTTGATCGCGTGGCTGGAGGGAATCGACGCCCACGTAAACCTAATCCCCTACAACTTGGTGCCCGATGCGCCGCATTTGGTGGGCAGCGATCGGCCCACTCGGGAAGCGTTTGCTGGCGTCCTTAAACAGGCGGGCCTGCCGACCACCATTCGCTACTCGATGGGGCAGGACATCGAAGCGGCCTGTGGACAGCTCGTTCGGCAGGAGAACCGCGCGGTCGCCGCGGCTGCTGCTCGTTCGCGAAACAGCTCGTAGCCATTGAGCCCTCCGCGGCAACGGGCGCGCTACGGCTCGGCGGAGGCCCAGGAAAAAATGGCCCAAAGAAAAATCGCCGCGGTCTTTACCAACCGCCGCCAGAGAGTTTTATTGGGCTCAATGTAGCGTAGCTTACCCTTCGCGCGGCGCTGTCCAACCGTCGATTACCAACTTACGACGACGCGCTGGCTGAAAGTGCAAGACACTGATTATCAACTTAAACGTTAGATCTCCAAATTCAAGTTTTCACTTTGGCCGCGCCGTTCGTAGGCCACTTTGATTTTTTCTGGCCGGCGGTACTTTTGCGGAGAATGGCGCGCAGCTCTTTGCGTGCTCCGTAGGCGCAAGAACTGGGGCTTGTGATTCTCGTTTGCCGTAAGAGCTGGCCGTCGACGGCGAGGCTGCTTAGGAGTTGCTCTCTTTGATTGCCTTTGCTGAGGCGAGCAGGGCTTCTTTGACGGGGATGTAGGTGAACCCGAAAGTGCGTTCCGCCTTAGCTCCTGACACCGCGAGATTGTAGCCCCTGCTTGCGAGGACCAGCTTGAGCTCCGAGCGGAAGAGCGCCATGATGCGCAGCAGCCAGAAGGGAGCAGTTTTCTTCGGCGTCTTTAGCGTGCTATCCCACTCGTGCAACATGCGAGCCAGTTCCATGACGGGCAGGGTATCGCAAACGGCCGCAAAGCGTTGGCCTTTGGCTGCGTCCAGTTCGATGGCGGCAACATGCATCATGGCGACGTCACGTACGTCGACGGTAACTAGGTCTAAGGGGGGCGCCATGGGAAGCTTGCCCGTCATGAGCTGTTCCACAAGCTCCAACGAGGTGCCGAACCGTTGGTCCATGGGAGAGCCAAATACGGCGCCGGGGTTGATGGTGGTAAGTTCAATCTCAGGGTTCTTTGAAACGAAGTCCCAAGCAGCTCGTTCCGCCAGCGTCTTGGAGGCTTCGTAGGCGCTAACACTCGGGGAGTCTGGCGTCGTCCAGTTTTGTTCATCAGAAGGGGCGTCTTTCGGCTTGCTGGCGTCTTTATAGATTGCAGCACTGGACGAAGTGAGCACCACCCGAGTGATCCCTGCCGCCTTGGCAGCGCGGAGCGCGCGAAGGGTGCCATCAACGGCAGGTCGGATCAACTCATCGCGATTGCGAGGCTCACCCATTGGAAATGGTGATGCCGTGTGCATGAGCACGTCGCAGCCATGCATCGCTTCGCTCCAGCCTTCGTCCTTATTGAGATCGAGGAACGCGATCTCAAGGTTCTCATCGGGAAAGAGTTGCTGTAGTTCTGCCTTGCGCTTTTCAGAGCGAACCGAGGCGCGTACGGTGTAGCCCTTCTCAAACAGCTCACG
The DNA here is from genome assembly GCA_965263315.1 of Lacipirellulaceae bacterium. GTDB lineage: Bacteria > Planctomycetota > Planctomycetia > Pirellulales > Lacipirellulaceae > JBCCQL01. The sequence continues at coordinate 581,890 of CBDHGZ010000003.1, read as the reverse complement.
AAGGATATGCTTCGCGATGAATCCTGAGGCGCCAGTGATAAATACATGCTTCATTATTTTAGTCCTATGCAGTTACAGAGCATTTCGAAGGCCAGTGCTTCGTCTTCGCCCTTAAGGTCCTGGGTAACGACCAAGTCGAGTTGAAACAAAACGAGCATGCCGAGGTACTCCACACTCGGCCCGCGAATGATCCCCAGAGTCAAGGCTTCGTGAAACCAAGCCTGAGTCCCCGCGAAGAGTTGCTCGCCACGGGACTGTGCCGACTCGCTGGCTAAGCCCGAGTCCAACAACAGATGCATGACTTTCCGGACGTCCTGGTTGGCACGGCCCCAGGCCAAGTAGTCGCACCAAACCTGCCGCAGGGTTTCGCGATTGAAGGCTTCCCCCGGTTTGAGGGTCAGCGCCTCAGAAAGCTGTGTCTTGGCGCTTAGGTAGAGCTCGTCAATGAGCGCTTGCTTGGTGGAGAAAGCGTTGAATAGCGTGCCATTGGATACACCCGCGGCCTTGGCGATACGCGCCGTCGACACGCCCACCCCTTCGCTGAGGAAGAGCGTTGTGGCGGCCTGGATGATTTGCTCTTTTCGCCCGTGCATGTCGCCATTCTAGGTTGGAGTGACTAGTCAGTCAACCTTGGGTTGCTCTAATTCTCTGCAGAACGGCTTCGTCGATCGCTGGTGGTGGCTATCCAGCGTCGATTCCCGCCTTCCTGGAGGGGGCAGCTATCGAAGCGGCAGAAGGTTGTTAGATTCAGAGCAGTAAGCGGTGGGAGCTCGCAGAGCACCTCCTAGCGAGCACCATGCCGCCGGCCAAGCTGCTTGCCTGGTAAGAACCCCGTTGTAAAGCGCGCCGTCTCTGGTGACGGTGGGCCTGAGTTTCCCCCCTGGCTCCACTCTGGAGGATTTTGCGATGAGTTTTGATGTATCGGGCAAAGTGGCGCTGGTCACCGGGGCGAATCGTGGCATTGGCAAGGTGATCTTGGAGCGACTGCTGGCGCGGGGGGCATCCAAGGTCTATGCGGCGGTCCGGAAGCTCGAATCGGCAGCTCCCTTGGTGGCCGAGTTTGGCGACAAGGTGACGCCCGTGGTGATTGACTACAACCAACCAGAGACATTTACCGCGGCTGCGGCCCAGGCGAGCGATGTGCAGTTGGTGGTGAACAACGCTGGCATTCTCAAGACAGCCACGCCGCTGGACGAGGCTGCGTTTGAAACGCTGGGCGAGGAGCTGGAGGTGAATGTGTATGGGCTGTTGCGAATCGCTCAGGCGTTTGCCCCAGTGCTTAAGGCCAATGGTGGTGGCGCCTTGGCGCAGTTGAACTCGGTGGCGTCGCTTAAGGGCTTTCCCCCGTTCGCCACGTATTGCGCGTCCAAGGCGGCCGCCTATTCTTTGACCCAGTCCTTGCGTGATCTCCTAGCAGAGCAGGGGACAGCCGTTGTAAGCGTCCATCCCGGGCCTATCGCTACCGACATGGCTGACCATGCGGGTTTCGACGAAGCAGACCCGCCTGAAATGGTGGCTGATGCGTTGATTGCCGCGCTGTCCGCGGGCGAGTTCCATACATTCCCGGACTCGATGGCCCAGCAGGTCGGCGCCGCCTATGACGGCTTTGCCCGACACGTGGTGGATGCCAATTTGATGGAAGCTTGACGCCGGGCAGTTGCGTGCTGCGTGTCGGCTCCCCCCCGAGTGGCAAGTTGGTGGAGGGAAGCTGGCGGGTCGGCGATTGCTGTTGCCCAGGTTCTTGTGAGCCGATAATGACAGTGGAGTGGTCCGCGCTGAGGCGGATGCTGTCTGATAGGAGCGCAGAGTCATGGATGTAGTCAAGCTTGTGGTGGGACTTTTGGTGGTTGCTAGCATCGGGCCTTCGGCGCTCGGTCAGCAGTACTACTACCAGCCTGCGCCGGACTATTACCGCAACGACACGGCCGAAGGGACGGTTGTGGGTGGCGGTTTGGGAGCCATCACAGGCGCCATCATTGGCGGGCGCAGCAACCGCGGCGAAGGGGCTTTGATCGGCGCCGGCATTGGCGCCATCACCGGCAGACTGCTTGGCAAACAAAAAGACGCCGCCGACCGCCAGGAAGCTGCTTACGGGGCGGCTGCCACGGCACAGGCCAACGTCCAGGCCGCCCAGTTATCAGTTAGCAACCTGGACCTGATTCAGATGTCTCGCGCTGGGTTGAGCGACGAGGTGATCATTGGCACGATCCGCCAACGCGGGGGTCGATTCGATCTGAGCCCGGCAGGACTGATTGCGCTGAAAGAGAATGGCGTAACGGACCGTGTGGTTGTGGCGGCTCAGTCTTACACCGCGCCGGACGGTTTGCCACCGGCGACCGTCGTCACACCGGCCCGATCGGTCTATGTGCCGCCGCCAGTCGTGGTTCGCCGACCGGCGCCGGCCGTGCGCGTGCACATCGGCGGCCCGCGCTACCACTACCGCCACCATTGGCGGCGCTGGTAGGCCCAAGTGCTCGCTACTCGGCAGCGACCTCAGGTACCGGCACATTGAGTTTGGGCGCGTAGCGGCGAACCAGATCGCACCAGAGCGGCAGCCGATACTCGTCGCTCGGCAGATTCTCGGCCGTGATCACGGCCGCTTGGGCAATTGCCCTGCCGGGGGCTTTGGCGGTGCGATGGTCGGCAAGTCTCCGGCCGAGGTCCAGCGTTTCGCCAACGTAAATGGCCTCTTTGGCCCGGTTGCGGAGGACGTAGACGCCTGGCTTGCGATCAAAGCGATCGGCCCGCATGCGACTCCAAGGTTGATAGCGATCGAAGTCCCGCGTCGCTAGCACGTAGTCAAACTTACGCGCTTCTTCCGCCAAGGAATGTCGCGCTTTGCGAAGCCTAAGGGCAGCCCAACGGAGGTGGGCGGCCGGGGTCTTTTCGGCCAGGTATTTGGCGGCGGTACGGTCAAACAGAAACGCTTTGCCCGGCGAACAGAAGAGGGCATCAAGCGACCACTCGGGAAACTTTCGTTGCAGTTCCGCCCACGCGATCTCGGCGGCGAAAGAGAAGCGATCCGTTTGGTCGCCCGCGATATCGACCTTTGAGAGTTTCTTTCCGCTGAGAGCTTTCTTAAGCTTGCCCGCCTTGCGGAGCTTAAGCAGTTCGCGATTCCAATCGCTCGAACGCCCAATCAGCCCTGCATCGCGACAAGCCGCGTGGAAGCTGTCTTGTAGATTCGGATCGCAAAGCAGCCAATCGATCGAATGGTCTTGATGTGAGGTGAGGAAGGCTTCAATGAGCGTCTGTTGCTGCAGATCGCGCAATGAAGGTGCGCGGCTGGGAGTAGTTGCGCTCGCCGACGCCTTGCGATCAGCTTCGACTTCTGTGGCAGCTGCTTCGGGTTGTGAGAAGTCTTCGGGTTTAAACGTGGGGAGCAGCGGGTGATCCTTCAGCCGGCGGCCGGCGGCGGTAGTCGGGGAACTGCCCACAGGATCGGCGGGGCCGTTCAGGGGATCGCCCTGACGGGCGTTGGAGAGTCTTTCGTTGGCGTAGGTGACATAGTCCTCCGAGAGGTCGAAGCCCAGCCAACGCCGATCCAGTTTCTTGGCGACGGCCAAGGTGGTGCCACTGCCGCTGAAGGGATCGAGCACGAGATCGCCTTCGCTGCTACTGATTCTCACAATCCTGCCGAGCAACTGCTCTGGCATTTGGCAGCCGTGGAAGCCTTGCCGCTCCTTGAAAGTTCCCGCGACGCGGCTGAAATACCAGGTGTCGTCCATTGGCTGGAACGCAGCGCCGTCTTCGCGCAAATCTTGCGGTCGCAGGATCCACGTGTCGTCTGGCAACCGGCCGGTGGGGTTGGCTCGTTTGTCGCCATAGACAAGTGCCCTTGCCGAAGGCACTCGTACCAGCGGGTCCTGTGCATTGAACGTGTGCTGGTCTTCGTTCTTCACGAAGTGGAACAAGTGCACATGCGAGCGATTGAACTTGCGTGTGCAGTTTTGGCCAAAAGTGTAGTACCACACCACCCAGTTGCGCGGCGTGAAACCAACTTCGCGGTGGGCTTTCACACGAAGATCCGCGGCAAACTCGTCGCCAATCGCCAGCCAAAACGAGCCGGTTGGCTTGAGCACACGGTACAGCTCGCTCATCCAATCGCAGCACCACGCGATGTAGTCCTCGTCGGCGTGGTCGTCTTGGTACTCGTCGTACTTGAAGCCAATGTTGAACGGAGGGTCGGCAAAAGCTAGATCAACCGACTCCGCGGCAACTCCGCGCAGCAATTCCAGGCAGTCGCCCTGATGGATGGCATTCAGGGCCGGGGAGACGCCTGTCGTGGTGGTTTGGCTCATGCAATCGCGCCGGCGGGGTGGTTGAGTGTCCCTTCAGCCTAATCCAACCACCCGCCGCCGGGCAATCTGCCGGTGCCGGACAGGCCCAACCGATGGGCTTTCGCCGCCAGCTACCGGTTCCACTACCCTTCAGGCGCTAGTTTGATGTCGACGACCAGGTCCGCGGCGACGGCTTCCAACGCTTCGCGCAAGGTCTGCTGGGCGACGCCGGGTGGCAGGCGAAGCTTCGCAGTGGCATGGAAGATGGGTTGGCCCGTGTTGGGTGCTTCGGTGGTTTCTGTTGATAGTTCCTCGACGTTCACGCCCTGCGCCGCCAGCACGCGAGTGACCGCGCGAACGATGCCCGGGTGATCGGCGCCGGCGAGGTCGAGCAACAGCAAGGGGGAGGCGTCATCAGCAGGAGGGCTGGCGTCGGCGTGCACGATCGCTTCGTAGTCCGCTTCGTCCAACGAACGCAGGGCGCCGGCAAGTGACTCGGACCGGTCGGGGGCGACTTCAACGCGCAGGATGCCAGCAAAGTGTCCGGCAAGGTGCGCCATGCGCGACTCAAGCCAGTTGGCGTCGTGATCGGCAACGATCCGGGCAACGGATTCGACCAATCCCGGGCGGTCCTTGCCGATAAGGGTCAATACGAGGGAGGTCTTCGCCATGGGCAATGGAAGGGCAGGGTGACAAAAAAAGCGCGGTCCTTGCGGACCGCGCTGGTAAGCGTGAATGGCTGCAGGCCTGCGGCACTAGAACGGCGGCGCGCCGCCCGCTCCGGCTTGCTGGGCAGCCAGGTTGGCCATGGTGCCGATGGCTTGCAGGACGCCCTCTTCGGCCTTGATGCGATAGCGGACGCCATCTTCGATGGAAGCCAGCGTAATGCTCACTTGTGATTCTTCGTCCGAGAGATCCTCAAACATCGTAGCCATCATGGCGACTGACGCTTCGCCCGGTGGCGCTACAAGACTGGCGAAGCTCATGAACTGCTTCAGCGATAGCACCATCTCAAATGGTGGAACCTCTTTGCCACGACTGGAAGCGGAGTCGTCAATTGCTTGAGAGAGCATGTCGACTGCCGAGGGACCCGCGCCAATGCACATCATGCCTTCGCCGATGCCGATGGCCACTTCTATGGTGTCGCCCAGGACGGCGGCGGCTTGGGGTTCGGTGATGGGAATGGTCATCGTGTGGAAGGCGACGCCTGCATGCGAAGAGGCATTCCACTCCACACCGGGGAAATCAGGTTCGTCCGCGGCCAACGCTTCAAGCTTGCGGAGTGCTTCCTCAATCTTCTCAGGTTTGGCAAAGGCGCCGCCGATCATGGCCCCAATCTCGCCTTGTTGCAGCGTTAGCGAGCCACCCATGTCCGTACGACCTGTTGCGATGGTGGCTTCGAGCGACTCCCAAGCGCTGTCCAACGCTGACTTGAGCACTTCGCGAGCCTCTTCGTTGGGTACCTCATCGGCTGAGGCGATCGCCTGTTCGATCTGATTCTTGGCGGCATCCAGCTGTGGCTTGGATTGCGCAATGATCGCCTCGATCTGATCGGGTGGAGTCAGCGTGGATTGCAGGAAGAAGATCGCTGCGTCCTCTCGGGCAAAGCCCGCGTAGTCGGAAGGCGCGGCTTGATACATTTGCAGTTGGCCGATGAGGTCGGACTCCGGCAGGGCGGTCATCGAGAAGTCGATCGCCAGTCCCTTTTCACCGCCTTCGTTCACCGCAATGCCAAGCGTGACTTGGTCGGTCTGTTCGATCACGGCAAGCAATTGCTCGACCTGCATTTCGCTCATCTCTTCGCGGGCGGCAAACTGCTTATCGGATTCGTCAGGGCCTTGGACAAGGCCTTCCTTCATCCCTTGGCGTAGGCCGTCGATCGCCAGCTGCTTGAACATCTCTGGGACGTTTTGCGCGAGGATGCGAGCTCCCAGGTCGTAGTCGGACACGAGGTCGGCGAGCAACTCGCTGGGGTCCGCTGGTGCGTTGTCCAGTGACTCGGCGGTTTGGCTGACAAAGACCCAGGCTCCCACTTGCTTGGCAAACAAGGGAGCGGGCGACGAGGGAATGGAGAGTTCAAGAACGCCACCGCCCGCGTCGCCGGTCTGCAGGCCAAAACCGGCCCCGATTTGCAGGATGGCGTCGAGGTCGGTGATGGGTAAGCAGATCGTTGGCGTCACGCTCATGCCGTCGGACTGAACGACCACGCCCCAGGGCTTGGACTTATCTACGCCTTGGAGGCCCTTGCCTTGCGTGAAGAAGCTGATCATGCCCTCGATCATTTGCGCGCCTTCGGGGCGACCGGCCAGGGCGCCAAGGTAACCAATGTCCTTGATCACCGCGTCGTAGCCGGACAGGCCCACGACAGCGATGGTCTGCATGCCGCCTGTGGAGAATTCGGCTTCGATGGCGGCCTCGTCCTCGGTCGCAGCAACCTGGGCTAGGGCAGCTTGCGGGGCGACGGTGGCTGCAATCATCGCCATGGTGGCGACGAGCAAGGCGGGCAAGCGACGGAACGGTTCGAGACGGGGCACGGCGAAGGCTCCTGGCAAAGTTCTAGGGAAGCTGTAGGGGCGGTGGCGTCGAATTGGTCGCCACTAAGGGGTTCGGTCGAACGAGACGGTTCTTGCCGCGCGGGACAAGCAGATTGCCGGCCAAAGGGGCGTACGACGAGATAAGGGCACCAGAAGTCTAGCCCATGGCCCGTCGAGAGGCGCGGCGGCTCGTACAGAACAACTTGAACCTTTTGCAGGGCCGTCGCAAGATCGCGGGCCCAAAAAAGCGAGAATCTAGCTACCCAGCGGTAAATCTAGTTGAGACGTCGGCTCAAACAGGGGGGTGTCAAAGCAAAGCCGATGCGGGGTCCCCTGGCGGCCGGCGATTAGCGTTCGCGGTACGTGATCCGACCTTTGGTGAGGTCGTACGGGGAGAGCTCTACACGGACCTTGTCTCCCGGCACGATACGAATGAAGTGCTTGCGCATGCGTCCAGCAACATGGGCATTGACGAGGTGTCCGCCTTCGATTTCGACCCTAAAACGGGTGTTGGCCAAGGCCTGGGTGACAACGCCCTCAACTTCGAGGGCTTCTTCTTTCTGCTTTGCCATGAATTCCTGTGCTGGGGGGTGGTACGCGTGACAGCCCGCCGGCACATTTGCGTCCAGGAGGCGTGGTTGATGATTGCGCCGAACTTACGAATATACCATTTGTTAGGGCGCTATGTCCATGTTATTCACAGATGCCCCAATCGGGCGTAGCCTGCAGGCTGGCAGCTAGTCGGGGCCCCCGCCGGGGCTGATCATTAAGCTGGCGCCGCTAGTGGGCCTGGCTTTGCCGATTATGCCGGCCAGCGGTCGCTGGGGCCGTGACTTGCGCCATCCTATCCGCCTCGGAAGTTGCGAATTGCGTTACACTTAACCAGACTGTCGGCCATAATCGACGCGGGTCGGAGCGGCCCCCAAGCGACCTCGCAACCGCAGCCGCCAGATCGTCCCCAGGAACCGCCGTGAGCACATCGGAATACTCCCAGACGCCCGCATCGCCCGACCCTGATGCGGTGCAGCGCGCTAAGCGGGAGATTCAGGGGATCGTCCAGCAGATTGCGGAGCTTTCTCGGCAGGACATTGCGCCTGAGCGCTTCTACGAAGAGTTTCTGAGCAAGGTGGTCTCGGCCTTGGCCGCCGCAGGTGGCGCTGTGTGGACGATGTCCGATGCCGGCCAGCTGCAGCTCAATTACCAAATCAACTTGCGGTCAACCGGCCTGGTGGAGAACCCCATCGGCCAGGAGCAGCATGGTCGGTTGCTCACACGCGCCCTCACGGAGAGCGACGGCGTGCTCATTGCGCCTCATTCAGGAGCCACCGGCGGCGCTGACACGGACGACGAACACGCCGCTGCCAACCCGACGGATTACTTGCTCGTTATGTCGCCCGTCCATAACGACCAGGGCGTTCAGGGGGTCGTGGAGGTTTTTCAACGACCTGGCGCTCGGCCAGCCACGCAGCGTGGCTATTTGCGATTCATGCAGCAGACCTGCGAACTGGCCGGAGACTATCTGCGTTCGCGTCGTCTGGCTCACTTGGCGGATAAACAGTCGCTATGGGAGCAGTTGGAGTCGTTCACCCGCACAGCCCATCAAAACTTGGATGTTCGTGAATCTGCCTACACCATCGCCAATGAAGGCCGGCGACTGATCGGGTGTGACCGCGTGACGGTGGCCGTTCAGTATGGCGGCCGAGTTGTGCTGGAGGCGATCTCCGGGCTGGACACTTTTGACAAGCGATCCAACACCGCCACCTTGTTGGCCAAGGCAGCTCGGGCGGTTACCAAGACCGCCGAGGATGTTTGGTACTCGGGCGACGCCACGCAATTGGCGCCACAGGTCGAAAAGACCATCGACGCCTATGTCGACGAGTCACACACCAAGAGCATGGCAATCTTGCCGTTGGTGGTGCACGAAGACGAAGAGGCAACACCGGAGGAAAAACCGAACCGCAAGGGTCCCCCCAAGGTGTTGGGGGCTTTGATCGTCGAGCAGATGGTGGATAGCACCACCCCCGAGGGCTATCGGCAACGGGTGGACGTGGTCCGCTCGCACAGTGTCACCGCCATTGGCAATGCGCTGGAGCATGAAGGCCTGTTTCTGATGCCCGTTTGGAAGATGCTGGGCAAAGCGACCTGGATGTTCCGCGGCCGGACCTTGCCAAAGACCATCGCCATAGCCGCGCTAGTTGGCGGTTTTCTGGCGTGGACGTTAATCGCCCAGAAAGATTTCACGATAATGACGGGCGGCGAGCTAAAACCGATGCGGCTGACGAATGTGTTTGCCCAGATCGGGGGCGATGTGAAGGACGTCTTCGTTAAGCAGAATCAAATCGTCCGCGCCGGCGACAAGCTCATTGTGCAGGAGAGCTTGGAGCTCGAGAAAGAGATTGCCGACATCGATGGGCGAATCAACGAGGCGGTGACCGAAGCGCGCACCCTACGCGAAGCGGCCATTGAAGGCGCAACTCCCGAGGACCGAGCCAAAGCCGCAGCCGAGTTGGCATTGGTCAAGACACGCAAGAAGGGCCTTGATCGAGAGCGAGCCGTACTTCGCCAACAAGAAGAAAAGCTAACGGTCTTGGCGCCTAGCAGTGGGCGGGTCATCACCTGGAAAGTAGATGATCAACTTCGCAGCCGGCCCGTACAGCAGGGCCAGATTGTCATGGAGATTGCCGATCTCGATCCCACCGATCCTGAGAAGGGTTGGCAAATCGAACTCTCGGTTCCCGAGAAGCGAATGGGGCACGTTGCTCGAGCTTGGGACGCGCAGGGCGGCTTGGAAGGGGAGGGGCTCCGTGTGGAGTTCTATCCCGCTACGCATCCCGAAGAGTCTTTTGACGGGCGGATCATCAAAATCGATACCACCGCCGAAGCACGTGGCGAAGAAGGAAATACGGTCTTGATGACGGTAACCTTTCCCCAGGAAGCGTTTCTCCAGGTTGTCACCGATCCCAAGCGTGGCGCGGAAGTTCAGGCCAAGGTTTATTGTGGCCAGTCGTGCATAGCTTATGCCTACATGCATGACTTAGTCGAAACGGTTCAAGCCCAGTGGTTTAAATACAAGCCTTTCTAACGAGTCCACTAGAAGCGAGCCCGTTGTCATGATTCCAACCTGCCCCGTTCGCCCCTTGCAGGCTTTGGTTGTTTTGTTGTGCTCCCTGGCGGCTCCGGTTGGTGCGCAAGACTACACCTTGCCCGATGCGTGTGCCGTGGACCTAGTTGACGATCTGGAGCTGCACGCCACCGAGGCGGGAATTCTGCATTTCATCGGCGTTAAAGAGGGAGCTCGGGTCCGTGCCGAAGACGTGCTCGTAAAGATCGATACCAGCCAGGTAGAGAAGGCCCGCGAAGTTGCCAAGTATGACCTCCGTGCGGCTGTAGAACGGGCTCGCAACGACGTGGAGATTCGCTACTCGGTAGCCGCCGAAGAGGCCGCCGAGGCGACGGTTGCCGAGTTGCTAGAAACCAATCAGCTTGTTGAGAAGGCGGTGACCGAGGCGGATCTGAGGCAAGCTCGGCTGGAGCATCGACGTGCTGAGTTGGGTGTCGAGAAGGCCCAAAAAGACAAAATGATGGCGGGCCTGGATGCCTGGACCAAGAAAGCAGAGTTCGAAGCCGCCGAGTTGGCTGTCGAACGCCGCACGCTGCGGGCTCCTTTTACGGGCATCGTGATTGACCAGTTCCGCGAAGAAAAAGAGTGGGTCAATCCGGGCGATCCGATTCTGCGACTCGTTCGATTGGACGAGTTACAAGTCGAAGGCTTGGTTCCGATTGCTGAGCACTCGCCGGCCGCGCTGGACGGTTGCGAGGTGACGGTGACGGTCTCTGCCGGCGGCGGTCGACAAGTTACCGCCACGGGCCGCATTGTTTTCATTAAACCGATTCTGGTTCGCGGGGTTGGGGGGCAAAACGCGGTAGTGCGTGCCGAAGTCACCAACCGCGAAGAAAACGGCCACTGGGTGCTCCTGCCGAAGATGAACGCTCAGATGACGATTCATCTTGGTACCGGCGGAGCCGTGATGGGAGCTCGCTGAGCTCTGGGGGCGTGCAAGTTGCCAACGGTAAATTGCCTTGATTCAATTTGAAACGGTCGGTTTGCAACTCCTAGTCCATGGCCACTCTGGCGCAAAGTCTCGTTTCAAGCTCTTCCCGCACGCTGCCCATTCGCGTGCGGCCAGACTTGCGTGCTCGTCGACAGCGATACCAGGGCCGAACCTACTGGGTGGTGAAGGACCCGGTGGCGCTGCAGTACTTCCGCTTTGAGGAAGAAGAGTTTGCCATCCTGCAAATGCTGGATGGCGAATCGAGCCTGGATGAAATTGCGGAGCAGTTTGAACAAGACTTCCCGCCGCAGACGATCCGCTCCGAGGAATTGCAGCAGTTCATCGGCATGCTGCACCGCAGCGGCTTGGTGATTGCCGACGCGGGCGGGCAGGGAGTGCAGCTCAAGAAGCGCCGCGACGAACGATCTAGCAAGGAACTCAAAGCAAAGCTGGGCAACGTGCTCGCCATCCGCTTCAAGGGGATTGACCCCGAGTGGATCCTCAACTTGCTGTATTCGTTCCCGCCGGTGCGGTGGTTCTTTACCGTCAGCGCCATGGTGCTGTGCATTGCGTTTGCACTCTCGGCGTTGACGCTGGTGCTCGTGAATTTCGATACTTTTCAGTCGCGGCTGCCTTCGTTCGAAGCGTTTTTCTCCGTGCAGAACTGGGCCCTGATGGCGCTGGTGTTGGGCTGCACAAAGATCCTGCACGAGTTTGGTCACGGTCTGTCTTGTAAGCACTTCGGCGGCGAGTGCCACGAGATGGGCGTCATGTTTCTGGTGCTCACGCCGTGTCTCTATTGCAACGTGTCGGACTCATGGATGCTGCCCAATCGCTGGCATCGTGCGGCGATTGGTGCGGCGGGCATGTACGTGGAGGTCGTGCTCGCGTCGTTCTGTACCTGGATTTGGTGGTTCACGGCGCCCGAGACCCTGCTCAACCAACTCTGTTTGAACATCATGTTCATCAGCTCGGTCAGCACGATCCTATTCAACGCCAATCCGCTGCTGCGTTACGACGGGTACTACATCCTTAGCGACTTGATGGAGATTCCCAACCTGCGGCAGAAGGCGAGCACGATTCTCAGCCGCAAGCTCGGCAAGTGGTGTTTGGGTCTCGAAGAGCCGGACGACCCCTTCTTGCCAAAACGCAACCAAGCCTTTTTTGCGCTGTTTACCTTGGCCTCGGCCATCTACCGCTGGGTCGTGGTGCTGTCGATCGTGTGGTTCTTAAACCAAGTGCTCGAGCCCTACGGCTTGAAGCGATTGGGGCAACTCATTGCCCTTTCTGCGCTGTGGGGGCTCCTGGGCCAGCCCCTGCTTAAGCTGTACAAGTTCCTGAAGGTTCCAGGGAGGCTGGCGAAAGTGAAAAGTGTGCGAATGTACGCGACAGCCGCGATTGTCATGGCCGTGATTGTGGCCGTTGTGCAGGTGCCGCTGCCCACCAGTGTGCAGTGCCCCGTGGTAATCCAGCCGCGCGATGCCGAGACGGTCTATATCAAGGTGCCGGGCGTGCTTCGCGAGCTGAAGGTCCAGCCGGGAGACGTGGTCCAGCAGGGCCAAGTGCTGGCCGTGATGAGCAATCTGCAAATGGAGTTGGAGATGGCGCGCCTTGAGACGCAAATCGCCCAATATCAGGAGCAGCTCCGTGACTTGAACGAGATGAGCATCAGTGTCCAAGGCGCCGATGACCAGCGGGCGGAGGTTACCGAGCTTCTGGAGAGCGCGCGAGAGAAGCTCGCCAAGCAGCTTGAAGATGCCGATCGCCTGGTGCTCAAGTCACCGATTGCCGGCACGGTGATCCCTGCCACCATCAAGACCAACCAACAGGCGGACGATCGGGAGCTGCCCACTTGGCAGGGTACGCCGTTGGACGAAAAGAACCTGGGCGCCCGGCTGGAGCCCGTAGCACCTTTTTGTATGATCGGCCCCCCTGGGCACTTTGAGGCCCAGTTGGCGATCCCGCAGTCGGACAACGGCTTTGTGGTGCCTGATCAGGTGGTCGAAGTGCAGCTAGATCAGTCTGCCGACTTCGTCTACCGAGGCCGCCTAGAGGAAAAGTCGGACGGTACGATGAAGACCACGCCACCCAGGCTTTCCAGTCTTGCCGGTGGCGAGATTCCCACGCAGATGGACGAGAGCGGCGTCCCCCGACCCCTGGTGCCACACATCGACGCCACCGTGCCATTTGTTCCCGTGGCCAACATGCCAGCCGCCGCCGCCCAGGCCCATAGCCTGCTCCGTGTTGGCCTGACGGGCACTGCCAAGATTCATATCCAGGATCGCACGCTCTGGGATCGTCTCAAACGATACCTTAGCCAGACGTTCTTGGAGATCTGACTGCTAGCTTCGCTGGCGAAACTGCCGTAGGTCGCTTGGTCGCCCCGCCGTAGAATCGCGGTTTGCTTTCATTCGATGCATGCCGCGACTGGGAAGGAGCGGGCGATGGCGAGGGAACGATCTGGCAAAAGGACCCATCGTCGCGATCGTGTGGCGCGGTGGTTTCTCGTCGTGGTTGTGCTGTTGGCCGTAGCAGGGCTCTGCGCGCCCTCGATCATCGGCCACACCCCGCTTAGGAATGCGGCGCTAGCCAACGCACTGCCCGCCGAGGCCGGGGAACTAACGGCCAGCGATGCGTCGCTCGGCTGGTTTACGCCAACGCTACTGCACGGGGTGCAGCTTACGGATCCCAACGGCCAGGTTTTGTTCCGGGCCGACACCGTGGCGGTCGATCGTTCGCTGTGGCAGCTCGCCACAAACTCGAACGACTTGGGCGTCGTTACCGTTGATCGACCTGTATTGTTCGTGGTCGCTCGCGCCAACGGCAGCAACCTTGAAGACTTACTGGCCGCTCTGGATGACGAAGGAACCGAGCCCGAGTCGCCCGCAACGGGCTCCATCGCCACCCAGTTACAGTTGCAAATCAAGGGCGGCTCTGTCGCGGTCAACGACACCATCACCGGTGTCACGACGATTCACGATCCGATCAACGTTGACGCGACCTTGGACGGAAGCCTGCAGACGGCCCAGATCGCCGGTTCCATTGGCGCCGCTTCCTATCCTGCTGGCGCTCCGTTGCCGCCCTTGCCGTTCGGCAGGTCCAACCCCTCGGCCGGTAGCTTCACAGCAAGCCTGGCCCCCAACGGTGCCGGAGCGAACGAGGCCAAATTTCAACTCACCTCAGTCGACCCCGCGGCGCTGGCGCCCTGGCTCCGACGGCTCGATCGTTCCCTGGTTGTCGAAGGCCTGCTGCAAGGGCAGGGCGTTGCGACGTGGTGGCCTCAGGCCGAAGGGGCGAGCACGTTGCCACAGCGTATCGGCTCATCGGGTAGTTTCGCAGCGCGGCGGTTACAGGTTTCTAGCCATACGCTTGGCGGCGACCCCGTTGCGCTTGGTGACTTTGATGCATCCTGGCGGCTGTCCAGTGCGGCCGATGGTCGGTTGCAGATCGAGCAGCTGGGCCTTAAGAGCGACTACGCCACCGCTACGGCAAGCGGGCTGCTAACATCGGGGGAAATCAGTCAACTGGCGGCAGGCGATTGGCTGGCGCCGCGATCGGTGCAAGTGAGTGCTGATCTTGACCTGGCGCGGCTGGGGCGAATTGCCCCCGAGCTGCTCCACCTGCGGCGCGGCGTGACTCTGACCTCAGGTCGAGTGAAGGTGAACGCTACCACGCAACCAGATGGCGTGGGGCGACGAATCACCGGCGCGGTTAATACGGCGGACCTGGTGGCCCAGGCGAACGGGCGAGAGGTTCGCTGGCAGAAGCCGATTAGCCTGCGACTGGCAGCGCGAGAGTTCCCAGGCCGCCTTGAGATTGCCCAGCTGGATTGCCGCTCTAGCTTCCTCAATGGTTCCGTGAAGGGAGACCTTAACGACCTGCGTGCTAAAGCCGACTTGGACTTGGATCGACTTGTCGCCGAGGCGAAACAGCTGTTCGACTTCGGTCCTTGGCGAATGTCGGGGCGTGCTGAAGGCAACGCACGTTTGCTGCGCGGTGGCAACAATCAGTTTCGGGCAACCGTCCAGGGCAACGTCTCTGGGTGTGTTGTGACGTATGGCGATCGTCCCATCGTTCAGGAACGCGAGTTATCACTGGAGGTTGCTGCCACCGGACAGACCGATCCCAAGACCCAGCGCCCAGCCACCATTGCGACAGGCTCCCTAGCTATCGTGGCGGCCGGCGATCAATTGCAAGCGCAGCTCACCGGCCCCACGACACTCGTTGCGAAGGACTATCCGCTCGATGTGCGTTTAGTGGGAGATGTTCGTGCGTGGCTGCGGCGCGCTAAGTTCTTGCTAAGTGAAGCGGGTGACGATAGCGACCTGTTAGCAACGCTGCGGGCGAGCGGCGTCGTGGATGCGCGACTGGTCGGCCGCGTTGGCGCCCAGAACGCCACGCTGACAACGACCAGTCTAGTGGCGACCAACCTGACTGCGACGACCGGCCAGCTGCGGATTAACGAGCCCAAAGTAGAAGTTTCTGGCGACCTAGTATGGGATGGAGCGACGGGCAGCCTTGCTTCGCGGCAGGGCCGGTTGGTTTCAAGCACGCTGGCGGCACAGGCTCGTGACTTGGCGTGGCGAGACGCGGCAGCTACGGGCAGCCTAGCCGTGCGGGCTGATTTGGCGCGGCTGTCGGCCTCGGTCCCTGCCATGTTGGGTGCGACGAGAGTTGACGGACAAGCGTCCGGCGGTGTTCGACTAGTGAGCCAACCCGGCGGTCCGGCGGCCGAACTGAACCTTACTTGTCAGCCCTTCGCCGTGAGTGAAGTTCAAGCTGGCGCGGCGCCGAGCGTCTTATGGCAAGAACCCGCACTGGGAGTTCGCGGCGTCGTGGCACACGAAACGCGTGGCGATCGCTTGGTGATTACCGGATTGGCGATTCAGTCGAACAACCTTTCGGCAACCGCCAATGGCAATGTAGCTAACCTCTCCACGGAGCCGACCGCAACCATCAATGCCGCGATCGACTACGACCTGGCGGAGCTGACGCCATTGATCGCAAACCGTTTAGGGCCTGGCGTGCGGTTGGTCGGACGTCATCAAGCAAGCGTCCAACTGGCCACGGCGGCCGCGTCCCCGAATACAGAACCAGCACACTGGTCGCGAAGGCTCACTGGTCGCGTTTCGGCGCCGTGGACCAGTGCATCGCTGTTTGGCCTAACGATGGGTTCGGGCACCGTGAACGCCACGGTTAGCAACGGCGTCGTTCAGTTTGATCCGCTGGCCGTTTCCGTGGGGCAAGGTCGACTGACCATCCAGCCGGCCGCTCGTCTGGATCCCCCGCCCGCAGAGTGGGGCTTGCCGGCGGGACAGATCATCGAGAACGTCCGCATCTCGCCCGAGGTGAGTGACCAGATGCTGAAGTTCATTGCTCCGGTGCTGGCTGACGCCACACGAAGTGAAGGAACCTTTTCGGTACGAACCGAGGGCATGCGTGCGGCATTAGACGACCCCACTACCTTGGAGACAAGCGGCCAGCTAGCGGTTCGCAACCTTCGTGTGACCCCGGGGCCTGGCGTGGCAAACTGGGTGTCCGTCGCGCGGCAAGTGGAGGCCCTGGCCAAAGACCGCGACCCCACCGCGTTGGCGTCGCGTCCAGCGCCAACACTTCTGTCCATTGCAGACCGTACAATCAACTTCCAAGTTACCGGTCGCCGGGTCCATCACCAGGGTCTAACCTTTGATGTAGATGGCGTGCCCGTGACATCGGCCGGCTCGGTTGGATTTGATGAAACGTTGCAGTTGACGCTCAATGTGCCCATACAAGATCGATGGATTGAGAAAGATCGTCGCTTGGTCGGTTTGCAGGGCCAAGTGGTGCAGGTGCCCATTGGTGGTACGCTTAGTCGACCACGAGTGGATGGTCGCGCGCTGCAGGCATTGAGCCGCGATCTGATCCAAAAAGGAGTTCAGGGGGCGATTCAAAATGAGATTGGCCGGGCGCTGGAGAAACTCTTCGAGTAGCGGGGGAACGTCTCATTGAGGCAGGCAGCATCCAGACTGCGACTTGAAGCAAAGCGACAGCGGTTGCACGGTCGCCCTAGCCGCCCCGTGAACGGCATACTTCTGGCAGTTGCCTTCTTCCATGCCGGCGTGATCCTGGCCCAGGAAGTGCAACCTGCGGTATGGCCTGCCCCCCGTCAGTTGCCCCTCGCCAAGTTCGATCAGCTTGGCCTACGGGTAATTTCGGGCAAGCACGTGACGCTGGTCACCGATGTCGCTTCCTCGGCGTGGCTTGATGAATTGCCATTGGTTGCCCAACAAGCAATGGCGCCGTTGGCCGATTACTTTGGCGTGGACTCATCGCGATGGGAAGCGTGGCGCGTGGTTGCTTTTGTCATTGAAGATCGCCAGAAGTTCGCCGCGGTCGATCTGTTGCCTCCCAGGCCCCATGACGAATTCCCGCATGCCCTCTCAATGGGTTACGAGTTGTGGGTCAACCATCAGCCCTCAGCCTACTACACCCGCGCTCTGTTTCTGCATGAGTTGACGCACAGCTTCTGTTCCACACTGCTTGGCGGTTGTGGCCCCGGTTGGTATATGGAGGCCGTTGCCGAACTCATGGGCGCCCATCGATGGAGTGCTGAGCAGCAAAAGCTTGAGCTCGCGATCCTGCCGGCTGATCGCAAGGCCACTCCCTACTGGGGGCGCATTCCTTTGGTCCGCGAGGCGGCGGGACCGCTGTCGATTGACGCGGTGATGAAGATCAACAATGACCGGCCGTTGGAGGTAGACCAATATGCTGCTGTGTGGTCTTTAGCCAAGTTCATGGACGCCCATCCACGGTATCAAGAACGATATCGCAAGTTGCCGCGGATCGTGCTCAAGCAGGACTTTAACGACCGCTTTCGCCGCGCTTTCAGCCGGGACTGGGAAGCTCTGCGAGCCGAGTTTCAGTTGTTTACCCGCACGCTTGAGTATGGGCATGACATTGGCCGAGAAGCCATTCACTTTCGTCGTGGCGAGCCGCTTGGTGATGAAAGCCGGCAGGTTGCGGTGCGGGCCGATCGAGGCTGGCAACCGAGCGGGGCTGCTGTGCTTGCTGGGGAGGTGTACCGCTACCAAGCCCGGGGCCGGTTTGTCATTGCCCGAGAGCCGGACGGCACGCCATGGCCTTGCGAAGCCAATGGTGTCACGATCACCTACCATGGCGGACGGCCGTTGGGTCAACTGCTGGCAACCGTGGTGAAGCTAGACGCCCCGGCGCTGGGTGGCGGGTTGCTGCAGCCGTTTCCGCTTGATGTGGAAGGCCAATTCACCGCTCCGACTACCGGGACGCTGTATCTGCGTGTGAACGATTCGCCCAGCAAGCTTGTCGAAAACCGCGGCGGATTAACGGTGACGCTGTCCAATTGACACTTCGCCATAGCGGTTCGACAATGGAAGGTCTGAGAGCCTTCGTTTTCGTCTACCCGTTTCCCGGTTGCTCCTTGTATGAATTTTCTTGAAGCCAACGACCCTGACGTTTGGGCTGCGGTTGCGGACGAGATTGACCGTCAGCAAGACGGTCTCGAGATGATCGCCAGCGAGAACTACACCAGTCCTGCCGTGATGCAGGCAGTGGGTAGCGTCCTGACGAACAAATATGCGGAGGGCTATCCAGGCCGTCGCTACTACGGTGGTTGCGAGCATGTGGACGTGGTGGAAGACTTGGCTCGCAATCGGGCGAAGGAACTGTTCGGTGCGCCGGTAGGAAAAGAGATCTTTGCTAACGTCCAACCGCATTCCGGTGCTCAGGCCAATGCGGCAGTGTTTCTCGCTTTGCTGGAGCCGGGAGACACGGTGCTGGGTCTCGACTTAGCGCACGGCGGACACCTGACGCATGGCATGAAGCTCAACATGAGCGGCATGCTCTACAACTTTCACAATTACGGGGTTCGCCAAGACGACCACCGCATCGACTTTGACCAAGTCGCCTCGCTAGCCAGAGAGCACAAGCCAAAGTTGATCATCGCCGGCGCCAGCGCCTACCCACGTGAGATTCCGCATGCCAAGTTCCGAGAGATCGCGGATGAAGTTGGCGCCAAGCTGATGGTCGATATGGCCCACTACGCGGGCTTGGTGGCCGCAGGCTTGCATGACAATCCTGTGGAAGTGGCTGATGTAGTCACGACGACCACACATAAGACGCTCCGCGGCCCGCGTGGCGGATTGATCTTGGCCAAGAAAGAATACGCCAAGGTGCTTAACAGCCGCGTGTTTCCTGGCACGCAAGGTGGCCCCTTGATGCACGTGGTTGCGGGCAAGGCCGTTTGCTTTGGCGAGGCGCTCCAGCCGGAATTCAAAGACTATGCCCAGCAAGTGATCAAGAACGCTCAGGCGCTTGCCGAAACGCTGATGGCTGCCGGGTTGAAACTAGTCAGCGGGGGCACCGACAACCATCTGATGCTGGTGGACGTCACGCCGTTTGGCGTTGGCGGCAAAACGGCTGAGACGGTGCTCGACGCCTGCGGCATCACCATCAACATGAACATGATTCCGTTCGACGAGCGGAAACCCATGGATCCGTCCGGCATTCGCATCGGTACGCCAGCGCTGACCACCCGTGGCATGGGCGCCAGCGAGATGCAAATCATCGGCGGTTGGATTGTCGAAGCCCTGAAGAATCCGGAAGACGAAGCGAAGCACACTTCCATCCGCGAGCGCGTGAAGGTCCTGTGCGGCGACTATCCCGTGCCTGCCGCCGCGGGCGGCGGTGTAGATTCCAGTGCCGCTACGATCGTTGGGTGAATGAGGGAATATGTCCGATAAGCATCGCATTTTGATTGCCGACGACAACGAGCCCAACGTTGAGCTCCTCGAAGCTTACTTGGCGGGCGTGGCTGTAGACGGCGTAGCCATCGAAACAGAGATCGCGGTTGATGGTCAGGATACGCTCGATAAAGTTGCTTCCTTTAAGCCACATCTCATTCTGCTAGACATCATGATGCCCAAGCTCTCGGGCTTCGAGGTCTGTCAGCGACTCAAGAGCGATGCGGCTACCAGCGGCGTGATGATCTTGATGGTCACCGCGCTAAATGAGTTGGGCGACATCGAACGCGCAGTGGAAGCCGGCACAGACGACTTCCTCTCGAAGCCGGTGAACAAAGTCGAGTTGCTCAAGCGTGTGGAAAACATGCTTAAGATCTGCAGCATCAGCGACGAAGTCGAACGCCTGCGTCGCTACATCGAGGAAATGGAGAAACGGGACCTTGGCGCCGCCGGCTGAGCGCTGCCCGACACGTTGTCGCCACGCACCATGGTTCTGTCATGCGGCCTGTTTTGTCCCTCTTTCGTTTCCCACACTTGCTTCTCGCGATCCTGTTGGGGGTCGCCGTGGCGAGTTCTTTGTCAGCGGCTCAGAACGAGTCAACCGAGGCCGCGCAGGTTGGCGCCCGCGTGGCGGAACTGATCGATCAGTTGGGCGCTCCCCGGTATGTTGTTCGTCAGGCAGCTCGGCAGGAGCTACAAGGGTTGGGTCTGGCGGCCTTTGATCAGCTCTTGGTTGCCGCAAGTCATCCCGATCCTGAAGTCGCAGCGGCCTCGTCCAGACTGCTGGAAACAATGACGGTTCGCTGGACGCGGCCCGATGATCCGCCCGTCGTGCGTCGTCTTCTACAGAACTATGGGCAAGCCAGCGAGCGTGAGCGGCGCCAGACCTTGCAGGCGCTCTCGGGGCTTTCTGACCAGCAAGGTTTGGCCGCTCTTTGTCGCATTGCTCGGTTCGAGGCTTCCGAACGCCTATCTCGCGAGGCCGCCATTCGTGCGATTGAGCCGCATGGCTTCGCTTGGTATTTGAGACAAGCCCTCGCCGTTCGCGAGTTGGAAATCCCCGTGGCACGGGTCGAAGCCATCGCGGCAGCGGAGCAAGCCCTGACCTCCGAGTTTGGCTCGAGCCAACGAGCGGCGGGGCGCTGGCTGGCCCTGTTTGTCAAGCAATCCACAAATCCAGAAGGCGTTACCCAAGTCTGGGAAGAAGAGGTGGCGGCAGAACAAGCGGCCAATGATGAGCGCAAAGCGTTTACCGACGAGGTAATGGTGGACGCATTGCGCTGGAATCTGTTTCGTGTGCAGATTGCTGCCAGCGACCAGGAGAAGCTTCTAGAGACGATTGATCGTCTTATCCTCTCACACTCGAAGGAGACTGAAGCGGCGCTGACGAAGGCTCTAGAGTGGATGGTGGAAGCAGGCGCCGACGCGGGTGTGGACGCCTTGCTGGAGAGCCGGCGAGAGGAACTGACGTCCAAGGGGGGGCTCTACCTGGCTGCGACCATTCGTCATCGCCAGGGTCGCCGTGAGGAAGCCGAGTCTCTTGCTGAAAAGGCGTTCCAGACTCCTCCCCAACCACAGGACGCCTTGCGAATCGACAACCAAGTGGCGCTGGATGGCAGGGTGCTGGCCGGCATGCGGATCGAGGCCAACGGGCTGGTTGACTGGGCTTGGCGAGAGTACCGAGAAGCTACCAACCAAACCCCCGATCTATCGATCAACTCGATCTTCGCCCGCTGGCGACTAAGCGATTCGCTGATGGATCACGAAGAGTATGCCGCTGCTGCTTCAGAGCTCACGCGCTCCATTGACGCAATTAAGAAGGACAGTAAGAGCCGTGTTCTCTACGGTCACATGCGCGAGCAGTTTGATCGCTTGTTACCAAGCTCAACCTTTACCGCACGCCGAGACTATCTTCTTGCACGGGCTGCCAAGCAGCGGGGAGACGAGGCAGCGGAGGTGCGTCACCTACAGTCTGCCATCGGTCATGACCCGACAGATGCGGACATTGTGATCGCCATGTATCGGGCCGAGGGAGCGAATCAAGCGTTTCGAGAGGAGACGCTTGAGCGAATCAAAACGCTGGCCCAGCAGACGCAGAAAGATATCGACGAAGACCCAAGCGACCCACTTCCGTACAACCAGTGGGCCTGGTTGATTAGTAACACGGTGGGCGACTACGCCAAAGCCATACGCTATTCGAAAAAATCCTTGGAGCTGCGTCGGGGTGAGATCGGCAAGGCAGACGCAGGGTTTCTCGACACGCTGGGGCGGTGCTACTTCGCGATCGGCGACTTGGAGCGCGCCGTCGAAAAGCAGCGCGAAGCAGTCCGATTGCAGCCTCATATCCAAGTCATGCAGCGCCAGCTGAGGCTTTTTGAAGCGGCTTTGGCAGAAACTCGCAAAGAGGAAAGCTAGTCCGTTGACTGCTACCAAGCGCGTTCGCGTGGACGATATCGATATGGCGTTTCTTGACCAAGGTCAGGGAACGCCGTTGCTTTTGGTTCATGGTTTCCCGCTCGACCACACCATGTGGTACGACGTGATTGACCACCTCCAAGGTCGTTGCCGAGTGATCGCGCCAGACCTACGGGGCTATGGCAAGACGTCGTTGGGTGAGGTCGCTATCCAGCATGGCATTTCCATGCGACGGTATGCCGACGACTTGGCGGGTTTGCTCAAGGCGATTGGCTTAGCCGAGCCGGTGATCTACGTCGGCTTCTCGATGGGCGGATACATCGGTTGGCAGTTCTTGCAGGCCCATGCGGAGCGGGTTCGCGCTTTGGTCTTATGCGATACCCGAGCGGCCGCCGATAGCGATGAGGCCCGAGACATGCGACTTAGAATGGCACGCCATGTTCAGGAATGGGGCGCGCAGCGCGTTGCCGAGGCGATGCTGCCTAAGTTGTTTGCGGAGTCATCAATCCAAGCCGGTCTGCCCGCTGTCGTGCAGACGGCGGAAGTAATTTCCGCGACCGATCCACGTGCCATCGCAGCTGCACAGATCGGGATGGCGGAGCGGCCTGACGTGACCAGTCGTTTACCGACCATTAGCTTGCAGACGATGGCCATCGTTGGCAAAGAAGATCAGCTCACTACGCCGGAAGAGATGCGGTCGATGGCAGCAGCGATGCCCAATGCTGCGGTCACGATCGTTCCTGGCGCCGGTCACATGGCGCCTGTCGAGAAGCCCGAGGCGGTTGCCGAGGCCATTGCAGCGCTGCTTTGATTGCGCCAATAGCGAGCCGGTTTACTTCCCTGGCAATTGAAAGACCGACTGCGTCTTGACGATCGCGCAGTCGTCCGGGAAGGTGTGAAGTGCCAGCACTTTGAGCTGGCGCTCTCTGGATTCCACATGCACATAGCTCAGGGCCCCTAGGCCGAAGCGGCCGCTAGCGTCAAAGTTGTGCATCAAGCCACTCTTTGCGCCGGCCAGCGCGAACTCTTTCTGGTAGGTAAAAAACGCATCGTTCTCCACGGTTTCTAGTGAGAACTCCACGTCGTAGGTGATGCCAGCACGGCACTCCACGCGGTCACTGCGCGAACCACGCAATTGGTGGGACATCAGCCGGCGTTTCTGCGGCAGGGGATGATGGCTGGAAGTGGCTACCTCCGTGAGAATCAGTCCGGCGTGCTCCCATGTCACAACATGGCCAGCACTGGTGATTTGCACCGTTGCCTGGTAGCCAGAGCGTTCGATTCGCTTGTGGCGATGGGTCTCAAACAACTCAGGATGGAGCGGCCGGCCATAGAGCTGAAAGACCAGCTCGGCAATTTTTGGACGGACCGATAGCACCGCAGGTGCTCCTTAAAAAGCGGAGAGCGTCACGCTGCGCGAAGCAACGCGACGCCTTCCGTGGTGGTTTGGTGATCCTTCTGAGAAGAACCGTCGGCGGTTAAGAAGCCACCGCGTCCTTCAACTTCACGCATTATAGCCTGCGTCAAAAAACGCCACAAAGGGGATTCTTCAACCAAGGTTTTGTCGCGCGAATATGTATTGACAAGACCGCGCGTGCGTGGCCCATCTGGAATCGATTGCACCCCTGCGGGGTTCGTTCGCTACTGATAGCCAAGACCAGCAAGTAAGTCGTAAGCCGCGTGCGCGCCGATGGCGATTCCAAAGCCACGTCGCAAGAAAAGCATCGCAAAGAAAACACCGGCCGTAGTGCGGAACATGAACACGCTTAGCGAGAAAGCCTCGCCTTGAGCGCCGACGTGATGCGCAGCGGCAAAGAGTAAACTGGACACCGCCACCGCCGTGGCCACGCGAGCCGTACGAGGAGGGATCGCGGTCGTCAGCAGGCCGATCAAGGCTGGCAGTAGTAACAGACGGAACATCACTTCTTCATAGAGTCCCGCACCCAAATACTCGATCACACGCGCGCCCAGTTTTTCCATGGCAGGCTGCGCAAACCACAGCCGAGCCTTGTCGCCCGCAGTAAGGTCGCTGCTGAGAGAGGCGTCCACTTGGACGATGCCCATGCCAACTTGCGCCAAGAACAGTAGCGCGACTCCTAGCAAAGCAGACTCGACGAGCATGCCCAGCAAGACGCCGCGTGGAAGTCGCCATGGCTGACGCGTGGTATGGTGCCAGCCGAGCAGTACCCCTACGGTGAGCAGCGGTAACAGGAAATAGCCCTCCAAACCGATTGCGTGCAACGAGCCACGCATCCAGACGTCCGCCCCGTTGCGGGCGGCGCCGGGAAACGCCATGACGCCCAGTTCGTAAGCCACCAACAGCGGCGTCGCGAAGCAGAGGCACACCAGCGGACGCTGGGTGTGTCGCCAGTAGCCGTGCAGGGGCTTAGGCAGATGGTCAGCCAGGGGAAGGGCGGTCGCCATGGACGGATGCAGTGGGGGCCGAGGGGAGGGCAATCCGCCCTTCAATTCGTCGGCTCTCTCGGGCCGGGGCTTGAACGGCGGCCGGTCGGGCCGTTACGCTCGCGCCACGCGCTCTAGCCAGAACATCGGTATGAGAGAAATCCTCACAACAGCCTACGATCGCCTACTGGCCGCGTATGGTCCGCAAGGCTGGTGGCCTGCTGAGTCGGCCCTGGAGGTCATGGTTGGCGCTGTCCTGGTTCAGAATACGGCCTGGGTAAACGTTGAGCGCGCTATGGACCAGCTGCGAGCTCGCGATTTGCTCGACGCTCGGCGCCTCTACGATCTGCCTCCCACCGATTTGGAAACGTTGATACGGCCTGCCGGTGCGTTTCGAGTCAAGGCTCGCCGTTTGAGGAACCTGCTGCGTTTGATCGTCGACGATTATGGCGGTTCGCTAGAGTCGCTCCTGGGCGGACAGACCGAGCCGCTTCGGACCGCGCTCCTGAAGGTCAATGGGATTGGCCCGGAAACAGCCGACTCGATTCTGCTATACGCTGCCCAGCGACCAAGGTTCGTGGTTGACGCCTACACTCGCCGTGTCCTGGAGCGACACGGCTGGATCGGCAAGAAGCCAACCTACGAGGCAATGCAACAATTGTTCGAGCGGCATCTCGACCCCGAGCCGTCGCTCTTCAACGAATACCACGCCTTGCTCGTCGCGGTCGGTAAACATCATTGTCGGCCTCAGCCGCAATGTGAGGGATGCCCTTTAGAGTCGATGTTGCCAGCCCCCTGAGAACATTACTTGCTTGGCGGTGGCGCCTTGATTACCAATCTCTGGAGCAACAGGGCATTGAGTTCCTTGATGTTCCGCGGGTTCTGGCCGAGGTCACCTTTGCCAACCCGTGATCGGCTTTCGATGGCGGCTCGCAGCTTTTCGGCGTCGTGCTCTTGGACCACGATCCAGATGTCGTCCCGGTAGCGCATCAATCGGGTGGTGCGAACCAGGTGGCGCACAGCTAGCGCGTCAGTCTTTGAGAAGGGCGAGTCTTGCGGCAGCGGTTTGGGTTCAGCCGGTTGAGACCAGGCCGTCAGCTCGCTTACCGCACCGGCAAGTACCCCATCGAGTTCTTCAACCGAGAATCGTTGCGTCAAAGGCCGCAACAGCGGATGCTCCGCATCCGGATCGGTGGTGGCTCGGTTGATACTGAGGTCGCGAGACCAGTCTTCCACCGACATCGCCACGAGAATCACGGGCGCTGCTACGGCCAAGAGAACGGCGCCGATAATCAGGTAAGTCATGTTTTTCCGGCGGCCTTTGCTATGATTTTCGGTTTCCATTCACCTTACGACGCATCGGGTGGGGTTAATCGATGGACCTGTTCGCAGCCAGCGAAGCAGAAAACCTGCAACGGGCCGCCCCCTTGGCGGAACGGATGCGGCCGCAGTCGCTGGCGGAATATGCCGGCCAATCACACCTGCTTGGGCAGGGGCGATTGTTGTGGCGGCTGATTCAGTCGCGACGGCTTGGTTCTATCATCCTTGCTGGTCCACCCGGCACCGGCAAGACGACGCTGGCACGTTTGCTGGCAACCGAAACCGGGTGTCGCTTCCAGCAACTCAGCGCTGTGACCAGCGGCGTGAAGGAACTACGCCAGGCGCTTGAGGCGTCGCGAGCCGCTGTGGCGGCAGGCGACGAACCAACGCTCCTGTTCGTGGATGAAATCCATCGTTTCAATAAGGCTCAGCAGGACGCGCTGCTGCCGGACGTGGAACAAGGCGTGGTCGTCTTGGTGGGAGCAACCACTTCCAATCCGTTCTTTGCCGTCAACAGCGCGCTGGTTAGTCGAAGCCGCGTGTTTCAGCTAGAACCTCTGTCGCCGGAAGACATCACAAGAGTCCTGCAGCGGGCGATCAGCGACAAGGATCGTGGGCTCGGCAAACTGAACCTCCAGGTGGAAGCGGACGCATTGGCTTTCTTGGCGAACGTATGCGATGGCGACGCCCGACAAGCCCTTGGCGCGTTGGAAATTGCCGTTCTGTCTTCCTTCACCGATGCAGACGCCGAACGACTGACTCCGATCACGTGCGAGTTACTAGCCGAGGCGATGCAGCGCAAAGCGGTCACTTACGACGCTACAGGAGACGAGCACTACGACTGCGCCAGTGCGCTCATCAAGAGTATTCGCGGCAGTGATCCCGATGCGGGCATGTATTGGTTGGCGCGCATGCTAGAGGGAGGAGAAGACGTACGGTTTCTCTGTCGGCGGCTCGTGATCTTGGCGAGTGAAGACATTGGCAATGCCGACCCTCAGGCCCTACCGCTGGCAGTGGCGGCAATGCAGGCCTGTGAGTTTGTTGGCCTGCCAGAGTGTCAGCTGACGCTCGCGCAAACGGTTGCCTACTTGGCATGCGCTGCCAAGAGCAATGCGTCCACGGTCGCCATCAGTGAGGCGCTGCAAGATATTCGCCAGGGGCGAACTCAACCCGTGCCTCGTCACCTGCGCGACGCCCATTACGTTGGCGCCAAGCGATTGGGGCACGGTGAGGGCTATCAGTATGCTCACGATGCCGAAGGAGGCATTGCCAAACAGGACTATCTGGGCGTCGATCGCCAATACTACCGGCCGGTCGATCGCGGATTCGAGCAGGAACTCGGCCAGCGCTTGGCAGCGATCCGTCTCCGCTTGCGCGGTAGCGATGCTAGCGATTGAGCTAGCTTGACGGCTACCCTGGAGATCGGCATGGCGTTGGTCGCGCGGATGCTCTATATCCCGCGCTGCTGATGTTCCTATTCAGAACGCCAGCGCGAAAATTACCGCGATCACGCCCGCCAAGCCGAGCGCGATCCACCATGGCGAGCGACCCGCCCACACGCTTGAGCTGTGGGTGATGTACTCGCCACAAACGGGGCAGCGGATGGCGTCTTCGTACACCTCCGCGCCGCACGCCGGGCAGTCGACCACATCGGTCTCCAGCTCGTCGTCCCCCGGTTGGTCGTAGAAATCAGAATCGTACACGGAGCCTCAAGTCTGCCAGAACGAAGGTTGCCAACGATTGGCGCCATTGTCGTGGCCGAGGGACTTTGACTCCAGACTGTTTTCGTCACGGAGGACGAACGATGAGCACGATCCGCCCTTTGGCAACGGTTGCCATTCTCGCCGTACTCGGCGTGTTCTTGGCGCAGCAAATCAACAATCGCCCGACCCCCACCACGGCGGAGCTGACGGGCGAATGGGGGGATGCTCCCGCGTACAACTCGGCCAGCGCTGGCGAGGCGCCGGCCTTCGGAAGCCCCTCAACGAGTGGCTCTCCCTCAACTTCTGATGGCATCGCGCCAGGGTTCCCCTCACCATCGCTGGACGCGCCCGCACCGGCCGTGCCAGCTCCTGCGGGTCAGCCTGCCTCGGCGCCGGCGTTACCACCATTGCCGTCGACTCCCACCGTCGACCCGGTGACGGCCGCCGCCCCACGCCCCGCAGCCGTTGACCCCACACAATTCGATCTACCCGACTTGCCGTTGCCAGACAGTATTCCCGCAGCGACTTACCCTGGCGACTCCGCAGCCGAGGTCGGCTCGTCAGCGGGACAGGTTTCTGGACGTGTTCCTTCGTTGGGCACAGCGACAGCAGACCTGACGTCACCGGCTTCGGAGCCATGGAGTCCGCCGGCCAGCACTCCCGCGCCTCCGCCGGCGCCTACCTATGACGCGACCGTCAGCCAGCCGCCACCGGCGTATCCATCGAGTCCCCCTGCGACGCCGTCCACCGCTTCGCCTTATGACACGGGCGGCCTTTCGACCACTTCCTCAGCTACCACACCACTCAGTCCGCCACCCGTAACACCACCGACCTCGGGCTACGCGACCGCGAGGCCTGCGATTCAGGCAGCGCTGGATCGCAACGAGTTGTCTCGCGCCCACCTGTTGCTATCTCAGTGGTACGGGGATACGGCTCTGTCGGCGGACGAGCGTAACGAAGTGAACCGATTGTTGGGGCAGCTTGCCGGCACGGTGATATATTCCAACGAGCATCGACTCGAGCCTCCGCATCAGGTCAAGCCGGGCGAGACGCTTGAGTCGATCGCCGCGCAGTACGGCACTCCATGGAAACTGCTGGCCAAGATCAACGGCGTCACTAAGAGCAACGGCGTACAACCAGGGCAGATTATCAAGGTGGTCCGCGGCCCGTTTGCCGCCACAGTGGATGTTACCGAAAGCGAACTCTTCTTGACGGTTGATGGCCGCTATGCGGGCCGGTTTCCCGTGCAGCTTGACGGCGCTGCGGCAACCGAGGGGAACTTAAAGGTGGCGGCCAAATCGGTGGCTCCGGATGGAGTTACCAAGACCTTGGTCATCAAAGGCGCCAGCCTTGGTAGTGGTCAAATCATCTTGGCCGATCCCTCTGCCGCACGGGGCTCTTACCCAGCAGGCAAGATATCGGTTGCGGCACGCGATCTGGGGGACCTCTACGACATCCTGTCCGAGGGCTCAGACATTACCATTCGCCGTTGAGGGTTGAGCAGGGAGCGGCGAAGGCGGATGATGCCGTTCGATGACACGTTGGTTATCGGATGACGAACCTCCAACAGATCGCCTCGCCCCAATTCCTAGTTCATTCGCTATGTATGACCGCGCCGCGCTGGCTCAGCTGATCAAAGACAAGGCCTTGAAGTTCGGCGAGTTCACACTCGCCAGTGGCAAAAAGGCCAGTTACTACCTTGACTGCCGGCAAGTGACGCTCGACGCTACAGGCGCAAAGCTCATTGGTCAGGGGATGCTCGACCTGATTGGAGACGAGTTGCCACCGTTGGTTGGTGGCATGGCGATTGGCGCCGATCCCATCACGGCGGCAATTCTCACCATCGCTGGCATGCAGGATCAGTCGCTTCGTGGGGTGATGGTTCGCAAAGAGCCCAAAGGCCATGGCCGAGGCAAGCAGGTCGAGGGACCTTACGAAACTGGCGAAGAGATCATCATTGTCGAAGACGTGGTGACCACCGGCGGATCGAGTCTCAAAGCAATCGAGTTGTGCGAGGCCGAAGGCCTAAAGGTCAATCGTGTCTTGGCCATCATCGATCGTATGGAAGGTGGCCGTCAGGCCTTTGCCGCCAAGGGCTACCAACTGACGACCTTATTCACTGTGGAAGACTTCGGCATCACCGTTTGATTTGGCCTGCCGAGTTCGATTTAGCCTCTCGTTCTTGGGCCGGGGGCTAAATCGCGGAACACTATGGAAACATCGCTTCATCGGCAACTCAAGATGCTCTATGCCGGTGACGACGGTGATGTCGAAGCCAAGCTCGGGCGCTATCGCATTGACGTTGTGCGTGGCGATCTGCTGATCGAGATCCAGCACGGCGGACTGGCTGCCATTCGGGACAAGATCCGCACGCTCGTCAAGAAACATGAGGTTCTGGTTGTCAAACCAATCGTGGTCCGCAAGCGTCTCATCAAGCGCAAGAAACCGGGTGGTAAGGTGGCCTCTTCTCGTATTAGTCCTAAGCGTGGAACGCCGCTCGACCTATTTCATGAGCTCATTCACTTTACCAATGCCTTTCCTCATGAGCGGCTGACGATTGAAACGCCTTTGGTAGAAATCGAAGAGCATCGGGTTCCCGGGCATGGCAAACGGAGGCGGTGGCGGAAGAACGACTTTGTCGTCGAAGACCAGAGTCTGGTCGAAGTGCTCGATACGCTGCGCTACGACAAGCTGGCAGATTTGTTAACCCTGTTGCCGGCTCGGTTACCAAAGCCGTTCGACACCGGTCAACTTGCTCAGCAGCTCAAGATTGATCGTTGGGTTGCGCAGCGAATCGCCTACTGCCTGCGGAAGACCGGAGCCACCCAGCAGGTTGGCAAACGGGGCAACGCATTGCTTTACGAGCTCGCGATCCGGCGACCGAGGCGTCGAGCCGCGTAGCCATGCTGAGCTACCGGGGTTGCCCGGTTTACCGAGAGGCCTTAGCTTTTACGGTTTCGGCTTCGCTGTCTCTTGCTCCGCTGACCACCCCATGAGTGACAACCCCCAACAGGTACGCCGCTGCCCGACCTTCTCGCTCGGCGGCGTGCAGGTGGTCGGCACGGGTAGCTTTGTGCCAGACAATGTCGTCACCAATGACGACCTCGCTCGGCTAGGTTGTGATGCGGAGTGGATCATCCAGCGGACCGGTATTCGCGAGCGCCGCCATGCCCCGCCGGACATGGCTACCAGCGACATGGCGGCTGAGGCAGGCCGACTTGCCATTGAGTCGGCCATCGCCAATCGGCAGCTCACCAACAAGCTGGAGATCGACCTTGTCCTGCTAGCGACCTTCACGCCCGACTATTTACTGCCGCAGTCAGCTTCAATCGTCCAAGACAAGCTTGGCCTCAACTGTCCGGCGATGGATCTGGTGGCTGCCTGTGCCGGGTTTATGTATGCCCTGGTCACCGGCGCCCAGTACATTGGCGCCGGCACTGCGAAGCGGGTGTTGGTGATTGGTGCTGATCTCAACACACGCACGCTCGATCCCAACGACAAAAAGACATACCCCTTGTTTGGCGATGGCGCCGGCGCGGTGGTGCTGGCTCCGGGTGAACCTGATCAGGGACTGCTTTCCTATACGCTGGGTGCCGATGGCTCCGGCGCCGACCTGCTGATCCGACCTGTGGGTGGCGTAAAGACGCCCTTTTCGGCGGACATCGCCGCCGGTGTGGACGCCGACGCCGCGGCGCCGTGGTACATGAAGATGGATGGCCGGCCGGTTTTTAAGTGGGCCGTACGATTGCTGGAGGATTCCTTTGAGCAGGTCCTCACCGCCTCGGGCTGCCAGCGCGATCAAATCAAGCTATGGCTGCTGCACCAGGCAAACGCCCGCATCCTCGACGCGGCGACGGACTCGATGGGGATTGCTGCAGATCGGGTCGTCAAACATCTCGACCGTTATGGCAACACGTCAGCCGGCAGTATCCCTATTGCTCTGGATGAGAGTTTCAACCAAGGCCGCATCGCCCGCGGCGACGACCTAATGCTCTGCGGCTTCGGCGCCGGCTTGAGCTGGGGCACGGCCGTCTGGCGGTGGTAACAAGCTCAAGCCTAAAGAGCGAAACCGACTAGCCGCGGTAGTGCCGCCTTAGCTTCGCTTGCGGATATCCCCTTGCCCCCCTCGTTGTCTTCATGGCCAAAACAAAAACTCTGCCCGTCCGTTCCAAAGTCAAACTCGCCGACACGTGGGACCTTTCGTCGTTGTTTCCGTCGGACGCTGCTTGGGAGAAGGCGTTCAAGAGGTGGGAAAAGCAGATTCCCCAGTACGAATCATTCCGAGGCACGCTGGCCGACGGGCCCGGGGCGATTGCCAATTGCATGAAGTTTGACGTAGAGATGGAGCGTCAGGCGGAGCGGATCGGCGTTTATGCCTTTCTGAAGACGACCGAAGATCAAGCCAACAGCGATTACCAGGCGATGATGGGCCGTTGCCACAACGCCGCCAGTCGAGCTGGCGAAGCGGCCAGCTTCATTCGGCCCGAGCTGCTTTCAATCTCGGCAGCCAAACT
The DNA here is from genome assembly GCA_965263315.1 of Lacipirellulaceae bacterium. Taxonomy (GTDB): domain Bacteria; phylum Planctomycetota; class Planctomycetia; order Pirellulales; family Lacipirellulaceae; genus JBCCQL01. Next base: position 549,913 of record CBDHGZ010000003.1, on the reverse strand, counting down.
CAAGAAGCTGCTTGCTGCCAAGCAACTGGCGCCTTACCAGTTGAAGCTCGAACGCCTTGTGCGCTATAAGCCGCACACGCTGACCAAGGGCGAGGAGAAGCTGCTGGCCATGCAGAGTGAGATGGCGGGGGCCGCGGGGCATGCTTTCCGACAACTGACGGACGCCGACTTGACCTTCGGCACGGTTAAGACAGAAAAAGGCGAAGACCTCGAGCTTTCGCAGTCAACCTTCAGTGTTTTTCTCTACTCGCCTAAGCGGGCGGTTCGCAAGAAGGCGTTCCATCAGTTCTACAAGCAGTTTGCAGCTCACGAGAATACGCTGGCTGCCACGCTCAAAGGTTCTATCCAGTCGGACGTCTACTACGCGAAGGCTCGCAGCTATCCTTCGGCTCGCGAGGCGTCGCTGTTTGGCGACAATGTCCCCGTGAGTGTTTATGACAACCTGATCTCTGCTGTGCGTGGCAAGTTGCCAGCGGTGCATCGGTATCTCGACGTCCGCCGGCGAGCAATGAAGCTCAAAGAAATTCATCACTATGATACTTATGTGCCCATCCTGAGTGACTTGGATGTGAGGCACACCTGGGACCAGGCGGTGAAAAAAGTAGTGGCGTCACTTGCGCCGCTGGGCAAAGAGTACTGCAGTGTGCTGGAGAAGGGCCTGACGGGCCGCTGGTGCGACCGCTATCCCAACAAAGGGAAGCAATCGGGCGCTTTTAGCTGTGGGACCTTTGACGCGGATCCCTACATTCTGATGAACTACCAACCTAAGGTGCTCGACCACGTCTTCACGCTGACCCACGAGGCCGGACACTCGATGCACAGCTACTATTCGGCCAAGCATCAGCCGTTCGAGTACTACGACTACACGATCTTCGTTGCCGAAGTGGCCAGCACCTTCAACGAGCAGCTGCTCAGCCACTACCTGATGGAGCGCGCCAAGGATGATGGCCAGCGCGCTTACTTGATCAACCGAGAAATTGACGCCATCCGCGGCACGATCATTCGCCAGACGATGTTTGCCGAGTTCGAGAAGTTGACCCACGAACTGGCTGAGGCTGGCGAGCCGCTCACCGTCGAGCGGTTCAAGCAGGTTTATCGTGAGTTGCTAGAGGCGTACTTCGGTCCTGACTTTGTGATCGACGACGAATTGGAACTGGAGTGTTTTCGCATTCCCCACTTCTATCGAGCCTTCTATGTGTACAAGTACGCCACGGGACTGTCTGCGGCGATCGCGCTCAGCCAGCGGGTGTTGAGTGGCGGCAAGCAGGAACTGAACGACTACCTGTCTTTCCTCAAAGGTGGTTGTTCGAAGTATCCTCTGGACCTACTGCGTGATGCGGGTGTCGATATGGAAAGCCCAGAGCCAGTGGAAACCGCGCTCGACTATTTTGCCGGGCTAGTCGACGAACTGGACTCGTTGCTGTAGCTGTTATTCGCTAGAGAGCGGCCGTGATCGAATCGCTCAAAATCGTCGCCCTGTCGGTGTTGGTGTGTGTTGCCTACGGCATTCTTCACGACCAAGTGACGGCTAGGGTCTGCGTTGAGTACTTCACCATTGGCCACCCGCGCCTATTGCCACCAGCGTACGAAACGCCAACGTTGTTGGCCCTGGCGTGGGGCGTGATCGCTACTTGGTGGGTGGGCGTGTTGCTGGGCGTACCGTTGGCGCTAGCGTGTCAGGTGGGCGGGCTGCCCAAGCGTGAAGCGAAATCGCTTGTGCAGCCGCTGTTGCTGATCGCCGCGGTTTCCGCCCTGGCGGCTGGGCTGACGGGAACGGCAACGTGGGCCTTCTGCGAGGCGAATCAAGTTGTCCCGCCGCCGCCGTTTGACCAGCTGGTGCCGGCTGACAAGCACGCCGCGTTCATTGCCGACTTCGTTGCCCACAACACGAGTTATCTTGGCGGATTCGTGGGTGGCGTGACGTTAATGATCACCACGCTTCGCTGGCGCTGGCGGGCTTGGAAGGATGCGCGCACAGCAGCGGTATCGTTCGAGTGACGTGTTGCCGGTCCGCTGGTTGACCCACCAAAAAGGGGGAGCGCGCTTGCGCTTCCCCTGATATCTGGTGTTGGTCGTCCGGCCCTACTGGCGGTAGTAGCCATCCGGGTTGTACATCAACCAGGCGTCAATCGGGCTGAGGCGTGGCAAGCGAACGAATCGATTGCCTTGGGCGTCAACTTCTTCGTGTAACGACGCCTCGTAACGCTCCAGGTAGTTTGACGCAGGTTGCAACTCATCCTTCCCTTGAGCGGCGAAGATGCTAAACGGCCGGGTCGGCATGCCCTTGGGACGCCTGCGGATACTTTCCTCGCGGACCACCTCGGCCACGTGTTCGACCCAGCCTTTTTCGACCGCTCGGTCGCCGAATAGATCCCAGTCGCCAGATACACGATTCTCGTACATCTGCTGGACGAATTGGTCATAGTCCAAGCCAATCTTCTTGGCGACTTTGCCCAGCAAACGATCAGAGATTTCGTCGAACTGACGTTTCTGATCTTCCATCGTGCGACCATTGCCGCGCAGGGACGAGCTGGCTTGATGGTGCAGGATAATGGCATTGGGGTAGCAGTAGGAGTGATCTGCCAAAGTGGTGATGCAGGCAGCCATGCTGGCGGCGTACCGTTTGACGACCACATGAATCGGCGCTTTGCTTTCCTTCATGCCTTGCAGAATATGGAAGCCCTCGATCACTGAGCCGCCGGGGCTACTGTCAATGACGATGAAGATGGGCTTGCTGGACTGGTTGTTGAAGTAGTCCAGCCGCTGGCAAACGTAGTCGGCGGCGCCGGTCATGATGGGCCCGTTCAACTCAATTCGCCGTGTGCTGATGCACAGCTCGCCATTCTGGAAAGGCTGATCGGGATAACGCTCTTCGCCTAGTACGCGGTCTTCGAGCGTTTCCTTGGTCGTCTCGACTTGCATCTTCGTTTCGATGCGTAGCTTCTCGGCCTTGAGTCGCGCAAGCTCCGCCTCCAGCCGTTCCGTCATGGCTTGCCGCCGCAACTTCTCGAGCTCGTTTTCAGTCTTTAGCCGATCACGCTCGCGGAGAAGTGCCTGCTTGGCTGTCGACAGACGATCTTCTTCAAACTTGCGATCAAGCTTGGCTTTCTCAAGAATCAGCAGACGGTCCTCAAGCTCCTTGCGATACTCAAACACCTTGTGCTTGAACTTCGTCTCATAGAGGGCCATCTCTTCTTTTAGCTTCTTGCCTTCGTCAGTCTGAGGAGGTGCTGCTGGCTTCTTGTCTTCTTTGCCTTCCTCCTTCTCGGCGTCCTTCTCCTTGTCGTCATCCTCGGCGGACTCCTCCTCGTCATCGCCGGTCTCTTCTTCCGGCTCTTCCTCCGCCTTGGCCGCTTCCTTGGCGGCCAGCATCTTTTCGTAGGCTTTCTCGGCTGCTTCTTTTATCTTCTCCCGAATCTCATCGGGCAGGCCCTCGGTCTGTTCATCGATCTTCCGCTCGATTTCTTCCGGCAGGTCCGCGGCGATCGAAGGCTTGTTAGCCAGCTGCGGAGAGGGCTGCCCTGCGTCGGCAACGGTTGATCCGACAGCGGCCAGTGGTACAGCGGCGAGTACCAAGAGCAAGTGTTTCAGCATTCGGGAGTCTCCAAGTAGTTCCGACCCCAAGATTGGCCAATGCGCGGTCTGGGGTGATAGTAGGGGGGCTTGTTCCGAGAAGGGCGCGGCGTAGCGCCTACTGTTTAAGTTGCCTCTACCGCCAGAATACTGCGCAGGAAAACGAGAAAGACAGTCCTTTGCCCAAGAAAATGGGCGATTCGGACAAAATCTGCGGGTTTGAGCCTTACTTGCGGGTCACAAACACGGCCAGCGCGGTTCCCAACGCCAGGCCCGAAGCGACGACCGCCAGCATGGGCCAAGGGGCGTTGGCAGACACCGTTTCTTCCAGGCCATGATCCAGTCCCATGCTGAATACCGAGGCAATCGTTGCCAGCGGAAAAAAGAGGGCAGCCAACACGTTCAGCCGATGTGCCGCCTTGGCCTGCCGACGCGACGACTCCGCTTGTTCTTCGGCGCGCCGGGCAATCACGAAGTCCAGCGTATTCTTGGCATCTTGTTGTAGTAGCTCTGCTTGGCGATTGAGGGAATACGCACGGTCGCGCAGCAGAATCAAACCACGGTCATCAGGCACCGCCTTGCGCGCCTCTTGCAGCACCGTATAGAGGTTATGGCATGAGCGCAGCAGGGGGCTAAGGGCTGTGAGGATTTCAAAGTAGTCGCGCGCCACACTCGCGTTGCCTTCGCGGAGGTCGAGTCCTTCGATCACTTCTTCATACTGATCGAGCAACTCGCCGACCGGATGGTCGTTGTGGGCCATCGCAACCGGCTTCCACAGGCCTTCAGGATCTCGCCAAAAGATCCGCCCGAGCCTTAGCGACTGTCCTGGCGATGGCGGCGCGTGGAGCACCAACAGCAAGTGATCATCCGCTTGCATGAGCCGTTGCCGGCCTGCCTCGTCCCCCAGGCGACGCCGAAACTCTTGAGGCACCTCCCAAGCCTTCGGCAGGAGCGGCTCCGCAACCGGTGTTTTCTTCTTCTTGGCTTCCACACTCATATCGTTTTGTCCTTGTGCCACGCAAGGTGTCGAGCAACATTGTGCCCGTTGATGATGAGAAGTTCTCAGGCTTATTCGCTCAGATGCGAGACCGCTTGTTAAGAAACGGGGTAGGCACGGCGAGCGAGGGCTTGGAAAGGCCAACTCTCAGCATCCGTACCTGGCCTACCGGCTGATCCAGTAGAAGGGGACGCCCGCTTCATCCGTGCGGAGGCTGCCACGCAGGCGAGCCTGAAAAAGCAGCTTATCCAGGATCCGTTTGTAGGTCATTTTCGATCGTGGCAGGCGGACATCAATCTTAGTGGGGTCGATGCCATGCTGGCTGAGTGCGGCGTGGTCCCAGAAGATTGGCACTTTCAACCTGGGGGTGATCGCGGCAGTCGCTGCGGCCAAACTGTAGCCATCGATTTCGACGGGGATCGACTGCATGAGGCTGGGAGCCGCGCGACGGGGAGCGCCCTTCACCTCGTAGCCAACGGGCCACAGCTCGGCGTCTGCTTCCCAAGTTGTAACGTGCAACTGGATATCGCTACCGCGTGGCTTCACGGGCGTCAGGCCCAGGGCTCGTTGCTTGAGAGCCACGGATAAGGCCGCGCCGATCGTGAGTTTGCCCAGACCCGGGTCGAGAGACTCGCCGGCTTGCAGTGGTATCGTCGCAGCGCGCGATACCACTATTTTGTATTCCAGCCGCGGCCGAGCGCGATCAATCAGTCTGGCGGTTGTCATACCTTCTGTGTCGATGGCGAGTGGTTGCGAAAGGGCCCGGAATACCGCCTCGAACTGCGGCCGAGTCAGGCCAAAGTTGCCAGTGACCGCCGTCAGCGACTCCGGACCATCGGCCAGCAGGCGATCGAAGTAGTCACGCAGTTTGGTCGCGTCACTCTTGCGAAAGACCCCACCCGGAAGCGCGAGCCGGCCTTCAGACGTCAGCACGCCGGTAACGCGGTAGATGTCTCCCGCGCGGCTCTCGATGGTTTCCACATCGGGCTGATCGCTAGCACGTGCACCACGAATGCGGGCGCTGCGCACGCCAACGCGGTTGAGCAGTTGCAGCCACTCTTGGGGCGCGGTAGCTTGCACGCCGCGTTCGCTGGCGATCTCTAACGAGATGGTTGCCCCAACTGCGCAGCTAGCAAAGCTTGTTGCGAGGATCGTGATACAGGCGGTCAGACTCTTCATAGCCTAAGTCTAGCACACCCGGTTGAGCGGACGCTCAGCCATCCATCTTGGCCCCGAACCCCTCGCATGCCATGCCCCGCCCCGTCACGTTGTTTACCGGCCAGTGGGCCGATCTCCCGCTGGAAGAGATGTGCCGCAAAGCGAGCAGCTTTGGCTACCAGGGCTTGGAGTTAGCGTGTTGGGGGGATCACTTCGAGGTGGTCCGTGCGTTGGACGACCCCAACTATGTCCGCGACAAGCGTGATTTGCTGGATCGACACGATCTGGATTGCCAAGCGATTAGCAATCACCTGGCGGGACAGGCGGTATGCGACGTGATCGACCAGCGGCATCAATCAATTTTGCCGCCGCATGTCTGGGGCGATGGCGACCCCCATGGCGTGAACCAGCGCGCCGCCGAGGAGATGAAGAATACCGCCCGCGCAGCCCAGCGACTGGGAGTGCCGGTTGTGAATGGCTTTACCGGTTCCAGCATCTGGCATCTGCTGTACTCGTTCCCGCCAGTAACGGACGAGATGATCGAAGCGGGCTTCCAGCAATTCGCCGATCAGTGGAATCCTATCCTCGACGTCTTTGATGAATGTGGCGTGCGGTTCGCCTTGGAAGTGCACCCCACTGAGATTGCATTCGATATCCCTACGGCGCAGCGGGCGCTCGAAGCGATTGGCCGCCGCGAGGCGTTTGGTTTCAACTTCGATCCCAGTCATCTGATCTGGCAGGGCATCGACCCGGTGGAGTTCATTCGTGCTTTCCCCGATCGCATCTACCACTGCCACATCAAAGACGCCATTGTGACGCTTAATGGCGTCAGTGGCATCCTCGGTAGCCACCTCAACTTTGGCGACCCGCGTCGCGGCTGGGACTTCCGCTCGCCAGGCCGCGGCGGCGTTAACTTTGAAGAGATCATCCGCGCCCTGAATGTGATCAATTACCAAGGGCCGCTGTCAGTCGAATGGGAAGACAGCGGCATGGAGCGCGAGCACGGCGCCACTGAGGCGGCCGACTTTGTCAAACGTCTCGACTTTGCCCCCAGCAACATCGCCTTCGACGCCGCCATGGCCGACCAGGGCGCAGAATAAAGGGCGCCGTGACCGGCAGTATCTCGCACGCGGCAAGCTACACTAGAAGCATGACGCGACTGTCCTTCATACTGCTCATGCTGTTCCTTCCGGACGTGCTGACGGCCCAGGAAGCTCTTTTTCTCGCGCCGGATCTGTACGCGCCGCGCCGGACCTCCGTGGTGGATCATGCCGCTGCCCAGGCACTGACGGAGCAGGCGCAGCAGGCAGCTGACCAGGGGCAGGTGTCCCGTGCTTTGCAGTTAGCCACGCGGGCATTGCAACAAGACCCTGGCAATGCAACCTGCCGCCAGGTACTCGGGTACCAGTCGGTCGATGGCCAGTGGCTCACGGCGTATCAACAGAAACAGATTGCAAGGGGCTTCGTTTGGGATCACCGCTTCGGTTGGTTGAAGGCTGAAGACTTACCACGGTACGAAGCGGGCGAGCGTCGCCAGGGGCGGCGTTGGTTTTCTGCTGCGGATGATGCTGCCCAGCATGCGACCATCGCGACCGGCTGGCAGGTTCGCACCGATCACTTTCAAGTTACCACGAACCACAGCCTTGAAGCCGCCGCGCGGTTGGCCGCGGAATTGGAGCAACTGTTCCAGGTTTGGCGCCAGCTCTTCGCGGGCTACTACTTGGGTGAAAAGGAAGTACGCGGACGGTTTGTTGGGACGCGCAGGGCGCGCGTGCAGGCCCGGCCTTTCAACGTGGTGTACCACCGCGACAAGGAAGGTTATGTCGCGGCACTGCGCCGCCTTCAGCCCCGCATCGCCGAAACGCTTGGCATTTACTTTGATGATCTACGCGAGGCACACTTCTACGCCGATCCCGAAGCACATCCCGCAGTTCAACGCGCTACGCTCTATCACGAGGCCGTGCATCAGCTTTTTCAGGAAAGCAAACGCAGCAAGATCAACGTCGGCGAGCAGCACCATTTCTGGGCAGTTGAGTCGGCTGCGACGTACTTTGAAACCCTGAAGGAAGCGAGCCAAGGAACGTTTACGATTGGCGATCCAACGGCGGGCCGGTTGCCGGCGGCGCGGAATCGGTACCGCGACGAGGACTATTTCACACCGTTAGAGGAAATGGCGTCGCTCGGCCGGCGGGAACTGCAGCGACGTGAAGATCTCGGCCCGCTCTACGGCCAATTGGCCGCTCTGGGCACCTTCCTGATGCACGCTGACCAGGGGCAACGTCGCGAAGCGTTTGTCCGGTTTCTCCGCAACCTTTACGCCCACCGGGCCAGCGAGGATTCCCTTTGGCGGGAGTTGGGGCAATCGCCCTCGGACGTGCAAGCCGACTTCCGCCGCTGGCTCGCCCAAGGGTCCTAAAGCGGATTGTGAATTGGCGTGACCGGCTTGAGCTCAAGAAACACTTAAACAACCACCCCCCGGGTGGCGACGTGTTCCTGCGACTCGCAGTAGGCAAGGTTGCCGGCCAGCCCAGGCTTGGCTAAGGTCAAGCTTGCCGGCTGCCGATAATCGGCCGAGTAGCCCCCGTCCGGTCCTCCGATCTACAAGAAGGCCCCTGATGTCCGCCCTGAACGCTGTCGCCCTGAATGCTGCCTCGCTGAACCTAGCCCACGTGACAACGGTCGAATTCCCTGTGGTCTTGGCAGCGTTTGTCGCCGGCGTCGTGGTGGGCGCTGCAGGCCTGGCGGTTCTGGCAACCCGCCGCCGGTGAGCCCGTACCCCACAGGGCCCTCCGACACTGGCCCCTCCGCCAGCAGCCCAGCAGCCCGTCCGTCAGCGGCCGCTCTGACACGTTGACCAGTCACGGCTCGGGCAGGTACATTGCGTGGCTTCCCCATGGTGGCTGTAGTTCAGTTGGTTAGAACGCCGGATTGTGATTCCGGAGGTCGTGGGTTCGAATCCCATCAGCCACCCTGTTGCGAACAACGACATCGGTCCGCGGCCGTTGTCGCCATTGCCATTTTGCCCAGAATGCGATTCTCGCCGACGGGCTAGCGTGGCGTCGCTCTGCTTGGAGCCCCGGTTATATGGCTTCCAGTAAGAATTGCGGATTCAGCGGTTTGCGAAACCAGCGGTCGACCCCCTTTTCGCCAATCGCCAGCGAGTTCTCTTCAGGAGTTGAGCCGCTAATCGCAAAAACCCGGGCGCCGTGGTGGCGGTCGTCGTTGCGAAGGGCGTGGACCATTTCAGTGCCATTGCAGCGCGGCATTTTCATGTCCACCATCACCACGGCAGGCGTCTCGTGCTCCTGTAGGTAGTCGAGCGCTTCTTGGCCGTCGGCGACGCAGACTACGCTGTGGCCGCGGAGTCGGAGGAAGCCCGCTAGCATCTCGCGCTCGTTAGCGTCGTCTTCCACTAGCAGGATTGTACCGGGCAGCGTTCGTTTCTCATCTTCATCCGGTCGTCGTAAGACGTCATTCTCATCAATCCGGACGATCGCGCCTTGGATCTCTTTGAAGGTGTCATCGGCCTCGTCAGTCAGCCCCGCTGCCAGCTGCTGCTTATACAAATGGAGGCCGACACTCATGGCATGTAGTTCGTTCCTTATCTCGTGTCGTACTTCCCTGGGCATGCGAAGCCATTGCTCACGCATTTTGGCGGCTGACGCTTCCACGTCTTCCACTTCATCGCGAACGATCGCAATATCTCGCGGTGCATCGACACCGACTTTTGCAGAGCTTCCTTGGACCCGGATAAAGTGAACCGTGATGCCGAGCTGAGGAAAAGTGATCTTGTCAGATGAACGACGCGTAATGACCAGCATTTGAGCCCCTTTTGTACGCCTGTCGGCCCCAGGGCAACTACCAAGGTGACGGTCACTCTTGATTCAGTCGGCGCCAAGTAACGTCGACCGATTGACGGGCCGACGAAGTCGAACTAGCTGCCTTGCGAGATATCTGACGATCAACGCATGTGTCAGAAGCGACGTCCTTGTTCAAGCGTTTTTATGGAGCATTGCCGCGAGGATACAAGAGCAGAACCCGTATTCTGTTGCGTACCGGCCTGAGCAGAGTTCGGCGATGCGCAATACGAGTGGTCGTTTGCGATCGCAACTGAAATTGGAGTTCTTAAAGACGCGGGGAGACATTCAAGGCCCGACTTTGCCAAGTGCGCGAGTATGCACGCACGCCAACGCAACACAGATGAACAAGGTGGCATTTCAAGATGCGGTTGGCCTCGTTCGTTTCTTGCCTACGAATATGCCAACAATCGCTGGCCATTCAGCCTATGCGAGGCTTCAGCACTCGCAGGAGTCAGCGGGGTAGTTGGTTCCTGGCCCCTCAAATGGACAAGCTTGATGTAGCCGTGACAGTTGCGGTGCGCTCTGGAAGCGAAGTTGCTCATACGGATGAACGTGCCTCTGTATAGGTGCGGCAGACCGGTTCGGTGCCACCCCTTTGTCACGCGCTGGGACCGGTCCTTGCCCTGCTGGTGGATAGCCGAAGAATCATGGAGCGAGGTCCTTTCTCCGCGGTGATAGCTTGCGCATTGGTGGAGAACCACTAGTTGCCAAACTTGTCTACCCAGCCATCAGGCTTTGACTGTTGCCATCGCAGCAAAAGCGTATCATCAAGCTTGAAGAACCGCAGTCAAACAGTAGCGCTCTTCGTGTTTGCCAACAGCATGTCGTGACGAACCGTTTGCTGTCTTCGTTGATCCCGAAGAGGCGACACTCGCACGCTTGGTTTGGCAGGAGCTTTCTCCACATCGCGGCATTCAAGCATGAGCAGCGACGTCATCTCTGCCGATAGGGGCGACCGCCGAGACACGGCGCGCCAGAAATCATCCGGCAAGCAACCGAGCTTCTATGTGGTTGGCATTGGAGCGTCAGCTGGTGGGTTGGATGCGATCGAACGTTTGTTCGACAACATGCCGGCTGATACCGGGATGGCGTTTGTCATCGTTCAGCACCTTTCGCCAGACTTCAAGAGTCTGATGGATGAGTTGTTGGCGCGTCACACTTCAATGCCTATCCATCGCGTCGAAGACGGGATCAGTGTCGAGCCTAATCACATCTACTTGATCCCTCCGAAGAAGAACATGGTGCTGTCGGAAGGCAAACTCTTGCTAACCGATCAAGAGTCAGATGGCGCACTGAATCTACCGATTGACATCTTCTTTCGATCATTGGCTCAGGACGTGGGCCGTAGTGCGGTGGCGATCATCTTGTCCGGCACTGGTAGTGACGGTTCGCGGGGCATCCAAGAGATTCACAACAGTGGCGGGCTGGTCTTTGCTCAGGACCTTGATTCAGCCGGCTTTGATGGCATGCCGCGCAGCGCAGCGCTGACGAAAATCGTCGACATTGTTTGCCCACCAGAGCGTATGCCATCTCGTCTGGCGGAGCACTTGAACATGCCGATGCTTCTCGGCGGAGAGCACCCACAACTGACAGAAGAATTGGCCCAGGATGACGACAAGCTCCAGATCTTTCGCCTGTTTCGCGATCGATATGGCCTCGACTTTTCGCTCTACAAACCCGCGACGATCGACCGCCGCATCGACCGACGGATTCAGCTGACTCGCTCGGAGGACACGCGCGACTACTTTCAAAAGCTGGAGACGGATACCGAAGAGTTGGACAACCTGTATCGCGATCTCCTGGTAGAGGTCACGCAGTTTTTTCGCGACCCCAAGGCTTTCGATTCACTCCGGCAGCAGGTTATCCCCACGCTGGTGAGCGATACTCCGACGGGCGGTGAGGTGCGGCTGTGGGTTCCCGGATGCGCGACAGGCGAGGAAGCGTACTCGCTGGCCATGTTGCTTCACGCAGAGATCGCGAAAGCGAACCGAGAAATCACAGCAAAGGTTTTCGCCACGGATGTGCATGCCCGTTCGCTGGAATACGCGAGCGCTGGAGCCTATCCGGCGGTGGCCATGGAGAACCTTCCCGAAGACTTCAAAAAACGCCATTTCACTGCCAAGGGCGATGTTTATCACGTGAACAAGGAGTTGAGGCAAACAGTCATTTTTGCACCCAGCGATATCACCCGTGACCCACCGTTTACAAAGATCGATTTGATTAGCTGTCGCAACGTGCTGATTTACTTGGAGCCGCGCGTTCAGAAGAAGATTCTCTCACTCTTCCATTTTGGCCTGCGAGCCGGTGGGGTGCTGTTTCTGGGGCCCAGTGAAACGCTGGGTGATCTTGGCAATGAATTTGAGGCGATTGATCGGCATTGGCGCATCTATCGCAAGCAGCGAGATGTGCGCCTGCCCATGATGACGCGCTTGCCGGTGACGCCAGCACTCTCGAAAGTGGTGCCCCGGCAGTCTCCATTCGTTGGCCGTCAAGCGTCGCAGGATAGTGGGCCGTCTTTGGTCAGTGCCTACGAGCAACTGCTGACCAAGTACGTGCCTTCGAGCCTCTTGGTCAACGAGTACTTCGAGTTGGTTCATTCCTTCGGCGACGCCAGGCAGTTGCTTGAACAACCTGAAGGAAGGCCAACGCTGGACGTCCTCAAACTCGTTCGCGGCGATCTTCGCATGGCGCTGAGTGCGGCCTTGCACAAAGCGAATCAGCAACGCAGTAGCGTCATTTACCGGGGCGTGCGGCTCCGCACGGACCACGGTGAGGAACTGTACAAAGTGGTGGTCGATCCTTTCTTGAAGGCCAGCGAGCGGATGTACCTGGTGTGCTTGGAACGTGTCACACAGTCGGAAGTGACGGCACCGGCCAAGGGGTCAAAAGGATCTGAACAAGACTTCGATGCTCAAGAAGAGTCGCATGAACGGATCACAGTTCTGGAGCAGGAGCTGGCCTACACGCGCGAGTCGCTGCAATCGACGGTCGAAGAGCTTGAGACAAGTAACGAGGAACTACAGAGCACCAATGAAGAACTTGTCGCCTCCAACGAAGAGCTTCAGAGTACGAACGAAGAATTGCACAGTGTGAATGAGGAGCTCTACACGATCAACGCGGAGCATCAGAGCAAGATTGTTGAGCTGACGAATCTAAGTGTCGATATGCACAACCTCCTGCTAAGCACAGCCATCGGCACCATGTTCCTTGATAAAGAACTTTGCATCCGTAAGTTCACGCCGGCCATAACGGATGCCTTCAGTGTGCTTGAGCAGGACATTGGACGCTCTATAACACAGTTCGCTTGCCACTTGGACAATCCCTGTCTCCACGAAGACCTTCAGCACGTGCTCGACAAAGGTGAGCGAATTGATCGCCAGGTCTTTGGCAAAGAAGGCGTCCAATTCTTTCAACGCATCCATCCCTATCGCCTTGCTGACGGCAGTATCGATGGAATCGTCCTGACGTACTTCGATATCTCGACGATTAACGAACTCAACGAGTCTTGTCGCGAAACGGAAGAATAGACATGCCGCCGACCACCTATCGACTCGATGCCAGTAACCGCATCGTTGAGGTCAATTCGCAGTTTTGGGGATTCGCAGAAGACTGCGGAGCTTCCTTGGCGGAACGCCAGATCTTGGGGGCCAATGTCTTTGACTTCATTGCAGACAAAGAAACGGTGAAGGTCTACGACATTCTCTACCGCTATGTGCGCAGCAGTCATCAGCCCGTGAGGTTTCCCTATCGATGTGACTCGCCGGGGCTGCAGCGAACGATCGAGATGTCGATTTCATCCTTGCCGAAACAAGGGCTATGCGTCGTAAATAGGACCATGAACGAGACAAAGCGTGACGAAGTCGTGCCGATGAGTTTCACGCACAGTGGGTTGCTCGGGGAAAACACCAAGCTGTTTGTTTACTTCTGCAGTTTTTGCAACCTCGCAACGCTCCCAGGCGGCGAGTGGGAGGAGCTTCCGAAGCTGCTAAATCGAGTGTTCCGTCAGATCGCCGATCAACAGCCAATCATGTTGTGCCAACCTTGCCAGCCGTGTGTCGTGAAGCTCAGCAAGACGGTTGAGCAGAGCCTTCAGTCGCAGAGCGAGTGTTTAGGGCGGACAGCACAGGCATCACGGCACGCTATTGAGGCGCGGCAACAGCTGCGCCGCATCAAGGCGGGAGTTGTGTCCTCAGTACCAAGGTGAAGCGATTCGATCAGCGGTTGCGCGATGCCCACCGGCAGCCCAACGCGAGAACGGATTTTCGTCCCCCGCGCTTTGAGAAAGCCAAATGCGAGAAGAAGCACAAGTTCCTAGTCAGGAAACTCCACGTCGATTTATCGTTGGCATGGGGGCGTCGGCTGGAGGACTGGAGGCGCTCGAACAGTTCTTTCGAAAGGCGCCGACGGATCTGGGGATTTGCTATGTGGTCGTCCAGCACCTCTCGCCTGACTACGAGAGCTTGATGGATAAGCTGCTTTCGAGAGAAACCAGCATGCCGGTGAGGCTGATCGAGGACGGTACGCAGCTCACCTCCAATGCGATTTACCTGCTGCCTCCGAAGAAGGAGGTCATTCTCTCAGACTCGCGGCTGCTGTTGGCTGAGAGGTCCGTTGGCCGTGACGTGACCTTTCCAATCGATAGCTTCTTCCGCTCGCTTGCCCAAGACGCTGGTCCGCGTGCGATTGCGGTCGTCTTGTCAGGTACGGGCAGCGACGGCTCACGCGGCATCTGCGATGTCCATCGGGCTGGCGGGTACGTGATGGTGCAGAACGACATCACTGCCAAGTTCGACGGCATGCCACGCAGCGCGTGCGCAACGGGAATTGTCGACACGGTTCTAGCGCCCGGTGACATGGGGGCGGCGATCGCGGGGCACGTAGAAAGTCCTCTAGCGGCCGCTCTGGTGAGTTCTGCCGCCACAGAGAACTCTCTCGATCAACCCACCTATGCAGTTCTTAGCTTGCTGAAGAAGTCCTACGAGATCGACTTCAATTTCTACAAGACGTCGACTCTCAGTCGCCGAATCGAACGCAGGGTCATGCTGAGTGGGTCCCAGGATGTGCCAGAGTATACGCGCCGCTTGCGCAATGACGCACAAGAACTCAATGCGTTGTACCGCGATCTGTTGATCGGAGTCACTGCGTTTTTTCGAGATCGTGAAGTCTTCGAACGACTAGAGCTCGACGTGATTCCCGCACTACTTAGTAAGTTGATTGATCAGCAGGAGCTTCGGGCGTGGGTCGTTGGGGGAGCGACCGGTGAAGAAGCGTACTCGCTCGCGATCTTGCTAGCAGAGGCGAGCGAAGCCATCGGCGTCCCCGGGCGTATTAAGGTATTTGCTTCGGATGTCCACCAAGAGTCGCTCGACTACGCGGGACGCGGCGTCTATCCGGAGGAAGCGCTCTCAGGTCTAACGACCGAGCAACGCCAGAAGTACTTCGTCGAGAAGATCGATGGGTGTCACGCATCGGCTGAACTGCGAAAGATGGTGGTCTTCGTCCACCACAATGTGATCACCAACGCGCCGTTTACCAATCTCGATCTGATTTGCTGTCGGAATCTGTTTGTGTACTTCACGGCAGCGACGCAAAGGAAGGTGTTGTCGCTGTTCCACTTTGGCATGAAAACTGGTGGCGCCCTTTGCCTTGGCCTCGGCGAATCAGCGAGCGAACTCGAGCACGAGTTTGAACCGATTGATGAGAAGCTGCGCATTTATCGCAAGCACCGCGACGTGAGTTTGCCCGCTTCGCTACGCATGCCCTTCTTAACTGCACCGGCAGCCATGACGGTGGCTACAAATCCGGCCGTCAAGGCGGCAGTGCTGACGCCGACTCGCGATTTGCTTACGGCTTACGACAAACTCTTGGCGCAGTTCATGCCGCCCAGCGTCTTGCTTAGCCCAAACAACGAATTGCTGCACACCTTCGGCGACGCCAGTCGCTTCCTGCGCATCCCTGCGGGGCGACCCTCTCAGGATGTATTGGATTTGGTCGATCCGGCCCTGCGCACGGCGGTCTCCGCGGCCGTTCGCCGAGCCTCCACCGACGAAGCTGCCGCCACTCATGCTGAACTTCAAGGCGATGAGAAGACGCCACCCCTGGTGGTCAAGATTACTGCCGATCAGCTTGACGACGCTGACAATCGCACGTTGGTCATTTTTGAAGTTGAGGAGAAGAGTCCTGCCGCGCGTCAAACGGTGGAGATTGATGTCGAGCAGATCTCATCTGAAGAGTACGAGTCGCTAGAGCGCGAATTACAACGCACTAAGGACGACTTGCAATCAACTCTAGAGGAGTCGCAAACCACCACAGAAGAGCTACAGGCGACCAATGAACAGTTGACCGCTTCCAATGAAGAGCTGCAAAGCACTAATGAGGAATTGCATAGCGTCAATGAAGAGCTGTATACCGTCAACGCTGAGCATCAGCGAAAGATTGATGAGCTGACGGAGTTGACCGACGATATGGACAACTTGCTCAACAGTACGAACATACACACCATTTTTCTTGACCGAGAACTGTCCATCCGCCGTTTCACCCCGGGTATTGCAGACACTTTCAATCTGATTCCACAAGATGTTGGCCGGCGGATTAACGACTTTACTCACAATATCCGCTACCGTGGTTTGGTCGACTCGCTCAAGCAAGTGCTAGAGACCAGCCAAGACTTTGAACAGGAAGTGGTCGACAAGAACGACAACTGGTACTTGCTGCGGATTCTTCCGTACCTCACGCGCGGTCAAGTCGATGGCGCGGTTGTCACGCTGATCAATATCACATCTCTCAAGCAAGCGGAGTCAAAACTTGCTGAACTATCGGAGATTGTGGAGCATTCCGATGACGCAATCTTTCGCCAGGATGTCGACGGAACGGTTCGTACCTGGAATCGCGGCGCCGAGCGCTTGTTTGGCATCAAGGCTCCCAAAGTACTTGGCAATCACGTCTCGATGTTGGGGCTTGAGTGTTGCGATCTGGAGTTCGAGCAGATGCTCGGATTGGTCGTTAGTGGGCAGTCGCTCGATCATGTCGAGGCTCGCCGTGTCAGATCGCAGGATCAGGTGAATGATCTGGCGTTGTCAATCTCTCCCATTCGTGACGCCTCGGGGCGAGTCATCGGCGCGTCCACCATTGCACGCGATGTCACCAAGCAAAAGCAAGCAGAAGCTGAAG
Source organism: Lacipirellulaceae bacterium (assembly GCA_965263315.1). GTDB lineage: Bacteria > Planctomycetota > Planctomycetia > Pirellulales > Lacipirellulaceae > JBCCQL01. The sequence continues at coordinate 533,155 of CBDHGZ010000003.1, read as the reverse complement.
TGCTGGAAGCCGTGCGCCGCCGAGACGAGTTTCTGGCCATGCTGTCACACGAGCTCCGCAATCCCTTAGCGGCGGTCCTCAACGCGACTGACTTGCTCTCGGAGGCGGGTGGCGAGGCGGCCTTCACCGATGAGGCCAAGAGTGTGATTGAACACAATGTTAGGCATGTTGCCCGCATTCTCGACGATCTGCTCGATGTGTCTCGGATTACCAATGACAAGATCAAGCTGCACCGGGAAGTTGTTGATCTCTCTTCGCTGATGATCGACGTAGTGGAATGTGTGCAGCACCGGATCGACGCCAAACGGCAAGAGTTGCATGTCGAGAATCCGGAGCAAGCGATCTACGTAGAAGGCGATGTGGGCCGCCTACAACAGATGCAGGTGAATCTGCTCGTGAATGCCTCGAAGTACACGGGCGAAGGAGGCCGGATTGAGTACGCGATTGAAGCGGACGGCGACGAAGCGATCGTTTCGATCCGAGACACAGGCGTGGGCATTGCTCCAGAACTGCTGGACCGCATTTTCGAGCCGTTTGTCCAGGCAGAGCAGACGCTCGATCGTGCCCAAGGTGGCATGGGTTTAGGATTGACGCTCGTTAGCAAGGTTGCCGAAGCCCATGGCGGGACGGTCCTGGTGCAAAGCGATGGAATGAAGCATGGCAGTACCTTCACCATCCGGTTACCCGCTACAACGAAACGACCGCGCCAAAAGGTAGAGTCGCAGCTTGCGCAGGTCGACGGGATGCGGCTCTACATCGTTGAGGACAATGACGGCGTCCGAACGATGCTGGCGCGCACGATGGAACTGAAAGGCTTCTGCGTAGAAACAGCGGCGAACGGCAGGGCGGCCCTCGAAGCGATTGACGCCTTTGGGCCCTCGGTGGCAGTTGTTGACATTGGCTTGCCGGACTTGAATGGCTACGAGGTCGCCAAAGAACTACGCCGGCGCGCGACGCATCAGCACCTCTTGCTAGTTGCACTAACAGGCTACGGCCGCGAACAGGATCGTGAGAAAGCCCTGGCGGCAGGCTTTGACATACATTTAGTCAAGCCACTCGACCCGAACGAACTGTTGCGGGCTGTCGCGGAAAAGTACGCTTCGGTGCCGAGTGCTTACAGCGGTTCTTGAATTGGCGTGACCGTCTTGAGCCAAAAAACGCTTAAACAGCCATCAGCGGGTGGCCACGTTTCCTGCGACTCGCAGTAGGAGAGCGATCGACTGCTGCGAATCATGTCTCGTACGCTATCGCTAGCACTCAGCAAAAAGTTGGGAACTACTCTTGATCAACTTTCTTCGAATGCGCACATTGCGTGAGCTTACTTGAGCGATGTAGGGACAAGACGTCCAGCGGGCCTTCCCGCTCCAAGTGATTGGTCTCATCTTCCCACGGCTTGGTTCTGTGTGAGTGTTAGCTCGCCACCATACCGCTGGTCCAATCCAACCAGGAGCCGCTAGCTTGCAGGACTGCCGCTTGGTAGTTCGGAGCTGCAGGGCAAGGAGACCCCGTAATGCTTGTTTTGTCACGTCGCCAGGACGACAAAGTCCTCTTCCCGAATCTCGGAATCAGTGTCCATATTTTGCGAGTTGAAGGAAACAAAGTGCGCGTTGGAGTAGACGCTCCGCCTGAGGTCAAAGTCCTCCGCCATGAGTTGCAGGACATTCATGACGTGCGGCCTTCGTTAGCGGATCGCGGGCGCCGACTGCCGTCGGCTAGAGGAGGTGAGGATCGCGATCTAAGAAGACGGCTAGCGATCGCGTCCGAGACGCTTAACAAACTCTATCAGCTTTGCGATCAAGACTTGCAGCCTGAGGCAGAGCAGCTTGTTTTTGACATCTTCAGGCACCTGAGATCAATCGACGAAGGAGGCATCGCTGCGGACGGGTCAGCAATAGAGACGTCGCCGCCAAATCCAGACAAACGACCACGCCGAGCGCTACTGGTGGAGGATAATCTCAACGAAAGCAGGCTGCTCGCTAGCTACCTACGCATGCAGGAGTTTGATGTTGCCGTCGCTGGCGACGGCGCCGCGGCGATTGATTTTCTCGATACCCATGAGGCTCCGGATATTGTCCTCCTCGACATGCGCATGCCGGGCGTTGATGGACCCGCTGCGATTCGGCACCTGCGTAGAGACAAGCGACACCGATTGCTAAAGGTCTACGCCGTCAGCGGTACTGCCCCGGCTGACTACGGAATCTCCATCGGACCGAAAGGGGTCGATGGTTGGTTTCCCAAGCCACTTGATCCGGAGGCGCTCGTATTCCGCCTTGCATTCGGCTGGAACGAAGACGCCACGTCACGTCCACCGCGAAGTTACCATCGGAAGGACTCGATGGCCTGCAGTTAACTGAGTTAAGGTCGTTCAGCTTCTCATGCCGCACACGGCGGGGAGGCTGTAGGCAAGGACGCCACAAAACCGCACGGACGCAACTCAGTTTTCCAACGGGGGTGAAGGAACCTGTTCCTTCGCCCCCGTTCCTTCTTGGAAGCATCGATGAACTTTGGCGGCTGGTGGTCGTCACGATTGCAAATCGCAGGAACACACCGTCGCCCCCCGGGTGGCCGTTCGCGTCTTACTTGGGCTCATACTGGTCACACCAATCGAAGAACGGCGGTAGTTGAAGGGCGTGGTTTCCTGGCTTGTTCCTGTCCGGGCGATGTCTTGACGGCTTCGCAGTGATCAACATGCGATCCGTGCAGCAATCGTTTCGGCCAGTTGTTGCGCATACCAGGGCGCCCAGAGCGAACCTTTGGCTCCCAGGCCGGTGAGCCAGGCGACTCGTGGTTCGGTGGGCGATAGGCTTGCAAGCGGTCGCCGGTCGGCGGCGGCGGGGCGGACGGCGGCCCGATGGGCGATGACGTCGATCGGCCCATCGTGCACGGCGGCGAGCTTGGTCAGCAGCTCTGCACGTCCCTCGCCGGTGGGCGTATCGTCGATCCGCTCACGATCGTACGTCGCCCCAACCAGATAGTGATCGGCCGCTCCGCTCAGGACCGGTGCCACCCAGATTCCGCCATGCACCACGTGTGGCAGCTTCAGTTGGGGGGCGTGGATCGTGAGCACTTCGCCCTTGACCGGCGCTATTGGCAACTGAGCCAGCCACTTGGGTTGTCGTGCCGCATGGCCTTGGCAAAAGACAACTTGCTGAGCGCGGATGCCCAGTCGTGCCGCTGTGACGCCGGTGTGACTAAAGTCGAGATCTGTCGTGGCGTCGAGCTCCGCGTGAACAATCGCGTCACGGTCTTGTAGCCACCGGTGGGTGGCGCCGAGCAACCGTACGACGTCCAACCGCGCAGCCCCGGGCATCCAGAAGCCACCATGCTCCGCTTTCAGGGAACGCGATAATTCGTCCGGTGCGGCCAGTCGGGCATGTTTGCCGAAGGCGGCATCCTGAAGTCGATCAACCAGCACTTCGCGTTCGGCAGGTGAGGTGAAGAGCCGCAGGGCAGGCTGCGTGTGCAGCAGTGTTTGACCAGTCGTGTGTTCGATGCTGCGATAGAATTGCTCCGCGCTTGACCAGAGCACCTCCCAGTGCGGGTGGAGTGTGAGCCGCTTGCCGGTGACGGGCGTGATGAGTCCAGCGGCCACATGCGACGCGCCGACTTGGCCCCGATCCACGACGACGCATCGCGCCCCGCGTTCCGCCAATCGCCAGGCCAGTGCCGAGCCCGCCAAGCCTTGGCCCACAATGAGCACGTCGGTCTCCATCGCCCGCGGGGTCACGGCTTGTCGTCCGCGGGCTCCAGTGCGGACCAGTCGGCGGGCAGCAACGGCAGCCGGATCGACCAATCGTCGGCGCCTTCGGGGATGCGCTCCATCAGCGAATCAAACTCAGTAAGCGGTTCGTCGTTGAGCAACTCTGGAGTGACACGGTCTGAGTGAACGTCATTTACCGGGTAGCCACGATAGGTAGTCATCTGTTCGTTCGACCCGCCGTCGTCTTTTCCGTTCGCCCCGAGGTTGACCAACAGGTAGCCGTCGGCGGTCTTCGTGTAGGCCAGGGGCTTGCCGTGGTAACGATCGATCGGCAGCTTGGGCAGCAGCGCGGGAACGAGCGCCGCGAGCGACTCGGGGTAGCCGCCATTCTCGCAGCGATAAACAGCCAATGCAGCGGCGACCTGCATCAGTTGAAGCTGAGCGTTGTGGCGATCTTCGGCACTGCTGGCAGCAGTAACAGCTGGAAGCATAACCGCGGCAAAGAGATCGCTAGTTACGTCGCTGCGTGCATTACGACTGAAAAGGCTGCCAACAAACTCCTTCGGGTTTGGCGTCTGGTTATCCTCGTCCAAGTCTTTCTCAATAGCATCCAGAGCCTGTTGTCTCTGGCGAAAGTCGGGCGTCTTCATCGCTAGTGCCAGACGGTCGTACCACTTGTTCATGTCTTCTAGGACTACGTTCCAGTCGATCGACACCCCGGCAAGAGCAGGACCCAGGTCATAAAAGAAAAACTCAAAGTCTTCGGCACTGACTTTCTCTCGATCGCCCGAGAGATTCAGTACCGTTGTGATGGTCGTGAGACGCTCCGACTCGGTCATCGCGTTGTGCATTTCCCTTCGAGGGACTAGCGATCCGTAGAACGTCAACATCTGGTGAGCCACGTCGATAGGCAAGTCCGGTTCATTGAGCAGGGATGCCGAGCTGTTACGGCCAAGGCCGTGGCAGGCGATTAAGACAAGCTGGCCAACTAGTGTATCCGTCGGAACATGCTCAACGAGTCCGTGGATGGCTCGGATGTCTTTGCAGGCACCGGCATGATCGCCTCTTCCGATCTGATACATCGCGCGCGTTGCCAAGACGCGAACTGCCGATCTCATGGCTTGAACGTCTGACAAGAGCATGGCGATGAGCGTGGTTTCAGGCTCCAGCAACAGCGATGGCGAAGGGCAATAGTACTGTGGCCGTCGCGCCGCCTCATGGAGGAGGTCAAAGTTGGTGGCGTTGCGATCAATCCAATCAGCAAGCGGGGGGAGTTGCTCGCGCGTCCAGGGATGCTCGCGGCACTGGATGATCAATTCTTCCGCAAGTTCGTCCTCGTCCATGAAGATGATGTCGCCTTCATCAAAGTCGAGATCAAAGCCGTCCAGGTCATGGTCTTCTTGCGTATCGTGGTTTCTGTTCGCGGCAAGCAACTGTTTGACGGCGGCGTGGACGGAGTTGTCGTCGCTTGTCTCAGAGGGCTCCACAAATCCCTTCCGCATTGGCACTTCCATGCCGATTTCCTCACACACCACGGCCCAGTGTTTGGGGTCCAGCTCTGCGGGCCACATGGCTTGGAGGAAAGGGATCGCCGCGTTGTTCTCTGGCGTGACGCCCTCGCGCTGCTTGTCGAGCAGGTACTTGGCATAGTCCGGCAGTCCGTCCTCTGCCAGCGGCTCGGTAAGGTAAGTCGTCTGCTTGGAGACCACAATCGGCGGGCTGGGCCCGAACAGCTGGTAGAAAAACAAACCCACCAGCAGACAGAGCATGGCGAAGATCGCAAGCAGAATGCGCCAGGTCGATTTCATGGAAGCAGCGTGCCGAGGGGGTATCGGACAGGGGGTTCCGGACAGGGGGGGGGCAACAAGGCGAGAGTTGTTCGCCGCTAGGCTCGCATTCTAGTGCGTTAACTCACGAGTTGCGTGAATTGGTGTCCATTTTGGGCATACAACGCTATGCTGCCTGCTGGTGGGTTTCTCCCTGTATCGAGGCGACCGTTAGTCATGGCGACGATCGAGCCTTCGCAGAAAAATGTCGACCGCATGCGGAAGTATGTCCAGAAGTACTGGGAGAAGACCGGTACGGTGGGGCATCCCGACGCGGGGGTGACCGAAGTGGTAATCAACGGCCTGGCGGCCAATATCGAGGAGGTCGGCCGACCACTTTGCCCGTGCAACTTCTATCCGGACAAACAGCAGGAACTCGACGAGCATGGCCGCCGCTGGATCTGTGCTTGCGACGAGATGAAGCAGTGGAAGTACTGCCACTGCTTGTTGTTCGTCACTGCCGAGGGCCTGCCGATCACCGAACACCTGCCCGAAGACCACGAAGGCCGCGAGATTTATGGAATCGTAAAGGACCCCACGCCGAATCAAGGCAGAGAGGGGGCGTAAACGATTTCCACAGGGGTTTCACGTGGGGGAATACAAACGCAAGAAGGAAGCAGCGCCTGCTTGGCGAACCTCGCCGTGGCGATGGGTGATGAAGTATGCCCTGGTGGGAGTTGCTGTTTGGGTCGTCTTGCTCGCCTGCTCAAGCGTTGGCGTGCAGAGTTGGTTCTCCCCGGACACACTCGAAGGGCGTTGCCAGGCGATCCATCTGGTCTGGGGGATTCAGCTCCCAGTGTTTTGTTCGCCAGTGTCACCGCGTGACTACCGTCTCGTTGATTTCCTGGTTTCCGAGGGCTATTGGCGGCCGCGTGTCGTGGAACACCCAAGGTGGTTTTTCTTGTCACACCAGAACCCACAATGGCGAGATGGTGTTTTTGACCTTTACAAGCAGTTCACATGGCGGGCCGATGACTGGATAGCCTGGACGAAAGAAAACCCCAGGACAGCCGAGTGCTTTTGGCCCTACCTGCTGGAAGTCATGCGGAGTAAAAAACTCGGTGCTGACAATCGCGAGTGGGTGGTACCCACATTGTTTGTGTATGCCAGACTAACAGAAACAACGGACGAATTGCGCGAGATCATCAGCACACACTCTGAACTGGAAGAGGTTCGCAGTCGCCTCCCTGTGTTTCCTGAGAAGACTGACTGACTCGAAAGGCTATTGCTATGGAACTGATCGAACAACTTGTTTCACAACTCGGGGTCACCAATGAACAGGCAGAGGGCGGCGTCGGGGCCCTGCTGAAAATGGCTCAGGAGAAACTGAGTGATGGTGACTTCTCGCAGGTGGGCGAGCTGATCCCCGGGCTCGATGATTTGATCGGTAAGGCGCCTGAGGCGGCGGCCGGCGGCGGGGATGGCGGGGGACTGATGGGCGCCATTGGCGGCGTGGCCGAGGCGATGGGTATGGGCGACGCCGCCGACAAGCTCGGCGACCTCTCCAGCCTGTCGGCGATCTTCGAGCAGCTGGGTCTCGACACCGAGATGATTGCTAAGTTCGCAGCTGCGGTAATGGAATTCCTCAAGTCCAAGGGCGGCGAGCAGGTCGTGACGATCTTGCAAGGCGTGTTGAAGTGAAGCGAGTGGCGTTGGCTTGCGGCGACCGAGTGGCGCAAAATGGAGCAGCGAAGTTCCCCAACGACTGCCGACTGCCGATAGCCACAACGCTCTTCTATGCCCGACCTCAACAGCCGCAACCACTTCTATCTTGGCCGGGACCACAATCTGGCCACCGGTGAAACCGACGCCGACGCGCCTTTGCTCTATTCCAGCAAGGACCTGACGACCCATGCCATCTGTGTCGGCATGACTGGCAGTGGAAAGACGGGGCTTTGCCTGTCGTTGATTGAAGAGGCGGCCTTGGATGGCGTGCCGGTGATTGCCATCGACCCCAAGGGGGACCTTGGCAATCTGTTGTTGGCATTCCCGGATCTCGAAGTAGAGAACTTCCGGCCGTGGGTTGATGAGTCGGCTGCGACGCGCAAGGGCCTCACGCCAGAGGAACTCGCTGAGAAGACGGCCAACCTCTGGCGCAACGGCCTAGCCGATTGGAACCAGGGGCCCGAGCGAATCCAGCAGTACAACGACGCCTGCGAGCGGTTGATCTTTACGCCGGGCTCCAGCTCCGGCATTCCGCTCACCGTGCTCAAGTCGTTCGACGCGCCGCCGCCGCAGTTGCGTGACGATGACGAAGCCATGGGCGAGCGAATTTCTTCGGCGGTGTCGGGACTGCTCGCTTTGCTGGGCATCGACGCCGACCCGGTGCAGGATCGTGAGCACATCTTCCTCTCGAACGTGTTGAAGCACGCTTGGGATCGTGGCCAGGACCTGGGCATCGCGGAGATGATCGCCGAGATTCAGTCCCCACCGTTCGACAAAGTGGGCGTGATGGGACTCGAGCAGTTTTATCCAGAGAAGCAGCGCACCAAACTGGCAATGGAGTTGAATAACCTGCTAGCCAGCCCCACGTTCGCCGGTTGGATGAAGGGTCAGCCGCTGAACATCGACCAACTGCTTTATGCGCCACCCGACGCCACTTCTGCTGACAGTGGGGGCCATCGCAAGCCACGGTTGTCGATCATCTCAATCGCGCATCTGGATGATTCGCAGCGAATGTTCTTCGTCACGATTCTGCTGAACGAAGTGCTGGCGTGGATGCGCACCCAGCCGGGCACCAGCAGCCTGCGGGCGTTGCTCTACATGGACGAGGTGTTTGGTTACTTTCCGCCGGTCGGCAATCCGCCCTCAAAGCAGCCGATGCTGACGCTCCTGAAACAAGCTCGGGCGTTTGGTCTTGGCGTTGTGTTGGCGACACAGAATCCCGTGGATCTGGACTACAAGGGCTTGTCGAACTGTGGCACGTGGTTCTTGGGTCGGCTGCAGACGGAACGCGACAAGGCTCGTGTGATCGAAGGCTTGGAAGGGGCGTCGGCGCAGGCCGGGTCGTCATTCGACAAGCAGGCGATGGAGGCCACCCTGGCGGCGCTTGGCAGCCGGGTCTTCTTGATGAACAACGTGCATGACGACGCGCCCCGGGTGTTCCACACCCGCTGGGCCATGTCGTTCTTATGCGGCCCCTTGGCCCGCGACAAAATCGAACAGCTGATGGACCCCTTGCGGGATGCCTTCTTGCCACCGGAGGAAGAGGACGCCGCGCCAGCCAACACCAAGGAATCGGTAGACGAAAAATCCTCGCCCCAGGATGAGACGCCATCTCCTGATCGTCCTGAGGAGGAAGCAGCAACGGAAGTTGTCGTTACCGATTCGGCGCAGGTCGCGGGCGCGCGAAAGCGGCTCCAAGAGCGTGAGTCGGCCTTGGTGTGGAGTATCTTGAGCTTGCCGATGGCGGGATTCGAGGTGGCCTATCGTTTGATCGACCTGTTGATTGCCAAGCTCAACAAGGCGGCGACCAAGCGGCGAACCAGTTCGGTGTTTTCTGCCATGGGTCGCGCAGGCAAAAAGCTCACTTTGCCGAAGAAGGCGTGGATGTCTTGGCGTGAGGCGCAGGGGGAGTATGCCGAGGCTGCTGGTGATGTCGCGCGCGCGCCCTTGCTGCCGCTCAACGGCTGGCTGGCCGTGGGCGGAATCGCTTTGCTCCTGGTGATCTTCCTGGCGGTAGTGGTTATGCTCTTTGGGTATCTCCAATCGGCCCTTGCCCCTTCGACCTGACGAGGCTTCGTTGTCCCCCCGCGGCTTTCTTCGCTTGTTGCTTCCCGGCGTCGTGATCACTTCGTTTGCGATGACGGTGCCTGGCTGCGGCCCCCAGTCGGTATCCGAGCGGCTGCTTGGCACTTGGGTTGGTGCCCCCGATCCGGCTGCGGGCAAGATTGATCGGCCCGTCGCGGCGGTTCAACTGGAAGACGAGAAGCCCGTCGACGCTGGCCAAAGCACTCCGACTGATCTGGAAGCTTTCCAATTTCGTATCACAATCCAATTCGCCAAGAACGGCGCTGCCACCATGTGGCTTGACGACAGCTCCCGGATCGAAGGTTCTTGGCAGGTGCTGTCAGTTGATCGCGACATCGTACAACTTGAGCTGACCGATGGCCCTCCTCAACTCCGCCGTGAGAAGGGTGATTCGACAGAGCCGATCGATTCTCCTGCCCAACGGGAACAGCGACGGTTCGAGCTGGAGTTTGACACCGAGCAAGAGGCCTTTACCCTCAAAGAAGAGGGCGCCGACAAACGCTTTGGTCGGTTGCTCTTCAAGCGAACCGACTCCTTATGATCGATGGCCGATGCCACCGGGCGCAGCCTATTGACGCTACCTTACGCGGTAAGAATCCAATTCTTGGTTGACCATGTCTGAGCGCGAACGCTGGATTGTTTATCCTTTGCTGTTTCTGGCGTTGGGGGCTGCGCTGCGTGACAAGCTACTGCAGCGCACGTGGGCCAAGTCGCTTGTTTGCGAACAGCTGGTGATGGTCGATGATACGGGGAAGTCGGTCGCTGTCTTTAAGGGCGACTTGCTACAGGCCGCCAGGATTCGCGCGGAGGTCGTCGATGCGACTACACAGATCCGCTTGGCGGGTCGTCCCTTGGGCAGTGGCGGGGCAACGCAGACTACTTTTTCGCCATTGCAGTTACTGCAGATGCTGCAGCGATCAGGAGTGCTGCGAGTTGTCCCCACGCCGGCGGCGCCCGAGAGACCGAGCACTCCGGAACAGGTTCCCCCTCAGGTGGAAATCCCCGCCGTGGAAACCAGCTCCTAGCTTGCTGCGGTGGCGGCTTGCAAACGGACTCGGTACGATTGAGGGTACGGGCAGAGGGGCCCTTCGATTCCGCCTCGGTCTTTCGATCTTGGCCCACTCAAAGGAGCACGAATCATGACAGGCTGGAGAACAAGTCACACCATTGCATTGTGTCTTGCCGGTGCACTAGGGGTCTCGGTGGGCATGAATCTCCGTGGCGGCGGCGACACCTCCACGGGGATCACGTTGCCAGCTTCGACCATTCAGGCGGCTACTGCCCAGAACTTCGATAACTTTGCCGTGGCCACCGGCCCCGTCGATGGCGACATCGAGGCCTTCTATTTTCTCGACTTCCTGACGGGCAATTTGCGAGCGGCGGCTATTAACACCCGCCAAGGGGCGTTCGGGTCCTTCTACGAGTACAACATCGCACAGGATTTTGCGACCGGTGGCGCGAAGAACCCGAAGTACCTCATGGTTACCGGAACGGCTCGCATTCCCCGTGGTCGTGGAGCTAGCCAAATCGCCAGTAGCGTGGTCTATATCACAGAGGCTACCACCGGCCACATGGCGGCTTACGTGATGCCATGGAACTCGTCGTCCCAGGCGTCTGGAAAGAAGCAGACGGGCACTTTCTTGAAGATTGCCGACGTGCAACTTCGCGATACATTCGTTCGGGACCAGTGAGCGACAGCAGTTGCTGTTGGTGAGTAAGGCATGATCGTATTGGTGAATGGCGAGCCATTGGAAGTGTCCGCAGGGTGCACGATTAGCGGACTGTTGGAGCAACTTGACATTCGTGTGAAGCACGTAGCCGTTGAGCGAAACCTGGAGGTTGTCCCACGCGGCGTCCACCCGACCACGGCCCTGGCCGAGGGCGACAAGCTAGAAGTGGTAACCCTGGTTGGTGGGGGATAATGAGAAGCACCATGACGCATCTCCAAGAGCCAGCCACTGACACCCAACAGCCTGACGCTGCAGGAGACACGCTGAGGATCGGCACGCACACGCTGCGGAGTCGTTTGATCGTGGGCACTGGCAAGTACGCCACCTACGACCAAATGGGCGAGGCCCTAGGCCGTTCAGGGACCGATTGCATTACCGTGGCTGTACGGCGAGAGCGGTTGATCGACGCCGATGGAAACAACCTGCTGGATGCGGTCGATCCAAATCGATATACGATCCTTCCCAATACCGCTGGCTGCTTCAACGCCGACGACGCCGTGAGGGTTGCGAAACTTGGGCGTGAACTGTTGCTGGGCCTGGAGAATCCTGGCGCCGATTGGGTCAAGCTCGAGTGCTTAGCAGACAAGCGGACGTTGCTACCCGACCCAATCGAAACCGTCAAAGCGACCGAGCAACTGGTGGCCGATGGCTTCCAGGTGCTTGTCTACACGTCGGACGATCCAGTGGTGGCCAAGCGGCTGAAGAACGCCGGCGCCACCAGCGTGATGCCCGCGGGCAGCCCGATCGGCTCGGGGCAGGGCGTCCTCAACGCAAACAACCTGCGGATCTGCCTGGAGTATCTCAAGGAAGACGACCCCACTTACCCCGTGATTGTTGATGCCGGCGTTGGGGCCGCCAGCGACGTGGCGGCCGCGATGGAGCTTGGCGTCGATGGCGTCTTGCTCAACACGGCCATCGCCCACGCCAAAGACCCACTAGCAATGGCCGATGCCATGCGGCTAGCCTGCGAAGCGGGCCGCCTGAGCTGGCTCTCTGGCCGAATCCCCAAACGCCTGTACGCCACGGCCAGCAGCCCCGACGAGGGCGTCATCACCTGGCAGCCGAAGGAATGAACGAGCCGCTAGACTCCCTGTCATCGACACCCGAATTGCCGTCGATCATGGAAAAGAACCGAACCGTTCAACGCCTTCTTCTTGGACTGCTGTTTGCATGCTTGGGTGTTGTTGTTTCCTATTCAGTCGCCGCAATCAGATTTCAATCTGGGATGGAGGATCTGTTCGCCGATTTCGAACACTCCCACTTGCCTGGATTCGTTGCTTTACCGGCATTGCTCGTGGCCTATTTCCTAGGGGTTCGTGCGGTGCTGGTCGTCAGTGGCCTTGCTGGCATCGTCGGTGCGATCTTTGGAGCCGTCTTCGGACCAAACTTAATGCGGGGGCTGATGGGTATACGGGCTAGCGAAGTAAAGAAAGCCGCTGGTTGGTTTCGTGACGCGATTGTCCATGAAGAAACGGAGCCGTCCGAGCCGTCTTGGAAGCCAGTTGGGGTCGCTTTTCACGGGCAGCACCTTGCGATTGGCGGCGTCAACGTTTGGGGGATCAAGTGGGGGGAACCCGCCCCTGAAACACACGTCTTCGCTAACCCGAATCTGCCTGAAGAAACCCATGAATTCCAACAATACACGGCTCAGCTGACCAAGCGTGACCTGACCTTCGCTGCGGCGGAAGTCTCGCCGAAGGTCTGGGCGTTTTATCAGCTCAAGAATTAACAGTTGTCTCATTTGCGCTAAACAAGCTGCAAATGCCAAGGGCGTAAAAGGCTTGGCGATCTTGGCGGTTCTCGAATGGATTCTTCGCCTACTATCACCGTAGCCGACATCCTCGGCCCCGAAGGCTCGATCGCCCGGCGGCTTGAGAACTACGAGGATCGGCCACAGCAGCTTGAGATGGCCGAGGCGGTTGCTGCGGCGATCGAGCGCAAGCATCATCTGATCGTCGAAGCGGGCACCGGAGTCGGCAAGAGCTTCGCCTACCTAGCCCCGGCTATTCTTGCCGCCACCGAGCCGCCACCGGCTGCAGGCGATGCCACGACATCGCCCCGACGCGTGGTGATTTCCACGCAAACAATTGCTCTACAAGAGCAACTCATGCAGAAGGACTTGCCGCTGCTCAACAGTGTGATTCCGCGCGAATTTTCCGCCGTGCTAGTCAAGGGTCGGCGGAATTACCTGAGCCTGCGTCGCATGGCGTCGGCGATGAACCGCGCGAGCAGTCTGTTTGAGCGCGACGAGGACTTTGTCGAACTCCGGCGCCTCAACCAGTGGTCGCAGGAGACGCACGATGGTTCGTTGGCCGATCTCGACCCAGGTCCCACGCCGATTGTCTGGGACGAAGTCGCCAGCGATAGCGGCAACTGCCTCGGCCGCCGGTGCCCGACGCACAGCAAGTGCTTCTACTACGCCGCGCGGCGGAGAATGCAGAACGCGCAGGTGCTGGTGGTGAACCACGCCCTGCTGTTCAGCGACATCGCCCTACGCCGCCACGGCGTTAGTCTGTTGCCCGACTACGACGTGGTGGTATTGGACGAAGCCCATACCGTAGAGCGAGTGGCTGGAGATCACTTGGGTCTCAAGGTGACCAGTGGGCAAATCGAGTACCTTCTCAACAAGCTCTACAACGATCGCACGCAAAAGGGCCTGCTGGTCAGTCGCAACCTGCAACCCGCAATGAAACAGGTGGACGTCTGCCGAGTGGCGGCTGATGAGTTTTTCGCGGACCTATGGGAATGGGGTACCCGGCATGGCCCCAAGAACGGCCGCGTCACCGAGCCCAACATTACAGGCCCTGGGTTGGCCACAGAGTTACAGGTCCTAGCGAGGAAGCTTAAAGCGGGCGCCAATGCAATCAATGACGAAGTCGAGCGGCAAGACTATGTCGCGGCGCATGATCGCCTCGTTGGGCTAGCCGGAGACATCGAGTCATGGCGCACTCAAGGGGAGGACGACAGCGTCTACTGGCTAGAGAGTCGTCTGGCAAAGCGAGGCTCGCCGCGCGTGACGCTCGGCGCTGCACCGCTAGATGTCGGCCCGGCGCTGCGTGAGCAGTTGTTCGATCAGGTCGGAACCGTTGTCTTGACGAGCGCCACGCTTGCGATTGGTCGACAGCAAGGCTTCGAGTTCTTTCAGTCGCGTATCGGTTTGACGCAGTGCGAGACGAAGCAACTGGGAAGCCCGTTCGACTATGAGCGTCAGGCCAAGCTTTTGACCACCAGCGGTATGCCTGATCCTTCTACTGAGCGAGAGGCCTATGAGCGCGCGTGCATCGAACAGATTCAGCGGCACGTTGCGGAGACCGACGGCCGGGCGTTCGTGTTGTTTACGAGTTACGAGATGCTGCGCCGCGTAGCGACGGGCTTAGGCAAGTGGCTTGCCGAGTGGAACTTGCGCCTGCTCAGTCAATCTGACGGTATGCCGCGGACGCAGATGGTGGAGGAGTTTAAGCGGAATCCGCGTTCGGTCCTGCTGGGGACTGAGAGTTTTTGGCAAGGCGTCGACGTGCCGGGTGACGCCTTGCAGTTGGTCATCATCGCCAAGCTACCCTTCAGCGTGCCAGATCGCCCGCTGCTAGAGGCGCGCTTGGAGGCGATCCGCTCAGCCGGAGGTAGCCCTTTTCGCGACTACCAACTGCCGGAGGCGATTCTGAAATTCAAACAGGGCTTCGGTCGGCTGATCCGCACCAAGACAGATACCGGTCGTGTTGTTGTGCTCGATCCGCGGATTGAAACCAAGAGCTACGGCCGGCTGTTTCTCGAAAGCCTACCAGACTGCGGCCGGCAGCAGTTGCTGACGGAATAATCGGTCCACGCGTTGCGACCATCACTGCTAGCCTTCCTGGGAGAGGTTTCCTGGACGGCCTAGGAGGACCGTGCTACGCTCAATTGGTGCCTAGCCGTCAATGGCAGTATCTGATTGCCACTTGGCCTCTCGATGCTAGTTGCCCGCGCTCTCTGGAAGCTTCCCGATGGATACCGAAATCGCCTTGTCGTGTCTTGCGATCACGGCTCTTTGCCTGGTTGGTTTCGTGCGCCGTCCGAGAAGCTTGTATGAAATGCTCATGCCGCGATTCGTCGTGCCGGTGATTGCTTGGATGGCGTCCGTGTCCAACGTCTTGTTTGGGCACGTCATGGACCTGAGCGTGATTCGTGACTCCTACGAAGAGTACGGAGGCCTGGCGCTGCAGTTTATTGCGTTATCTCTGTTTCTCTTCTGGGTAGGATACTTTCTGCCGCTAGGCGCAGGGATTGGTCGCAGCGCGCCGTACCTGCCCGTTGACCTGAAAAAGCAATCCAAGGTCTTTCTGTTTGGGTGTCTGTTTCTGCTGCTGATGCTTCATACAGGGTGGATGCTGCTAGGCATCTTGCCCGCTGTATCGGCCGTGGTTGTTATCTTTATGAGAATCGCTCCTTTTGGCAGTGCAGCGTTGTTGGGTTTGTACTTGGGTTCCAAGGACAAGCTCGGGTTCCAGTACTATCTGCTGGCGGCGCTGGCACTGTTTGGCAGCATGCAGCCCTTGATGGCGAGGTTCAGCCGTGGAGCCGCCTTGCCCGTCTTTATCACGCTGGTCGCCTTCTCCTACATGCGGAGACAGATCAAAATCGTCCCCATTCTACTGGCTGCCTTTGCGGTCGTTTACTTCGGAGTCCAAGGGCTGCGTGGCCGTGGCGTCCACGGCCACTATGGCGGCACCGTGGCGTATATTGAGTTCCTGGTCACGTCGCCTCCGGCTCCGTCGCAGATGGTTGGCGGCATGCGGTTGGTCCATGATGTGGTTCGTCCGACTTCGGTGGCAATGAATGCCAGAGAGAATCGCGCCGACTACACCGGATCTTTGACGGTCGACAAGTGGCTGCTGAACTGCATCCCTCTGCCGCGAGTCGTGGGCCTGCCTAAGTACACAATGAGCTTGGGCTCCTATGTTGCTGGAAAACGAATCTCCTGGGGCTATACGACCAGTATGTTTGGCGACTTGGTTCATCACCTCGGATGGCTGGGTAGCATGATGTTTATCGTCGTCGGGGCCTACTATCGCGCGATCGAAGAGGCGGCATTCCGAAAATTCGGCGGCCCAGAGTACACATCGGAATGGTACTCGTTCCTGTGTATTGTGTCGTACTATGCCTTCATGCTCGGCATGTACAACAACTTTCGGAGCTGGTTGACACTCTGTGCGTTTGGGGTCTACGCCATCATTGGTTTGATTCTGCTGAAGTCCGTTTTGGGTTCCCGGAGCCAGCCTCCCACGTACGCAGCCTATCCGCTGCATGGTCCCCAGACGTACCGCCGTTACTAACCACCGGATTGTGCGTACTCCCAGGGCAGCGTTCCCGGCGTGTCGAGCCGCCTAGGGCAGTTGGCGACCTAGGGTCTCTTTGCAATGAGGTGTCCGTTCATGCGATGCAGATCTTGTTTCAGCTTCCTGCCACTCGCGCTTTGTCTTCACGCCGCGACAATGGCCAAGGGTGATTTCACACCGATTGTGGTCGACGGCGGGACCGATGCAGAAATCGCTGCCGCTATCAAGCTCTCAGAGCAACGATCCCAGCGCGTAGCCCCGCAGGTTGGCGGGTCGACCTGGAGCATTCAGGGACCGACGGTCGTGCTTCGCGGCGTTTTTCAGATGCGTGCTTCGGTGCCGATGACCAAGGCCGTGCGCATTCGTGGCGAAGGAGCCGTGCTCGATTGCCGTCGGATGGCCGACGAAGACTTCGTGTTCGATGGCGGCGGATGGCGATGCGAGCTGTCCGGTGGACTTACCCTGGTCGACGCCCCCAACGGCATTCGCTGGAACACGGGCCACCGGCTGAAGAACCTCACGCTAGGATCTTCCTTGATATCCGGTGTGCGTTTCTCTGGTGTACGCGGTGTTGCCATTGAGCTGCAGTGTCGTTCGTCCATTGTTGTGATCGACCGATGTGTCTTCGACAAGCCGCAGAAGATCCTGCATAGTCGGCTTTGCGACGAGGTCACGCTGCGGAACTGCTTTGCAAATATGGCCACGGCGCCCGGGGTTACACCCATCACGACGCAGCATGGCCGGCTTGTGATTCGCGGAGGCATTTACACGCCACCACCATTGGCCCGAGAGGCTCCGGGCTTGAGCTGGATTGAGCTCACCTCGGAAGGACTAAGCAAGCCCTCTCGCGAGCAAATGGTGCTTGTGGACGGGGCTCGCTTCGGCGGTGAGTATGGCGGCATGGCGGTGGTGCTGAATCGCTCCGCAGGCCGGACGCGGTTCCCCAGCGCTCCGGGCGTCTGTATCACACTCAGGGATTGTCACATCGCCAACACGGCGGTGTCGGCAGACGGGCAGGGGCCTGCCGAGCCGTCGGCTCCGGTGGTGCTCTTGGAAGAAATGCCCAACCACCTGCTAATTGACGGCTGCTACGGTATGGTGCGTCCGAACTATCTGGTCGATTTCGTGCCCAGCGTCGATGGCGAGAAGCTTGCCGCCAGTTACGAGCCGGTTGGCGTCAACAACCGATGCACGATGCAAATTCAGCGGCACAACACGATTGAGATTGGCCAGGAAGTGCCATCCAGTCTTCGCCGGTTCCTCGTTGGGCCGGCAGCGGCTAACGCCCAGCAGTGAACCCCGCCCAGTTAGGCAGCGGCCTGCCTAGTAGTTGGGGTAACTGGCGCACGTCCTCCCGGTAGTACTCCTCCAGTGCCGATTGCAGCGAATCAGACAACCGCGGGCGCTTGGCGGGGAAGATTCGCTCCCAAAGTTGGCTATCGAGCAGTCGATTCACCGCATGAACGCCTTTGCTCAGTGGGTCCTGGCGTCGGTTGAAGTAGCGCCGGTCCGCCGTCCAAGTCCTGACATGCCTGTCCAGCGCGTTCCACAGTCTTAACCGCGCCATCGAGTACGGCGCCGCCATGGGGCGGCTACTGACCGAAGGCGGTTGGAAGCCGGCATCGACGCCCAGGAACGCATAGGCCTGATCCAGCGCTTCCCGGGGCTTGCTCTTGAGGTCGTCGAACAGGCAGACGTGGATTTGCTCCGCAGCGAAGAACTCCCGATAGCGTGCGAGGTGCTCGTGATATCGCCCAAACTGCAGCACATCCGGCGCGCGGGGGTAGTCCGCAGGGCACTCACCCTGTAGCAAGCTCGGCATGCCTTCCTCGAGGGGCGCCAGCGGCAGCAGGCCGGTTTTCATGTAGTGGAAGTAGCCGGAGACGGCACGTTCCACCGGATGCCGCAGCACGGCAATCAGCTTGAGCTGAGGCATGTGGTGGTGCAGCCGCTCGGGGCACTCGGGCAGGCCCAGCACATTGGGGCGCTTGACGCCCACCACCTGGCCTGGCTCGGCGGGATCGAAGTGAGACTCAAACCAATCAAGCCGCTCGACGTCGTAGAGCGTGTTTTCGAAGAACGCGACCTCCGACGGCGGCATGAAGATCTGCGGGTGCTCGCCTAAGCACCTTAGCAAATAGGTTGACCCCGCTTTCTGGGCGCCGATGACGAAGAAATCAGGCAGCATGGACGTTGTTCGAAGGCGTCGAGGGCGAGCTTGCTGGAGAGTCCCTAGCATATCCACCTGGGCCGATAGACGCTTCCCCCCTGGGCGGCTTAGACTCAGGAGAACCAACTAGACCCGCCCCGCCTTTCCTGCCTAGGCCTTGAATGCTTGCCAAACGTGTCATCCCGTGTCTCGATGTCAATCAGGGCCGTGTCGTGAAGGGCACGAACTTCGTCAATTTGCGGGACGCTGGCGATCCGGTCGACGTGGCCAAGCGGTACGAGGAGGAGGGCGCCGATGAGTTGGTCTTTCTCGACATCACCGCTAGCCACGAGAGCCGCGACATCACGGCCGACATGGTCCGCCGCGTGGCGGAAGAGTGCTTCATGCCGTTTACCGTTGGCGGTGGCATTCGCACGCTAGAGGATGCCCGGCGGCTGATTCAGGCGGGGGCCGAGAAGGTGAGCATCAACTCCGCCGCGGTGAAGACTCCCGAGGTGGTAACGGAGGTCTCTCGGGCGTTTGGCAGTTGTGCCACCGTGGTGAACATCGACCCCAAGCGTGTCCAGAAGGATGGCGAGGAATTCTGGGACGTGCATATCAACGGCGGCCGGGTGCCCACTGGCTTGCAGGCCGTGGAGTGGGCCCAGCGGGTCGAAGAACTGGGCGCCGGGGAGATCGTGCTCACCAGCATGGACTGCGACGGCACCAAGGATGGCTACGACCTGGAGATCACCCGCGCGGTGAGCCAGGCGGTGGGCATTCCGGTGGTGGCCAGCGGCGGCGCGGGGCATCCGGAGCACCTGGCCGACGCCATCTTACAGGGCAAGGCGGATGCCGCGCTAGCGGCCAGCATCTTTCACTTTGGCGAGTTCACGATCGCCCAGACCAAGCAACTGATGCGCGACCGCGGCGTGCCGGTCCGCCTGTGAGGCCGGTCGGCAGCGGGCAGCGAGCTACCTTTGGCTGGAGGCCCCCAGAAAAAAGTTGGCCCAAAGAAAAATCGCGAGGGCCTGCGGAAACCCTGTTCACAAAAGTTTTTGAGGGCCCTGGGTGAGCGATCTCACACTTCTGGTACCGCGGTGGTGACGTCGTTTACCAACTTACGACGACGGCCCTCAGCTGAGTGAACTTCTCTGATTGTCAACATAAACCTTGAATCACCAAATTCAAGTTTCCTGTTTGGCCGCGCCGTTTTGTGCCAGCGAAAAGAATTCTTGGCCATCGCGCTTTTTGTCGTGATTGAGAGATGGCCACGCGAAGGCGCCGATGGCATAAGAGAAACTTGCTTGATGCGTTGGCCCGGCGGGTTGGGGGTTAATTGCTGTCTGTGCAGGGGTCGGCAGCTTCGCATGTTTTGCCGCACAAGCCCTCGCTACGCGATTCGGCTCGGACGCATCAAGAACCGTTGAAACAGCTGCCGAAAGCATGCACTCAGATCGGCGAGCTAACGCCTGGCTTGTTCCTGCTCGCGCCATACTAGGGTGTCTCGATTCACTGCGGTGGCACCGGATTCCTCTCCAGCCACGTCCTCCATCAACTGATGGCGGGACGGAAAGCACACTCACGGGCTTAATTATTCGAGCAGCTTGAGAATGCTAGCCACGCCGCCGCCGGAGCAGGCTGGTGGTGGCGAGTGTCATCAGGAGGGCGGCGGTGGGCTCGGGCACAGGCTGAATGACGACGTCGATCGCTACCGACTCGATGGGGAAGAAGCCGTCCGTCACGCCAATCGCAAAGGTGTATTCCCCTAACGCTTGAGGATCAAAAGACCCGGCGGGCGGCGTGACAACGAAGCTTACCGGCAAGACGGGGTTCTCTAAGAAGTCGAACAACAGGTTCTGCGAATCTTGGACGAGCGTTGCGTTGGGAGTTGCCGAACCTGCAACGGCGGCCGATACGTTGATGGTTCCCAGGTCACCAAAGCTGGTGTCGAAGGCGGGATCGAAATCGTAGAAGAGCGTGAATTGATAGTCGGTGAGCTGCGGTGTGGCTCCATTGGCGCCTTCGATTTCGATGTAGTAATTGAAGTTCCACAGCGCGCCTTCGGTGTTCGTCGAGACGCCTTGGGGAACACCGCCAAAGTTGCTGCCAGGCGTGGCGAAGTAGGTACCAGCGCCATCGTTAGAAAGCGGTGGATTACTGAACCGCTGCGTCGCAGCCAATGCGATGGTGATGATATTGTCGCCATCGACAATCTGCCGTGAGGCGGCGACGGCATTGTTAGGAATTCCCGTGCCGCCGAACGTGGCATTGGGAAAGGGCCCGAAGGTATCAAAGATGGGCACCGCTTGAGCTAGCGGTGCGGCCAAGGCCAATAAAGACAATGAGAGTGCGAGTCTCTTGAGGGAGGGGTATCGCAAATCGATGGTGTTCATTAGCTTGCCTCTCGTGTGCTGTCCGACGCGGCGCGGGGCGCAGGCTGGCGGGCTTCGTTCTTGTGTGCTGAGATCGTTTGGTACGCTGAGATCGTGGTAGCCAGTTGCGATTCGCAGTCGTCATGCTCAGTCTTTATGCATGGTGCGGCCCGCCAGCACCGCTTCGACCGCGACTAGTACCTCCCGTAATAATAAAGAAGTGGTTTTGGCTCCGCAAGCGTTTCTGCCCAGAAACGGCATGCGGGATACCCTCTCCCTACGCGGCTTGAGCAGCTGTTTTATGGGGCCAAGAAGGCCGTGAATGGGCGCCGAACTTCATGCTGCGAACCGCATGTCAGGGATGCGTGTCTGGAGGGGGCCAACCTGCGAGCGGTGATGCTGCTCCGGTAGAGGCCTTCTTTCCTGGGGCTGCTAGCCGACCAATCCTGCCATGACCGCCATCTTTCGTGCTTATCGCCAGGCTTACGCCGGTTTACCGCGGGAGGCTTGGCTGCTGTCGGCCGTGATCTTTGCCAATCGGTGCGGCACGATGGTGCTGCCGTTCTTGACGCTCTATTTGCGCACCGAGCAAGGGTTCTCACCCGCGGCAGCAGGGCAGATGCTGGCCGTTTATGGTCTGGGCGGCATTGTGGGGACGCAGCTAGGTGGGCGTCTGACGCATGCTTGGAGTGGTGTGGGCGTGGCTTTCTTGGGGCTAGCGTTGAGCGTGCCTGGATTCTTAGCGATTCCCTATGCCGGGGCAGGCTGGGGGCTGGTGGCAGCGCTGCTGTATCTGAGCATCGTCTTCGAGGCGATGCGGCCAGCGATTGCGACTGCCACCACGGAATTTTGTCCACCGGAAATGCACACCAAGGCGTTTGCGCTAAATCGTTTGGCGATGAACTTGGGGATGTCAGTGGGGCCTGCCGTGGGTGGTGTGTTGGCCAGTGCTGGTGGCTATCACTTGCTGTTCTTCGTCAATGCCTGTGGGGCGGCCGCGGCGGCTGTGCTGACGGTTTGCGCGTTTGATGTGATGCGGCCGCATGCCACAAGTGAGCCAGCCGCGCCGAATTCGCAGCCATCACGCCGGCCTTATGGGGACCGCCACTACTTGGCTTTTCTTGGCCTGCAACTGGCCGGGGCGATGGTGTTCTTCCAGGTCATTGGTGTGATGCCATTGTTTTGGAAGGAACAATGGTCGATGAGCGAGGCGCAGATTGGGGCGCTGTGGGCCATCAACACACTGTTGGTTGTGGTTTTTGAAATGGTGCTGACCGATCGGCTGGGTCGCCATCATCCGCTGCGCTGGGTGTCGCTGGGAGGCGTGCTGATTTGTCTCGGCTTTGGTGGATCGCTGCTGGGGTCCGGTTTTGGGTTCGCCTGCTTGTTGACGCTGGTATGGACTGCCGGGGAGATGCTTTCCGCGCCGTTCAGCCTGACTTACGTGGCCCGCTGTAGCGAGGGGGGACGCCGGGGCGAATATATGGGGCTGTTTTCCACCACCATGGCCACGGCGCTGGTCTTAGCGCCGATTGTTGGGGCGTGGCTCTATGAGATGGATCCTTATTTGCCATGGCAGTGTTGTCTGGCCATGGCGGTCGTTTTGCCGCTGGGGTATGCGTGGTTGTCGCATGGTGCGAAGCGATCGCCCCCCGCAGCAGGCCAGTTGGGGCCTGCCGTCTGACGGGCGATCGGGGTCTGGGCCGATTTTTACCAGGGGTTTTCCCCCTCTGCTCGGTTCGGTGTAGACTGGAAGCTTGCACCGAACCCGGAACGGACGGGCCCTGAGTCGTCTTCAGAGCCTACGCAGAGGAGGTAATCTCATGGCGAGCGTCGCCGAGGCCATCAAGAGTGGCCTAATCCCCAACACGGCTGAGCTTGAAGTCAACAAGCTGTTCCGCGCCTGCGTGAAGCAGGAAGGGAGCGACTTGCACCTGAAGGTTGGCAAGCCGCCCATGGTGCGAGTGAACGGCACGCTACGGCCGCTCAACCGCGGGCCGATGGACGACGAGGAGATGGTCCGGTGTTTGTACCCGCTGCTGAACGAGCGGAACAAGAAGATCTTCGAGAAAGACGGCGGAGCGGACTTCGCCCACACTGTGCAGGTGGACGAAACCAACTGGCGGTTCCGTGTGAACCTGCTGCAGCAACTGGGCCACATGGGCATGGTTGCGCGGCGGGTCAGCAGTTGGATTCCGGACTTCGAAGGCTTGAACCTGCCGCCCTCGGTCGTGGAGCTTTGTAAGTTCGACCAAGGCATGATCCTGCTGGCCGGGGTTACCGGCTCTGGTAAGAGTACGACCATCGCGTCGATGCTTAACTGGATCAATAGCAACTATCGCAAGCATATCCTCACGCTTGAAGACCCGATCGAGTTTGTCTTCACCGAAGAAAAGTGCCTGATCAACCAACGCGAGGTCGGTCTCGATGTGATCGACTTCGAGGTGGGCATGAAGCACGCGGTGCGGGAAGACCCAGACGTGATGCTCGTGGGCGAAATGCGTGACCGAGAAACCTTCATGACGGCCATCCACGCCGCCGAGACAGGTCACTTGGTCTTTGGAACCATTCACGCTGCCAGTGCGTCGTCGACCATCGGGCGTATTCTGGACCTCTTCCCCCAAGAGATGCACGGCGCGCTGCGCAGCGCCATCGCCATGAACATGAAAGGGATCATTGGTCAGAAGTTGCTCAAGAGCATCAAGCCAGGGGTTGGCCGAGTGCCGACGGTCGAGATCATGACGTTCTCGCCCACAATCAAGAAACTGGTGCTCGACGAGCAAGATCACAAACTGGGGGACGCCATCCGGATTGGAGCTGAGGATGGCATGCAAGACTTTACTCAGAGCCTCAAGCAACTGGTCGACGACGAATTGATCGACCGGGCGACCGCCATGGAAGTGGCGCCCAATCGTGAAGCGCTCAAAATGGCGCTCAAGGGCATCAATGTGGCGCAGGGTGGCATTCTTTGATGGGTTTCTTCGGCGGGGCTTCTGCGATGCGGGTGGTTGGTCTCTTGGCGTTTGCCGCTTGGTTGGCAGGTTCCCATGCCGCGGTAGGTCAGACGCTGATGGATGTCGGCGCGGCGTCGAGCATCCAGGCCGATATGCAGGCCAAGAACGCCAAGAACAAAGTCAACAAGGTTGAGAACGACCAGCCGGACGACGAAGGCGGCTTTCCCGACGATGCCGATTTCGCCGGCGGCTTGGGCGATGACGACCCCCAGTTGGCCACCCCCAAGTCTTGGGACAAATGGGACGACGATCACTCGATCAAGCGTTCCCGCAGTTACGCCGTTAGTTGGTGGAAGACGCTGCTAGTGGTGATTGCGATGCTGACCTGGGTTCGCACCGGCGACTGGATCAACCGCGACTGCCAGATCTTCCGGATCAACTTCCTGGTTTGGAACAGCGTGGTTTTGATTTGTGGTCTGATTGGCGGGGCGGTTCTGTTTGTATTGCCGTTCTTTGCTTCGGGGCCGCTACTGTATGTCATCTGCATTGGCTTGATTGTTTCCTATGGGATGAGCCACAACGCTGCGGTTGAGCCCCATCAGAAGGTGTTCACCAAAGATTGGCTGCAGTTCCAGATGGCCAGCTTGACTGGCAAGAAGACCGAGAAACAGGCCGCTTACATGCAGGGGGCCGCGGTCGACTTCCAGGCCATGGGGTCGGACGATCCGATTACCAACAAGGCGAATTTGCAAACCGCGCGGCGATCACCCGGCTACTTACTTGCCAAACAGCTGGTGTCTGACATGGTCACCAGCCGCAGCGAACAGTCGATGCTCGACTATCGTCAGGATACCGTGGCGGTGCGGCGGTTGATCGATGGTGTGTGGCACAATGGCGAGTCGATGGAACGCGACTCCGGCGACGTGATGCTGGCCGTGCTCAAGCAATTGGCGAATCTCAAACCGGCCGACCGTCAGTCGAAGCAAGAGGGTGAAATTGGCGCGCAGTACGATGGTGGTAAGTACGCCATCAGTCTCAAGAGCCAGGGTGTGAAAACGGGCGAACGGGTCGTGGTGGGCCTGAAGGATGTCGAAGCCAAAGCCTTGCGCACCTATAAAGAACTCGGCATGCGGGACAAGATCCGCGAGCAATGGGAAGCGGTCATGGCGGCCGACGCGGGGTTTGTGGTCATCTCTGCCATGCCGGGCGGCGGCCTGACCACGCTGTTTGATGTCTCGCTGATGGAAACCGACCGGCTAATGCGAGACTTCTTCTCGATCGAGGATGTGAACAATCCCGATCGTGAAATCGAGAACGTCGTTGTCAAACCGTACGACTCTAAGAAGGGCGAGTCGCCCGTCACCAATCTTGAGAAGCTGGTTCGACTCTATCCGAATGTCTATGTCTGTCGCGATTTTGTAAATGGCGAGTCTGCCAAGGCGCTCTTGGCCGAAGTCCGCGACGAGAAGCTGCTGGTGACCAGCACGCATGCCAAGGAAGCCCCCGAAGCGTTGTTGCGGCTGATTCAAAAGAAAGCTCCTCATCGCGATGTCGCTGAGCTCACGACGGCGGTGATCAACATGCGGTTGATTCGCCTGCTGTGTGATGAATGCAAAGTGGGTTACGAACCGGCCCCCGCACTGCTGCAAAAGCTGGGCATTCCCGCTGGCAAGGTGCAGATGCTCTACCGACCGCCTGAAGGGGAAGAGATCAAGAAGCCATGCGCGGCTTGTGGAGGGATTGGTTACCGTGGCCGCACGGGTCTGTTCGAGCTGCTGGTGCCTAACGAAAAGTGTTGCCAGACGCTTCTCAAGCAACCCAAGATGGAGCACCTCCGCAAGGCGGCCCGGACCGCTGGCATGCGAAACCACCAAGAGGAAGGCATCCTCCTGGTCGCCAAAGGCGCTACTTCTCTCCAAGAGTTGCAGCGGGTCTTGAAAGAGTAAGCTTCCACGAAGTATTCCGGTCACAAGCCACCAACCATAGATCGCGAACCCATGCTGTTTGCCGTCCTCCTTGGCATCGTCTTCTTTGCCACCTTCGCAATGATGGTGACCGAAGGCTTATGGAGTAATACGATTACTCTGATGCTCATGATCGTCAGTGGTTTGGTGGCCTTCGGTTTCGCCCAGCCAGTCACGGTG
Organism: Lacipirellulaceae bacterium; assembly: GCA_965263315.1. Taxonomy (GTDB): domain Bacteria; phylum Planctomycetota; class Planctomycetia; order Pirellulales; family Lacipirellulaceae; genus JBCCQL01. The sequence continues at coordinate 507,215 of CBDHGZ010000003.1, read as the reverse complement.
ATGGCGGACGAGGCAACCAACGGCGAGTACACCTACTTGTTGGACATCGTGGTGATTTGGGGACTGTTTAGCCTGACGATGGGCATTCTCAAGGCCATCTGTGCTGGGCTGTCAAAGACCCGGGCGAAGTTCATCCCTCAGATCGATACCTTTGGCGGCATGGCTGTCGGATTGGTGGCGGGCGCCGTGATGGCAGGCATCGTTGGCGCCAGTCTCCATGCGACCCCCCTGCCCAAGGACGGCCTGGGCGGAGGCATGGATTACCCGCCAGGCGACCTGAGCAGCGCGGGCATCCTGGCGCTGGACATCGGTTGGCTCCGGGTCGTCGAAGCCGCTTCCGCTGCGGGGCTGACGGGCGGCACTGAGTTCAGCGCTGAAGACTTTGTGGCCATTTACGGCGACCATCGAGAGCGATACGAAGCGACCGAAAGCATGAAAGTTCGCCGTAACTAGCGCCGCTTGGCCAACACAGGATTCCTCTCACACCGCAAGAAGCCGTGTCTGTGACTGAGCAAGATCAGCCGCTCGCTGAGAGCGTCGCCACGGCAGACGAGTTCGGGGCGGAGTATCGTTCGCTGTCGACCATGGCTGTCGTAGCACTCCTGCTGGGGTTGGCTTCGACGGCGGTCTTCGCGGCGCCGGTTCTGCTCATTCTCCCAGTAGTAGCCCTGATGGTGTCGGTCGTAGCGTTGCGTGCGATCGCCGCCAAACCGGACGTGCTCACCGGCCGCACCCTGGCCGTGATCGGTTTGCTACTGGCTGCGGTTTCTCTGGCGGGATCGCTCACCCGCGACCGTTTGTACGCTCGATGGATGTCACACCAAGCCCGGCCGGCGGCCGAGGCATGGATTGATCTGGTTGCGGCTGGAGACGTCGACGGGTCCTTTTATCTGACCATGGGTGCCGGGGATCGAGAGCTGTATCGTCGTGCTACCCAAGGCGAGGCAGACCCCAAGGTGGCTGGCCAGATGCAGCAGACCAAAGAGGCGTATGACACCGACCCGGCCGTGGAGCGATTGAGCAAGCTGGGTTCAGGCGTCCAGGCGCGCTGGGTCTCCGATGGCCCGATGAAGCAGGTGCGTCCTCGCCAATTGCGGTTGCTGCTCAACTACGTCGTGACCAGTGCCGCGGGAGAAACTTGCCGCGTAGCGCTGCTCATGGAGCGTTTGGCTCCGCGTGGGGTTCCCGCGGAGTGGCACGTCGCGCAGCAACAGCTTTCCGACGAATGAACGAACTGTTCTGCTATTTTCTGCTAGCAGCGCCGTGAATTGGTGTGCTAGCGTCGGGAGAGGGTTAGCGCTGTTGGTCAGTTTGGCCGAATCGCGGCTTATTGGGCTCGCGGCTACCCGTGCTTTCGTAGGGCGCCATGACGCCACTTCTTTCCAAGGCCGCAAGGTTTACCACGATTCCACCTTTTAAGGCCAAAAACAGCCAGAACTGGGCCCATGGGTTTGCATGTTCGCTTGCTGGCCCGTCGATAGAGCTTCCGAGGCGGTAGGTCACCCTGGCGGAGTGTGTGGTGACAAGAAATGGTCCGCCCCGCCAGGTTTAGAGTATTTCCCCGTTCGCGTGCTCGGAAGCTGCCGCGAAAAACCCAGAGAAGGAGTCTGAAGGTGAATCTTGCAAGATGGACGATCGGCTTGGCCGTGATCGCCCTGGGCACCAGTCCTGTGCTGGCCCAGTCGGAGGTCCAAACGGCCTTCAACTACAAACTAACAAGCTGTTGCGAAGAGCCCAGCTGCTGCTGCGACGAACCGAGCTGCTGCTGTGATGAACCCAGCTGCTGCTGCGATGAGCCGAGCTGCTGCTGCGACGAACCGAGCTGCTGCTGCGATGAGCCCAGCTGCTGCTGCGACGAACCGAGCTGCTGCTGCGATGAGCCCAGCTGTGGCTGCGACGACGAGTGCTGCGGCGATGCTTGCTGCGGCGACGCCTGCGGCGACGCCTGCGGCTGCGGAAGCACCTGTGGCGCTGGTTGCCCGCTGGGTGGCTGCTGCGACCTGGGCGATCCCTGCTCGCTGAAGGGTCACCTCGACCCATGCGGCACTTGCCCGATTGACTTCGGCATGTGGACGCAGATCGGCTACCACACCGAGCAAACCCCGTTCTCCGCGAACTTCGGCGACGTGCTGGCGTTCAACGACGTTCCCGATCAGCTGAACCTGCACCAACAGTGGTTCTGGTTCGAGAAGGTTGCTGATGGTTCGGATGGCCTCGACTGGGGTTTCCGTTTCGACGTCATGTACGGTACCGACGCTCAGAAGACCCAAGCTTTCGGTAACGACGATCCCCGCTGGGACTTCTCGTCCGGCTTCAACCACGGTGAGTACGGTTGGGCCATGCCGCAGGCTTACATCGAATTGGCCAAGGGTGACTTCTCCGTCATCGCGGGTCACTTCTACACGCTGGTCGGTTACGAAGTGGTTACCGCTCCGGACAACTTCTTCTACAGCCACGCTTACACGATGTTCAATAGCGAGCCGTTCACCCACACCGGTGTTCTGGCGACCTACAGCGGCATGGAAAACGTTGAGCTCTACGGTGGTTGGACGCTTGGCTGGGACACCGGTTTCGACCAGTACACCCAGAACGGCACCAGCGGTTCGAGCTTCTTGGGTGGTTTCAGCGCCGCTCTGACCGACGACGTCTCGTTCACCTACATCACCACGTTCGGCGACTTCGGCCTGCGTAGCGATGGGGCGACCTACGGCGCCGCTGGTCAAACGGATGACTCGGCTTACAGCCACTCATGCGTCTTCGACGTGGCTCTGAGCGACAACCTCAACTACGTCTTCCAAAGTGACTTGGTCGCTGTGCGGGATGGCGTTGGTCACGATCAGGTTGGCATCAACCAGTACCTGTTCTACACGATCAACGACTGCCTGGCCGCTGGCGCCCGTATCGAATGGTGGAAGAACGAAGGTCAGTCTTTCCAAGAAATGACCTACGGCCTCAACTACCGTCCGCACGCCAACGTTGTGCTGCGTCCGGAGATTCGTCACGACTGGACCAATGTTGCCAACGGCTACGGCAACGGTCGTGACAGCGAGACCACCTTCGGCATCGACTGCATCTTCACCTACTAAGGTGAAGCCAGACGATGGCTGCGAGATCCCTTCTCCGCCGGTCGCTCTTCGGAGCGGCCGGCGGTTTTTTTTGCGCGCTGGGAAGATCGGAGCTTAGTCGATTAGCGACGTAGCGCAGGCCACGGCGACAACAATCAATCCGACGATAAACGCCAGGGTGATCAGAATGCGTCGTGAACGCGGCCTCTTGGGCGGTTGAGTCAACTTCGCCTCGGCGTAAGTGGGCAAGTCGTGGTGTGAACCACAGTAGTCACACGTCGGATTGTCTGGTGACAACGCGGCGCCACAGCTCTCGCATCTTAGCGCTTTAGCGGTGGGGGGAATCATAAGTCTATTGTGTGCTCCTGTTGCCTGGCCTCGCAAGCTCCATGGCGCTGAGGTCACTCACGATTGCCCACACAAGTGGCCACGATTCGAATCGCGTCGTAATCCACCTGGCCACCAAGCTGCTCGTAGATTGGTTTGAGCCCTCGGAGGCCAACCGCCTGGATGGCTTCCTCCACCTGCGTCGCCACGGACGCATCGACCCAGATGCAGGGGTCCGTCACTTTCTCGTGACGGAGGTATTGGTTGAGGTAGCCAACCACCGTCGAGCGAGCACGCTGCATGGCCGCAGCGGTCTCTTCCAGCGAACACCCGTCGCGAAAGTGTTTGAAAGCTGCCAACGCTGAGGCACTAACCGATGGGGACGTGTCCTCAGCACTGACATCCACCTTCCGTTGCTTCGAGTCCAATACGTCGAGTTCCACCTGGTGTTGCTGGCAGTGGTCGACAATGGCATGGACGAAGGTCTCGCCGTACTCAGCCAGCTTTTTTTGGCCCACGCCGCGCACTTCGGCGAAGCTTTCGAGCGACGAAGGCCGGCGGCGAGCCATATCCCGCAGGGCGGCGTCGCCAAACACAATATAGGCGGGCACGGCGTGCTCTGCGGCAAGGTCGGCGCGCAGGTCACGTAGCAACTGAAACAGCTCTCGATCAACTCCCTGCCAGTCGTCGGCCGTGGAGGGGCGAGCACCATCGCGTCTTTGCTTGGCCGCCGGCTTGAGCAGGGTTGGTTCGCCTTTGCCTTTTAGGATGGCAACGCCGGACTCCGTCAGTTCCAGCACGTTGTACTCACCTGCTTTGACCAAGTAGCCTTGCCCTACGAGTTGCTCGATCCAATCACGGATCGTCGCGGCGGGATGCTTGCTCAGCAAGCCGTAGGTGCTGAGTTGGTCATGCCCTTGCTGAGCAATGCGGGCTTCGCCGGAACCGGCCAGCACTTTGGCGGTGTAGTCGCCACCGAATCGTTGCTCAAGGCGCGCGACACAGGACAAGATTTTTTGCGCAAGCACCAGGGGCTCGTCGACCATCTCGAGGCCACCGTTGCAGACGTCGCACGCGCCGCAATTGGATTTCTCGTAAGCCTGGCCAAAGTGCTCGACCAGGGCCTTGTGCCGACAGGTCACGCCGCCGGCGAAGTTACTCATGGCGTCGATCGAGCGCAGAGCGGCGGCGGCCGCTTGCGGGTCAGACATGTCGGTCATCCGGCGCCAGGTGGAAGCGTCGCCCGCGCTGTAGAGCAGTACGCACTCGGCTTCGAGGCCGTCGCGGCCGGCGCGGCCGCTCTCCTGTTGGTAGTTTTCAATCGACTTTGGCATGCCGGCGTGGACAACGTACCGTACGTTCGACTTGTCGATTCCCATGCCAAAGGCAACGGTCGCCACCACCACGTCGACTCGCTCTTCGATAAACGCATCTTGGTTTCGCTGCCGCTCTTGATCGCTGAGCCCCGCGTGGTAGGGGGCGGCGCGGATGCCCAACTCGTTGAGCGCTGCGGCAGTTCTTTCCACCTCCTTGCGGCTGATGCAATAGACGATGCCCGACTCACCTTGGCGTCGGTTGATAACCTCTTGAATCTGGCCAAGTTTGTTGTTGGCACGGGCTACACGATAGTGCAGATTTGGGCGATCAAACGAACCGACCAGGAACTCTGGCTCGCGGAAGCCCATCTGTTGAGCAATGTCTTTGCGGACGCGCTCGGACGCCGTCGCGGTGTAGGCGTGCATCGCAACGTTGGGCAGTACCTCCTTCAGTTGTTGCAGCCCCCGGTACTCGGGGCGAAAGTCGTGTCCCCAGCTGCTGATGCAGTGGGCCTCGTCGATGGCGATGAACGATACCTGAATCTGCGTCAGGAAGCTCAGCGTCCCTGAAGTCAGCAGCCGCTCGGGAGCGGCGTACAGCAGCTTGATCTGCCCTGCTTTGGCCCGTTCTGCCACGTCGCGCCGTTCTTCGTACGAGAGCGTGCTGTTGATCGCGGCCGCTTCCACGCCGCACTCGCGCAGGGCATCGACCTGGTCTTTCATCAACGAGATCAGCGGCGACACAACCACGGCCGTCCCTTGGCGACAAACGGCCGGCGCCTGGAAGCAGAGGCTCTTGCCGCCACCCGTGGGGAGCACCACGACCGACTCGCGGTCCTGCATCACGCAGGTCATGGCTTCGCGCTGCAGAGGGCGGAAATCGTCGTACCCCCAGTACTGCTGGAGAGCGTCACCCAGGGCGGAATCAGTGGTTGCAGCGGTAGTATTCAACGTGATCAGAAAAGCAAGAGGCGGGGACCTTGTTGGTGTGTTTCCACCAAGCCCACCAGAGTTTTTCTCCAAAGCGAAGGGGCGTTTCGCAAGAGAGAACTTTGGCGGCGAGGCTCGGTTAAGAAAACGTGTTTATCTTTGCTTCATCGTATCGAAGTGGTGGCAGGTGTGGATATGGTGGGCCACTTGTAGGCAACCACCGAGTGGATACTTGGTGTTGAGCTCATCATCCAACGAAGTAGCATCGAACGAGGAGTTGTTCTAATGACCCGGACTCTCACCTTGGTCGCCCTCTTGGCGACGTCCGCCCCGCTCACTGCGGTAGCTCAGTCTCCCTTCTTTTCTGTTGATGTTCAGCGTACCAGCGGCATCCCACAGCTCAACGCCGATGGCAACTGGGTTTGGGAAGTGACCCTTACAAACGGCGCCTCACCAAGTGCGGCAACCGTCCTGTTTGGCGCCGAATTTGGTGCCGACTTCGCTGGCGCTAGCCTGATTTCCGGCACGGTGCCCCTCACAGGACTTGGCAACGGTGGTGTGGAAACCGCCACACCGGCCCCTCCGATTTTTGGCTGGGAAGACACGGGCGGCGGCTTTGGAGGACTGTTCGCCGAAGGCTTTCAGCTTGATCCCAGCCAAGGCGCCAATGGTCAGGCATTCTTTTCCCATGGAACCGCTCCGCTAACTCCCGAAGCCACTTTGTTGATGGCCACGTTTGTCACGCAAGGACCCTCGACGGAAGGCCCTTTGACGTCATCCCTTTCTCTCGTTGCTGGTGAAGTTGCCCAGACAACAGGCATAGTTGGCAACCTGACCGCCTTCGGCAGTATCACAGCGATTGTCGGCGACGCCAACCTGGATGGCATCGTCGATGCCGCGGACCAGTCGTTGGTGTCTAGCAACCTGGGGCTTACGACCAGCGCCGGTTGGTTGGACGGAGACTTGAACGGTTCGGGAGTTGTGGATGGTGATGACCTAGCGCTGGTGACGACCAACCTTGCGATTCCCGAGCCCGGTACACTCTCACTGAGCGGCGCCATGGCACTGCTGGTGGCACGTCGTCGCCGCTAGATACGAAGCAATTGCCACTGTTGAAGCCACACCGGGCCGCTCTGCTAGGGCGGCCCGCTTTCGTTGCCAGCGCATCAAGGCAGCTCTCACCGTTTGTCAGGCTGCCGGACCCTTCTCGACATGGCCATCGCTGTGGCGGTTGCAAGCATGAGCAAGGTGCACGGCTCGGGTACGCCTGACAGCGCGGTCACACTGCCGACGCCCTCTCCGTAAATGGCTTGCACGCCGGCGATATCCGAAAAGTGCAACTCTCCGGTGCCAGGGCCGTTAAACCGATTGAAGATCCAATACATGTTCGAGTCGGGATTCGAGTCATGTCCCAAGCCGAGCGTGTGACCAATTTCATGAATCGCGGCGCCAAGGATGTCGGGCTTACTCTCGGTGCCATTCACAGCCCAGGGGTCGGAGTTGTCGAAGAAAACGTCGCCCCTCAGATTGCTACCAGCCGAGGGAAAAAACGCCAGCGCTTTGGTCGTCGGAGGGCCGCCAGGTGGATCGGGGCCATTGATCCGATCATGGGCGAAGCGAATCTGACCAAACTGACCGTCCGGGTAGGCGGCGCGGCGTGCTCGGCCACCTTGGTCTTCGACTTCGACAAAGTGCAGCGGCGCTACCGAAGCCCAGAGGCCGAGTGCCTCCTCAATGACCGTTTTTATGTAGTCGGCGGGGACGGGAACGCCATCCGGGTCGAGGAGGTTGCCGTCCAGGAGGTTCCAGTAGCTGTAGGTCAGGGTCACGGGCGAGCCGTCGCCGGCGGGTTGAGGCCACTGGCCACCTCGCAGGTCGAACGTAGGGGTGTCGTCGGCGCCAATCGGGGTTGGCTCAGCCGGGGGGCCATCGCCCGGCGCGCAGCAGCCAGGGCCAAAGTAGTCGCACAGCACGCAAGCCGGCGCGTTGCCGGTTACGCCGAGCAGGGCAGCGGCGGCTGCAATAAACGCAGAATGACGAGCGAAAGACGGCACAAGAATGTCTGCCAGGGAGAGGAAACAGGGAATCAACCAAGTCGCCACCGGAGGGGGTGGGGACGAAACGCTTTATGGCTGATTCACTGGCAGACAGGATCGACAAGAAAGGCGGAGCAACCTCCGCATCGCCCGTAGTATTAGCCGAGCCGGTGCGAAATGCAATGGTTTTTTCGCGCCTGCCACGGCGCGGGCGATTCCGCTATTATCCGGGCTTGCCAGAGATTGAGTCCGGCGAGATGTCGCTCGCCGGCTGCAGAGAGCCGATTGCTGAGAACTGACCGCCGTCATGAAAACCGACGAACTCCGCGAGAAATACCTCGCTTTCTTCGAAACCAAGGGTCACACCCGCGTCCCGAGCGATGTGCTGGTGCCCACGTGGGACCCCAGCGTGCTGTTCACGCCGGCGGGGATGAATCAGTTCAAGGATCATTTTCTTGGCAAAGTGAAGCTCGAATACACGCGGGCCACCACCTGCCAAAAGTGCATGCGCACCGGCGATATCGACAACGTCGGCCGCACGCCGCGGCACCATACGTTCTTCGAGATGCTGGGCAACTTCAGCTTTGGCGACTACTTCAAGCGAGACGCCATTCATTGGGCCTGGGAGTTTCTCACCGACAAGCAATGGCTTGGCCTGCCGGAAGAGACCCTCACGGTGACGGTCTATAAAGACGACAAGGATGCGGCCGACATTTGGCATGACGAGATCGGACTGCCGATGAGCCGGATTTCTTTTGAGGAAGAGGACGAGAACTTTTGGCCCGCCAGCGCGCCCAGCCAAGGGCCTGACGGCGTGTGTGGCCCTTGCAGTGAGATCTACTACACGGCTCCGGGGCGAGAGCCGCTGGAAATCTGGAACCTAGTCTTTACGCAGTTCAATCGCGTGGGCGATCCGCCGGACAACTTGCGGCCCTTGCCCAGCAAGAATATCGATACGGGGATGGGGCTCGAGCGCACGGCAGCCGCGCTGCAAGGCGTGGAGACCAACTTCCACATCGACAACCTGATGCCGATTGTCCAGGCGGCGGCCGAAGTGTGTGGCGTGGAGTATTCCTACGACAGTGACAACGGTCGGCGGCTCCGGCGAATCACCGACCACGTACGGGCCTGTACGTTTAGCGTGCACGAGAATGTGTACCCCGGCGCCAATAAGGAGAAGTATGTCGTCAAGCGACTATTGCGGCGCGCGGTGCTGGATGGCCATCAGATGGGCCTAACCGAGCCCTTCCTGTGTCAGCTTGTCAAGCCGGTAGCCGATGCAATGAAGTCCGCCTATCCGGAACTACTAGAGACCGTGGAGCGCGTTGCCGGGGTCATCAAGAAGGAAGAGGAGAATTTTCTCGGCACGATCGATGGTGGTCTGAACCGCATCGACGCGGTGTTCGAAGAGATGAAACGCGACAGCCGTACGACGGTTGAAGGCGCGGCGGCGGCTGATCTTTATCAGACCTATGGCGTTCCGCCGGAGTTGTTCGAAGCACTGGCTGCCGAGCACAAATTGGCCTTCGACTGGGACGGTTATCAAGCCGCCATGGCGGAGCACGGCGAAGCTTCTGGCAAGCTTGTCCACACCGTCATGGGCGCCAAGGGTCCCGTTGATTCGCTAAAGCAAGCCGGCGTGACGACAGAGTTTTTGGGTTACGACACGACCGAGGCAACAGGCGTGATCAAAGGGATTGTCGAAGGCCAACCCGGCGACGATCAACTTGCCGCGAGGGTTCAGTCGTCTGATCAAGAGCTGCGGGTCGTGCTTGACAAAACGCCCTTCTATGGCGAGTCAGGTGGTCAGGTTGGCGACACCGGCAAGCTGACTGGCGATGGCTTTGCGTTTGAGGTGACCGACACCCAAAAAGATGGTGATTTGTTCATTCACATCGGCACGCTTGTCGCAGGCGAGCTGGTTGAAGGAGCGACCGTTACCGCGACCGTCAGCACCGACCGCCGTGACGCCATCGCCCGTGCTCACTCCGCGACGCACATCCTGCACAACGCGCTGCATAAGACGCTCGGCGAGCATGCCCAGCAGCAAGGTTCAAAGGTGGACGAAGACTGGCTGCGGTTTGACTTCTCGAACTTGAGCCCGGTGGAAGACGACGACTTGGCGATCATTGCCTCCGATGTCAAAGCGCATGTGACGGCCGCGGCCGAGGTGAAGTGGGAGACGTTGCCACTGGCCGATGCCCGGCAGCAAGGCGCGATGATGTTGTTCGGTGAGAAGTATCCTGACCCCGTGCGGATGGTTTCAATGGGCCCCATGGCGGGCGGGGCGTTCAGCCGCGAGCTCTGTGGCGGTACGCATCTGACAAACACCAGCGAAGTTGGCGCATTTGAGATCCTCAGCGAGGAGGGCGTCTCGGCCGGCACGCGCCGCATCACCGCCGTTACGGGACAGAAGGCCAAGGAGTATGCCGATCAGATCGAGTCGATCATCGACGGCTGCGCGGCAGAGCTCGATTGCTCGCCCGTGGCGGTCTCTGCGGTCGTATCAGACTTGCTGGAGCAACAGCGAGCGCTCAAGAAGCAGCTCGCCGGCGGAGCCCCTCACAAGCCCGGCGCGGCGACACTCCCCTTGGTAGGCGGGCGAATTACTTTCAAGCAGAAGAAGCTGGCCCTGCTGGAAACGGCCAGACTATTGTCGGTTGCCCCGCTGGAGGTCAACGACCGCGTCGCGGCGATTCGGGCAGATATCCAGTCGCTTCAGGCTCAGTTGGCGGAGCGCGAAGCGGCCGGTCCGCTGGATGCCGACACGCTGCTGGAGTCGGCGACCGAAGTGGACGGCGTGACTGTGGTAGTTCAAGAAACCCCTGGAGCCGCGCCAAATTTGATGCGGCAGTTGATCGACGCGGTACGACAAAAGACCCAATCGGCGGCTGTGCTGCTGGCGGCCAAGCAGGGGGATGACAAAGTGACCATCGTTGCGGGCGTGACCAAAGACCTGCAGCAGCGCGGTGTGAGTGCCGGCAAGTGGATTGGTCCTGTGGCCAAAGCCGTAGGTGGCGGCGGCGGCGGTAAGCCTGACATGGCCCAAGCGGGTGGCAAGCAGCCAGAGAAGTTACCCGCCGCGTTTGAAGTGGCGCAGAGGACGCTTGCCGAGATGCTCGCCTAGCGTTTTATCACGACCCCAAATCGGCGCCAGCATGCTGGCTGATGGTGGTTGGCCACGGTCAAGCTTGAACTGCCATGCCGTTAAGCGATAGACTGCGGCAAGCAGCACGCGCTTTGAACGACTATCGATTGATCCCTCTTTCGCTTGTCGTCTCCTCGGACTGGAAACCGACACAGGGGACACGGGCCGCGCAGGCTGCGACGACTGTGGTTGGTTGGACCGCAGTCCTCTCCCCGGGAGCGTTCCGGGGGCCTTTTCACCGACGGAGCGAAATCTCATGGCCACTTCTACGGCAGGCGTTGGCGCGCTCACACTCAATCCTGAGGAAGAGCAACGTTACGAACTAGATCGCGGACCAAACTGGTTGATCGTTCGCTTGAAGACCCCGGCGGGTTCGGTTGAACCGCTTGTTGATGAACTGTGGACCATCTGCGAGCGGCATTTCACCTACCGGTTGGTGGTTGAGATGGACGAGGTCCGCTCATTATCTGCCGAAGCAACGCGGAAGTTTGATGAACTCCGCGAGCGCCTTGGCCAGCGTGCTGGCGCGCTGCGGCTATGCGGCATGACGGACGATTGTCTACAGCGGTTTGACCAAGAGCACTCAGAGCTTCGTAACCACAGCGACCGCCGCGAGGCAGTGCTGGCGAGCGACACGCACGAGTCGGTCATCATGACCCATTAACCTACGCCGCCGTATCCCGTGTTCCGTGGTCCGGTGGCATGAGCTGGGCTAGACGAGGTAAGCAGCGCGAAGCTTTTGCAATTCTGCAAGTGCGGGCTTTGCCTGCCCGTCCATGCCATACAGGCCGCCATGCGGGTAAAGGTGTGGTTGGTCGTCGCGATGACCGTTCCAGAGAACCACTTGCACGCAGTTCTTGGCCAACAACATGGGAAGGCACTGTGTGATCCAAGTCGATTGAGCCTGCCCCGCTAACGCGTCGCCAGCAGCCACGCGGAGCTTGGGGCTTGCCTGTGGATCGTCACCGCCGCTACTGGGCGCCGTGATGGAGAGCATCAATGGCAATTCCAGTCGCATGCTCCAGTAGTCGAGCAGTCGACTATAGTCGAGCGGGTTGCGTGCGGAGGTGCCATCGGGTGTGTAGCCAAGGTTGAGTTCTAGACCGAAGCCGGCAATTCCCAGATCGGCTCGCTCCAGGGCGTCGGCGAAGTCGATCGGCGCTAGATCGCTAGTTTCGTCCAACAAGTATTCCCCCCACGGCTGGTCCAAGCTCACCACGATGGGCGTCTTGCTGTTGCCTTGAGGATCCTCGGTTTCGCGGATCGCGCGGACGGCGCGGGCAACCAACTGCAGCCGCTGTTCGTCGGACAGGCCCAGCACGTTGCGACGGTTAATCCGACTGGCGACATGCCACAACTGGACTCGGCCGCGGTATCTGGCAACGACGGTCTCGACGTGGGTAATCATCAAAGCGGAGAGCGCTTCAAAGTCGCCTTCCCACAAGTAAGCCCAGTCGGGGATGCTACGGTCGTGGAATTCAATCAGCGGCCCGGCACAAACTCGCATGCCAGTTTGTTTTGCCCAGGCGAATTGGGCGTCGATCGCCTTCCAGCGTCTCTTGCCTTCACTAGCCTCGACCGCGTTCCAGGCGCAGGGCAGGGCGATGGTGCTAAATGCCTCGCCCAGTGGTCCGCCAGCCTCCTGGGGCAATTCGCCTCTGGCAGCGAACCCCAACAGCGTGGGTAATTGCGCCGTAGCGGCCTGGCGGACCGCCATCGCCTGTTCGGCATAGAGTGCAGTCAAAGCGATCGATGCCGAGCCTGCCAGCGTGATGGCCTGCTCGGCCAAAGGAAGGCAGTCGGCAAGATCGTCCTGTCGCGACGCGGCGCGCGAGAACAGCTGTGTCGCCTCAGCAACCTGCGTGTCGAGCGATTCATTGCTCTGAAGTCCCAGTTGGACCCATGTGGCCAGCTGGTTTCGCAGACGGTAGACGGCTCCGCGCGCTAGTTCCACTTCCAGTTGGTAGGGCGCGTCGCGCTCCATTAGCGTGGCGGTGCCGACCAGCCATTGGCCCTCGGCGCTGGCATTCTCGTTGGCGCCCTGGCTGGCGGGGCTGCTCCAAGGGACCCATACGCAGCCGGAGCTGTCGTCACGCCGCTCGATGATCAGCTGATCCCCACTGCGGTACGTGCGGCCAGCAAAGGGCAGTTCGTCGGGCCCGGCCACAAAGATTCGGGGCAGAAAGTCCTCAGGGATGCGCGCCCAATCGCCAACTGTGAGCCGCATCAAACCCATGAAAGCCTCGCCTAAGTGCACCGCATCGCAAGGCTGTGAGTTTAATCGGACGCAGCGCCGGGGTCGAGGACGACCCTGCTGGCAAACGCGAGCCCGCTGGCAAAGACGAGGCTGGTTGCCAGTCAGCCCGCATCCTCGACCCGGGGCCTCGTTCCGGTATATTCTCCCTGCATGGACCGCAAACCGCTTAACGAATCGGCACTCGGGAGGGTCGCCCCGCGTCGTGGCAAAGTACGCGATCTCTATGACCTGGGTGACCAACTCCTGCTGGTTGCTACCGACCGCATTAGCGCTTTCGACTGGGTTCTTCCCACGGGCATTCCCGACAAAGGCCGCGTGCTGACCGAGACCAGCCGTTTTTGGTTTGCCAAACTGGCGGCCGAGCAAGGAGTCTCGCACCATTTGATCGCCAGCGATGTGGCAGAAATGGATTTGCCAGCAGGAGCGGATCGCGAGGCCCTCGCTGGCCGGACGATGCTGTGCCGCAAGTCTCGTGTCGTACCGTTTGAGTGCGTGGTGCGGGGTTACCTGTCCGGGTCTGGCTGGAAGGAGTACCAGCAGAGCGGTTCGGTCTGCGGTGTTGCTCTGCCGGCAGGTTTGCAAGAGAGTGATCGCCTGCCCGAGCCAATCTTCACGCCAGCCACAAAAGCCGAGCAGGGCGATCACGACGAGAACGTTTCATTCGATCGCATGGCCAGCGATCTGGGCGCCGAACTGGCCGAGGAACTTCGCATGAAGAGCGTGGCGATCTATCAAGCTGGCGCCGAGCACGCCGCGTCGTGTGGCATTCTGCTGGCGGACACCAAGTTTGAGTTCGGCCACGATGAAGCGACGGGCGAGTTGCTATTGATTGACGAAGTGCTGACCCCCGACAGTAGCCGCTACTGGCCCGCCGACCGGTACCAACCGGGGCAGGGCCAACCGTCGTTCGATAAGCAATACGTCCGCGATTGGCTGCTATCGAGCGACTGGGACCAAGCGAGCGAGCCGCCAACGCTGCCCGAGGACGTGGTAGCCAACACCCGGGCCAAGTACATCGAAGCGTTCGACCGCCTCACGGGCGAGACTTTTGCTTGGCGCTAGCCGCGCCATCGTAGTTAGGCAGACTGTCGAGAAAGGCTGCGCTGGCGCCGCTGATGGCGTGGTGGCCGGTGGCTTTCTCGTGAACGATTCTGCACTCAACGGCTCCAGAACTGAACAGCCATTGGATAACCGCGGCGAAGACCACTATCGCCAAGAACGGATAGATCAGGATGAATCTATCGATCTCTATCCATTGTCGGAGTATTGGCATGGATCCCATAAGTATCATCATAATGAGCCAGAACGACACACCTACTGCTCGATGAGCCATGTGGAGCCGTTCGTGATGCGGGCAGAGCGAGTAATGCAAGCCGGAACGCGCGATACGGCGCCGCTCTTGAAAGTGTTCATAGCCCTGCATGATCCCGACGATAGCGAGCGGGAAGATAGGAAACACGCTCTCCCACACGGGCTCGGACAATCGGTCAAGGTTGAGAACCAGCGCACGAAAGAACACGCTCGCCATCATGAAGGCGAGCAGAGCCTGCCACCATTTGACATACCGTCTAGTTGGTTTCACTGATACTAAGCCAATGCTGTGCCTAGCTTGGCCCGGCTTGCCGCACTTCAGACAGCGGCTGGGGAGGTCCACCGGTAGCGTCGCGATGAGCAACTGGTCCTCGTGCCAGATCGGATCGCCGTCGAAGGCTTCTTCAGCAAGCGCGCTCTGGGGCGAGGCAAACGGGTTTTGGTCTTCGGCTTCGCTCATGTCGCTGGGGGGGCTCCGTCTTGCCGGACTTGGCAGCCAATAGTCTAACTCCACGGCAGCAACTAAACTGAATGATTCTTCGGCCACCAATCATCCCCTCTCAAACCCCGTTGCTGCACGCATGCTTCGTTATTGGACCGCTGGTGAATCGCACGGGCAGACGCTGCTCGCCTTGGTGGATGGCTTTCCGGCGGGCGTGACACTCGACCCCGAGCCGATCAATGAGGACCTTCGCCGGCGACAAGGGGGCTACGGTCGTGGTGGGCGGCAGCGGATTGAGACCGACAAGGTGCAGATCCGCACTGGCGTGTGGAAGGGTGTCTCGCTGGGAAGCCCGATTGCGCTGGAAGTTGTCAACAAAGACTACAAGCTGGAACGCCTGGACGACTTGCCGCGTCCTCGGCCCGGGCACGCGGACCTGACCGGTTCCATCAAGCACCTCGGCACGATTCGCCCTGTCTTGGAGCGTTCGTCAGCGCGAGAGACCGCCGTGCGCGTGGCAGCAGGTGGGTTGGCCAAGTTGCTGCTCAAAGAGTTTGGCATCGAGACGATTGGCTACGTCGTGGAACTTGGCGGCGAGCCAATCGAGCCGATCGAAGGGACGATTCCGCAGCTTCGTGAGGAGCGAGAGAAGAGCATCGTCTATGGCCTGAACACCACGCGCGACGATGACATCAAGCAGCTGATCGACAAGACCCGCAAGGCGGGCGATACGCTGGGCGGCATCGTCGAGGTCCGGGTGGATGGGTTGCCGTTTGGGCTGGGGACGCATGCCCAATGGAGCACCAAACTGGACGGCCGGCTGGCGCAGGCGGTGATGGCGGTGCAGGCAATCAAGGGGGTTGAGATCGGCCTGGGGTTTGAGGCAGCCCGGCGGCCCGGGTCGCAGGTGCATGATCCGATCCACTACGACGAGTCGCAACGCGAAGGGCCGAATCTTGGTTTCACGCGACCCACCAACAACGCCGGAGGATTGGAAGGGGGCATGACCAATGGCCAATCCCTGGTGATCCGAGCCGCCAAGAAGCCCATCAGTACGCTTGCCAAGCCGCTGGCGTCGATCAATCTCGACACGAAAGCGCCGCAGGAGGCGAGTTACGAGCGGAGCGACGTCTGTGCCGTCTCAGCTGCTAGCATCATCGTAGAGAACGTGGTTGCGTTCGAGATTGCTGCGGCGTTGGTCGATAAATTTGGAGGTGACAGCTTGCAAGAGATGCAGGCCCGGTACGACCTCTTTCTAAAGATGGCGCGCGAGAAGTAGGCCAGGGGAGTGGGCAGTCGACGATAACCCAGGGCGGCAGCGTCCTGGTTGTCTTTCGCATTTCCTGCTGTCCATCGCCAGCTGCCCCTTTCCAACATGCCCCGACGCTCTCTTTGCCGTGCGCTGTTCTTGGTGGTCTGCATCGCGCCGACGCTAGCCATTGCGTCATGGAGCGCCGTGCGACTGGTGGACAATGGCATCGCCGCTCAGCTGGAGCAACTGGGGGATCAGCTTGGGTTGCTCGTCGAGTGCCAACAGGGGACCATACCCCGGCCTGGCGTATGGCGGCTTTCAGGTATTGTTCTGCGCGAGCCGGAGTCTCGGACCGAACTGGCCCGCGTAGATCAAGCCACGGTGTTCGTCGCTGACGGGGACCTTGTCGTACAGGGCGATGAAGTAAATCTGTCAGCCAAGCGGTTGCAGTCCTTAGCCGGGGTTATAGATCGCATCAGTCGCCAGCAGAAGGCTCGGGACGTGACGCTGGCGGTTGATCGCGTCAGTCTTCTTGAAGATTCTGACGAGCATGCGAGCTGGCCTTATGTGAGGGCTAAGTTGCGCGCTTTGCCCGGCGGTCCAGAAGTTGGTCGCGAGCTAGAACTGCGCGCTGGTCCCAACGGCCAGGAGTTGCGGCTGAGGGTGACACGTAACCGGCAGGTTGATCCACTAGCGACGCGCGTGAGCCTACATACTGGCGAGGCTGGTATTGCGTGGCGGTGGCTCGCAGGCCTCATGCCGGGCGAGCTGAATCATCAGGCCACCTTCCACGGCCATCTGGATTGGACGACCGCTGGCTCGACGCCGCACGGGCGCTTGCAGGGCAGCATTTCGGGAGTGGATTCCTCTGCGTTCTTTGCTGGTCGTGATCACGGGATCAACTTCCGCCAGCCGGCCCGTTTAAGGATGCATCGTCTGGAGTGGCAGGGCGATTGCATTGCGAGTTTGAAGGCAACGATTCAAGCTGGCCGTGGCGAAATGGCTCGCTCGTTGGTCTTCGCTGCCAACAGCCAGCTGCGCTGTGGACCAAGCCAACGACTACGACAGCTTTGGCAGGCGACGCCCGACCAAGCGATCGCTTTCGATCAGCTCGCCTTTGAGCTGCGATTAGACGCTTCCGGGCTGCAAATCCGAGGAGCGTGCTGCGACCCCGCTGGCATCAGCCTGCCGTGCGTGATGGTGGCCCAAGGCGAGCCACTCCTCTACCATCCGGCCGATGAGCGCTTGCCGCTGCTGGCGGCTCTGAGCTTCTTCGCCCCGCCGGAAGCCATGCTGCGTCCCGCAGGCCAAGGGGCCGATGCACTCGCTCGTCGATTGCCGTGGGGCA
This sequence comes from Lacipirellulaceae bacterium, assembly GCA_965263315.1. Taxonomy (GTDB): domain Bacteria; phylum Planctomycetota; class Planctomycetia; order Pirellulales; family Lacipirellulaceae; genus JBCCQL01. Next base: position 489,783 of record CBDHGZ010000003.1, on the reverse strand, counting down.
AGGCGCCAACGTCACGACGCTAGCACGCTGTCCGTGCGAAGATCGCAGGTCTGACTGTTATGGACGGGATGCGCGATTTCACGAATAATCCGGCGCCAAACCGCATCACCGCTTCAGGAAACCAACGCCGGGCATGGGCGCTGCGTACCACTTACCGACATTGCTTGCAGGCGCCGCGCTGTGCACCTTGGTCCTGGCGCAGGCGTTCCGGGCACTGCTGGCAGATCGGAAACGCATCCGCCAACGCCGCCAGTCGTTGATTGCGGACCGAGAAGCCTTTCGCCAAAGAGTGCAAGCGATTGCCGCCCAGGCATCGGTGCGGAGTGGTCGCCCGTTGGCCTGGCAAGGGCTTCGCGATTTCCGTGTATCGGCCATCGTGGACGAGTGCGTCGGGGTGAAGTCGTTCTATTTGGCTGCGGCCGACGGGCGTCCTTTGCCCACCTACGAGCCAGGGCAGTTTCTGACGCTGCACTTACCGCCGGTCGATGGCGGCAAGCCCGTGGTTCGTTGTTACACGCTTAGCGATCGCCCTCGGGAGGAGTTCTTCCGGGTCTCGGTTAAGCACTGCCCGGCGCCAGCATCGGAACCTTCGGCGCCGCCCGGAGCCGGCAGCACTATCCTCCATCAGCATGTCGCGGTCGGGGATGTTGTTCAGGCGGCCGCACCGCGGGGCGACTTCTTCTTGCAGCCGGTCAGCGAAGAACCGGTTGTCCTCGTCGGCGCCGGTATCGGCGTGACCCCCTTGATAAGTATGTTGGCTGCCCAGTTCCACGCCGGTCTGCGTCGAGAGGTCTACTTGCTCCTGGGGATGAGGAACAGCGACGAGCATCCGTTTAAAGAACCGCTGGCGGAACTCGCTGCCGCGCGCGACGAATTGCATCAATTCGTAGCCTATTCCGCGCCGCTGCCAACCGACGAACCGATGCGAGACTTTCAGCACTATGGCCGTATCGACCTGAGCTACGTGAAGCAGGTGCTGCCATCACGAGACTTCCAATTCTTTCTGTGCGGCCCGCCCGCCATGATGCATGCGATGGTTCCAGGTTTGTTGGACTGGGGCGTGGCGGACGATCAGATCCATTTCGAGGCGTTCGGTCCGGCGAGCGTAAATCGCGATGGAGTGACAACCGCGGCCAAGGCAGCTGTTGGGGCCGAGGTGCGCTTCGCGCGTAGCAAGAAGGCAGGGCCGTGGTCCGAACAGGACGCCACGATTCTCGAACTTGCGGAGCGACTGGGCGTGCCGATGGAAGCAGGCTGTCGCGTAGGCAACTGCGGAGCTTGCGCCACGCGCGTCGTTGCTGGCGACACGGTGAACATCAAGGAGGCCGGCGCCCCTTGCCCCCAGGGAGAGTGCTTGGCATGTATCAGCGTTCCAGCGGGACCTGTGGAATTGGACGCCTAACATGAATCCCTTGCGCTTGATCCGCCAATACCGTTGGGTGACGCCGATTGGGGCCTGGGCGTTGCTCGTTGGCGTGTATGGCTATGTCAGCGCTGAAACCCCGAGGAGAGCCTTGGCGCCTAGTAAGTGCGATCCTGCCAAGGTGCAAGGCAGCGACTCCTGTGCGCGCTGCCACCAGCAAGAGGTGCAGCAGTGGCGTTCAACCCCTCACGCTCAGACCTTTGAATCCTTGCATCGCAAGCCCGAGGCGAAGGAGATCGCCAACCGCCTGGGGCTTCGTTCCGTCAAGCGCAACGATACCTGCACCCAGTGCCATTACACCAGCAAGCAAGTGGGTAATCGGGTCCGCGTGGTCGAAGGCGTCTCCTGTGAGTCATGCCACGGCGCCGCACAAGATTGGATCAACCTGCATGCCGACTACGGCGGCGCCGGCGTTACCAAGCAGACCGAGTCGCCTGAGCATCGGCTGGAGCGGCATCGGCAGAGCATCGCGGCTGGGATGAATAACCCCGCAAATCTGTACCTGATCGCCCGGCAGTGCCTGGCTTGTCATACCTCGCCGAACGAGCAGTTGGTGAACGTAGGTGGTCATAACGCGGGTAGCCAAGATTTTGAGCTCGTCAGTTGGTCTCAGGGGATGGTGCGTCACAACTTCCAACGCACTGGCGGTGTGGAGAACGCACCCAGTCGTCTGCCGAGGGTGCGCGTGATGTATTTGGTTGGTTTGCTGGCCGACCTTGAGGCCAGCCTGCGCGCGGTCGCCAAAGCCACCGATGCCGGCGTCTATGGCCAATCCTCAGCAGCGCGTGCCGCTCGCGTCAAGCAGAGACTCTGGGAGGCTCAGCGGAAGCTGGATCATGCATTGCTAGAGGAAGCGCTCAAGGCCGTCAGCGCGATTCGGCTGACCGTCAACAACAGCCAAGCCCTAGAGCAAGCGGCCGATGCCGTGGGTGACGTTGCCTATCGCTTTGCTCAGGAAGAAACGGGCAGCGGGCTGTCGGCCATCGACGCCCTGCTTCCGCCGCCCCGTCAGTACAAATTTTGAGGGTCTCCTGGTGACAATTCCGGCGCAATTCTGGTTGTCGACAACTTGTCACTTCAACCCTCTTTGCCCTACCAACTGTCTGCCGCCAACCACGTATGTCTGAAGTTGCCATAACTCGACCAACTCGCTGGAGCGAGCCCTTTGGCCAGGGAATGACAGACCAAATGGTCGCGCGGCTGTTGGGCATCGAGCCTTTTCGCTCCATGAAACCTGAGGCGTTTCCGGCGAAGTTGCCGCTGGAAGACTTGCTACGTGGCGACACCCGAGTGGTGAACTACAAGCCAGGCGACGTGATCCTGCTTGAGGGCGACTATGGCAACAGTGCCTTCTTACTGCTGCATGGCTCTGCCCGCGCAGCTCTGGAACGACTGGAGAGCGTTGGTGCAAAGCCCAGCACGGGGTTGGGCGCGAGGCTGCTAAGGAGTGTGGCTCAGTTATTCACGAGCCCGAAGTCTCCTGAAGTGCGCCGGCTGGATGCGCAGGGGGGGTTTGCCGGTACTGGCTTGGCGGCTCGTCAGGATGACGATCGCACCCGGCTCTTCTTGCAAGACGTGCCTGGCGTGCTTGATAGCGCGCAAACCGCCACGTTGCGCGCTGGTGAAGTTTTTGGTGAAGTGGCCGCTTTGTCGCGCACGCCTGGGGTAGCCACGATTTTTGCCGAGACGGAGGTCGTGGCCCTCGAAATCCGTTGGCAAGGCCTCCGCGATTTGATGCGCTACAGCCCCGCGTTCTCGGAGCACATCCACGCGATCTATCGTCGCAATAGCTTGCTGGCTCACTTGAGGGAGACTCCCCTGCTAGCGGGACTGAGCGAGCAGGAACTGGCTCAAGTTGCCGCAGCGACACAATTTCAGACCCATGGCCAGTTCGACTGGCACGCCGATCTGCCGGAAGCGGATCAAGAGACGCTCTTTGAGCGCGTGACGCGGGAACCTCTCATTGCCGAAGAAGGCCAGTCACCTGCAGGGCTGATGCTCGTGCGGAGCGGATTCGCCCGCGTGAGTCGCCGACGCGGGGCAGGGCACCAGACAACCGCTTACTTGGGCAAAGGCCAAGCTTTTGGCGCCGCCGAGCTCGCCCGTTCGTTACTTGAGGGCAACCTGGCTCCGCTCTCTCAGTCGCTACGAGCTGTGGGCTACACGGACCTATTGGTGATTCCGTGCGAGGTGGCGCTCGATCTGGTATTGCCGAAGCTTAGCGCCGACGAATTGCTAGAGTTGTCTCGAGTGACGGACTCGCCCGCATTGCCAGCCCGCACGCTTGACTACCTGGTTGATCGACGGCTGATGAACGGAACGCAGGCGATGGTCATCGACCTTGACCGTTGCACGCGATGCGATGACTGCGTCACGGCATGTGCCCAAACTCACGACGGCAACCCGCGCTTCGTTCGTCAGGGACCCACGCACGATCACCTGCAATTTGCCAATGCTTGCCTGCAGTGTGTCGACCCCGTTTGCATGATCGGTTGCCCTACGGGCGCGATTCATCGCGACGCCGACACGGGCGTGGTGAGGATCAACGAACCGACCTGTGTTGGCTGTTCGACTTGCGCCGATAGCTGCCCCTATCAAAACATCCGTATGGTCGAGATTCGTGAGCCGGGTGGCGCCATCGTCGTTGACCAGCAATCGGGCTTGCCGATTGTCAAAGCCACGAAATGCGATCTGTGTGCCGAACAGCTTACCGGACCTGCTTGTCAGAATGCGTGCCCGCATGACGCGCTAGTTCGTGTTGATGTGGCGCAGATTACTCCGTTGGCGGATTGGATGGAGCCCTCCCGCGAGGCCGATGCCGGCGAACAATGAAACGCTTAGCCCAACGTCGACTACAGAATATCGCCTTGCTCGTATTGGGCCTGGCCGCGGTGTGGCTTTCCGTGCGCTGGCTCGACCAAGGGTTGGCCCGCACGTCGCATCTCACGGGCTATGCGATGATGGCTGTGATCTTCATTCTGGCTGGATACCACGCTAGGAAGAAACTGGCGGGGCTGCCGGTCGGTCGGAGTTCTTCCTGGTTGCAGTTTCACATCTATGTGGGGCTGGGCTCGGCAGTGTTGATGCTGCTGCATACCAGTGGCCGTTGGCCGACCGGGTGGCTGGAAACCGTCCTGGCGTTTGCTTACTGGGGCACGTTCACCAGCGGTGTGGTCGGACTGTATCTTTCCCGGTCGATCCCCCGACAGCTTGCACGGACTTCGGAAGAGTTTGTCTACGAACGCATACCTCGCTTGCGTCGCGAAGTCGTGGAGAAATCGCGCGTCGCGGTGATCGAGGCTACGAGCGTAAGCGGCGCTACGACGTTGGCAGATTACTACTGCGATCACATCGACCCGTACCTCGCCGAAGCTCGGGGGGGTCTCTATGCCTTGCGTCCTAGCAGTGGGCTGCGTCGCCAAGTGATGCGCGAGCTAGCGGATCTCAAACGGTACTTGAGTGACGCAGAACTGGTTGCCAGTGAGAAGCTCTTTGCCTTGGTTCGCAAGAAGGATGACCTCGACTTTCATGAGGCGAGCCAAGGCCTGCTCAAGCGGTGGTTGTTCGTCCATATCGGACTCACCTATTTGCTGCTCACGACGGCCGTTATGCATGGCTGGTTAGCGCTCACCATGCGAGGGGGCCCTGGGTGAGACGTCTGCTGCAAAACGAAAACCATGCCGACACGCGCTACGACCGGCCGAACCTGCCCTGGGTCTGTGGTCGCGCCGAGGAAGGTTGTCCCTGCACTCAGGGTCCCACCGCTGGTGGCAAGTGCCCTGAGTCGCCCGCATGTAAGCCGCGGCGCAGCCTCCGTCGCCGTCGGGGACGATTGGTCATAGGTCTGGCTATCTTCACGGTGGGAGCTTTGCTGATGACGATGGGGGCGCCCCGTCGCCGCGAAGTCTTTGCCCCAGGGCCACTCTCGCAAGCTCACGCGCGATTAGTTGCCGGGCATGAGAACCGTTGCGCCGCGTGCCACCCGGGCGGTCTTGAGGCCGCTCTACGGTTGGCTTCACTTGAAGAAAACGCCACGAGTCCGCTGCCCTCCACGCAGTCTGCCCTCTGCATGGAGTGCCACAGGAAGGAATTTGAAGCCGAACACGCGTTGGCCGCTCATGGATTACCACCCGCTCGCCTACAGGGGGATGCAGCCTTGGCGGGACTAGCGGGATCGTCCAACCCCATTGCCTGTGCAACATGCCATCAGGAGCACCACGGTGCGAATCATGACCTGCAGGCCATGGCCGATGCACGTTGCCAGTCATGTCACCAGCAGAAGTATCGTAGCTTCGCGAGCGACCATCCCGACTTCGGGTTGTGGCCTTACCGTAGGCGGACCCGCATTAACTTTGATCACAACGCCCACGCGGCCAAGCACTACCAGGGGAAGCCGTTCGCATGCTCCACCTGCCACATCGATGGTCCGCATGGCGATGTCAAGCTGCTGGCCGGCTACGAACGATCTTGTGCAAGTTGCCATGATGAGGACATTCGCACAACCACAGCCCGCGGTCTCGCCATCCTTGCGCTGCCAACGCTTGATCGCTTGGCGATGAGCGACGCGGGCCAGCCGCTGGGGAGTTGGCCTGAGGAGGCCACGGGCGACTACGATGGCGACTTGTCTCCCATTGCCAAGCTGCTGCTGGCGGCCGACTCTGCTGCCGCCGCCGCCATGAACCGATTGGGTGCCGACTTCAGTTTTTACGATCTGGACCCGGATTCGCCGGATGACGCGCGAGATGCGGCAGTGCTGGCCGAGGCGATTCGAGAACTGGTCGGGGGCCTTTCAAGTCGAGGACACGTGGAGATTGGCGCCCGAGTCGGACGGCTCGGCGTTAGCTCTGAGGCGATGTCGCCTGACCTTTCTGGGGCGTTACCGATCGAGTTGATTGACGACGCTCGAGAAGCGTGGTTCGGCGCTCGCGGTGGCCAGGGCGACGCGCCCTCCAAGCAGCTTTCCGATCGGCAGGGAGACGGTGGCTGGTTCGTCGACGACCAAGCCTATGCCTTGCGTTATGTGCCTCAGGGACATGCGGATCCGTTGCTTAGGGCTTGGATTGACCTGGCTACTTCGTTGGGACCAGACAAGCTGCCACTCCGCGACGCCGTATTGGCCGAACTCATGGGACGCAATTCGGCGGGGCGATGCGCCACGTGTCACAGTATCGATCAGCATGAGGCAGACCAGCTGTTGGTCAACTGGAAAGGGCTCGACGCCAGCTCCAGGCCGCGGGGCTTCACTCGTTTCTCCCATCGACCTCACCTGACGCAGCCGATGTTGCAGGACTGCACGCATTGTCACTCGGCCGATCCCCTAGCCGCGGCTCAGGTGGCGCCTTACGCATCGCGTCGTCCTGACGACTTCGTTGGTCAGTTCCTGCCGCTCAGCAAGGCGGCCTGTATTGCGTGCCACCAACCCCAGGCAGCGGGGCAGGCATGCACGCAGTGTCACAACTACCACGTTGACGTGACCGCGGCCCAGCCGCTCAGAACTTCCAGCGGAACTCCACCCGAGCGCCACTGATGTCGCGTGCGTTCTCGGTGACACCGTACATGGCGTCGGCACGAATCAGATGGGCGTTGCTGATCGGCAGCTGCCACCGGGCTCCAATGCCATACTGATTACCCGGCGCGTTGCGCGAAGCATCCTCCCCGTACGCTTGAAGGATCGCCGCTTCCAGAATGAGTTGCTGGTCAAAGTTTGGCTTGCCAAGCATGTCGAGCCCCACGGCTACGCCAGCCGTGTTGTTGCCGGTGGGATCAAGCGTGGGAAAGCCGGTCAGGGCGTCGGTCTGGAACAAGATCCCGGTATTGAACAAGACGCCCCCAAACGCGGCGGCTCGCGTTAGCGGCTGCGGGCGATCAAACCCGGCAAAGAAGTTGACGTAGGGGATCACGTAGTAGGCGTCCTTGGTCAGCAGGGAGTTTTCCACGAGCAGCAGAACGCCGTCAGCGGTTCGTTGATCCTGCGGTCCATTTTGCCCCGCGTTGACGATGACCCGGACCGAGTTGCTTACCAAGTTGAGATAGCGCCGCGTGTACGAGGCGCCCAGGTTGTGGTAACTGCGGCCCGCGCCGTGACGGTCTTCGACGTAGCCGTAACCAATTTCGAAGTAGCCGCCCCGAGCCTCGATAAAGGTGGTTGCCCCATAGACGTGGCCCGAGCTGGGCGCTTGGTCCAAAGCGTCGGTCGAGACTTGGTCGAAACCAGCAAAGAAGGTGACATCGAAGTTGGACCAATCGAGCCAAGTACTGTGCTTGGCAGGAATGGTTGCCGCCACGCCCCAGAAAGCGTCCTGCGCCCAGACCCCATTTTGAAAGAGCAGTGGAATCAGACCGGCGGTGACTGGCAGGTCAAACGGTGCGTAGGTGTGCTCCCAGCCGCCCAGCATTTGGCCCAGATCGCCCTCGAAGAAGAGGGTGTCCGTATTGTCGTTGAACAATTCCAGCTCGTCGAAGAACTGGCCTTCTTCCAGACGCATAAACTGACCCGCTTCTTGTAACGGGCCGACGAACATGTGCAACCGCTCAGTGGAGGTGATCCAGTAATCGAGTTCGAGATTCAAACGATGAGCCAGTACGTCTGCCTCGTTTGCTAGGTTCTTGTTCTGCGCAAACCCCATCCGGTAGTCGCCGTAGACGTAGAACTTCTGTTGCACCAGGTTCGTGGGGCCGCACCACGTTTCGCTTTTGGGAATGGGCCCTCGGTCGTAGAACGGTAGTCCCCATTCCACGAGCGGCCGCTGCACGGCGACCGACTGGCGACTGCCGTAGATGTCGACTTCGCCGCAAGCGTCATACCCGCGAAAGGTGTAGCAAGGGTCGGGGCTAAAGTCGCACGGCACAGGGCAGGCCAGATCGGCACAGGGATCGTTTGTCAGGCAGTGTGGCTTTTGTGAGAAGGGCAAAGGCGACTTGCCCACCGGTGGTGGCGGGAACAACCCGAACCGAAGCATCGACGGCTTGAAGTGAGACGTTGCGCCGCCAGGCGAGGTGGGGGCGGTCGCTGGCCCGCAGACGCCAGCCGACTGCGTGGAGAGGAACGCCACCGGCGCCGCGACCATTGGTGTGGCAGCCAAGCAAAGCAATAACGGACACGCCAGCACGAGTGGCGCAACGATGCGCCAGAGCGCGACGCCTTTGCGTGGCGCCGGTGCTGATGCAAACTTCGCGTTGTCAGGCACGGCTACCAAACGTCGAACTCCACCGAACGAGTGTGGATGTCCAGAATGCCTTCATTCATGCTGCGGACCATCTCGTCCGTGGCTTCGCAGAATCGCATGAAGTAGATCGGCTCGATACGGTTCCTCATCCGGAAGCTCAACCGATAGCGGCCTGGCTGTCGTATCAGATGGGCCGGGATCTTGTACTTCACGCGCTTGGTTCCCAAGGGACCAATCGAGCGGCTTTCCATGCGGATGAAGGGCGGGTGGTTGGTGGTTGTGATCGGAATCGTGCCCGGTCGCAGGAACGGCAGCTGATCGATGTCCACATTGACCGGCAGAGGCAACTCGCGGTCAGTCCCGGTGGCGCCGGTAATCAGGAACATGGTCTGCAAGTTGAACAGTTGGTAGTCAAACGGCGCGCGTCCCTGGCGAACATCACGGGAGTGGATGTCGCACACGTCCCCATCGGAGTCGGTGTAGCCGGTTTCCCAAAGGCGCTGACCTTGGGGGCCAATCAGTACCACGTTTGCCCACAGCTGGGGTTGCGCGCCCAGTGAAGCCGTGAGCACGTTGTGGCCTTCATTGAGGTTCGTGATGTCGTAGTGCAGGCGGAGTGGCTTGTGACGCCGTGGCTGGCTGTCAAAGAACGGGCCTTTGACCAACAGGCTATGCTCCATGACCTCTTTTCTGATGGCGCGCTTCTTGCCAATCAGCTTGAGGTTATCTTCGATAATCTCGCGAGCGTCATAGCGATCATCACTGTCTTGCCACGCTTGGGGGAAGCGTATCTGCAGGCGACCGTCCGCAACGGCGTCTTCAAAGGCGTCGGTTCCCCAGCCGGCACGCCAATCGAAGAGCAACCACTGCGGCATCGTCCAGCGATCCGCTTTTTCGTGCTGTGGGAAGATGCCGGGGTGGGCGATCGAGTAATTCGGTCCGTAAAAAACGTGGTTGGCGTGTTTGCGCTGCTCGTTAACGCTCTTACCGCCGACCTCGGCAATCGACGTGATTTCATACCCCGAAGGTTTGCCAATCTCGGCTCCCATGTGGCAGTCTTGGCAGGTGATGCCTTTCTTACACGCAGGACTGGCCCGGTATTGCTCCCAAACGACCTCTAGCTTGATGCCTGGATGGACCGCCACTTGGTGGCAGGAGGTGCAAAACTCGGCTTGGCTGAGCTGATCGAAGAAGCGACCTTCGCGATGAATCGGCTGACCGGCGCCTTTGTCCTCCGGCGACGTTTTTACCTTGTAAGTTGACTTGTCCGCGATGGCCCGCGCGACGCCGTTGCCCCCAATGCCGCCATACACCGGATCGTAAATGTCACCGGTGACAAGACGTCGCTCTCCATTGGCTTTGCCATACCGCTCGTTTACGCGGTGGCAAGCGATACACGTGACGCCTTCCCGCGCCACGGGGGCGTAGTTCCAGATGGGGTTGGCGCGATCTTCGCCCATCAAGGTTGCCACGGGCGAGTGACATCGGTAGCAGAAGTAGCCAACGGTGCCTTGGCTCAGTTCGCTAATTTTCTGCTCAAATTTTTGGAACATCGGCGACACAAACGCGTAGGCGTGGCTGGAGATGCGCCACTCGTCGTACTGCTTCTTGTGGCACTTTGCGCACTCGCGTGCCGAGGGGTAGCAATTCTTGGCGAACAGCTCGCGGTGCGACTCGTCGGCTTGCTTCTGCTGGGCAGCCGTCAGCGGCCTTGCGCGAGTAGCGTGAGGCGAGGGCATCTGCGGCGGCGTTGGCAATGGCGGCGTTGGGCGCGTCATACGCGTCGGCGGGGCAACGGCGTTGCTTGCCGGTTTGGCGACGGGCTCAGCTGGCGGTGGAACTGCAAACAACGGCGGCTTGGCGGCGGCTGACGCACTGGCCGGCGGCAGAGCTGGAGGCTTGGCAGGCGGTAACTCTTCAGTTGGTGACTTCGTTGTCGCTTCTGGCTGCAGCGGAGTGGCTGTGGGACGAGGCTGCGATTCCGGAACTGGCGGCAGCGGAAGCGGCGACGCAACCACCTGAGGCGGAACCAGAGAATCTGCTGCGGCGGGCGGCGAAACCGACGGCTGATCCACGGGAGCAACAGCGGGCTCCATCGTCGGGTTCGCCTCGGTGACGGTCTCGGGCGTTGCCGGGATGGCAGGCTCGTCGGGTGGCAGGTCGAGCGGCGGCGGGGTGATGGCGAGGTCGGGTGCAGGCCCGAGCGATTCGACGGTCTCTGCCGCTGCGTCCCTGGGCGCCGGGGCGCTTTGCTCCGCCGGTTCGTCTTGTGGGGCGACTGACTCGACAACAGGCGAGTCAGCCGCCGAATGATCGCTGTCGCCTGGAGACGTCGCCAGGGACGGAACGGCACCGGCGTCTTCTTCTGGAATAAACCCAGCGTCTTCCGGGACAAACCATGCGTCGGGATCGATCAGCCATTCGTCAGCGGCCGCCTTAGGAGCGGCTGGCGTGATGGTTCGCTGGACCGGATGGACTTGCCGCATTGCGGCTCGAATAGGAGGTGGGGCGGTCTCGATCGCCTGTGGACAGGCCAGGGCCAGCAGCGCTAGGTCTTCTTCGGACAGTTTGGGCAAAGCTGGCATGACGGCCGGCGTGGCCTGTGCCACGGCCGCTGGCTCTGCCTCTACGCAAGCCATTTGCACAACGCGAACCGCTGCAAGCAACCCGAGGGCTGCTAGCATTGCCAGCGCGATCCGCCGCAGTGCCGTCAGTTCGGCGTGCGGATGAAGACGGTCGGCTTCCATGCCTGCTCGTGAATGCGGTTTAATTCCGGGCGCTCCGCGCACCGGCAGCCTCGGGCTCGTCGGGGCCTTTGATGGTCATCGAGACAGGACGGCCCGCAACTGCGGTATTTCGCGTGTGACGCTTAAACTTGGCCTGGACGTTATGACCGATAGGGTTGCCATGGCACTGCCAAGGCTGGGGTTGGCTGTTCAACCCACGGGTTGAGGCTTACGATGATCGCCCCTTGAGCGTCAGCATCGACGCGGTCCTATCCCCTGCCGGAATCTGTGGCGATGAACTCTCCAGACACCTTGCCCGAAGCCGAAGCGGCGACTCCCGCTTGGACCACCCTGGAGCGGACCGAGCGCCGCGTCTTGGGGGTCTTGGTCGAAAAAGCAAAGACCACGCCAGACAACTATCCGCTATCGCTCAACGCGCTGCGAAATGGTTGCAATCAGAAGAGCAACCGGTTTCCGCAGATGGATTTGGAAGAGTACCACGTCCAAGAGGCGCTTGAGCAGCTCCGCGACCGGAAGGCCATTTCGATCATTCAGGGCGATTCTCGCGTCGAGAAGTACCGGCACCTCGGGTACGACTGGCTGGGTGTGGACAAGACCGAGCTGGCAGTCATGGCCGAGCTCCTACTGCGCGGCGCCCAGACCGTGGGCGAGCTGAGGGGCAGGGCGGCTCGTATGGAGGCGATCAAAGGAATGGGCGAGCTGCAGCCAATCTTGGCATCGCTGGTGGAGAAGAACTTGGTGATTTACCTGACGCCCCCCGGCCGTGGCGCGATGGTTACACATAACCTCTACCAGCCACAGGAGTTGGAGAAAGTGCGACGGGATGCCGGAGCAACGGCTCCAGTCCCTTCGCCTCAGCCTGCACCGCCGCAGTCCACCGCAGCGCCCGCTGCCGAGTCACCGTCTGCCCCACTCGCTTCCACGGGGTCAGCCACGACCGAATGGCGGGCCGAACTGTTGGCGTTAAGGACCGAGTTTCAAGCCGAGATCGAAACTCTGCGAAGCGACATCGAGGATCTGCGGCAGCAGTTAGGGGGCTGAGCAGTGGCGGCTCGCGCGGCGAGTTTGCCCCTGGGCGTGTTAGACTGGCTTCAAGGCGTGGCCAGCGGGCCACCAAGTTGCGACTTATCCACCCCACCGGGGGGCCGATGCCGACCGTTGCTGAGCAAATCCGCCGCAACTTGATTTGGCTGTTGCTTGGCGTCTACTTCATCGCGGCACTGTTCCCGGTTGCGGGCGCGGCCATTGCCCGCTTCGACTGCGCATCCGGCAGCCTTGTTCAGCCAGGGCAGAGTGGCAGGGCCATGACGCCCATGGTATTGGTTGCCGTCTTGCTGTTCTTGGCGGCCATGGCGGTCGATCTGCGAGAGCTACGAGTTCTGCTACGCCGGCCCTGGGTCTGGGTTACCGGACTGGCTGGGGTGTGGATCGGGCCCGCGGTATCGGTTGCCGTAGCGGGCAGGTTGATGCCAGGCTTGTTTGATGGCGCAGCGGCGGGGCTCCTGCTGGGCATGGCATTGGTGGCGGCGATGCCCGTGGCTAACTCGTCGGTCGCCTGGGCTCAGCAGTCGGGCGGCTCTTTGCCGTGGAGCCTGGGGTTGGTGGTGCTTTCGATCCTGTTTACGCCGTTCGCGACGCCTTGGTTGCTGAGGCTGTCGGGCTTGTCGATCTCCGGTGGCGAGGAGCAATACGTCGAGCAAATCGTGCGGTCGTTTTCCGGGGCGCCCTTTGTGGTGTGGGTCTTGTTGCCAACGGCCGTTGGGTTGGGAGTAAGGCGCGTGGTGGGTGTCGCCGCCATCGACCAACTGGCGCCCATGAGGCACATCGCGAGCGCAGCCATATTGCTGCTCTTGAACTATGCCAATGGCTCGATCGCGTTGCCCCAGTTCCTGGAAAAGCCAGCCCTGTCCGTCTTGATCGCCGCCACGGTGGCGGCTTTTGTCGTTGCCGTGATGGGCGCTCTGTTGGCCACGGTGCTGGCTGCGATCTTTCGGCTTGACCACCCCGCGGGAGACGCATTGCGCTACGGCCTGAGTATGAAGAATACGGGCCTTGCCTTTGCGCTGGCGACCACCGCAGGACTAGCGGATCAAAGAGAAACGATGCTGCTGATCCTCGTGGCCGCACCGACGCAGCATATTGTGGCAGCCGTATTGGACCGTCTGGCCAGCAGTCGGGTAGAGACCATGGCGGCTGAAGACTCCTTAGAGAACTCGGCAAGCTGAGCCGGTTAGCGTTGCCGTTGCTGCACGATGACGAGCCAGTTGGTATCTCGTTGCTCTTCTTGGTTGCGAATCACTACGGGTTCGAAGGCGCCTACGTAAGTCTCACCGCCAGACCGTTCGAGCAAGTCAGCATAGCCTTCAATGATCGGATTCTGCGGGCTGCCTGATCGGGTTCGCCGTTGCAGAGCGACATCGACCTTGGCCATCAGGTCCGGCGGCAAGCGGAACGGATCGGTCGGCACCTCGTACTGGGCGAGCTCAGGATGATGAAGCAGCAGGCCACGTTTCTCGGCGCCCGCTGCCGCGACCGCAGGGCCCAGCTCGTCACTGCGCAAGTCAACCAGGACAACTTCCAACTGGTCAGGCAGTTTTTCGGCATCCTCCAGCACGCGAAAGGAACCCAGGTCGACCGACATCCCCAGAACACCGATCACGCCTGGGTCATCGCGTCGCTTTAGCGCCTTGCGAATTGGCACCGAGAACGCAACCTTGAGCTTCTTGGTGCTCGTGCTCCGGTAGACGGCCGACTGATGCGGGGCTGTGATAGGTGTGGCATCGAGCGAGGCGTCCTTGGGGAGGTCGGAGCCGAGGCCGTGGAAGTAGTCTCGCCAGCGATACGATTTGCCAATACTCCCTGATTTCTTCGCGCGGGCCACTTGGGTGCCATTGCTGGCCACAATGAACCAACTATCGGCTACCACGCGGCGCTCGTCGTCTTTGCTGTCCAGCAGCCAGCGTTGTACCGCCTCCCAGGTGCCGCGGTTGTCAGGATCGACATCGAGCATGGCGGACTGGAGCTTGGGATCGGCACTCAACCTGGTCAGGACGTCAAAGCGGGTTTCGATCTCATTGGCCAGCAGTGACGCAGCTAGTCCCGCTGGCACGATCAAGTTTTGCCGCCGGGCCGCTTCAAGAGACTGCTTTTGCCGATCGAGCGACTGTTGTTGGCGGCTGGCAACCGCTGCCATCCAGAAGGTCGCCGCCAGGGCAGCGGCAATCGCCACGGGCGTTATCAGCCGCCTCCACAGCGGACGCGGCAATTCCGATTGCCACGATCCGTAGATCGGCGTCGGCGGCACGGGGCCCAGCGTATCGACAGCCGCCGCCGCACCGGCCACGGTTTCACCTCCGACACCACTTTGCGTCCGATTGTTGGAGAGCCGATGGTGATCGATGATTTCGCTAAGCGGCGGTGCTTCCGCCAGCGATGCCAGAGCTTCGGCCACTTCCGACGGCCGCGAAAACCGATCCTCCGGACGTTTGGCCATCATTTTCTTGAGGACCTTCGTCAGCTCGCGTGGCACATCGCTGCGTCCATACTGAGTCGGCACGGGCGACTTCTCATGAGCACGCTGTGGCCGGAGGTCAGAATCAAAAAATGGCGGTCGACCAGTGAGCAGATGATAGAGCGTGCAGCCCAGGCTGTAGATGTCCGAACGGATGTCGACACTGGTCGTGTTCCATTGCTCTGGAGACATGTACATGGCCGTGCCCATGGCTCCGTGGCCCATCTGCGTGAGCCGTGGCTGGTCGTCGGTAACCAGCAAGGCCAGTCCTAGATCGAGGATTTTGACCATCGGAGACCGCTGCATCAGCGTGCTGTCTGTCAATGCACTGGGCGCATCGAGCGTTGAACGCGTCATGACTGTCAGCATGAGGTTCGACGGCTTGATGTCGCGATGCACCATCCCTTGGCGATGGATGTACTCCAGGCCAACGGCCGACTGCCGAGCAATCTCGCACGCCGCCGCGACAGGGAGCGGTCCTCGGCGCTCGACGACCTGATCGGCGCCGAAGCCATCCACATACTCCATGACCAAGTAGTGCGTAGCGTCCTCGGGAGCTGAGGAGTCGATCGCAACAACGATGTTCGGATGATCGAGCGCGCCGACGGCTTTGATTTCGCGATAAAATCGCCGGATCACCTCTTCATGGCGGTGATCGCCGTCGTCGTGCGGGAGGAGGTGAGGCTTGATGACCTTTACCGCGCGGTCCTTGCCAAACTGCTTATGGCGAGCCTTGTAGACTGCGCCCATGCCACCCGAGCCGAGCAGCTCTTGCAGCTGGTAGTTGCCGACCGTGCGTACCGGAGGCGCGATGATGCCCGTGTCGCTCTCCAACTGAATCGACGTGCTCGACCCACTCTGCTTGGAGTACTCCGTGAGCCCCATCGTTGCCGGCAGTACCGTCCACTCGCGAGCCGCGTCCCGTTTGGCGTCCCGATCCGCTTTCTGCTTTCGCGTCGACCGAGGCTTCGACCCGTCATACAGCAATTCGTGAACATCTACCGACCCGATGCCGCGCAATTCACGCTGGCCGTGATGATGAAATTCCACAGCCGCCAGGCCGGCGTCTTTGAGCAAGCCAAGCGCCGCGGTCGAGATCAACACTTGCCCGCTTGAGGCAAAGTCACTTAGCCTTGCCGCATAGTCGACCACCCGGCCAATGAAATTGTTGGGGTCATTGGGATCAGGCTGGGGAAAGCCCACGTGCAGACTCATGCGCACTTCCACGGGATCTCCCGAGGGCGTCGCCACGGGGTCATCGCGATGATTCCGCTGCACACCAATCGCCCAGGAAGCGGCGCTAATGGTGTTGGAGAACACCAAGAAGTGGCCGTCCCCGGCAGTCGAGACCACCCGTCCCTGCGCTTCCTCGAGCCCGCGTTCGATTCGCTGGCGATGTGGCGTCAAGATGGTGGTGACGAAGGCCTCGTCGCGCTCGGCGTCGCTCGCGCCGTGCATTTGGCTCTTGAGATCGACCGAACGGACGATGTCCGTAAACACAAAGGTCTTCATCTCGGACATGCCGCGGCCAGCTCCGTGGGCGATTCCATGCGGTTGCTACTCTAGGCCGTTATAGCAGGCTAGCGAAGCCCAAGGCAGCGCAACCACGGCAGTTCAGTGGCGAGCCCACTGGCACAAAAGAAAAAGCCCGCCCCACGCGACGCGGGACGGGCTCAGTGGATTGCCGTTGATTACCTCATGATCGGCAGTGCAGAAGCGGGTTCCGCATGCGCCAGGCTTTTGGCCAGCGAGGCAGGGCGGTTGTGCTCAGTTTCCCAGGCCCTTGCGAGGCAGGGCGGATCGTCGCACCGGAGTGGCAGAGTCCCAAGCCTTAGGCGGTTCGACGCACGGCTAGCGGCTGTGGGGTGAGAGCCGCGTCGGCCAGTCGGTTGGGTTGCACGCAGGATATCGGGCGACGTCTCACCACACTCGGGGGAGACACAACCGGCTTGCTCATCGTGGGTCCGTTGCCTGAATCATGCCCATGGCGAGATCGAGGAACGTGGGATAAGACAAACCGAGACGAGTCGTAGTCCTCCTTACTTTCTGCTGGAAAAGACGGGTTCAGGAATCCATCTGCCAAGCGCTTCACTCAGCCGCAGGCAACTTGCCTTTGCTGATGTCGACGCACCCAGAAATAGCAAAATCGCGAAGTGGCTCCAAAGCAATTTGGAGAAAAATCAAGCCCACTTCAGAAAATGGGCGCCGCCGAGTTCTGCCTACGACGGTAGTGGCGATTTTTCAACCATCTTTCCTCAACTGCCTAGTCGTGGCGTTGCCAAATAGGCCACTGCGTGACCTCTTCGTGGCGCTCGAAGCGGCTCAATGGGCACCACCAAACACCTTGTCTGCGCCGCTTTGCACATCGTGAGACGAGGTTCGAGGAAGCTCATAAAGACCTGGAAAGTGAGCCCCTCCGACCTCGCTCAAGACTGTGCCAGCCGACCCCTCCGGGGACCCCTTCTGAGGCCTTCGTCCGTTGCGGTTGTACTCTGCAAAACAAGGGGTTTTCTGACCCTCAGGGGTTTTTTGTAAAAAGCGTGAATACCGGGAGAAACTGCTTGACACCCCTGAGAACCGCTCACATAATGCGGCCAGCTAAGCCACTTACGGGGCCGAGGCTATGTGCCTGTGTTGGTGCATGGAGTAGGCTCGAAACCAGCTTTTCACCTTTAGCGAGGCATGCGTCTACTGGATTCTCCGTCCCAACGATGGATTCACAGTTAGTTGCTGTCTTGCAAGTGGTTTCGCTAAGCGAGTAAAGGATTTTCCGGCTCTCTTTGAGTAGGCTGGAAGAGACTGGGCAAGGAAGCGGACTTACTAACAGGGTCCTCGCCGCGGGAGTTGAGCAAGAGCATTGGGCAAAAGCAGGCAAGTAATCAGGGCAAGTTACCCAGCTTGTTCTGAGGCCATGTCGGCAAGTTCGTCGCTCAAACCACGGCAATCGTTTTTAATTCGCCACGCGTTCAACCCGCCAAGTGTTCGGCATCCGTTGAAACAGGCATTTCCAAAAGTGGGTGGAGAACAAGTAATGACTTTGAAGAGCATCGTATGTTTTGCGGCAATGGTCGCCCTATCCGTCTCCACGGCAGCGGCCCAAACTTTCTCGATCGACCACCGTCGTGATGGTACCCCCAATAACTTCGCAGTACTCGACGACAATGGTGACTGGATTTGGGAAGTCACTCTGACGAATGGCTCGCTCGACAGTGCCGCCAACGTCGTGTTTGAAGTGGAAGCCACGGGATCCGACCTGATTGATCCTTCCACTCCCAACACCAACGCGGTTATTGACCTCACGGGCGTTGCCATTGGTGATGGCACGGATGGTGCCAACCCGATCATCGAGAGCGCTACTGTTGGCCTCCCGACCTTCCCCTGGGTACCGCTCGGTTCTGGTCTTGGTGGGGCTTTCGCCAGCGGCCTTGAGCTCGATGTTACCCAAGGCACCAACGGCCAAGCTTTCTACGCTTTCGGTACCGGCGAGTTCGACCCCAGCGCCTCGCTTGTGGTTGCCACGTTCACGACCGATGGTCCCTCGACGACTGGCTCGCTCACCTCAGGCCTAAGCTTGACCAACGGTGAGGTTGGGCAAGATGTTGCCGGCACACCCACCATCGTTTCTGGCCTGACGGCTAGCGACACCGTCACGGTGCTTGCAGGTGACGCAAACTTGGATGGATCTAAGGACTTTACCGACTTCGGTATTCTGTCTTCTGGTTTCTTCTCCTCGGGCGTCATCTGGAGCGACGGAGACTTCAATGGCGATGGTACTAAGGACTTTACCGACTTCGGCATCCTGTCCTCGGGCTTCTTCAGCACGACCACGGCACCTGCTACCGCTGCTCCGGAGCCTGGTATGCTAACGCTCGCCGGCATCGCGATGGCTGCTTTCGCCGGCCGCCGCCGTCGCTAAATTGCTGTCTGAGATAGCGAAACGGGCTCAAGAGAGGCAAGAGAATTTCAGCCTAGTATTTGATCAAGGACACAACAAATAGGAGATTTGCATCTTTGGATTTGCTGATCAGATAAGAGTTACGTTGTCGTTTTAAATTGTTGTTTACATCGCCACTAAACTACGTGGTTGGGGCGATACTCACGAGCTACCTTTGAATTAGGATTTACGAACCAATGAAGCTTTCCACCGTTTTTGCGGCTTTGGCCGTCACACTAGTAGCTGGCTATACATCTGCCGCTTCTCTAGTTGTTACTGAAGACCTCGACTCTTTCCCCGGCTTGGACGTCTACGCGGTTTCGCTAGACCTTGGTGCCGACAGCGGCCTCGCTAACACCTTTGAGCTCAACATTACACCCTCCGCTGGCGACTTCCAAAATCTGAATCCTACCGGCGCTGCTGGATTCACTCCGCTTGGCCCGCTCGCTGTCGGTGAAACCTACGTCAGCGCTTTCCTGGCTGCTCCTCCGGCGTTCGGTGGACTCGGGTACTCGGTTCTGACCCCTCTTTTCGGTGCCACCCAAATCACGACTGGTGGCGGTCCCCTCGGCGGCACGATTGATACACCACCGGCACCCGTCGGTCCTGTGTTCTTCTTGGCTAACATTGCCGTTCCCGATGGCGGTGCAGGCACGTTTGACCTGTCGCTTACCAACGCTGGCGCTCCAGTTGCCAACGTTTCGGCTCCTTACGGCCCGGTATCGGAAATCCCCGAGCCGACCACTTTCGGTCTCGTTGGTCTCGCCGTAGCTGCCTTTGGTGGTCTGCGTCGTCGTAGCTAAGTCTTACAGCTTGGCACGCGTCAAGCAGAGACAGCGAAAGAATTACGGAGGACCCTTGGCTCAGCCGAGGGTCCTCTTTTTTTTACGAAGAAGTTTCACGTTATTGTGGGGGAGTTCCCTTGCAGCAGACTCTCGCTTCTATGCAGCTGTGGCGGCTCTGTCTACGCTAGCACTTGCCCATTCCGTGAAACTAATGTCTCCATAAGTGCATTCTTGAAAGGCACTTAGAGTCACTGTTCTTCTGGGTGCGAGCGAAGTTTGAGAGAGCTGTCAGTCAAAAAGTTCAGAAAAAACGAGACGGTCACTTGCAGAAACTCTAGGCCTGGGTAGACTGTAGGCATCGGTTACGAAATTTGGGTCTTGAGGTGCCAATGCAGTAGAGAAACTTTTACCAGAGACCGCGGTAATTTTCGCTTTACTACATTGAAGACTTAAATTTCAAGGAACAACATGTCTAAGTACATCCTTTGCGCAACCTCCTTCTCGCTAGCTCTATACGCATCAATCGCCACGGCAACGCCTGTCCTTACGGTCACGGAAGATTTGGACAGTTTCCCTGGCCTTGACGTCTACGCCGTCACTCTCGACCTGGGCACGGCGGACAATCTCGCCAACACTTTCGAGCTAACCATCACTCCAACGGTCGGTGACTTTCAGAATCTCAATGCAACGGGTAGTGCTGGGGTGACCCCGCTTGGGCCGTTAGCGGCTGGCGATACTTACGTTAGCGCATTTCTGGCAGCTCCCGTGGCGTTTGGTGGCCAGGGCTTCTCGATTTTGACACCAATCTTTACCCCCACTGGCATCACGACAGGCGGCGGTCCGCTTGGCCTTAACATCACATCACCTACGCCGTTCTTCCTGGCGAACATTGCCGTCCCGGACGGTGGCAGTGGCACTTTCAACATCGACTTGACTAACGCAGGTGCCGCCGTGGGTATGGCATCGGCAACCTATGGCGGAAGCACAACGCCCGTTATCCCCGAGCCCACCACGTTTGGTTTGGCGGGTCTTGCGATGGTTGCCTTCGGTGGCATGCGTCGTCGCAGCTAAGTGAAGGCTCCCTCAGGGAGCGATGCACGATACTCACAAAGGGCCCCTTGGTTTTCCAAGGGGCCCTTTTTCGTGGCCTGACCGAGTTTTCCTCTCGTGGGACGCGTGCGTGTTGACGACTGGCGTCGACATGCAGGGGCTGACACGCGGCATATGCCGGCGATTCTCGTCCGATCGGCTTGTGACTTCGCTAAGGGAGACCTATGCTGGAGCTAGGAACAGACCTAGGCAACTTCTCCCGCGAGGCGTCATTTTGGCACCCTTTCGTGGCGATCGTTTACTGCGCGAGCGATTCACGCTACTGGCAGCGTGTTTGGTGGCGGGCCAAGCAATACTGACCGCAGGCTGCTCGAACCAGCCTCCCACCTATCCCGTTTCAGGCCAGGTGACGTTCAGTGACGGCGAACCGGTCGACTCTGGAACGATTGAGTACCGCAGTGATGAACTCGGACTGAACGCTCGGGGCAAGATCAGCTCCGATGGCAGTTACCAACTGACCACGTTTCGTCCGGGCGATGGAGCGGTTGCTGGCGACCACAAAGTGGTCATTGTGCAGCACATCGTTGTTGAGACGCCTCGGCCGGTGGAGCATGGTGGCTCGGGCCACGCCCACAAGCCTCACCGTGCCGTGGACCGAAGTTTTGCCAACTATCGAGAGACACCTCTAGTTGGCTCGGTATCCGATCGCGACGAGAACGTGATCGACTTGGTCGTTGAATCGAGATCTGAAAGCATGCCTTTCTCCACTCGAAAAATGGAGCGGGGCCATGCCGCAAAATAAGCAGAGCCGATGGCGCCGCTGTCGTGCTGAGCATTCGCGACCAGCTTGCGGATTTACTTTGGTGGAGCTCTTGGTGGTGATCGCCATCATCGGGGTCTTGATTGCCATGCTGTTGCCCGCGGTTCAAGCAGCGCGAGAAGCCGCGCGGCGGACACAGTGTGTCAATCGCATCAAGCAGTTGGCTTTGGCGGTGATTCAGCACGAACACACGCAGGGTTACTTTCCGCCAACCCGCTTCGAACCCCATCCAGAATACCAATGGGAATACTATTGCTGCGGTCGGCAGCCGAGTTGGCTGCCCCGCGTGCTGCCGTACTTGGAGCGCCAACCGATGGCCGACCTCTGGCAGCAAGATGTGGATTACGAGCAGCATGACGAGTTGACGCGGATGGCTCCCTTGGCTGAGTTATTGTGCCCCTCCCGTCGCACGTTGGCCGACGCCTTGGTCGAGAATAAGTTTTACGACACGGAACCTTTGCCGTGCGGGTGCCCTAGCCTCTATGTTCAGCTGGGCGGCGCGCTGGGAGACTATGGGGCGAACCATGGCGATGGATCCGGCGGCGCCACCGGAGGCTGGGAAGACTTCTATCACGGCGGCAATGGCACGGGCCCGATGATTAGCGTGCGAACTCGCTGCAACCCGGTCACAGGGTATACGCCTGGTAAGATGATTGATCGCATCTGTAGTCGGCAGGTGACCGATGGCCTGAGTAACACAGCTTTGTTGGGCGAAAAGCACGTTCGCGAAGGTCAGCTCAAGAGATACCCTGACGACTCGCCCATTTTTGATGGCGATCACCTGTTCGCCTCGGCTCGCGTCGGTGGCCCCGGCTATCCGATCTCTTCAGGTCCGGCTGACCAGATCACGCTGTTCATGTCCTTTGGCAGCTGGCACCCGGGCGTTTGCAACTTCGCGTTTGCCGACGGCAGCGTCCATACGCTGGCGCCAACCTTGGACACGGTTGTGCTGGGCAATCTTTGCAATCGCGAAGACGGCAATCATGTTGAACCGCTCTAGGGCGTCTTCAAGTTAGGAGTGGTTGTCTCTTGGCTCTCATCCTTCGACGCGTGTTGGCGTTGGATGCAAATCAGCGAGAGTAAAGTGCCTTGAGAGGCGACGGCGGTTTAGGTTACCAGGCCCTTGGTGACCAGCATGAAGACATCCTCTAGCGTGGGTTCCTTATCGGCAAATGAAAGTAGGCCGACGTCTTGCTTGACGAGCGCGCGCATCAATCGCTGGACATCTTCGTCTCCGCCGTCATATTCAACGGTGCAGCTGCGGGTATCGATTTGCACGTTGCGCACATTGGGGTCACTCCGCACCAAGCTGATGCCTGCGTCAGGGCTGCCTGAGAAACGGATCTCGAGGTGGCGGTTCTGCTGAATCTTGCGGTAGACCTGTTCGATGGGGCCTGAGAGTAGCAGCTTGCCTCTTTCAATGATGCCGATCGAGGTGCAGACGTCTGCCAGTTCAGTGAGGATGTGGCTAGAAATGAGGATGGTTTTTCCCATCTTCCGGAGCTCTTTGAGCAACGCTTTGACCTCCAGGCGAGCCCGGGGGTCGAGTCCACTGGCGGGTTCGTCGAGAATGAGTACCGGTGGGTCATGCACCAGCGTCTTGGCGAGGCAGAGTCGCTGCTTCATGCCGCGTGAGAGGCCGTTGACATAGTCATCTCGCTTGTGGGTCAAATCCAGCAGTTCGAGAACATCGCCAATAACGGCCTTCCGCTGGTTGGCGGGAATCTCATAGGCGACGCTGAAAAAGTCGAGAAACTCCCAGACTTTCATTCCGTCGTACACGCCAAACATGTCAGGCATGTAGCCAACGCTCCGGCGGACGCCGATGGGGTCCTCATTGACGCTGCAGCCGTTTACGTAGCCTTCGCCATGAGAGGCGCGGAGCAACGTGGCCAGGAAGCGGATGGTGGTGCTTTTGCCGGCGCCATTGGGGCCGATAAAGCCAAACATCTCCCCCGCCCCAATGCTGAGGCTCAGGTTCTCAACAGCGACAAAGTCGCCATAGGTCTTTCCGAAGTTGCGAATCTCGATCATGGGCCCATGTTGTGCTTAGTGCCGATCCATAGTAGCCGGACGGGTGGCGCCGATCAGCAGATCAACTCTTTCTGTCGGAAAACGGCCCCCGTGGCAGCGAAGCTAGTTGCCACGCCGGCTGCCAATCGCTGTTGTCTTCATGCCGTGTTCGAAGGACTCGCCCTCAGTTCTTTATGATATCCAAGGGGTTGTTGTGGTCGTGGGTGGGCTCAGGGAGCGAGCCGTATTGGAGGTGGGCGACCAGCAGTGTGCCAACGCGCAGCTGCGAGGCTTGCGGCGTGACGCTCACGCCCGGAAAGGACTTGTCGAGATAGGCCACGGCCCGAACTTCTCCAGGTTCGAAGTGTTTGGGGTCGAGTGCGATGGCGAAGAGCGGCTCGAAACGGAGTTGTTCCGCGTCTTTGTATTCGCTAGTCCTTTCGGCGGCAAACGCAGCTTGCTCGTTGTCGGCATCGACCCTCGCGAAGCTTACGGGACTAGATGAGCGGCCGAACAGATCGCCGATCCAGCATCCTTCCAGATGGTTCACTTTGGCTCGCTTCCGCACGACCACCAAGCCGGAGAAATCGTAGTCAGTCTCGTTGGTCAAAGTCCGCCGTTTCGGGTCATAGCGCAAGGCTCCGCCCAGATCAAACATCTGTTCGGTGTGGGCCATGTCAGTCGAGTTAGACGAGATTGTGAGACCGCGCAGCCGCGCTTTCTCCTGTCGCTCGTAAGTCACGAGCGTTGGCGACTGTCCACGGCGGAGGGGAGACTCTTGACCTCGGGCGAACGGCGCAGCCACAGCGGTCGGGTCGTCGAATTCCAAGTCGTAGGTTGTCGACAGAGAGGTGTAGAAGGAAAGGTAACGCGTCAGGTGAGAGCGGGCGTGATTTGGCTGAGTCTCGAGAACCGCAACCTCGGTTTGGGCGCGAACAAACCCAATATCGAGCTGGGCTTGCTTGACAACGACCCAAGTGCTGGCCAGGGCGATGATCGGCGCGGCAACCCATGCCAGTTCCACCCGGCCGAGGGCCCGAAAGAAGAACCAATTGAAGGGCACCAGCACAACGAGATAGACACCTAGGCAAGTGACCACAAAGCTGGACCCGGGAACGTTTACCCCGGCGGCCTCGCGGAGTACGTTTCGTGCCGCGTTTGCCGTGGCATTGAAGTCATTCCAGGAAGCCACCCCGCCCGGAACCTCAGGGTTCTTGAGAGTGCGAGTCTCGAAGCCAGCGAATTCGCTGTTGTCAGCGACGTACTTGTATCCCAGCGCAATGGCGGGTAAGTCGTGTGCGTCTCGCGTGAAGAAGCGAACTTTGGAGTTTCCCGAGGAGTCGATGCGGCCTAGCTTTGCGGTCCGCTTCACGTAGAGCTGGTTGCCCTGCCAGCTGTCGTCGTCAATAAAGGCGGTGTCATTTTTGGCGAAAGTCCGTGGCGCTCGGCGAAGGATCAAGCTGTTAAAGAGATTCTGAAACCCGCCAGCCCAGTTCACCAGGTCGCGCTCGGCCAACTGCATGGCAGTCACCAGCACACGCCCGCGACCGACACGGCGCTCGGCAAAGAGTCTTGCCCCCGCCGGCAGCGGCTCGGCTTCGGGGCGTAGTTTCAGTTCCAAACCGGACCACTCACCCACAACGTTGAGCCTGGGCTGCTTGCGAGAAGTGCGCCAGTACCGCTCGACATCAGCCAGATCGTCGCGAGAGAATTTCTTGGCGCCCTGGCTATCTGCCGGGAGATAGGGGGCCAGGAAGCTGTCCCTTAGCAGGTCCAGAGAGTCGGGCCCGCTGATCACCAGTTGGCCACCCCAGTGGAGCCAGTCGACGAGTGCCGTGCGCTGACCTGCCGAAAGCTGCTCGGGGTCGATCTCGTCCCAGAGGAGGTAAGCGACGGAGGTCCAACACAGCGGATTGTCGGGCAGTAGCAGTTGGCCGTCCGCCACGGGCGCGACGACCTGATACTGCCAGCTCATCATTGTCGGGCCGAATCTATTGGCGAACTCATACTCTGACGCGAACGGCTCTTGGATGGAATTAAGCGACCGTACGTAGTCGTAACGCCGCGGCTCAGCCGCGAGTATCACTAGGTGATGCTGGTGCGGTTTCATCGCTTCCAGCCGCTTATTGGCGGGAGGAGCGGAGAGGCTGGCCCCGCGCTCGCGGAGGGTAATTCGCGAGCTTAGCTGCTTTGGTTTCCCTTGCTGATCTGCCCCTGGTGGGGGCACAAAGAAGACTGACTCGACCTCTTTCGGTTCACCTTTGGCCAACGCCACGTCGCGTTCGCTCCGTACGGTGAAGGCGGTGCGATCCAGCGGGATTGGCTGATTCTGCCGGTCGACAACTTGTAGCGTCGCCTCGCCAACCCAGTTGTCGTTGTTGGCCTTCATCGACTGAGTGGCAGCCATCCAATGGCCTGGCTTGACCAGCTTCAGTGGTGACGCCGCCTGATTGGGCTGAGGCGCTGGATCGCCCACGACCAACGGGGGCGGTTTCTTCTTCTTTTCCCGCTCCAGCCGTTCCTTCTCGGCTTGTTCGGCTTCGCGCTCTTCGCGGGCGGCTCGCTCTTGGGGCGTTTCTTCACGACAGCCCCCGCAGCCGGGCATCACAAGCACGGTCAGCGTCAACAAACCCCACAGCAGGCCGCGCCAGCGGCGTTCGTCCAAAGACTGGCGACCCGAGCTTTGCGAGCGATTCATGAGCAGCCGTGGTGGAAGGGGATCAGATAGAGACGCTCGCAGGCCCCTATTTTATCCCTAGAGGCTCCTCGGGCTAGTCGTCCCACGGCACGCTTTCCCTCGCGCCGGGCGGTTTGAGCAGGAAATGGCTAGCCAGCAGCGTCGTGGCCACGAACAGACCGATAAGGCAGAGGCTGATGCCGGCCACTCGACCTTCCACCCCATAGTGGAGCAGCGAGAAGACTCGAACGGTTAGTGTCGATGGTCCCGGGGGCATGACCAGCAGCGTGGCAGAGAGTTCGCCGATCGAAATCGCGAGCGTGGCCAGCCAGCAGACCGTCACCGATCGCCATCGCATTGGTACCGCGACGCGCAACAAGGTGCTAAGCCAGCCCGCCCCTTCGCTCCGGGCGGCAGCGAGTAGGTTGCTGGGCACGGACGCCCAGGTTGGCCAAAGAATGAGTATCGCAACGGGAGTGGCCCTCACCATCTGCACCAGCCAAGGAGCGACCAAAGTGTGGTCGTACAGCCAGGTGAGCCCGGCCAGTGGAGAGTCCCATGGATGGTTGAGCAAGCGGATGACGCCGACGCTGAGCAGCGGACCAGGAACCACCAGACAAGCGCTAACCAGTCCAATCGACAGCCAGGGCATGGAGCTTCTGTCGCGAAGAATCCAGGCCAAGAGTCCGCCCAGCACCGTGGCGCTAGTCGCCACGAAGAAGCCTAGCTGCAGCGTGACGGCCAGGTCTCGACGGTGTTGCCACGGCGCTTCCGTCACGACCGATGCCAGCTTCGACACGGACCAACCTCTTACCCACGCCTCGCCATCGCGCTGAACGGTTACGCCAGCTTGCACCGCGAGATTCACCACAGGCACCAACACAAGCAGTCCGAGTAAGGACCACAACAGCAGTGTGCCGACGGCTCCCGAGCGAGGTAACCGCCAGGCGGTAAGCCATGACTCGTCGTGATCTAGTCCGCGATTGCACTGGGCCCATCGACTAAGGGTAGCGATGGCCGCGGAGCCTAGCAGTAAGAGCATGGCGACGCCGCAAAACAGCCCCACCGCCGGAATGGTTGGCCAGCTCTCGGCATCACGTTCAAAGAGTCCGCTAGCGGCCTGGGTGTAGATTTCTTCCGCGAAGGTACGCACGCGGAATAGGTCCGTCACCGTCATTTCCGCGGCGACAAATGCAGCCACCCACAGCGCGGCGACGGCCGTTCCTGCCAGGGCGCCCCGTAGTGAGAGCGCGCCCAACACTCGCAAGGAAGAGGCATCGAGCAATGCAGCCTCTTCCTGCCAGCGATCGACCGTCGACAACGATGCCGCCACGATCAGCGCCACCCATGGCGTGGCTGCTACGCCATGGACCCACACGACACCTTGCAAGCCAATCAGCAGTGGATCGACTGGCCGAGTGATCGCGGCACTTTGCGTCCACCAGCCGAGCTGGCCGAACGCTGCCTGCCAGGCCGCGGCATGAAGGTAAAGAGGCAAGAAGACCAACGCCACCAACAGCGCGACAGCCAGCCGTTTGCCACGTGCCTGGGTCTTACACAACAGAACCCCCAGCAAGAGGCCCAAGGGCAGTGCTATGGCTAGTGTGCCGGCCACGACCTGCGTGGAGTCGGCCAACAGTCCCCCAACGCGCGGGCCGGCCAGCCCTGCAAGGACCACCATCAACACCAACCAGACTCCAGCCTGCCAGGCGCTTCGTGAATCAGGTTGATTGGCTCGGGGTATCGTCATCGGCTCAGTAAAGGAGTCTCGCGGTCAGCAAACACAGCGGATGGCGGCCGACTGCGAGTCTCTGGAACAGTTAGCCACTGGCGGCTGGCTGTTTCAGCGTTTCGTCGGTCAAGTTGTTCACACCATTTCAGGCACCACAGCAAGACGACTTGGATTGTGAAAAGAATCACAAACGCCGGATCGATAATCATTGCCCCATCCAGCTGCCGGCCATCATTATTGCGGCAGCTTCCTGAGCGCGTTACCCTAAGGAAGGTGATGCTTGCGAGCGCAGTAGCGTCGATTCGTTGAGCAGATCGTCTTTTCTCATCCTGACTTATCTCGCTAGTTCTTGAGACGATCCGTCTCCACGTTATTCGGCCAGTAGTGGCTGCAACAAGTAACAGACAAGCTTTGAGCAAGAAAATCGCGCGCTTGAGTTGAATCCATGCAGGTGGACCCAACTCGTAGGAACGCGGTGAGGCGTCCCGTGGGGCAACCGATGGCCAGGGACACTGATGGCTGACCCAACCGTAGCGGTCAACCGATCAACTATGGTTTGGCGAACCACGTTCCACGAGGCGTAGCAGCGGTCAGACGAATCCGTTCACAAGGAACTCTTTTACGGGGTTGGTGAGCATGGGGATCCGCGTCCAGTGTCCCAATGGGCACGAGTTCAAGGTGAAGGACAAGTACGCCGGCAAGCGTGGGCTATGCCCTCACTGCCCAGGCCAAGTTGTGGTGCAGGTGCCTGACGCCGTCTCAACCAAGTCGACTGAAGAGGCGTATCGCAATGCAGTGATCCAAGAGCATCGGGCAGCGCATGCGGCCCCGCCCCCCCCATCATCATCTTCTTCGGTGTTTGACGATGAGCCCGCGGGGCAAGACTCCAGCACTAGCGGAAGCTTGCTCGGCTCGTCGGTGATTCGGCACAATCGGAAGTGCTCCTGCGGAGCCTCAGTGCCGATGTGGTATGCCAAGTGCCCCCAATGTGGCGACTTTATGGATCAGCGATAGCCACCATTCGTGGGCGATGGTGAGCTACCATACCATTCTCCCTGGTTGGCATGCGTAGGATTGGCAGCGGTTTGGGTACCGTGCCTACCTTCCCAGCCTCCAAGGAGAATGATGATGTTGGCCCGCTGGCTTCCCTGTGTCCTGGCGCCTGCTTTGTTGCTTGCCGCTGTCGGTTGCGCGGACGCTCAGTCTAGTGACCGTCGTCGCAGCGAATCAGAAGGCTTTGCCCTGGTGGAGCTGTTCACGTCGCAAGGTTGCAGTTCCTGTCCCCCTGCGGACCGCGTGTTACGCTCCCTTGCGGAGCTAGCCGAAGAGCGGCAGTTGCCCCTTTATGCGCTCTCGATGCATGTTGACTATTGGAACTCACTAGGATGGGCAGATCCGTATTCTGCTGAAGTCTTTACCAATCGCCAACGCGCGTACGCTCGGGCTGCTAAGTCGACACGTGTCTACACGCCGCAGATGGTGGTCAATGGCGATGCGATCGGCTTTAACGGCTCTAACCAGGCGGCAGCCACGAAAGCCGTGGGGCGGGCGTTGGCATCGCCCTCGAAGGTGCGGGTGTCGATCGACGTGACGCCGCTACCAGGCGAGCAGGCGTGGGAAGTCAAGTTCCAGGCCCTCGCAGCCGAAGAAGGTCATCGCCTAGTGGCTTGCCTCGTAGCGGATGCCGAGCCGATCTCAGTTTCGCGCGGCGAGAACGCTGGGCGGCAACTGAGACATGTGGGCGTGGTGCGTGCGCTAGAACAGATGCCGCTGGCCAAGTCCGATTCCGGCATGCTCACTCTACGCTGGCCAGAAGGACAAGAGTTGGCCGAAGGCGACGTGAGCATCGTAGCGTTTGCCCAAGATCAGCATTCGGGGGCCATTCACGGCGCCGCCCGCTGGGTAGGTGGTGAGTCCGGCCAACTGTAGCGAGGTAACCGGTTGATGCCACAGGGCCAGCCGTTACTGCTCATCGTCGCCGACGGTCTCACGGATTATGGCCGCCAGATCGATCGTTCCTGAATCGATCGAGTCAAACACCGATTCATGAATGGTCTGCGAATCATAAGCCTCAACCTTGGCCATGATTTTCTCGATCTGCGCGGCGTCGTGGCCTTGATCTTCTAGCCAAGAGATGAGCTGTGCGTGTCGGGTATCGGACATTCAATCATGCCAGGGTTGGGGGCAACAAGCTTCCAAGGCTCATTGTACCGTAACTCTCGCCACAGCGATGGCATTGGTCTGGCGTTATGAGCGGCGTCCTTGTCCCCACCAGCCGTCTAGTTTCTTGACGGTCAGGTCACCATCGACTCGGCATTGACACGCGAGCCGCAGCCCGCGGTCGATGCCGGCGTTATGTGGCGGAAAGTTTAGACGCCAGCGCTCAAGGGTCGTCGGCGGCGATACGGCGCCTTCAATCTGCACGGCGCAGGTGCCACAAGTACCAAGCCCGCGGCAATGCAGCATTCCCATGGGGCCGTTGTAGAGCGCGACGCCAGCCCGGCGGAGTACCTGGCGGAGGTTAGCTCCGTGGGGGCATTGGATTTCGGTGTCGGCAAAGTGAACCGTTGGCATGATGGCCTAGTAAGTATCGCTGCCGGTTAGTTTCTCTTCGGCCCGGTCAGCTTGCCAGGCGACGGCGGTCAGCAGCCGAGTGATCTCTAAGGGGTCGGCCGTTTCGGCAAGCTGATTGGCTTGAATAACGACCATCGCCCCGGCTCCATCGTCCCGTACGGCAAAAGCTCCGTGCACCATTTGGGCATTGTACTGTAAGAGCCGCAGCGTGAGTTCTTCTCGGCCGACGCCCTCGGGCAGCGGGCCGCAGACGCTGGTAAACGTCACCAAAGGATTGCCTTCTTCGTCGGCATCCGAGAAGGCGACCTCCACCCGCTGTTTGCGCAGCGGATTGACCGGCAGCGTGACGTGCATGGCTCCGCCTGCTTGATCCGGTTCTTCCATGGCGTAACCGGCAGCATCGGCGACGGCCCGAACCATTGCCCGTGGGTCGCGCGTCGTGGGTACCTTGGCAAGCGCGTCAAAGGTCAGCGGCTCGGAGGGCAGTGGCTTCAGCATTTCGTCACCCAGCATCGGTGGCGCGATCCCCTGAGCCACGTGATGGATCAGTCCGGGCATAATGACCCCAAAACCACTAGGCGAGGCGCCTTCCCTTGCGGCTAGCTCGCGCATGCTCCGCACAGCCTGGAATTTCATGTAGGTAGCGAGATCGCCCACGGCGCCAATCGCGCTGCGGGCGTCGATGGCTCGTTGCACCTCGTCGGGGGCGCTAATGCCGCTTATGAAAAAGTCGACCAATTCCAAGCCGTAACGCTGGAAGTCTTCGGCCACCTTGGCTCGGGCTCCGGCGGCGATTTCGTCGTAGTGAGTCGCCATGTCGAGCAAACTAATCTCGACCGTGCCCAGTAGGTCTGCCAGTCGGGCGACAATGACATCTCTCAAAAAAGCGGCTACTTCGTCGGTCGTGTAGCGGTTCTGCGTGCCGGTTAGCGTGGCGATCAACAACGCGCTGTCGATCACGCGGAAGGAGTAGGCTCCGTAGCCCCGCAGCCGGATCATGCCGAATTCCCGATCGCGGAAAGTGATGGGTTGTCGGGTGCCCCACTTTTGATCGGTGAAGAGTTGTTTGCCAACAAAGTAGACCTGAGCCTGGAACGGCGACTTCTCCCAAGGGATCGTCAGCAGACGTGTCAGTAGCGGCACGTTGGACGTGCTCAGCGAGTGCCGGCCAGGGCCAAAGCGATCCAACGGCTGTCCGTCACGATAGAACACTGCCTCTTGGTTCTGCTGGACAATGAGCTGCGCTCCCAGCTTGATGTCCGCCGAGCCACCTTGTGGAACACGGTGCAGGATCGATCGATTGGTGTCGTCGAAGAACTGCAAGATTTCCATGCGGACAGGCATAGGCGTGCGTTGGTTTGAGGGAAACGCAATTGGCTAGGAGGTGAGGCCGTCGTTTGTTCTCTTCTTAAGTCTATTCGCTCAGTAGGTCCTCGCGGGCGTCCCACGCATCGGCGAGGGCGGCCAGCTGATTGGCAATCTCGGTCAGGTTGCCGTTGGCGTCCGTGGGACCTTCTCCCAGGGCTTCCATCAAGTCGGCAGCCACGGCAACACGCTCGATCAGTGCCAGGTCGTGTTGGTAAATCCGCTCAAGTCGATCCCTTTCCAGCACCCGCATTGTGAAAAAGCCTTCAGTTGTGTCGCCGCCCTGGAGTGCTCCGCGCAGTCGGTGGCAGAGTTGATCAACTTGCCCGCGGAGGCGATCGACCGGCAGAATGGCCTCGAGCTGTCCCGCTTCGACCAGCGCTCGGGCGTATCTTTCCAGGCCCCGTTTGCCGCGCTCCAGGCGCTCGGCCAGCCAGTGGCGTTGTTGGGCGTCTGCCTGCCGGCGATCGTCTCGGTCGGCGTAGCCTGCGAAGCCAGGGACCCAGCGCAGCATTGCTTGCAGCGGGTCGCGCGAGGTCTTGCCGGGATCAGACGCCGTCATCGTCTCTCTTGTTGGGGCCTTCATGGCAGCGTATTCGTCGCGAGCAGGAGAATCTTGGGGACTCTGCTAGCGGATTGTTCAGACAGCTCATTCTAGCCGATCAGGCGCGTCACGGTGACATATGACCACGACCAGGCTTTGCCCTGGCGGGGTCTCCGAGCCTCTGCTACGGTCTGGCCGCTTGCCGCCCGCCAGGGGTGGCTCCCCTTCGAACCCAAGCTTGCTTGCTCGCCGCTATGAATCGTCACGTTCTGACGCTGCTGGCCATCGTTTGCTGCCTGTCGACTGGCTGCCAGTCGAGTCCTCTAGGATCGCTCTTCGCGAGACAAGACCGGACGACCTATCGAACTCCAGCGCTTCGCGCGGGCGAAGCCCAGGCGATTGCCGCCCAGGCGACGGGGGTCGACTCGCCTCAGCAGCAAGAATTGCTGAATGACTTGGCGCGACGGATCCAGGCCGAGCAAGATCCTTTGGTGCGTGAGAGTCTTGTCGACGCCGTTGCGGCGTTTCCCATGCCGCTAGCAGACCAGGTTCTGATGGCGGGGCTTTCCGACACGGATTCCGGCGTCAGGACTCACGCTTGCCAGGCGCTCGGCGCCCGTGGTTCCGCATCTGCCGTTGCTGTGTTGGGTCGCGTGGCTAGCCAAGACGATGATTTTGACGTGCGAGTGGCCGCCACCAAAGCGCTGGGCGGAATACAGACGCCGGAGTCAGTCCAGGCACTGGTGGCCTCACTGGAGGACAGCAACCCTGCCTTGCAATATGCGGCTGTGGATGCCATGCGCAGTGCGTCGGGCCAAGACCTGGGCGGCGATGTCCGCGCTTACCTGGCGTACGCAAAGGGCGAGACGCCCGTGGTTGCTACAAAGCCGGAGAGCGCAGGTTCGAGCTTCTTCCGACGGTTGTCTCCCTTCTAAGTTCCCGTACTTCCAATGCGTGCTGTTGACGCTAGCCGGTTGCGCAGATTTCGCCTTGGCTATGCATCTTTACCATCCTCTCGGTCCGGTGGGAGCAGCCGCCTTAAAGCGTTGCATTCGCTTTACTTCGCGGCCTCGACTCTCCGATACCATCTGCATCCCGCCGTTTGAGCTGCATAGCTTTGTGCTAGCAGTGCGCTGAGGCATGGTTTAGGTCTCGAGACTTCGGGTTGCGCGGCGAGACGTATCGCCGCGTCGTGTGGGGTACACGGCAGCTATGAGAGATGCATTGATGGGCTTGCCACCGCGCCCCCAATTGAAAGATTCCAAGCTGGCTCGCACGCTGCGTGCTATGCTTGGCTCGGTCCTTGTCGCTAGTTTCGTCACGACTTCCGTGGCGGAAGAACTGTTCGATAGTGGTTGGGCCGTGGCCCCGAGTCCCGCGACGGAGTTGCAGGATTCGCCACTAGGCGCCAAACGGGTGCCCATCGATCAACTGGTGCCCGGCGGTGACCTTGACCGCATTGTGGTGCCTCCTAGAGCCATCAGAAAGAAAGCCTCTTCGGGCAAGCCAGCCCCGGCTTGGCCACAGGCCAAGGCGCCCAACCGAAGCGGGCTAAAGTGGCGGCCACGCCGACCGCAACAACCAACGCCAGCAGAAGCGCCGCCCGGAGAAGTGCGGCCCGGAGAAGGGCAGCCTCAGCCATTAGCCAAACCGTTGGCCAAGGCTCCAGCCGACGGGACGCAGCTTCCGGGGATTGATGATCTGCCTGAGGAAACGCCGGTTGCTGAGGATCAGCCGGACGAGTCACTCGCAACCACACCGAAGCCCGCGCCCAAGTCGCCGCCTGCTGAAGACCACGACGAGCTGCGTGAGCCGGCCCCGTTTCCAGGCTTCGACGACTCTGCTGCCGCGAAGCTCGCCGACAGCGCCGAGCCGGCCCCTGACCAATCGGGCCCTAAGAAGTCGAGATCTGAGGAGTCGAGGCCTGAGGAGTCCGATGCTAGCGGAACGCCGCGGTTGGCCAAGCGACCTTCGCCGCGCAAGCCGGTGGCCAAGCCCTCTCTGCCAGGAGTTCAACCTGAGTCTTCTGGCAAACCCCAAGCCGGCACGCGGCCCAAAGGCAAGGCGCCGGCGGCCACCGATCCGACGGGCGAACAGCCGGCGGACGAAACACCGATCCGCGATGACGACGCGGGAGCTGACGTGGCGCCCGCAGACGGACCGCGGATTCAGCGCGCTCCGATCTTGAAGAACCCTGTTCCAGAGCCAACCAAACCGCTGACGCGCAACCAGCAGTACCTGCGCCGCCGCCTACGCTCCGTCTTGTCCTACTACTACCGTCGACCGCTGAACAGCCGCGATCACGACCCCTGGGAACTGATGCACGGCATGCTTGCCTATGGTCTGCACAGTCGGGTCTTGGATACCACTAGTCGGAACAAGCCGGTCACCGCCATTGGCTACCTCTGCTTCAACAAGCCGTGCAAGCGGAAGCGACTAATGCACCTGACGCCCGACGGCCAGCTAGACGCCGACGTGGCCTATGGTCTGCAGGGTCACCGGGGGCAGTTCTTGGCGATGTTGGCTCAATGCGACGTGAGCCCCGACTACCCGCTGAAGGTTGGCGGGAAAGAGATGACCATTGTCGACCTTATCCTGGCTGAGCAGCGAACCTGCTATGCAGACAGCGAGCTGACCTTCAAGTTAATTGGCTTGATGCACTATCTGGACTCCAGCGCGACCTGGGTCAACGAAGATGGCGAGCCATGGGACATGCCAAGGCTCATCAACGAGGAACGCAACCAGCGAATTCGGGGGGCAGCCTGTGGCGGCACGCACCGGCTAAGTGGCCTGACGCTGGCCGCCAAGCTTCGAGTGGCTCGGGGCGAGCCACTCGATGGCGAGTACTTGGAAGCTCAGCGGTTTGTGGAAAAGTATCAAAACCTGGCGTTCCGACTACAAAACCAGGACGGAAGCCTCAGCACCGAATGGTTCCGCGGCCCGGGAGCCGAGGAAGACATCAATCGCCGCGTCCGCACCACGGGGCACCTTCTCGAGTGGTTGATTTACGCGCTGCCCGACGAGAAGTTGACCGACTATCGCACCGTTCGCGCAGTCAACTATCTGACCAGCCTGTTGGCCAGCAACACGGACAACCTCTGGGAGATCGGACCGCTCTCCCACGCCCTGCATGCGCTGGTCCTATACGATCAACGGGTCTTCCGTCCGCATGATTCGCCTACGCAGGTGGTCCGGCAGCGGAACGGTCAGACCACCACTCGGCCCACGCCTGAGCCAAACTACCGCCAGATCGCCAGCCGTGTGTACAGCACCTATCCACCGGCTGAAGAAATCAAAGCAGCCTTGGAGGAGCCAGACTCTCGTGGCGGGCTCAGAGGTCTGTTTGGCATTGGCGGTAAGCCCAGCAGCCGCCGCTCGCGGTAGCGCTGGCGCGCCTGCTTGAGCCAAGTTCTTGGCCGACTGTCATTGAAGCAGGTAGGCCGGTCTAGTAGATTGCGGCCTAGCATTCTGATGAACCGTTAGCCGCTCCGCTCGTCGGGCCGATTCGCTACCCCTTTAGGCGATGCCTCCACCGCGCAAACTTAGCGATCAACTGCTCGCCTTCTGCGAGATGGCCACCCGCATGGCCGACCTTCATGGCGCGGAGACGATTCTGTTCCTTATGGAACGGCCAACCGATTGGCAGCGGCTCAACAATGCCCTGGGCAAGCACACGCTACTGCTGGCGGCCGATACAGAAGAGGTGCTTGCCGGCGCTGAGGAAGGCGACTTCGAGACGATCGTCCTGGGCATGCCAGACCTACCCGTTTACGAGCGGCTGACCGAAGCCCTGCTCGACGCCGTGGCTGAGGAGCATTTGCCTCCAGGCGCTTCGGTCGTGGCCGCGTACAGCGGGTTCGAGAACGGAGTGATTGACTCGCTCAGCCTGATCCGCCTGGGCGAGCACCTCGGTCGCTTGACCGTCCGCGATCTCAAGCAGCTGGGCACAAAGGTTCCCACCGAAACGCTGAAGTTGGTGGTAGACCTCGCCGTTTCGATTGGCCGCGAAGGCCGAGAAGGTAAGCCAGTTGGTTCGCTGTTTGTGGTTGGTGACCATCGCAAGGTGCAGGAGCTTTCCAAGCCGATGGGCTTCGA
Source organism: Lacipirellulaceae bacterium (assembly GCA_965263315.1). Taxonomy (GTDB): domain Bacteria; phylum Planctomycetota; class Planctomycetia; order Pirellulales; family Lacipirellulaceae; genus JBCCQL01. Next base: position 453,347 of record CBDHGZ010000003.1, on the reverse strand, counting down.
CGCGATGAAAGGTTACACCGCCGCCGAGCGTAGCCTGGAAGACGCAAAAGTGCGCGAGGGCGTAAAGGAACTCGCCCAGATGGATGGCGCTTTTATCGTCTCCTCAAAAGGGGCGGTCGTGGCAGCCTCGCAGCACATTGCGCCGCCACCGGCCGAGGGGATTTCGCTTAGCAAGGGCCTCGGCGCTAGGCATTGGACCGCTGCCCAGGTGAGCCGGGCAACGTCCGCTGTGGCGATTGCCGTCAGTGCCTCTAGTGGCACAGTTCGGGTGTTTCACGATGGCGAGGTGGTTCTCCGAATCGAGCCGTTGCGGCGAGCCATGACCTGGAAGGACTTTGAGAACGATCCGACCGACAAAGACCGCGCGGCCAAGGATTGATCGCCATCGCCCCAGAGCCCCCACAGAATAGGGGGGTTACTGCCCAAGCATACGCAAAGGTCCTGCTGCTTGGCTCGCCGGCTATTGTCGGCGGTAAGTCCTTTTGAACAATTGGTTTACGGTGTTCTTTTCGGGCTGGCTGGTTGGGGGTATGTTAAGACTTCGCGAGACTTTTGAAGAAAACGCTTTACAGCCGCGGGAAGTCGTTACACTAAGCGGGCGTGGGAGAGCTGTCGGTTATCCGAAAGAGACCCACTCGTGCTGGGTGCAGTGCTCCTGGCCAATTTCATCTCTTCGATCATTCACACCTTTTGACAAACGATACGCACCAATGAATTGCAAACTCCTCGGGGCAGCCTTCTTGGCTGGAGTTGTTGTTGTTGTTTCACCGCTTGCGTCTGTTGCCGGTACCATTTTGCCTATTTCGGAAGCAGATAGCTTCTCCGATATGGGTTTTCTCAGCGGTGCCCTGACGGGCGGCTACGATACGAATACGGGTGCCTTGGAGGTCGACGCCGGACCAGGCTTTGCTGTGCTCGACATCGGTACCGGCACTACCTCTGACTGGGGACTTTCATCTCCCCAGGGCCCGCAGTTTGTTGCTCAACTGACGACCACTGGTGTCGTTGTCGATTCCAACGGCGAAATCACCGACCCGGGCACGGTCACGGTAACTCTGATCCAAGATCCTCTGTCAGGTGGGGCTGGTATCAGCGCTGACTATGGGATCACTCCCGGGGCCACTCTGTTTTCCGGCCCCGCCGTCGAGGTCTTTATTGACAATAACAATTTGCAGGTTGCCTTCGATATTACGAGCGGAGCGCTGCAGTTTGGCAGTTTGGGGCCGCTGGGTGTTCCCTTTGCGACCACGGGGATCGGCGTGCTGAACGTTGTTGATGTCAACATTCCATCGGACTTCAGCACCGGTTTCAGCCTGTCATCGAATGCGACCGTCGATATTTTCGGCATCCCCGAGCCCGCTACCACTACGTTACTCTTCACCCTAGCTGCGGCTGCAGCTGGAATGCGAAACCGGCGAAGCTACTGAGCTCCGCTGAAATAGAGCTGGCGAATGAAACTCGCTTGCTCATGTACTTTGGAGCTCCTGGCGGTGCACCCATCGCTAGTTCCGAAGGCATCGACTTTGCTGTGGGGCGGTAGGCAAGACGGCCTGCTGATGGCGGGATCGCCAGCTTGCCCCACGAGTCGCAGGAAAGATTCCCGCGGCGGTATGCGCGTGGGAGTTTTCTATCTACTTGGCTTTTCATTCATTGATTTTCCTGCTTGTTCTTTCAGTTCTAGGGGGGCGAGATGTTTAATCGTTTCAGTCGTAGAAGTCGTCGGCAAGGCGACAAAAAAGTTGGCCGAAAAGGAGGCGGGTGGGGGCGCCGCAAGATTCAGCACGAAGCCCTTGAAGACCGTCGCATGCTGGCCCTGCTCGGTGTCGGGCCGCTGGAGGAGCCGCTGGTTGGTTACAACGTCGATGGCTCGGTGAATTATGACGCGGCCAGCGACCTCTTTTCGCTTGATGCAACGCCTGTGGCTTACACGAGCCCCGCGGCGCCATTCGGCTTCTTCGCTTCGGGCGATCTCGATATCAACATTCTGGTCGACGATACGGGCGCCTTATCCGGCAATTTTGCGGGCGACGATTTGGTGCTTGTCGGCGATGTCGATACCGATGGCGACTTCCTTACCGACACGTCGGGCACGTTGCTCACCGGTGAGATTGTCGCCTTTGGTTCGCTCGACTCTGGCAACGACAACGACCTGTATGACTTCCGTTTCACGATCACGGGTGGTCTGCTGGCTGGTGAGTACGTCGGCAAGGACATCGGCGTTACGACAACCAGCGAAGGTTCGACTTTTACCGATGACTTCACCGTCAATTTCTCGGGGAACGCCAAGGGCGAACTGGGTGGCATCGATCCGCTGCCTTCGAACCCCGCGATTGAACTTGAGAAGCTTACCAATGGCGTTGACGCTGACTTGGTCGAGGAGTCTCCCGAAATTGCTCCTGGTGATACGGTCACCTTCACTTACGAAGTAACCAACACCGGCGACGTTGACATCAACTTTGCAGACTTGGTCGTTGTCGACGACAACGGCACCCCCGGTGACACGGGCGACGACTTCTCGCCCTCATTTGTAGCAAGCAGTGACGCCGGCTCCGACTTGGTGCTCTCGGTTGGCGAAACCTGGACTTATGAGTTCGTCACCGTTGCCGATGACTTGCTCGTGACGGGCGCTCCGGTTGTGCTGGACTTTGATACCGATGGCGGTGGCAGCCCGCTTGCCGCTGGCACCGTGGTCGACAACGAGTATGCCAGCCTGGGCGTCACGGTCACATCGAACGATCCGGTCAACAACCCGGCCATGATCTTCGATACGGCCAACCCCACTGGTGGCGATACCGACCTGGCGACGCCCGGCTATGGTCTCAATAACGATACGCCGCTTGGCAACGTGCTGATCATTTCCGAGGACGCTGACAGCTCCGACCCGGATGACAACGCCGGTGGCGGCACTTTGACTTTCACCTACGACGAACCCGTGGTGATTGAGTCGCTGAGCATTCTCGATATCGATAACGAGTCGGGATTCATTGAAGTCTTTGACTCCAGTGACACCTCGCTCGGCGTCTTCAATATGGCCGACCTAGGCGACAACAGCCTGCAGGAGATCGACATCGACGTGGCTGGCGTCACGCGAGTTGATGTGACCTTCAGCAGCAGTGGCGCCGTGGCCGATATCGTGGCTCGCCGAGCGTCCTCGATTGGCGTTTACCGCAACCTCGGTAAGGCTTCGGTCGTCGTCAACGGCGAGACCGTGGCCGAGGCCACCGATCCCAGTGGTTACACCAACCCTGAGCCGGTCGCCCAATTGGGTAGCATTGGCAACTACGTGTTTGTCGACAAGGACGACAACGGCATCCAGAACACGGGTGACCTGGGCATCAACGGAGTGACGGTAAACTTGCTTGATGGTTCGGGCAACGTGATCGCCACTACCGTCACGGCCGACGACGCCAGCGGCAACGCCGGTTTCTACCTCTTCTACAACCTCGAAGCAGGCGACTACCAAGTTGAGTTCGTCGTGCCTGAGTTGGTTGAGTTCACCACGGCCAACGCCGGAGACGACTCACTCGACAGCGACGCTGACGTGGTGACCGGTCGCAGCCAAGTGATCACGCTTGCTGAAGGTGACCAAATTCGCAACGTGGACGCCGGCGTTCGCTCGACCGTGACGATCGAGAAGACGATCATCAAGGTCGAGGACTACGTCAACTACCACCAGAATAAGAGAGCTGGCAAGGTCAAAGGCATCACGATCGAGTACAGCGAAGACCTCAACGAGCTCTTCGTGTCGGTTGATTTTGGTGTCTACCGCGGTCGACTAACCGACGGCTTCACGTTTGTGTTGACCGAGGGTGACTGGGTGACGCACGCTGATGCGGGCACTTATGCCATCTTCTACTTCGACGCCGACGTGTATCACAAGCATGGTGGTCCCGTGCTGAACGTCTTCGGCTACAACGGTCGTTACGACGCCAAGTCGTTCCGCGATGTTGACGGTCGCGGGGGCGCTTCGGGTGCTGACAAGATCGCCACCTCCTTTGACAACAGCGATGGCTGGGTCAAGGAGTTGATCGTCGATACCAACTGGCATACCGGTACTCGCACGATGAGTTTCCGGATCGACGCCAGCAAGGTGAACGACCATGTGCCGCTCACCGGAGTGGAGTGGGAAGGCGCCCAGATGGGCAGCATGGCCACCTTCGCCTTGGATACTTATGACGGCCTGTACACCCGTTACGGCCACGATGGCTACCTGAAGAAGTGGTGGTACTGCCGCCACGGTTGGATGGACGGCGATTGGGTCGATACGCAGGAGTGCGTCATCGAGTGCGAAGTGAGCATCGACGAGTACTTCGATGAATTCGGCTGGGACGTCAGCGAATTCCCGGGCGATAGCGATGGTGACCCAACGACTGGCCCGGAAGACCAGATGTCTGACCAAGACTGGGAAGCCTCCGTCGACTTCATCCTGGAGAATGGCGCCGGCTTTGACTTCGGCGACGAAGCAGCCTAAGCATCGTTCGCTTTTGAGTTAACGCTTACACAGCGGCTGGAGGCTTGCCTCCAGCCGCTGTTCTTTTTCGCTTGTTGCTCGTGCCAGCAGGCCGTGCGCTTAGGCGTCTTCCGGGGCAACGATCGCCAGCAGTCGATCACGCACTTCGTTGAGGCGTTCCGCGCCAACTGGTTTGGAGCCGTCCCTCTCAGCAAGGTAGAACACGTCGACCACCTGATCAGCGGAGGTGGCAATCTTAGCAAAGCGAATCACCAGACAGAGGTTGTGGATTTCCCGAGCCAGTTCGTAAAGCAAGCCTAGGCGGTCGGTGGCGAACACCTCGGCAATGAGCCACTGGTCCGACAGATCGCTATCGAGTCTCACCTCGCTAGGCAGGTTCGTCAGGGCTGCCTGATTGGCCTGCTCCTCGGCTCCCCAAACACGCGGGAACGTTGGGGGGGTATCTCGGTCAATCGAAGCCACCATGCGTTGCCCCAGTTCCTGAATCCGGCTCTGATCGGCTTCAGTGGGCTGGCCCGTCTCTTCCAGGAGATGGGGGTCTTCTGCCAAATAGCGGAGCACCAGGAGGTTATTGGGCAAGACGGTGGTTTCCGCTGCGATAATCTGTAACCCGGTAGAGCTGAGCGCGCCTGCCATACTAGAGAAGATGCCTCGCCCAACCCCTTGGTTCACGCCCGCAATCATTTCCAGCGTGCCCGCTTCATGGTGAATTTGCCCCCAGCTGGTTGCCTCGTTGTCTCCAAGTCTCTTGAGCCGTTGCAGGGCGTCCAGCACATGAGCCGGAGGCCGCGAGGTTACGAAACTCTCTGGCAAAGCATGGAAGTGCTCCTTAAACCAAGAGTCGTCCCGATCACCGGCGGACATCAGCTTCCATACGGCGGTTCTCATCGCATTGCGTCGGTCCTCGACGCGTAGTTTGGGCCCTTGGCGAAGGACCTCGGCAGCGCTGGTGTATAAATCGGCCAGGACTTCTACTTTCCAGGCATTCAGCACGCCGGGGCCCACTGCCGCCAGATCGGCGCAGGTGAGGACGAAGAGCATTTGCAGTGTTTCTAGGGAGCCCACTTCTTCGGCAAACGAGGCGACCATCTCCGCGTCGCCCGTATCGCGGCGGAACGCCAGGTGCGACATCCACAAATGGCGAAGCACCAGGAATTCAAGTTGACGGATCTCCTCCTCTGGCAGACCGAGCCGAACGCCGTTGGAACGGGCGATCTCGGCTCCAAGTTCGCTGTGGTCCTGCTCATGGCCCTTGCCCAGATCGTGCAGCAAGAGAGCAAGATGGAGCTGCCGCTTCTTTTTAATATCTCGATAGGCTTGCCCCAGGCGATCGTCACGGTCCTCGAATCGAGTGGCCTGATCGACTGCTCGGATACAGTGTTCGTCGACCGTGAATTTGTGATACTGATTGAACTGCAACAGACAGCGTGCGTGTGTGAACTCAGGAACGACCTTCTCAAGGACGCCAAGTTCGTGCAGCTTCCTTAGCAGTCCGCCAAGTTGGCGAGGGTTGTCGATCACTTCGAGGAACCGTTCACGAACTGCGGGCGTTGGTTCGTTGCTGTACTTCGGGGCGGAGCGGTAAACCAGGTACCAAGTTTCTTGACTGATACGCCGATCGCTGAGTCTGGCCAGATCAACCAGTCGAAGGACCTCGTCCACCCTTGTGCCAAGCTTTGCCCGGCAGTTCTGCGTGGCGGTAATTTCGCGGCTGTCGAGACGGTAGTCTTTCTCAATGTTGCGGCTCAGCACAGCATTCAGGACGACCGAGACCGCCGTAGTGGCGGACGATAGCTCAGATACGCGTGCCGCGAGAAACCAGATATGGCTGGCGTGTCGGAAGTAGTCCCGCATGAATTGCTCGACAGGCCGGATGCCTTCGCCTCCGCGATAGCCAAGCTTCTCAGCGAGCCGCATCTGTTCGCCACGGTTAAGCATGTCTCGTTGCTTGCCGGCGTCAAAGTGCGAGTCATTTCGCGCCCGCAGGAGAAAGTCTCGCGACGAGGTCAGCCGATGGTGGTCGAATCGCGACAGTGCCCCTTTGCGACGGAGCTGGTCCAGATCGCTGACGCCAGCGTGCACATACCAAAGCCAGCGCAACAGGTGGAGATCACGAAGACCTCCGCGAGATCGCTTGATGTTTGGCTCGAGCAGGTAGACCGTTTCGCCATACTTCTCGCGTTCGGTTCTTCGCGCTTCGACAAACGCTGCGGAGATGGCCTTGGGTCGCCGCTGCACCATCTTTAGGAAGGATTCTTTGAAACGCTCGTACAGGGCCGGACCGCCCGCCAGTGGACGAGATTCGATCAGCGAAGTGCAGATAACGGGATCGTTCTTCGCCAAGGAAATGGCCTGCGGCGCGGTTCGCAGGCTTTGCCCCAGTTGCAGGCCAATATCGAAGATGTCCTGGGTGAGCCTGCGGGCCAGGTGCTCGGCGTCGGCCGTGCCGCGGCCGTCATGAAGGATCATCAGATCCACATCGGAGTAGGGCGCCATGTGCCGGCGGCCGTACCCGCCATGCGCGACGAGGGCGACTCGCTCGCGGAGTTTGTCCGCATCTGTGCTAGGGAACTCAGCCAACGCCGATTCGTAAAGCCTAAGCAACGCGGTATCGACCGCGGAACTCAGCTTGGCGCAGACCTGAACACTGGGAAGACCAAGATCATGCTGGGCTCGGATCGCCTCGCGGGATTGCTGTAGCTGCTCTTTGATTTCTAGCAGCTCACTGCGGAGTCGCGAGCCAGATTGGGAGACGCCTGACATAAACAGAGCGCTAGGCGTCCGCGCTAGTCGCTGGGTTGGCAGTAGTCGCTTGTTTGGCAAAGGGCGCGCCAATCACCATAGGGAGACGCGCCCGTGGGTACTACAGCGCTTCGCCGCCCGTTTCGCCCGTCCGGATACGGATCGTATCCGCCAGATCGGAAACGAAGATCTTTCCATCGCCAATCTGGCCGGTCTGAGCCGATCGCAGAATGGTGTCGATCGCGGTTTGCAGGCGGTCGTCGCTTACCGCGATTTCGATCTTCACTTTGGGCACAAAGTCGACCGCGTACTCGGTACCGCGGTACATCTCGGTATGGCCTTTTTGCCGGCCAAAACCGCGGACTTCGGTAATTGTCATGCCGGCAATGCCCTGTTCGCTCAGGGCGTTCTTCACGTCCTCAAGCTTGTAGTGGCGGACGATCGCTTCGACCTTTTTCATATTTTTCGTGCTCCACTAACCGTAATTCGATCGTGCGGTCGCCGGCTAACTGGCGTGTGCCGGGGTCACCAGATCGTAGCACAAATGGGGCGACCAGGGCGAGCCGTCCTCAGCCGGCCGCAGCCTTCTCCGGGTGGAATCGGGTAGGAATCCCCCGAGTTGCCCCCTTCACGTTAGGATATAGCCTTCTTCCTCGTGCTCGGTGACGTCCAACCCTAGGCGTTCGGCCCGCTCGTCCACGCGCAATCCAATCGTCACGTCGACAATTTTCAGCAGGATGTACGTTGCGACGATGCTGTAGACCCAGGTGACCGCTGTGGCGACCAACTGGCCTGTCAGCACCGAGCCACCCTCGATCACGCCCAGCGGGGCGCCACGCTCGGTGATATCCCAGCACGCGCGGGTCGCGAAGACGCCGGTGAGAATTGCCCCCAGGGTGCCTCCCACGCCATGCACGCCAAAGGCGTCCAGCGAGTCGTCATAGCCAAGCTTCCCTTTCAGACCACACGCCATGGCACAAACGATACCGCCGGCAGCCCCCATGATGAGAGCGGGCATCGGATTGACGAATCCTGCGGCCGGGGTAATGCAGACCAAGCCAGCCACAGCGCCCGACGCCGCGCCCAGGACGCTGGGTTTGCCTCGGGTTAGCCATTCATAGGCCGCCCATGCCACGGCTCCGGCGGCGGCGGAGAAATGCGTAGCCGCAAAGGCGCTCGAGGTGAGGCCGTCGCTCGCCAGCTCACTGCCTGCGTTGAAGCCAAACCAGCCAACCCACAACATCGCGGCTCCTAAAGCCGTGTAGGTAAGGTTGTGGGGACGCATATCGTCCGTTCCCCAGCCATTGCGACGCCCGAGCACCATGGCGCAGACCAATGCCGAGACGCCCGAGCTAATGTGAACCACGGTGCCACCGGCGAAATCCAAGGCCCCACCGGACCAAGAACTACTTTCGGCGCCTTCCACCATGTAGCTATCGCCATCAAACGCCAGAATGCCTCCATCCCAAACCCAGTGACACAGAGGGCAGTAGACGATGGTTCCCCACAACACCAGGAAGACCACCATCGCACTGAATCGCATCCGTTCGGCGAAAGCTCCGCAGATTAGGGCAGGGGTAATGATGAAGAACATGCCCTGGAATAGCATGTGCGTCAATCGCGGGATGACGCCTTCCATCGGCGTGTCGGGACTTCCGGCGTCCTGGTCCCAAACCCGTGCGACGTTCTCCATCATGATGAATTGGTTGTTGCCGATGTACGGGTTCTCGCCGTTGTCGTTGCCACCGAATGCCAAGGAGTAGCCATACAGGGCCCACAGCACCGTCATCAGCCCCATCAGGAAGAGGCACTGCATCATGACGCTGAGTACGTTCTTTTTGCGGACGAGCCCGCCGTAGAACATGGCCAGCCCCGGGGCGGTCATGAAGAGAACCAGCGCGCAACAAGTCAGCATCCAGGCGTTGTGCGCCGCCAGGCTTGCTTCCTCAGCAGCTGCCGACACCGATTCGAGGGTCGGCGGCGAATCGTCCTGGCCGTACCCGGCCGACGTTAGAAGCGATGTCACGAGTAACGCTAACGCAGCCATGCGCAGCAGCCCACGCCATGGAGCCTTCATCTTCACCTCCGCCTAGAGTGAATCCGACTGATCGAATGATGCGACCAAGAGGCAGGGCTCACGAGGCCTGCCTTGATCGATGATAAGTCCCGCCCAAATGGATAAGTGCCTAGAAAAGCCGTTGTGACCCCCGCGAGGCCACGGTCCACAGGATAAGGTCCCCGGGGTCCGCAGTAAAGGATGGCAGACAATCTACTTGCCGCTCTCTTTACTCCAGGGGACGTCTGGCAGAGCTTCAGCGTGGTTGGCCGCGCGAGCCAACACGAACAACAAGTCCGCCAAGCGATTGACGTATTGCACGGGTGTTTGACGCACTGCTTCGTGATGCCCCAACGCCACGATCAATCGCTCGGCACGGCGGCAGACGCACCGTGCAACATGCAGTTGGGCCGCCACGCTTCCGCCACCCGGCAGAATAAATTGCTTGAGTGGTTCCAGGCGCGCCTCGAACCGGTCAATCGCTTCCTCTAGCCCTGCTACGTGTTGATCAGACACCAGATCGGTGCCCTGTTGCTCGGGGCTGGGCGTAGAGAGCTCCGCGCCCAGGTCGAACAGCTGGTGCTGGATGGCCGACAGCACGGGGTCCAGCTCGCCCGGATCGCCGGTGGCGGTGAGGTCGGCGCGAACAACCCCCAGCACGGCGTTGAGTTCGTCGACCGTGCCATAGGCTTCGATCCGGTCATGGTCCTTCGACACACGCTGCCCGCCGAACAGTGCGGTCTCTCCCTGATCTCCGGTTCTGGTGTAAATCTTCATGGCTAAATCCTGTCGCGATCGAGATGTCTGAGTTGCTTACCGCAATGTGAGTCACAGGAAGACTTACTGCGAGTCGCAGGAATAGGTAGCCACCGGTGGATGGCTGTTTGAGTGATTCTTGGGCTCAAGCTAGGGATGCCCACTCAAGAACCGCTGTCATGGTAGGGCATCACACGCAGATCGAGCAGAGCAGGGCGGAGTTGTTGCAAACTGGGGGTTTGGTGCAGAGAATGGAGGAATTGCGGGAAATGCAAAGAGTGCGTCGGCCTGGTCCAGCGACTCACATGGCGTGCCTGTGTATCCCCTACGCCGGCGCGATGCTCACAAGAAACAACACCCGGCTCGCGGCTTATACGCGGGCTGCCTGAGGAGGCGATCTCTTACATGACTTACACGCGAACTCTTGCGATGCTCTTGGCGCTCGTTGTTGGTGGGATGCTGTCCTGCCAGGTGGCTCATGCCGACGACAAGCCGACTGACCCTGCGAGCGAGAAATCGGACGACACGGACGCCAAATCAGACAGTCAGGATTCCGACAGCCAGGACGAAGAGAAAGCGGAATCCAAGAAGAAGGCCAAGAAGCGCAAGACTGCCACCGTGGAGGTGAAGCCCGTCAAGGTGGAAGTGACCGCTGATGCGGTGTTCGTTTCGGAGAAGATGACCGAGATTGCCCTGCGGCCTGAGTCTTGGTCCGGCTTCAAGATCGAAGAGATCATTCCGCACGGCTCGAATGTGAGCCAGGGTCAACTCTTGGTAAAGTTCGATGGTAAGAAGCTCGACGAAGAAATCGCATCGCTAGAGCTTTCTCAACGGCTGGCCGACCTCTCAATCCGCAAAGCCGAACAAGAATTGCCACGGCTTGAGAAGACCCTCGAAATGAACCTGGCAGACGCCGAGCAGTCCCACCAGCGGACTCATGACGACTACCAGCGTTACGTCGATATGGACCGCGATCGCTATCTCAAGCAGCTGGAGATGAATCTCAAGTCATCCAAGCGTCAGCTAGACTATGCGCGTGATGAGCTCGAACAATTAGAGAAGATGTATAAGGCAGACGACCTGACCGAAGAGACGGAAGAACTGATCCTGACGCGCACGCGGCAGGAGTTTGAGATGTCTGAGTATTACTATGAGCTGGCGAAGGTTCGCTACGAGCGTTCCCTAAACATCAGTTTGCCACGACAGGACGAGGACAATCGGGAGGTGCTCGACCGCGTGGACATCTCTCTGGAGCGTGCGAAACTGGCCAGCCAGATTGATCTGAATCGGGCCCGCTATGAACTAGAACAGCAGAGGGTGCGCCGCGACCGGGCGACGGATAAGCATGCCAAGCTGCTGCAGGATCGTAGCTTGATGCAGCTCAAGGCGCCCGCTTCAGGCATCGTTTACTACGGCCGGTGTGTCGCGGGCAAATGGAGTGATATGAGCAGCATGATTGGCAAGCTCAAGCCCCATGCCAGCGTCTCCAACGGAACCGTGATGATGACGATCATCGATCCGAAGCCAGCCTACCTGCTGGCGACGGTTGGCGAAAAGGAAATGCCTTCGCTCAAGCCGGGCCAGGTGGCCAAGATTCGTCCCACCGCCGAGGGCGCCCAAGCCATGGCGGGCGGCGTGGCGTCCGTCTCCGCGGCGCCCATTTCTGCGGGCAAGTTCCGCTTGCGCGTCGACCTGACCGAAGACGACACGCCCGAGTGGCTCGTGCCTGGCATGACGGCAAAGATCAAGGTGACCACGTATCACAAGAAACAGGCGCTGGTTGTCAGCAAGAAGGCGGTTCACTCCGAGGAGGACGACGAAGACAAGAAGTACGTCTGGCTTGTTACCGGTGACGATGAAGACCAAACCGTTGCCAAGCAACGCGTGAAAGTTGGCAAGGCAAAGGGGGATCACATCGAAATCCTGGACGGTCTGGACGACGGCGACGTTGTTTCGCTCGAAGATGAGGAACGAGACGAAGAAGAGTGACGGGGTCGACGTTTGGCAGTTTCCACAACAGAGCGATCTATCTCGTTCACTTCACTACCACCCTGGCAGCCATGCTAGAGGGAGCTTCCATGTGTAAGCCACACACTTCGCGACCAGGTCGCTGCGTGCCTTGGGTACTGCTCGCCTTGTTTGTCGGTTTTGCTAACGCCGCGGGGGCGAAGGATCCCGCGCCGGCCATTTCGCCGCTGGCCACCGCAGGCCCCAAGCCAGCGCCGATAACGCCGCCCTCGGCCGAGACGCTCCAGCAGGCGATCGACCGCGGCGTCGACTTTCTCTTAGTTGACCAGCGGCCTGATGGTTGTTGGGGGAGTGCTGAGAACACGAAGGGGCTAAACATCTACGCCTCGGTTCCTGGGTCGCATCACGGCTTTCGCCTCGCGGTGACGGGGCTCGTGGCCGCCGCACTGTGCGACGTGGAGCCTACGCTCACTTCAGAACGCGCCGCGAAGACTGCCCATGCGCTTGATCGCGTGACCGAGTGGATGCTCGCTAATCATGCTCGCGTCCGCCGCGCCGACCCAACGGCCATCTACAACACCTGGGGGCATGCCTACGGCATCCAGGGCATGGTGCGATTGCACCGCCGGGCGCTTGCGGCAGGCGACGAACCGCTTGCCGCTAAACTAAAGGAAGCGGTCGAAGTCCAGGTCCGCAAGCTTGAGCGATACACCTACGTCAACGGCGGCTGGGGCTACTACGACTTTGACCACCACACGGCCGTGCCTGGCGGCAGTCCCAACAGCTTTACGACCGCGACGGGCTTGGTCGCATTGCATGAAGCCAAAGGGATAGGCGTTGATACCTATCCTCAGCGGCTTATCAAACGAGCGCTCGACTCGATTGAACGGCAACGCAACCCCGACTTCACGTTTGCCTACGGCGAGTACCTTCGCATGGCGCCGCGGTACGATATCAACCGCCCGGGTGGCAGCTTGGGCCGTAGCCAGGCTTGCAATCTGGCCCTGCGGCTGTTTGGCGATAAGCGTGTGACCGATGCCGTGTTGAAAGCGTGGCTCAATCGGCTCTATGCCCGCAATGGCTGGCTATCGAACGTCCGCAAGCGGCCGGTCCCGCACGAAGGGCACTTTGCCGTCGCTGGCTATTTCTACTACTACGGCCATTTCTACGCCGCGATGTGCATCGATCTTCTACCGGAAGAGGAGCGGCCCTACTTCCAAGACCATCTGGCCCACGTCCTCTTGCCACATCAAGAGCGTGATGGTAGCTGGTGGGACTACCCGTTTTACAACTACCACCAGCAATATGGCACGGCGATGGCCTTGTTCTCGCTTCGAAAATGCCAGCACGCACCGCAGGACAAAATCGCCGACGATAACCCAGCCACGAAGACCGCCTTGCGATAGGCCTTCCATGGAAGGAAATCCCTACCAGTCGCCGTTGGTCGCTGTCGACAAGGAGTCGCCTAGTCGACCCATAGCTTCATGGCGAATGGTACTTGTGGGTTTAATCTTGTCGCCGGCATTGCTATCTGTTGGCTTGTTGATGACTTGTGTGATCGCGGAACAGATCCAGCCCGATTTGTCCCTACATAGAGAAGACTATCTTGCCGCTTTCCTCGCCCCGTATACGTCCTGCTTTCCCGTTATGGCTATACTTGCGGTTTCGCTAAGAATAAGGAGGTCGCTTCAGCCTGAGCGTTTCATCATCCTGAGCCTCTCAATCTATGCAACTCTTGCTCTCTTTATGCTGCTGTTGGTCCTTACCGATAGTTCCTTGGGTAGAGAAGTCACCGTGGGCCTTCCACTAGGGTTGCTGGGCTGTGTAGCTATGGCCATGATTCCATCGTGTGTCTTCGCCGCATGGATAGCACGCTGTGCGCGGAACGGTGACGAGGTGCTATGAGGGAAGGAAATCCCTACCAGTCGCCTGCTGCTGCCGCTGATGAGCAGGCTGACCTCTCGTGGCGTCCTACGATTGGAAGCGCGTTGCTGGGCTTGGCTGTCGTCCCGCCGGGCGCCGTCGCGGCACGCGTCCTGATCTGGCCCGTGGGTTGGGCTATCGAGTACCTCACGGACAATTACTTCTCCGGAACTTTCGTCAGTTTTGGCTTTGGCGTTGAAGTGGTGGTCGACGAACTTGTCGGCACGGTGTTTTTTGCTGGCTTCAACACGCTGTTTATTTTCTTGCCCTTGGCGATTGCCGCGTGGGTCTATCGCAAGCTCACGCCGCGGCGGATCTTGCGGACGGGCGGCGTCGTGGCAGCGCTGTGGTGGGTTGCGATGTCCGGCATGCTGTTCTACGCCGTGACCTCGACGGTTCCTCCCGCAGCGTCGTCGGCGCCTGGTGATCCTGTGCTCTATCAGACAATAATCCCATTTTCCGTAGTGACCATAGGTATCTCCGGTCCCCTACCGCTGCTAGGTGGCGTGACCGTTTATGCCTGGTGGATCCGTCGCTTGGAGCACGCCGCTGTAGAAGCCGAGGACGCGTTGATCACGGGCTAATCAAGGAGTCGAGACGCCATGACGGGACCATCAGCCAATCCGTATTCTTCACCAAACGCAACTGAGAAAGCCGAAACACCTCGCCCAAGAATCTCTCTCCTGTGGGCGCTGTTTGGACTGCTGTTCGCGCCCCCGGTAGCCGGCGTCGTGGCACTGGTGGGGATTCCTTTGCGAAATGCTCTTGGTTACGCCTTCAGCTGGCTGCTTGGCCAAACCGCCTTCTTTATGGGCATCTTCCCGGACGATTTTGAATTTTTGATGGTGATGTTCTTTTCCGGCTTTATGATGACCACCGTTAGTGTGGTTCTCTTTGGCTTGCCACTCGGTTGGCTAGCCTGGCGGCGACACGCGCTTACACCACGTCGAGTGCTAGCCGCTGGCGCCGTCATTGCATTGCTGTGGTACGGACTACAGGTGGTCGTGACGCTTACCGGCTCCCCTGACCTCATGAACACCGGATCTCCTCTCGAAGTCTTTCAGCAGGTTCTAATCCTTAGCCTAACGATGGCCTTCATGACACCGCTGCCTCTGTTTAGTGGCTTCGCCGCTTATGCTTGGTGGATTCGCCGGCTACAGAGATTCGCCGCGCGCCATGCGGTATCGCCCCAGGAGGCGGCGGACATCGGTTAGGCAATCGCTGCCCAGAAGCGAACCATTATCGAGCCGCCCGTGTCGGGGTATCCTGGCAGAGGTATTCCTTTCGCCACGCCCTTCCTTCTCTAAGCAGTGGATGCACACGATGCCGGTGGCTGAAGAAACATCTTGGTGGAATCGGCCAGCTGGCGGGCGAGAGGTCGTTAGCGTCGCGGTTCCGCTGGTCATTTCCAGTCTCTCCTGGACGGTCATGACGTTTGTCGACCGGATGATGCTTCACTGGGAAAGCGGGGCTGCCATGGCGGCAGCGTTCTCGGCAGGCACGCTGTGGTTTGCCTTGGCGTGCTTTCCGCTTGGTGTTTGCACCTACGCTAGCACTTTCGTCTCACAGTATTTTGGGGCGGGCCAACTGCGGCGAATTGGTCCGGTTACCTGGCAAGCAGTTTGGGTCGCCGTGGCGTTCTCGCCGCTGATTCTGGCCGCGATTCCTCTGGCCGATCACATCTTCTCGGCCGCCAATCATGCTCCGGAAGTTCGCACCGAGGAGGTGGCTTACTTTCGCATTCTGTGCTGGGGCGGACCGGCTCTGCTCATTGCCCAAGCCCTATCAAGCTTCTACAGCGGCCAAGGGCGGACCAACGTGGTGATGGTGGTCGACGCGGTCTTTGCCATCGTCAATGTCGGGCTCGACTATCTGTGGATCTTTGGCGTGGCGGGTTTTCCTGCCCTGGGAATCGAGGGAGCCGCCTGGGCAACCGTCGTCTCGCTATGGTTGAAGTCGCTCACGTACGCGACACTTGTGCTTCGCTCAGGGCATGAGAAGTCGTTCGCAACGCGGTCAGGTTTGTTGTTCGATCGGTCGCTCTGTAGGCGGCTGTTGCGGTTTGGCGGTCCTAATGGATTGCAGATGTTGCTGGATGTGGCCGGCTTCACGGTGTTTATCATGCTGGTGGGCCAGCTTGGGAAAGTTGAGTACGAAGCGACCACCATGGCCTTTAACATCAGTTCGCTGGCGTTTATGCCGGTGTGGGGGATGTCGCTAGCGACCAGCATCCTGGTTGGCCAGCACTTGGGGGAAGACCGGGACGACCTTGCCGCCCGAGCCACCTGGACCACGCTAGGCTTGTCGCTCGGCTATATGGGCATCATCTCGCTGCTCTATGTCTTTACGCCAGACCTTTTTCTGTACGGGTTCTACGCCAGTGAGTCGTCGGCAGGCGTCGCCGCCGTGTCTGTCGAGAACGATCCGGTCTACGCATTGGCGGTTTCGCTATTGCGATTCGTCGCGGCTTACAACCTGCTCGATGCTTCACTGATGGTGTTTGCGGGCGCCATCAAAGGGGCGGGAGACATGCGCTTTGTGCTCCGTGTCAGCTTGGTGATGGCGATTTTCTTGGCGCTGGCCAGTTGGTTGGCGATTGATGTCTTGAAGGTAGGCATCTACGGGTGCTGGGCGATCATCGCCACCTGGATTGCCGGTATGGGGGTGATCTTCTTTCTGCGCTTTGTTGGCGGGAAATGGCGCTCGATGCGCGTGATCGAAGCGGACGTCACGGCATCTTCGTTGGCCCAAGCGGACGTCGCCGCCGTTTAGCGCGACGCCTTACCGTGATCGGCAAAGCTCTTTGGCCTTTCGGTTCCCCGTGGATGGTGCACCGTTTCCAGCTAGGGGGGGTGCGCTTTCTTCTTTAGCGGTCCGGTCGTGCCGATTGTCAGGGGGTTGCGTTACGGTTTTCACGCACTCGCCCGCCAGGAGCTGATTTGCCCCCCAGCAAGTGACCTAGGGTTGTGCAGACATGAGCCGGCATCGATCCCCCTAGGGCCGGCAAGAGACGCGACCTCCCAGCGAGTCTCCCCCAACAACCTACCGGCCGACCTGGGTGAATGACCCACCGCCTGGCACGGCCCTCGCCAAACCGACACTTGAGACACGCGATGGGATTCTTGACCAACTTCTTTACGAACGTCTACGACGAGACCCAGTCGCCAGTGCTGCCGCCGAGCAGTTTCGACACGGTCTCCGAACAGGACCTCGAGGCGCACTTGGGCGTCTCTCGGTACGGAAGCTTCGAGCTGACCGATGCCGTGCGACCCAGCTACAACCTCGAAGTGGTGCCCAGCGCTGGTTTCCGTCACGACACCTATCACGATGACGAGAGCCAAGCCGATGTGCCGGTGCTAATGGCCTCCGCTTCGCGTGAAAGAGTCATGGAGACCTTCATCGAGCTTCTGCAACCGCTGGGACCTACGGTGGACGTGGTGTTGGAAACCAGTCACGGGCGTTCCGGTGGCGAGCACACCGACCTCTACCGCGAACACATCGACATGCCGATCCTGCAGAGCATTCTGTGGGACTTTGAAGACCTGCTAGTGAACGATGGCTGCACCGGCATTGCCGTACTCAACCCTCGCTTGCCACAGGAAGTGCAGCTGGACGAACACAAGCTGATGATCGTTTACGGCTCTGATTTACGAGCCTATGAGGGAGTGCTGATCGATAACTACATCGATTGCCGCGAAGAGATGAAGTTCATCACCGAGGCAGAGCACGTTCACTCTACCAGCGATCGCTACATGCAAGAGTTCGAAGAGTTGAAGATGCGCCTCGGCATGGACGGGGCTCTCTAACGCCCTCATGCTTAGCTGCCATCGCCGTTTGATTGACGCCAGCTGGTAACGACCAACCATAGCAGGAAGACCTGCAGCGCCACGGGCACGTCTTCGGGTAGATCAATCTCGGCGGCGCCACTGAAGATGCTCACGGGGCGAATCTCTCCCACTACGGTTGTGCTGTGCTTGACGCGGAATCGGCGGCTGAAGGCAGACACCGCCACTAGCACAAAGTCAGGCGCTTCACTCTCGGCGGGTAGGAGTTCGTACCGCCGGCTGAAGAAGTTTGGCCGCCGGACGGTGTAAACGGTCTGATTGTCGCACTGCAGCTGAAACGCGCCGACCAGGCCGCCAGGACCTCGTCGACCCGCTTCATATTGATGGCCATTCAGCGCGAACCTCGCAAGTTCGCGGGGCCACTCGAAATCCAATCGCGCGATCTGCTGGCCTCTGCTAAGTACGTGATACTTGGTCGCGAACCAGCCAACTGGCTTGGCGTAGAGCATCGAGAGGTTCCACAAGTGATAGTTGATGGCCTGCTGTGAGTTGATTCGATCGCAACGGCGGAGTCTTGCCGGGCAGAAACGAATTTAGCCCCCGGTCAATGACCGGGGGCTAAAGGGATATTGGTGGCCAATCGCGACTGTCCCATCACGGAATCACGAAGGCGCCTGTCGTCCAGGCCCCGATGGCGAACCCGGCTGCCCGACAGGTGAAGCCCGGTTGTTCGATCAGGTACGGAGCACAGTTGCCCGGGCGGTAGTATCCCAAGGAGTAGACGCACTCGTTGGGTGTCTTGAGCCCCATGCAGTAGGGCAGGGCGGGCAGCCGCGTGAAGAAGTGGGCGCCAGACACCAGAGGATCAAGGTATGGTCCCCAAGAGTGGCCATACCGCTCAAGATGAACATCCTCGAAGTAGAGCGGCTTGTGGCACAGCGCGGACGCCTTCCACATGTAAGTTACCTCAGGCCAAGCACGGCCAGCGAACGGCGTGCCATCATCGATCGAGCAAATGAACGGATAGTCCTTGCCTTCTTGCCCCTTGGGGCCGATGGTGATGTCGATCATGCTCAGCGTATGAGCCTTCAGCTCAGCCAGTTCTTCGGCGCAGTTCTTGGACGACTCACTCCGTTTGGTTTCCCAAGAGTCGTCATCTTCCATCTCCGGCGAATCGAAGTTGTCGAACTGATCCGGCGGGGGCAGTTGCTCATCGAACGGATCCTTCATCGGCTCGTCATTCGAAGGTGAGTCAATCGGCGGCAGCATCTGGGTGGCGCCTTCTGTGGCGTCTGTGTCGTTCGCTTCGTCCATGCCTGCGTCGTTGAAGTCGCCAAAGCTGTTGTCCACCTCTGGCATGGGGTCATCGATCTCCGGAAGCGTGCTGTCATCGCCGAGGTCGTCCATGTCGCCAAACGGCTGGTCGTCCAGGTCATCGCCTGGCTCGAACATGTTGTCATCGTCTTCAGGCAACTCCTCGGGGCCAAACGGCTCACTCAAGGCCTGTTCCAACTCGGAACCAAAATCGGGCTCGTCCGCTTGGGCGATTTGGTAATCGGGCCCCGAGTACGTTTCTTCTTGAACCACAATGCTCTGCATCCGCGCTTTGCCGCGTGAAGCGCCGTAGAGGTCTTCGTCGAAGGCGACTCGCTTGATCGTGGCAGCGGGGCGACTCGCCACCCGCGTGGCAGATTTCGCTCTGCTGGCCGATCGCCAGGCCCGTGCGGGGCGGCTTTTAATGGCCGTATTCGCGGTGGCCTTGGTGGGCGTTGTCACGGTCGATGCCCAACCGCTGGATGCCCAACCGCTGGGGACGGTCGCCGTCTCGGCGCCAGAGGCCGTGATGGCCATTGTCAGCATCAGCAGCACGGCCAGCATGCCGGCTGGCAACCAGATAGGCTCGGTCCTTAGATGCCGCGTTGAAAGTTGCGGGGCGGAAGGCGGGGAGGGAAGCGAACCGTCGACGGTCACATCCAGCGAGGAAGATTCCCCCGCCGCCATGCGTCCCGCGACGTTAGCTGTCTCCAGCCGTGTATTCCGCCGTGTAGTTCGGCGCCTCTTGAGTGATGGCGATGTCATGTGGATGGCTCTCCCTAACCGAAGCGGGTGTCACGCGGATAAACCGCGTCTGGGTCCGCAAGTCGTCGATCGTCCGTGCGCCGCAATACCCCATGCCGGCTCGCAAGCCGCCAATAAGCTGGTAGACGAACGGGCCCAGCGGCCCTTTGTAGGGCACCCGGCCTTCCACGCCTTCGGGAACCAGCTTCCCAGGGGTGTCCCCCGAATCCGTTGTCTCTACTTTCGATTGTCGATAACGCTCGCTCGAGCCATGGACCATTGCTCCCAACGAACCCATGCCGCGGTACGCCTTGTAGCTGCGTCCTTGGTACAGCACGCGCTCGCCAGGGCTTTCGTCCAGCCCCGCCAGCAAGCCGCCGACCATCACCACGTGGGCGCCGGCCGCGATCGCTTTTGTGATATCCCCCGAATAGCGAATGCCCCCATCCGCTATGATGGTTGTGTTCGTCCCCTTCGCGGCCTGGGCCGCTTCCCACACGGCGGTGACCTGGGGAACGCCGATGCCAGAGATCACCCGCGTCGTGCAGATCGATCCCGGTCCGATGCCCACCTTCACCGCGTCGGCGCCCGCCTTGATCAAGTCGCGGCAACCTTCGGCCGTGGCGACGTTGCCCGCCACCACATCGATGTCCCGCCGCTTCTTGATCTCGCTGACCGTCTCGATGACGTTCGACGAGTGCCCGTGTGCGCTGTCGACCACCAAGAAGTCGACCTCCTTGGCGATCAAACTCTCGGCCCGATCGTAATCGTGAACTCCGACCGCGGCGCCCACCCTCAACCGACCAAGCTCGTCCTTGGCCGCTTGCGGGAACCGCCGCATCATGTCGATGTCTTTGATCGTAATCAGTCCCGTCAGTGTGTAGTCTTCGTCAACCAGCAGAAGCTTCTCGACCTTTTTTTCCATTAGGACCTTCTCAGCTTCCGCAAGCGTCACGGTCCCCGTGGCCGTTACCAGGTCTCCGCTGGTCATCACGTCGCGGATCGGCAGGTCGTTGCGCTCCAGAAAACGCAGGTCTCGCCGCGTCAAAATGCCCACCAGCTTGCCGTCCGGATCGGTGATGGGCACGCCCGAGACGCGTGACGCCGCCATCTTTTCCCGGGCGGCGGCAACGCTAGCATCGGGCGGCAACGTGACCGGATCGGTGATGATGCCATTGGCAGATCGTTTGACCTTCTGCACTTCTTGGCTTTGGGCCTCGATCGACAGGTTCTTGTGGATCACCCCCAGCCCGCCTTCTTGAGCCAGGGCGATCGCCATCCGGTGCTCGGTGACTGTGTCCATGGGCGAGGACAAGAGCGGCAGATTCATGCCGATCCGCTGGGTCAGCCGCGTCCCCACTGCCACTTCGCTCGGCACCACCTCGCTGTACCGCGGCTCCAGCAGCACGTCGTCGTAGGTCAAACCGGTGGTGGCCAGCTTCTCAGCAAACGAATCACTCATGGCGACAGCCCCCAGACGTGGGTCCAGCAAAGCGGGTAATCCCGCATTGTCGCCAGTTTCGCCCCGTCGGCAAGCGGCGCCAGCCGGCAGGCGCTAGGCCGCGTCGGCCGTCTCCGCTTGCTGGGACGCGCTTTTCTCCGCGCCGGGCCAGTGCGCCATGACCTGGCTGCGGAGCCACGAGCACAGGTCCCAGACCCAATTGATGCGCGCCATCAGCCACTGCCCAATCGGGTTGTAGCGGCGCACGACAAACGCCCCGGTGACCGTTGTGGCTAACAGCAACCAACCGATAACGGTCACGAGCCATCCGGTCGTAATGCAAAGAAAGAACGGCGCCGCCCATGCCGCGGGCGAAACGGCCACGATATGGCCAATCTGCCGGACAACGATTGCCAACGTCAGAAAGCCCGCCACCACGTACAAGCCGCCGGAGACCCATGCTGCCGAACGCTTCTCGAAGGCCGCCAGCGCATACTGCGCTTTCTCGCCCTCTTCAATGGCGATCCGCTTGCGATCCTCGCCGCTCACTTCTTTGCTCTTGTCGGCTGGCTTCTCAGTTGTCGCTTCAGCCGCCCCAGCTTCAGCCGCCGCATCGATCGTTGGGTGGTCTTCCTCCAGGGCGTCGCCATTCGGTTGCTCGGGCGGGTCAAAGTGCTCCACGTTGTCCGGTATCCAGACGATCCGTCGCTGCCGTTTGACAAACCAGCGGCTATGCCGGTGGGGTAGCGCTTCGGCAGCCGACCTCAGATGATCGGTCGCCTGTCGCAGACGCTCGGTCGAGATACCCTTCTCGAGCCGGTTTCGTTCGTTGGCCGCTTTGATAAGCTCCTCTTCACTGTTCTGCTGGATGAGCTCCGGTGCGAAGATCTGATAGATAAACTGCGCGACCACCACGGCAAACGCCGCCAGGAATGCCATGATCCAGCCGGTCGGCATCGTCGCGTCGAGCATCGAGAAGCTGAAATCGGCGACCGTCTGCGAGAGCGCGTTAACGACCGTGGCGAAACCCTCAACTGGCAGCTCCGCTTGCTCGGCCCGATCGAGCAACGTCTTCAGCTCCGCGGTTGGCCCTTCAAGCTGCTGAACCGTTGTTTCGATCGTCTGATTCTGGGCCAAGATCCATGCCCGCGCCGGTCCCCATAGCCCCGCCAGCAGCGGCACGAATCCTAGCGCCAGATAAGAGACGCGCGTCAACGCCGTCACTCCGCCCAGTCTGCGCACCCACCGCCACTCAAAGAAGTCGGTCAGCCAGAGTCGTCGCGGTTCATTGTTCTCAAATCTCCTCAGCGGGAGCGATCTTTCGAAGATGTTGGCATAGCGCAGGTCAGCGCCACTCAAGACCAAGTGATCGCGGCAGAGAACCCCGCCGAAATTCACGCCGCCGCTGAAGGTAGCGCTGCCGAAGTTTGCGTATCCGCTTAACGTTGCGCTGCCGAAGTTTGCGTCTCCGCTGAAGGTTGCGCTGTCAAAACCTGCGTATCTGCTGAAGGTTGCGCTGTAGAAGTCTGAGCCTTCGCTGAAGGTTGCGCTGGGGAAGAATGCGTATCTGCTGAAGGTTGCGCTGTGGAAGCCTGCGTATCCGATGAAGGTTGCGCTGTCGAAGCCTGCGTATCCGATGAAGGTTGCGCTGGGGAAGTTTGCGTTGCCGCTGAACGTTGTGCTGAGGAAGTCTGCGTCTCCGCTGAACGTTGCGCCGTTGAAGTCTGCGTCTCCGCTGAACGTTACGCCGTTGAAGTCTGCGTATCCGCTGAAGGTTGCGCCGAAGAAGTTTGCGACTTTGCTGAACTGGCTGCCGCTCAGCTCGATCGCGGCGTTGAGAGACAATCCACGGCACTGGCAGCACGGAATCCGGCAGCCCAATAGACCGACGATTACCCGTGGAGAGCGGGGCTTGTGGGCGTCGCCTCCGGCTTCAACGGCGTTTTCATCCGCCGCTGGCTCCTCGCCCTTTTTCGCTGCCAGCCGCTTTGCTAGCGGTACCAATAGGTCCTTGCCCAGGTCGATAGGAGCGGCGTTGGGGTTGTCATCCCGCAGGTCGATCCGCTTGAGCGTGGCAGGGTGCTGCTCAACAGCTTCAGAATCCCAATCGCCATATTCGTCCAGCAGATCAGCCGTCTGCGTTGCCCACCGATCGATTACCTCAGCAAGTTTCTCTTCGCGGACTTCCCCCGCCGCTACCAACGGCGGGAGGTCCACGAAGTCTTCGTCGGTCAAGTTCAGGTAGTCTTCGTACGCCATCTCAGGCACCCCAGCGCAGCAAGAAGTCTCTCTTCACTAGCGCCGCCATGGTACCAAGCACGCTGATGCGCTGCGCCGGAAACCTACGCATCACCCATGGTGGAAACACCCCACGCGCAGCAGAACAAAAACGCCAGTGGCCAAAGATTTCTCGGCGTGGCACAAAACGGCGCGGCCAGAAGAGTTTCTTGAATTTGGAGATTCGCGTGGTACAACGAGAATCAGATTCCAACACACTCAACTAGGTGGTCGACGTAAGTCGTTGCGCATCGGTTGAGCGGCGCCGTGAGCAGGGTGAACTGACGCACATAAGGCGGCAAAAAAAACGAATCGCGGGGCGTTTCGGACAGCGCCCCGCGATTTTTTTGTGCCATCTTTTTTTGCAGCAGGCAGCAAACAAGGAAGCGGCGAGGCTTGGCTGCTTGCTAAATCAAGATGCCTTCGCCGTCTTGTTCTTCCCACGCGCGGCGGACTTCGCTCAGGCCGTACTCGACCAGCTCGAACTGCTCCGCCAATCGCTCTAGCAGATCGCCGGCCGGGGCCGTGTCGGCGCCGGGGATGCGGCTGGCGACGAAGTAAGCCCGCCGGCCTTGGTCGCGGTAGTCGAGCAGCAGATCCTTCCCGCCGAGCTTCTTCAGTTGCTCGGTCATCTCCGGGTAGACGCCTCGCCAGAAGAGCGTGAAGTCGCCAATGTGGCGATGCACCCGTCGGCGGGCCGGGCCGATTCGCTCATCCGCCTCGGCCAGCATGTCCGCCACCTGGGTCAGCCGCTCGCCCCGCACACTACGAACGCCAAACACATCGCCCGTACGGACAAAGCGAACCAGCATGCGGGAGATGTAATCAACCAACGGCGGGTCGATCACCCCGAGCTGCGAATGGAAAGCGTGCTCGGTAACGCCGGCGAAGAACCGCTCGGCGGTAGAAGCCTGGGGAGTGGAGTCCTCCCACTCAGTCGAACGGCTGTCCTGCATGGAGAACCTCCGCCTCGCCCCGCGTTGCCATCCGCTGGCGCCGCGTCGAGTCCGCAGTCTCAGCAGGCCGTGAGCGAGTCACGAACGACCTGCCCCGCAATCGCCTGAGCCCTTGGAAACCCGTTCCAAGAAGCCACACCGACCAGCCAACCGCGACCGGTCTATCACTATTTTAGCTTGGCATCAGCAAGCGGGTCAATTTTGATGCGGATCAGCCGACGCCAACAAGCAATATCGACCGAACTGGCAAGACACTTGAGGCGGATCACCACAACAGGCATGCTGGTGGGCGCCAGGGAGCTAGTTGTGCCAGAGCTTCGCCAGCTGTTTGCCGAACCAGCCAAAGATAACCGCCGCTACCACTGCAAGAAGGGGGATTAGCGCCTCATTCTCGAAATGCAGCACCAGGAGGTCCCAAGAGTTCGGGCGACCTGGTGCCCATGAAACTCGCCGCCATGGAGCCAGTAGCCAACCAGTAAAGGCGACGGCAGCTAAGGCTGCGGTGGTGGTACTAGGTTGAGAATCGCGACGAGCGACTAGCACGATCAGCAGGAGCGTTGGCAGCTGAAGCGATGCGAAGTAGCACGGGTCGGGAAACTGGACGCCCACGGCAAACAAGACGGATGCGACTGTCAGGGCGAGGATCAAGAAACGAACAGAGAACCTCGGCACGGCTGGCTCTCGATCGGGTTCAGTCCAAAGCTGCCAGCAGCGTGGCCACGTAGTCACCCACTTCCTTGAGGACCTCTTCGCGGGGGCGCTCGCTCGCTTCGGCCATGCGTTTGACCACAGCCGACCCAACGATCAGGCCATCTGCCACGGGGGCCAGTAGGCGTACATGCTCTGGCTTACTGATGCCAAAGCCGATGCAGATCGGCAGGTCGGTCTGCTCGCGCAACCAGCCGACGTTGTCAACCAAGTCCGGCGGCAACTGGGTCCGCTCGCCGGTGATGCCTGCCACGGAGACATAGTAAACGAAGCCGGTTGATGTCTCGCAGATCTTCAGCGCCCGGTCGCGGGGCGTGGTGGGCGTGACGAGCTGAATGAGCGACAGCCCACGCTCGGTGCAAACCTTCGACAACGCGGGCGATTCTTCGACGGGCAGGTCCGGCACGATCAGCCCCGCCACCCCGCGGGCCTTCACGTCATCGCAGTAGCGCTCGATGCCATGCCGATAGATGATGGCGTAGCTGACCATCGTCACCGCGGGGGCATCGAGCGACGGGCAGGTTTCGCCAAGCATCTGGAGAATGCTGGCAAGCTTGATCTTGCCCTCAAGGGCCCGAGTGTAGCTCGCCTGAATGACCGGGCCATCGGCAATCGGATCGCTGTACGGCACGCCCACTTCGCACAGACTGGCGCCGCGAGCGACAACCTCCTTCAGCACCGCGGCGGTGAACTCCAAATCGGGGTCGCCGGCAGTGACAAAGGGCATCAGCGCCTTGCGGTTCTCGGCGCGGAGTTTGGCGAAAAGGTCAGGGATCATTGCGAAAGGCGAGCGAGGATAGGCGAATGGCGAGACGCCGATTCTAGCCTCTTTGGCAGATCACGCCGAGTGGCGTCGCGTGGTATAAGTGAGTCGTACGCAGCCAGAAGAGGTTTCATGAGCGCAACAGCGATGATTGAGCTTGTGAACCGTCAGCCATTTGAGCCGCTGGAGGTTCATTTGAGTGATGGGCAGGTGCTTAGGGTCGAGTCGCCGCATCTGATCGCGACAGGACGCAACAAATCAACGCTTACGCTGTTTTCCGATGAGGACGAGTCAGCGCGCTATGTCGCCTATCGGAATATCACCCAGGTCATTACGAAAGACCCCGCCGAGACTTAGTCACGGGGTTGGGCTTCGTCAGCGTCTTCCGGGTAGGCCGCCCCGTCCGGTTTGCGGTAGCTGATGACCCACACCACGGCGCTCAGCACCACTAAGAACAGGCCCCCAACGATCCACTTCGACAGCGGCGAAAGCGTAACAGCCATGCCGTCCGAGCGGGCAATCGTGAGGAATTCGGCGTTGAGAATTGCGTCGATCATCCGTAACTGACCCCCTTTAGCCGTGCGATCTCCATGGCGTCTTTGTCGCCGCGGCCGCTGAGGCAGATCACCACCGCGTCGTCCTTGTCACGAGCCTTGGCGATTTCCATTGCCTTGGCCACGGCGTGCGATGTCTCCAGCGCCGGCATGATGCCCTCCGCGGCGGCACAGGCATCGAAGGCCTGCATCGCCTCGCCATCTTGGCAACTCGTGTACTGGACCCGGCCGGCGTCCTTCCAGTAACTGTGCTCGGGGCCCACGCCCGGATAGTCCAAACCGGCCGACATGCTATGGACGTCGCAGGTTTGGCCGTCGTCGTCTTGCATCACATAGCTAAACGAGCCATGCAGCACGCCCGGTTGGCCATAGGTCAGCGGGCTGGCGTGGTCGCCCGGCTGGGCGCTGCGGCCGCCAGCTTCCACGCCCACCAGTTCTACCTGGGGGTGATCGACGAACGGATAGAACATACCGGCCGCGTTCGAGCCGCCGCCGACGCAGGCCACCACCACGTTGGGTAGCTTGCCGATGCGCTGCTGGCATTGGGCGATCGTTTCTTTGCCGATCACCGATTGGTAGTCCCGCACGATCCGTGGGAACGGATGGGGGCCCACCACCGAGCCGAGGATGTAATGCGTCGTCTCGACGCTCGCCATCCAATCGCGCATGGCTTCATTGATGGCGTCGCGAAGTGTCCGGCTGCCGGTGGTCACGGGCCGGACCTCGGCGCCAAGCAATTTCATCGCAAAGACGTTGGGCGATTGTCGGCGGATGTCTTCCTCGCCCATGTAGACGACACAAGGCAAACCAAAGTGGGCACATGCAGTGGCGGTCGCTACGCCGTGCTGGCCGGCGCCCGTTTCGGCGATGACCCGCGTTTTGCCCATGCGCTTGGTCAGCAAGCACTGGCCGAGCGTGTTATTGATTTTGTGGGCGCCGGTGTGGTTGGTGTCTTCGCGCTTGAAATAGATTTGGGCGCCGCCACACTGCTCGCTGAGTCGTCGGGCGTGGTACAGCGGCGACTCGCGGCCCACAAAGTCCCGCAGCAGCTCGGCGAGCTCCCGTTGGAAGGCGTCGTCGGTGAGTGATTTCTCGTACTCAACCGACAACTCATCGAGCGCGCGGACCAATGTTTCCGGCACATAGCGGCCGCCGAAATCGCCGAAGCGGCCCGCGGCATCCGGCACTTGGCTGGTGGCGGCGGTCTCAGAAATGTCGATACTCATGGCTTGTCTCCTGCGTGTCTCATTGTCAGCCGGATGCCAGCGTTTATCAAGGTAACGAGACGGATCGCTAACCTAAGATCGGGGCCCGCCCATGGAGAACGATTCGGAGCAAGAGTCCACTGCCGAAGCGTGGTCCCGCGAGCGCTGGGCCCCTGTCTTGGTCTGGGCGATTCATGCCTTCAGCGTGCTGCTGTTCAACCCCCATGGCGGAATGATCAATCGTCGGTGGCACATGTTTGCTATCGGCGCGATCCTCTCCCAACCCTTGCTTTGCGCTGCCTGGGCCGCCTTGGCGCCGCATGCACTTCTGTGGCGGGTTCCCGTCGCCGCCGCGGGGTGCGCGCTGCTGTCCTTGGTTGCCATCGGCAGAGAGCCGGAACCAGAGGTCATGGCCCTAGCTGCCATGGGCGGGCTCTTCGTCGTATTCGGAGTTGGACTGGCAGCGGTTCGTTGGTGGACTGGTTGGCAACTTGCCGTCGGGGTTGATGGCCTGGTTGCCTTGCCAGCAGAGGCCAACCGCTTTAGCGTTCGTTATTTACTGGGGGCGACCGTCGTGATTGCGGGGTTGCTGACGCTTGGGAAGTTGATCCTTGGGCAATCGGGTGGCAGTGATGCCGACGACGCAGCAATCATCGTGGGCAGAGTGCTTGCCATGACGGCCGTCTTTGGGCTTGCCTTAATGCCCGTGGTTGGGGTGGCTATGGTAGCTCTAGGTCGATCCCGGCGATTGTTGGCGCCGATTCTTGCTTGCCTGATCGGCGGTGTGTTATCCAGCGGTCTTGCTGTCATGGTGCTAAAGTGGGTCGAGCCCAGTGCACCGAGCTTCGCGGAATTGTGGCGTGACTTTGGCGCGTATTCCGCCGGTGGCATGGGGAGCATGATGCTCTCGGCGCTGGCATTGCGTTGGGCTGGCTACCGATTGGTTGGCGAGCGCCGGCATGCCTGAACTTCCCGAAGTGGAAACGATGCGGCGGGGCATTCTGCCGGTTGTTGGTTGTCGGATTGCGGGCGTTGAGAAGCTCCGGTGTCCGCGGAAACCGATTCTGTTCACGCCGCGGAGCGATTCGTTTCGGCGGCGGGCGGTGGGGCAGGAGATCACGGCGGTCGATCGCATCGGCAAGCGGGTCGTGGTGCGGTTGGAGTCGGACGATGCCATTGTGCTTGAGCCGCGGATGACCGGCCTGGTGCTGCTGGCCGATCCGCCCGACCCGTTGTACCTGCGGGTGCGTATTGATTTGGCAGGCGATGGCCCTGCGAGCTTCTGGTACTGGGACCGCCGTGGGCTGGGTAATGTTCGGTTGCTGTCGCCCGTAGAACAGCAGCACGCGCTAGGGCCGGAGAAACTAGGTCCGGATGGGCTGGTGGTTTCCGCAGACCAGCTGCGAGAGCGACTCGGCGGCAGTCGGCGCGCGGTGAAAGTCGCCCTATTAGATCAAAGGGTGGTGGCCGGAATTGGCAACCTCTACGCGGCAGAGATCCTGCACGTGGCACGCGTGCACCCCGAGACGCGATGCGATCAGCTCAGCAGGACTCGCTGGCAGGCGATTGCCGACGCGACGCACCAAGTGCTGGAGGAAGCCATACGCTACGAAGGTTCGACGTTGGGCGATGGCACCTATCGCAATGTGCTCAACAATGATGGTAGCTACCAGAACCTGCACCGCGTTTATGGAAAGGCGGACCAACCTTGCCCCAGTTGTGAAGCATCGATCCAACGCATCGTACAAGCCCAGCGATCTACGTTCTACTGCCCCGCATGCCAGCGACGGTAGGCCTGCCGCTGCGTATCAGAACTTTGCTCGGCGCGTGGGGTTTCGTTCTAATTACAGCAGCGACCACTCACTCCCTCGGAGGCGACGATGCGCGAGCAGTCAATCGATCGGCGGAACTTCCTGGCAACAACTTCCGGCGTGGTGGCGGCGGCCGCGCTGCCCAGCAGCAAGCTGTTTGCCCAACCCGCGGAAGTTGCCGCTGCAGAGTCGACGCCGGAGTCCGTCGTTAAGACGCTGTACGAATCGCTTTCGCCGCGGCAGAAGGAAGTGATTTGTTTTGGCTGGGAACACACCGACCCAGAAAGAGGCCTGCTGCGCACCCGAGTGGCAAACAACTGGCACGTCACGCGGCCGCGGCTGGAGGGGCGCTTCTACACGGACGATCAGCGAGCCATGGTTCGTGAAATCATGAAGGGGATCTATAGTCCCGAGTGGCTACAGCGCATCGACAAACAACTGGGTGACGACTCCGGCGGGTGGAAGTCCAACAGCATCGGCATCTTTGGGAAGCCCGGCGGAGATCAGTTTGAGTTTGTCATGACCGGCCGGCACATGACGATTCGCTGTGACGGCAACACGACCGAGCACGTGGCTTTTGGAGGGCCGATCTTCTATGGGCACGATGCCGATGGGTTCTACGAAGGTCCTGAGCACGAAGGCAACGTTTACTGGCCGCAGGCGCTGGCGGCCAATGGCCTCTATCAAATGCTGGATGGCGAGCAGCAAGAAGCAGCCCTGGTGCGAAGGGGCATGCCTCGCGAGCGCCGTGTGGGCTTCAAAGGCGGCGCGGGACGTTTCCAGGGTATCCCCGTTTCACAACTCGCAGAGGACCAAAAGCAGCACGTGCAGGATGTTTTGCGAACGCTTGTCGAACCGTATCGGACGGTCGAACGTAAGGAGGTAAACGAGTGCCTTGAAGCGCAAGGCGGTCTGGACGCGTGTCACCTGGCCTATTATGCCCAAGATGATATTGGCGAGGACGGCGTGTGGGACAATTGGCGCCTGGAGGGGCCGGCATTCGTGTGGCACTACCGCGGCGCGCCGCATGTGCATGTCTGGGTCAACGTCGCTGACGACCCTAGCGTAGAGCTCAATGCGTAACCACGCAGGGAATCAGAGATGCGGACCGACGAAGCGGCCAATCCCTATGCTTCGCCGGTAGCCGAGGAGCAGCCCGCGCCAAAGAACTCGCCAACCCAGCCAGGCGAAGGGGGCTCATGGCGCTTGGTGGCGTTTTGGGTCTTTGCCTACACGATCAACCTGCCCGTGGCGGTCATTTTCGGATTCATGGGAACCGATGCCTGGGGTAAGGTTGGTATGTTCCTGGCCATCTTCGCGGTGTTTGCTGCCGGTGTATTCTACGTGCGACTATCGGCAATTCGTGGCAAGATTCTGTCACGTGGGTTGGCTATCTTTGCACTATCGCAGCTCTATCCTCTGTTGCAAATCTTCACGGGTCTGGTGGTCGGTGCGCTCATCGAATCACTTGGGCTTGGGGATAACCTGCCAAGTGCAGGTGGCGTCGGCTTGCTCGGGGCGATGCTTGCCACCGTCCTCGTAAGCGCTGCGTTTCTCGTGTTCGGATTGATGATCGGGGGGTTCCTGTATCTCATCACCCCACCACACTGGTGGGGGAAGAATCCACACGATCCGGTCGTGGGCTTCTAGCCAGAGAGGTCAGCACGGGACAGCACACGCTGAACGACGGAGCTGGGGACGCCGATGTCGACGACGTGCATGCGGCCCAGGTAACCCTCCTCGCTTGCTCGACGAAAACCAGCTTTGGGCGCTACGAAAGTGCATGTGTGGGTGGCGCGGACACTCGTCTCGGCCGCCTGGCCTGTGTCGCAGTCTAGGCCACTGGGGAGATCAACCGCGAGAACTTCCACGTGTGGATTCACCTTCCGCTCGGCGTTGATCCAGTCGATGAGGGCATCAAACGGCGGCCGCGGCGCCCCGCTGGCGCCGGTGCCGAGCAACGCGTCGACAATCCAATCGACACCGCCTGAAAGGTCGTCCAACTGGTCAATCATGGCGCCCGGGTGGACTCCCGCCAGGTCGAGGATCGTCACGCTGCAGGGCGTGAGCATGTCGAAAGCAGTACGGGCGTCGCCAGCGAGGTTGTGCGGCTCGGCACCCAGGGCCACTTTCACCGAGTGCCCCCGCAGTGCCAGGTGCCGGGCGATCACGAAACCATCGCCGGCGTTGTTGCCCTTGCCGCAGAGAACGATCACCACGCCGCGCACTCCCACACCCTGCATCACGTCGACACAACCCCGGCCCGCGTTCTCCATCAGCACGGGGCCGGGAAAGCCGAGTTCTTCAATAGCGATGCGATCGATCTGGCGGGACTGTTCACGCGTAAGGCATATCAGAGGTTCCATCCCTCCAGCCTAACACGCCGCCGCAAGCGACGCTGCTCACCACCGGTAGACCTCTTTGCCGATACGCACCACCACGGGTTCATCGACTGCCAGATAAGGCGCAATTTCTTGGCCGTGCTTGGCAACTAGCGCAAAGTAGTCGTCGCTGAATCGCTTAATGGCGTTCGCTTGTTTCTCTTCCTCTTCGTTGACGGAGGAGTCACACCACTGCGCGTTGCCGGCCGGGTCTCGACGCATGAAGAAGGTCTTGTCACCAATCTGCCGGATGTTGGTTGCAATGCATGCTTGGCCGCGTCGGCCGTCAAAGTACGTGGGGCAACCAAGCATGATCCCATTGAGTTCCGCAACGCCCCAACGGGAATCGAGGTCCCCCAGTTCGGCATAGAAAGCGCGGCTCTTGGCGGCTGCGGGAGCGGCCGATTGTTGCAGTGCTTGCTTGCTCTTGCGCTGCGAGAAACCGAACCGCCCGCCGGCGACGCCTAGCGCCTCTGACTCAACCCGAGCGGCGCCACGATTGCTGGCTACGGCGTTGTGATCGGCCGCTTCGTCCGCCAAGAACGAAGTGTACTGGGTAACGATGCCGTGGTGTGTGGCCAGGCTTACCAGTTCGTTGATTAACTCGTCGTTCTTCCCGTTGAGATCGATTTGGTCAATGATGTCCCCGACTCGGCGCGTGGCCCATAACCGACCGACGAAAGCGTTGGTCGAGTCTTCGCTTTTCTCGCTGAGCGTGGCGCGAAACTCGAAGGACTCGTCTCTTCCGACGGATCCTATCTTGCCGGAGAGAGTTACCTTGGCGGCGCCTGGCTTGCCGTACCGCCCGACCAGCACCAGTTGTTCGCCAGAGAAGAGGTCAAATGTCCCGCTGGGGTAGACCCAGCTAATGCCGTCGCCCCCGGGAGAGGCTGTGTCCACATCGATCGCCAGTTGAACGCCGGTCAAGACGGGAGACTCGACCCGGTTATAGAGCCGCGCCACCGAGGCCTCGATGTCTTGGTCCGGCCGGACGTACTCGGTTTGACCAAAGTTTGTTCGAGCAAGCTTATCGAGAAGTCGGCTGTTGACATCGTACCCTACGCCAAACGCGAACACCCGGGCACGGACGCTGTTGTTTGTCCTCGAATGCTCCACGATCGAGGCTTCTTTGGTGTCGCCAGCGGTCGGCAAACCGTCGGTAAGAAACATCACATAGTTGGGGCGGCTGTCATCCTTCAGCATGCTAAGGGCGCGGGTCAGCGCGCCGTCGATGTTAGTGCTGCCGCCGGCGGCCAAACCATCGACGAAGGCCAGTGCGGCCTCGCGGCTTTCGGCGGTTACTTTCTGCAGTTCGGGGCGAAACGCCTGCACGGTGGTGTCGTAGGCGATGATGTTGAAGGTGTCGCCTTCACGCAGATTGTTCAGCACAAATCGCAGGGCGCCTCGCGCTTGCTGGATCTTCTTGCCGCTCATGCTGCCAGAGCGATCCACGACGAATAGCATCGTCTTTGGAGCGGGTTCTCCCAGTTCGTCGGGCATCTGCGGACTCGCCATCATCATGAAGAAGCCTGGCTCCTGGGGATTGGGTCGGTAGCTCACCAGGCTGGCTCCTAGCCCTTTGGTAGGAGAATCGAACAGCAAGCGGAAGTCTTCAGCAGGCAGAGCCTTGGTTGACTCGTGGGTAACGATAGCTCGGCGCGGGCTGGGCCGTTCTATCTTCACTTGGGTGCTGGGAGAGTAGACGTTGGAGATCGGCTCTTGGCTATCGATAGCGACTCGGATCGTCAGCTTGTCTACGGGCTCGGAGGTGTACTTGGCCCCTTTGAGCGGAAACAGAATGTCGGTCAGCCCCTCGGACTTGCGACAAATCTGGGTGTAGCGGAGGGTCACCGTGCGCTCGGCTCCAGCAGGCAGAGGAAACACACTGGTACGGAACAACCCCGAGCCAACCCATTCCAGCAAGGCAGGGTCTTGGTTCTTGCGAACGATCGATTCATAGAGTTGTCGAGCTTCCTCGGCTGGCAATAGATTGGCTGCGAACTCTTTGCCGTCGACCAGCAACGTCAAGCGGTCGATCGCGGCGTCGTAGGGGAGTGGGAAGACGAACGTCGCTTCCATTTGCTGGCTGCCTGTGTTGCGAAACTTCTGAGCGATCTGGACCGTCGCAACTTGGTCTTTGAGGCTGGCGTCGATGTCGATCGATTCCACCTTGTAACTGCCCGGCGCCGGTTGAGGCGGGCGAATCCAAGGGCGTGGCAGTCTCACCTGTTGGCCAGGTTGATCGTTCACCAGCAGGCCCTGACCCCGTGAGGTACCAGGGAAAGTGACAGCAATAAGCGACACCGCGGAGAGTGCTAGCAGTGAATTGAGGCGACAGAGCATGGCGGACCTGCTAATCGGAGGGAAGCGGGGCGAATGGGCAGTTAGTGCCTAAGTGACCAAGCGGGACACCAAGGGTTCCAGCTTTTCTGACGCGAGCAAGGACGCGGAAGTTCCGCGAACAAGCAGTGGCGACAGAAACGGCGTCCCCGAGCCTCCGAGAGGTCTAAATCGATCGGCCTTGCCCCCGGCTGGCCAATCCGAGACCATCCGCCGCCACGGACCTAGCAACCATTGCCAAGAGTACCGAGCGGCGTCCGTACCGCTCAGGCCTCTTCGCTGCCCTGGCGTGGCGCGAGGGCCAGACGATCCCTCGTGGCCAAGTTCGTGCCTGCCGACGGGCCAACAGGAGTTCGATGGCTAAGAACCGCATTATTCTGCTGCTTACCCTGCTGGGGGGAACGGGGCTGCTGGGCTGTCAGCAGTTCACCCAGCCTGGTGCTGCGCTGGTCGATGCCTGTCCCCCCGCGCCGGCAACGGGGCAACTATGGTGTGAGCCTGCGATAGTGCATGACCCCTGCGCGTCGTATCCAGGGCCCATCTATTTGGAGCCGGGCGTTGAGCCCGGCGCCGTCCTGGTGCAGCCGCCCGTGATGATGCAGCAGCCGTTGGTGCCGTACGCCGCTCCCCAGCAGCCGGTCGCTCAACAACCAGGTTGGTGGGATGTGTTGCCCCAGGGCAGTGCCGCCATTAGCCCCGACTTCGGCTTGCCACGGGGTCCTCGGGTGGAGAATCCGCTGCCGAACCCGCTCGTGGTTCCCGTGAGCCATCACGAACTCGCCTGGGATCAACTGGCGGACGTCGTAAGCAACTACTTTCCCCTGCAGAGTGAACAGCCGGTGCAGCAGATGGGGGGGATGCTCACAGAAGGCTTTATTGAAACTCCTTTTCAGGTGGGGGCGACTCTTCTCGAACCCCAACGCAACGACTCGGTTGGATCGTTCAACCGTTGGCAAAGCACTTTGCAGAGTATCCGACGCAAAGCAACGATCAACGTGCAGCCAACTGCTGGCGGTTACGCCATTCGCGTGCACGTGGTCAAGCAACTAGAAGATTTGCCGCGACCTGAGGGCGCCCCTTCAGGAGCATCGGTCTTGCTTACAGGGGGATCGTTGCCCAGCAATCGAACGACGCAGAACCAACCCACCAACGGCACGGCCGGTTGGATCGATTTGGGACGCGACGAGCCGTTGGAGCAAGAGATGCTTCGGCGTATCCAAGAACGATTGGCAGCGCCTGTGACGCCTTCGGCGTCGCAGCCACTCTTCTGACTCGGCTTTAGGTGATAGCGGGTGTCGAGGCGGGAGCGCCCAGCGTGGGGACGGCCGTCGCCGCTTTTTCAACGGCCTTGGGCAGCTTCAACGTGAAGGCGGTTCCTCGACCGACGGTGCTTTCCACGCGAATCTTGCCGCCATGCGACTCGATGATCTCCCGGCAAGCTGAAAGCCCAATGCCTGCGCCTCCCTTGCCGGTCGAGTCGGGACCGCTCTTGGTACTGAAGCCCGCGTCAAAGATCTTAGGCAGGTTCTCTGCAGCGATCCCCGAGCCGGTATCCTGCACGCGCAGATCAATGGTGCTGGTGGCCCGATCCTCTTTGACGCTGACAAAGATCTGTCCGCCCTGAGGCATTGCCTGTCGCGCATTAGTCAGCAGATTCATGAGCACTTGTTGAATCTGCCCGGCCACAGCCCAAGCCTTGCTGGTAGGCTCGATTCGTGTCTCAACCCGAACGCGGTGCTTTTGCAGCTCTCGTTCCAAGAGCACCAACGACTCGGATACCAAGGCTGCCACGTCGGTCGGGGCAGCATTTTGGCTACGATTGCGAGCCATCCCCAGGACGCTGTTGGTGATTTTCTCTGCCCGCTGTCCGGCTGATAGAATCTTCTCTAAGGCTCGGGTGCGTGTGGCCTCGTCGGTGTGCCGGATTCCCATCTTGGCGTAGTTGAGGATGGTCGTCAGCACGTTGTTGAACTCGTGAGTAGTTGTGCTGGTGAGTTCACCCAAAGCCGCCATAGGACGAGCGGCGTGAAGTTCCGCCTTTAATCGGGCAACCTCCTCGTACAAAGCGACGAGGTCTTGGCGAGCAGATTGCGAGTCAGCCGGTCCTGGTTGCATCTTCTCTCCGAGTTTGACGCGATGACGATAGGTCGCATGAAGCCAAAAAGGCTGCCCAGTTTGCCTGCCTTAAGGGTTTGGCCGTCGCGGGAGTCTCTACGGCTTAAGGTCAAATCAGCAGCGGCCTTACCACCATTGAGGTATCGTCTGACACACATGGCTAACTCTAGCTGCAGCGCGGAAACGAAGCCTCCTGTGAATCGCAGGAACAATTAGCCACTCACGGAGGGCTGCTTAGGCGTTGTTTGGCCAGCAGGCTAGGCCCCTTCTGGCGTGCTTCAGCTGACTCGTCCCTGACAGCGTTAGCGATACAGCTGTTCCCGTTCGATGAATTCGACAACGGCGCTCGGCACGCTATCGGAGATCGATTTGCCGTGCGCGATGCGACTTCGAAGCTCACTGCTGCTGATGTCACAGGGTGGCATAGCCACGACCTTGCCTTGCCGTTGGGAAGCAACTAGCGGGGCTAGCACCCCAAAATCCGGCGCCGGTTCGCCTGGGCGGCACACGACCAACGGAGTTGCGAGCCGGAGAATTTCCTTCGGCTCGCGCCAGCTGGGCAAGTCGTGCAGTGTGTCGGCGCCCATCAGCAGTTGCCAAGCGTTCGCAGGGTAGGCCGTGGCAAGCTCTTGCAGAGTGTTGATGGTATAGCTGACACCCCCGCGTTCGATTTCGATCATCGAGAGCACTAACCCTGGCCGATCGGCGACTGCCAACCTGAGCATCTGTACCCGATGCTCATTGCTGGCGGCGGGGCCATGGGACTTGTGGGGCTGGATTGCGGTGGGGGTGAACCACACCTCTTCCACGTGCCCAGCCGCCAAGCAGGCTTCTGCCACGGCAAGATGGCCGTTGTGAACGGGATCGAAACTGCCACCGAAGAGGCCTATTTGCATAACTCAAAAACGATTCAACACGAAACACGCCGGATCGTTTGACGGGGCTAGGGCCAGCAGAGCAACACGACTAAGCTGCCTGTCATGGTTTGATTTTCGCACAACTGTCGCTGGCGACAACAGCCCCCCGCGACCCGGAACCCCGCGATACCGCCTTGGCGAAGCAACAAAGCCTGTTTGACGACGCGCCGCCCGACTGGGAAATCGATGCGCAGCAGCAGTGCCGCCTAGCGACGGTCGTGATGCCCAAGGGACCGCCAGGCGAGTTTGACTATCTGACGCCGGACAATTTGTCAGATGCCGCCCATCAGGAGCAGTTCATTGAGCCGGGCCGGCGGGTGCGTGTTCCCTTCGGCCGCGGCAGTCGTACGGTGGTCGGCTATTGTGTCGACGTCGGGGTGAAACCGGTTGGCGGTCGGAAGCTTAAGTCGGTGCAGGCGGTGGTCGATCCCCAGTCATTGCTTTCGCCGGCGATGTTGCGTCTGACCAAGTGGATGGCGGATCGCTACCTCTGCCCCTGGGGACAAGTGCTTGAAGCCGTGGTGCCCTCGGGGGTGCGCGGCAGGGCAGGCACACGTGAGGTTGTCCTGCTGTCCGTGCCTACCAACATTGCCGCGCGGCTGGCTTCGCTTGAGTTGTCCCCAAAGCAGCGGCGGGTGCTGGAGGTGCTGATGAGCAGCCCCAAGCCCTTGGCCACCAAGCAACTGGCTGCCATGGCCGACTGCACCACGGGGCCGATCAGTACGCTGCGCAAGAAGGGTTTTATCACGGCTAGCTCGCACCGACTCGACACCGGCCAACTGGAAGAAGTGGCCACTGACCGCGAATCACCACAGCGGTTGAACGAAGATCAGGCGCCGGCCCTGCAAGCGATAACCGCTGCCCTCGACGCGGCGACGCACGGCGCTGTCTTGCTCCATGGCGTCACGGGCAGTGGCAAGACAGAAGTCTACATCCAAGCGATTGAGAAGGTGGTTTCCTTCGGACGTCAGGCGATCGTCCTCGTGCCAGAAATCAGTCTCACGCCGCAAACGGTTGGCAGGTTCCGTCGGCGCTTCGATTCAATCGCCGTGCTGCATAGCCATCAGTCAGACGTCGAACGCCACCGCCATTGGCGACGAATCGCGAGCGGCGAAGTCCAAGTGGTGGTTGGCGCCCGCAGCGCAGTCTTCGCACCAACAAGGCATCTTGGCTTGATCGTCATCGATGAGGAGCATGAGACTTCTTTCAAGCAAGACTCGGCCCCACGCTACCACGCACGAGACGTAGCCTTGGAGCGGGCCCGCGATGAGCAGGTGCCAGTGGTGTTGGCCAGCGCCACGCCTTCCTTAGAGTCATGGCAACAGGCGAAACAGGGCAATTACCAACTCGTTTCCATGCCTCGCCGCGTCAACAACTTGCCACTCCCCGCGGTCCGTATTGTTGACCTGCGCGAGGAATCGCATCGACGTTCCAGCCGTGGCGCCATTAGTCGCCCCCTCCATCAGGCGATGGAGGCAGCCATTCGAGATGGTGGTCAGGTCATTCTGTTGCTCAACCGGCGCGGCTTCTCCACGCACGTCCAGTGCCCTGGCTGTGGCTTTACGATGAAGTGCCCCGACTGTGACGTCGCGATGACGTTTCACAAACACGATCGCACCGTGCTGTGCCATTGGTGTGACCGTCGCGAATCGCCACCAACGATCTGCCCGGAATGCAAGAGTTCGCAAATTCGTTACGGCGGACTCGGTACGCAGAAGCTGGAGGCGGAAGTCCGCGCTCGCTTCCCCGATCACCGCTGCCTGCGGATGGACGCTGATACCATGCGCCGCCCGGGCAGTCACGAGCAGACGCTCGATGCCTTCCGCCGTGGCGAGGCGCCGATCTTGCTGGGCACTCAGATGATTGCCAAAGGGCTCGACTTTCCCAACGTAACCGTCGTGGGCGTCATCAGTGCCGACACCGCGCTTCATTGGCCTGACTTCCGCTCGGCGGAGCGGACGTTTCATCTGGTTACCCAGGTTGCTGGGCGCACCGGTCGGAGTGAACGGGGCGGTCGGGTCCTGGTGCAGACGTACGATCCTGAGCATCCAGCAATTGTCGCGGCTGCAAGGCATGACTACCTGGCCTTTGCCAACGGGGAACTGCCGGCGCGCGAAGCACTGGGCTACCCGCCCTTCGGTTCGATGGTTCGTGTTGTCGTTCGGGGGGAAGCGGAGCGAACTGTCGAAGCGGTGGCGAACGACATAGCCGACCGATTGCGAACGACGAACGTTGAACCACAACCTCGCGTTGTGGGGCCGGCGCCGGCGCCGCTGGCGAAGCTGCGTGGCGCGTATCGCTACCATCTGCAAGCTCAGTCGCTGGATGGCCCCTTGCTTCGCAGCGCGGTCGTCAAGACTCTCAGAGTTGTGAAGCCACCCGAGGGGATCCAGGTGGTTGTGGACGTTGATCCGATCGACATGATGTAGCGCGGTGCCGCTGCCGAACGACTCGGCGTTGGTAAACCGGTGCCCTCTGCCGTAGAATTCAGGCAACCGGCCAGACTCCAACAGCCACCAGTCCTTAGCGTTTTTCGTGTCTTACAGTGGTTTCAAACGTGTGCTTGGCGAAAGCAGCCTCGAGCGGAAGTGCCGCTGGTGGTTCGGCGTCTCGCTGGCCATGCTGCTGGGACTCAGTATGTATTGGTACAGCGCTCGGATGGAGGTTATCGTTCGCCAAAGCGACCGCAAGGTCGGTCCGGAGCTGGTCCGAGCGGATTGGCTAGAGACGCACAGCAACATCGAGTGGCAGCTTGAACATCGCGACGCCATCCAGGCTGGCGAAGTTCTTGATCCCAGCGTTGACGAGTCTGCTGCCTTTTATCGGGACTTGCTGGAGAGTAACCGAACGCTAGGTAGTCAGTTCGAGTCTTACGTGATTTTCCCGCAAGATCCTCAGGTGAATCCCAAGGGGCTCAATCCACCACAGCATCATGACGAGGCAGAGATTCTTCAGAGGGCAATGGCAAGGATTGCCGAAGAGCGTCCGGCTGACCCTCCCGACGATCAGCCCCAGCCACGCGGCTTGTATGCCTTATTGATCGACGATCCTATCGAGCTACCGGCGGGCCATGACGACTGTGAAGTAACGATTGCCGGTAAGAAGATGTACCGCTACTACCAGCCGCTCTACGCTGATAGTTCGTGCGTGTTGTGCCACCGGTCGCTTGGCAAATTGCCGCGGCCCAGCCTTATCGAAGGCGATCTCATGGGCGTTGTCCGCGTTGAGATTGATCGGGACGCCACCAGTAAGCTTGCAGCAAGAAACTACTCGCTGCTATGGACCGCGGCCATTGTCATTGGGCTGTTGTCTATGCTGCTGATGTACTTCATTGTCCGCTACGTGATCGTCAAGCCAGTGCAGCACTTGCGTGATGTGGCCAACGCGGTGCGCGAGGGCGATGTCGAGCAACGGGCCGATATCCATACAGGGGATGAGTTCGAAGAACTCGCCGCGGCGTTCAACCGAATGTTGCGTCGACTTCTTCGGCAGCAAGACGATTTACAAGATGTCAATGGCGAGCTGGATGCCAAGCTCGATCAGTTGGCGCAAGCGAACATGCGTTTGTTCGAGATGAACCGCGTGAAGAGCGACTTCCTCGCCACGATGAGCCACGAATTGCGGACGCCGCTCAACAGTATC
Organism: Lacipirellulaceae bacterium; assembly: GCA_965263315.1. Taxonomy (GTDB): domain Bacteria; phylum Planctomycetota; class Planctomycetia; order Pirellulales; family Lacipirellulaceae; genus JBCCQL01. The sequence continues at coordinate 412,478 of CBDHGZ010000003.1, read as the reverse complement.
CTGGGTTTTAGCGACGTGCTCAGCACCATCGATGCCCTTGATGACAAACAGCAACGTTACGTGGGCAACATCCAGCGCTCTGGCAAGATGCTGCTGGAGATGATCAACGACATTCTCGACCTGGCGAAGGTTGAGAGTGGCAAGATGGACATTCGGCCAACGGAGTTCCGTATCGAGTCCGTGGTAGCGGCACAGTGCGATATGGCCCGGCCTCTTTCGGAGCGAAAGAACATCGATCTGGTTTGTGACTGCCCGGAAGGGTTGCCTCCCATGCGGCAGGATCAAGCCAAGTTGCAGCAGGTGCTCAACAATCTGCTGTCCAACGCCATCAAGTTCACCCCCGAAGGCGGCCGCATAGAGGTGTCTGCTGCCCGAGACAGCGATCCCACCAACAAGGACGGTGGCATGCTGCGCATGACGGTGCGTGATACCGGCATCGGTATCAGTGACGATGACCAGCAGCTGGTGTTCGAGAAGTTTCGTCAGGGTGCCGGAGCCGCGCCCGATGGCGGGGTAATGACTCGTGAGCAATCGGGCGCTGGGCTTGGTTTGTCGATCGTCCGCGAACTATGTCGGCTACTGGGGGGCGAGGTTTCACTCGATAGCACGGTGGGCAAGGGCAGCACCTTTATCGTCCATCTTCCGTGGACATTGTCGATGAGCAAGAATCTCGACGCGGAGCTTCAAAAAGAAGTTGCCGAGCTAACGAGGGCCAGCGCGCTGTAGCGAGCTGTCAGGGTCCAACCACCGAAGCGTCGAAGCCAAGAAGCAAGCCGGATTCAATCCCTTTCCGGCCAAGCGTAGTTAAGCCATAACAGCGGCTGCTTAAAAAGTTGCCATCCCTCCACCTCTTTTTCGTATCCCTCTCATCCCTATGGACGTCCATCTCTATACCGACGGCGGTTGCAGCGGAAACCCTGGCCCGGGTGGTTGGGCGTTTCTCATGCGTCACCCGGCTTCCGGCAAAGAGCTGGAGCGTTCCGGCGCGGAGCGGGACACGACCAACAACCGCATGGAACTGACTGCCGTGGTCGAAGGACTTGCGGCGCTGAAGCGGCCCACGCAGGTAGAGCTTTTTACCGACAGCGTTTACGTTGGCAAAGGCATGAGCGAGTGGATGCCCAAGTGGAAAGCCAACGGCTGGCGCCGCAAGGAAAAGGGCAAATGGGCCGAGGTGAAGAACGAAGACCTGTGGCGAAAGCTCGACGCCCTACTCGCCGAGCATACCGTCAAGTACACGCGCGTTGCTGGTCACAGCGGCCATGCCGAGAATGACCGCGTGGACGAACTCGCGGTGGCGGCTTATCAGAAGTTTCTTTGATGAGGACGAATAGAACGCGGATTGATGGGATCGGCGCGATGGACAGGGATCAGAATCCGTATGAGTCGCCGAAGAGCGTCCCGCTCTCCTCAAGCGGCACTTCGTTATCGGTTGATTCTTTCCGAGCGATCTCGATGTGGGGGTGTAGTGCGGTTGGCTACATGCAGCCAGTTCATCCTTTTCCGGGGTACTGGCTTGGCACCGAGCAGTGGTTGCTGTCCGAGAGCATAGCAACTCTTTTGGTGGCTCCTTTCTCGGTTGCTGCACTAGCGTTTGGCTATTGGTTCATGAAAAAAGATACGCTCGCTGGAATGGCGCAGGGTGGCATGGCTTTTCTTCTTTCCTTCATGGCGCTATCGTTCGCGTTCGGTTTGTGGTGGACCCGCTTCGTAAATTCTGCGTATGGGATTTAAAGTCAATCCCTTCCATCCCCGTAGATCCGTGTCCCATTCTTCCCGCCAGCAATCCCGGTAAACTGGCGGCATGCCGATACCGCCCAGTCCTGCCGAACAGCTTGCCACGCCGTTGGCGTCGCTGCCCAGCATCACGCCGGAGCGTGCTGCGTTGTTGGCACGGACGGGCTTGGTGTCGGCCCGCGATGCGCTGTTTAGCTTTCCCCGTGACTACGAAGACTTCTCCGACCTGCGCTTGGTCAGCGAGCTGGAAGCTGACTTGCCTCAGACCGTACGGGGAGTGGTGACGGAGGTCGATTCCCGCGGCGGCTTCGGCCGTTCGAAGGTTGGAGTGGTGATCCAGGACGACGCCGGAGGCCATCTGCGAGCCATGTGGTTCAACCAGGCCTTCATGCGAGACAAATTCAAGCCAGGCCAGCGCGTGCAGTTCTCCGGCAAGCCCAAGGCAAAGGGCCAGCGGTGGGAAATCGCCCATCCGCGTGTGATGTGGATCGATGGCGAGGACACGCCGACGGACGAGGGCTTGCTGCCCGTCTATTCGCTTACCGAAGGGGTGAGCCAGTTCCACATGCGTCGGCTAATGACCGACGTTGTTGAGCGTTTTGCTGAAGTGCCGGAGGAGGTCTTTCCCGAAAAGCTCTTGGCCGAGCACCAACTCATGGCGCTGCGCGAAGCACTGCCCACAATCCACCATCCGCAAGATGACGCCCTGTTGGAGCACGCTCGACGGCGGTTCGTGTTTCAAGAACTGTTCATCCTGCAATTGGCCCTGGCGGCTCGGCGCCATCAGCAGCGGGTGGGGTTTAGCGCGCCAGAGTTGCCAGCCGATGCGCAGATCGACGCGCGCATCAAACGCCTCTTTCCCTTCGAGCTAACCACTGGCCAGCGAGCAGCTATCGACCAGGTCGCCACGGACATGGCGCTGGACACGCCGATGAATCGCTTGCTCCAGGGTGACGTCGGCAGCGGCAAGACGGTGGTTGCCGTGTATGCAATGTTGCTCTGCGTGGCTCATGGCCGACAGGCTGCCCTGATGGTGCCAACCGAAATCCTCGCGCGACAACACGCCGCCACACTAAGCAAGCTGTTACAGCAGAGCCGCGTGGAGTATCGCCTGTTGGTGGGAGGTCAGCAGGAATCAGAGCGAGGTGAGATTCTTCACGGGCTCGCTTCTGCTGAGGTACAGCTGGTGATCGGCACGCATGCGATTCTTGCGGAAGGGGTTCAGTTTGCCGATCTTGGCTTGGTTGTCATCGACGAGCAGCACAAGTTTGGTGTCCAGCAGCGGGCGGCTCTGCGCACGGGAGATCGCTCGCCGCATTACCTGGTAATGACGGCGACGCCGATTCCTCGAACGATGAGCATGACTCAGTTCGGCGACCTGGAGGTTTCGATCTTGCGCGACCAGCCCCCTGGCCGCCAGCCGGTGAGCACCTACCTGGTTGAGGCTGACCAGCGTTCCCGCTGGTGGAACTTTGTGCGAGACAAGCTCCGCGAAGGGCGCCAGGCTTTTGTCGTCACGCCATTGGTCGCGGAGTCCGAGTCCGTCTCCGCAACCAGTGTTTCGCAAGCGTTCGAAGAACTGACCAATGGCGAGCTCGATGCTTTTCGCGTCGGTTTGCTGCATGGCCAGATGCCCCCAACCGAGAAGCAACGCGCGATGGACGACTTCCGCCGGGGCGATTTGCAAGTACTCGTGAGCACCACCGTGATTGAAGTGGGCGTGGACGTCCCCAATGCCTCGGTGATGGTGATCGCATCACCCGAGCGGTTTGGGCTGAGTCAGCTTCATCAGTTGCGGGGCAGGGTGGGGCGTGGTGGCCACGCCGGGTTTTGCGCGGTGCTGGCGGAAGCGGAACTGAGCGACACCGCCCGGCGCCGCTTGGAGGCGTTTGCCAACACAACCGATGGCTTCGAGCTAGCCGAGATCGACTTCGAATTGCGTGGCCCTGGCGACCTGTTTGGGGCCCGCCAGAGTGGCTTGCCGCCGTTGCGAATTGCCAACCTGCAGCGAGATCGGCAAATCTTAGAAGAAGCTCGCGACGCGGCTCGAGAGTTGTTCGACGCCGATCCGGGTCTGAAACATCCCAACCACGCCAAACTCCGCCGCCAAATGCTCCGCCGCTATGGTGATGCCTTGGACATCAGCGACGTGGGCTAGTCAGCCTTCGATTGGGGGGGAATACCCCAACTGAGAGGGCTGATTTCCGAGTGTCTTGATGCTGAGGGCCAGTCGTTACGCCGAAGTTTAGTGGCTTATCAGATTTCAGCTTGCGTTCTTGATTGGCTGTTGGACACAATCGCGATTCACGCAGGGGAGTATCCAGTCGCGTCGCGAGACCATTAGCAAAGGGGGGCAGATGTCAGCCAAAGGTATCGGTGCGGGAGTCATCGCAGGCATTCTGGGGGCGGCTATTTGGGCCGCAGTTTCGTACTACGCCCGGGTCGAGATTGGATACCTTGCTTGGGGCATAGGTGCCCTTGTAGGTATTGCGGTTACCTATAGCGGTAGCACGGGCCCTGTCGCTGGTGGTCTTGCAGTGGTGATCACGGCGCTCTCATTGCTTGCAGGCAAGTACATGGCAGTTGAGTTTGATATCCAGCATGCCTTAAGCGAGCTCGACACGAACGTCTCTGAAGAGCTTGTGATCTCTTACCTAGCCGATGAGATCTGCACGGAACGTGAAGCGAAAGGGCAGGAGATCAATTGGCCCACGAGTCTTGACGATTCGGAGCCAGACTCGCAGGAAGACTACCCCGCGGACATTTGGAAGCAGGCTGAGAACACTTGGTCCGGTCTAAGTCCTGATGAGCAACAGGAGCGACGAGACACAGCCGAAGAGAACATGCAGGCCATGCTTGTGTTCTTTACGAATCAAGTCCGGCAGGATGGCTTTCTAGGCAGCTTTAGCGCCTTTGACCTGCTATTCTTCGGTCTTGGCGTCGCCACAGCGTTTGGGATCCCCAACCAGGCTGAGGGGGCGTGACAAGACAGCAAACCCCTGCTAATCGCCCAGCAGCGTCTTGGCCTTCTGCACTAGTTGGAGGAATTCTGCTTTGGCTCCTTCAGGGTCGCCCGCCTTTGCGGCGGCTTGCGCGATTTCCTCCACGGCTGCGAGCTTCAAGTCGCCCTTGTATTGCGAGTTGCGGAGCAGCATGCCAAAGCCTGCCACGGCCGTGGCAAACTGTGTATCGGCTTGCACGGATGCGGGCATGTCGGCATCGAGAGCACCATCAAGCAGCGGCCATTCGAGCTTGGTACTCACGTCTTCGTCCGGCTGCTTGTAGCGCATCTTGAGCGTCAGGAGTTCGGGGCTGTTTGCCGCCTCGGGCGTTAGCCCGGCGGTCCGCTGGTATTTCAGTTCATCAATCGCGGGCGTGGGAACCTCTTTGCCAGTTGGTACGATCTCATAGAGCGCCGTCACGGTATGCCCGGCGCCAATCTCACCGGCGTCCTTCTTGTCGTCGTTGAAGTCCTGGGTCCGCAGCATGCGATTTTCGTAACCCAGTAGCCGATAGCCGGCCACCTTGGCGGGGTTGAACTCCACCTGAATCTTCACGTCTTTGGCGATCGTGACGAGCGTGCCGGTAAGACCTTTGACGAAGATCTTTTCCGCTTCCTTGATCGTGTCGACGTAGTAGTAGTTGCCGTTGCCCTTGTTGCTGATGGTTTCCATCATCGCATCGTTCAGGTTGCCGCGACCAAAGCCGCAGACCGATAGGAACACGCCCGTGTCCTTCGCCTTGTTGGTGACCAGTCTCTCCAACTCGGCCGTGCTGGTCGTGCCGACGTTAAAATCGCCATCGGTACAGAGGATCACACGATTGGCGCCTCCCTCGATGAAGTTGTCTTCCGCCACCTGGTAGGCAAGACGAATGCCGGCTCCCCCGGCCGTCGAACCACCAGCTCGCAGGTTGTCGAGCGCCGCGAGAATCTGCTCTTGGTTACTGCCAGAGACGCTGGGCAACGCCAGTCCTTCCTGCGAGGCATAGACGACAATCGCCACGCGGTCGTTCTCGCCCAGCTCTCTGGTCAGCGCTTTGAGGCCTTCGATCACCAATGGGTGTTTCGTCGGGTGGTTCATCGAACCGGAGACATCGATCAAGAACACCAGATTGGTGAGTGGCCGCTCCTCTTGCAACTCGCGTCCCTTCACGCCGATCCGCACAATCTGGTGCGCGGGCTTCCAAGGACACGAGGAAACATGCATGTGTGCTGCGAACGGAGCGTTGTCCTCGGCGGTATCCACGTCGGGATGATCGTGCGGACCGGCATAGCCGTAGTCGAAGTAGTTGATCAACTCTTCCAGTCGTACCGCGTCGGGCGGCGGCAACCGGCCGGAGTTGAGAAACTGTCGCACATTGGCGTAGCTGGCCGTATCGACATCAATGCTAAAGGTGCTGACCGCCTGGCCGCCGATCGTTTCCACAAAGGGGTTCTCATGGATCCGCGTGTACTGATCGCCCCCTTCGCCTGGCCCTTGGCCTCCGGCCTGCTTTTGTTCTTGCAGGTTCCGCTGTAGTTGCTGTCGCACTCTCACCACACGGGCGAGTTCTGCTTCGACTTCCTGGATATCGAAGCTCACTTCGTCAGCACTCTTTGCCAATTTTGCCGTTAGCGTCCCCAGCTTCTGATTGGCCGTCCGCAGCGCGGCTTCGGTCTGTAAAGCATCTAGAGTTATCGGCCCTCCTCGATCAAACAGGTCTGGCGCGCCCGTTCCTGAAGAGACCTTTTCGAGGTCTTCTGACACCAAGACATGGTTCTCGTTTGGGGCCCGTCCGTCGCTTGCAACTCCCTGCAGCAGTCCCCAGTTGTATGGTCTAGCGTATCGGGTTCCGTCGTACCTAGGTTCCGCGCGGCGGCCCGCTATGGCTTCCGCCTTGTAGCGATAGCGGTCCGTGCTGAAGCCTCGAGGCGACGGCGCTGCCGGTGCCTGCCCGTTAGACAAATAATCCTGATCGGCGCCAGTAGGATGAGGAGAGCGGGCAAATGAATTCAGCCGATCCAAGCCTCGTTCTTTGGCACGTCTCGCTAATTCCTCGCCCTCTTGCTGCTTGGGCAGCGTTAGCGCGGTGTCCCGTCCCGAGGCTGGTGCAGCAGCACCAGCAGACAGAGAACCGCCGGCAATTACTTCTCCTCGCACACTATTACGCAAGACAGCTTGCCTACCAGGTACGCCCAAGCCGTTGATATCACTGCTCGTACCGATGGTCGGTTGATCAAGTCCTGAGGACTCGCCAGCCACTCGCAACTGGATTTCCTCTTGCGCGTTGTCGAGTGAGTCTTGAGCAACTCGTCTGCCAGACTCTTCCATTTGGCGATGGTAGACCGTGGCTCCAATCGCGCCTGCCAGGAACGATACCGAAGCCGCTACAGCCCATCGGGTCCAGATCGGTCGTATTGCGGTCGCTGGGACGGTGGACATGGCTTCGCTCCTGGGAGAAGAGAGTTGATCGTCAGCGGCGGCAAGAATCGCCTCGGATAGGTCAGGCGATGTCTCACCGCCAATGACTTCGCGCAGTCCTTGGTCGATCAATCGATCAGACCAATCCTGTGCGTCGTGTTGTTCAGCAGATTCATTCATCACACGTCCCAAGACGTCAACGAGCCAGCGAGCTAAGTCTCGCTGAACCTGAGGGATTGGAGTGAGTTCACCAAGCTAGTGGCGCTAAGGTTGCTCTTGGCTTTGCTTGCGCTGGATGCACTCTCGGAGTAGCTGTCGGGTGCGTCGCAAGAGCGTCTTCACGCCGTCCGGTTTCATCTCTAACTGTTTAGCAATCTGTGCCCGGCTGGCGCCTTCGTGGTACTGCAAGTCAATCGCTTCCCGAGACCTGCCCTCGAGCTGCCCAACACAGTCGGTTAGCGAGTCAATCAATGACTCCCAGTGGTGGTCTTCCGTGGCGCGAGCCCAAACGGTTTCTGCCGCTTCCAGGTCCACGACTCCCACTTGTCTTTTTTGACGCCGCCTCAGCATCAATAGCTGATTGCGAGCGGCGGTACGGAGGTATGCGGCTGTTTGTGCCTCACTGCGTTGCTCAAACTGGCCATCAATCTCACCGAAGCCGGTTCGTGCGACAGACAAGAAAGTTTCTTGGGTTAGGTCATCCGCTTCGCTGTTGTCAGCACCTAGGTAACGCAAGTAGCGCCATGTCCCCGCCTGATGTGCCTCGACCAAATGGCGCAATTGTTCTCGGGCCGACTCGGCATCGGCTGGCATGGTTGCTTGTGGGGGCGGAAACGCGGCTGTTGCGGGTCGGCCTGCCATCTGCTCGCTCACGGCGGTCATGTCTCCAGAAGTGCCGAGGGCCGGGGAAAGGGTTCAAGAGAAGTCTCGTTGTCTGCACTTAGTCGCAGCTTGGGAGATTCAGTTCCCCCCTATTCGTGTGGGATTGCACAGATTTGCAAGGATTGTACGGCCTTTTCGGGGTGGCCCCAAAAACTACTGGTCTGCCATTGAGCGGGGAGGCGCTAGCGAGACCAACCGAGCACTAGCCTTGTGGTAGCTGTCCGCAGCCCCGCAGGAACCTGTCTCGGGAGACGTTCATGAGCGCTACCCCTAATCGCCGCCATCGCTTGCTCATCGACATGCCTGTGCAAATGGGCGTGGCTCTTCGGTTAGTGGTCCTGTGGATCGCGACTGCGTTGGTGACGTCACTGATGACCGTGCTCATGCAGTTTTATGCGGATCCAACGACGAGTTTCTTCTCGCACCTCGGCGCGGTGAAGAACTGGTCTCCAATCCTGCTGGCATGCGCGGTAACCATGCCCATCGCGGTGCTTGATTTGTTTCGGTTTACTCACCGCTTTGTGGGGCCGGTTTACCGACTACGCTCAGAACTAAGAAGTCTCGCCGCGGGCGAAGCTCGTCCGCCATTGAAGTTTCGCAAAGGTGATTACTGGCAAGACATGGCAGACGACTTCAACGCAGTTGCCGAGTTGATCAGTAGCAATGCCCAGTGCTCTGCACCACTGTCCCAGGCAGACGCCCCTGCGCCGTCATGTCATCAGGAAGCTGTGAGCGCAGAATGACCGCACGGAGACGGACGAACCAACGGAGGGCTTGTCGCGGCATTGCTGCTGTGGAAATGGCGGCTTGTATTCCGTTGCTCTTCACGCTGGTTTTCGGCTCGCTTCAGGCATGCAACTTACTGTTTCTGAAGCATGCCCTGACAACAGGCGCTTACGAAGGAACGCTTGAAGCAAGCAAGCCTAGCGCCAGCCGCGACTCGGTAACTGAACGTGTTGAGAACATTCTGACGGCCTACGGCATCCAGGACGCCGTCATCCAAATTGAGCCAGTGATGGAACTCGATTCGATGTCGAGCGGCACCGATGTAACGATACGGGTGACGGCTTCCGTAGCTCCGAATGTCATGGGGCCAGCGATCGTGATACCGGCAACGGAACTCTCAGCTTTCGGCGTCACGATGCGCTGATTACGACACCATGTTTCACGAACAATGCGTACGGACATACAAACCTCGTCGCGGGGCGGTGGTGCCGCTGGTGGCGATGGTGTTGCCGGTCTTGCTGGTGCTGCTTGGCTTTGCGGTCGATGTGGCCTACATGCAGAATGTGCGAGCGGAGCTGCGGATGGCAACCGACGCCGCCTCGCGGGCGGCTGCTACCGAACTCGCTAGGACCGGAAGCCCCGCTGTCGCTCAGGCAACGGCCGTGCGGATTGCTGAGGCCAATACGGTTGCCTCAGCGCCACTGGAGCTTGACCTGCAGGACATCGCATTTGGTCGATCGGAAGAAGACGCCACGGGGCGTTTTGTTTTTTCCGAGGGCCTGGAACCCTTCAACGCGGTGCGCGTCAATGGTCAAAGAACCGCCGATTCTTTGTCAGGAGCGGTGTCGCTTTACTTCGGTCGGCTTGTCGGTACGAACACCTTTCAGCCAACCGCCAGCGCGGTGTCGAGCTTCGCCAGCTTTGACATCTGCTTAGTGCTCGACCGTAGCAGTTCGATGAAGCTCGACCTTGATGACCCCGGCATGGGGCTGTACACCAGCGACCCGCGCTTTTGCTCGCCCCCAGGCAGCGTGAGCCGCTGGGCGGCCTTGGAAGTAGCCGTTAACGTTTTCGTTGGCATGCTGCAGGCTTCGAACGCTTCCGAGCAAGTCTCGCTTGTCACCTACTCTAGCGACATCAGCGGAGCGTCATGGTTGAACACTTGCAACAAGGCGCATCAAACCACCGAAGGAGCCACCGTCGACCTACCACTGACTGGCAATCTATCTCAGCTTCAGTCCGGTGTGACGGCGTGGGGAGACGCGCTGTTCAACGGTAATACGCACATTGAGCTTGGCATCCGCAAAGGAGCCGACGCCGTCCTGGGGGCGGGTTCCCGGTCTTCGGCAGACAAGGTCCTCATCATTCTGACCGATGGCCACGAGAACGTGGGCGACGCCCTGCTGGCTGCCGACTACTGTACGACCCAAGGCATTGTTTGTCACACACTTACCTTCTCTGAGGATGCTGACAAGAGTCTCATGGCTCAGGTCGCTGCCAGAACTGACGGCAAGCACTTGCACGCCAACAGCCAAGCGGAGTTGATCGAAGTGTTTCGTCTGGTTGCCGGGCAGCTCGCGCGGGTGACCGACTAGCCCGATTGGCGCCACGAATAGCAGAAGACAGACGCCCTATGATGAGTCATCGCACGAGCCGCACCGGTGCAACCGTGGTCGAATTCGCCCTGGTGGCGCCGGTCCTCTTCTTGTTTGTGTTGGCCGGCATTGAGCTGAGTCGGGCGAACTTGGTCCGGCACACCTGCAAGATCGCCGCTGTCGAGGGAGCCCGGCGTGGAATCATTCCAGGCGCCTCGGCGGATGAGTGCCGTCAGTTCGCAGAAGCCGAGTTAAGCACACTTTCGATCAAACAGGCCAATGTTACGGTATCGCCCAACCCGATTAAGCGAACGGACGACTCCGTCACCGTTACCATTGCCGCACCTGCCAACTTGGCCAATGGCTTCGCCATTTGTCAGCTCATGCACGGCACCATTTTCCAGTCCAGCGTCACGCTGCGACGGGAAACTCCAGACTTTGAGTACAACCTTTCCTCGCCTTCTTCTGGCGGCGAGAGCGACGATGACGACGACGATGACGAAGGTTCGTCGTCCTCTTGGTCCTGGACAACGACCACGACCACAACAACTTCGTCGGGATCGACCACCACCAAGACAACAAGCAGCGGCTCTTCGGGAGCCAACTAGTGGCCAGACCGAGGCAGTGTCACCTGTTTAGCAAGCTTCAATCTGCTCGCCCAGTTGCCAGCTTTCCTCGGTTCGCTCGACGCGACGGTAAAGCGTATCTCGCTCGATAGGCTCTCGGCCTGCTTCGCGGATGATCCGCTCGATATCCGCCACGCTCATCACTTCCGGTGTCGTGGCGCCCGCGTCGTGATAGATCAACTCGTGACGCACCGTGCCGTCGATGTCATCGGCTCCGTAGGAGAGCGCGATCTGCGCAGTCTCGATGCCGAGCATAATCCAGTAGGCTTTCATGTGGTCGATGTTGTCGAGCATCAACCGCGCGATCGCCATCTGCCGCAGGTCCATCAATCCCGACGGCTTCTTGATGTTCCGCTCTTCGCCCAGCTTGTTGTTCTCTGGGTGAAAGGCCAAGGGGATATAGGTTTGCAAGCCGGCCCCATACTCCTGCAACGACGTGTCTTGCAGCTCACGCAGTCGGATCAGGTGGTCGATCCGGTGGTACGGCTGCTCGATGTGGCCGTAGAGCATCGTGCAGTTGCTCCGCAGCCCCAAGGCGTGGGCTTCACGGTGGGTTTCGAACCACCGGCTCGAGTCCGCTTTGTGCTCGCAGATTTGGTTGCGAATCTCGGGGTGAAAGATCTCCGCCCCGCCACCTGGTAAACTGCCCAGGCCCGCCTCCTTCATGTCCTCTAGCACCCAGCGCAGCGACTTCTTGGTAAGCCGGGCAAACCAGTCGATCTCAACCGGCGTCCACGCCTTGAGGTGCAACGACGGGTAGTTGTCGTGCAGCAGGCTGATCACCTTGCGGTACCAGTCGTACTTCGCCTGGTGGTGTAGCCCGCCAACGATGTGCATCTCGGTACAACCGTTGTCGACCGCCTCCTGGCCCCGCTCGAGCACCTGCTCGTCGGTCATCCAGTACCCTTTGGCCTGACGCAGGTCGCTGCGGAACGCGCAGAAGTTGCACCGGTAAACGCAGATGTTGGTGGCGTTCAGGTGCGTATTGATGTTGTAGTAACCGGCGTTGCCGTTCTTGCGCTCGCGGACAAGGTTCGCCAGCTCGCCCAGTTCCGGCAACGGAACCTCTGGCGATTCGAGTAGCAGACCGTCTTCCATCGACAGCCGCTCGCCCGCTTCGACCTTTTGACGGATGGGTTTCAAGATTTCGGAGCTTGTGCGGAGCATGCTAGGTCTCAGAGCAGTAAGTCAATCGTCCCAACCGCCAGCAACCCGATGCTGATCACAGCATTCACGTTGAAGAACGCGACGTTGACGCGGTCGAGGTCGTCGGGTTGGACGAGCCAATGCTCGTACAACAGCAACCCGGCCACGGCGGCGACGCCGAGCCAATAAACCACACCAAACGGCGGGTAGACCAGCGGCAGTAGAGCCAACAATAGCACTGTAGCGGCGTGGCAGCCAGCGGCGAGTCGCAACGCCCCGGGGATGCCCAGTGCCGTCGGCACGCTGCGGAGCTTTGCCCTGCGGTCGAATTCGTAATCCTGGCAAGCGTAGAGGATGTCGAACCCCGCCACCCACGCCATCACCGCGGCGCCGAGCGTCACGGCCGGCAGCAGATCGAGCGGGTTTTCTATGACGACTTCGCCGCGGATCGCGATCCACGCCGCCACCGGGGACATCGCCAGCGCCGCCCCCAGCCAGAAATGCGCCAGCGATGTGAACCGCTTCGTGTAGCTGTACCCGCACAGGAATAACAGCACGGGTACGCTCAACGCCAGCGGCAGCCAGTTCGGCCAGAACAAACATGTGCTGGCGATGAATCCTTGAGCGCTCAGTAACGTGAAGAGGTTCACCTGAAAGAGGCTCAGCACACCGGCGGGCAAGTGCCGTTCCGCAGTGCGAGGGTTCTCGGCGTCGATTTTTCGGTCGACGACGCGATTGAACGCCATCGCCGTGCTGCGGGCGAAGACCATGCAGAGGAGGATGCCAAGGATTTCCTGCCAGCGAAACGCAAAGCCGTTGCCGTTTGGTGACTGCTTGCTGCTGAATGAGATCGTATGGAACCCATTCATGTTTGTGTAGTTTTCATTGTTTCCCTCGGGATCCCAGTTGCCAGTCATGAACGCATCGAGATAGTCAATCCCGGCAGCCTCGGTCGCATCAAATAATGCGACAAGGCGATCGTCTTGAATGTCAAGCCACTGCTGGTTTGAAGCCATCAGTGCCGCCAGCAGCGCGAACGGCAGCGCGAACAGCGTGTGGCTGAAACGGATGAGGGACAGCAGGTGTTTGATTGTTTGCAACATGCGTTAGCCCCGGGGGGGGCGGCGCGTAGCCACAGGCGTGAGCCCCTGGCCTTCATGCGTGAGTTTTCGTTGAGCCACGAGGGGCAACAGCGACGCCGCGCTGTCGCCCTTCGGGGGGTTTTGTCTTCTTGCTCTTCAATCCAGGGGCTCGCGCCCCTGGCTAGCCGCTATCGGCCCTTCGGGCCTATTGTTCGCCCCAGCGTTTCATCAACGCATTCCGCACCCCGAGTTGATCGCAGATTCGTGCGACGACAAAGTCGATCAAGTCTGCGACCGACTCCACGCCGTGGTACCAGCCAGGGGCGGCGGGCAGTAGCACGGCGCCCGCTTCGGTTGCTTTCCGCATGTTGTCGATGTGGGTGATTGAGACCGGCGTCTCGCGTGGCACGAGGACCAGCTTGCGACGTTCCTTGATCGCTACCTCGGCGGCCCGCTGAATCAGGTTGCCCGCCGCACCGGCGGCGATGGCGCTGAGCGTGGTGCCGCTACAGGGGCAAATCACCGTGCCGCCCGCCAGAAAGCTGCCACTGGCGATCGGCGCCATAAAATCTTGCCAGTGATGGTAGTGCAAGGCTCCCGGTGTGTTTGCGGGAGTCGCCACGGGCTTGCACGCCGAGAGCAGGGGGTGCCTCTCGCCAGAAAGCTCCGCCGGATCAAAATCCTGCAACTGCACGTTGATGCTCAGCTCTTGCTTCAGCACCGCAGCGCCGGAGGGGCTGATCGATAGGTGGACGTCGTGGCCGGTCCGCAGCAGCACATCGAGCAGGCGTACGGCGTACGGCGCGCCACTCGCGCCGGTGATGCCCAGGACGATAGGTGGCTCAGCCATGGGGTTTCCTGGGGCCAGAGGTAACTTTCTTGCCCACGTAAAGCGTCGCCACGCCGAAGGTCATCGGGTAGTACTGCAGGTCGTCCAAGCCGGCCGCCTCCATCCGCTGGGTAAGCTGTTCGTATTCGTAGAACTGTCCGACGCTCTCGGGCAAGTACTCGTAGGCCGCGGAGTTGTTTCGCATCAGCGCCTGGCCGATCCGTGGTAGCACGTTGCGGAAGTACCAGCCGTAGATTGAGCGCATCGGCTGCCACCGCGGGGTGGTGAATTCGAGCACCGCGACGCGCCCGCCAGGCTGGCAAACCCGCGTCATCTCGCGGAGCCCTTGATCGGTATCGGCGACGTTCCGCAGCCCAAACGCGGCGGTGACAATTTGGTAGCGGTTCGATTCGAATGGCAAGTCTTGCGTGTCCGCCACGACCCAGTCGATGTGCTCATTGACGCCGCGTTTGGCGCCTTTCTGGCGAGCGATGTCGAGCATCTCCGGGCAGAAGTCAGCGGCGACGATGGGCAGCTTGCCGCCGGCCGCTTGGTCATACGCGAGCGCTAGATCGCCTGTACCGGTACAAAGATCAAGGATGGGCGCTCCGCCCGCCACTGGCGCCACCCGTTTGGTCGTTCGCCACCGCCAGTAGCGATCGACATTCATGCTCAGCAGGTGGTTGAGCAAATCGTACCGCGGGGCGATCTCGCCAAACATCCGCTGGACGCGGTCGTTCGACTTGTCGACGGGCGGATCGACGGTCGGATCGGCGGGCGGATCGGCGGGGCGGGCAGTCGGAGTACCGGACATCGGGCGCCTGAAGGGGAGAGAAAGACCCTACCAGACTAGAGTGCCACGCCCCAGAATGACAACCGTCACGTCCACTGCTTCCTGAGGCGACCATGCCCGAATTACCGTCACTAGACGTTCATTACCTGCCTCAGTTCGTTTCTGAAGCCGATTTGGCGGGCGGCACGGTGGTGGTGATTGACCTGCTGCGGGCTTCGACCACCATTTGCCAAGCATTGGCATCGGGGGCTAGCTGTGTGCGGACTTTCTTGGAAGTCGGCGAAGTCGTCCGCGCGGCCGATGGCCAGCCACGCGACACCATGGTGCTGGGGGGGGAGCGGGGAGGGGAGCGCATCGCAGGATTTGACTTGGGCAATTCGCCCGCCGAGTACACGGCTGACGCGGTCTTCGGCAAGCAAGTTTTCTTCACGACGACCAACGGCACTGCAGCTCTCAATCACGCTCGGTTAGCCAACCGCATAGTGATAGGGGCGATGGTGAACCTCTTGTCCATCGTCGACGCTATCAAGCAAGACAGGCACCTTCATCTGCTCTGTGCGGGGACCAACGGCCACGTTACCCGTGAAGATCGGCTGGCAGCCGGGGCGATCGCCCATGGCGTCTTGCCTGCCGGACCGCCGCGGGCCACCAATGACCAAGCTGATTCGGTCGTGCGGGAGTGGCAAGAATTGCTCACCACGGGCCGCGCTCTGGGTCGTACTCCCGCGGAGCAGCTCGCTGCGGAGCTGCGCGAGACGCAAGGTGGCAAAAATCTGATCGCGTTGGGCATGGAAGACGATCTGCCGCGTTGTGCCGCGATCGACGCGCTGGATCTCGTCCCCGAACAAGACCCAAAGACTGGCCGGATCACGGCGCCATAGGCCGTGCGGGGCTTCGCAAGTAGAATGGCGATTCTTCGATCTGGCCCCGGCTCCACCCGGGCAGACTACCACCGATCTAGGCGTCACTGCGATGGAAATGGAAAAGCTGGTCTCGCTCTGCAAACGGCGAGGATTCTTGTTTCAGTCGAGCGAAATCTACGGCGGCCTGAATGGCTTCTGGGATTACGGCCCGCTGGGCGTGGAACTGAAGCGGAACGTCAAAGACGCCTGGTGGCAGGACATGGTCTCTGGTCACGACGATCTGGACACCCTGCCCGGCGCTCCCAGTTCCTACGAGATGACGGGCCTGGATTGCACGATCATCATGCACCCGCAGGTGTGGAAGTGTTCGGGGCACCACGATTTGTTCGTCGATCAGATGGTCGACTGCCGCGAGACCAAGAAACGGTATCGCTACGACCAGGTGCGCGGCCGGTGGGTTGAAGCCAAGGGGCAAAAACTCTTCGTGACCACCGTGGCGGAAGACGAGCAACCCGAGCTTGAGAAGCGAGCCCTCAAACACTTCAAGCTCCGCTCAAAGAACGCCGACGAGTTGTCCTGGGACGGCGAGCTCACGACGCTCGATAAGATCGATGTGGCGGACTTCGCAAATGCCTTGGCTCCGAATGCCAGCGAATTGGGCACGTTTACCGAGCCGCGTGACTTCAACTTGATGTTCAAGACCACCATCGGCGCTCTGGGTGGCCCCGAGGACGCGGCCTTTCTCCGCCCCGAAACAGCGCAGGGCATCTTCGTCAACTTCAAGAACGTGTGTGACTCAACCCGCGTGCGGGTGCCGTTTGGGATTGCTCAGGTTGGCAAGAGCTTTCGCAACGAAATCACGCCACGGAATTTCACGTTCCGCAGCCGCGAGTTCGAGCAGATGGAGATCGAGTTCTTCTGCCATCCTGATACCTCGCAAGATTGGTACAAGTTCTGGCGCGACCGTCGCTACAAGTGGTACACCGACCACGGTCTGGCAAGCGACAAACTGATCCTTCGCGAGCACGACGCCGACGAATTATCGCACTACTCAACCGGCACGGCCGACATCGAGTACGCGTTCCCGTTCTTGCCCTCGGGCGAGTATGGCGAACTGGAGGGCATCGCCCACCGGGGTGACTTTGACCTGCGGAGCCACATGGAGGGTAAACTCGATCCCAACAGTTGTCCGCTGGAGGTGCAGCTTGGCGAGGACGGCAAGCCGGTGCATCGGGGCAGCGGCAAGGATCTGACCTATCGCGACGACATAACCAACGAGCGATTTACGCCGCACGTGATTGAGCCCTCGGCCGGCGCCGATCGCGCGACCTTGGCGTTTCTCTGCGAAGCCTACCAAGAGGACACGGCCCCGGATGACAAGGGTAAGGAGCAAACCCGTGTGGTGATGAAGCTTCATCCCCGATTGGCGCCCCTCAAGGCAGCCGTGTTCCCGCTGGTCAAGAAGGATGGCATGCCAGAGATTGCCAAGGACTTGTACCGGGCGCTTAAGAAAAAGTTCCCCGCGTTCTACGACGAGAAGGGCGCGGTGGGACGCCGCTATCGCCGCCAGGACGAAGCCGGCACACCGTACTGTCTGACCGTCGACGGCGACACGCTGACCGACAAAACGGTAACGCTCCGCGATCGCGACTCGTTGGAGCAAGTCCGCGTGAAGCTTGACGACGTGGTTGAAGAGATCGAAAAACGCGTCAACGGGCAGTAGGCGAGCGGAGGTCTGCGACATGGGTCACGACGCCGTTGTTAACATCGCCGCCTACAAGTTCATGCCGCTTGATCGGCTGCCTGAGCGGCGTACCGAGCTGCGCGAACTGACCACTCGGCTGGGGCTCAAGGGCACAATCTTGCTGAGCCCCGAGGGGATCAACGTCTTCGTCGCGGGTGAGCGGGCCGCTGTTGACGCGTTGGCGGCCGCGCTGCAAAGCGATCCTGTCATTGGCACGCTGGAGATTAAAGAGAGCTTCACCACCGAGCAGCCGTTTGGGCGGATGCTGGTCAAGCTCAAGCGTGAGATCATCGCGTTCGGCGTCGACGGCATCGACCCTCGACAGCAGACGTCGCCAAAGCTGCCGCCGCAGCAGCTCAAGGCGTGGCTTGACGAGGGCCGGCAGGTCACCCTGCTCGACGTGCGAAACGACTACGAGGTGCAGGCGGGCGCCTTCGAAGGCGCCGAGGCGATTGGCGTGGGCCACTTTCGCGACTTCCCCACCGCCGTTGATGCTTTGCCCGATGACCGGAAGCAAGAGACGATCGTCATGTACTGCACCGGCGGCATCCGCTGCGAGAAGGCAGGGCCCTACATGAAGCGCGCCGGCTTCGAAAATGTCTACCAACTGGAAGGCGGCATCTTGAAGTACTTTGAGCAATGCGGCAGCGCCCACTACGCGGGCGACTGCTTCGTCTTCGACGAGCGCGGCGCCGTGGATGGCGAACTACGCCCCACCGAACTACGCCCCACCGGGGACCACCCACATCCTCAGCAAGAAACAAGGTGAGACCCTCCGGAGGGGCGCACCCCTGAGCACCTAGCGACCTTCGCGAATCTGACCACGGGGGACCAGACCACTGAGGATAGCCGGCTCCCATTTCTTGCCGAAGTCGATGCAACCTCAGCCGTTAGACCGCTACAAGGCCGCTGGCTGTGGTCCATTTGGAAGCGCGAGCGCTCCCGTCTAGGAGATGACTTCACGGCGGACGCCGAGGATTCCAGCCACAATCGCAATGAGAAGCATGCTGGTTGGCTCGGGGACTTGTTGAGAGGCAACCGTCGAAGTCTCCAGTACGGCGTTACCAAAGTTATCCCGCCACAATTGAAAGTCGGCCTCGTCGACCGTTCCAACGCTAGCGCCGGTCTCGTCGCCATTGCCGTTCAGGTCAAACGTTCCGCCCAGGTTGTTGCGCCACACCGAGTAGTCCGCGGCGTCAACGACGCCGTTGCCGTTGAAATCGCCCGGCAGCAATGGCGGCGGCGAGATGTCTCGTAGCTGATAAGCGCTGATGAGGCGCTGGGTGAGGCGCGAGCCGAAGAGAAAGAAGTCTTGACTGGTGCTATCCGCGAAGAATGTCCCGGTGAAAACCGGGCTGTCGGCCAACACTACACGCTGGGTCAGGTTGCCGAGCGTTGGGTTGACTCGGTCTACGTTTGGCTGATCGCCAAATAGAATATCGTTTACAGTGTTGCGGTCATCACTGACGAACACCTGCACTTCATACAGAGTCTGACTAGTCAGACCGAGAAGCGTCACCTTCATTTCGTTGGCAGCACCGCCGGTTTCGAAGGCGAATCCATCTAAGACTTCCTCGAAGTCGCTCCCAACGTCTGTGCCGCTGGCGTCGAAGGCGGTACTCAACTGCCGCGATTCGCTCCTTATGCCGGTGAGCTGAACCGTACCGCCGTTAACGCTTCCGCCGGGAGCCTTATCTTCGAAGGGGATGATTTCCCCGCCGACGTCTACATTCACCACGCCATTCGTTCCCCAGGAACCTGCATGCACCAGCGTCCCGTTGGTGCTGATGTCACTTTCATCGGTAATAGTGCGTGGCGCAGCCCAAGTGATGTCCGCTGCACGCGAATCGTTCACCGTTAGGCAAAGGATCATCGAGACCAGAGACAGCACGAGTGAGAATTGCTTTTCGATACGGACAGGCATAGTCGACGTTTACGGGTTGATGGTGAGAAGCAAGAAAGGTGCGGGAATCGCATCAACTATGCGAGTGGATAAAAAATTGCTGCCTATCCCTAGATACATTTACAAACGCAAGACTGCGTCAGAGAAGACGCCGTCGTGTGAGCCAGACGCTGAGGGCGAGCGAGGCGATCGCAACTGAGCTCGGCTCGGGGACAACGTTTGCGAGTGCAAGCGATGCGTCGAGTCGTCCGAACCCACTCAGGTTGTCGAAGCCGGGCGACTCGATATCGATTGTAGAAGCGAACAGCAGCTCATAGAGCTCAGTTGGTGTGAGGTCCACCCCAAGGCGGCCGGACTCTTCAAGCACGAGGGCAGCAACGCCGGCAACGTGTGGAGCGGCCGCGGAAGTGCCAAAGAAGTTGGGGAAGCCGTTTGGTTCGGCATCGACGCCAGGGATAAAGAATGTTGTGTCGGTCCCGTCGATTCCTGTGATCTGCGGTGTCGCACGGAGTTCGGGCGAATCCAACGGATTGCCTTCTTCGTCGAATAGGATGAGCGTCGGGCCAGCCGAGCTGAACGACTCGACATCGTCGAGCCCCGGGTCAGCATAGAACTGTGCTGCAACAGCTAGTCCCCCCTTGGCCGAGTTATGGCCGTGGATTGTGGGCGAGTTGGTGTCGTTGTCATCGACGATGTCTCGACCAAAGACCTCGATACTCAGGAGCTTTGCCGCGTCGCCGGCGACCCGATCAACAGCGAGTCCGACTTGGAGGGGGAAGTCGAACGGGTTGGTAATGCCGCCGAATTCGACTGAGTCGGCACCCGCCAACTGGTTCTCGTTTGACTCGATGACCGCGTTAATGCCCTCCGCCTCGTTAATCACGACGAACAGCAACGACAGGTCGGTCGTCGCGGCTCCGCCCAGCGAGGCGTACGCATCTTGCCACCAGAGTGTGGTACGGAAGTCTTGGCCCGGCGCGAGCGTACCCAAGTCAAGAATCTGGTCAAAGCCTCCGTCCCCGTTGAAGTTATGCAGGTCGTTGAACCCGGTCGCCGGTGCCGAACTGATGTGCGTTGCCTCGTAGGCGTTGTTGGAATTATTGCCAGCGCTAGAGAAGTAGGGGATGCCCGCAGCGAACGCCCGATCGACCGCCTGAGCGGCGGCACCGTCTTGGTACTTGGCCGAGGTCAAGATGGCGACGTCATCAACGATGATGTCAGCGCCCGCGATCCGTAGGGCGTCGATGGCGTTGGCGATCGTGGTGCTCGGCGCCGACCCGGTTGCCCCCGAGTTATTGAAGGCAGAATGGAAGAGTATTTCGGCTCCCGGGGCCAGGTCGTGGATAAGCTCGATCATCGCCCGCCCCTCGTCGATGCCGACCGTATCGTCCTTGAGCACCGAGACGGGCGTCAGGAAGCCGTCGGGGTTTCCCACGCCGGGTAGATCTCCCGAGCTTATACCCGCCGCTTCGCCCCCAGAGACATTGTAGGAATCCGAAATGACCCCGATCTTGATCCCCGACCCGTTGACCCCAAAGTTAGTTCTTGCGGCAGCGGCGTTCATCACTGGGTCGGCTTGGCTCGTCACGCTCCCGGCCCAAGTGATTTGTGAGCTGGGTGCCGAGAAGTACGGATTCGTTGGGTCGGTGCTGTCAAACCGCTCGGACTGCGCCCAATTCGTGGTTTCGAAGTCCTGCGCAACGGATGTGCGGCTTAAGGCAAACGCACTGATTGCTAAGAAACAAGCGGGCACGCATGGCCACAGCCCGTGGAAATGGCTACGGCTCGTACTCTGACTGCACATTCTTTGATTCTCTTCACGGGATTCCGATTACAACGACGGCGAATATCCCTCTGCCGAGACGCACCGCTGATGCTTGAAATTCAACTCCAGCCCGACAAACCCAAGGGCCGCACCCCGACAAACCTAAGAGCTGCAGGCTGGTATACACACGAATGTCAGATCACGACCTGGTTCTTGCACCTATTTCCAGAAAGTTCGAGATTTCTGGACCGCACGCTTCGAGGCAAGCTCGAAGATCGTTACTGTCGCCGCATGAAACTCATAGATGCTCTTTGGCGATCTTGTGTTTCGAAACAGCTGATGGTCCTGACGGCTTTCCACAGCGTGCTATTTCAAACAAGACACGACGAGACCTGCGAGAGGCCGCATGCGTTGAGGCTTGCTCAAGGCGCCACATTGCAGGGGTGTGTGCCGTCCCCTCCCGCTGGCGCGCTGGCTACTCTGCCGCCAGGCGAGTGGTGAGCTCTTCGACTTGGCCCTTTAGATTGGCCAGCATGACCTGCGGGCTGGAGCCTCTTGCCAGGTCGGCATAGAAGTTGGTGGGAGCCGCCGAGCGCATGCCCGCCACGGCATCGGTCGTCCGTTGCAGCCGCCGCATTTCATATTGCAGAGCGATCAATCGATTGGTCGCATCGCGGCTGCCAGTCCATAGGTTGGCGAGCAGTTGAATTAGCCCGACGATCATGAGCCCTTGGCCTGAAAGCGTTGCGGCGACGGCGGGGTCCCACAGGTCGGGTCGCTCTCCAAACAAAGACCATCCCAGCAGCCCCAGTCCAGCGCCAAGAACCAAAGCTCCGAGGGTGGAGGTAACCCAGCCCGCAATCTGATTCGGCTTGCTTGGTTCGCGAACAGCCGGCGGGCGATACTCGTTAGGTGTCCGCTGGGCGTTTGTCGACGCGGTGGCAGGCGCGCCGGTCTGTGCCGAGCTGCCGCTCACTGCCGAGACGCCGTTTAATGCCGAGACGCTGCTCACTGCCGGGGCGCCGCCCCGTGTGTGAGGTAGGTCGCGACGGAACGACCGTGCTGCCGGCTTTGTCATGCTGGCTGTGGCTTGGGCTGAGCGGAGCTGCTGTCCCAATTTGTGCAGCCGCTGCTGGTCGTCGCCTAGCACGTCCGACAGTTTCCATGGTTCAAACACCACGGCATCGGGTTTCGGCGCAGAGGGATTCGTTGGTTGGTCGAGCGGCTTCTGGCAGCGAGCGCACTGCACGCCGTTTAGCGCGCCTTGGGCGACTGCAGGAACATCTTGCTGGCAATGACGGCACCACATGCCCCACGTCCTTGCTGCGAGCGATGGCGAAACGGCACGCTCTAGAGGCGTGCTCCTGGCTATCATCGGCTGGCAGGCTGGGCAGACTTTGACGATTCGATCACGGCCGCTGGCAATGTGGTTAACTCAACCGTGCTTGCAATGCAGGCAGGATGACCGCCATGGCGTCGTCCACCAAGCCCGGTACGCGAACGCCGGCCGCCTTGGCGTGCCCGCCGCCACCGAATGCTTCAGCAACCTCACGCACGTCAAAGTCGCCACGGCTACGGAGGCTCACCTTCGACCGCTCGGCATCCATCCAAACAAACAGCACCGCCACTTCGACGCCATCAACGCTTAGCAGCCGGTTGACCACGTCCTCGGTGTCACTCACCAGGGCGCCTGTTTCGCTGAAGTCTGACTCGGGAGCGCTGGCATAAGCGATCCGGCCCTCAAGCAGCGTTTCCATTCGCTGCATGATGCGTCCGTGGAGCTGAACTCGCGCGACGGTGTTTCGTTCATACAACAAGTTGAATGCTGTCGAAGGCTCGGCGCCGGCGGCAACGAGCTTTGCGAGGGCATGAAAAGTATGCTCGGTCACGGATGAGAACCGGAACCAACCGGTATCCGTTGCGATGGCGCAGAATAGTGGGTCGGCCATCTCTTTGGTGAGCGAAACCCCCAGGGCTTCTGCTGCCTGGATCACCAGACGCCCGGTCGCTTCCGCCTGGGTGTCCTTCAGAACGGCGCCCCCAAGGTCGTCTCCACTTAGGTGGTGATCGATCACCGCTTTCTGAGCGGGCGACTGCTTGATGACCTCCGCCATATCCCCCAACTGCCCCCAGGCACTGGTATCTAGCACGATGTGCACATCGGCGGCGTGGGCATCCGCGGCCGTGACGCCCTGGCCCAGCACTTCTACTTTGGCGGCTGCATCAAGGAAGGCGATGTGCGGTGGCGGCGCATCGGCATTGATGATGCGTACCTGCTTGCCAAGCGACTCGAGGATGGCAGCCATGCCAAGCTCGCTACCAACGGCGTCGCAGTCGGCACGGGTGTGACTGGTAAGCACGAACGATGTGTGTTGCTGAACCAGATCGATCAGCGGGTTCCAGTCAATGGACATTGTCAGAGAGGCGCCTATTCATCTGCTTGGTTCTGGAGATAACAGCAGCCAACTTTGTTTGCCGCGGCCACGTCGCGGCGAAGCTGGTTGACCAGTAGTTCGACCGAATCAAACGGCTGAATCTCCCGGAGCCGGTCAAGGAAGTCAACCTCCAGAGCTTTTCCGTAAAGAGGTTCTTCGTAGTCAATGACGTGGACTTCCACCTTCGTGGCATGATCTCCAAAGGTTGGGTTGGGCCCAATGTGGACCGCCGCCGGTAGCTTCTTCCCGTCCAGCACCGCCAGGGCGGCATAAACACCATGGGCTGGAAGAAGCGTGTCGATGCCTTCCAAGTTTGCTGTCGGGAAACCGATCTTGGCGCCTCGCCCGGCGCCATGCGTCACAATGCCGCGCAGCCGATAGGGCTCGCAGAGCATTTCTCGCGCGACGCCCACCGCCCCCTCTTGCTGGATGAGTTGACGGATACGCGAACTGGAGACCAGGCCGTCGCGAGCCCTCACCGGTTCAACGATATCGAGCGTCACTCCTGCTTCTTCGGTCAATTGATGGAGTACCTCGATCGTGCCTTCGCGGTTGTGGCCAAAGTAAAAATTGGGTCCTTCGACCATCGCTCGCGCGTCGAGCGAGTTGCACACGATGCGGTCAAAGAACGCCTGAGCAGACAGCCGCAGGAGAGCTTCGTCCGTTGGGTAAGCAATCACCCAATCGACGCCTAGGTCTGCAAGAAGCTCCGCCTTGCGCTCGGTCCAGGTGAGTGGTGGCGGGCTCTTCTCCGGACGCAGCACCCGCACAGGGTGAGGATCGAAGGTGAATACCACCGCTGGTCCATCGTACTGGCGGGCGCGGGCGAGCAGTTTCTCCATGATCCGCGCGTGACCCCGGTGAACCCCATCAAAGTTGCCAATGGCGACCGCACCGCCGCGGGCGTCCGTCGGGAGTTCATCAAGATGGCGAAGGATCGGCACAGGCAGTCGGCGCGCGGCAAGGAGCTGCGGTTTACCAGCGACTTACGTATCGCTGGACAAAGATTGAAGAGCGGCTGGCAAGTAGTCAATTAAATCCGTTGCGATCAACGATACCTGGCCCAGGGCCGCGGCGGCTAGGTCTCCGGTTCGACCGTGCACGAAGGCGGCGAGCCGGGCGGCGTCGAAAGGCGCCACGTCCTGGCAAAGCAGCGCGGTTACCATGCCCGTGAGCACGTCACCACTGCCGCCGGTTGCCATGCCAGGGTTGCCGGTCGGGTTTATCGCGTATTGCTTGCCATCGGTGATGATGGTGTTGTGCCCCTTGAGGACGACGATGGTGCTGCTGGTGTCGTCACGATTGGCGAGTTCTGCCGCGGCGCTTAGCCGCTGGTCGTCGCTGCCGCAGGCCATTTCGCCGAGGCTCGGATCGTGTGCCAGCCGGGCGAACTCGCCGGGGTGGGGCGTCAGGATGCGGGGGGCGGCTGGCTTGTCGAGAATCGGCTCGTGGGTTCGTTCATATAGCGCCAGCGCGTTGAGGCCATCGGCGTCGACGACCAACGGCGTGAGCCAGACGCCGTACATGCGCCCTACCAAGTCTGCCGCCTGCTCCGCGCACGACAGGCCTGGTCCTACGGCCCAGGCGTCAAACCGATTGGCGATCGATTCCAACTCAGGCGTGTTCGCCCAATGAATGTGGCCATGCTCGTCTTCCACCAAGGCTTGGGTCATGTAGGCGGGGCATTGCGCGGCGACTGTTGATTGGACTGATTGCGGCACCGCAAGGGTCACCAACCCCGCTCCGCTACGCAGGCAGGCCAGCCCGGCCATCGCCACCGCGCCACTCATACCACGTGATCCGCCGACTATCATCGCCCGCCCGTAGTCACCCTTATGACTACGGGGGTCGCGCGGCGGCAGGCGCGGCAGCGGGGTGCTAGTGAGATCATTCATGTGGACGCAGTTTCGCCTTGGCAGCCATGTGCCTCGCGTTCCTCCCGAGCGCCGGCAGCCGCTTGCCGCTGGGCGATCATGCCGGCCAAATAACCAGCCTTGAAGCCGGCATCGATGTTCACCACCGCCACGTTCGCAGCACAGCTATTCAGCATGCTCAGCAACGCCGCAGCGCCGCCGAAATTGGCTCCGTAGCCCACACTCGTCGGCACGCCAATCACAGGACACGCCACGTAGCCGCCCACCACACTTGGTAACGCGCCTTCCATACCGGCGACCACTACAACTGCATCGGATGCGGCAAAGTCGGCAAGTCTCGCCGGCAAGCGATGCGGTCCCGCGACACCGACATCCGTCACCAGATTCGCGTCAACGCCCATCCATTCGAGCGTTTCGCGTGCTTCTTCGGCGACGGGCAGATCCGTTGTACCGGCGGTGATGACGGCTACTTTCCCGATCCGTTCATGGCGAGTCCGGCCCGCGCGCAACGTCTTGGCAACCGTGTTGTATTGAGCATCTGCTAGGGCCGCCTGGATGGCGCTGGCTTGTTCCGGAGAGACCCTTGTGGCCAGCGCTGGTTCGCCTCGCTCAATCAGCAGTTGCATCGCGGAGAGGATCGCTTCAGGCGGTTTGCCTTGCCCAAAGATGACTTCCGGAAAGCCACATCGCTGCTGTCGATCAAGATCGAGCGACAGTGCATGTTCGTCGACGCGGGCCGTCAACGGGGTCGCGAGATCGGCGAAACGATCTAAGTCGATTTCGCCGGCAAGTAGTTGCGTGGCCAGTTGCCGAAGGGCTGTTGGTTCCATGCAACTAGTCTAACCGCATCGGGGCACTGACGGGCAGGACCCACACTATTCAGGCGAGACGCTCAGCAACTCGCGACTGACTGACTCGACATGGTCGGCGTCGATGGTGGGGCGTCCGTCGGCGAAACCCACGACCAGGGCCAAGTCTCCCAGTCGATCAACACGACGCGCTACGCCGCCGGTAAGAACGTGCATCATTTGGATGGCGTCGCCGGTGAAAATCTCTCGGGCAGCGCCGGCGATGGCCATGCGATGGCGAACGTACTCGGCCGTTTCGTCGAGCGACAGTGGCCTCAGCAAGGCCTTTACCGCCACGCGCTCTTCTAGCGCGGGCGTGCGACCCAGAGCCGAGAGCAGCCCCATTTGGCCGACCAGCAGCAAAGTCATTGGTGGCTGGGGTCCCGGGCCAAGATTTAGCAGCAGCCGAACGGTTTCCAGCAAGCCGGTGTCTTCCAAGAGGTGGGCCTCATCGATCACTAGCAAAGCGTGCCGACCTTCGGCTTGGTTGGTCGTAAACCGTTGCTCAAGGCGACTGATCGAATCGGCTATCGAGTTACGAGGCGTTGCCCCGTCTTGGTGGTCCGGCGCTCCAAGCTGAGCTGCGAGATAAGCGAGCAGGTCGCGGTCGCTCATCTGGGGAAAGACAACCCTTGCCACCGGCGCGACAGACTCGTTCAACTCGCTAATTAGCCGCTCGACGAGTATCGATTTTCCCACGCCAGAGGGACCAGCAAGCACGGCGGCAGCGCGCCGTTCTTCAATGGCATAGCGCAGCTTGAGTTGCGCGCCATGGTGGGTCTCGCTGACGAAAAAAGCATCGCCGCTACCGTGCGCGAACGGCTTGGATTCTAGTTGCCAGTACTCTTCGTACATGCGTTGTGGTTGCCGACTTCACGGGAATAGTGACTTGTCGCGGGAACTTCTTCAAAGGCCCGCCATGCAAGGGCGACCCGTTCGCTAAGCGGTGGCCGCGCGATTGTCCACGACGCCAAGGGCGCGAGTTCCGGTCATCTCAACGAGTCGTTGAGCAGCCGTGGTGGTGGTTGTATCGCCAACGTCACTTTGACGGCGAATCAGCACCACACCAGCGGGCTGGAAGATCTCGGCGACGCCTACGATGGAGGTCGCTTGCAGGTTGGCAGCTGGCAGTACGCTGGGCTGCTGGGACAGGGAGCCCCCATCAATCAAGACGATGGCGTGCTGCGCAGCGATCGTCGCCGCATACTGGCGGCACTTCTCAAGATTCTTGGGCGAGCAGCGGCCAGCCACAACCAGCGACACTTGGTCCTTAGCCGCATGGACGACTGCGTCGCTGGCGGAGCCATCCGCCGAGGCGATTTCCGCGAGCGAGCGAGCTTTCTGCACGCCAAGTCGTTGCGAGAGTTGTTGGTCGTTCAAATCGGCGTCGACGACGACGATGGGGCCGTGCTCGGCCGCGAGGCTACGCGCGATCGCCAAGGTGGTGGTGGTGGCGCCGGCCCCCGCCTGGACTCCGGCGAATGCCAGCACCGGCGCACCGCCGATGGTGATCGCATCGGTAATCAAGGAAAAGTAGTCCTCTCGATGGTTCTCCGAGAGTACCCTCGAGATAGCAGGCCAGCGAAACGCGTCAACCTGCATCGCGCTGTGGGGGGTTGCTCGTGGCGCCGCAGCTGCGGCCTGGTGCATCCGCTGGGCGATGGCTTCGCTCAGGGTGGTGCGCGCTGCACCAAACGTAGCGTGGGGGCCATGCAAGGTTACTTGGCGATGGTCTACCGGCAGCGGCGCTCTTGGCGCGGCTACGGATTCACGCTGGCTGCGATTAAAAGCTTCGATAAACGCTTGATCGGTGCGCGTCATTTGGTTTGCTGCTCATATGGAAGAACGTGTCCCGGCAGGCGAGCATAGCGAGCCTTGCTCTCGTCGGCCGGCCCCTCGGCCTTGTCGGTCGTGTCCGATGAGGCGCCGGTAGTTGGGTAGGGTCCCGGCGTCAGGGCGACCTGAGGCTGGTCTTCTCGATCCAACCGCGGTTCGCGAAGCGGTTCGATCGGGTTCACTTCGATCGTCTTGACGGGCGTGATTGGGGGCGCCTCGGCGACGGCTGTCGGAGAGACGCCTACCGGGCCTTTTACGGTTGGTTTATTACCAGCCGGGATCGTGGATTGCTCGCCCGTGGAGGCGGCTTCCAGTTGTCCGACGGTCGCCGTTTGCGGCGGCTCGCCCGCGAGGGTGATCCCCAGAGGACTGGTGGGCGTCACTTCGCCGCTATCCAGACGAGCGTTGCCGCCGCGCAGCAACACCAACGCCAAACTCACGGCGCCTAGCAGCGTGATGAGCACGATGATTTGTGCGTAAGGGGCGATTGCCGCCTCGACTTTGAGCAGGCTTTCCAGCCACGCCGGCTGAGGTTCGTCGATCGCGACGGATGCTGGAATCCCGGCCTGAATCGGTGGATCAATTCGTGTGATGTTCGTCTCGGTCGGCGTGGGAGCCGTGGTGCCGGGCGCTGCCGGAGGGGGCTGCGTTGGTGGCCGCGACGTTGGCTGCGAGGTTGGCTCCGCAACTGGCTTGGCGATGGGCGCCTTAATCGGCGCCAGCAATTTCTCCACCGGAGCATCCGTCCGATACTCGAAGCTGGTAGGCGCTTCGGGCGTGGCGGTCGGTTGAGTCGGGCTGCTACTGGCTGAGTGGGCCGAGTCAACGTGCCGATTGGCCGGCGCCAAGTCGGCTGACGGGCTAACGACCACCTCTGGCAAGCATGCCAGCACGGGCAACGGCGCCAGAGGAGCGGCCAAGGTCCCTGGGTCCAACTCGCCTAGTTCAAGGCTGAGGGTATCGAAAGTCGTGTAAGCGCCGGGCATTGCGCGTCCTTGCGCTCGAGTGGGCGTGGCGCGGCCGATCCTTCGGCTGCGCAGCGAGCCCCGATTCCTATACCGGTCCCGCCGATCAAAATATCGGTACCTGTTAGGCAGAGCTTGAGGCGCGTTGGCAGCTACGAACCTTGCTAGCATTGCAGCTACCGCGCGGCGGTTGCTGCCTTGTTGGCTTCTGTTTCGCTTTGCCAGGGTTCAGCCAGCCAAAGAATGGCCGCCCCGTCACGACCCGCCGTGAGCGCCTGTTGCCCGTCGGGCGAAAAGACCACGGAAGTGACCTCACGATCATGGCCATCAATCGTAAGAATTTCTTTGCCCGTGATGGCGTCCCACAATTTGGCGGCGCCATCTTGGCTACCCGTCAGTACCCGGAGACCATCAGGCGAGAAGGCCACGGAGGTGACCGGGGCGGTATGGCCCAACAAGACCTGCTGTTGAGCCCCCGTGGCGGCGTCCCAAACAACCGCTCGATTGTCTTCACCACCGGTGACAATGCGGGAGCCATCGGCCGAAAACTCGCAGCACATCAGCCCCCAGTCATGGCCCGACAGTGTGAGCAGCTCGCGGCCGGTCTGACGGTCCCATACGCGCGCGGTCCGATCGCTCGAGGCCGTCACAACGCGCTTTCCATCGGCTGAGTAGGCGGCGTGCTCGACACGTCCCTGGTGCCCGGAGAAGACGGTGATCGGTTGGCCGGGAGCCCCCAAATCCCACTCTGCGGCGGTCCGATCATCGCTGGCGGTTAGCAAGTGGGTATCGCTAGCAGGCGCAAAGGCGACGCTGTTGAGTGGCGAGTCGTGGGCGTCTTCGACCTTCTGGATCGCGTTCCCAGTAGCGGCATCCCAGATCTTGATCGAATGATCCCAGCTACCGGTTGCCACCAACTTGCCGGTTGCCGAGAGAGCCGCCGACGCGACCGCGCCATGGGGGCTGAATCGCATGGTCGCTCGCTGGCGACTGACGTCCCACAGCGTCGCGTCGTTGCCGCCAATCGTGAGCACCTCACCGCCCCCGGCAAACCGACTTGCCCAGACATCACCACGCAGGTTTTCACGTGAAAGCAAAGCTTGCGGCTGCTCGGCATCACCGCCTTCCGAGACACGCCATGCCAGCACGCTGCGATCGGCAGCAGAGGTCAGCAGCGCGGTATCTCCGCTGGGTGACAAGTCAACGGCCGTGAAGACAGCGCCGGGCGCCTCGGTTTGGGCGATTACCGTGGCGGTTTCCAGTTGCCACAGTCGGGCAAAGCCGTCGTCGCAGCAGGTCAGGGCGGTTTGGCCATCGGCAGAGAGGGCGAGGGCGGCAACCCAATCGCCATGTTTCAGAACGCGGTCGCGCAGTTCGGTCTGGGTCTGGGTGTCCCATTGCCCGCAGGTATTGTCGCCACTGGAAGAGACCAATCGGCGGCCTTGGTTGCTGAACGCCAAACCGGTGATCGTTCGACTATGCCCCTTCAGCTCGCCGGCAGCGATCCACTCGTCCGCGGTTCGCTTCCATAGGCGGATCAAGCCGCGCTCGTCACCCGTTGCGATCATCGCCGGTAGCTGGGCGCCTGTCTTTGCTACGGCGGCAGCCGTGACTTCCGCTTGGTGGCCTGCCAGCGAAGCAATTTCGTCTCCGGTGGTTGCGTCCCAAACCGTTGCCAGGTTGCCTCGACCGCCTGTGACGACCCAGGTTCCCTCGGCTGCAACCGCGAGCGCCGCGGTGCGGCCGGTTGGCCGGAGGGACGCATACTCAGCCCCACTGGCCACGTCCCACAGGCGAACCGTGTTGTCTCCAGCGCCGGTTGCTAAACGCCGACCGCCATTGAAGAATCGCGCGGTGGAGGCAAGAAACTCATGGCCTTCTTCGAAGCTCTGCAGTGGCTCACCGGTAGCCGTTTCCCACAAATTTGCGGTCCGGTCGCGGCTGGCAGTAATGATCTGTTTACCATCGGTAGAGAATCGGGCGCTCAGGACCGCATCCGCATGCCCACGAAAGACGCGGCCCATCAGAACTCGCTCTTCTTCGTAGCCAGCTAAGTCCCACAGGCGGACCGTTTGATCGTAACCGCCCGAAGCGGCTTGTTTCCCATCCGGCGAGAACGCTGCAGCCATCACCCGGCTGCCATGTCCCCGTAGCGACTGGATCGCCTGGCCGGTCGTGGCGTCCCAAAGTCGCACCGTGTTGTCGGCGCCGCCGGAAAGCAACTTGTCACCGGCATCGGAAAAGGCGACCACACGCACGGGTTTCTGATGTCCCTTGAGCACCGTATGAGGCGTTGTTTGTTGCGTTGCGGGGTCGAGTTGCTCGGAGAGCCCGCCCGCCAGTTGCTCAGGAGCCCAGATGCGCACCGTGCCATCGTAGCCTGCGGTAGCGATCTGATCCCCCTTGGGCGAGTAGGTTGCCCCGTACACGGGGCCATGGTGCTCGGTAAACATTGCCTGTTGCTGCAGTTGCCTACCATTGGCAGACAGCCGCCAGACGATCGCTCGGCCGTCTTGGCTTGTTGAGACCGCCGTGTCGCCGGCTGGTGAGAACTCGACCGACCAAACCCACCAAGTGTGATTGGCGCCCTCGTCAAGTTGCTCGCCCGTGGCGAGATCCCACAGGCGGACCTTCTCGTCGTAGCCACCAGACAATAGTCGTGAGCCATCTGGCGAGAAGGCGACACCGAGCACCCCTTCAGGGTTGCCTGAAAGCGTTTGTAGAACGTTGCCTTCGTTGGCGTCCAGGATTCTCACCCTTCCGTCGCTGCTGCCCGCGGCGATTCGCTTCCCATCGGGAGAGTACGCCGCTGCGTAGACGTATTCTCCTAGGCGGACGGAGAAGACTTCCTCGCCGGTGGCCACATCACGCACCAACAATCGCCCGGTCCAGTCGCCTGCCAACAACCTTGAGCCATCAGGTGAGAACTGGATCGTGTCGACAGGCCCTTGGTGCAGATACGACTGTGGGCTCAACTGGCAGAGGTACGCCAGGCGCCCCCATTCCCAGTGTCTCAGACGCTCCGGTCGGCATTGCTCCAGCAGTAGGCGTGCGGAGTCAAAGGCGTTCTCTTCAATCTTCTCGGCGGCGAGCCCAATCTGAGCGACATAGGACTCGTACTCTTCGCCACGTTTGGCCTGCTCGGCGATTTGTCGCTGGGCGGCTTCTTGCTGACGTGCAGCGTCGGCTTCCTCGCGCGCTTGTTCGGCTGCCGCGCGAGCGGTCGCCTCTTGTTCCCGGGCGGCGACGGCGGCTTGCCTCTGCACGTCAGCGATCTGCTTTTCGGTAATCGCAATCTCTTCGTTCTCTTCGGCCCGCTCACGCTGCGTTTCGGCCTCTTGCCTTGCAGCGATCGCCGCATTTCGCTGCTGCCGAACGGCGAAGTAGGAAAAGGTGGTGATCGCCACGACGGCCGCCACGAGCGCTGCCGCCAATCGTTTGGCGTTGCGCAAGCGGCGTTGTCGGGCGTCTCGTTCGGCCCGCGCGGTGTCCAGCTTTTCGAGCAGTGCAATCTGTTCGGCGTCGCCCTCGGTGTCTTTCAGAAGCGAGGCTCCGAGGTCGAAGTCTCCTTTGTCGAGGGCTGCTCGGGCGTAGGCAGTTTCCGCGCTGCGATGCAGTTGGGCCGCTTGTTGGTTTTCCGGCCAAAGTGTGAGCGACTCTTGAAAGCCAAACAGGGCGCTGGAGTAGAGCGCATAGTCGTTCGTCTTCTGAGCTTCCTCAAGCCGCTGCTCCGCGAGCGTGCTGAGCACGAGGCTCTCTGAGTGCGATTGGTACTCACGAACCGCTGTCTGAAACTCTTTGACAGATTGATGGCGATCCGCCGGGCGGGTCTCCATTGCCTTCAGCGCGATGGCAAGCAGTTCGCTGCGACCCTGCACGACCTGTGGATCAGCAGGCGTGATCTTGTTTTGTGCCGCGGACATCAGGCACTGCATCACGTCGTCGCCTGTATGCGGCGGCTCGCCCGTGACGATCTCGTAGAGCATGGCCCCCAGCAGATACACGTCGCTTCGCGCATCAATCAATTCGATGGGGCCGCGGGCCATTTCCGGCGCCATGTAGGCCGGCGTCCCGCCCAGGCTGTCCGACTGATACACGGCCCCCGCGTTGCGGAATTTGCTAGTGACTCGCGCCAGGCCCCAGTCCATGACCAGCACCTCACCAAAGTCGCCCAGCATGACGTTCTCTGGCT
This sequence comes from Lacipirellulaceae bacterium, assembly GCA_965263315.1. Taxonomy (GTDB): domain Bacteria; phylum Planctomycetota; class Planctomycetia; order Pirellulales; family Lacipirellulaceae; genus JBCCQL01. The sequence goes on along the minus strand of CBDHGZ010000003.1, from coordinate 379,235 downwards.
TGAGGTCTCTATGCACGACACCGCTGGCATGAGCAAACGCCAACGCATCGGCAACGCGCATCAGAATGCTCAAATTCTCGTCCGCCGACTTGTCCTGGAAGACATCGTCCCAGGGTGTCCCCTTCACGCGCTTCATGGCATAAAACAGAGCGCCCTGGTCGTTGGCCCCAAGATCATAAATGGGGACAATGTTCGGGTGGTCTAAGTCGCCGGTGACGACCGCTTCGCTCAGGAATTTGTCGCGCTGGTCGGCCGTGACCTTCACGCCCGGCTTGAGCATCTTGATTGCTACGGTGCGCGCGATCGAAGACTGATGAGCCGCGTAGACCACGCCCATGCCACCTTCGCCAATCCGCTTCAGCAGCTCGTAGTCTGGTGCGTCGGCCGAGGAGATCGGCCTCGGCGCGGGCTCGCCGATGCGGTCGTGTACCGATCGCGAACGAATGGGCAACGAAGAACGGAAATCGCCAATCGAGTCTTTGATCGACCCACTGGCGGAGTCTTCCTGGCGGAAGGTTTGCCGCTGGTCGTCGTTCCCGAGAATGGCATCGCCCCATTCGCCCGTCATCCGGAGGGACAGGTCGGCATCAACGGCCGCCGCGGCGCCGAGATCGACCGTCAGGTCGCGATTGATGGCATGGGTCGGTTTCTTCAGTTCACCCTGGGTCGCTCGGCCGGCCTCAGCTTGCTCGCTGTCGAGCATCTGACTCACTTCGCCTGACTCGAATTCCATAGTGGCGGACGAGTCGTCCGTTACTGTCGGCGTCTTGGATCCGACCCGCGGCGGCCGGTCAGGAGCATCGGATTCAGCCTTCGGCAAGTCGAGTCTTGTCTCTTTGCCGGAGAACTCAACGGTCGCATCGTTCGGCGCCGAGGCGTCGCTACCAGCCGTTAGCTCCAGGTCGATCGATCCTTCGCTTCGCGGCTCAGCCCCCGGAGCGCTTCCCGTGGCCTGCGTCGCACGGAGATCTTCCGCGGGGTCGCCAACGACCGCGCCGCACTGGGGGCAACGAGCTGAATGCTGGTTGTCAAACTTGTGTTGGCAAGCGGGGCAAACGATCATGGTAGGGACCAAGAGACCGAGAAGAGGGAGACAGGGGCAGAACTTGTTAGCAAAGTCTTATCGAGGCAGTTTTCTCCAACGGAGCCGGCGCAGATCACTTTCCGTGGCGTTCCCGAGAGCTTCTTCCAGCTCGTCAGCCCAGGTTCGTTCTTCGTTCAGGTTGACTCGCGGATGCTTGCGCGACAGCCGCGTCGCCAACAAGCTCGCGGAGGCTAACACGCCCGAGAGGCTGTTAGGTGTCTGTGCCGAGGGGGCGGCAGCGGGCTGGCCGGTGGCGTCGCTTCCCGCATCCGCGTCGTTCGCAGGTAAACGATCTTGGTTGTTCTCATCACCGCCCGTGGCTTCTGTGTTGCGAGGGCCATCGGATCCGCCTTCGGTGTCGTCCGTGGGGTCCACCGGGCGGCCATTGTGCAGCGTTACGTCCAGAACTAAACGCTGCGAGTTGTTCTCGGTACGAATCAGCCAGATCTGATAGCGGTAGTCTGGCAGCGACTGAAGTAGCTTAGGGAGGTCGTCCATGGCTTCAGATGAGAGTCTCGCCACTGCCGCAATCGAACCATCTGGCAGCATCAGACGCAGCTCGAAGTACCGCTCTGCCGTGGCGCTGATATCGCCGCTTCCCGCCGCGCCTTCGATCGTTTGCTGCAAGCCGGGTGCGCTGGATTGAACCGTGGGGGCTGTCCCTGCCGGGTCGCGGGCCGGGAACTCAATCGGGACAACGTCGGGAGTGGTGTCGATGGCGACATTCGTGCCTTCGATGCCAGGGTTGTCGATCGTCACCGTCTGAATGTTGCTCTCACCAGAGACAACGGCCACCGCATTGGCCACCAATGCCGCCGGCCCAGCGGCAGCAGGACTGAGAGCTGCGGGACCGGCCACCGCGGCAGCCACCAACGGCGTAGCCAAGGGCGCCGCTAAAGGCAGTCCTCCCGGAACGCTGACGGCTCCGGTGCCGAAGTCGTCATCGCGTATCTTTACCGAAATCGTGATGTCTTCCGCGGGGTTTGCCGGGTTAGGTGGCTCGGTATAGCGGTGCTGAATGACGAAGCTGGCCGGTGTGGGGCCTTCGGTCGCGCGCTCTTCGACGAACTGCCCGTCATTCTCCCAGTCGACAAACACCGTCCACGCCGCTTCGCTTGGGTTGGCCTTAGAAAAGGGTTCTAGTCCCACGTCGTCGAAGTTGAGGGTGAGCGTCGTGATGGCGCTGCCTGTGAGGTCGGTTGCGGTAACCGGTTCCAGCGTTGGGTTGATGTTCAAGACGGTCACTTCAAAGGCAATCACCGCCTCGCCGCCATCATCATCCCGGAGTGTCACGGTGACCGTGTATTGGTTATCCGCGTCGTTATCGACATAGCGATGCATCATCGCCGGACCTGACGTCGCAAGTTGGCCCGTAGTCGGGATAGTAGGACTGCCGTCGACGGTGGTAACCGGCAACTGCAACAGGGGCTGAGTGCCGTCGCCCCAGTCAACGTCGTAGGTAAACGCCTCCAGCGAAGCCCCATTGGGGTTGAGCGGATTGTTAAAGCCTGGGTCAAAGAAGTCACCATTCATGGTGATGACTTCGCCCTCGGTGATCGTGATCTGGAACCCGGCACTGGTGGGGTCTTGGCCTTCGACTTGCAAATTGAGTGTCGGTGCGACGTTGTCGACGACAATTTCGAACGCGCGATTGACGGTTCCGCCGTCGTCATCGCTCAGCGCCACTGTCACGGTGTAGACGCCATTGTCGGCATAGTGGTGGGCCGCGTGAGCAAAACCCGCGGTCGTTGGTACGCCGGGTCCGCCACTCACACGATTGGCCACTCCTACGCTAGTGGTTGGCGTCGAGCCATCTCCCCAGTCGATCGACTGCACCAAGAAGGTCTCTGATGAAGCGCCGTTGGGATTGGCGGGGTTGTCGAAGCCCGGGTCTGTGATGCCTACGCCCAGGTCAGCCAGGGTGACGGCAGCGCCTTCATTCACTCGCAGGGCGTCGGTACCCGTTAATTCAGGATCGATGTTGCCGACGACAATCTTGAACTCTCGGGTGACGTTGGCGCCATCGTCGTCGCGGAGGGTAACTCGCACGGTGTATTCACCGTCATCGGCGTAGTGATGCTCGGCATGATCGAAAACGGCGGTGGTCGCTTGGCCTGGACCGCCATTGATGCGGTTGACAATGGCGTCGATCGGGGTGGCAGAGGAGCCGTCGCCCCAGTCGATCGAAACGCCGACGAAGGTCTCTTCCGTTTCCCCGCCGTTGCCCAGCTCGGGCTTGTTGAAGGGATTGTCGTAGCCGGGGTCGCTTAGCCCGACACCCAGCCCGGCAAGCGTCACAGCTTCGCCTTCGTTGGCGGTAAGTCCTTCCGCGCCGGTGAGGATCGGATCGACATTTACGACATGCACCATGAACTCACGAACGCCCACGGCGCCATCGTCGTCGGTCACCTTGATTGTCACCGTATACAGGCCGTCATCGGCGTAGGCGTGGAAGCCCTCGACTGCCCCGCCACCAGATCCCTGAAGCAAATTGGCCATCTCCACGGCGGAGCCATCTCCCCAATCGATGGTCGCCGTGTGGGTGTCCAGCGTACCAGGGTCAGTGAAGGTCACGGCCCTCATGGCGCCCGTAGGCGCTCCCGACGTAGGAAACAGGGGCAAGCCCAGTACGATCTGCTCGCCTTCGTCGATTGTGGCGTCCGCAACCGGGGCAACGACGGGCGTTTGATTGGTGACGGTCAGATCGGTTTCGGTGATGGATGAACCGCCGTCATCGTCAGTCACGGTTACGGCAATGGTGTATTCGTCGCTGGGCGTGTTGGTGGGATTGTCGTCCAGGTATCGATGCTCAACCGCGAACTCGCGGGTCGTGGAGTCAAACGTGACGCCAGCGCCAGGGTTGGAAAGGTCAATCGTCTGCGTATTGCCAGGCGACAGCGGATCGCCCCAGTTGATCTGCAGCTTGAAAGTATCCAGCGAACCGGCGTCCACAATCGTGCCGGACAGCACCGTTATGCCGTTCTCAGGTAGGTCATGAACGGCGAGACTCTCAATTGTCGGTCTAACATTCGAGACCGTAAGTTCGACCTCAGTTGCTGAGGTTCCCCCATCGTCATCGGCCACGGTCACGCCAATCGCGTATTCGTCACTGGGCGTGTTGGTGGGATTGTCGTCCAGGTATCGATGCTCAACCGTGAACTCGCGGGTCGTGGAGTCAAACGTGACGCCAGCGCCAGGGTTGGAAAGGTCAATCGTCTGCGTATTGCCAGGCGACAGCGGATCGCCCCAGTTGATATCGAGCGTAAACGTATCCAGTGTTCCGGGGTCGTCGATCACGCCGGAGAGCGTTGTGATACCATTCTCGTTGACGTTAGTTGCCGCAAGCTCAGTCAACTGCGGGGCGACGTTGCTGACGCCCACGTTTACCGCGTCGACGGCCATGTCTTGGTCGTCGTCAACCAGGGTCAGGCGAACGAGATACTCATCCGGGATCGCGCCGGGTTGGTCGTCGCGGTAGCGGTGGGACGCGCTAAACTCGGTCGCTCCTACCGCCAGCGTGATCTCTTCGACATCTCCGTCGCCCCAATTCACCGTTAGCGTGAAACTGTCTTGGGAGCCGGCGTCGGCAATCTCGCCGCGGAGGGTGGTGATGCCGTTCTCGTCGATGTCGTCGACGGTAAGGTTGCTTAGCGTGGGTGGATCGTTAGCAACCGTGACGGTTGTCTGATCGCTGGCTTGTCCGCCATCGTCGTCACGAACAGTAACGGAAACGGCGTAACTGGCGCCCGACGTGCCTGATGGATTGTCGTCCAGGTACTGGTGCTCTACCGAGAATTCGCCCGTGGAAGCGTCGAAGGTGACCCCGGCGTCGGGACTGGCCAGGTCAATCGTCTGCGTATTGCCGGGCGACAGCGGATCGCCCCAGTCGATGTGCAGCGACAAAGTGTCCAGCGTGCCGACGTCGCTCACCCTCCCGGTGAGGATGGTCGATTGGTTTTCGGTGATGCTGGTGGTCGTCAGTTGGCCAACCGTTGGATTGGCGTTGGCGACGGACACCGTGGTCGTCTCGCTAGCTTGGCCGCCATCGTCGTCGCGCGCCGTAATGCTGATGGTGTAGCTGGCGCCAGACGTCCCGCTGGGATTGTCGTCCAGGTACTGATGCTCGACGCTAAACACGCCAGTTGACGCATCAAAGGCGAATCCGGAGCCAGGATTGGTCAGATCAACCGTTTGCAAGTTGTCGGGCGACAGCGGATCGCCCCAGTCGATCTCAAGCGTCAGGGTGTCGAGTGTTCCGACGTCGGTGACTTTGCCGGAAAGCGTTGTGGATAGATTCTCGCTGGTGCTTGTAGCAACCAGATTGGTGATTGCCGGAGCCACGTTGGCGACGTGCACATCGGTCGTCGCGGTGCTTTCGCCGCCGTCATCGTCCTGGGCCGTGACGGAGACCAGATAGCTAGCGCCGGAAACACCGCTGGGATTGTCGTCCAGGTACTGATGCTCGACGGAAAAATCGCCCGTGTTGACGTCAAAAGTGACGCCCGGTCCTGGATTCGCCAGGTCGATTGTTTGCGAGTTACCGGGCGATAGCGGATCGCCCCAGTCGATTTCCAGCGTGAAGGTGTCTTCCGAGCCGGGGTCGACGACCGTACCGGTAAGCAGGGTCGATTGGTTCTCACGAATCGAAGTTGCCGTAAGATTCTCAACGACCGGGGCTTCGTTGCCCACGAGCATCAGGGCGGCGCCTTTGTCAAAGCTGCCGTCAGCGGGGTCGGTTACGCGGAGGTCGACCCGGTAGACGCCGTCATCGGTCGGCACAAAGGAAAAGTCCTGTGTCGAGCCGGTGGCGATGACCGTCGAGTCGCGAGTGACGGTCCAATCAAACTGGAGCGATGCGCCGCCAGTTGCTTCTGCGGAGACATCGACCGTTTCGCCTTCGGTAGAGATGGTAGGGACGGCCAGCGATTGGATCGTCGCGCTGAGTACCCGCCGTGGCTCGAGTCGCAGCGGAGCAAGCTCGGGCGTTTGCAGCGTCTGGCGCGCGACATCATCCCCGGCCGAGGTGGACCAGGCAGTCCACTCGGTGGCGAGTTTTTTGACGCGCTGGATCCAGGAAGGCTGCGGCATCGGGGACGGGATCGATTTTCCTGGCAACTGCTAAGGACTTCTGGTAGTCGCTAGTGACTCAGCGCCGGCGAGGTGAAGGGAGGAGTAGAAAACAAGGCGGCAAAAGTGAACAACGAGGTCGCACTGCGGCCCCCCCTTAGGAGGCAACAGACTCAGGAGCACAGTAGGCGGGACGGGCAGGGGAACATGACCAAGCACTAGCCCGCGTGCATCGATCCGGGCGCGCTTGTAATCAAGGTGACGTTCAGGGCGAGCGCTGGGAGGTTGGTCGTTGCCCTACGAGAACCCAACGCGGCAGAATCGCTCGGCCTGGGAGCCCTCCAAGCCGACGTGCGGCGGTCGCCCACCGAGCGTACGATTGCCCCAAGGACTAGCGGTTCCCTCTCGGTTCGGATGCCCGTAGAACCACCCCCCCCTGATTGGCTCCATTATCATGGCGGTTTGGGAAAACTGTCAAACTTTTCGCTCTAATTCTGCGGCCGATTGCGCCGGTTACAGGGATTACGTGGCCACGGGAGTTCCGTTTGAGCCGATTCCACCTCTCACGCCGATTAGACGACTGAGCCCCCACCACCCTTGCGGTGATTTTCCCCCCTACACGCATCGGGCCCCCCATGAGTGTTGCGAGTCGGTCGATGTGGACGCTGGCTGCCTGCTGGTCGTTGCTGATAGGCAATGCGGCCTTGGGGCAAGATCCCGAATCGCTCCTGCCTGGCTACGGAATCGAGTCGCCTGCCACCGCATCTTCCGGAGCCGACCAGGACGCGCGTCCGGCGCTGCCTGAGCCTTTGCGCCCGATGACCTCGTTAGGTGTCGAAGTTGACGTCAACGGAGGTCTCTTGCCGCGAGACTTTGCTGCCGAGCATCTATCTGAGCAAGCCGAGGAGCATAGCCCGCTGGCTGCCGCTGCCCGCTGCTGGCCGGTGTTTGAAAAGCGGCGCGTCGCGCCCGGATCGCGGAGCTACCCACTGTACTTTGAAGAAGTCAATGCAGAGCGTTATGGATATACCTGCAGTCGCGCACTCCAGCCGGCGATCTCGGCCGTGCACTTCTTTGGCACGATTCCCTACCTGCCCTACTTGATGGCGGCCGATTGCCCGCGCGAGTGTGTGTACACTCTGGGTCACTATCGACCAGGTAATTGCAACCCGTGGCGGGCCCATAGTTTTCCTTACAGCCCTAAAGCTGCCGGCATGGAAGGGGCAGCCATCGCGGGACTAATCTTCTTGCTACCCTGAGTTAGCTGCCCAGCACGGGCACTCAGGAGGACGGACGCGCTAGCGGGAGGATGTCCTCTATAGGGCGGCGCGAACCGCGTTCCTGGAAACCCGCTCGGTCAGACTTGTCGGCGGGATGACCCCCTATCGTCAGCGTGGGTCTTGCCGTCGCATTCGCCCCAATGCGCTGTCATCATGGCTGTGGAGCTTAGCCGATCCGCCTGATACCCCAAGGCCCGGCGAATGGGTTTGGCGATTCCTTGATAAGAAATCAGCCGTCGGCAACGTTGATAAATGCACGATAATCGCCGTCAATCTAGGTCTGTAGGCGTTTCCTTCTCATTTTTCCCTAGGGAAAGCGCGATTACGCTTCCCTTCGGCAGCTGCTGGTCTTTGACCGTCTCCAGTCACCAGAGTTACCGCCACCACCAGAGTTACCGCCACGAATGCTTTGCTCTCTCTTTGTTTCGCTTCTCCGGCCGTCCCTCGTTCTGGCGACGCGGTGCTCGGCGTTAGCCACCCTGAACCTGGCTCTACTTGCTGGCGCGGCGATGGCTCAAGCGCCCAATGTGATCGTCATTATTTCTGACGACGCGGGATATGCCGACTTTGGATTCATGGACGGCCTCAGCGGCGAAACCTCCCAGGTGCCGACTCCCAACCTCGACGCGTTGGCTGCTCGCGGCGTGAAGTTTTCCAGCGCCTACACAGCCATGGTCTGCAGTCCTTCGCGGGCAGCACTCACCACTGGTGGCTATCAGCAGCGAGTGGGCTACGAGTTCAACATCAATAACCTGACCTCTGCGTCAGGCCCGTTTGAGGGCCTACCCGTCCAAGCGACCACGATCTGGGAACGGATGAAGTCCGTTGGTTACACCACGGGCGCCGTTGGCAAATGGCACGTGGGTAGTATCGCCGATACTTCGCCTACGCAGCCGGGCAACCGCCCTGAGAACCAAGGTGTCGACGAATTCTATGGCCTGTGGCGAGGCTCGCGCTCTTACAGCGTAGGGGGCCAAACCAATGAAACGCGAGTCATTCGCGAGACCCTTACCGATTCACAAGGAAACACCACCGACACCGTCGTCGAAGCAGACCACGCCGGCGAGTACATCACCGAAACATTCGGACAGTATGCGGTCGATTTCATCGCCGATCATCACAACGACACGGATCCGTTTTTCCTCTACCAAGCCTTCACGGCGCCTCACGGTCCGCTCAACAACTCGCCTGATTTCAACGACCCGCGCCTGGCTGGCCTTTCAGGTAATCGAAAACAGTATGCGTCGATGATGCTCACGATGGACGACGAGATTGGTCGGATCCTAGATCGACTGGACGATCCCAATGGTGATGGCAACATGGCGGACAGCATTGCCGACGACACCATGGTGATCTTTATCAACGACAATGGTGGAGCCAGTGGCAATGCGAGTGACAATGGCCAGCTGCGTGGCTTCAAAGACAGCCCCTACGAAGGAGGCATGCGGGTGCCGATGATCATCGCCGGGGCCGGAGTGGACCAGAGTGTCCACGGCTCTACTTACGATGCACCGGTTCACTCAATCGACATCCTACCAACCGCTTTCGCCGCAGGCGGTGGCGTGTTCGGCCCCCAGGATACGGGGATCGATGGTGTGAATCTGTTGCCGCATATCAACGGCCAGACGCAGGCCGACCCACATGAATCGATCGTGGTGCGGATGGCGGATGAGGTAGGCGTTCGCAAGGGCGATTGGAAGCTGGTGAAGAACGGCGCCGGCAGCGGCTTTGAGCTCTATGACCTGGCGGCGGACATCGGCGAGTCAACCAACGTTGCTGGCGCCAATCCTGTCGTGCTTGCAGATCTTCAAAGGGCTTTGACCGATCACGAAGCAGAGTTTGATAAGCCTCGCTTTGCCAAGCTCAACTCGGGGCAGGGTAGTGTGAATATTTTCGATCATTTCACTTTCCGACCGGATCAAGGCGGCGCCCAGCCTGGAGCCAACGTGTTGCTGAACCCGGGATTCGAAGATGGGGCCACGATTGACGGTAGCTCGTTCCACACGTTTGAGGAACTCAGCAATTGGTCAAACAACGACGACAATACTAGCCCAGCAAAGGACGAAGTTGCCGCGCGTAATGACAATGCGTTCGCCGGGGCCTACCGCGGACTAATTGCTGGCGATCGGACTCCGTACCAAGTCTCGAGCCACGCCATTACCCTGGGCGAGCAATTCTCCATCACCTTGGCCCACAGCGGGCAGTTTTCGCAGTGGGACGTTGGTTCGGACAGCATCAATATGGAACTGTTCTATCTTGATGGCGGCGGCAACGAGGTGGTGCTCGATACAATCAATGTGGTTCCTGCAGGCTCGTGGACAACCTCATCCCATCAGTTTGCCGCGATCACCGATGCCAATGCGGTAGGACGATTGTTGGGCATTCGGTTCGACTCCCTGGGCGGGAACAACGAGTTTGCAGGGCTCGATGAGATCCAACTGGGGTTAGTCGGCGCCTCCTCGGTGAGTCAGCTGAGTTGGTCGGCCAGTGGCGCTTGGTTTGAAGGGGGGACAAGCAATGGCGAAACCATGTTCCAGACAGACGCCTTTGCCGGAGCTGTGCTGGAGTTTCCCACGCTCAATGGCATGAGCTATGTCTCCACGAACGACATGACACGTTCGACCGGCCTGGAATTCATGCTGAACAAGGTGGTCCTCAGCGGAAGCTTTACTGGTGCCCAATCGCAAACAGGGACCATTGATGGCAACGACCTGCTGTTTACCGATTCACTCTCAGGCGTGGGTCCACAGATTGCCTTGGACGCCACCAACTCCGGCGTCGCCGGCTTTGCGTACACGATCGACGCCAATGTTGTGCTCTACGACAACCTCACGATCACTGGCAATGGCGACGCTTCCCTGACGATCAGCGGGGTGATTCGCGACTATTTCGAACCACGCGGATTGACCAAGACGGGAACCAGCACCGCAAGGCTGTCTGCGTCCAATACCTACTCTGGCGATACGACTATCGCCCAGGGGACGCTCGCCCTGGTGGGGGGCGGGGAGATTCTTAACTCGGCAAATATCCGCGTCGAAGCAGGCGCTACCCTGGATGCATCTTCCAATCTCGCTGGCGGCTTGGCCTTAGCTGCGGGGCAAACCCTGAGCGGCGATGGTACGGTAATCGGAGCGGTCAGCTCGCCCAGTGGAGCAACAGTAAGCCCGGGCGCCAGCTTTGGGTTGTTGACTATTTCAGGCTCCTACTCGCACGGTGCTGGCGCGAATCTCTTGATCGAGCTTGGCCCCGGGGGTGTTGCTGGTACCGACTATGACCAACTCAACGTATCAGGCCCCCTGACTTTGCTGGGCGGAGACCTGACGGTGCAGTTAGCCAGCGGATTCAATCCAGTACTGGGTGACGTGTTCAATATCTTGCAGTTCTCCAGTGCGAGCGGCGTCTTCGACACGCTCCAGCTGCCTGCTCTGGTCGCGGGTCTCACTTGGGACAGCAGCCAGCTCACGGTCAGCGGCGTCTTATCGGTGGTGTCTGGCCTTCAGGGAGACTTCAACGGCGACGGATTTGTTGACGCCGGCGACTATGCCTACTGGCGAAACAACTTCGGCGGTGATGATTCGCTGCTTGGCGGCAACGGAGATGGCCTTGGCATTGTCGATGCCAGCGATCTGCAGATCTGGCGTGACAACTTCGGAGCCTCGATTGGCGCCCCAGCGGCGTCGGCCAGTGCTGTTCCCGAACCCACTGGTGCCCTGTTGCTCTTGCTGGGCTGCCTTGTCGGGCTGTTTCAGGCTCGGTCATTGGTGAGAATGTAATCTGTTTGGAGCGGACTTCAGCAAACCAACCAACGCCTCCGCTTCACCCCGGAAACCTGGCCCCATGATCCGCTCCCGTCTTAGACTGCTTTTCCTATTGCTGGTCGTGTTGACAAATGGAGCGGTTGCTAGGCACGCAGTTGGCGCCGAGGCGCCCAATATCGTCTTGGTCTATGTCGACGATCTCGGCGCGGTCGATCTCGGTTGCTACGGCAGTCAGTATCACCGCACGCCCCACATTGATCGACTGGCTGAGCAGGGAACGCGATTTACTCAAGCCTACGCCGCCTGCACGGTCTGCTCGCCCTCCAGGGTAAGCCTGCTGACGGGGCAGTACCCGGCCAGAACTCGCGTGACGGACTGGATTCCTGGGCACGCCGCAAAGTTTAAGTTCGAAAAACTCCGTCAACCAGCAGGCTGGCGGCAGGGGCTGCGGGAGTCTTGGGTTACGTTGCCGGAGGTGCTCAAAACGGCCGGCTACGCGACGGCTTGGTTCGGCAAGTGGCACGCGGGCGGCGAGCCCCAGCAGCACGGCTTTGACCAAGCCTACCACGACTGGAAGCACAACCGCGTCGCCGACAATGAAGACCCTAAAGGGGTGTTTGCGCTGACCGATCAGACGATTGCTTTTCTCCAGAGCCATCCCCAACAGCCAGTCTTCGTAGGGCTATCGCACTTTGCCGTCCATACGCCCGTTTTTTTTAATCAAGAGACCAAACAGCGCTACCAACAGTGGAAGATGCCAGGTCAGAAGCAAAGCCACGCCGGGTATGCCGCTATGTTAGACGCGGTGGATGAGAGCTTCGGCCGGTTGATGGAGTATCTCGACGGCGCCGGCAAGTCGGAGAATACGCTCGTCGTGTTTTATTCCGACAATGGCGGACTTGATCACGGCCCCGATAAAGGACCTGCCGAGAATGCGCCGTTGAGAAACGGCAAGGGTTGGCAATACGAGGGCGGCCTGCGTGTGCCATTGATCATGCGATGGCCCGGCCACGTGCCAGCCGCTGTGACCACAGATGCCCGGATGACCACGCCTGACCTGCTGCCGACGTTCGCCAGCGTGGCAGGCATCTCGCAGGAGAATCTGCCGCCTGTGCTGGATGGCGTCGATCTGTGGCCGCATGTCACCCAGGGCAAGCCGCTTGCCGAGCGACCACTCTACTGGCACTACCCGCATTACCACCAGGGCTTTCCCGGTAGCGTGATTTTGCAGGGCGACTATAAGCTGATTCATCGCCCCCAGGAAAATTCGGACGAGTTGTACAACCTAAGGTCGGACCCCAGCGAAGAGCACAATCTAGCCACCGCCCAACCGGCCAAGGCCAGTGAGCTTCGCCGCAAGCTCGACGCGTGGCTACAAGCGGTTGACGCTCAACGCATGACGCCTAATCCGAAGTTCAATGCCGAGCGAGCGAAACGCGCGGGATGACCGTTCTCCTCTGCCATCAACCTGCCCGGTGACATGGGGCCTTTCTCGCCAAGTGGCCAGAAATTCTTCGGCGTGGATCAAAACGGCGCGCTCAGAAGTGTTTCTTGAATTTGGTGATTCAGTCTTTATGTTGACAATCAGAGTCTCTCACTCAGTCGGAGACGATTGACGTAAGTCGGTAAACGGCGTCCGCTTGGTTCTCTGCAAAGTGTGAGACTGCCCACATAACGGTGCGAAAAACTCTCGGCGAACCGGTTTCTTCGGGCCCTTCGTTTTTTCTTTGGGCCAAGTTTTTTCGCGAGCCTCAAAGGCTGTGGAAATGGGGGCTGTGGAAACGGAGGCTACGGCAAACGGGGCTACGGCAAACGGAAGGTCTGCCTCAGACCATCGGTTAGCCAATGACCCAGGGTCGAACGACCGGTGTCGATCTTGATACGGCCACGGCCGCCCACAACGAGCGGTGCGTTGTGGGGATCCAGTCGCACCTGCACACGATAGTGAGCCCCCGGCGCGCTAGCCGGAGGCTGCAGCGGCGACCAATTGCTGATTAGCGGCGCCGCTGTATTTGGAGCAGCCGGACGAAGAGGAACGTCCGCCGACTTGACGACCTGACCCCGCAGCACCACGCCTGGTGTTTGCCAAAGCGCTACGCGGGCCGCTTGGCCGTCTCGCAGACGATCGACATCTTCCTCAGGCAGCAGCGCCTGCACGGCCAACTGCTCGGGTTTGCCAACCAGACAGATTAAGGCGCCCGGTTCGATCCACGCTCCTCGATTCTCTCTTTCCAAGGGGTGGCCTTGCCAGGTGGGCAGCTTGGTGGCATCAGCGGTGTTTGATTCAACTCGAGGCGCGGCGATCACTACCCCTGCCCGTGTTGCACGGAGCACCAGCCGATCCGCCTCAGCGCGTCTTTCCTGGAGGCGTTGTCGATAGTCTTCCAGCGCGGCCTGCTCGGCCGGGAGGGCCTGATTTGCCTCAGGATCGCGCTGCCGTAGCGATTGCAGCTGTTCAACTCGCAAAGCTTGCTCAGCCACCTTGGCGGCAAGCTCTTGGAGGTCTCCGTGGATTTCGAGATTGCGTAGCCGTGCGATGACCGCACCGGTCTCCACACGAGTTCCCGGCTCGAGTGCTTCTGTGATCTGCCCGCCGATGGTTGCCACCACATACTGAGGATCGTCGAGAACGGTGGTGGCCTGGCCTTCAACCGTGTAAGTCCAAGGAATCCGCAGCACGACTGCAAACAGGGCAGCAACCACCACCGCGGTTAGCGTGGCTCGCGTCCTGCGCAGCCGTCGTGTGGCCGCGGGGTTGCGGCTCCAGCGGAGGGCTCCGCGGACCGGTCCCGCTGCTACCCCTGCTAAACAAACGGCGCCGGCGATCCAGGCCAGGCTGTCTAAACGCAGGGGCTTGAGCGTGGCCATCAGCAGCCACAGCACCGTGGTGACAATCACCACCACGTAAATCTGTGAAGCCACGCCATAGGCCGTCAGCCACAGCGGGGCCGGCTTAGTTGCGGTGCCCGTAGGCCGCATCAGCCAACTGCTAAGTCGCTGTCGCACAGCATCGCGGGAGCGCTGCCACAGATTGGAGCTGTTGGTCAGATCCGACAAGAGGTAGTAGCCGTCGTAACGCAGCAGTGGATTGGCGTTTACTAGCACAGTGCCGACCGTGCAAACAACCATGACGCTTAGCGCCAAGGACGAGACCAGCCCCGGCTCAGCCAGTCGCCAAACCAGGACGGCCAGAGCGGCCAGTACGACTTCAACCGCCATGCCAGCCGCCGACACGGCTAGTCGCTTGCCCCGGCTAGGCAGCCGCCACATGTCGGACACGTCGCAGTACAAGCACGGCGCGAAGGCAAGCAGCATGACTCCCATTTCTCGTACTTCGCCGCCAAAGTGCTTGCAGGTCAGAGCGTGTCCTAGCTCGTGAAAAACCTTTACAACCACCGCAACCACCGCGAGCCATAGCAGGCTACGCGCCTCGACCAGCGACGAGAGACTGGGCAAATCGGCAGCCAACCTCCCCGCGTTGGAGACGGCGGTGACGCACGCGCAGAGCACCAGGCATGCCAGCAGAGCAAGAGCCCAGGGCCGGAAAACCCATCCGACGACCGCGTGGAGCGTGGTCAACAGCCGATCAGGATCGAAGCTCGGCAAGCGGATCGCTAGCAACCGTGTCCATGCCCAACGCCGTTGCTCCTGGCGGCGCCGTTGATCTCTCCGCCAAAGCTCATCGCCTTGACCTTTGCCGGTGCTAACCACTAGGCCCGCATCATGCAGTCGGCCGAGATACTGCCAGAGCTGGCCGGCGTCGATTCGTTGGGGAGCAAAGCGGTGGTCAAATCGATGTTGCAGATCGAGCAGGCTAGGAAGGTCACCGCCACCGGTTGGTTCGCTTAGCCAGCCGAGGATCGCCTGTTCCTGCTCGCTCAGCTCAAAGTGCTCGCGTGTCACGGGATCGGTTAGCACCCATCGCCCGCCGCCTGGCACGCGCACCGCGGCAGCCAGCACATCTGCTCGGGCGCGGAGCCTTAGAGGGCGATCGAAAGTGCTAGGGCTTGCAGACATCGAGGCGTGGGCTCTTATGGTGCGTCGTTTGCCGACAGCGCCGGCACGGCTGAGCCGACGGGCTGCAGGGTCATCTCAGCTCGTTGCCCCGGCCTCAGCTTCCCGCTCCGGTTGTCGATTTCGGCCCATACGCGAACCTGGTTGTTGATTGGGTCGACTTCCGGGCTGATAAAGACCAGGCGGCCATGAAAACGATCGCTGCTTTGACCGTGCGACACGCTGAGTCGCACGGCCTGGCCAGGTTGGCTCCGAGCCGCGTCGGCGGCTCGGAGGAAGCCTTCCGCCTTTAGGCGATCCACACTCACCAGCCGCATCGCCTTCTGTCCAGGTTCAAGCCATTCTCCCAGCCTTGTGGTGACTTCGACGACAACCCCATTGATCGGTGCAAGAACTCGCCGCCGTCGGACCTCAAGTTCTGCGGCGTTTAGGGCGGCCTCGCGAAGCTTCAACTCCAGAGACGCTAGTTTCTGATCCTGCTCGGCTTGTTCTTGTTCCAGCACCATTTGCGCTAAATGAAGTCGCTCGACATCCAACTGTGACTGTGAAACGCTCTTTGGGAAGCGGGCAATCGACTCCTGGCTTCGCTTCAGTTCCGCCTCAGCGGCCGCTCGGGCAGCTTGAGCCGAGCGGACCCGAATGTCATTGGTGGACTTCTCTCGAGCTATGGCAAACTCTACCGTGGCTGCCCGCTGTTTGAGCAGGCTTTGCGAGTCGTCAAGCTGAGCCAGCAGTTCGCCCTTACGCACCAGCTGGCCTTCACGAACAGCAATCGAAGTGACCACGCCGGCGTCGCGAGCCGGGGCGTCTGCCTCGTCGAGCAATCGCAGGACGACGGCTTCGACTTGCAACGGTGCGGATGCCGCGGCAGGCGCCGTCAATAGCCCCAAAGCGATTGCGGCAATGAGGGGCCGAGCACTGAGGAGATGACAAAGCGAAGGCATACGAAGCCCGATGTGTTGGAGTTGATCAAAGCCCACCCGAGGCCGGTCGCGTTGCTAGAATTCCCACCAGGTGTTCACGGTGTGCAGCAAGTCGTGAAACCAGACGTAGCCTAATGAGCGCCGGCCGCAGTCGATCCGAGCACGTACCGAGAGACCGGGGCGCAGCGCTTTGGCGTCTTTGGCAGGTTGCCGTGGGTTATCAGGGGTGACCATAACGAAGACGCTTGTTGAGCCCTCCTCTTCGCGAGACGTCTCGGCTCTTTGGGCGACTTTGGTCACAGTTCCCGTGGCGAATCCCTCCTCCTCGCTCGCGAGGCGGTACTCCACACGCAGCGGAGCTTGCGAGGACCGTGCTGCATCGAGCAGGTGCCCAATGCGATCGTCCGGAGTTTGTAGTTCCAGGCGCCAGTCTTCACTGGTGTCTGCCACGGTGAGTAGCATCTGGCCTCGCTCTACGGGTCTGCCGGCGAGAGTTTCCTCGACCTGCCAGCTGATGATGGAGCCAGTAGCAGGACTGTTCACAACAAGTTCCTGCTTCTGCTCCATGAGAAGCTTGCGGCGGGACTGCAGTGACGCAATCCGCTGCTCGATCAGTTGTTGCTCGGCAGACAACCGGTAGGCGTCAGCAGGCGAAGTGTCACGGGCGTCGCGCCCGGTACGGGTTGCCAGTGCCGTCTCAAGCTGCCTGCGAGCGGTCGCTAGCTCTCCTTGGAGCTGCTCAAGAGCTAGTTCGAGCTCGGGGTCACGCAGTTCCAGGAGTGTATCACCCTGGGATACTCGCTGCCCATGACTGGCATAAACGGCTGCGACCAAGCTATCGCGTGGTGCAAAGATCTGTTTCTTGACGACCGGTTGAAGTTCACCGACGGACTCAACGTACAGGGTGGCCGGAACCAACATCAGGCAAGCGATCGTAGCCACCGCAAGGAAGGCTCCACCTAGCAGGCGTCTTTGTGTCGAGGGGGCCGCCATCGAACCGAGTGCTCGGGATAGCCCTAGCAGCGGCAGTTCACCAACTTCCGTCGCATTATTCAGTGCCGGGGCGCAAAGCTCTGCTGCTGTTACAACCGCGTCCTTGACTAGTAGCTTGGTGGCGTCGAAATGCTCGACCACCATCACTCCGACGACGCTTCGTTGTTCGATGACGGCTTCGTCTTGGTGGTCAGTCGGCGAGTGAAGCGGGTAGGCGATCAACTGGCGGGCGTGGGATGAATCTGCGTATTGCTGCAGTAACTGGGCGACGGGTTCATCGGCGTCAGGCAGTTCTCCTTCGGCCAGATAGAGCGGCTCACCTAGCCGAGCCACGCATTGCGCTAGCTTCTCCAGGCTTTGTGACAAGCGGCTGCGCCGATCGATATGGTCGGCGCCGCTGACAGCCACCAGCTGCATCGGCTTGTTTCGGCCGGACAGCACGCTAACGCGGTCGCAACGGATTGCTTCGCGAGTCTCGTTAGCGATGCGATGGCAGGTGCGTGTCAGGTCGAGATCGCCATGCACCCGGCGGCTCAGTTCGACAAAGCGAAAGTGCTCGTCCTGTTCCGTCCTTAGCTGTTGTAACTCGGTCCGGAGTTGCCGTTGTCCGGCCAGTTGGCAGGCAGCCTCTAGAAACTGGGTCGCTGCGTCGTAAGTCGAAGGCCGCGACCCTGCTCGGAGTGTTATTTCTACCAAGCAGAGGATGGGTGCTGATGAGTCCGCAACGATCGGTGCGACGATTCGCACGTCCTGTGGGATCGGTTTGTTGTCGTCGCCGCCTGCTGCCACGCTGGTCATTGGCTGTCTCGTGCTCACAACTCCCGCAAGGTGGGCTTCGTGCGCTCGGCGATGTCGCTCGTCGAGAGGCCGTTCTGTGCCGATCACGGCAATCCTTCGCAAGCGACCGCTGGCATCGGCACGCCAAACAGCGCCGCCATCGGCAGCTAAAGCGGTTGTGCATAGCCGGAGGAGTTCGCTATGGAAGCGATCCTCCTCCGACGGTTGGATTGCTAGCAGCGCAAGGCGATCGAGGACCTCGGCGAGATCATCCCAGGCAGCGCTAGAATCCGCCGCTGAAGGCGGACCGGCTGAGGACGCGGTGCTGCTGGCCAGGGGGCGTTGCATAGCCTTTAGTATACAGGTCTGACGCCATTGCAAGGCGGTAGACGCGGAGCATCTGGTGCGTGCTAGCGGAGCGGATGCTTGGTTTTGACGGGCGAGAGACTCTTCCGATTTGTGACGGTTTTGCTGTTTGGAGGGGTGACGTTGTGTCGACACTCGTGACGTAGCGGAGTCCTGTCTCGCGCTGGCGCGGTTGTTGCGCTTGCGAGGCCATAGGGGGGACGCCGAGTGCGTTGGGGGGCGCCCAGCTTCCCACGCCACGTGAAAAGCTTGGCGAAGGGAATCGCGGTGACTTACGAACGGCCCGCAAGTAGATGCCGCTTGGCGGCTTCGATGGCAGTAGCGCTATTGATGGCGCTGGGCGCGATCGTTGGTTGCCGTTCACAGAAGCCCGGGCTCTTCAAGTCTTGCAGCACCGGCGGGGCGGACGTTTATTGTCAGGCTGCCGCAGAAATCGATTACCCGGCCATTAGCCAGTGCTCTCTACAGGCTTGCAGCCGTGGTCTCGAGTCGCTTCCTCCAAGGACCCTGCGCGCGATCGAGCAAGCTGAATACCGCGATGTTCGGATTGATGAGGTCATTCAGCAGGGCCTGGCCAACTCGCGAGTGTTGCGCGACCTGGGCGGAGCCGTGCTGCGATCACCGCAGACGACCCAGACGGTTTGGGATCCGGCCATTCAAGAGACTGATCCTGCCGCTGGCATAGAGGCGGCGCTGAGCGCCTTTGACGCCCAGTTCGATTCGAGCCTGTTCTTTGAGAAGAATGACCGAGCCTTGAACAACGAGTTCTTTGGCGGCGGCACGCGCATCTTGCAGCAGAACGCGGGTGTGCATCAGATGCAGCTTTCCAAACGAGCGGTCACTGGCACCGAGCTTGCTGCTCGACAGATTGTCGAGTTCGATGGCAACAATGCTCCGGGCAATGCTTTTCCTAACGGCTGGACAGTGAAGCTCGAGACTGAGGTCCGCCATCCGCTGCTACAGGGTAGCGGAATGAAGTACAACCGGATCGCAGGTCCCACGCAAACCCCCGGTTTGTACGAGGGCGTGTTGATTGCCCGGCTAAACGCCGACGTGCAATTGACGGAGTTTGAGGCGGCGGTACGCGACTTGGCCAGCAACCTGGAAAACGCCTATTGGGACCTCTACTTTGCTTACCGGGACTTGGACGCGAAGATTGCTGCGCGAGATACGGCGCTCGACACCTGGCGCCGAATCCAAGCACTCTACGAAGCGGGGCGGCGTGGGGGCGAAGCAGAGAAGGAAGCCCAAGCCCGTGAGCAGTACTTTCGTTTCAAGGAAGAAGTAGAGAACGCTCTAAGTGGCCGATTGGTTGACGGCACCAGGACTGGCAACGGCAGTCTGGCGGGGACTTTTCGAGCTGGTGGCGGCGTTTATGTCGCGGAGCGAAGGTTACGCCGGCTAATGAACCTGCCGCCCAGCGATGGTCAGTTGCTGCGACCGATCTCGGAACCCACCATCGCTGAGGTCGCGTTCGATTGGGATCGCGTTATGACCGAAGCGGCTCATCGGCGTGTTGAGCTCCGCCGGCAAAGGTGGACCATTCGCCGGAGAGAGTTGGAGCTCATCGCCAGTAAGAACCATCTATTGCCGCGACTCGATGCGGTAGGACGATACCGGTGGCGAGGTTTTGGACGCGATTTGATCGACGCCAACGGGCTTCCCATTGGGCGTTTCGAAACTGCTTACGAGGATCTGTTGACGGGCGATTTTCAAGAATGGCAGCTCGGGGTCGAGTTGAGCATTCCTATTGGCTACCGGCGGGCTCACTCCGCGGTGAGGAATGCCGAGCTTCGCTTGGCGCGTGAAAGGGCTTTGCTGTGTGATCAACAGCAAGAGGTGGTCCATGACGCGGCTGGCGCCGTTGCTGAGTTGGACCGAGCCTTTGTTACCTATCAGACGGGGTACAACCGGCTGGTGGCCACCAATCAACAAGTGGCGGCCGTGAAGGCGGCTTTCGAGGCGGACAAGGCACCCCTCGATTTGCTCCTCGATGCTCAGCGCCGCCTGGCGGAGGCCCAGTCGCGACACTACCGCAGCCTGGCGGAGTACGCGGTGGCAATCAAGAACGTTCACTTCGCCAAGGGAACGCTGTTGGACTTCGATGGCATTTACTTGGCCGAGGGCGCCTGGCCTGGTAAGGCTTACGCGGACGCAGCGGATCTGCGGTCGCGGCGCGGTAAGGCCCGTCCCCTCAACTACGCTTCTTCCCGTGCCCCGGTGGTCAGTCGTGGGATCTATCAGCAACATCGAGAACCTGGCGAGATCGTTGCCCTGGGATCGCAGCCAATGCCCAGTAACAACACGATTACGCCGCCCGCTGACGGACCGCCCGCTGACGGACCGCATGCCGAGGAACTGGAGCCTCCGGAACCAGAGATCAAGCCTACCGCCGCGGTAGCTGCTATCAGAGTTGCCGGAATACGGGAGCGTCAGGAGGGTGTCCTGCGTTTGCCACGCGTGGAGGGCGAGGAAGCAGGGCCCACCGCGCGAGGCGCCATTCTTCAGCCAGAGCTGCGCTGACGAAAACGTTCGATCTCATGCAGAGCCGTGTCTCTTGCCGGCGACTCTAGACAGGTTGCGCGTCTGAGCCATCATAGTAGGGATGCTCCGCTCTCGTTTGTTTTGGAAACTGCTGCTGGCCTTCTGCGCGCTCCACTTGCTGGGGCTGTGCTTGCTGGGCGCGCTGTCCACCGAACGTCAGCAGCGGTTGGCCGTTGAGAACGCTACGTCAGACTTGCATCGAGCGGTTGATTTGGCGTCCCTGGCGATCTCTTCGTGTATGAAAGGGGGGGGCCAAGACGAACCTGCCCTGTTGTCTGCGGTTGTTGCCCAGGCTGCCCAGGCGGCGAACTGCCGGCTGACGCTAATGAATCGGGCTGGTGAGGTGATCGCCGATTCCACGGCTACGGGATCCCCGGCATCGAAGTCGCAACAGCGAGTCCGTCGTCAGCCCGAGATCGTTGCCGCCTTGGAGGGAAAACGAGGCCAAGATCGGCGAGATGATGAACGGCTGGGCGCTGCTGCGTTGTTCGTCGCTCATCCAGTTCCGGAGGAATCACTGCTGGCAGAACGAGGGGTTGCCGTCCTTTGGGCGACGCTGCCTCTGCAGGATATTGAGCAGCGCGTGGGGGCATGGTGGTGGTTCTATGTGGCGGCGAGTCTTGCCATCGCCGTGCTCTTCTCAGCTGCCGCGACGGCGATGGCTCGCCATGTCGTGCGTCCCGTGTTGTCGCTTGGCCAGGCCGCGGACGCCATATCGCGAGGCGACTACAAGCAGCGGGCTTTCGTTGCCAACAATGACGAACTGGGCACTTTGGCTCAGTCGCTCAATCAGATGAGCGAGGACCTAGGAAGCCAACTTGTCGAGCTTCGCGAAGGAAGCCAGCGACAAGCGACCGTTCTGGGAGGGATGATCGAAGGCGTTATCGCCGTCGACGGGCGGCAACGCGTGTTGTTCGCCAACACTGCGGCTGGGAAGCTCTTCGGTTTTATACCGCCTCAGGTCGAAGGCCGCCCACTCTTGGAGGTGGTGCGGCACCATACTTTGCACGATACCGTTGCCGCGGGGCTTTCAAGTGGATATCCGCAAAGGCTGGAAGTGGAATGGGAAGGGTTGACTCTCTCGGTGCAGGCCACGCCGTTGCCAGGTGATCCCAGCACGGGCGTTGTGATTGTGCTGCACGACACCACCGAGCTGCGCCGGCTGGAGTCGCTCAGGCAGGACTTTGTCGCCAATGTGTCGCACGAGCTGAAGACACCGCTCAGTTCGATCAAAGCCTACACAGAGACCCTGATTAATGGCGCGCTGAACGATCCCGAGCACAACACCGATTTTCTCCAGCGGATCGAGGAACAAGCCGATCGGCTCAACTACCTGATCCAAGACCTGCTAGCGCTGGCACGAATCGAGTCTGCCCAACAGCCGTTTGAGATTGGCACAGTTGCCATTGCTGATGTGGCCACGGCGTGCCTGAGTGACTACCAGACGCAAGCCGAGGCCAAGCAGATTCGGCTCGCCAGCAGCGAGCCTCAGGAGCCCAAAGTCCAAGTCACGGCAGACCCCGAAGGCCTGCGAATCATCTTCAACAACTTGGTCGACAACGCCATCAAGTACACCCCTTCTGGTGGCGAAGTGAAGGTGGAATGGGGACTGGCTGTAGGCGGGCGAGTCCGCGTCAACGTGGCCGATAGTGGCATCGGGATTCCTGCGGACTCGCTGCCTCGCGTCTTCGAACGTTTTTTCCGTGTCGACAAAGCCCGCAGCCGTGAGCTCGGAGGCACAGGGCTGGGGCTGGCTATTGTCAAACACCTGGCTCAAGCCTTTGACGGCACAGTGTCGGTTTCTTCAGAGGTTGGTGTCGGCACGACCTTCAGCGTGGAATTGCCTGCAGCATGACTCTTTGCTGGCCTTCTTATCAGCCGTGGATGGCGTGCGAAGGTTTGTCGGTTCTGCTACTTGGCAGTTGCCCTGATGGGCCAATCCGAGACCAGCTCGCAGAATCTTCACACTGCCTTCACAATTGGCGCGTATGGTGTTAACTCGCTGTCAGGCAGGGTCTTACTGTGGCACGCCAGGGCTCCGCAACGCTTTCCTTTCTCCGCGTCTGAAATCCATGCTGCAGACCAGTTATCGGCCGCTCATTAGCCGACATCTTCCGCTCTTTGGAATGCTCTCTTTGTGGTTGCTTGGCTCCACCGTGGGTTGCTTCGACAAGCCCGAGAGCATCCGAATTGATGGTTCCAGCACCGTCTACCCGATCAGCGCTACCGTTAAGGATAAGTTTGTAGCCGCCAAGGGCGGCGCCCGAATCAACGTCAGCAAGACGGGCACGAGCGGCGGCATCACCTCGTTTAGCCGGAGTGAGATCGACATCTGCGATGCTTCGCGGCCCATCAAGGACTCCGAGCGCCAGCTTTGCCAAGAGGCGGGGATTAATTTTACCGAGTTCACTGTCGCCTACGATGGCATTTCGTTGGTGGTCAATACCGAGAACGATTGGTGTGACTGCCTTACCGTTGAGCAGCTTCGCGAACTATGGCGCAGCGACAGCACGGTGCAGAAGTGGAGCGACCTTGATCCCGAGTGGCCGGACGAGCCCATCAAGCTGTTTGGCCCTGATGAGAACAGCGGGACGTTTGCTTACTTCAACGAGGAGATTCTGGAGGAGGGCGAAACCTGTCGAGCCGACTACTCGCCAAGCGCTGAAGACAATCAACTTGTGCGTGGGGTGCAGAATGACAAATACGCCCTCGCCTACTTTGGGTACGCATACTATGCGGAAAACTCGGACACTTTGAACATCGTTGGCGTCGATTCTGGCGCCGGGTGCGTTAAGCCGACGATCGAGACGATCAAGGAGAACAGCTACGCTCCTCTTTCGCGTCCGCTGTTCATCTATGTGAGTCATCAATCGCTTGCCAAGCCGGCAGTGGCGGAGTTCGTCAATTTTTACCTCAGCGAGGTCGACAAACTTGCCGTCGAAGCTGGTTACGTTCCTACGCCGCCCGAAGTGACCGAAGCTAACCTTTCCGAGCTTGCGGAACTCAAGGCAGCTGCTGAGTAGATCAGCCTGTTTCTGCAGACGCCGCCCTACAGCGACTAGGAAGCAATCTTGTCGACAGCAGTCAACGCATCACAGGAATCAGCCGGAGGCGTCAAAGCCCGCGCTTGGCTGGAGCCAGGGATTCATTTCTTGTTGGCTTGTTGCGCTACCGTTTCCGTGCTTGTCACGTTAGGTATCGTCATCGTCTTGCTCTGGCAAGCGATCAACTTCTTTACCTTCGATCTCGACGCCAACAAGGTTTCCTCGGGCGAGGTGGCCGCGAGCGACCACACGCCCCGCCATGTGGGTGTCTCGGAGTTTCTGACCGGCTCGGAGTGGGTTCCCCGACAAGAGAAGTTCGGCATCTTGCCGCTGTTCTGTGGAACGTTGTTGGTTACCGGCGGAGCGGCGATTGTCGCCGTGCCGATCGGTCTTGGCACAGCAATCTATCTGAGCGAATACGCGACGCCACTAGTGCGCGAGATTGTCAAGCCTGTGCTCGAAATCTTGGCAGGTATCCCGTCGGTCGTGTACGGATTCTTTGCGGTTGTGACCATTTCGCCAATCGTCAAAGCCATCTTCGGTGACATGGCTGACGGCTACAACGCTTTGAACGCCAGCATTGTGGTGGGCTTTATGATCCTGCCAATGGTCGTCTCGCTGAGTGAAGACGTGCTTCGTTCGGTGCCTCGATCTCTTCGCGAGGCGGCTTTCGCGCTTGGCGCCACAAAGTTTGACGTCACTGCCAAAGTTGTTGTTCCGGCCGCTTTGTCGGGGGTGATTGCTTCGTTCCTGTTGGCGGTCTCGCGGGCCATCGGCGAGACCATGGCAGTGACTCTGGCCGCCGGACAGCAAGCCAACATGACGCTCAATCCTTTACAGACCATCCAAACCATGACCGCCTACATTGTCAGCGTCCGTCAAGGAGACAATGAGGTGGGTGACATCCAGGCCTATGCGATTTTTGCCGTTGGTCTAGCCTTATTCGCTTCGACCATGGTCTTGAACGTCCTGGCGCAAGTTATCCTCAACCGCATGCGGGAGAGCTACGAGTGAGCTTGGACGCTAGTCATGACGATCGGTTTGCCCAGCGACGCAAGCGCGTTTCCGCCTTGTTTGCATTGCTGTGTTTTTGTGCCACGGCAATGTGCTTGGTAATCCTGGTAGTGCTGTTGGGAGCCATTGTTTATCAAGGTCTTCCTTGGTTGAGCTGGACGCTGTTGACCAACTTTTCCTCCGAAGACCCCCAGGCCGCGGGCATTAAAGCGGCGTTGGTGGGCAGCCTCTGGCTAATCACGCTGACAGCGTTGTTTGCCGTGCCAGTGGGCGTGGGCGCGGCAGTCTATTTGGAGGAATACTCCCCCGCCAGTTGGTGGCGTCGAGTGGTTCAGCTCAACATTGCCAACCTCGCCGGTGTGCCTTCGATTGTCTACGGCATACTCGGGTTGGGGCTCTTCGTTAGAACCATGGGGCTTGGCAAGTCCGTGTTGGCGGGCGCATTGACCTTGTCTTTGGTGGTGCTGCCAATTGTGATCTTAGCGACGCAAGAAGCGCTGCGTGCTGTTCCCCGTTCAATACGCCAGGGATCTTTTGCTTTGGGTGCTACGAAGTGGCAGACGATTTGGCGGCAAGTGCTGCCTGCCGCCACGCCCGGTATCATGACAGGCGTTATTCTGGCCATCTCCCGTGCGCTTGGCGAAGCCGCGCCCCTTGTTGCGGTCGGCGCCGCCACGGCTGTCACCTTCTTGCCTGCTTCGCTGGCCGATGACTACAGCGGCCTGCCTCTGTTGATCTTCAGCTGGGCGGATCATGCCAAACCGGAGTTCCATCAACTGGCGGCCGCGGCCATCGTGGTGCTGCTATTCGTCCTGGTGGTCCTCAACGCCGGCGCCGTCTTCGTGCGTTATCGCTACGGTAAGAAGGTCAAGTGGTAGCTCGACAGGCAATGACGCCTCTTCGGCAAAGTAAAATCAAGCACATCTAACGACGACCAACCAAAACGATGACGACCCAGCCGCAAGCGACCAACGACGCCGCCCCCACCATCAGGCCTCCCTCGGTTGAGGGAAATCGGGCGGTTCGTTCTGCTGACGAAATGGCGCAGTCGCCGGCTAAGATTGCTGCCACCGGGCTTAACTTCTTCTATGGTGACAATCAGGCCTTGTTCGACATTACGCTCTCGGTCCCCGAGCACTGCGTCACCGCCTTTATCGGCCCCTCTGGTTGCGGCAAGAGTACGTTCCTGCGGTGCATGAATCGCATGAATGACATGATCGAAGGAACCCGCCTGGAAGGCGAGGTGCTGCTCGACGGCGCCTCGATCCATGGGCCTAGAGTTGATGTCGTGGAGTTGCGCAAACGCGTTGGCATGGTTTTTCAGAAGTCCAACCCGTTCCCCAAATCGATTTTCGAGAACGTGGTCTATGGTCCACGCGTGGCGGGCGAGCGGAACAAGAGTCGGCTCTATGAAATCTGCGAGCGATGCCTGAAGTACGCAGCCCTTTGGGAAGAAGTAAAGGATCGGTTGAACGACTCTGCGCTGGCTCTTTCCGGTGGCCAGCAGCAACGGCTTTGTATCGCTCGGGCGCTCGCCACCGATCCTCAAGTGCTGTTGATGGACGAACCCGCCTCGGCGCTCGATCCCGCATCGACCTCGAGGATCGAAGACCTCATTTTCGAACTAAAGGACCGCTACACGATCGTCATTGTTACCCACAACATGCAGCAAGCCGCTCGCGTCTCCGACCAAACCGCGTTCTTTTTCCAAGGGCGTTTGGTCGAGGTTGGCGAAACGAAGGCGTTGTTTACGAATCCCAGCGAGAAGCAAACCGAAGAATACATTACTGGCAGGTTCGGTTAATCGACGTGGTCAAGTGCCAGGCGACGGAGTAGGCTTGGCCTATTGCGCTTCCTTTTCTTGACTGCATTGCGGAGTTTTCTCATGTCAAAGCATCTCGAGCGCGACTTAGAGTCATTGGAGCGAGACCTTCTCGCTCAGTCTTCGATTGTCGAAGAGATGATTCGCATCGCTTGCCGTGCTTTGTGCGATCGGCATGCTCAAGTTCCTGAGGAGCTTTATCAGCATGAACCCGAGGTGAATCGTCGCGAAGTGCTCATCGAGGAAGAGTGCCTCAAGATCCTGGCGTTGCACCAGCCCGTAGCGGTCGATTTGCGACGCGTGGCGACGGTCCTAAAAGTGAATTCCGACTTGGAGCGGATTGGCGACCTAGCCGTCAACATTGGCGAACGCACCGCGGCACTAGCCAGTCATCCAGCTTTCGACATTCCGCCCACCTTGGAACAGATGTCGAGCATGGCCATTGCGATGGTCCGTGACGCCTTAGACGCCTTTGTTGATCTCGATGCGGACCGTGCCCGGGCCGTCTGCGAACACGACGACCGGGTGGATGACTGCAACCGACAAGTCATCGCCGAGCTGTACGAAGTAATGCGGGCTCGTTCCGATTTGGTCGAAGCCGCCTTGCATTTCTTCTCTGCCGCCCGCCACGTTGAACGTATCGCTGATCACGCCACCAACATTGCCGAGGATGTGATTTATCTCGTCGAAGGCGAAATCACCAGACACCGCAGTGAAGCTGCCCTGCGCAGTCCCGATTAGTCCGTTCATGGCAGCTTTTCTGTAGACCTTTGCTTCGAGATATCCCAATTACCGCTGCCGCCGTTGACCAGAGTTCCGCACCGATGTCGAAGTCGCAAATCCTAATCATTGAAGATGACCGCTCGTTGGCGGATGTCTTGAACTACAACCTCAAACAAGACGGCTACGACACGGCCGTCTCGAATGATGGTCAGGACGGGCTGAGTCAAGCCAAGCTTCGCGTTCCGGATCT
The DNA here is from genome assembly GCA_965263315.1 of Lacipirellulaceae bacterium. GTDB lineage: Bacteria > Planctomycetota > Planctomycetia > Pirellulales > Lacipirellulaceae > JBCCQL01. The sequence continues at coordinate 351,576 of CBDHGZ010000003.1, read as the reverse complement.
GGTGGTGCTCGACCTGATGCTACCCGTCATCGACGGTTTGGAGATTTGCCGTCGCCTGCGCGCGGATCCCGTGACAAGAGATACTCTGGTCCTCATGCTGACCGCCAAGGCTGAAGAAACCGACCAAGTCGCCGGCTTCTCGGTTGGGGCCGATGACTACGTGACCAAGCCCTTTAGCGTGAAGGTTCTGTTAGAGCGCATTCGCGCTCTAACAAGGCGCCGCCAGGGGGCTACGAGAAATGACTCCGTATTAGTGAGTCAAGGCATTCTTGTGGATCGCGAACGGCATCGGGTAACCGCCGGCGAAGACGTTCTTGATCTCACTCCCAGTGAGTTTGGTTTGCTCGAAGCGCTGATCCGCCAACCAGGTCGAGTCTTTAGTCGCTCAGAGCTGATCGATGCCGCGCTGGGCGGTGACTCGCTTGTTCTGGAACGGACAATCGATGTCCACATTCGCGCGCTGCGAAAAAAGCTTGGCTTGTACGCCAGCCTTGTCGAGACAGTACGCGGCATCGGCTACCGCTTTCGCGATCCGGCGGGTGCTCGCTGAGAGAGACACACGCCGTGCCAACTTTTCGTGGGCGCGCGCAATCGCTTCGCTAAGCCCCGTTGGATGGCTACAGCGGTTCTTGAATTGCCGTGCCCGGCTTGATATCGAGAAGCGCTAAAACAGCCATCCCGGGTGCTACATGTTCCTGTAAATCGCAGTAGACTGTTGGCATGTTCCAGCGTCTTGTCTTGCGAGATCACCATCGCCATGAAGTGTCTGATCCCCTTTGTTGGGCAACTACTAGTTTGCTTTGGCTTGCTATTCTTGTTGCTTAACCCTGCGGCGGCGGAGATGCCGTCCGCACGCCCCAACATAGTGTTCTTCCTTGTGGATGATCTGGGATATGTCGACCTAGGGTGCTTTGGTAGCCGTTTCTACGAGACCCCAAACATCGATGAACTAGCGGCGTCAGGAATGCGGCTTACCAATGCGTACGCCGCATGTCAGGTTTGCAGCCCGACTCGGGCCAGTATCATGACGGGGAAGTATCCGGCAAGGATGCAGACCACCGACTGGTTTGGTGCCGACCAGCCGCACGAGTGGCGACGCCAGACCCAGTTGCTGCCCGCCCCTTACCTTGAGCAACTGCCAAGCCAGGAGGTTACTCTAGCAGACACGCTGCGAGCGGCGGGCTACCAAACCTTTTTCGCTGGCAAGTGGCATCTTGGCCCGCAAGGGTGTTGGCCCGAGGATCGCGGCTTTGATATCAACGTCGCGGGTTGTGACTGGGGGCGTCCACAGGGCAAGACGGCCTACTTCAGCCCCTACGGGTTTCCAAACTTCGAGGATGGCCCCCGCGGTGAGTATCTGACGGAAAGGCTCACCGACGAAACATGCCGGTTCATTGCACGACACGACACGGAGCAGCCGCTGTTCGTCTATCTTTCGTTTTACACCGTCCATGCCCCCCTCCAGGCGCCGGAGCGATTGGTCCACAAGTATCGGCAGAAGAAAGAGCGCCTAGGCGATGCGGTCGCCGACCGGTGGATCCAAGAGATGGATAGCAAGGTTCGCCAGACTCAGAACCACCCAGCCTACAGCGGCATGGTTGAGTCCTTGGATACCGCGGTAGGGCGTGTGTTGGCCACCTTGGATGCAAAAGGTATCGCTGACGACACGTTGATTGTCTTCACGTCCGACAATGGCGGGCTCTCTTCCGCGGAAGGTTCGCCAACCTCTAACCTGCCGTTGCGCGGTGGCAAGGGGTGGATTTACGAAGGGGGCATACGCGAACCAACCCTTGTCCGCTGGCCTGGTGTCACCCGTGCGGGCGCTGTTAGCGATGCCGTGATCACCAGTACCGACTACTATCCCACGCTACTGGAGGTGGCGGGAATCGAGCCTTTGCCGCAGCAGCACGTCGACGGCAAAAGTTTCGTCACAGCGTTGCGTGGCAAGGCGTTTGACCGCGGACCTGTCTTCTGGCACTACCCCCACTATGGCAATCAGGGGGGGCGCCCGTCGGCAGCTGTGCGTGACGGCCGATGGAAGCTCATTCAGTGGTACGAAGACGATCGCTTGGACTTATACGATCTGGATGCCGACATCGGCGAGCAAACCAATCTTGTTGAACATCAGCCCGCTGTTGCACAGCGACTTCTTGCCCTACTGAATGACTGGCGTGAAGAAACGGGCGCCCGGATGCCGACTCCCAATCCAAACTACCCGGACAATCGGAAGTAGTGTCGAGCCGCATCGCCGCGGAGGGGATCGATCCCGCAGGGCAGGGCCATCAGGAATTTGTACGCGGTTGGCGGTTCTAGTAGGCTGGAATCTACGGTGTGTGTCCCGCGAAACGCCGTCAGTGGCTCGCACTAGCCCGCCCGCCTCTCTCTTCCCTTCCATGGTATGACGCTTCCAGGCCAGCAGATTGCGTCACGAGGAACGGTTGTCAAGTTCCTGGTAACGGTGACCATCGGGGCAGCAATGCTGCTGCCTTCGATAGCCTGCGCACAAGCCCAAAGGCGTCTCGGCAAGGAAGATCAAAGCGAACGATCAGGCCAGTTTGATGGGGGTATCAGCTTTCGTCATCAGATACGCCCGCTGCTTACCAAGCACTGCGTTGCTTGCCATGGGGGGCTTGAACAGGCCGGAGGGATTTCTTTCTTAGATCAAGAGTCACTGGTGCGACCAGCTGACTCGGGTCGGCAACCGATCGCCCCCGGCGATGCTTTGCGGTCGAACCTACTGCAGAGAGTTTGTGCAGATGACGATGACGATCGCATGCCCCCTGCTGGACAGGGACCACGTCTAACCGAACCAGAAGTAGAGCTTCTCGAGCAATGGATCCTTCAAGGGGCTCGCTGGGAGAAACACTGGTCGCTGATTCCTCCGCGACGACAACCTACGCCGATCGTTTCCTCTCAGCACTGGCCGAGGCAGCCAGTAGATTTCTTTGTGTTGGCAAGACTCGAAGCCGCGGGGCTTGATCCTGCTCCACCGGCAGATCGCTGGCAGTGGCTGCGCCGAGTTAGCTTCGATTTGACCGGTTTGCCACCAAGTGAACAACAGCTACGCGACTTCTCGGCAGACAATCGGCCAGACGCCTATCAACGCGTGGTGGATCGGCTGCTGGCGTCACCGCACTACGGGGAGCGCTGGGCTTCGATGTGGCTAGACTTGGCGCGATACGCAGACACGATGGGGTACGAGCGAGACCCCCATCGGGATGTATGGCCCTACCGCGATTGGGTGATCCGCGCGCTCAATGCCGACATGCCCTACGACGACTTTACCGTTAAACAGTTGGCCGGTGATTTGCTACCCAACGCAACCATCGAAGACCGCCTTGCCACAGTTTATCATCGCAACGTACCGACCAACGTCGAGGCGGGCGCCGACGACGAAGAGTTCCGCACGGCAGCTGTCATCGACCGCGTGAACACAACGTGGCAAGCGTGGATGGGAACGACTTTCGGTTGTGCACAGTGTCACGATCATCCCTATGATCCTTTTACGCAACAGGACTATTACGCCTTTCTGGCGTTCTTCAACTCCTCGCGTGACAGCGATGCTGACGAAGAGTTCCCTCGTTTGGCGGTTCCTGTCGATCAAGAGAATTATCTCGTGGCCACCGCGTTTGACTGGCAGATTCACGACCTTCGCGGTCGGCTCCATCGGGATTCAAGGCAAGCCGCATCGATCAAAGGGCAGTGGATTGCAGTTGCTTTCGATCAACTCCGCTCGACGGGTAGCACGGAGCTATCATTCGTTGAGCAATCAGAATCGGGAGAGCTTGTCGCCAGCGGGACGATAACCGATAGCTCGAAGTACACACTTGCGGGGCCGGCGCCAACGATCGAGATGCCCATCACAGCGCTGCGGATCGATGCTTTTCCGAGCCAGGCGGCGGTAGCCGCTAAACAGCCTGACGTGGGCTTCGTCCTGTCTCGGCTTGCCTTGCGCACCACACGTCCTGAGGGGCCTGCCGAAGAGGTTTTCATTGCGGAAGTCGTTGGCGATGACCCTCACGGGCCCTTCGATCCTAACGATTCCCTCCGAGACAACAGCCAAGGCTGGGCGGTTTATTCGCGGATCAATCAACCAAGGCACGCGGTCTTCGTCTTGGAAGAACCTCTCCAACTTGAGCCCGAGGCGAGACTCGAACTCGTCCTGAAACACAATCGTAGCCTTGATGGTCAGGGCGCGCTGGTCTTGCGGCGAGCTCGTTTCTCGGTTTCGACAGAGCCGAGCTGGACTTCACTCGTCACCGATCGTACTCGACAGCAACTCCAGGTGGACTTATCGGAGCTGGAGCGGCGCCGCCAAGCGCTATCATCAGTGCTAGTTCCAGTGATGCAGGAGCAACTGCCGGAGCATCGCCGAGACTCTTTCGTTTTTAATCGCGGCAACTGGCTGGACAAGGGCCAGGCCGTTTCGGCGGCGACTCCTGTTTGTATGCCCCCGGTTGTCGGCAATCATGCCAGCCGCTTGGAGCTGGCCCGTTGGATTGCCGCGCCGGAGAACCCGCTGACCAGTCGCGTGATCGTCAACCGAATCTGGTCCCAGATCTTTGGAACGGGACTGGTGGAGCACGAGGAAGACTTCGGCGCCTCGGGGCTGCTTCCGTCCCACCCCAAGTTGCTGGACGACCTCGCAGTGCGGTTTGTTGAGGAGCATGATTGGAGTCTCAAACGCTTGCTTCGCGAGCTGGTCCTCACGGCGACCTACCGACAGGACAATCGTTTCCGGCGAGAGGAGACCAACGAGGACCCCAAAAACCGCCTGCTTGCTCGTGGGCCGCGACTCCGCCTCACGGCGGAGATGATTCGCGATCAAGCGTTGGTTTTGTCTGGAGAGTTTGTGAACAAGCTGTTTGGCCCACCTGTCATGCCATACCAACCGGAAGGACTTTGGCGAAGTGTCTACTCAGGCGCCCGGTGGGAAACGACTACGGACGAGGATCGGTTTCGTCGAGCCATCTATACGTATTGGAAACGCACCAGTCCTTATCCTGGCTTAGAGACGTTTGATGTTCCAAGCAGAGACAAGTGCACGGTTCGTCGATCGCCAACGAACACGCCGCTGCAAGCTCTGGTCACACTGAACGATCCCGTTTACGTCGAACTGGCCCAAGGTTTCGCGGAACGGTTGGCCAGTCGGTGTGACGCGGTTGGGCGCCGGGCCGCATGGCAGTGGGCCTATTCATTGGCAACGAGTCACCGAGCTACTACGGATGCCGTTGATGAGTTGGAGGCTCTCTACCAGGACGCGCGACGCCAGTTTGAATCGGACCCTCAGGTGGGCTCAGAATTGGCCGATACGGCCGAGCGTTTTGCGTTCGTCGTCGTAGCCAATGCGCTAATGAATCTCGATAGTACGTTGACGAGGTAGCAAAGCAATGGAGCCAACGACGCATCGATATCGCCAACAAGTGAAGCAGCAGCTTCGCCAACAGACCCGGAGAACTTTCTTGCGGCAAGGGATGGCGGGGCTTGGCGGACTATGGCTTGCCTCGCAGTTGGAAAGCAACGCCGTCCGCGCGGCCGAGCTGCCACGCCATGGCTCGGCCGGACCGCTTGCGCCAAGGCAACCTTCGCTCCCCGCAAGAGCAAAGCAGGTGATCTATCTTCACATGGCCGGTGCGCCGAGTCAGTTTGAACTGTTCGACTACAAGCCGGAACTTATCAGGCGTAGCGGTCAGTCGTGCCCTCAGCAATATCTTGAAGGCGAGCGATTTGCTTTCCTGCAGGGCGTTCCTGAGCTCCTCGGGTCAGCCTATCCATTTCATCAGGTGGGAGAGTCGGGTCGCTGGATTAGTGACCGCTTGCCACATTTCGAAAGAGTCATCGACAAAACTTGCTTCATCCACACGATGCAGACAGATCAGTTCAACCATGCTCCGGCCCAGCTGCAGACGCTAACGGGCGATGCCAGGTTGGGGCACGCTTCAGTCGGTTCATGGGTTACCTACGGGCTCGGTAGCGAGAACAGAAACTTGCCAGGTTATGTGGTTCTGTTGTCCGGCGGGCGAACGCCAGACGCCGGCAAGTCTGCGTGGGGCAGCGGCTTCCTGCCTAATGTGTATCAAGGCGTACAGTGCCGTAGCAAAGGTGATCCGGTACTCTTCTTGTCGAACCCGAAAGGGATGACTACCCAGGTGCGGCGTCGTGTTATCGATACGATAAACCGGCTCAACCAGCAGACTCATCAAGAGTATGGTGATCCCGCGACCGCGACGAGGATCGCCCAGTATGAGTTGGCGTTCAGGATGCAGATGACGGCCAGCGACGCCATGGACCTCAACAGGGAATCTGCCGCGACGCACCAAATGTATGGCGCGGAGCCAGGCAAGGAGAGTTTCGCCAACAATTGCCTCCTGGCGCGCCGACTCGTGGAGCGTGGCGTGCGGTACGTGCAACTCTTCGATTGGGGATGGGATTCGCACGGAGTTGAAGCAAGCGAAGCCATCAATCGAGGGTTCAAGCGTAAATGTCGCCAAGTCGACCAACCGCTGGCGGCTCTGCTTACCGACCTTGAGCAGCGCGGTCTGCTAGAGGAGACGCTCGTTGTTTGGGGGGGAGAGTTCGGGCGTACACCCATGCGTGAGAATCGTGGAGGCAAGCAAATGGCCTTCGTCGGGCGAGATCACCATTCCAAAGCCTTTACGCTGTGGATGGCTGGCGGTGGCGTGAAGGCTGGCCACACGCATGGCGAAACGGACCCTTTGGGCTTCGCACCGACCACGGAGCCTGTCCATGTGCGCGATCTCCATGCCACGATCCTGCATCTCTTAGGGCTGGACCACGAGCAGCTTAGCTATTCCTACCAGGGGTTGGATCGGAAACTAACGGGCGTGCAGAACGCTCGTGTTCTGTACGACATCATTGCGTAGTTAGCATGCGCAGCGTTCGCACGGCCAACACCAGAAGGCTATCCGGCGATCAGTGTCTGATGCCATAAGGCGATGGTGTATCACCGCGGTGGGCTACGCGGCAGCATGCTCCTGCGGACGCTGCTCCAAGTCGCGAGCAAGCAGTGCCCCGTATCTATACCTGCCCAACTGCGCGAGATACCTTGAGGTCTGACGTGCGGAGGTCGATAACCTCTGGTTGTTCCTGGAGTCGATTCGGCCACCAAGCTTGCACGGTTGGTTTGTCATAAGCAGCGCCGTTGGCACGAAATACTTTGGCAATGCGTCCGTCAGTCAACTGTACGAGCGAGCCAATCGGAAACAGAGAAATCGAGTGCAACAGCCCTCGCACGGCTTGGCTATCGAATAGTCCTTGGCTGACGTCTTTTAGCAAAGACTTGATAGCAGCGTAGGGTGGCACTCCCTTGCGCTTTGCAGATGGCGCCACGAGTGCCGCGTAGGCCTCGGCAACGGAGGCAATCTTTGTCATGTAGTGGATGCTCTCCGAGTTTGTACCCCGTGGGTAGCCACTACCATCACAACGTTCGTGCATCTGATAAACAATCATGCGCACACCGACGGGAACGCGTCTCATGCGCTCGTACAGGAGGTCGGCGGCTACGATGGGGTGTCGCGCAATCTGCAGGCGCTGTACTGGCGTGAGCTCGCCGTCTGCCTCCAATGCGTGTTCGTCAACTTGTAGCATTCCTGCATCGTGAACTAGGCATCCCGCGCCAAGTTCGCTGAGCTGCAGTTCGCTCAAACCGAGGTTGGTACCAATCGCAACCGCGATACGCGATATTTTGGCGGAGTTCTCGAACAAAGTGCGCTGTTGGGTAGCATCCAGGCCCAAGCTGATGAAAAGATCCATGTCCTCGGCTGCCTGAACCACCGTGTCATGTGATAGCGATTGCAGGGCTTCGCTATCAATCTCCTGAGCATCGTTCAGCCGTTGGACCATCTCGGTTATCTGATCGACCGTTTCTTGGTGTTGCGACTCCTGGCGCCGCAACTCTGCCGTATCGTAGAGAGCCGTCCCATGCTCACGCACGCGATCCTTGAACGAGTCTGGTGCCGCAGTGATGTTGGTATCGGCTTCGCATTGGATCGCCGCATCGAGCTCTGCCGTGGCGGGCGTCTCGATGGTCGCCGGATCCTCGGCTGGTGCTTCTTCGGAGGTCGCGCCGGCTGCCTTGGCGAGCTCATGCCAGTCTCGCTCTTTCAAAGAGATCTGCTGGCAACCTTGTTGTGCGAGCCGCGTGAGGAGATCCTCAGAGATCAACGTACCGGCGAACAAGAGCCGCTGTCCGTGCTCATCGTCTGCGGCAGCAGTAAGTTGATAACCAACTTGGAGGAAACTCAAAGGCGCCAGCTTCGTGGAGCCGGCGGAGGTGCCTTTGTTGGGAAGCGCTTGCGCCATGATAGCTTCTGGAGGTGTTGGCCTGCTGCCCCAGGCGGAACGCGAAGTAGTTGAGCCCTGTGAAATATGGCACAAAGTTCACGTCGTTTGTGTGCTTTCGTGTGGATGGCCGTATTTTCTGAGTGGACTTGGAGCGGATGATCGGAATGCCAGGAGCGCGGTGCTCCCAAAGATGGCACAAACGTCACAAGCCTACTGACTAAGGAACAGCGGCTGGCTCGCGTGGCGGATGACGTTGAGCGCCGTTTCCCCTAGGACGCGCCGTAGCAGCATGCTCTTGGCACTGTTGCCAAGCACGATGAGATCGGCGTCCCACGATTCGGCCGCCGGCAGTAGGTGGTCGATCGCCGACTCGGGTTTGTGGAGCGTCTCAGCATCGAGGCGTTGGCTAGAGCAGTACTTCCGAGCTCGATACAACAGGCGTTGCGCGCGTTCTGCTTGGTTGCCGAATGTTGCAATTCGGAGCTCAATGTCTGCCCACGGGCGGAGCTGTGCAAACTGCCGGAGTGTGGCGGCCGACGCAGCGGAGCCACTGTAAGCGGCGAAGACTTTCTGCACGGGGCGGTATGTTTCCGCCGTGGCAATGATCGGTTTAACTCCGCCCTGCAGCAGCCGAATGATAGCCAGTGCGGGGTCTTCGTTACCGACTCCTGGTACTCCGTATTCAAACAGAGCTTTGAGTCCCAGTACCGTGAGGTCGTGATAGCGGGCCTGCGACATCAGAAAGTCGAACGGCTCGTCGCGTTCTTCACACTTGATGCTGTATGCCACACTTGCCTTGCTACACAGCGATTCGAACAACGCGACACAGGTGTCCATCGCCTCGCGCGTGACGCCGGCACGATGTTCGCCCAGCTGTTTTGCAAAACCTCCCGCGCCAATCGGGGCCGGTCCTGCGGACTGCAGCTTTGCCAGGTTGGCCACCGTTACGCCCGTAAGAGAAGCGTCGTGCCGCCGCGCGATGTCGATTGCAGTCCGAGTAGCGGCCTCCGCGTAGCGCGTACCGCCCAGGCCCACGAGAATACTTCCAATCATGGAGGTGACCTTCTTCTACGAATCGCTAACAGCCTTTGCCTAGGCTTAGTGTACCTATTCTCCATTGGCAACCTCACCAAACAGCGCAGCTCGGTGAGTCAGTTTTTTCTTGACAGGTCTTTTTCTCGCCGGTAGATTCTGAATCGCGTTGGGAGAGACTTCGCATCTCCCGCCAATTCAATCGAGCAGAACCAATTCAAAGCCGCCAAACTGGAACTTCTCTGTCGCCGCCGACTGGCGAGGCAGAGGGTCTGGTTTGGCGGTTTTTTCGTATGCGCTACTAACAAACCGTATCCGCCAAACCGTATCCGCCAAACCGTATCCGCAAGTAATCACTACCGTGAGGGGGCGACCATGACGACGAAACTCCGCTATTTGTTCCTGCTGAGCCTAGCCTCGGGCACTGCCTACGCCCAAAACCAGCTTTTTGACATGCCGCACTTTGATCCAACTGACGCAGCGAATTACCTGGGAACGACTCCTGGATATGCGTCTTATGGTACGGCCACGGATTCTACGAATACATGGTCGTCTCCGTTTCTCGGCAGTAGTACGACGACGTCATTCACGGTCGACCAGCTGACGAATGGGGTGCCCTTGCTCGACAATTTCGGTGACCTCTACGGCCAAATCGATGATGGTGGCCTAGGCGGGTCGGTGGTTGATCAGTTTTCTGTCTCCCAGCGAGCAAGAGGGGATATCCACGGGGCGCCCGGTGAGACCTTCGGAGCCCTCTCCTTTACGTACTCAAACACACCGTTCGAAGTGCTTAGTGACGCTACCGGCGAAGTGCCGCTGACCTTCGCCCTTTCGTTTGATGCCGACGGTTTCTTTGAAGACAGCGGCAGTGGCAGCCAACAATTCAGTTTCTACTTGGTGCACCTATCTCAAGCTGGGGTCCCTACCGTGATGAACGAAGTGATGGGGGTCTACGTGTTTGATGGCTCAGGGATTTCATTCGAAGACTTTCTAGTGGACGGCGGACAAGGGCCGACGTTTGTGCACCAGACACAAGGCAACAGTATGGCCGAGCCTGCCAATGTCTCTCTTAGTTATCACATGACGGTCGAGGTACAGCCTGGCGAGACCTACGCGGGGCTGCTGACTTCCGACATCGGCCTTTCAACGTTTAGCCTCGATGCCAATGACCCCGGCGGTACGGCATACATGGCGTCCGACAACTCGTTGACGTTAACGATATCGAGTCCCCTGACGGGCGTGCAGTTCCGTGGACTGACAGGCGTGCCCGAACCCGCCACCGGACTCATTACCGCATTGGCTGCTGTTGTGCTGGGGATCCAACGCACGCGGTCAGTCGTCCGCCTTGAGGAATCCGAGGTGATGCTGGGCGTGGATTACCATTAGCCGCTTCCACTTCTCCAGAGTCATGGTGTCGCAGAGGGGGTAGTTTTCCAGGGGACCGGGAAACGCTTGCGCCTCAGCAAGCGTGGCCAGACACAGCTCAACGCGCTCCGGGTTGTCCTCTTCATGATCGGCTGGTTCCAGGCGAGGAATCGTGGTGATGCCACTTGCCATCCAGCGCCGAGAGAGGATCACGCCCAGCAGTAGGTCAAAAACCTTGCGCTGAAACCAGGGGATCTTCGGTTCGTCACCATCCATGCCAATGCGCATGGTTTCAGTCAAGTGATCGCATGTCTGCGTCAGGTTCCAATTGCCGCCTGCTGAGTAGCCCTTTTGCTGAAGGCAAGAAACATCCGCGATGACATCGTCAAATGTCATCAACACTGGTTTACGTAACTTTGGCATCGTCTGCTCCGTGAAGCGAGAAACCCCCGGCAGCAGTATGAGCCGTCAATCACCCTGCGGGGAAGCGACATTCTGTCACAGGCGATCAACGTGACCGATCAAAAAGGACGATCAACACTTGGTGATGGTGTGGTAATCCACTCAGGTCCCACCTCGGTCATCACAAAGTGGTCCTCCAGTCTTACGCCGAGTTCGCCATAGACACAGATCATTGGCTCAATGCTGGCCACCATACCTGGGGCGAGGGGGGTCTTGTTGCCACGGACCAAGTAAGGAGCCTCATGAATATCCATGCCTAGACCGTGCCCCGTACGGTGAGGGAGACCAGGGGTCTTATAGTTGGGGCCGAGGCCGTGTTCTTCGATCACGGTCCGCGCTGCTGCGTCCACGGCCTCGCACGGCGCCCCCAATTGTGCTGCATTGAAGGCCGCGGCTTGAGCTTCGTGTTCGATTTGCCAGATCTCTCGTTGGCGTGCGTTGGGCTCGCCAAAAACGTAGGTCCGCGTCAGATCGGAGTGATAGCCTCCAAAGGTACAGCCGGTGTCCACGAGTACGGTATCGCCTTCCCGCAGCGTTTGCTCACCTTTCGGGCCGTGTGGAAAAGCCGTTGAAGCACCAAAGGCAACAATCGCAAACGTCGACCCGTTGTCGCTGCCAGCAGCACGGTGTTCGGCGTCAATCCAGCGAATGAGTTCCGTGTTGGTAATGCCTGGCCGCAGTTCTCCCTGCACTCGACGTTGGATCTGTAGCGTCACGCCCATGGCATAGCGAATGATGGCGATTTCCTCCGCCGACTTGTACATTCGGCAGCCCGAAATCACAGGTTGCGCATCCACGACATCCCAGCCGACAGCGGCTTGGCGTAGTTGATCCGCCATGAAGAATGGCGTGGTGGATTCAACACCCAGCCGACCGCGCACAGCGTCGGGCGGCCCGATAGCCTTAGCGACCAGCTCGTAAGGATCCTCGTGTTCCTCCCAGACCCAAACGTCCCCGTCAACAACCAAGAGCTCGCGTAGCTTTGGTTCCTCGAAAGCGGGTGCGATATACACAGGTGAGCCGTCGCCCAGCAGCACAGCACCTAACAAGCGTTCGCTAAGCCCCCAAGCAACGCCAGTAAAGTACCGCAGGCTGGTGCCCGCGGGCAGAAAGAGAGCGTCCAGATCGTGCTCCGCCATTAGCCGCTGGGCTTTGGCGAGACGCGATTGGTGCTCCGTGGCGACAATCAGCTTGGCCATCAGGAACCGGTCATTACTCAAGGTCAGGCAAGTCGATGGCAGGCGCCTCGCTCTGCAAATCGGCCTTGCGGGGACGAAGGATGAGCTTGTTGTCGCGGACCTCGATGCTCTCAAACCGTTTGATCTTTTCGGCCAACTCGGGATTCTGGCTGAGATCTTTAGCAAGGTTCTCCGCAGCGATGGCGTCGATAACTTCCTTCGGCAGCGGCTGGCCTTTGACCGTAGCGTCCTTGAGCTTCACGACCAGGACACCATTCTCAAGGCTCACCTCAAAAGAGGCGGACGCATTGAAGTAGCGGCCTTTGCCAATCGGTAAGAAGTCCGTCGGGATGCTGACATCTCCCGCGATCTGCCCGTCTTCGATGCGAACGAACACCTTGCCTTTGAATTCTTCGTTGCTCGCTATGAGGGCGTTTATTTCGTCAGCCGTCAGCACCAACTCCGTAGTTTCTCCGTCGTTCTCAACCGCGTCTTGTAGACCTTCGATGCGGCTCTGGATCTCTGCAACCTGCTCTTCAGATAATTCGACAACGGGCAACTCGGCAGGGGTTTCTTCCGTGTAGGCGTTTATCTGACCCTTGAGGAAATAGTAGCCGCCCACTCCACCAGCAACCGCCAGCACAAGGAGCAGACCCAGAGCGATGGCCACGATCAAGCAGCCCCAGAAGAGACAGCCGCGTGGTTTCTTCTCCGGCGGGGCCATCGGCGCTTGGTAGGCGGTGGGTTGTTGGTCGGAGTCGCTCATTTTGAGGTCTCTTTATTTTGAGAAGTGATTTGAATGGTTCGTGGGACTCTAGTTTGCGTTTCCATCCTTCTCTCCCCTTGAGAGGAGAGGTTGGGTGAGTAATGAAAGCCTGGCAATCCCTCACCCGCCCCCAACCCTTTCCTGCAAGGGAGGGGGATTTGAAACCGGTTCTAGACCCCCTTCTTGGGCCGAGGGACTTTCGCTTTCTTGGTTCCCCGTCGGCCACGGCCTTTCTTGCCAGACTTCTTGATCTGCTCTTCAACCGCTTTGACGCTCTGCCCGATGCTTTCACGCATTTTCTCGATGCGGTCACGAATCGAGGCGGCCCGCTCGAATTCCATCTGGCTAGCGGCTTCCATCATCTCCGCTTCCAGTTCGTTGATGTACTCCTCGGTAATGTACTGCGTCTCGTCGTCGCGGCCCACTGCGGCATTCGCTGCAGCGTGGGCGGCGGCTTCGGTTTCGATGCCGGCCTTGATTGCCTTCTTGATGGTCTTCGGTGTGATGCCGTGTTTCTTGTTGTAATCTTGCTGAAGTTTCCGGCGTCGCTCAGTTTCGTCAATCGCTCGCTGCATGCTGTTGGTCACCTTGTCCGCATAGAGGATGACCCGGGAGTTGACGTTTCGTGCAGCCCGACCGATGGTTTGCATCAAAGAGGTTTCACTTCGTAGGAACCCCTCTTTGTCAGCGTCGAGGATCGCCACCATCGAGACTTCGGGCAGGTCTAGGCCCTCGCGCAGTAGGTTGACGCCTACCAATGCCTCGAATTTGCCTTGTCGCAGGTCGCGGAGCAACTCGACGCGCTCAAAGGCATCCAGCTCCGAGTGTAGCCACTTGCACAGCACGCCCTGTTCCGTGAGATAGGCGGACAGGTCCTCTGCCAAGCGTTTGGTAAGTGCGGTGACCAAGACACGTTCTCCGATGGCGGCCCGTTCCTTGATGGCCTCCAGCAGATGGGGCACCTGACCCCGGGCGGGGCTGATCTCGATCACGGGGTCCAAGAGACCTGTCGGTCGGACAATCTGCTCGACGACTTCGCCGCCAGTTTGCTCCAACTCGTAATCAGCGGGGGTGGCGCTGACGTAGACGACTTGTTTAATCCGCTCCTGCCATTCGTCGAATTTCAGCGGGCGATTGTCCAAGGCGCTGGGCAGGCGAAAGCCGTGCTCGACGAGGGTCGTCTTGCGGGCACGGTCGCCGTTGTACATAGCTCCCACTTGGGGCACAGTGGCGTGACTCTCGTCGACGAACAGTAGGTAGTCGTCGGGGAAGAAGTCGAACAGCGTATCGGGGGGAGAACCCGGGGCGCGACCCGAGAGCGGGCCGCTGTAATTCTCGATACCAGGGCAGTAGCCCATTTCGAGCATCATCTCCAAATCGTATCGCGTACGGGCGTTAAGCCGCTGAGCTTCCAACATTTTGCCCTGGGTCTTGAATAGCTCCAGCCGTCCTGAGAGTTCTTTGCGGATGTTGGCCACCGCGTTCTCGATTCGTTCCTCTGGGAGGACAAAGTGTTTTGCTGGGTAGATGTAGACTTCCTGTAGATAGTCAATCACCTGGCCGCTGATGGGATCGATAATGGAGAGTTTCTCGATCTCATCCCCCCAAAACTCCAAGCGATAGGAAAACTCCTCGTAGGCGGGCCAGATTTCGACCGAATCGCCCCGCACGCGAAACTTGCCGCGGGCTGGGTCAAGATCGTTCCGCTCGTATTGGATATCGATCAGCTTGGCCAGCACCTCATCGCGATCGACTTCGTCTCCCACCATCAGGCCAACCATCATCTGCTTGTAGTCGGCCGGCGAACCGAGGCCATAGATGCACGAGACGCTCGCTACGACGATCACGTCCCGCCGGCTCACCAGGCTGCTGGTGGTCGCCAACCGCATGCGGTCGATCTCCTCATTGATCGACGCATCCTTCTCGATATAGATATCCCGCTGGGGGATGTAGGCCTCTGGCTGGTAATAGTCGTAATAGCTGACGAAGTAGCTAACGGCGTTCTGGGGAAAGAACTCCTTGAACTCGCTATAGAGCTGAGCAGCAAGCGTCTTGTTGTGGCTCAACACCAGCGCTGGCCGCTGCAGCTGCTGGATGATGTTGGCCATGGTAAACGTCTTGCCGCTACCGGTGACCCCCATCAGCGTCTGCGACTTCCGCCCCGCCTGCAGCCCTTCGACCAACTGCTTGATGGCCCCGGGCTGATCCCCGGCCGGCTTGAAGTCGGAAGTGAGTTGGAATTGGGGCATGTAAAACAACCGTTGGGGTCAACTTCCTAGAGTGGTCTATTCGGGGCGAACCGGCAAGAAAGCTACGGCCATCAAGAAGAAATACATAAGATAGAGAGGCGCGCAGACCACCATCGGATCATCAGGAACGCGGGGATCACCCTCGATAAGGATGAAGGCTGTTTCGGCGAGAGCCAACAAGCAGAGACCAACGACGAAGACAAGCCTTTGCCAGAGGAATCCATTTCGCTTTATCGCCGTCATACCAATGACAAATCGATAGGTAAAGCCAGCGACTGGGACCGCGAGAGACACTAATTCAACGACACCGAATGGACGCCCGTTGGCTGGAGGGCCGGCAAAGAATCGCAACAGCTTCGGAGTCCAAAGGACAAGAAACGGGAGCAATCCGTCCCAGATGACCAATTCCAGTAGCCATACAAGCCACCTTCTATACGAACTCGCAGCGCTAGGGGACTCGAATTCACCAGCTTTCAATGGCATTGGTACTGCGAATAGAGAGTTGAGAGGTAACGCCTAGACGGACTTGACGACCCACCTTTGCAGTTTTTAGACATCCTCTCCCACTTCATTCCGGTCCTCGTCGTCTACCTGTTCGGGCTCCCCATCGGCTTCGCCCAGTACGGCCCGTACGCCGTGGATATGGACGAGCTCGCCGCCGAGGTGGGCGGCGTTGGCCATGACGAGGTTTCCCCAGCCGCATAATGCCAAAATGACCAAGCCCAGCGCCAGGCGAGGCTTAAGCTTTACGGTAGCCGGCTTGAGGTAGGCGGCGATGACCAGGGCCGAATACAGCACCGTGATGCCCGTGAAGATATTGCGGGCGAGTTCCGTTTGCTCGCCGTGGGCGGTAGCGACGTCGTCGTACTCATAGTCAGGGTCGAGGATCTCCATTACTTCGTCGGGCTCGATGGCGTCGTAGGCCGCCTCGCCCGTGTTAGTGGCGACGAACGACGCCACGGTGCCCATCACCAACAGCAACAGTGCGCTGAGCATGAAGCTTCGCATGCCCGTCACCACGCCCAAGAGTACGAAGATGGGCGCCACCACAAACAGTGCGATGGGAAAGTGGACGACCAGCGGGTGCAAGCCATCCCAAGAAGGGGGCAGGGCGGGGAGCATGGTGATTTCTTTCCAGGAGAGTCAACCGAGCGGCGATCCGCCTCGCCGCGCTTCTGGAATCAGCCTAACAGTTGGAATTGCGGGTCGGAAGCGGCGTGGCAGTGGCCCCCATGCAAGGGCCGACCACGATGGTACGACTAGGGACCTGCTGTAAGGTCTTCGCCCGGGAGCGGCAGAAGGTAGTCGCGAATGCGCTGGAGAGTCTTTTCTCCAATGCCAGGCACCGCCAGCAGGTCTTCCGGCGTTTGATAGGGGGCGTGTTGTTGCCGATACTCGACAATGCGCTTGGCCAAGACCTCGCCCACTTCCGGCAATTGGGCCAGCTCCGGCCACTCTGCCTGATTGGCATCGACCAAGAAGCGGTAGCCGAGCGGCTCGGCGCGATCAATGTTGATCAGGCGGCCGGTAGCGCCTCCTTTGGACCACCACCATGCCAACATGGCAAGCAGGGCGATCGCCGTTAACAGGCCGACGCTGATTTGGTCTCGCTTTTGGAGCAGAGCTTGAGACACTGGTTGAGCGGGCCTGCCTGGTTGGTGGGAAACCACCAACAATGTAGCACAGCGGTTTAGTCAATTCACACCAGCGCAAGATTTTTTACTTGCAAAGAGCATGCGATGCCTAGAGATTTCCCCCGTGTGTCCTGGGCCAGCGAAGTTGTCGATGCTGCAAAGCATTTGTTACAGCTCGCTCGAGCAGAAGATCTCAGCGACGGGATCGATTGGACCACTGCCGTAACGGTCGATCCTCAGCGTCGGGGAGAAGCAACGGTGGTTGCCAGGCATCAAGGGGTCTTGGCAGGGATCGAGATCGGCGCGCTGGTGCTGGAGGCCTTCAAAGCCGACGCCCAATTTCACCCGCTTGCCAAGGATGGCGACCAACTATCGGTGGGACAGCCTGTCGCCCAGTTGCTTGGCCGAGCGGCCGACCTGCTGACTGCTGAGCGGACAATCCTCAATTTTCTTGGGCGACTATCAGGCATTGCCACAGCTACCAGCCGTTATGTTGGGGCGATCGAAGGCACAGCCGCGGAAGTCTTCGACACGCGAAAGACGACACCCGGCTGGCGCTTACTGGAGAAGTATGCCGTGGCTTGCGGCGGCGGCCGGAATCACCGCCTGGGACTTTCCGAGGCGGTGTTGATCAAAGACAACCACTTGGCCCTGTCCGATCAGGTAGGTCTATCTCCAGCGGAGTCCGTGCAACGCGCGCAAGAACGACTCCAAGACCGATTGCCGGAAAGAGCAGACCGAATGGTCGTGGAGGTCGAGGTGGATACTCTCGATCAGCTAGGGATGGTCCTGTCTGCTGCCCCCGATATTGTTCTGCTTGACAATATGAGTCCGCAGGAGTTAGCCGAAGCTGTCGCCATGAGAGATTCTTTTCAGCAGGCTTCACCGGGTACTCCGGCTCCCGTTCTGGAAGCCTCCGGGGGCGTGAATCTCGACACAATCGGTGCGATCGCCAGGAGCGGCGTCGACCGCATTAGCATTGGTGCCCTGACCCACTCTGCCGCCTGCTTCGATTTCGGCCTCGATTGGGGCCCCTCTGACGGCTGAAGGCTCGAAATAAACTCTGCCCCAGCACTCGGTTGTCCGCCTGCTGGGTGGCTGTGGTTTGACCGGACGCTGCTGCGATCTAGGGTTTTCTGTCGCAGGGCCCTTGGGGAGGGGTATTGTGACGCCGACGCGGCGGGTCTTAGCTGGGAGCTAGAGGGGACCCCGCCGCGTCCTTTTTTTGCCTAGTTCTCGGTGTTTCCGAGGCTGGCGCTGGTCCAAGGCGGCATGGGTTGCATTTCTACCCAAAAACCTGGCTTGCTGGGAGAAATTCGTTGACACGTTAATCGCTCCGCTTTAGGCTATTCGTAACGGGAGAGGTATTCTCTCCGAATCTACCGATTGCGTGTTTTTCTTGAGGGGAGTCGAACTCATGAATGTCAACTCGGCGGCGGCGGTTTATTTCGCCGTTCAGCCCCATGGACATTCGAGAGTTGCCGACTGACACCTTCCACGCGTCGCTTCAGCGTTTTCCCGTCTTTCTATCTCGGGAAGCATGATCTGGAAGTTCTAGCGGGCCGCTAAGCAAGCATTCCACGCTTCGAGCGCGCTTTGAGGGTTAGGTCGCCGAGGCGACCCTATTGGTTGCCTCCGATGGGCTCTGAAAGCCATCAGGCTGTACGGACGGGTGACGCATTCAGCGTCTGAAACCGCTCACACATGTTTCGTCCGATTGCCGCTGCGCGCTTGGACGTTAGGCGGGCATGGAGCCCCACAACAGCTGCCGCTGAGTCTCTTGCCATCCCTCTCTGGTTGGCACTCGCACTTGTGAGTTCCCGTCGCGCAGGCAACCGCATCGCGCTACGGGAATGCCATTCCCATTCGTTTATTAGCTCCGCTCGCGTGATTCATTGCGTCCGTCTGACGGCGGCCGCGGGGCGGAATCAAGGAAAGCAGCTATGTTTCATCAACCTCGTATCAGTAAGTTATCCAGACTGACGCCGCTTGCCGTCCTGGGGGCCATGACGGCTCTTCTGGCGACTGTCGCTGGCGCTCAGAACGCGACTTTCGATTTCAACATCTCTGCCAGCGAAGCCGTTCTGGCAGAGCCCAACAATCCGCTGATCCAGCACTACGAAGCGTGGGACTCACCGTTAGGCCGGATCCTCAAGAACAGTCGTCCCTTTATCGAAGTGCGCAACACTTCGGCAATGGGCAGCAATGTGCGCCTGAACGAGTTCCGTATCACGGTCGGCGACATGGACTATCAGTTCAGCGACGCCGTGCTCGGAGCGTTTGCAAAGCTGGGCATGACCACGCCCAACGCTTCGATTTCCAGCACGACGACTGCCAACGGCGATGAGCTTGTCGTGAGCTTTGGCAACGGAGGGCTGGCTCCTGATGAGTTTGTCCGTTTTCAGATCGACCTAGACGGTGATCCGGGGCTGGGCCTCACCGCCCATCCGGACTATCGCATGGTCATGTTTGACTTGTTCGAGAATGACAACTCAGACAACTCGCGGCTCACGGCGAACTTCACTAACACCATGACTGGCGCACAGCTTACCGCTACTGGTGTGCAGCAAGACCTCGGGCTGCCGCCCGCAGCTTTGGGGCAGACCATTTTCACCGCCGGCGTAGTGCGACCTTATTCCGCTATGGAAGGGGTTGAGGTGAATGGTTTTGCCCCCGATCCGGTGATCATTCCCGAACCTAGTACGTTTGTGCTTGGGTTGATCGCTTTGCTATCAGGCTCAGCAGCGGCAATGCGGCAACGCCTGGGTTGAGTGAGCAACGGGTTGCCCAAGGCTGCTAAGCCGAGAGCCTTGGCTAGCACCCGGCGCTGTTTCCATGGCGGCCCGCCGGCGTACGACCGGCGAGGCTGCCAAGGCGAGGGTGAATTGTGACAATCCGGCGTTGCGGGGACGGGTCGTCAGATCTCACCCCCTAGTTGATCATTTGAGAGTCCGCAGCTGGATTTGGAGAACGGGGATCATGCCTACCAGAATCCTATTGGATGGCTGCCGCGGTGAACGCTTTGTGCAACGCCGCTGCGAGGAGCCTCGATCCCACCGTCCTGCCGTGCCTGGAGTATGTCGGCCGCGAGCTTCAAGACTTGTTGCGCGCTGTCGGCCATTGCTTGCAGGGCAAGCTTGCGTAAATGGAGCAGGGCAGCGCCAGCGACCCTGAGTCCCTCAGTCACGATTCAACCACAAGAAAGGCCCCCGTTTGGGGGCCTTTCTTATGCGCGCTGAAGATCCGTTCGTAGGGATTATGGGGAAAAACTGCAAAGTGCAGATTCTCTCGCTACCGATGGTTAGCAACGTCGCAACGATTGCGCCGGTGTGATTGGGCCGGACACGCGGTCGGTGCGCTCAAGTCTACCTGCAATGAAAGCAGTCGTCCCGCAAACCAGGCGCATCGACGCCAGCGGCTGCTGACTTGTGACTACCTAGGGGGGGATCACGGATGACACTCTGCTTGCGCGCACAGGTTGCGCTCTTACTGGGCCTCAGCTTGGCCACAGCTGCCAATGCCGCTGAAGAATTGGCAATGGACGATCACATCGTGGTGGTCCAAGATACCGCGTCTGACGCGGGTGAAGACCCAACCGCTAGCATCGTGAACGAACTGAGTGGCGACATTCAGCTTACGCAGTTCACTTCGGGGCTTTCTGGCGGAGGCGTCAGCCCAGCCGCCTTGGGTATCGGTAGCTCGGGCTGCAACGGGCAGTTCTTCGTTGGCGGCGAGTGGCTCTATGTTCGAGCTGACTTCAGTCAATCGATCGCCTTCCTGGAAAACACACTACCCGCCTCGGCGGTGAGTTCCGCGGATGCGATCATCACGTACCACCAGTTTGATTACGACTACAACTCGTCGTTCCGTGTCTACGGCGGTTACCGAGTATGCGATTGCGGCTGCGAGGTGAGGTTCACCTACAGCAGCTTCGACAGCGACGCCGCATTCGCAAGCCCCGCTCAGCCCGCCGCCGATACGACGTTCACGGCTCCTTTCGAGGTGATCACCGCGGGTGCGGGAGACAGTGTAAGTGGCACGGCTAGCGTGTCGATTGACGACTACGACATCGGTTTCTCGCGGACGATACCGTTGGGTTCACCACTGTGTTGTGACTCCGGCTGCGGCGATTGTTGTGAGTGTGGCGATGGCTGCTGTGACGGCTGCGGATGTGGCTGCTGGTGTCCCGCGTGGGATATTACCTGGACCGGCGCCATTCGCATTGCAGACGTCGATACTGAGCAAAACTATGCGAACAACATTGTTAGCACGACCAACCCTGCCGTCGTTGGTCGTACCGCTCGCAGCACAATGAGCTTCCAAGGCGTTGGCCTTCGCACCGGTCTTTTGGGCCGTCGCTATTTTGGCAAGGCGGGAATCGCAAGTCTCTACGTCAAGGGTGACATCTCCTTGCTGCTGGGTGAGGCTGACTACGAAGCTTCCGGCACGTCGTTCGCCACGCACCGCATTAGCTGCACCCACGTGATTCCCGTTACCGAGATTGAAGCAGGCGGTACCGTCTTCCTGACTAAGAACGCCTCGATTACGGGTGGCTATATGCTGGCGGCTTGGCATGACCTGGGCAACCGCGCCGAGTACGACTTTGGCGCCTCCGGGGTTCAGCTGGAGAGTTGGGACGACGCCAACATTCTGGGACTGGATGGATTCTTCGTCCGCGGTGAAGTCGCTTTCTGAGATAAGCAATCCGTCCGCAGAATGCAAACACTAAGCCGGCCTCTTCGGAGGCCGGCTTTTTTCGTCGCTTGGTACCGTTTAGGCTGTCAGCAAGCGACGGCCTTCAACCTAGCACGAACCAGAGCGATCAAAATGCTCAAGCTGCTTTTCCTTTGCACCGGAAACTCTTGCCGGAGCCAGATGGCAGAAGGGTGGGCCCGATCGTTGAAGGCCGACTCAATCGAGGCCTACTCTGCGGGGATTGAGACTCATGGACTCAATCCCTACGCGGTCCGCGCCATGGCCGAAGCGGGTGTCGACATTTCAGGGCAAGAGTCTCAAACCGTGGCGGATATTGCCGCCGCTGGTGGGCCTGCCCAGTTTGACGTGGTCGTTACCGTCTGCGGACATGCCGATGAGCATTGCCCAAACTTCACCGCGGCAACACAGAAGGTTCATCGTCCGTTTGATGATCCGCCAAGACTGGCAGCTGCGATCGCAGACGAAGAGCGAAAGATGGAGCCTTACCGCCGAGTACGTGACGAGATTCGGCAGTTCGTGGCCGCGCTGCCTGGCAACTTGGATAGCTAGAGCCGTCTTGCTTAGTACGATCGAGGGCTAACGCGATCGGGGCTTTGCTTCATGGCCCCTAGAGCCATCCATTCTAGAGCCATCGATTTTAGCGATTGAGCATTCGTTCGCGGCGTGCGCGACGCTGAGCACGCAAGCGTGCACGACGCTTGGTCTCGCTCGGCTTTTCGTAGAATTCGCGGATCCGCATTTCTTTCTTGATGCCACTGCGTTCGACAAGCTTGCGGAAGCGACGGACTGCCTCTTGTGCGGTTTCGCGATCTCGAAGGGTGAGTTTGACCACCGGGTTTTGGCTCTCGTGTTTGGTCGTTGTAGGGGAAGGGCTGTGGCCGAGTACGTTCGGCCTGCGGAGCCTCGTATCGTACTGCACACTAGCTTCGTTTGTCTAGCCGATTCGGGCCTCGTGGCCAAATTGCCTGGCTTTCGCAATCGGTCTGATCGCTGCGAGCTGAAAACCGCTCGTATCCCGATCGAGCGGAGCCGCCACTAAGTCTTCCCACGACTGCGGTTTGCGTCACTCAGAAAAAGCCGGTTGCTCTGCTGACAGCGATGCGGTTCGTCGATCCAAGTGTAGCCGCGGCGGCATTCCCCCAACCCCCCGCCCGCCCGGCACGGGTCCTCTCTCCGCTGCTGCCCCCTGCTCGCCATGTCGCATTCCCCCGCCCCGCGTCTGGACAGTCCCGCAGCCTGTGTGGGTGAAAAACTGCACCAACTGGGCGAACGTCACGAGGAATTGCTGGCACGAATTGACGAGTTGAACGAGCAGATAGTTACCACTCTGGCGGACGTGACCGGTCGCGCCTGTCAAGAGACTTCCAACTAGCGCCGTTCGAGACGCCCGGACTTGTGGATGGCTCGCAGCACCCTGAGTCCCAGCAAAAAGCTGAGGGCAAGTCCTGCTAGTCCAGGCAATGAAACGCCGTCAAGCAGCCCGAATCCGAGCCAGGTTGGCAAGCGAATCGGCCAGACGCTACGGCTGACCATTAGCGACGATCCCAAGAACAGGGCGCTAGCCATCATGCCCAGTACCAGCCGATTGACTGACGGCTCGAGTCCTCGGTGATCGAGGTGAACATCGAACTTCCCGCTCTGGACCTGCTGCAGGATGTCGTCGAGGCGGCGGGGCATCACCTCGGCAAGCTGTTCGAATTCGCCATAGATGCGACGCACCTTCTTGGCTTGTCTTGCCGGTGACAGCCGACGAAGCATCATTCTCTTTTGTAGCGGCTCTAGAACCTCTAAGAGTGAGAAATCAGGCGAAAGCAATTGCGCTGCGCCTTCTAGTTGGATGAGCATCTTCAAGAGCATGCCGACGGCAGAGGGGAGCATGATCTCCCGTCGCTGAATGATGGCGATGAGTTCATTCAACGCTCCGGCTAAGTCAAAGCCGCCAATCGATTGATTGCCATAGTGCTCGACAAAATCGCTGATCTCGGCGGCCAGCTCGGACTCGTTGAGTTCAGCAGGGGTTTCGCCAATGCGGGTGATGATACGCGTCAGTTTGCTAGGCTCGTGCGTGACAACGGCAATCAGCATGTCCTCAAGATCTTCGCGAAGTGAATCGCTCAGACGCCCAATCATGCCAAAGTCGATGAGCCCAATCGCTCCGTCAGGCAACACCAGCAGGTTTCCCGGGTGCGGGTCAGCGTGATAGACCCCATGCTCGAAGATCATTTGAGTAAAGACTTCGGCGCCGTGTCGAGCGACCTCAGCGAGCTGGGCTTCGGAGTACTCTTGTTTTAACCCCTCGTCGGAAATGCGACGTCCATCGAGCCATTCGGTCGTCATGACGCGTCGGGCCGATAGCTCACCCACGACGGCAGGCATGCGAACTCGGGGGTCATCCTGGAAGTACCCGGCAAACTGCTCAAGCCGGCGTCGCTCGTGGCCGAGGTCGAGTTCACGGCGAATCGTGCGTTGGAACTCCAGAGCGGTTGCCGCGGGGCGGTAGTTTTGCAGCTCTGGAATTCGCTCGGCAAGTTCCGCCAGGCCGATGAGAATATCGGTATCGACTTGTACCTGATCCTCGATCCCCTTGTGCAAGACCTTCACGGCCACGTGCTGCCCGTCTGAGAGCGTAGCGCGATGGACCTGACCAATCGATGCCGACGCGATGGGATCTTCATCGAAGCTCGCGTAGCACTGTTCGATGGGCCGTCCTAGCTGGTCCGCGATCACCGCACGTACCCAGTCGGCGGAATCAGCCGGTGCATTGCTTTGGAGTTCGGAGAGCTCTTCCGCAAGTGATACGCCGACTTGATCCGGGCGTGTGCTGAGCACCTGTCCGAGCTTAATGAAGGTTGGCCCAAGCTCTTCTAAGGCGCGGCGGATCCGCTCATCGCGGCTCAACTGGCCGATCACTTGGCCATGGTTGTCCTTGAGCCAGCCCTGTCCGAGTGGCAGCTCAAATCGACTGAGCCAATCGGCCAGTCCATACTTGCTCAAGACCGCGAGAATCTCACGCCAGCGACTGACGTTACGATAGACCTGCGGGATGGTTGAGATCTTTATCACAACTTCTAGTCTAGCTTCCAATGGTGGTGCAAACTACGGAGCTCGGGGAATCGCTTGACCCCCTTGGGTGGAAGGCCCACACTCTAGCCATCCGCTCGCCCTAGGCTACGAGGTACTGCATGCTCCATCCCGCCCTTATCCAATTGGTTCTCACCACGGTGATGTTGTGCGGACTAGCCTTGCCGGCTTCGGGGCAGGACCACTGGCCGCAGTGGCGCGGGACTGATGGCAATGGCGTCTCTGCAGCCAAGGATTTGCCCGCTGTCTGGTCAGCATCGCAGAACATCGCCTGGAGAAGCGAGTTGCCGGGGCCGGCGAGTTCGACCCCTGTTGTCTGGGGAAGTCGACTTTTTCTCACCACACCGGATGGCGCTGACCTGAAGCTACAAGCTTATGCTGTCGAATCAGGGCAATTGGAGTGGGAAAGTGTCGTTTCGCAGGGTTCCAGGAAGTTTCGTGGAGACGAGAGCAATTTAGCTTCGCCTTCGCCCGTGACAGATGGACGGTTCGTCGTAGCCTTGTTCGGCAATGGCCAACTGGGGTGCTTCACGAAGGATGGCGAACCTGTTTGGAGTTTCAACCTGCAGGATCGCTACGGAAGGCTGAGCATCAAATTCGGATACTCATCGACTCCTTGTCTCTGGCGAGATCGTCTCTACCTGCAAATGGTGCATGGTGATGGCGATCCTGATACTCACGAAGCCAAGGTCGTATGTGTTGATCTGCTTTCAGGCGAAGAACAATGGGTCTCTCCTCGTATCACGCAAGCGAGGCAGGAGAGTGAGCAGGCGTACTCGTCGCCTGTTGTTTGGACGGACGGTAGCCAAGGCGAACTCATTACCCACGGGGCAGATTCCGTAGTTGCCTACGACTTGGCCAACGGCGCCGAGCTCTGGCGGCTGGGCGGCATCAATCCACCTGGTACTTATCACCCGACGTTTCGTTTTGTTGCGACCCCGGCCATTGGCGATGATTTGCTGATTGTACCCACCGCCAAGAAAGGCCCAGTACTTGCGGTTCGCCCTGGCGGGCGTGGGGATGTGACCGGTACCGACGCCGTCGCATGGAGTCGGCGTCGAGGCACGCCGGATGTGCCGTCCCCGCTGATCCACAATGGCTTGGTCTATCTGTGTGGCGAAAACGGCAACTTGACATGCCTAGACGCTGGCGACGGCGAGATTCTCTACCAAGAGCGCACAGTCCGTGATCGCCATCGTGCCTCGCCAGTCCTTGCTGACGGCAAGCTCTATCTGACTAGCCGCGGAGGGGTTGTGAGTGTGGTGCGCGCTGGTCGTCAGTTCGAATTGTTGGCCAAGAATGATTTGGGTGAGCCAATTGCCGCATCCCCCGTAATCACGGGCAAGACGATCTATCTACGCACGTTTGCAGCGCTCTACGCCATCCGCAAGTGAAGTGGCGCTGTTAGCTCGTGATGGCGGCAATCGCTTGCGACGCGAGACGGGCCGTGCGACCTTTGCCTTCGGCTAGCTCCTGCAGTTTTGGCAAGGCTTCTGCTGCTGCGCGGCCCACTTTGCCAAGCGCCCAAATGGCACGCTGCTGAACTTCTTCCGCGGGATGCTGAGTGGCTGACAGCAACTCGCCGCTGACAGTCCCTGCATCAGAACCCAGTCGACCCAGCAACGTAGCGCCCCAGTAAGCAGTGATCGAGTTGTCTGACTCAAGTAACTTGGCCAGCCCTTCGACTTGGTCGGCAGAGGGCGGGCCCATGTCTTCCAAGGCGGCGATGCACCACTGACCGATTGCCGTATCACTGGCTAGCTTGGCGAGTGGCAAGGCTGCCGGAGCGGCTTCTTCAGCGAGTGAGGCGAGCCGCCGAGCGGCATCCATGCGCTGTTCAGACGATCCGTCTACCAAGACGACCGCCAATTCCTCAGGGCTCATGTAGGGTTCCTAGTGGCGGTGCTAAGAGTTGGCAACGAGCTTGCCACCGTCTAGCCGCTGCTGAGTCCCCAGGGAGCCTGCCAGTTCTGCGCTATGGGTGACGGCTATGAGGATCGAGTTCAATTGGGAATTCAGGTCGAGCAGAAGTTGGCTCACTTCCCGACCGGTTGACGCATCGAGGTTTCCAGTAGGTTCGTCGGCCAGCAAGAGTGCAGGTTGCCGAATAAGCCCGCGCGCGATGGCTACCCGTTGCCTCTCACCACCAGACAACTCGGCAGGTCGGTGTGTCAAGCGGTCACTCAAGCCAACGCGATCGAGTAGTTCTTTGGCCCGAGCTTCGTCCTCTGCCCCCGCGGCTCCGACGGCTAGCAATGGGGTCAGGACATTCTCCAGCACCGTACATTGCGGGAGCAAGTGGTGATCTTGGAAGACGAATCCGATGCGCTCGCCCCGGAAGCTGGGTAGCGCGTCGTCAGTAAGGTCGAACGGATTCTGTCCGTCCAGGGCGACGGATCCTGAGGTCGGCCGATCGAGCGTTCCGAGAATCGCCAGCAAAGTACTCTTTCCCGATCCGCTGGGCCCGACAATCGCGAGGCTTTCGCCTCCGTGGAGGGTCAGGTTGACGCCATTCAAAACGATCAACGGCTCAGCAGGCGTTGGGTAGCTCTTGGTTACGTCCTTAACGAATAGCTCGGGCATGATGCGATTGTCGGCTCGCGCTGGTCACTGGCACAACCCCGTCTACGGGTTTGCCTCTTTCTCGATTGCCCCCAAGAGTCCGAGCGACGCCAGGCCGTAAAACGAGTACTCGACGTCGACCGCTTCGTCCCATGCAGCAGCCAGAAAGCCCCCGCTAG
The DNA here is from genome assembly GCA_965263315.1 of Lacipirellulaceae bacterium. Lineage (GTDB taxonomy): Bacteria > Planctomycetota > Planctomycetia > Pirellulales > Lacipirellulaceae > JBCCQL01. The sequence continues at coordinate 324,048 of CBDHGZ010000003.1, read as the reverse complement.
GTTGCTCGACGGATTCGACAAACCTGCGAATTGCCGGCAGGTCTGTTTCCAAGGCCGCTTCGAGATCAACCAAAGTGAGCAAGCCCGTAAAGGTGCTCAGCAGATCAGCAATGGGAATGCTGGTGTTAGCCCGGAATCCTCCTTCTTCGGTCTGCTGGTCACAAAGGAAGTCGACGACGTCTTCGGTTACGTCGCTTAGATAGTCGACCCCGGTCTGATTGCCTACAGTTCGCAGCAATCCAATTGCCGCCGCCGTAGGATTCACACCACTGCGGCGCATGGGGCGGATTTCAACAAATCCCCCGTCTTCCCGCCGCTGGCCAAGGACGAATTTCGCCAGCACTTCAGGGTTCGGTAGGGGACGATCTAACAACTGGAGCGTTAGCACAGACAGGAACGAATAGTACGTGCTGCTGGCGGCGCCTTGGGGGCTCTTTGCGTAGCCGCCATCTTCCCTTCGCAGCGATTCAATCAAGGTGGCGACGTTGTCTTTCCAACTTGCGGGGGCGCCAGCCATGGGATCCGTGCCAGTAGCGGCCTCCAGCAACTGGGAAGAAAAAACGAGTGAAAAGAGGTCCACGATGTGTGCTTGCGACGTAGAGCGCTGCTGCAAGAACGTGGCGATCGAATCAGCTAGTGCCCCATCGAGTCGATCGAGCAGGGCAAGCGAACGAACCGCAAAGCCGGTGTAATAAAGATCGCTTGGTTCGTCACGCCCAGGAAAGCCCCCATCTTCATGTTGCCGGGAGAGAAAGAAGTTGGCATGCCGATCCCGGCGCGACGGCGCCACCGACTCCAAGCCGCCGGCCAAGCGCAGCGTCAACGAGACCAGGTAAGGCGAGGGAGTGTCGATGGCGGGACTCGGGCAGGGAAGACGTAAGCCGTCTCTAGTGGAGGCCGGTCATTCGGCGTCGCAGCAACCAACCCTATCACGCCGACAGGAAGGAACGCAAACCTTCGGCAATCTCTTCAGGCAGCGGTGTCGGCTTGGGACGTTCGCCTGGCAGGATCTGGCAACACACGCAGGTGAGTCGACCTTCGGCGATCACGGTCCCTTCGATTGAAAATCGAAAAGCGTAGGAAAGGCTTGTCGTGCCGATCTTGGAGACCGAAACGTCGATCGCGAGCAGGTCTTCGCAGCGGGCGGGTGAGTGGTAGTCGCACTCGGCGCCAACCCGTGGAAAGCTGATGACCATCCCGTCATCCAGCTTTGTGTAGACGCTCAAGCCAAGCGAACGGAGGAGTTCATGCTCCGCGGCTTCCATCCACCGAAAGAAGGCAGAGAAGTGGGCGATGCCCGCCATGTCGGTGTCAGCAAATTCCACCAGCCGGTGGGTGCGAAACGGCGTGGACATCCGGCGCCCTCTCCTCCGGCGGAAGACGATATGACCGAGAATCAGTCGCCGACGTAGGGCAGCAACGCCATGAAGCGCGCCCGCTTGATCGCCTTGGAGACCGCGTGCTGGCTAGCGGCGTGGCATCCACTCTTACGACGGCTGACGATCCGACCGTGACGGTTGGTCAGCTTGCTCAGCAGGTCCAGGTCCTTGTAGTCGACGTACATTGGGCGCGGCTTGACGCCATCGACAAACAGAGGGTCCTTCTTGGGCGTTTTGACTTTCGTACGACGCTTGGTCGAGTTTCTGCGGGGAGGGGCCACAGGCTGCCTCTATTGACGGGTGGATTATTTCGAGTCCCGGATTGTACCAGCCAGGGATCGGCATGCAAGGGGACGCCGGGCCGCAGAAATCGGCTCAACTAGCCGGCGAACTACGCTTGGCCGCGAGAAGTGGCTACCAGATTCTCCTTGGGCGCTTAAGTCGTAAGCTATACCTAGCTGCTTAGCCGGTGATAGAGTTCGAGTGTTTGTTCCGCCATGCGGGCCGAAGTGCGATGCCTGTGGACATGCTGCTGGGCGGCCGCGCCCAGTTGTGCCGTTCGAGGTGGGTCATCGAGCAACTCTGCCAGCCGCTCCGCAAGGTGCTCAGCATCTCCGGGACGATGCAGTAGTCCACCGCCCGTTTCGGCGACGAGCTCAGGGAATGCCCCGTGGTCAGGCAGCACGACCGGCGTGCCGGCTGCCATGGCTTCGATGGCTGGTAGGCCTTTGCTTTCACAGTAGACGGTCGGAGTACAGAAAATGGCAGACTCTTCCATGAAGCTGATCTTGGCCTCGCGGCTGAGTTCGCCCAGATGCAGGAACCGGTCTTTGAGTGGCCCCTGTTCAATACGCCTGCTGAGTGACTCGAAGTACTTTCGATCGGCAGCGCCAAGGTAGCCCGCTACCCATAAGTTGAAGTTGAGATCGGGCCGGTTCACGGCCAGTTGCTCGCACGCATCGACTAACAGATGGAATCCTTTGTCATGGCAAATGCGGGCCAAATAGCCGATCCACAGCGGGGCCTCGGGATCCAACTCAGCAAGCTGCGAGCGATGGTAGCCGTGCAGATCCAGTCCATGAGGCACCACATGCACCTTGGCCCGATCGACCGCCAGATACTCTGCCATGAAGTCTGCGTAGTACTTGTTCAACGCAGTAAAGGAAGCGACCTCGCCAGCGCGTTCCTTCAGCAGCTCTCGCGCTTGCTCGTAGTACGGCGGCTTGAGCTTCTCCAGGAAGATGTCCTCACCACTCAGCGCACAAACCACGGGAGGTCCGCAACGCTCGTTGATTCGCCGGGCCATTCCCAAGAGCATGGAGTTTGAGAGGTGGACCACATCGGGCTGCACTTCGTCGATGAGCCAGTCGACCAGCTTGTCGACCTCTTTGGCTTGATGTCCTCCTTCGCCACGAAGCATGGAGACCGTCATCGCACCAAGCTGGGCGGGGTCGACACTGGCGCCTCGCTTGCTGACCAGATTCAGGAGCCAACGCTGATCGAGCAACCGATCAAGCCATCGCGGCGTGTAGCGGAACAGCGGCACATGCTGCTGCAGGTAGGCGTTGATGCCGCCAAAGAAGACCCGCGAGTGGCTGACATCTTCCTCATCAGTGCGGATCGGCGTGTAAGTCGGGACAAGGATCACGTCCTCGCCCAACTCCAAGAGTGCTCGCGCTAACGTGTTGTCGTGCAGACAACTCCCGCAGTACATGCCCGCGGCCCCAGCGGCGATGTAGGCGATCTTCACGGGACGATGGACCGGAATGCCGGGTGAAAATGGTTTGTAAGATGGAGTTATATGCGTTGTTCTCTGCAGTATCATTCCGCGAGGGGAGAAACGCTGTCACTCCGGCAACTCATTGACGTTGGCAATCGTTAATTCGATTTCTTCCGGCACTTCCATCCTGCTCATCCGGTAATCCGGTCAAATGTTCGAATCGAAGAACTTCCCCAGCGTCGCCTCGCTAGGCTTTGGCGTGATGAGCGATACGACGATTAGCGCCACGGTCGACGCTGCGAACATCGCCGCGACGGGCATGATCTCGTAGGTGTTCTCGCCCAGCGGTAGTTCTAGGACGTACTTGCGGTTGGCGCCGTAGCCGCTTTGGGCGAACAGGTAGAGCCATGTGCCTGCGGCGGCGAGGACGCTGGCGTAGGCACCGGCTTTGGTGAGGCCCCGCCAATAGACGCTGGCGAAGACCAACGGGAACAGGCTAGAAAAGCCGCTGAAACACCACACTGCCAGGGCAAACACGCTACGATTGTTCGACAGGCCTAGCAGATAGGTGACGGCGACGATTGCGATGATGAAGCCGCGGGTGGCGAGCACCTGCCCGCGGTCGCTGAGCGGCTCCCTGCGGTAGTGGTTCACCATGTCGGTACTGAACATCGTCCCCAGGCAGAGGAACTGACTGTCGAGGCTCGACATGATCGCCGCCAGAATGCCCGCGGCGAGGAAGCCACCGAGAACATTGCTTGTTTGATTTTTAACGAGGAAGGTGAGCACCTGATTGGGATTGCTCGGGAGCGGCGGCTCCGGCGGTACTAGGTTCGTTGTTGCCCAAACACCGACCAAGACGCACGGGACCCAAACAATCATGATGAACAGCGGGTGAGCAACGACTGGCAATTTGAAGCTGCTTGCACTCTTGGCAGTCAGCCAGTGCTGGAACAAATGGGGAAACATGCCGACCGAGAAAGGAATCAGCATGTAGGTGAAGAATTTTGACTGCGACATCTCGACTCTCGTTGCCTTGCTTTCGTCGAGAGCCGCCCCAAGCTTCTGAAGGTTGGCGAGGAGAGTGTCTTCGCCGCCAAGCTTGTTAGCTATGACGAAGAAGGTGACGACGCCCAAGATCATGAAGACGCTTGTCTGCAAGGCGTTGGCCCATGCGGTGCCACGCATACCACCGAAGAAGACGTAGCATAGCACCACCGCGCAAACCACAAGCGAGCCGAGCCACGGGGCGACTCCGTAACTGGTGCCGGGATTGTCCGTCTTGAAGGGCTCGAAGCCTTCAAACGCGCCAGAGGTCATCCCCTGGATCACGCCGCCGCTCGCCATCACCCCGATCAACAGGTAGGGGATCACCAGACCGACGAGGATCGGGAACAACAGCAGGCCGATCTTGTCGCTTTCGAGCCGGTCACGGAAGTACTGGATCTGTGTCGTGTAGCCGTGCCGGCGGGCGAGGGACCAGACCTTCACACCGATCAGGAAGAAACAGAGTGAGTGGATAACGCCGCTGCTCGAAGCGAGCATCCCGTAGACGCCAATGCCTTCCTTGAACGCCTCGCCACTGGAGCCGACCAACGCAAAGGCGGTCATTGTCGTGCCGAACAGCGACATCAACAGCAGGAAGGGACCAATCGAGTGGCTCGCCAGTTGGTAGTCGCTCTTACTACCAGAAAAGAACCGGCTGGCGAACAGGCCAAGCAGCAATAGGAGGCCCAGGTAGCCGCAGATGATGTAGAGCTGAGTCATCCTTGGCCTCCGTCTTCTAGGTTGCCGGGCCAGCAGTGCTTGATAGCCAGCAGCCACGTGACGCTAGCCGCGGCGGAGAGGCACGCATGGTAGAACAAACCAACGGGCATGAACCCAAACACCAATCGGCTGTCGTCCCAGAACCAAAGATCTTGGTGCAGGATCACCAATAGGACAACCAACGCCCAAACAAACTTCTGCATACCCGCTCGCCTAGCTTGAGGATAGGACATCGTCGAGCGGTCAGTTTATCAGAAGCGCAGGGCGGAGGGGCAGGGCGGAGGTCGAGGACTCTCGGCGCAGATGGAACCCCTTCGGGTCAGTTCAGGCTCTTCGGCTCCAGCGCTGGCAGGCCGTCGATGCTCTGCAGGTTGTTCGCCTGCTGGTAGGCGACGACCGCATCGGGGCCCTTCTTCTCTGCCCAGTCGGTGAGTGTGGTGCGGTCCTCAACCAGATCGAAGCGTGGTACGCCAAACCCACACGAGTCGCTAATCCGCGTGCAGTCCACCTGGATGATAGCCCGAGCGCCGGGCAGGGGGGCGTAGCCAGACAGTTCTTCTGCCCACGTTTCATCTTCAGGCGTGACGACCGAGCCATGGCCTTGCAGGCGCACAATCTTCGGCGGGCCGTCGAAGGCGCAGAACATGAGGCAGATGCGCCCGTTCTCGCGCAGGTGGGCAATCGTCTCCGCGCCGCTGCCGGTCAGATCGAGATAACCAACCGACCGCGGGCCCAGCACACGAAACGAGTCGAGCCCCTTGGGCGATAAATTCACATGCCCCTGGTCACCCGCCGGGGCCGTGGCCACAAAATACATGCTCTGCTGCTCAATCCATGCTTGCAGCTCGGGCGTGATTTCGTCGTAGAGCTTTCCCATCCATCGGCTCCCTGGAGATTCTTCTAAGCCAGCACCGGCATGGCATCGCCGTCTGCCGTTTCGTCTTCGTCATGGGTCATGCCTTTCATTCGCTCGAGCCAGGGGTCGAGGTCGGCAAAGAGGGCAGGCATGGCGGGGCTGAACATGCGTCCGATCAAAAGGTCGGTCAAGGCTGGCATGTGTTGTGGGTACTCCGCCGCAAACTTACCCACACGGAATTCGCCCGAATAAAATGCGTGTACCAGTTTGCGAACCCAGTGGGTGCCGGCTTTGAATTCGTCATTCCAAGCGCCCAGACGTTTGGCCGAAGGATCATCGTGGTTCAAGGCATCGATGACACACCCTGCAGCCATGTCGGCCGACTTCAGCGCGAAGTAAACGCCAGAAGAATAAACGGGGTCGATAAAGCCCCAAGCGTCGCCGGCTAGCACCCAGCCTTCCCCTGCAGGTTGGCTCGTCGTGTAGGAGAACTCTTTGGCGACCGCCAGGTCGTCCATAGGCTTTGCGTTGGCTAGACGTGTCTGCACGCCATCGCACTTGGCAAGTTCCTCTTGGAGAACTTGGGCGGGAGCACCGCGGCCCTTAAGCAAATAGTCAGCATCGCCAACGCAGCCGATGCTGACAATGTCGTTCGACTGGGGGATGTACCAAAACCACGCTTGTTTATCCGACGTATGGAGAATGATGGTTTTGACCCCGCCGCCACTCTCGTCGCGATCGCCGCCGCGATAGTGCCGCCAGATCGCAGCCTTCTTGAGATCAGGATTGATTTGCTTGAGGCCCAGCTTGCTAGCGATAAGCGATTGCTGTCCCGTGGCGTCGACGATCACGCGGCTGGCAATCTGTTGCTCCGAGCCATCCGTCAAGCGGATCCTGACGCCGGTGGCGCGGTTGTCCTCGTCAAACAAGACATCCAAGACACGGGTTTCTTCGAGACACTGGGCCCCCTTCTCAATGGCGTTCTCCAGTAGCATCTGGTCGAAATCGGCTCGCTCCACATGCCAAGTTTCGGCACAGTCGCGATCGTCATGCTGGCGAAAGAAAAAAGGTTTCGATTCTTTCCCGGTGTTATTCACAAACTGAACGCCAACCTTCTTAGCGAAACGGCTCGCTTGCAACTTATCGAGTATGCCCAGCTTTTCGAAGATAAAGTAGCTCTCAGGCATGAGCGACTCGCCGACATGTTCACGCGGCATCTTCTCGCGCTCGAGCAACAGGGTCGAAAATCCCACCTCAGCGATCAGCGTGGCTGCGGCGCACCCTGCGGGGCCCGCGCCAAGGACGACACAATCGTATGCTTTGGCAAGATCACTCATCATGTTCCTCTGTACTGCCGCAGGCTGGGCAACTACGGTACGCGAACAATCTCCAACAACTGGACGGTTGGCCGCCCGTCCAGGAGGATCTGTGCCGAGCGGCCGTAGACCGTCTCGTCGCTGCCGGCTCCGAGGTGTTGCCGCAAGGCTTCGCTTGGGACGATTTTCCAGAAGGATAGCAGTTCAACGTCCCGCAGAAGTCCATGCCGGATCAACACGCGACCAAGCGGAGTCTTGCGATCCTCGATCTCAGTTCGGACCTCATCAGGCAGATCGGAAAGCCAGATCCTCACCAGTCCATATTGTACGACGGCTCCATCCGACTGACGAGTTAAGAGGATTTCCCGCGAGTAGGATGATCCGCTAGAGAGTTCCTTAAGCACCCTCACATCGACCAGCGTGTTGTGAAACGCTTCGAGAGTGACGGTCATGTGACCTGTATGTGCCAACAGTGTGCGGTAATCCTCAGGCAAGGACGACGCGGTGGCCGAATCGAACCGGCCAACATCTTCTTCACTCATGCCCAGAGCCGTTGCAAGTCTGGCAACGCTGCCAATGAAGAGTTCGGCTGTCTCGGCGAGGGATTCCTCGGCCGGATCGTCAGCAGTAGGGCTCATGCTTCCAGGCTCTATCGAGAAGCTGGTGCGAGGCGTCTCTAGGTCAATTCTGATGGATTGGCTTGAGCATCAAGCCTTGCCATCTCGACCAACTGAGGCGTCGTTTCGGGGGGGCGCTCGAGCACCGAGTCGATCAAGTAGTAGGCCAAGCGGCGGAGTTCGTCGTTGGGCAAGTCGTCAGCGACCTGCTCTGCGCGGTCTTGATGCTTGTCTACCAAGCGATCAGCGGTCTCAAAGACGTTGGCCTTACGGTAAAGCAGGCGTACTTGTTCGAGAGAATTTGCAGGGGACGCGCCACTGCCACCGATCAGCGAGAGCAACCGCTGGGCATCCGTTTCATCGAGAGACTCAAGTGCCAACGCGAGGAGCAGCGTAGGTCGGCCGCCAAGTACGTCTCCGCCGGCCGACATTTTGTTGTCGCTGTCTCCTTGCCAGTCTTTCAGGTCATTGAGAATCTGGAAAGCGATTCCCAGATGCTTTGAAAACTGGTGGATTGGCTTAGCCAGCTCCATGGCATCGCCGGCTAGGCGGACGCCACCATAGAGGGCCGCTTCAAACGCAGGCGATGTCTTCAATGCATAGATCTTCAGAGCATCCAGCGTGGTAAGACGCTTATCTGCTTGGTCCCTCCACATCAGCTCTGCGCCTTGGCCTTCGCAGAGACGGGTATGCGCTTCGGAGAGTTGGTTCAGGATGTCTGCGGTCGCCTCGGGCCCGATTTCAGCCGCGTCGCGGGCTACCATTTGATAGCCGAGCCCAATCAGATAGTCGCCCACATTGATGGCCGTAGCAATGCCAAACTCGCGATGAAGTGTGGGCGAACCATAGCGGAACTCGTCTCCGTCTTGAATGTCGTCATGAACGAGCGACGCCTTGTGAAAGGCCTCGATGGACAGGGCAACCCGGCGTGCGCTATCTAGGATTGTCGACGTTTGCTGGGCTCCGTCAGCCTGAGTACAACCACCGCCATTCATGGCGTCAAAGGCAGCCAGCGTTATGAAGGGACGAGAGTACTTGCCGCCTCGCGCCAGGAAGTCGTACGCGATGTGCTCCGTTGCCGCGATGGGGTCAGCAACACGCGCCGCCGATGGCTCGATCCCACTCCGCCGCTTGGGCAGGAGGCGTTCGAGTTCGGCGGGCTCGAAGAGCTTCTTGGAGCCTCTAAGTAGATGCAGGTAGGTACGCGTTGTTTCGGCAGGCGCCTGTTGGCGGACGTGGATAAACTCGCTGACCCAATCTTCGTCGACCGAGGTATTGCGGCAGTCGCTCGAAAGCAAGGGGACCGCCATACAGGGGATGCCGGCCAGTAGTACCTTGTCGATTGCTTTCTCAAGCACGTTCAGACAAGCCACTCCAACGATCGCGTCGATGTACCCACTGACGATGATCTTCATGACGATCGGGGAACCCTCGGCGACGAGCACTTTGTAGCCAAGGTCTTCAGCGATGGTCCGATAGTCAGCAATACTGCAAGCGCCACAGCGCCGACAGTCTAGACCGAACTCGTCATAGTCAGCCGGGCAGCCCTCGGCGTGCTTGAGGCAGTGTGGCAGTAGAAGCAGGCGCCGCTCTGGTGGCACGGCGGCAACCTGGTCACGCCAAAACTCGCTGGCAAGGACGACCATCACCCAGCCGACGTAACCTTCTCCGAGCCCCGCGTCGGCTAGCAGGGCCCTGGAGACCCGCTCCATTTCTTGCTTGTCGAGCGGGTGCGATTTGTCCAGCTTGGCGGCGGTTTCTTGGCAGAGCCGACGCAGCTCTTCACGCATCTGGCGCGTCTCAGGAACCAGCTTAAGGTGGCTGGTAGAGCGCCTCCGACGTCGTGGCTTGCCGTTGCCGAGCGGGGGTTCGGCCGCCCCCACCACGGGCTTATTCATATCGTCAGCGGGGGTGGTCGATGAGGCGGTGCTAGGAAGAGTTGACACGCGCGATGCTCGATCGTGGGAAGCGGCTTCAGGCCCTAGGCAAGATCACCGTTGCTTGCCGCCGGCCCTTGCTTCACGGGTGGGCAGGCGCGGCGTCCTTGATGGCAAACCGATTATCGTCGCCCGATTGGCCCTGGGATGCAACACGTTGTTGCACAGCAGCCCCTAAAGCACTGACGATAAAAGACTTGGGGTAAAGGCGTTCGTAGTACCAAAGCTTAGCGAAATAAAGTCCAATCGGTGCCGGGTGCGACAACCTGTCGCGGTTGGCCGCGTCCGACAGCCAATCCAAGCCACCTTGTACGGCTTGTCTCACCTCGCAAGAAGAATCTCGCCAGGGCAACAGGGCCTCGACGGCGACAGCTGTCTCTTCAACGCTACACAGTGGACTAGCGCCAGACGCCGACTTTGCATCCGGGCCCGCCCCCCAGCCGCCGCTGGCATGCTGCTGCCCAACTAGCCATTCTAGGCCTCGCGTAGCGAGCGGCGAGTCTTGCCCTTCCACAAATTGCAATGCCTGCAAGACGCGAGACGTGCCATAAACGGGATTTTCCTCGCCGGGGCGCCTCTCATTGCCGAACCACAATGGCGCCCAGCTACCATCGGCAGCCTGGGTCCGTTTCAAATAGGAGAGCCCTCGGGAAACCGCTAAGTCGATCCGATGGTCCAGGTCGGCCGTGGTAAGCTTCTCTTGATGGGCGGTCCACCAGCCTCGTGTTTTTCGCCACGTGTGCAAGGCTCTTAGCACATGGGCGGTAAGGTCGGTCGCGCTGCGATCAAATGGCAAAGTCCCCCAGCCCCGGCAAAAAGTTGGCCAGCCGCCGTCTCGGTTCTGAAGGTCAAGTAGCCAGCGGATCCCGCGGCCAACCGCTTCTGCAATACGCGTCCGGCGCGATTGATCGGCGTCTGCCCAATAGTGATGCAGCGCCAGCAAAGCGCCCGGCGTATCGTCTGAATCAGGGACACCTCCGGAAAGGTTAGTCCATGCCCAGCCGCCAGGGTCGGCATTGGTGAAAGGGTGTCGCTCGGTGTGCTGGCAAGCGAGCAACCAATCGAGCGTAGAGTCTTGTCGCTCAGAAAAAGTGGTTGCCGTATCGCCCTTTTCGAGGGCGTTGATTGCTAGTGTGGTGTTCCAGGTCGCCAGGTTGGTGTCGATTGGCCAGCTTCCATCGGGGCGAACCGAGGCCAGCAGGAACTCGACCCCACGTCGAACAATGGTGTGGTCTGCTCGTCCGGTGCTAGCCAGCGCCATGACGACGAAACTGGTAAGTGGCGTCGCTTCGAGAAAACCACCACTATCAGGCTGCATTCGCGTGACCAATGCCAAGCATTTGTCGGTGACGAACGAGCGAAGTGCACGCGTGAGAGGATTGCTGGAAGGCTTATGGTGATGCTTGGCCAAACCGATTGCCACCAGCGCGGGGATGGCGTAGCTGACGACAGGCAACTGGAGGAGCTTGAACCAGGACTGCGGCGCCGCTGCCAACTCAAACGGCAGGGCTGGCACTTGTTTCCAGGGGACAATGCCTGCCAGTGCGCAGTTGGTAAGAATCGGAACGGCAAACGTCTTGTCGCGTCCGTAACGCTTCTTTAGGCCCGCGACCGCTCCGCCTTGTGAGCGGATGTACTGCTCAGCGCGGGTCTCTAAGTCGCTAAAGCTTGCGGGCACGCCCGTCATGCGGAACGCAGACAGGGCCAACAGTGTGGTAGCGAGGTTCGAGCAACTGCAATCGGTATCCCCCCAACCACCATCCTCGTTCTGCTGCTCGGCTAGCCAGCGCACCGAGCTCAGGACGAGTTCACTAAGGTCATTGCGATATGCCGTATTCCACAACTCAGCCGCTTCGTGGTCACCGTCTTCGCCGGAGACCAGCGGCGCCGCGTGACGTTCGGCAATCGCCAGTGCGGAGATTGCCGTCGCCGTCGAAAGCGGCGAGCTAGCAAGTTCGCCCACCCAGTATCCCTGGGGATTCCGCTCAGCGATTAGCTCAGCACGGGCGGATAGCCATGCAGAGGTCAATGTGTCCTGGGTGCCCGGGCCATCAGCCTGGCAGTGCAACACTACAGCGGGGGAACTCATTGAGCCGAACGGCTCCGGGGTGGGAAACGCCAACCAAGCAGTAACTATTGGCGAACGTAGGATTCTAGTCGGGGCCCAAAGGGCTGTCGAGCGTCCAGTGCCCGCCCGATCGGGAAAGTGCCTACTGGCAAGGGTTTACCCTTGCGTCGTAGCTTGTTGAAAACCGAAGGGTGGCTCGCGGTCGCTACGGAGACCGTCGAGCGCTATACTCGACAATAGACTTGTTGCCGCAGTACTTCGCAGGAAACTGGCCGACATCGCTATGTATGCACGCTTTGCTAAGCGACTACTGACAGAAACCGATAAGAGGTTGTTATGGAAGCTGGCGTGGAATTTTGGCTTCAAGGGCGCTCGAGCCATCCAGAAGCACAAGCAGCGGCTGCGTGAGGGAAAGTTCTTCCCACCGTTCCTGTACATTTCGATCATCAATAGTTGCAACCTCCGCTGCCAAGGTTGCTGGGTCGACGTCGCGGCCAAGCAGGAACGCATCGAAATTGAAGCACTGAGCCGCGTAATCACAGAAGCGAACGCACAAGGCAATTACTTCTTCGGGATCGTGGGCGGAGAGCCCTTTATGCACCGCGACGTCCTTGAGATCTTTCGTCGCCATCCTGACTGCTACTTTCAGGTATTTACCAACGGCCACTTCATTACGGATGAAGTGGCTAGGCAGCTGCGCAAGTGCGGGAACGTAACGCCGCTGATTAGCGTCGAGGGCTCTGAGATTGTCAGCGACCAACGGCGCGGTGGACAAGGGGTGCTCAATAAAACGATGGAGGGCATACAGAACTGCGTGGCCAACCGCGTGGTCACAGGAGTCTGCACCAGCGTCTGTCGGACCAACTTGGATGATCTGGTGAATGAAGCCTGGGTCGATCGGCTGATCGAACTGGGGGCCATGTACATGTGGTACCACACCTACCGGCCGATGGGTCCCGAAGCGAGCCCTGAGTTGGCCCTCACGCCAGAAGAACAGCTCCGAGTTCGTCGCTTTGTCGTCGAGATGCGATGCAAGAAGCCCATTGGCATTGTCGACGCCTACTACGATCACGACGGTCAGGCGCTCTGTCCCGCAGCTACGGGGTTCACGCACCACATTAGTCCCTGGGGAGCGATCGAGCCTTGTCCCATCGTGCAGTTTGCCAAAGAGACGATCTACGACGACCGCCCCTTGGCAGAGACCATCGGTGAGTCGGCGTTCCTGAGGGACTTTCGTCAGTTAGCGGCGTCAAGCACGCGCGGCTGTATCGTTCTCGAAAGACCAGACTTGCTGCACGAGCTTACCGTCGTGCACGACGCCGATGACACGACGGCCAGGAAGACGGCGGCGAACGAGTTGCTGGCGATGACTCCACGCCCATCGCAGCACAATCCAGGGGCGGCAGTGCCTGAGCGAAGTTGGGCTTATCGCATTGCCAAACGATGGTTCTTCAATGACTTTGGCGCCTACGATTCCCCAGAGAACCCGTTGCCGCACGCTCTCGGACTCCACACGACGAAGCGGCACTTCTCTGAAGGCCAGTAAAAAGAGCCGGCCTTGCGACCGGCTCGTTCAAGAACGTAAGAGTGCCTCTGCTCGCTAGCCGCCCCCGAAGGGGCTTTGTCGATTCACGAGGCGTCGACAAATCCAGCTGCCACACACAGACGTGCGAGCTCTGCTACGGTGTTCACACCGGTCGCAGCGTAGATTCTGCTGCGTCGTGCTTCGACGGTTCGCACGCAGACGCCAAGACGTTTGGCGATTTTGTTTATTCGGCGTCCCGTTGAGTACCATCTCAAGGACCAGGCGTTCGTTCTCAGAGAGCTCTGCCAGTTGGGCCTTGGCTCTGTCCACGCCCGCCTGTTGCTCCAGTCGCCGATTCTCAGCTTCGAGAGCTTCAACAACGGCTTCACGCAGTCGCGAGTCGGAACACGGCTTGTCAAGGACCGTGGTGGCGCCGTTTTGCATGGCCGCTACGGTGGTAGGTGTCGTAGCATAGGCGGTAACGACGATGCTGGGCACGTGAATGCCGCGGTCCCTTAGGCGTCTAAGCAACTCGCTGCCTCCCATCCCAGGCAGGCGCTCGTCGAGCAGCAGGCAGGACGGGCCGTTAGCGGTATAGCCGCTCAGGAATTCCTCAGCAGAACCGAAGGTTCGCACCTTCATGCCTTCGGGCGAAAATAACTCCGTGATTGCCTCGCGGGTGTCCAGATCGTCCTCAACGACGAAGACGGTGTTCTGCCGCTTGGCGGCTACAGGCGCGGTCTGTTCGTCCGGTAGCGTTTGATGGGTTGCCTCGATCATTTCACTGTGCCTTTCTGGCTTCCTGGCTGCGGTCGCCGTTCGTTAGGTCCCTAGAGCGAGATTCTGGATCGCTGCTAGTCGCTGTGAGAACGAAGTGACCGAAGCCGCCATGCTCTTCCCCTCCGGCCCCTGACCGGAATTCTGTTGAGGGGTCGATGTTATCGACCGCTAAGTAACTCGCCGCCCTGTAGTTGGCTCCAACCGTTGGCGTTCGGCAGCGAAGTGTCTCTCACTACGATACCGCCAAGCAGGGCTGCCTCTCAGTACAAGGTTACGGCCAGAGGGCACCCCGTTGCAGATAGCAGTCTGCGCGAAAAACTGCGGACTTCCTCAGTAGGCGTGGGGGGCACCGCAATTCGGCTAGAGGTTCAAGATGGTCGTGCTTCCATGACCAAGCGAACCAATTCGGCTACCGAGTCGGCTTGCAACTTGGAATAGATGCTCTGTCGCCGGACTTCGACGGTGCGGACGCTGATATCAAGCTGGGCGGCGATAGCTTTGTTTGGCTCGCCGGCAATGATCAACTCCAAGACCTTTTCTTCAGAAGGGCTGAGTTTTGCCAGCCTTTCTGAGATGTCGCGCTTTCTTAGGTCGGCAGAACACCGCTGAATGTCTTGCGAGAGTCCTTCGCGGATGGCGTCCCACAACTCGAGATCGCGGCAAGGCTTCTCTAGCAGAGTGACCGCGCCATTCTTGATCGCACGCACGGTGACCGGTGTGTCGGCGTAGGCGGTTAGGACAACGGTGGCCATGTGCATGCCCCGGCGATCCAACTCTTCCTGGAGTTCGAGACCACTCATGTGAAGCATGCGAATGTCGGTCACAAGACAGGCCGGCCGCTGGCCATCGTAGCGATCTAGGAATTCCTCGGCCGAGCCAAAAGCTCGGGCTGGTACCCCCATCTCTTCAACAAGCGTGGCAACTGCCTCGCGCGATGCCGGGTCGTCGTCCACAACAAACACAACGCCTGATTGGCTCACTGCGGCGATTCCTGGGAAGGGGTCGGTGGCAAAGCGTGGCCCAGAACGGACTGGCCAATCGCGGTAGGGCTTGCCGAAGGTCCTGTGACAGGGATGGCGACCCGAAAGCTCATGCCTTGCTCGGCGTTGTTCGCGGCCCGGACGTGGCCTTGGTGAGCTTCCAGAATCGTCCGGCATAGCGACAATCCGATGCCCATCCCGTTAGGCTTGGTGGTGTAAAACGCGTCGAAGACCTCGTCGGGGTTTTCCATGGCCAGAGCGGTGCTGTTGTCGATGACCTTCACCCAAGCATGGCCACGGTCATGCCCTGTTTCGATGACGATCTGCGGATCGTTCGGCGGATGTTCTCGGATGGCTTCATAGGCGTTCTGCAGCAGGTTGATAATGACCTGCTGCAATTGAATCGGGTCGCCTTCCACGGTGGGGATGGCGGAATCAAGATTCAGCGACAGATGGGCGCGGCTTCTCATCGTGACCTGAGACAGCAAAGCCATCGAGTCTCGAACGATGTGGTTTAGGTCAACGTCAACCAGCTTGGCAGGCTGAGGGCGGGTGAACTCGCGAAGTCGGCGGATAATGTCACCAGCGCGGCTCACCTGTTCGGATACTTTCCCATAGAGTGCGGCTCCTTTGCGCAGCGCATCCGGTCGCCCACTGTTCAGTGCTCTCCCGGCCGCCGCACAGAAGGTTGCCGCGGCATGCAGGGGCTGATTGATTTCGTGCGCGATGCCGGCGACCGTTTCGCCCATCGTTGCAACGCGACCCAGGTGGGTGAGTTGTGCTTCGAGCTTCCGGAGCTGCTCTTGCTGCTGGACTCGCTCGGTGATGTCCCGGTCTACTCCGAGCATCCGCAGCGGTTCCTTGTTGGGTCCGCGCTGAACAATCCTACCTCTTGCGTGACGCCATCCGTACCCGCCTTTGGTGTTTCGCAGACGATACTCCACGTCGTACTTGGGAGCGTCGCCATGCATGTGCCTGTTGAGAGCTTCTTCGACGCGCCGACGATCGTCGGGGTGGATTAGTGAGAGCCACTTGGTGGGGTCGCGGTGATTCTCTCCCTCAGGCAAGCCATATTGGTGCAGGGTGTAGTCACTCACGAATAGATCCGACTTGGGAATGTCCCAGTCGAACAGGCCATCTTCGACCGACTCAAACGCCATTCGAAGCCGCTCTTCGCTGAGTCGCAGTGCTTGCTCGGCTTGATGCCGATTCATGGTGTTTACCAAGACCCCGCCGAGCACTCTCACCAGATCAAGGTCGTCATGGCTCCAAAGCCGCTGCTCGCGAACCGTCACCAGGCCCAACAGGCCGAGAGTTTCGCCGTCGATGACCATGGCGGCCATAACAGCGGACTTGACATCCATGCCTTCCAGGAGCTGGCGCATAGCGGCAGCTTCGGGCGGCATATTGGTTACATCGGGAATACTCCAAGTTGGGTTGACTCTCAGGAATTCAAGTTCCCATTCAAGCGGGTCGAGCGGTAACCCTTGCATCTTGTCCAAGGTGGAGGGGATGCCAGGGCCGACCCATTGATGGGTGATTCTCGCCTGGAAGGGCTCTCGGTCGAACTTGTAAATGCAGCAGCGGTCCACCCCAATGAAGTCGCCGATCTGATGCAGAGCTCGATTAATTCCCGCGTCAATCTTCTCGACGGGCAGGTTGATAAAGCCGGTGCTGAGGTTTACCAGTAGCTCTTCAAACGCAAGCCGGTTTGATAGCTCCGCGGTCCGCTCCCGGACGCGGCGGTCGAGGTCCTGGGTTGCCTCTACCAATCGCCGCTCGTTCCTGGTCAATTCAGTGACGTCTTTGCAGATTCCTTCGACGCCGATGATGCGTCCTTGGTCGTCGTAGACGCTTTGAGAGACAACTTCGAAAATCTTGGGCGGGCCGTCCGCTTGTTTGATTTCTAGTTGGTTGGGGGGCGTTGATTCGCCGCGGAAGACCATGCTCTCAAAATGCTCGGCTTGTTGCAGTGAGGCATCGCTGGCCATGAACTCGCGCCAGTTGTGACCAATCACCTCTTTCGGCTTGAATCCCAGAACCGCCTCAACTGACGGACTGATGTGGGTAATGCTGCCTTCCAGATCGTGGCCATAAATGACGTAGTCTCGATCAAGGCCTTCGACAAGCCGGCGGTAGCGTTCCTCACTGGCGCGGAGCGCTTGCTGGGATACCTGATGCGAGCTGATTTCCGTCCACTGCGCCAACAGCACTGCCTGGGGACCTTGCGCAACGCGTGTGAGGCAAACCTCTAAGTTGATGGTGCGTCCTCCGCGCGTGCAGGCCTGCCAGGGAAATCTCGTTACGCCGTGTTCGCAGGCTTTTTCAGCCTGGCGAGCAAAGGCTTGGCGGGGATCTTCGCCAGTAGTAGGTTGCACCGAGAAATCTCCTGGGTGCTTGCCTACAATTTCGCCCTCATTCTCTACCGCAAACATCCGCATAGCGGGCTGGTTAGCTTTGAGGAACTTGCCGGTCGCTGCAGCATGCAGCGTGGCGCCCGCGTCAATGGCGTCGAATAGTTGCCATGATGAAGAAGCGGCACCATCGGGGATGCTAAGACCAACAGGTGGCTCAGTGTCGGCGGGAGAATCACCAGAGGTAGGTCGCATCAGCGAGTCGCGTGGGGGGAGAGACATCCGAGCGGTCCCTAGGGGCGTGCGACGGACGCAAGTCGCGCGGGCGGTTCGGGTGTCCGTATTGTAGGCCGCGGCCGGCTTAGGGGGCAATCAGTTCTTTGGCTTGGTGAACTGGCATCGGTAAACGGGCTTGCCTGCCAGTCGCGTGCGTCGCTCGAAGTGAGTGTGATAATCCAGGTCGTGCTCCGCCGGCCTAGCGTCGACATCCAACGGCCCCACCAGGGGGGTTTTTGCGGCAAGCAGTTCAAGCGTCGTGCTGTAGTAGTCCTGCACATCGGTCCAAAAGTGAAGCCTTCCGCCTGGAGCAAGAACCCGCGTCACGTCCGCGACAAAAGGACCATTCAAGACTCGGCGTTTGTGATGTCGTTTCTTCCACCAGGGATCGGGGAAGTAGACATGCACGGCCGCGACGCTCGCTTCTGGGAGCACTTCCCTAAAGAACCAAAGTCCGTCCCCGCTCAGCATCCGACCGTTGGACAAAGACTTTCTCGCCAGCCGGGTGGCGCAGCGATGAGCATACATCTTGGCGAGCTCGATGCCGAAGAAGTCATGATCACGCCGAGCAGCAGCGGCCGTTTCTAGGAAGAGCCCTTTGCCGCTGCCGACTTCCACCTCCAGCGGCGCCACGCGACCAAACAGGCCCTGTTGATCCCATGGTTGAGGCACCTGGTCCGCCGTGAGCAGGTAGCGCGACACATCAAAGCGTTCATCAGGTTTGCGAAGGGCAGGGCGCGGCATGACACTTGAGCAGGGGAGCTAAGAAATGGTCTCAGAGACGAGTTGGCTACGAGTCGTTGCGATCGATCGGTCCTGCCGTGGGCTCGAACATCTGATCAACTTCGCCACGCCAATCTGACTCGGGCGGCGCGGATCCGATGGCCAGCAGGGGCATCAGCACTGCCCCCGCAACACAACCACCGACATGAGCCCAATGCGCAATTTTCTGCGCGGGTCCGTCTTGTAGTTGGGCGAAGCCACTAACCAGGTCGATCAGAAAGTAGACCCCAATGACAACAAGCGCCGGTAGGTTCACCAGCAGCGGAATCCCGATGAAGACGAGGCAGAACACTTTGGCTCGCGGGTAGGTAACCGCATATCCACCAAGCAACGCCCAGACGGCGCCGCTAGCGCCGATCAGCGGTGTCTCGCTCGCGGGGTCAATCGCCCACTGGGTATAAGATGCGAGCACTCCACCCATCAGATAGAACCCGGCGAAAACCAGGTGTCCCAGGCGGTCTTCCACGTTGTTGCCGAAGATCCACAGCGTCCACATGTTCAAGCCCAGGTGAAGCCAGCCACCATGCAGGAACATCATCGACAGCAGCGCCCCGTAGACGCTGCTGCGATCGGTCGCAAGCTTGGCGTCGAAGCGGCGGTCGTTGATCTCGGTTTTGATAACCAGCGGTTTGCCTGATTCGATTTCGCTAAGTCGCTTGGGCACTAAACCGTGCTGGTAGACGAGGTCAAACTGCTGTCGTTGCGTCAGGCCTTGCATCCAGACCATGACGCCAATGTTCACAACGATCAGCAACACCGTCAGCCACGGCACGCGCGTCGTGGGGTTGCGGTCAAACAGAGGAAACGGCATTGCGGCGCCTGAGGATCAAGGAGGGAGTACCCGCTGAGGCGGCGCCGCGTTCCGTTGCTGTCGGCTACGCTTCCTGCTGAAGGCTATCGACAGGGATCGGGATGCCGCGCATTTGGCCGTCGCAAACCATTGTTTCGCCCACGAAGCACTGGAACCGACACACCACCATCGTTTTGGGACGCAGCTTTAGTCGCTGGGCGACTACCAGCAAGCGATCTCCCGGTCTTACCGGGCCTCGAAATCGCACGTCGTCCAATCCACCAAAGCCCAGCACCTCGGTTTCCATCAGCCGGTTAGCAATCACATGATAACTGCAAACCTGCGCGGCTGCTTCACACATCATGACTCCGGGCATTAGCGGCATGCCAGGCATGTGCCCGCGGACCCAGAACTCCTCCGATGTGATGTCCTTGTAGCCAGCGATGATCCCTGTTTCGGAGTCGTCGAGCAGGATAGCAGAGAGCTGCTCCATCTCGTGCCGTTGTGGCAGTAGCTTCTGAACGGCCGAAAGATCGGCAACTACGCTCGTGTAGTCGATCTCGGCAGGGTTCAAAATCAGATCGGATGCAGGCACGGCAAGGATCCCCGCAATGACGAAAGCCTTCTATGACGGCAACAGACTTGCACCTAGAAACGCATGAAGGAATGGCATTGTTCAGCCGATTCCATGGTCGCTCAAGCCGACTCTCTAGCCCTGCCGCTGCAAACAAGTGACGCAGCGCTATGGCTGATCAACAGAAACCCAGCTTCAGGTCTTTACCTTCTGGCGACGTTCCTTGCGCGGACGGCTACAGGCGGGACGCTTTCCGTGATTGGCTTTCTTTACTTTGCGACCTGGTTTTGCCATGGCTCTTGTCTCATAGTTTTGCGAGGCCGTGCTCGCACGGGGGGATCGTGATTCCGAGCCCCAGAATCTATACCAAAGATGACTTCAGGGGAACCCGTGCAGGAGACAGCCGCCTTTTCGCGGTCGCATCGCTAGAGCAGAGCTACTTGGCCGTGAGGTCCCAAGCATCGAGCCACGTGATTTCTTCGGCAACCAAGCTGAATTCCTTGCCAAGGCGCTCGTGCATGTCGCTCAAATGACCTGCTCCATAGAAGATGCCCAAGTGTTTCTTTCCGGCCTCAATTTCCCGGCGGAGAACCGCCAAGGCGGCCTTGTTTCTCTCCGTGATGAGCGTTGAGCCTGCTTCTCCCGACATGCCGCCCAAAAAGCTCTCCATCTGTGTCATTTGCTGCGCAAACACGATTTTCAGCCGTCGGGCTCGATCCGGCGAGAACAGGGCCATCATCAGATCCAAGTCGACCGATTTGCCTTCGGCCTTCTGCTTGCTTTGCGCGGCGATGCTCTGCCCCATCATGCGAAAGTACATCTGAACCAGTCCTTCGCCGCGATCATCCATGCTCTTAAAGAACTCGTCCGGCGACATATCGGCGTGGACAAAGTTTGGTCTGGCGTAGTCGATCTTCTCCAACTGGTGCTCGAGCTTCAGCATGGTTTTCATGCTGTTTTGCATAGAACTGACGACCCCTCGATTCTTGCCCGCATCCTCAGGCGCGATCACGGTTCCTTCGGGGGCAACCAACTCGTAGAGGAGGGCGTCGTACTGTCGAAACCGCTTGTTAAGCGCTCGGTAGTAGGACGCATCGCCCACGTGGACAGCTCCAATGAGGTCTACCACGAGAGGGTTGGCCTTGGCTTGCCCGCGGTAGCGGACGATGGCCACCTGCATCGCACGGGGGAGCTGGTCTTCGCTGTAGGCGACTCGGACCCACTCCTCTCCCAAGTCGCTGGTGGTTGTTTCATCAGTTGGGTCGGATGTCGCTGCAACTGCTGGGGCTTCCTGTCCGCGAGCATCCAGCGGCGTTTGACCGAGCAACAAGCCCCAGAGCAGGGCGAGACTTGAAAATGCAGCTCGGCTGCCCCACGCCAGCTTGTCTCCGCCGGCGAAATCACCTCGCTCAGGGGAATACGGACGGCTGGCTCCAAAACGATTGGCCATATGAATTACCCTCAGGCTACAGGGCCCAAGTCCCAGGATGTCGACGGATTCTCTTGGACGGAGAAAGTTTATGTCTGGCAGGGAGTTAAGGCAAATCTCATCCTTGACCAGAGTGCTGGTTTCGGCGTGCTGGAACAGCTGTCGAGTGTTCCCGCGACGCTTCGGGTAGCCCGATGGGGGGGTTGCCCGGGGGAGGGCTTAACACCGTAACGCGGAGATTTGTAAGAAAAATGTGGGGCTTTATCGTGTAGCTGCTTGCGAAACCGCGCCAGGTTTCTTAACATTAGGGGCGTCGACAGCTCAATGCTCGACACACGGCTCCCGCAGGTTTCTGCCCCACCTGTGGGGGCTTTTTTTGCGCCCTCGTTTCTTCTCATGCTGCGTTTGCTTCCGCTTGCCTAAAGGCCCAGTGCGCCAATAGGTTCTTCAGGTTCTTCTGGAGCTATCGAGCTCCCTCTGAATAGAAGTTCTTGTTGCGATCTCTACGCTGCCGCTAGCTTGCGTCGGCTCCGTGTCTGACTCTACTGCGAGTCGCAGCAACACGTGGCCACCCGCGGATAGCTGTCTAAGCGTTCTCTTGGGCTCAAGCCGGTGACGCCAAATCAAGAACCGCTGTAACTCGTGAAGGCGCCTTTGGCACAACGCCGGCCATTATCGTCTTCAGCCCTGACCAGACGCCCGTTCGCGAGCATCAATGGTCGCCCGGGACCACACAACAGACATCTTGCAGGCGTCTTGCTAGCACCGTCAGGATCGATAAGAGCCGGATTTTCCGCTCGCCTTACCGATCTTACTTAACTGGCAGTTGTGGCGCACCCGATACTAACCCCACAGACAGGTCTCGTTCGGTGGCTGCGCCGCCGCACAGGCAATCACTACGTACCAACCGGCTTGCTCCGAGGTAACCGATGTCCGCCTCCCCACGTCTTTCTCTCCGTCTTGCCGCCTGGATGGTGGTTGGAGCCCTTGGGGCGCTGAACCCCGCGGTCGGCCTCGCTCAATACGACGATGAAGGCTGTGGGCCCTTCTGCGAGGCCTACGACTACCAGTTCTTTGAGCCGGTGGACCTGGACCTAAACTGCCAGCCGGTTCGCTACGACTGTGGCTGGACCTTCAGCTACGACAAACTTTATTGGTCACTCACCGGTGAGCGGACCACAGTGGGCGATCCCACGGTTGATGTGATTTCCGAGGTGATCTTCCCCGGCAACAATCCGACTGCTGAGAACGCGGCGCAGGCTATCCCCAACTTCTTGCTGCCAGACGGAACAGTGCCCCAGGCCCCGGCGGGTTATACGGTCATCAATGGCATCCGCAACGCGCCGCCTCAGGCCGAGTTTGGCTGGGGCGATCGCTACGAAATGGGTTACCGTGGGCAAGACGGCACCGGATTCACCATTGGTGTGCTGGATGGGCCTGAAGTAACTGGCGAGTCGATTTATGGCTTCGCGCCAGTGACAGATACCCAATCCTCGCCGTTTGGTTTTGGCAGCGTTCACGTCAACTTCAGCGCACCCACTGGCTATCTCTTAGGCTGGCGCGATTACGGGGTCGAGCAAGTCTTCCGAGCTAGCGATACCGACCTCAGCGACGACGACGACGACGACTCCGCGACAGGCGGCGTGGGCCCTACCCAGAACGGCCCGGGTGACGGTCAGCTGGCCGATGGTGTGATTGACGACATCCAGTTCAACAGCGATACGTTCTTCATTATCGACGTGAACGGCGACGGCGTCTTTGACTTGGTCAACGACGTTTTCTACATCGATTTTGGCGATCTGCACGAGTTCAATATCCGCTTCAATCAGTTAGGTGTTCGCAACTCGAGCCAACTTGATGGCGTTGAAATCATGCGGACGGTTGTGCTGAGCAATCGCCACTGGATGCAGAAGCACCAGAATCAACACCTGGAGATTGCCTACGGCGCCAGGTTCTTGAGACTCAAAGATCAGTTTCTGATCGACGGCATCTCTGATGTGCTCGGCAGAACGTTTATCGATACTCAAGCCAGCAACCAGATCGTGGGCCCTCAGTTTCGTTTGAAGTGGGCGCTGCAGAAGGCGAAGTGGAACTTCTCGCTCGATGGCCGTTGTATGCTCGGCTACAATGTCGGTGACCTGGGGCAGGAGTACGGAATCGGCGAAAGCCTAGCGCCGGGAGCTCTGAACAAGCCTTTGCTAGCTCAGCCAACCTACGGCACCAGCGGACGTCAAGAGAATACGTTCTCTCCGGTTGCCGAGTTTCGTGCTGAGTTGAAGTACCTGGTCACGCGATCGCTCTCAGTGGGGCTCGGATACAATGCAATGTTTATTGACAACATCAGCCGATCCTCGCAACTAGTGGGCTACAACTTGCCCGACCCGGTTCTGCTGGATGGTGGCCAACAGGACGCATTCGTCAACGGTCTGAACATGAAGATCGAGTTCTGGCACTAATGCCACTTCTCTCAGCACACCCAATCGAGCCACTCGGGGCGAAAGTCTCGCGTGGCTTTTTTCGTGCGCTTAGCAGCAATCTGTCAGGCCGCAGAGGGGCACTAGCGCGGGGCGAAGTGGCTAGGCAAGGTTTGTCGCCCGCATAATCGTTCACCGAGGGAATCCGCACCTCGGAAGAGGCACACGATGTCGATACTCCTGAGAAGCACACCGTGGCTCGGCGAGTGGTAGAAATTGCCTAAGTGATCTATTTTAATGGGTTGTTGCAGGTTCCGCTCGTTTCAGCGGTGCAGTACGGCCTATCCGCATTCAACAGGCCAAAGCGAAGAAAGCCCGAATTGTCGCCTATCCGCCCGCATGGTATCGAGATTGACTGTGACGCGACCGACTTAGTCGGGCTGCTGCGTTATCGCGTGGAGAATCAGCCATCGCAGCGTGCCTTTACGTTCCTAGTCGATGGCGAGAGTGAGCGATGCCACCTCAACTATGCGGAACTCGATCGGCAAGCCCGCGCGATCGCCGCTTATCTCCAGGCGAGCGGCTTGGCTGGTGAGCGGGTCATTCTGCTATACCCTTCCGGGCTCGACTTCGTTGCCGCTTTCTTTGGGTGCCTCTACGCGGGCGTAACGGCCGTGCCAATCTATCCGCCGCGCCGCAACCGCAATCTGAAGCGAATCCAGTCGATCGTGGCCGACGCCACACCGAAGGTTGCTCTGACGACCCACAGTGTCTTCGATCGTGTTGAACCCATGATCGGCGATCTGCCAGACCTGCGTTCGATGCCCTGGCTTTGCACGGACGATCTCTCAACCGCAGGCGCCGACGAATGGTCGCAACCAGGAGTTACTCAGCAAACGCTTGCCTTTCTACAATACACTTCCGGATCTACCGGCACGCCCAAAGGAGTGATGCTCAGCCACGGTAACCTGCTCCACAATACACAGATGATTAGCGTGGGGTTTCAGCCTTCTCGGGCAAGCGCGGGTCTGACGTGGTTGCCGCTCTATCACGACATGGGACTGATTGGCGGAGTGATCCAACCGATCTACTTCGGGCGCCCCAACACGCTGATGACGCCGACGCACTTCTTACAGAAGCCCATCCGTTGGCTTCGCGCGCTATCGGACACGGGGGCCGCAGTGAGTGGCGGTCCGAATTTCGCCTACGAGCTTTGCGCAGAGCGGGTGACGGACGAAGAGAAGCAGTCGCTGGACCTTAGCCAATGGGAAGTCGCTTTCAATGGCGCCGAGCCGGTGCGTGCCGAGACGATGGACCGTTTCCACAGGGCGTTCAAACAGTGCGGTTTCCGCCGAGAGGCTTTCTACCCTTGCTACGGCTTGGCTGAAGCCACGCTGCTCGTGGCCGGTGGTGACAAGTGGACGGAAGCCGTAGTTCAGACATTCGACGTTGAAGCCTTGAAAAAGGGGCAGGGCCGTCCAGTGGGAGACCAGCCAGGCTTGTCGATCGTGGGCGCAGGCGACAGCCTTCTCGATCAAGAGATAGTGATCGCCGACCCCGAGACCTGCGATGCTTGTGCTGATGGCGTCGTGGGCGAGATTTGGGTCTCCGGGCTAAGCATCGCTCAGGGGTATTGGGGACGTCCTCAGGCGTCGGACGAGACCTTTCGTGCCAAGTTGAGCGACGGTCGCGGTCCGTTCTTACGGACAGGCGACCTTGGCTTTTTTGGTGAGACGGCCAGTGGTGAGCGGGAGCTTTTCGTTACAGGACGACTGAAAGACCTGATCATCATTCGCGGGGCTAACCATTACCCGCAGGACATCGAAGAAACAGTCGCTGCGTCACATGAGTCGTTGCCGCCCTCTTCCGGCGCTGCCGTCTCCGTTGGGGATGCTGGTGCGGAAAGCTTGGTGGTGATCCAAGAGATGGGCCGAGCCCGGGATCTGCACTTCGAGGAGATCCTTGACGCCGTGCGCCGCGACGTAACGCAGCTGCACGATGTGGCCCCGAGTGCCGTCGTTCTGATCAAGCCAACCTCGATTCCCAAGACTTCCAGCGGCAAGATCCAGAGACACGCTTGTCGCGATGCCTACTTGGACGGAACGCTTTCGGTTGTGGCGTCGTGGTCTACCGAAGAAGGCGTCAAAGTGAATCGCAAGAGGGGGGCGCGCCGACTGGGAGATGCCCCCAAGCCAGCAAGCAAAGCCACGCCCGAGCCGGTGATCGACACCGAGGCAATCGCTCCCCCGCCCACGGAGCAGCAGGCCGCAACCGCGCGATCGGCCACCAAGGATCGGGTCCTAGAGATTGTACGTGGCGTCGCCAGGGATCGTGCCAAAGGCCTGACACTTGATACTGACATAGCTGGTATGGGGCTCGATTCGCTGGAGCGTATGGAGATTGTCGCCGCATTAGAAGACGAGTTCGGCGGTCGCTTTCCCGAGGAAGCCATCCTCGCGATGGAGACTTGCCGCGATGTGGTTGACGCCGTCGAGGCAAACTTGCTGGGCGTTGCCAAGGGGGCGGCTGGTCCGCGCAAAATCACGCCCGGCGACTACGTCTTTGCCGAGTCGAACGAGTATCGCAAGTTGCGTGAAAACTTCGAAATGGCGGAGCGAATTGGCATCAAGAATCCCTACTTCACCCAGCACGAGGGCGTCACCAACGACCGCACTACCATTGGCGGCAAAGAGTACATCAACTGGTGCAGCTACAACTACCTGGGGATGTCTGGTGATTCGGTTGTAGACTCCGCTGCCCAGCGAGCGGTCGGCCAGTTTGGTACAAGTGTCTCGGCCAGTCGACTAGTTTCTGGAGAGAAGACGCTCCACGCGCAGCTCGAGCGAGCCATAGCCGATTTCATCGGCACCGACGACGCCATTGTCCTGGTGGGCGGTCATGCGACCAACGAAACCGTGATCGGTCATCTGTTTGGCCCGGGCGATCTCATTCTGCATGACGCGCTGTCGCACAATAGCATCGTTCAAGGTTGCCGATTGTCCGGTGCGTTAAGGCGAGCTTTTCCTCACAACGATCACGAGGCATGTGCGCAACTCCTGGAACGCTATCGCAACGATCACCGCCGAGTCTTAGTCGTTGTAGAAGGCGTCTACAGCATGGATGGCGACTACGCGCCGGTTCCGGAGTTTGTCGAGATCAAGAAAAAGCACAAGTGTTATTTGATGGTCGACGAAGCCCACTCAATGGGCACCATGGGCAAGACCGGCCGCGGAATGAGCGAAGCGTCGGACATCCATCCCCGTGATGTCGACATTTGGATGGGAACGCTCAGCAAGTCATTCGGCAGCTGCGGAGGATACATCGCCGCTGGCAGCGAGTTGATCAAGTACCTCAAGTACACCGCGCCAGGTTTTGTTTACAGCGTCGGACTCTCTCCGCCAAACGCGGCGGCCGCCTTGGCTTCCATTGAGCTATTGGAGGTCGAGCCACAGCGTGTCGAACGTTTGATGGCCAACTCGCAACTCTTCTTGCAGTTGGCTCAGGAAGCAGGCCTCAACACGGGTATGAGCGCTGGCACGCCAATCATTCCGGTCATCACAGGTAACTCCTTGCATGCCCTAGCGCTGTCGCAATCGTTGTTTGCCGATGGTGTGAATGTCCAGCCCATTATGTATCCTGCTGTCGAGGAAGCCGCTGCCCGGTTGCGGTTTTTCATCACCGCGACGCACACCGAAGCGCAGATTCGGCGCACTGTCGACTTGCTCAAGAGTGCTTGGCAAGAGATTCAGGCAGAGGGAGACAGTCCGCGGGTAGAGTTCTCTGCCACGGGGGGGGGAGTTCAGCAAGCGGCTGCTCGCGGCTAACTCTTCGCCCGCTGCGGCAACGTGGCGTATGATTAACGTGTTCCCCGGTTTGCGGACTGGGGGAGCTCCTGTTTTCCAGCCACGCCCTGTGAGCCGTGCTATGTCTCAAGCTATCGTCGATCCAAATGATCTACGGCGATTCGCTAACAACCTTCGCAAGTTCAACACAGAACTCGAAGAGCGGATGACGGCCCTGAATGCCCAGCTTCACGCCCTTGGCGCCACCTGGCGAGACCAGGAGCATAAGAAGTTTGTTGAGGACTTCGAGCAACAGATGAAAGCCATCGCTCGCTACGTGGAGTCCACCAACGAGCACGCGCCGTTCTTGGTTCGCAAAGCTGAGCGGATTGAAGAGTATATGCAGCAGCGATGATCGACCAAGCAGGGTGCGGGAACCGTCCGGTGGATCGCACGCGAAGAGCCGCATAGCCCTTGCTGAGTCGCTGTCCCGATCATCGTTTTCTTGAAATTGGTCTTCCGTCCCTACTGGCTCGTGAGTCCCGTACTGCAAGCTGGCCCTTCATGTCTGAGCAAGCCAATGTCAAATCGACCGACGCGATCGAGAGCGTGCGGGCTGCGCTACTTCAATTCGCAAAACAGGCAGGCGATGGGCTGACAGAGATCGACCTGGAGATGCGACGGATGGTCGACTGGATGGAGCACGACCGGCCCGCCTTCTGGAAACAACAGGTCCGGCAAGCTTACGATGCTGTGGGCCAAGCGAAAGCAAACTTGCATCGTTGCCTGATGTTTCCCGTGGGGATAAACGACCGGCCCAGTTGCACCGAAGAGCGGGCCGCCTTGAAGAAGGCCGAGGCCCATCTCGCCTACTGCCAGCAGAAGCAAGAGAAGCTCAAGCACTGGGTCAGAGAGATCAATCACGAGTCCCACACGTACGAGGGGCGGACGGCCCGGCTGAAGGAAGTGATCGAAGTGGACGCTGTCAAAGCCGCCACAACCCTGAGCCGACTGATTGGGCAAGTTGAACAGTATACGAGTATGTCTTCGTCCTCCAGCGGCTCAGCCAAACCGGGAACAAAACCTGCTGACGACAGCGAATCGGATAGCGAAACTTCCCAGCCGCCTGATTCTACGGGCGAGTCCAAGTCTCCCTAACGCAAACTCCCGGCCATCACCTCCCAGGGTATCTGATGAAAGGCCTCGACCTGTACACCGGCAGTGGACGCATCCGCCACGGGATGGAGGAGCTGCTGCGCGTGTGGGAAGAGTCCGCCGACGGTTGGGACGACGCCGTTCGGCAACGGTTTTTTGAGGAGCGAATCGAACCGATTCTACCGATCGTAAAGAATGCGCTGGACGCCGTTGGGCGAATGCAACACTTGCTTGGCGAGGCACAGCGTGACATGGAGAGTTAGTTGCCTGGGGCCATCTATCATGGATTGGTAGATGCACGCCTCTTGCAGACGTTTCTATCCATCGGACGGCGTTGAGAAGCTGCGAATCACAACGAAGGACTCTTGGTGCTGAACGAACCTCTTTCCACTCGCCGGCTACTAGAGCTGATGCGCGATCTCCAGCGCTGCGCACTGGAAAGGCAAGCCGCCGAAGATGAGGTTGCCCAGCAGCTAGCAAACGCGCAGCGGAGCTGCCAAAGCGAACACGACGCCGCGATTCAACAGGTAGAGGATCACTATAACCGTCGAAAGCAGCAGGCGGAGACGACTGCCAGCGATCAGCGGCAACAATTGGAGACAGCCTATGAGGCCGCTCGGTCGGGCGCCCAGCAGGAGTACCATGGCCTGCGCTCTGCTGCCGAAAGTGATCGTCGGAAGACCAGCGCAGAAGCACAGCAGCGCCACCAAGACGAGGCCTTAGTCATCCTGAGCACCTTCGACGCGCAAAAGGGACAACCTCGCCGGCGGCTTGAACAGTTTGCCGCGGAGCTAAAGCATCGTCGTGAAGAACTTGCAGCCATCCAGCGCGACACCCAGGCCATTCTCACTTCGAGGCGGCTTTCTAGCCGTCTGGCAAGCTCAACCGCTGAGGGCAGCGAGCTGCAGGCTGAGGCCGCAGCCGATGACACGGACCAAGCCGTAACTCAGGCCATGGATCGTGTTACCACAGCGGTTTCAGATGCCCGGCAAGCGGCTCAGGGGCTCTATGAGGAGCCGCTTTCTCGATTGCTTGAAACGGCTCCGATGATGGGCATCACTGCCGCTGGTCTGGCGCTGGCAGCGGGGGGAGTGGGTTTTGTAGCGGGCTGGTCTTTGCCAGTCATGGCGACTGGCGCTGTGGCTGGGGCTTTCTTGGCAGTGCTCGCTTTGTGGCTGGGCATACGCCCGCTCGCCACACAGCGGGCTGATCGCCTAATGGCGCGACTGGTTGCGGCCGAGCAGCGTGCTCGCAGTTGGCTTGATTCGGCAGGCAAAGTCGCGGAGGCGCGTAGCCGACGCGAAGCTCGCGAGTTGATCGATCGTCGTGATCGCGACCTCTCTGAGCTCGGGTTCGAAATCGAACAGCTCGTCGGCGACATGAAGAGCCGCACCGGCGAGCAACTCAAGTCAGCTGGAGAAGTTTTCCCTGCGAAGCTGGCGGAGTTTCGTGAGGAGCACGAAGCGGCGCTTGCCGAAGTTGCCGATAGGCTTCGCAAAGAGCTGGGAAAGATCACCGCTGATCGCGACCATGAGCTGGCCGCCGTCGAAGCAACCCATCAGGCCGCTAAGAAAACGGTTGAAGTCGACCATGAGCAGCGGTGGCGGTCGATGCGAGACGATTGGTTCGCGCGCTACACAACCATTCAGTCGCAGATCAACGTCATTAGTAAAGAGTGCTCGAGACGGTTCGCCGATTTCTCGCAAATTGACTACCGTGATTGGGAGAAGCCGGTTGAGGTGGCGATGGGCGTCGAGTTTGGACGTGCGTGGCTAGACGTGGCGACCATCAAGTCTGGCATGCCCAACGATACTCGGCTACACCCTGAACAAACGACCTTCAACTTGCCGGCTTTGATCACTCTGCTCGAACAGCCATCCATGGTTGTTACTGCCGAGGGTACAGGGAGACAGCGGGCCATCGCACTCATGCAGGCGGTCATGCTCCGCTGGATTACAGGTCAGCCGCCCGGCAAGGTCCGTTTCGCCATCCTTGATCCGGTCGGCTTGGGCGAAGGCTTCAACTCGTTCATGCATCTGGCGGACTACGATGAGAACTTGATCGCCACGCGAATCTGGAGTGCCGGCCGAGATATCGATGAACAGTTGATGCGCCTCACGCAGCATATGGAGACCGTGCTGCAGAAGTACTTGCGGAGCGAGTATGAGTCGATCCATGACTACAATGCCCAGGCTGGTGAAGTCGCCGAGCCATTTCAGGTCTTGGTGGTCAATGGCTTCCCCAACGGCTTCAATGACGACACCGCCCGAAAGCTGGTGCGCCTGGCCACCAATGGCCCGCGGTGCGGTGTTTATGTTGTCATGAGCATCGATCGTGGCGAGCGGTTGCCAAGTGACTTCCGCCTAGACGATCTACTGGCCAGTGCCGTCCATCTTGATTGGCAAGCCGCAGGTGAACGGTTTGTTTGGAATTATCCTGCGTTTGGCAAGCTGCCACTTAGCCTAGCGGCGCCCCCATCGCCTGATCGCATGGTTGAGCTGGTCAAGCAAGTAGGTCAGGCAGCCAAAGATGCGGTTCG
Organism: Lacipirellulaceae bacterium; assembly: GCA_965263315.1. Taxonomy (GTDB): domain Bacteria; phylum Planctomycetota; class Planctomycetia; order Pirellulales; family Lacipirellulaceae; genus JBCCQL01. The sequence continues at coordinate 293,007 of CBDHGZ010000003.1, read as the reverse complement.
TGTGGAGGTTCCCTTTGATGTCGTGGCGCCTGAGGGCGATTCTCTCTGGCGAGAAGACTGCGGCGACGAGCTTTGCGTGCCGATTGGTCGTGCCGGCGCCAACCGGTTGCAGTACGTGCGGCTTGGCAAAGGGACATCTCAGCATTTGTTGGTGGCAGGCAAGACCGGCTCTGGAAAGTCGACCTTCTTGCATGCCTTGGTGACCAGCGCAGCGATGCACTTCTCGCCCGACGAAGTCGAGTTTTACCTTGTCGACTTCAAGAAAGGCGTCGAGTTCAAGTCTTACGCAACCAATCAACTGCCCCACGCCCGCGTGGTGGCAATCGAAAGCGAGCGAGAATTCGGTCTGAGCGTCCTCCAGCGGTTGGATGAGGAACTGAGCCGCCGCGGCGAGTTGTATCGTGCTGCGGGCGTGCAGAACCTGGCCGACTATCGCGCTGCACATCCTGGCGTCTCGATGCCGCGCATTCTGCTGGTCATCGACGAATTTCAAGAGCTCTTTGTCGAAGACGACAAACTAGCACAGGACGCCACGTTATTGATGGACCGACTTGTCCGACAAGGACGAGCCTTCGGCATGCATGCGGTTCTTGGAACACAAACACTAGCCGGCGCGTACTCCATTGCTCGTAGCACTCTCGGGCAGATCGCGATTCGTGTGGCCTTGGCGTGCAGTGAGGCTGACGCGCACTTGATCCTTAGCGACGAACGCAACACAGCAGCCCGGTTCCTTAGTCGGCCGGGAGAGGCGATCTACAACGATCAGAATGGTTTGCTCTCAGCAAACGAACTGTTTCAGGTGGTTTGGCTATCCGACCGCGAACGCAGCGATCGACTCGCCTTGGTGAACGGCAAGCGGCAGACGCAAGGACAGAGCGAAAACGCGATGGTTGTTTTCGAAGGCAATGCGCCGGCTGATCCCGCGGAAAATACGAAACTAGTCGACTTGCTGGCGGGCAGCAAAGACGCACCAGCCCAGCCGAGCCAAGCCGCGATCGCTTACTTAGGAGACGCCGTCGCCATCCGACCGCCGACTGCCGTCCAGTTCGGTCGGCACGGTGGATCCAACTTGTTGATCGTTGGCCCTGACGATCAGTCCGCGCTCGGTATGCTCACGGTTGGCGCCGTGTCGCTCGCGGCAAGCAATCGGGGGGCTCGCTTTGTGGTGCTCGACGCCACGCGACCTGGAGATGCGTCGGCAGGCGTTTGGAGTCGGGTGACCGATGTCCTGCCTGAGGGAACGACGTTGGCCAGTGCGGCGGAGGCCGCTGGCGCCGTGGCAGAGGTTGCGGCTGAGGTCGCACGCCGAGAGGCAGAGTCGGACGACTCGGCCCCGCCGATTTACTTGGTGGTCTATAACGCTGGTCGCTTCCGTGACCTGCGCCGCACGGAGGACGACTTTAGTTTTTCGATGGATACCGACAAACCGAAGAGCCCTGACAAGCACTTGGCTGAGATTCTCAAGAGCGGGCCGGGGGTAGGTGTTCATACGCTGATCTGGTGCGATAGCTATAACGCGGTCTCACGGCTATTTGATCGCATGGCCCTGCGTGAGTTTGCTTTGCGAGTTGTCATGCAAATGTCTGCAGCCGATAGCAGCAATCTGATCGACACACCAGCGGCCAGCAATCTCAAGCCGCATCGTGCTCTGCTGTACACCGACGAAACGGGCGAGATAGAGAAGCTAAGGCCCTATGGTCCGCCAAGCGACGCTTGGCTGAGCCAGTTGCAAACACAGAAGAGCGCTTCGCCATCTTGAGAGCGTACTTCAGACAGACACGTTAAGCGTCTATCATCGCCGGCGGCGATGGAATCCTCCAACCGCCGCTAACAGCATGCTTACCATGACGGCAGAGGGTTCAGGAACGGCGGAAGCCAAGGCTGTTTCGGCAACAGGATTGGAGAGCAAGTTGCGGAGGAATGCGTAGTCTGCTCCGTCGACAACACCATCGCGATTGCCGTCGGCTGCTAGCCAATCACCCGTCGCTCCCGTTTGGTTTCTCCAAGCAATGAAGTCGTCGGCCTCGACCGTGCCGTTCAGATCGTAGTCGCCCGCAAGATAACCAGCGGTCGCCAATTCAAGCATGTAGAGCTGAGTCTGCAGGCCGAAGGTCGACTGAGCTGATTCCACCTTTACGAAGTAGTCTCCAGTGTCTTCGAGTAACACCATGTCGATTGACTCGGCACCGCCCAGTCCAGCGGCAGAGGAGCTGTCAATAGGGCTGGCTCCATCCTGATCCAACAGCGATACCGACAGATCGATGGCAACTCGTGAATCGATGTTGCTACCGTCTTGGTCGTAGGTTACGCCCATTGGCGTAAGGCTGAGGTCGAGCCAAACAGGCTGGTCGATCGTAAACTTGAAGTAATCCTGGTCGTCTGCGTCCGAGATGCTGACCAAGTCCGTTTCAGTGACGAGTAATTTCTTTTGACCACCGTGGGTGCCTAACGCGAGCGTATCGCCAGCAATGATGGTCTCCAAATCGGTCGCGTTGGCGGCCGTGTCATTTCTGCCATTGACGCCTTTCTCCAGGGCGTCGCCGTAAAGCCAATGCAGCCCGCGCACATCATCGTGCTGGGGGCCAACGAAGAAAGTCTGAGAACTAATCACAGGCTCTAACAGAAAACGGCTGTTGCTTGACTCGATATGGTCCATTCCCAGCCCGTGGGCGGCTTCATGCATGATGGTGTTTCGGAGTTTCGCAAAATCGGATCCGCCGTTGCCAATTAAGCCGCCAAAGAGGTCAGCCGTGTCGATGACCATGTCCCCGCCACCGTTGGGAAAGAAGTTGTAGGCGAGCGTGTTGCCAACACCGTCCGAGTTCAAACCACCAATGCGGATATCACCGCGCACCCCAGTGATGCCGCCAGAATTTGGGTAATTGGCGCCGTCGTCGGCAGGTTCATAGACGTACTCGACGCCGCTAACCGAGCTCATCTGCGCAAAGGACTCCTCGAAGTACTCAAACCATGGCCGCTGGGTAAGGTCTGACCCGCCAGGGCCAGAGCCAAACTTGAGGTCGAACTGCGCAATAAAGTTACTGGGCACCAGGGCGCCGCCCTGAAGCTGCGAGGTCAGGGTGCCATCCGGAACGATGCTCCAGGAAAATGTAGCCGGTGATCCAGGAGTGCCGGTGGAGCCAAAGGTAGTGGAATTCCAACGGGAGGCTGACGATGTGGAGAACACCGTGTCGAACGCCCCTGCCATGCCAACGCAGGTGGATTTAATCAGGAGAAGAAGGATAACCGTCCGGTAGATACGCATCGATGGGCTTTCTGCTAACGGAATACCGTGAACTTAGTCAGCGTCACTCTTCCGGCGGAGTCTTCCGAAGCGATCCCCCGCCGTAGCTGTGCCCCCGAGCCCCACTTGGCGCCAGCCATCCCCAGGTGTTCCTCCATTCTCGCCACAATCTGCCATCCGTCCAGTCTTCAGCAGAGGGCGTTCTTCAGATCCGCCACAACTCGCCCCTACAGTGAAACGGCTTACACTGGTCGTACGACCCGCCCCGTCGAGTGTCCGTCCCTACGACGTCTCACAAGGGTGGCGTCTGCCACCGTCCACAGGTTGAACCGCATATCGCCAGACGCAGGGGTACGCCGATTGTATGGCTAGTGGTGTTCCCCCGCTCGACAGCTAATCAAATCATCCTAGAATGACGGTTCTCGCCGTCAGTTTCGATCGCCGCTTGGCGGCCGGCCGCTGGCGTCTAACCCCTCCCGCCCCAGCCATTTCACCCAGCTAACAGCCATGAGCACGATTGTCGACATTCACGCCCGCCAAATCCTCGATAGCCGCGGTAACCCGACCGTGGAGTGCGACGTGACGCTCGCCGATGGTTCGACCGGCACTGCGGCAGTACCGAGCGGCGCCAGCACAGGCGCCCACGAGGCGTGGGAGCTTCGTGACGGTGACAATTCTCGGTTCATGGGCAAGGGCGTGGAGACGGCCGTCTCTAACGTCAACGAGAAGATCGCTGACGAGTTGATCGGCATGGACGGCTTGGATCAGATTGCCGTCGATCAGCGCATGCTGGAGCTGGATGGAACGCCCAACAAAAAGAACCTAGGCGCCAACGCCGTGCTTGGTGTATCGCTGGCAACCGCGCACGCTGCTGCCAAGTACTGCGAGCTGCCGCTGTATCGCTACCTTGGTGGTTCGAACGCTCGCTTGTTGCCGGCCCCGATGATGAACATCCTCAACGGAGGAGAGCACGCCGACAACTCGGTCGACATCCAAGAGTTCATGGTGATGCCGCTTGGTTTCGACTCTTTTAGCGAAGCTCTCCGCTGCGGTACCGAAATTTTCCACCACCTCAAGAAGGTGCTCTCAGAAAAAGGGCTCAACACGGCCGTTGGCGACGAAGGTGGCTTTGCTCCCAACCTAGGGGCGAACGCCGAGGCATTCGACGTCATTCTCACTGCCATTGAGAAGGCCGGCTACAAGCCAGGTGAGCAGGTCTGGTTTGCCATGGATTGCGCTGCCAGTGAGTTTTACTGCTCTGAAAAGAAGGTCTACACGATCGATGGCAAAGAGCTTGACTCGGCCGGCATGGTCGATCTGCTAGCCGGTTGGGTCGACAAGTTCCCGATTTGCAGCATCGAGGACGGCTGCGACGAAGACGATTGGGACGGTTGGAAGATGCTGACGGACAAAGTAGGTGACCGCTGCCAACTGGTCGGCGATGACTTGTTCGTGACCAATGTCGAGCGTCTGCAGCGTGGCATTACCGAGGGCATTGGCAACTCGATCCTGATTAAGGTCAACCAGATCGGCAGTCTCACCGAGACAATTGACGCCATCAACCTGGCCCACGACAACAGCTACACCAGTGTCACCAGCCACCGCAGTGGTGAAACGGAAGACGCCACGATCGCTGACCTTGCCGTGGCCCTCTCCACCGGACAAATCAAGACCGGCTCTGCCAGCCGCTCCGACCGCATGGCCAAATACAATCAGCTCTTGCGGATCGAAGAGCAACTCGGCGCATCGGCCGTCTACGGAGGTCCTAGTTTCAAGGCGAAGCTTGGCTGAGGTGGCCTCCATTCAGATAACACGAAAGGCGGTGGCCATGCTCTCATGGCCACCGCCTTTTCTTTCCAGCGGTTCTTGAATTGGCGTGACTGGCTTGAGCCCAAGAGACGCTTGAACAACCATCCGAAGGTGGCCAAGTTTTCCAGCGACTCGCAGTAGATCAAGTCGCCTTTTATTTCTCGGCTGCAATGGTTACGTAGCCGCGCTCTGCGATTTCTTCAATCAGGGCCTTGGTCAATGCTGGAGCGTCTCGGTAGTCTACGTGAGAGCTGTCAGGCATTTCGAATTGCTGTAGAGAAGGAACCTCCTGAAAGTGGATCGTCTCTGCCTCGGTCAGCGCCGCCATACGATCCCAGTACAGATGACGAGGTCGCTGGGCATCGGTCAGCTCCCAGTGATCGATAGCGGTGGGCAATCTCACGAGGATTACCTTCGCGCCGCGTGACTGGATCAGGTGGATTGCCTCCTCGATCTCGCGGAAGTCGCTGATCCACTTTTCAGGGTCGGGGCTGCTATTGGCAATGGATTCTCGCAATTGCTTAAGACGCGATGCACGTATCTTAGCAACGTTGGCCTTGGTGTAGTCTGCCAAGCCAGAGCGATTAGCCAACCGTGTGATGTGGTGTGGCTTTGGCAGGTCGCCGGCTAGTAGCGTCTGAATCATTTTCCGCGGCCGGAATGTCGGCGAGAGCATCAGCAAACGGGACTGTATCGCCGCCTTGGCTTCCGCCTCTGTCGCGGCGAGAGGGCCATACCGTTGACGATAAAAGTCAACATACGGCTGCTGGGCGTCCCAATAGGACTTGGCGAGCCATTCGCTGGCGACGGAGCAGATCACTAAACCCTGGTAGTCTTCTTCTTGGGCTAGGTCCAGCAAGGAAGCAACGGGGCTCCGCCCGGGGATCGACAGCTGCCATGTTGTGTACTCCGGCAGCAGGTCTTCAAAAGTGTCCAGAGACATACCGAGTTGGGATCGGGATGCCCCGAGCAACATGATTTGCTGTGGATCACTGCCGGGTACCTGCGCTCGCATGTGAGCCCAGTACTGTGGGCTGTCAACCACGCCTGGCTGATGGCCTTCGGCTCGCCAGAATGCTTCGAAGGCAATCGCCATCCCCAGGAAGAGAGCTGCCGTGGTGATCCACATCGTGGCCCACTTCTTATTCGGAGCTCGGTCAGCGGGAAAGTTAGAATTGGAAGTAGATGAAGTCACGATTGTTCCCGCCAGACGTAATGATGGCCATAAGCATCAACGCGTTCACGAGCGCCAAAACAGGCCAAGGAACGCGACCGAGCGCCTGCTCTAAAGTGGTTTCTCGCAGCACCCAATGAACCAGCAGCACAACCGCCACGGTGGCCAACGTGCCGCCGATATCCGCGGTGCTAACTACCCGCTGCTGCACTTGCTCGGTTGCCTGAGCGTCCAAATTCCATGTCAACATCGCCCATGACATTTGGGATGCTTGCACAAGCGACTGTGCGCGAAAGAAGGTCCACGTCACACAGACCAGCAAATAGGTTGCGATGGCAAGCATCATCCGGGCAGGCCACGTCTTCCAAACATGCCAGGCCCCCAAAGGAGACTTCGCAAGTAGTCGCTCCATGATCAGGTAGGCGCCATGAAGGCCTCCCCAGACAACGAAGTTCCAGGCGGCTCCATGCCACAGTCCGCCAATCAGCATGGTCAGCATCAGGTTCGCCTGCGTCCTCAGGTTGCCCTGCCGGTTACCGCCGAGCGGGATGTATAGGTAGTCTCGAAGCCAAGTGGAAAGCGAGATATGCCAACGACGCCAGAAGTCGGAAAAGCCGATCGCCGCATAGGGAAAGCGGAAGTTGTCGGGCAGGGCGAAGCCTAAGCACATCGCCACGCCGATGGCGCAGGTCGAGTAGCCGGAGAAGTCACAGAAGATTTGGACGGAGAATGCAAGAGTGCCAATCCAGGCATCAATCGGGTTCGTGCTCTGAGCAGCAAAGACTTCTTCAACGGTCATCGCCAACAAGCTGTCAGCAACAACCGTCTTTTGAAACAATCCCAGCACCAAGAGAGACAAGCCCCAGCCAAACTGCCGCGCCGTGGCGCGCTGGGGTTGCAGGCACTGCGGTAAAAAGTCGGTTGCGCGGACAATAGGCCCCGCGACCAACTGCGGAAAAAAGGTCACGTAGAGAGCGAAATCGAGGAAAGACTTCCAAGGCGAAGTTTGTCGACGATAGACGTCAATCGTGTAGGACAGTGACTGAAACGTGTAGAACGAGATGCCAACCGGTAGAACGATGTCTAAGCCGGGCGGCTCGGGATAGTTGACTCCTAGCAGGGAAGCCGTGGAGTAGAAGTTCTCTACCAGAAAGTTCCCGTACTTGAAGTAGCCCAGCAAGCCAAGGTTGGCCGTCAGGCTCGCCATAAGCGCAGCCCGTCGCCTCCAAGGATCCTCTGTGCTTGCGATTGCCCGCGCTGCGTACCAGTCAACGACCGTGGAGATCCATAGCAGCGTGACAAACGGAGGACTCCACGCCGCGTAGAAAATGTAGCTGGCGATTAGCAGGCCAAGCTTCTTGGTAGTCCAGGATAGAGGCAGGTGGTAGAAGCCAAGGACACACGCAAAGAATACGAGAAACGTCAGCGAGTTAAACAACATGGAGGTGAGTCACAAGGCGATAATCAGAGAGCGCCACAGCATAACCAGCCCCAAATGATGCGCCAACCATACCGGCCAGCACGGCGTCGAGGCAGCCGGCGGCGAACCTTGCAGCGATGTCGACGTACGGAAACCATGAAGTATTCTCGAAGAGCAGTCGCCAAGATTGTTGGCATTGTTGCAGCAACGGCGTTGTGTTGCGTCGCTGGTCTTGCCTGGCACGCGGCAGGCCAGTTGCTCGCCCCCCTGCCGACGTCGATAGGCCCTCCGCCGCCCGACTTCCCTGCCAAGCCTGTTTCGTTTCTAAGTGACTCCGGCGCCCAAGTCGCCGGATGGTATCAAGCGGGCGAAACCGGAGGCGGCGCTGTCGTGCTGCTACATGGCATTCGCAGCAATCGCACATCGTCACTACATCGCGCACGTTTGCTTGCGGAAGAGGGCTTCTCAACGCTCCTGATCGATCTCTCGGCACATGGGGAGAGCACGGGTGAGCTGATTGGCCTCGGCCATTTAGAGCGGCACGATGTCCGCGCTGCTGTCAGCTTTGTTAAGCAGCAAAATCCTGGCGAACCGATAGGGGTCGTCGGATTCTCTCTCGGCGGCGCGGCCGCGGTACTTGCCGCTCCCCTGGAAGTGGATGCGTTGGTGCTTGAGGCGGTGTATCCGACGATTGAAGACGCGGTTGGTAACCGGACCAAACGTTTTGGGATGCTTGCGCCTGTCGCCTCTTGGGCTTTACTGGCCCAACTTCAGCCACGCACAGGAATTGACCGCAGTGACTTACGGCCGATCAAGAAGGTTGCCCAAGTCCAATGTCCCGTGATGATTGTCGGCGGAGGCCGAGACCAGCACACGACTCCTGACGATACGCGCCTTCTTTTTGCAGCGGCTGCTGAACCGAAAGAACTTGTATGGTTTGAGCAGTGTGGGCACTGTAACTACGCGCGATGGGAACCCGAGCGGTACCGCGACACGGTAGTAGAGTTTCTTGTCCGTCACATGAATGCCGGCAAGGGGAATCGGCCAGACCACAAAAAAACCGCCCGGTAGCTGTCGCTGCCGGGCGGCTTCGTTTGTCGTTGCGCTTCGTTTGTTTTGTCGCGTCTCAGACGAGGCGGACGTTCTCAGCGCGGGGGCCCTTGGGGCCTTGTCCCGGCTCGAACTCCACCTGCTGACCTTCGCGGAGGTCGTCGTAAGCGACTCCCTCAACGGCGGAGTGGTGGAAGAACATGTCGGCGCCGCTTCCGGTGTCGATGAACCCGAAGCCCTTGTCAGTCAGTCGCTTGATCGTGCCTTCAGCCATAACTCTTGTCTCAACTCGCAAACTCGAAAAAAGAACGTTCGCCGGGACGCCTTACACAAGGCGCATGCCGCGTCACCGTGGCGCGGTTTCCCCAGCAGCAATGACGCACTTTAACGCACCCAGTCGTCCAAGAGTAAAGAAATCCGACAAAATCGCAGAAATGGCCTTGTTCTCCGAGAGATAACGCTAGCAGGCGCTGGTGGGTTTCACCAACTGCTGGTAACGCGGGGCGTGGTTGGGCGCGAAGTCGGCTATTGGCGCGGGCTGCCCGACTGCCAAACGGCTGTCACGCTGGAACTAGTTGCTTGAGCAATCAAGGAAGGCCACAGGACACCGTGCTTCGGCGAGCGTCCGATGTTTTCATTTTTCGTTGTCTGCTGATGCGGGGGCGATTCGCCGCGCGTGATGAAAAAGTAGCGAGTGCTTCTGCATCTTCGCTAGACTTGTACATGTGTTGGCATGGCGTCAGGTGGGAATCTCCGTGGGTCTAGTGAATATGCGTGTCTTGGTTGCCTGGCTCGGTTGGCGTCTCGTGGGGCTAGGGCTTCTCGTGAGTCTGCCTATTGGTTCGCTAAGGGGTCAGACGCCTTCAGCGGTTTATTCGGAACTGCCGGTTCACGACGCCCTGTCCGCCCTGGAGTGGCGGCGCGTCGATGCCTCTGTCGACCGCGGCTTGGAATTTCTTGCCAGCCAGCAAGAGGCGGATGGCTCGTTTCCTTCGCGGTCCGCAGGCCAGCCAGGAGTCACGAGCCTGTCGACCATGGCCTTCCTTTCTCGCGGCCATCGGCCCGGAGTGGGGCCCTATGGAGAGGTAATCGAGCGGGCGATTGACTTCGTTTTGTCATGCCAGGAAGAAGATGGCATGATCGTGCACGATAAGTTACGCCTGCCATCGTCAGCAGCCATCGCATACTACCGGGCGCCTCATACCGCGACCTACAACCATGCGATCAGCGGACTCTTGTTGGGCGAGGCCTATGGTCAAGGGGACGACAAGCTCAACGCCAAGTTGCGGCCTGCCATTGAGTTGGCTCTCGATTGGGCTCGTAAAATGCAGTTGCGTCCGCCGCGATATCCCGAGGATCTGGGCGGTTGGCGTTACCGACATCCGGCAGACGCCGATAAGCCACTTTCAGACCTATCGGTCACCGGTTGGTTCATCATGTTCTATCGGTCAGCACGCAACGCGGAGTTCGTGGTGCCTGAGATCTTTGTGAAACAAGCGGCTGACTTTGTCGAAAAGTCTTACGATCCCAAGTCTGGTGCTTTCTACTATGGGCCAAATGTCCGCGACCACACGATCGGTCGCGGAATGACGGGGGCCGGCCTGTTGACGTTGGCTGTTTGTGGGCGCCGAGATGAAAAGATTGCCCGGGCGGCGGGGATGTGGATTCTCGATCACCCTTTCGACAGTTACAACAAGACTGTCGGGGTACACGATCGTTATCACTATGGTGCCTACTATTGTAGCCAAGCGATGTATCTTCTCGGTGGCGAGTACTGGCGCCGGTTCTATCCCGTGCTATCCAAGAATCTGATCGACAATCAGCAGAACGATGGTGGCTGGCCTTATGAGGCGGGGCACAACGACCGGCAGTTTGGGCGGTGCTACTCGAGTTCCTTGGCCGTTCTGTCGCTTACGCCACCTTACCAACTGCTACCCATCTACCAGCGCTAGCTGAGGGCAAATCAGCGCTTGTCGATAGCCAATTGGGTGCTGACGTCGAGCGATCGCTAGCCCCGGGGCAGCGCCTGCAGGTCAGCCACGAGCGCGAGCATACTTTGATACCGGTTGGCCGGCCTCTTTTCTAAAGCGCGCATCACGATGTCATCCAGTCCTTTGGGAACGACCCCCTGGGGGACTTGCTCTGAGGGAGGCACCGGGGTCCGATTCAGAATGTTGTCGAACGTGTTGGCAATCACCCTACCACGGAATGGCTCCCGAAGCGTTAGCATCTCGTAGAGCACCACCCCGGTGCTGAAGACGTCGGTCCGCTCGTCGATATCCCCTCGACCGCTGACTTGCTCAGGCGACATATAGAGCGGTGTGCCCGGCCGTTGGTCAGCCAGGGTGAGCGACTGCTCAGGCTCGTTGGAGTCGTCATATTCCGGCTCCGGCTCGACGGCAGGTGGTTTCTCCACAAGATCATCCGGCTGCCCCCAAACCTTGGCGGCTCCCCAATCTAGTAGGACCACTTCGCCGAAGTTTCCCACCCAGATGTTCTCAGGCTTCACGTCGCGGTGCACTACCCCGCGTGCATGGGCGTAGGCCAAGGCTTGGCAGGCATCGATCAAAATATCGATTCGACGCGCGATGTTGAACTCACTAATCGTGCGCGGGTTCCGCTTGGCGATTCGCTTAAGGACCTCAAAGAAGTTTTCGCCCGAGATGCGCTTCATCGTGAAGTACAACCCCTCGGCTGCGTCCCGGCCGACTTCGTAGACAGGCACTGTGTTGGGATGCTGCAGTTGGGCCGTGATCCGAGCTTCGCGCAGGAATCTTCGACAGTCACGGTTACTGCCCAGGAACTGTGGCAGTAGCGTTTTGATGGCGACCGACCGGCCTGACACGGTGTCGAAGCACGACCGGAGTAGGGCGTTGCCGCCCCGGGCCATTTCACGAAATCCGGTATACCTCGACAGTCCTTGGGGGACCTCCACGGGTAGGTCCGCGTCCGTACTCGAGATCAATATGGCGGGCTGGTGCTGTTGGGGCGCCGACATCAGGATTACCGCCTGAGGAGAAGTATCGCGTACTTTATGGTCAAGCGTACCATACTGGCTCGGTAGGGGGCTCGCGAAGCCTGATCGTTACGGCGCCCCCATGCGTAAATGATCAATCCAGTCCGTAAATAATGTATCCAGCATCGTCCGAACGTTAGAGAGCAAGCCAACACGAAACCGGACTGGAGTGCCCTATGCAATTCTTCCTTGAGAACTCGGCGCCCTATTGGATAGTGGGAGCGATTGGCTTGACCATGGCCGCAATCTTATACTCCTCTCTCCGTAGCGGAGCTTCTCTACTGGCAATCCTGGGCGTGCTGTTGCTTACAACCGCCGGACTACTGCTAGAGCACTTCTACGAAACGCCGCGCGAACAAGTTCAGAGCACCTTGCGGCAGTTCCTAGCGGCGGTCGAAGCGGATGACATGCCGGCGGTGCTCATGTATCTCTCACCAAACGCGCAGGCGATCCGCAACGACGCCCAGCGACTGATGCCAGAGTTCGAAGTAACGCGAGCACGTGCGACTGGCGCTATTGAGGTCGAATTCGTCGGGCGAGATCGAACGATGGCCCAGGCTGAAGCGAGAGTCTTTGTCAGTGCGTCACACAGGCGCGGCGGCATGCGAGGAGGAGACTTCGCTCGTGTGGAATTTCAGTTCGTCCGGCAGAAGGGCCGTTGGCGACTGGAAAGCTATACCGCCTCGGAGGACTGGCGGCGCGGGGCCGCTCAGCTTCGGAAGTCGCGGTGAGCCAGTCATCGTCCACCACGAAAACCTGGCGCCGGACCATAGGGGCCTTGGGGCGGGTAAGGATTCCTAAAACGAGGGTCGCCAAAGGCTCCGTTGGGAAGCGTTGGGCCATAGGTCGGGTTGTAGCCGTCGCCGGGATAGCCATAGACCGTGCCAAACGGTACCGGCTGATTCTGATAGTAGTAGCTACCGGTGAGCAGCGATTGCCGCCAAGCGTCATGGAATCGTTCCCACTCGGCATCGAGACCACCGCGGCCGTTGCCAAAGTTTTGCACTTCGTACGTGGAATCGACCGAGCCATCGGCGCCTCGTAGTGTGGTGCGGATGCGACGGTAGCGGCTGGTGACCATTCGCGGATCATCTAAGTCTTCGATCGGCGAAACGCGTTGGTACTGCGCGACCCGCGCACCCGTGGCAGGATCATGCGTGTAGGTGCTACGAGCAAAGACCCAACTAGGAGGGTTTGCCGTGGCGTCAGAGGTCGCGGCCAGGGCTGTCAAGGCAATGACCAACCACAGCGAGCGGGGCAGGGTGGGGAGTCTATTCATGGCGGGAGGAGCGAAGAGGAGGGAGAGGAGCGGCCAGCCTGGGCTGGCCAAGGGGAGCTGCTTATTCAGCAGCGTCCGAGTCCGTGTCACTGAGGACGATCGGCCGCTTGTAGATTTTGTGATCTTCGGCGTTGTACCAGTACTCGTAAGGGCCTTGCAGTTCGGGGAGCGGCAAGCCCCATTCGGCGACCAGTTCTAGGAAGGCTTCGTGCGACTTGGGCCACCCGTTCGCGGCGGCATGGATCTTCAAGTTGTATTCAAGGTTCTGCAGGCGGACCCGTTCGCCAGCACGCCGACCTGAGCGAACGACCGTTCCCAGGTAGCCGTCGCTAGTGATCTTCGAACCCTTGTGAAAGTCGTCGTTGGTCACTTCGCTGGGCGCTTCGTTCGCCAACCGCTTAGCCTCTGTGTCCGCAGCAGCCTGTGCCGCGGCGGCCTTGGCGGCTTGGGTCTCCGACTTTCGTTGCTGAATCTCGGCCGCAATGGAACTGGACTCTTCCTCAGGGGGCATTTCTGAAGGCTCGACGCAGCCTGAGAGCCAAAGAAGGGTGGCGCCACTAACGGCCAAAGCGGTGAGTCGCAGTAGGCGGTCCATGGAAAGTCCCTGATGGGTGACTAGGGATTGGTAACGGGCGAAGGCTGTCCCAGCTGCCACGCTTTCATTGCTCTCAGCTGCTCGTGCTGGGTGCGGTCGATAGTCAGTGGCGAAAGGGTAACTTTGCCAGCACGGATGCCGGCCAGGTCGCTCGACTCGTTGATGTAGGGGTCGGGTAGCGTGCCTGCGGCCCAGTAGTAGCGACGGTTCTTCGGGTCGCGGCGCTCATCGTAGACGGCAGGCCAAGGGCTGACGTTCATGGGAGCAATCAGCAACTCTGGCGCCGGAGGCCCGCTGCCGCTCAGTTGTCCGGCAGGTTCGACCGTCGCAGAGGTGGGAATGTTGAGGTTGTACAACAGGTGGTCCTGCCAAGCGTTGTTTTTCAGCATCATCTCAATGATGTCGGTCGCTATTTCCGCTGCGGGGGCAAAGCGAGGATGCTCGTCGTATTCCAGGCTGACGGCAATCGCCGGCCGCTCGTTCAGGGCCGCCTCGGTCGCGGCCGCCACGGTTCCGGAGTACAAGACGTTGATGCCCACGTTGAGTCCACCATTGATGCCGCTGACGACCAAATCAGGTGGCTCGGGGCACAGTTTCGCCAGCGCTAGCTTTACGCAGTCTGCCGGGCTGCCTTCCACGGCCCAGCCCAGTCGGCGTTCGGATCCGTCGGCATCGGCCGAGTAAACCTCCTTGGCCATCAGTGGAGTGAGGAAAGTTATCGAGTGCCCCACGCCGCTTTGCTCCGTGGCCGGGGCCACGACCGAGACACTCCCCAGTCGTTCCAGAGTGCGCCGCATCGCGTCTAGGCCGGGTGCGTAGATGCCATCATCGTTGGTCAATAGGATTTGCATACCGGTCATCATACCGGCCTTAGCGCCGGGGTCGAGGATGCGCCGGGGCGCTAGAGTCGCCTGCCAACGGCAAAGCGGTTCGTCCTCGACCCCGGCCTCCAAAGCCCTATAATCACAGGCTTCTCCCCACTCGAAGGACCGCCGCCATGACCGCCGTTGATTCACCCCCCACCTCGGCTGCGACCAGCATCGCTGATGAGAAGGTGTTGGTGCTCGACTTCGGTTCGCAGTACGCGCAGCTCATTGCCCGGCGCGTACGCGAACAGCACGTCTACTGCGAGATCGTGCGCAACGACATCACTGCCGATCGCATCAAGGAACTGGCGCCGCGGGGCATCATCCTGTCGGGTGGTCCAAGCAGCGTGTACGACCCGGGCGCTCCGCAATGCGATCCGAAGCTGTTCGAGCTGGGGATTCCCGTCATGGGCATCTGTTACGGAATGCAGTTGGCCTGCAAGGCGCTGGGTGGCCAGGTTCAGAATGTCTCGACGCGCGAGTACGGCCGGGCCCATTGTTCAGTGCTGAGTGATGTCGACCTGTTTGAGGGCGTGCATGCCGAGACGGAAGTTTGGATGAGCCATGGCGACCAGGTGACCCACATCGCTGACGACTTCACTGCCTTAGCCGCTACCGACACTTGCCCTTACGCGGCGGTCCGACACAACCGCTTGCCGGTGTTTGGCCTGCAGTTTCACCCGGAAGTAACGCACTCCGTTGAAGGCAAGACCGTACTCGGCAACTTCCTGCGCAAGGTTTGCAAGACAACCGGAGCCTGGCGGCTAGGCGACTTCGCTGAGCAAACGATTAAACAAGTTCGAGAGGAAGTGGGCGATCATCGCGTGATCTGCGGACTGAGCGGCGGCGTTGATTCCTCCGTCGTAGCGGCGTTACTCTCGCGAGCTATTGGAGACCAGCTTACTTGTATCTTGGTCGACAATGGCCTGTTGCGCAAGGACGAAGAGCGCGCCGTGGTCGAGGAGTTTTCGGGCCACTTCAAGACCGACCTACACGTGGTCCACGCCGAACAGGAATTCCTCGAAAAGCTGTTGGGGGTAACCGATCCACAAGAGAAGCGGAAGATCATCGGTGCGAAGTTTATCGATTGCTTTAAGCGCGAAGCGGACAAAGTCACCGGCGCCAAATACTTGGCGCAAGGAACGCTCTACCCCGACGTGATCGAAAGTGGCGGCGCCGTTGATGGGCCAGCCGCCAACATCAAGCTGCACCACAACGTCGGCGGCTTGCCAGACGAATTGGGCTTCGACTTGATCGAACCGCTGCGCGATCTCTTCAAAGACGAGGTTCGCCAACTTGGACTGCAGCTTGGCTTGCCCGAAGAGATTGTCTGGCGGCACCCGTTTCCCGGTCCCGGCCTGGCGGTGCGCTGCCTCGGCGAGGTCACCAAAGACAAGCTCGATACGCTCCGCGAAGCGGACGCCATTGTCGTCGGGGAGATCAAAGCCGAAGGCCTATACCGGGCCACGAGCCAGGCCTTTGCCGTCTTGCTACCGGTACAAAGTGTCGGCGTCATGGGCGACGGCCGCACCTATGAGAACACGCTGGCGGTCCGCTGCGTCAACACGGACGACTTCATGACTGCCGACTGGAGCCACCTACCGCACGATCTGCTCAGCCGGATCAGCACTCGCATTATCAACGAAGTGCAGGGCGTCAACCGCGTGGTGTACGACATCAGCAGCAAGCCTCCCGCGACGATCGAGTGGGAGTGAGAAAACGCCAGAAGTTAGCCCCCGCTTCGGGGGGCCGTTGGGCGAGCCCCTACTTGGATGACCTCAGGAAGACTCTCTCGCCCATGTCTTGACACATCGCCTGGACCATCAGCACGTGGCGGATGCGGTTGGTGGGGCTGTCTTCCTTCTTGTGGTTGAGGCCGTAGGGCCAGAAGTGGCTCTTGTCTCCGCCGAGCTTCGCATCTGGACCACCGAATGCCTGGGCTAGCCGATTGGCGCGCTCGCCGTGCCACTTCTTATCTTTGAACATCTGATCCCACTTGCGACTGGTACCGACTCCCAGCGTGTGGGAAATCTCATGTAGCGCAGTCTTGGTGGAGATGCTCTTGCCGAAGCGAATCGTGCCGTTGATGTTGCCATCCGCGGTGGGAATTGAAGACTTGTACATGACGCGCAGCTTCTTCTCGAAGGCACCGTAACGGTTGTATAGCCACACGGCCTCGTCCATCGCCTTGACGATTCTCACCCGCTTGTCCTCGGGCCACTTGTTCCAGTCGCCCGTCAGGGTGTAGCTCAAGCGGCCGCGGAACTCGATGCCATCCTCTGGCACGGGCAATTGCTTAAACCATTCGCCCGGTTCGAGCGGCAGCTTCGGGTCATCCTTACTTTCCGACCGCTCGCGACGCGTGGCGGCGGCGGCGCGGTCAGAGGGTCCTGTGACCGATGTCAGCAAGACAGCCAGGCCAGCCAGTGCAATGGCCGGAGCAACGTGACGTGAAGCAGTCTGCATGGAAGCAACCTCAAGGGCCAGCTAGGGGGGGAACTTGATCATAGCCGTCCCGCTGGAGAAATGGCTAGCAGATCGTGCCGATCGGGACGGTGAACGTCAGTCCTGGACCTTGCGGACGGTCATCTGCCAGGAGCGGATGGTCTTCTTGCCCTGCTTCTCGCGGAAGTCGCCCAAATAGACAGTGGTCTGGCCTTTCTTGGGCCGCAAGACCATTGTGCCGTAGAGGGCGTCGGGGTCTTCCGACTCGTCGTCGAAGTTGAGCGTCAATCGTCCAGTGCGGCCCAGCTTAAATTCGCCAATCCGCCGTGGCTTGAAATTCGGCAGCTTCAAGGTCTTTGGCCGGCCTTGCTTGATTGCTTCGATCAACTCCTCAATGTCTTTCTTGCCGGGCAACCGAATCACGCTACCCACGGCAAAAAGTGCTTCTCCCTCCATGCGAAACATGCCGCCGATGCGGGCCTCTTTCTTGCCCTCAAGCTCACCCTTTTCGAGTTCCCCCTTGTACTCCCAAATGACGCCCTCAACGTTGTCATTCGGGTGGCGCTCACCTGTGGGGCCGCCGGCAATGCGGTCTCGGATCTCACCGAAGGGATCGGCATGGAGCGCCGTCGTGCAAAGCGACAAGATGAGGCTGATCAACAACAAGCGAAGCATGGTGCTGTTCCAGGAAGGGTTCTGAGAGATGGCGATAGGACAGCCACGCCGCTTCGGGCATCGCGGCTGATGGCCTTTATTGGGCTATGGCGCTGCTGCCTCGTAGAACTTGACTAGGTCCTTGCGAAGCTTCGCTAGCGAGGGCTCGTGGATGTACATCATGTGTCCTCCCTCGTAGTAGTCGATCTCGAAGCGGTCTTGCAACTCTTGGCTTAGCAGAGTGTGGTCACGAGTGTACTCCATGGCAAAGGCTGGCGTCGCCAGGTCGTAGTAGCCGCAAGCGGCAAATACCTTCAGGTGCGGGTTCTTCGTCATTGCCATGCTCAGCCGGCCAGCGACTGAAGCATAGCGGTTCTCGTAGGTCCTGTAGTTCCAGGGATGGACCGAGCCGCTGATCTCGTACACCCGGTCCTCTTTGTAATTCAGCACGTCGCGGAGGTATCCGTTCATGGCCCCCGCAAAGATGCCTGAGATCGCGGCGCCGCTCGCGTCGTACTCCATGGCGGAGCCATTTTTCTTGGGCGATGATCCGGTGTACCGGCTGTCGAAGCGGCCAACAATCTTGCCACGGTCGCGGAGTAGCTCCTTGGAAAACTCCCACATCGCCACCCGCATATTGGCACCGTCGAGGTAGTCAACCGAGAGACCCGTCAGGCGAGACATCTCTTCGAGGGTGGCCTGTCTTTGGTCGGAGGGCATGGCGTAGCCTTGCAGCAAGGCATCCGCATAGGGGCCGTAGGCAAAGGCTTCTGCCTCAGCAACCACCGCTTCGAGCGACTTGCCCAGCAGGTCATCATCCAGCACCTTGTGTCGCCAAGCGGTGGCCGTGTAGGCAGGAACAAACAGGACGTACGGCAGGTCATTGTTGTCAGCAAACCGTAGCGTCGAGAAATCGAGCACTGCCGACACCAGCACAATGCCATTGAGATACATGCGATAGCGATCCTGGAGTTCCTGGGCCAGGCCTGCCGAACGGATGCCACCGTAGCTTTCGCCCAACACAAACTTGGGGGACTGCCAACGGCTGAACTCCGATGTGTAGTCGTGGATAAACTGGCCCACACTGCGGATGTCTTCTTCTAGGCCGTGGAACTGCCCCTTCTTTTCGTCCTTCGAGGGCCGGCTGTAACCGGTGCTTACGGGATCGATCATCACGATGTCCGTGACATCAAGCAGCGAGAACGGATTTTCGACCGTCTTGAAGGGCGGCGCTGGGTGAGAGGCATCGTCCGGCAGCTTCACCCGCTGAGGACCGAGCATGCCAAGGTGGAGCCACACGCTGCACGAACCGGGGCCGCCGTTGAAGCAGAACGTCACCGGTCGCGAGGGATCGACCACTGGCTTGCCGTCTTCCCCCAAGCCGCCAGCGGTGTAGGCGACGAAGAAGATTTCCGCCTTCTCGTCCCCATCATCCGCTTTCTGGATCACTTTGCCCGCCGTCGCGGCGTAAGTGATCTCTTTGCCAGCGATGGTGACCTTGCCCTCGGTGATGGAACGCTTTGGCTCCTTCTTTTTGTCCTTCGACTTCTTCTCGTCCTTATCCGCCTCGGTACTAGTTTTCTCTTCATCAGCACCAGAACTGGCGGCAATCGCCAAAGGAGCGGAGCTGAAGCCAGCAAGGAGGCAACCGAAGAGCAGCGCGCGCAACATCATGGTCATAGTCGAGGGCTTTCACGGGGCGGGGATGCTGTGGAGGGCAGACATGGGGGGCAATCGAGGCTGACATCAAATCGGCCTGAAGGATATGCTAGTTGGCTTGCCGACGTCATTCAAATCGACGACCGCCGGCGAGACTTCACCGAGGCCCATCCGGCCCTCATATTCCGCCTTCCCTATCCCGCTCCCTTCGCGACATGCCGCCCAACCAGAAGTACATTTTCCAGATCTCGAGTCTGACCAAGAAACATGGCCAGCGAGAGGTGCTCAAAGAGATCGACCTGGCATTCTACCCAGGGGCCAAGATTGGCGTGCTGGGACGCAACGGCGCCGGCAAGAGTACTCTGCTGCGCATCATGGCTGGCATTGATAAGGAGTTCGAGGGCAAGGCCGCGCTGACGGAAGGATTTACCGTTGGCATGCTCCAACAGGAGCCGGAACTAAACGAGGAGAAGGACGTCTTCGGCAACGTCATGGAGGCAGTTGCCGAGAAGAAGGCCATTCTCGAGGAGTACGACAAGATCGGCGAAGCCTATGGTGAGCCCGATGCCGACTTTGAAAAACTGGGAAAACGACAAGAAGAACTGGACGCCCTAATCGCCGCCGGCAACTTATGGGAACTCGATCGCCAGATCGAGATTGCCATGGATGCCATCAATCTGCCACCTGGCGACGCCGACGTTTCGAAGCTCTCTGGTGGAGAAAAGCGCCGCGTCGCGCTATGCCAAATCTTGCTCCGCAAGCCAGACCTCTTGCTGCTCGACGAACCTACCAACCACCTCGACGCCGAGAGCATTCTGTGGCTAGAGCATCACTTGGCGGAGTACACCGGCACGATCGTCGCCATTACTCACGACCGATACTTCCTTGATAACGTCGCGCAGTGGATTCTGGAAATCGAGTACGGCCGCGCGATCCCCTTTGAGGGCAACTACACCGCGTGGCTTGAGCAGAAGGCCAAGCGGCTCGAGCAGGATGAGAAGCAAAAGTCAGCCCGTCAAAAGACGCTGGCGAAGGAACTGGACTGGATCCGTACCAATCCCAAGGGCCGGCAGAGCAAGAACAAGGCCCGCATCAAGAATTACGAGGAGATGGCGGCCAAGGAGTTTGAAGAGAAGACCGAAGAGCTGGAGATCCAAATCCCCCCCGGCCCACGGCTGGGCGATCAGGTGATCGACGCGGTGAATCTGACCAAGTGCTTTGGCGACAACGTGATCTTCGAGAACGTCAACTTCCGCCTGCCGCCGGGCGGAATCGTGGGCATCATCGGCCCCAACGGCGCCGGCAAAACAACGCTGCTGAAGATGCTGATGGGCCAGGAGGAACCCACCTCAGGCGAGCTGAACTTTGGCCCCACCGTTGCCTTGGGCTACGTCGATCAGTCGCGTGACAACCTCGATCCCAACAAGACGGTCTGGGAGGAAATCTCCGGCGGCTTGGACCTGATTACCATGGGTAAGCGCGAGGTGAACAGCCGCGCGTATGTTTCGCGGTTCAATTTCCAGAAGACCGACCAGCAGAAAAAGGTCGGCGTGCTCTCTGGCGGTGAGCGTAACCGGGTGCACTTGGCCAAGTTGTTGCGTGGTGGATCGAACGTGTTGCTCTTGGATGAGCCGACCAACGACTTGGACGTCGATACACTACGGGCGCTCGAGGAGGCAGTTGCTACGTTCGTGGGCTGTGCAGTGGTTGTGAGCCACGACCGCTGGTTCCTTGATCGCTTGGCGACCCACATTCTGGCCTTCGAAGGCGACGGCTACGTCCACTGGTGCGAAGGCAACTTCTACGCCTACGAACAGCAACGCCACGAGCGACTCGGCACCGATGCCGACGAGCCGAAACGTTTCAAGTACAAGAAGCTTCAGCACTAGGTCATGAACATGGCTTAAGATCGACGCTATAACGAGGACGCCATGAAGTTCGAAATGCTTGGCCTCTTTACCGATCGCTTCGCTGAGATGAAACAGTTCTACGCCGAGGTGCTTGGCTTTGAGGTGAGCGTAGAACTCGAAAAGTATGTGGAGTTCACAGGGCAGGGCGTCCGATTTGCCATCTGTGAGCGTGGTGTGATGGCTGAGACGGTAAGCGCCGAGCACTTTGATCAGCCTACGACAGGGCGACCCGTCTCCTTAGCATTTCGCAGCGCAACGAAGGAGGCACTGGCGGCCGACTATGCACGGCTTGTCGAAAAGGGCGCCACGGCCATCCGCGAGCCAGGTGACATGCCGTGGGGTCAGCACACCGCGTTCTTCGCTGACCCCGACGGACACATTCACGAGTTGTTCTGCGATCTGCCGACATAACTCGATTCTTTTGTGCGAAATTTGAAACAGGGAGGCACTCATGAGCATCATCCGAACCGGGTCAACCAAGCAGTATGCCGAGGGCTGGGAGAAGGTCTTTGGCGGCAGCAAAAAGACAGCCAAGAAGAAGGTTGCCAAGCCTGCCAAAAAGAAGGCCACTAAGAAGAAAAAGGCAGCCAAGTCGTAGCGGTTTCTCCCTTTGGTGGGTGGCTTGCAAGCGCCCATACGCGCGTCAAACGCCGTCAGATCCCTTCTTTTTGTGAAGAAGCTGGGTAGTCTGCGGCGAAATGACCGATCGCCCTAGATAGACCCCCGTGGCACGGCTATTCTGCGGGGCTCACCGGGAGCCACTGCCAACGTTATGGCAAAGGGGTTCCCTCTATCAGTGCCTTGCCAGGCCAATCACCAAATAGGGAGCCCAAGATGCCAAGTTGCCAAAGTAGCTGGGAGGATGATGACAACAATCGCCGCGTGGCCATGCGGTTTGACTATCACCTGGAGAATGGCCACGCCACGATCGATGGCGTGACTCCCACTCGCGTCACTTTCTTGGATGAGGCCCGCCAGATCACGCGCGAAATCGGCGTTTGGACCGATCGCGGTCGCCAGCTCCTGGCTCGCGAAGCCGAAGCCAATGGCTGGACCAAGGCGATGGTCGCTAAGATTGAAGCCGGTGAAGTGCACGATATTCTGCACGACGAACCTACTGGCGAAGCTGCCGAGTCGGCTGCTGCCATCAAGGCCTAGCTGGCCGCACGCGACGAACCCCTCTATCAGCCGGCGACGGTATCGTCGCCGGTTTTTTTGTGCGCTGCCAGTGGCGTCCTGATCATGCCCGCCAGCGTTTGGGATTGCTTGCTGGCGAATTCTTCGAGCCCGAATTCAATCTGATCCACATCCTGCCGGACTCGCAGTGAGCCGAAGAGCCGGTCCCAGAGGGGGAGCATCGAACTATAGTTGCTGTTGGTCTCTGAGCGGACCTGGCTGTGGTGAACGCGGTGCATGGCGGGCGTCACCAGAAGCCCTGCGCGAAACAGGCCGAAGTCGAGCCAACGGGGCAAGCGCACGTTGGCGTGGTGGAAGAGCACGACGGGCAGCAAGATCGTTTCGTACAACACGAGTTGTATTGAGGAGATACCCAGCAGAGGCAACACCGCCAGTCGGGCGGCCCCTGACATCAAGATTTCACCTGGGTGAAAACGCACGCCCGACGAGGTATCCATCGCAGGGTCACTATGGTGCATTCGATGAAAGCGCCACAAAAAGGGAACCGCGTGATTCAGCCGATGCCACCAGTACATCCACAGATCAAAGAGTAGTAGCGCCGCAAAGCACTCGACGGGCTCAGGCCAAGCGACCTGCCGCAGCAGGCCGAAGTTGTGTTCTGCAGCGGCGCCATCGATCGCCACTAAAGCGGTGGCGAAAGCTGCTCCAGGCGCCAAGGCATTGAAGCCCCCGAAGAGGACATTCCGCAGATCGTGTCGTAACAAGCGTCGCCAGCGTCGACGTTGCGCGGCAAACGCTGGCGCCCAGGCTTCGGCAATCAGGAGCGTGGCAGCTGCCACTGCGGCGACGAGATGCTTAGATTCAACCACAAAGCTCCCGTTAGGCACGCCCCAGAAACTCGCCCGTTCGGGTGTCGACCTTCACAACCTCACCTTCTTTCAGATACTCGGGACCCTGAATCTGGAGGCCCGTTTCTAGATTCAATGGCTTGGTTCTACCGGTAGCGCTGTTGCCCTTCACCCCAGGATCGCATTGGTCGATCTTGAGTTCCACGGTTGCCGGGACGCTGATCCCCACGCACTCATCGTTGTATATCAGCGCTAGGATTCCCTCCATGCCCTCGGCGACATATTGCATTTCTTCCTTCACGTCGTCTAAGCCAACGGCGTACTGCTCGTAGGTCTCGGTATCCATTAGGTGGAGGGACTCGGCGTCGGAGTACATGATGCTTACTTCTCGGCGCGCGAAGTCCGCATCGTCGAGACCCTCGGTCCCCTTGAGGGTGATGTCGATCTTGTTCTTGGTGACTAAGTTGCGGGCGCGGAACTTGTAGAGCGTCGCGCCGCCGCGAGCTGAAGGCGACTGGACAGTCACACTTTCAATCAAGCACGGAGCGCCGTTCTGAACGACGATCGTGCCAGGTTTCATGTCTTTGGCGAGCACAGCAGGTGTTGGTTATACGGGGTGAGTTGGCAGGCGGCAGAAGGGGGGTGTCGCTGACCAAGAGAATACAAGCCACGGGCCTTGGGCGACAAGCCACGGCGGCGATCTCCAGTAGCAGGGGGAGTTGATCAGCTGCCAGCTGCCGACGGAGGTTTTTTCCCAGCCGGAGAGTTGAGGCTGCCCGAGATCAGCCCTAGTTTAGCAACTCGCCAGCCGCCGGATCGATTGGCAAGCCATCGGTCAGGCTGGCCAGAGCCTCAACCACAGTGATCAAAGTGGCCGGGTCGAGTGCTTCGAGGGTCATGGGGTCGACCCCTTCTTCATCGAACGTCTCGTTATCCACCATTCGCTCGAAGTGCATGATGTCTAGCCGCGCGTCAGCTCTGAGGAGCTGAGCCAGTTGATCGCCCTCCAGCTGCTTGCCCAGCAGCTTGGCGAGCTCGGTGCTCTGTTCGATGACCGCTTCGCCAACTTCGTAACTGACTTCCAGCGCGGCGTTATCTTCTGGCGCCTGGATCAGTAAGGACTGGAACAATCCATCATCATCGGCAGCCAGGTTTTCGATGGTCAGTCCTCGACCAGCGTCGACGATTGCCGCCTCGACTTGCGTGAGTGTCGGCCGCCGTTGGTGGTCGAAGAGCACAAAGTAGGTTTCACGCCACGCAAGCTGATCGCCTGTGGCGCCTTCGGGCTGGTCGCCTAGGTCGCCGAAGAGATCGCCGCCTAGCAGGTCTTCGTAATCATCCATTGGTGGCCTGTCGCGGATAGCTGGTTGATGGTTCGCTGTTTAACAACGCCGGACCTCTCTTCACCAATCTTCTTCAGGAGGTCCCATGCCGCCCTGCCAACCTTCGAGCTTCTCAACCAGGTTGTCGCGCTCGGCGGAGGTGGCCCAAACACTTTCGCCATGTTCCAGGCGAACCTCATAGAAGCCCTCGCGCATGCAATCGACCTCGCCACAAAAATGGGGCGTGCCTGCCACCCACATGACGCGATACAGCGGCACTTGCTTGTCGTCTACGCTGCAGAGAATTGACATGACTCGTTTCTACACGGGGTTGAATCGAGAAGCCCGGCTGTCTGAAGCTGGGCGCTTTCGCTTAACTCTCCCCTAGTTCCTTTGATCGCTCAACGGCAGCGCTGACGGCTTGGGCCATGGCGTGCCTCAAGCCTTGCTGCTCAAGTGCGGCCAAACCGGCCGCCGTCGTTCCTCCTGGGCTCGTCACCGCGTTGCGGAGCAGGGCAGGGTGGTCGCCAGTTTGCCGCACCATCTCTGCTGCGCCGGCGACCGTACTGACCGCCAGACTCTTGGCCACCATGGCAGGCAGACCTGCCTGCACACCGGCATCGGTCATGGCCTCGATCACAGTGTACACGAAGGCGGGTCCCGAGCCCGAGACGCCTGTAACCGCGTCGAGCAAATCTTCGGGAAGTTCGTGCGCGACTCCCACGGCAGAGAACAGCTGCATCACTTGCGCGGCATCTTCACCCGTTGCGTGGGGGCCCCGGCTAAAGCCACTCGCGCCGGCCCTGACCAAGCATGGCGTATTGGGCATCACGCGAATGATCCGAGCGCCTGGGGGCAATCGCTCAGCGAGGCTTGCTAGTCGGATTCCCGCGGCGATCGAGATTACTAGGTGAGTGCTTTGGATGGCGGGGCGTAACTCGTCCAGAACCGCTAGCAATTGCTGGGGTTTGACGGCAAGCACCACCACGTCGGCGCCGTCGACCGCTGAGCTGTTGCTGTCAGCTGCATGGCAGCCCACGGACTCGGTGAACGCGGCGAGGGCTGCGGGGTAAGCGTCGCTAGCACGAATTGAGGAACTCGGCGTAATCTCCGCACAGACGAAGCCTCGAGCCAACGCGGTTGCCATCTTGCCGGCGCCAATAAAGGCGATGGTCGGAGCACTCATCGATTCGTTTGCCTGCTTGCTTGCGCGATCGCCAGAAGTTGTTGTCTAACAATAGGCTACGCAACGTCAACGAGTGAGACAAGAACGCTCTGCGGCGATGAAAGTTAGTTGGCTTCGTCGGCCTGGACGTGATGGCCGGCTTCTGACAAACTCCGCGGCCGCTTGGGGTGGTTGCCGATTCCATGGAGGTGATAGCGATGCGTAGTGATTCCCAAACAACAGTCCTGCTAGGTGTTGCTATGGCAACTGCGATCTGCTGCCAAGCGGCATCGGCACAGCAAGCCGCACCTCCCTGGGCGGACTCCCAGTCCGCCTCGCCGACGGCGGAGGTCGATTCAGAAAGTGGCAATTGGCTGCTCACGTCCCCCTTGGTCAACGTGGGCTGGCCCGAACTCAAGATGCCAAAGCTTTCGTGGAACTCGATGGGGGCTCCTCGGCAAGAGGGGCAGCCCGGTTTTCTCGAAGGCCAAGTGGCTAAGATCCGCACCGCTGCCCAAGGCGCTGCACACCGGACTCGGTCAGCCTGGAACAAGACCGTCGAACGGATAAAGATTGGCGGTGGCGGAGACCAAGTGCCAGGACAACCGGGGTTCTTCGCCCGCATGTTTGGTAGCCAGCAGCAGGACCGAGGTCCCCAGACCGTGCCTGAGTTCTTGGCTCAGAAGCGGCCCGGCACCGAAACACGCTAGCGGGCCTGACCGCCGACGATTGCTCAACACCTAGCGAGGGCGTAGAACTCGGGAAGTCGATCATCCCGAGACCCAGCCAGTGTTGCTTCCATGAAATCGTCTGACTTGCTCCGCAATCTGCCTTCAGTAAGTGAGCTGCTTGGCCATCCGCAAGTGAAGTCGGTGGTCGAGCGACTCAATCAGTCAGTGGCAACGACCAAGGTGCGTGGCTTCTTAGACGACCTGAGGACGGAGCTTGCGCAGCGGGCAGACAATCTGCCGATGCCCACTTTGCGCGAGGTGGTCGACCGTGTGACGCGGTATGTAGCGCGCGATCAGGGTTGGCAACTAGCCGGCGCGATTAATGCCACCGGGCGCTTCCGCGGCGGGCCCTGGCAGAGTCCTCCGCTGGCGGATGCCGCCGTCGAACGCATGCTGCTGCTCTCAAGAGACTTCGCGTTGAGCACCGCTTCCACGACGGCCGATGCGGTGGAACAGGCAAAGCGACTGACCGGAGCCCCAGCGGCCGAGGTCTTTAGCACCCGGGCCGGCGCTTTGTCTTTGGTGCTAACTGAGCTCGCGGCCAGGCCGCCGCTAATCGTAGCCCGTGGCGATCTTGGCGAAGTGGATCCGGGGTGTCGCTTCACGGCTCTATGCAATTCCGCCGGCGCCAGAATGTGCGAAGTTGGTTCCGTGGACTCGGTTTCCTTGGACGACTACCTATCCCCCCCGGCTCAAGAGCCTGATGAACAGGGCGGCGTGATTCTCCGCTTGGAAACCAGCGCGCTCTCCAACGACTCCGCAAAGCGCCAACCATCGACCCACGAGTTGGCTGACGCCGTCCACCAGCGCGACGCGCTGTTGATCGAGGACCTTGGAGCCGCGCCGCTGATCGACCTGGCATCTGCGGCTGACGACCCTGCTGGGCCCGCCATTACCGGAGCCACTGCGTTGTCGGCCGCAGCCACATTGGCCGCTGGGGCCGACCTTGTGCTGATCCGCAGCGACGGTATGACGGGCGGCCCCGAAGCGTGCATCGTGCTGGGCGATGCTGAGCTGATCAAGCGGCTTCGTCAGCTCCCGCTGGCTGTATGCCACCGACCCACGGCAGCCACGATAGCCGCCTTGGCTGCTACGCTTCGCTTGTTGATCGACCCTCGGCGCGCCTTGTTGCAAACCCCGATTCTTTCATTGCTCTCAACCCCGCTAGCAAATCTGCGGACTCGCGCAGAACGTTTGTCACCCCAACTGATCGAGTCACCATGGGTGGCCCATGCCGAGGCGTTACCGCTGCCTGTGGAATCGAGCCGATTCTGTGGGATTCCTCACCACGCCGAGTCGTTCGCCATTGCCATCGAGCCCGCCAGCCTCGGCGTAGAGGAGCTTTTGAATAAACTAGCAAGCGCCAGTCCGGGAGTTCGCGGTCGCGTGGATGGCTCGCGTGTTTTGCTCGATTTACGGACGGTTTTCCCCCGGCAGGACCTGGCGCTCGTGGCGGCTTTTTCCGACCCAGGAGCACCGGCGACCACTGGAAATTCGGGAGAGGCCGGGTGACTTGGGGCTCTGGGTCGCTTATTCTGTTAAGAGATGGTGAAGCCCGGTAGTTGCTAACGCCGTTCTCCTCCAAATCCTGCCCACTTCGGCACGCATGCTGCGTGACCCGCCCCACCCAAAGCCGTCCGCTGGCGGCAAGCCTATCCAATCGATGCTTCTTGTCACTCGACCGCTGATTTGGCCGTGCGTTGTGCTTGTCGCAGTTGGCCAGTCACTACTTTGCGCGCAGGAATCCACTCAAAGCGTACCGCCACGAGTGGTTGTCGCGCGAAAGGCGACTCCCTCTGCCGATGGCGGACTGCCGCGACTCCCTGACCCGCCTTTGGCCCAACAGGAAACGGCCGGCGCAGATACTCTGTTTCCCGCCTCTCATCACTCTTGGGGGCGTTTCCAGCCGGGAGCTTGGCGAACGCTCGCCATCGTGACGGAAACCTTCGACGCGAATGGCAAGTACTTAGGTCGCAGTGATACTACCCAGACTGAGACTCTGGTTAGCGTGGCGAGTGGAACCTACACCCTTGAAACGACAACCGTGGTTGACGTAGGTGGCAAGAAGCTTCGCGGGGCCGCACAGCAGACCACTTTTTCACTGCTGACCGATTCACCACAGGACCAACACAAAATCTTGGACCGCGGCTCTGAAACCATTGGCCTCGGTGGGCGGTCGCTTCTCTGCCAGACTTGGCGTCTGGAGGTTGGGGTTGGCGACCAGTCCCGTGAGCTTGAGGTCTCTTACAATCCCGAGCTGTCACCCTATTTGTTCGCGCGACGATCGACTGAGGACACAGGATCCTACACGGTTTCCCGGCTGGACGTGCCAGTGACGCTCGACGAGGGAATTGTACCTGGGTATCACGCGGCGCATCGATCTCAGCGAGCTGGCCACAGCACTTCACGGTTTGAAGTCCGCAGCGATGCCGTCCCGGGCGGCGTGATTTCAGCTTCGGAGACAAGCCGCGATGATTCGGGGTGCCGAGTTCGCTGGAGCACGACGGAACTGATCGATTATGGCCAAGCGGGCGATCTCCCTAAGGCACGCAAGCGGTGGCGTCTTTTCCGCCGAAATCGGGACTAGGGGTCCCCGCCGCCCCGTGTAACGCGAACACCTATTCGAGAATAGCCGTAGCTAGAAAGCAGCCAGCAACCCTTCTGCTAGCCGGTTGCCCCGCGTGGACTCGATGTTGCCTGCATTTTCCGGCTCCGCTAGGGTGGGTAAATGTTGGTTGCCACACAGTTTACGTGTGCCGCTACGCGCCTCGCTCGCCAGCATGGGCTCCGGTTGGTATCAGCCGGTGGGAGCCCTTTGTGCGGTTTCGTGGGGCCTGCGCTGCATTGGCGCCGAAGAAGTTTTAGAATCCGAGCCTCGCTCGCAACAAATCACGCCCCAGGCGTAGCCTGCTCATCCCCCATTAGGGAACTCACCTATGACTCTGAATGGCTCTTCGCGCCTTGCCCAACCGGGCCGCCTGGCCACCTCGCTTCTGATCGCCATGGCCGTGGCCTGCTCACTGCTACCCGCTACCGTGGCGCGGGCTCGTCCTACGGGGCAATCTGTCACGGGGCGGCAGATCACTCTGGCGGTGCGAATGCTGCTAGAGGGTCGGCATCTTACTCAGCAGCGTCTTGATGATGTTATTTCTGAACGCTGTATGGAGGCGTACCTAAAGACTTTGGATCCGTGGAAGCTGTATTTCTATCAATCGGATGTCGACGAGTTCATGCAGAAGCGGTTCGTCCTGGACGACCTCATTCGCAAGGGCGACATCAGCTTCGCCTACGACGTCTTTTCACGCTTCTTAGCGCGAGTTGACGAGCGCGTGGACGCCGCCGTTGCGCAGGTTGATGCCGAACATGACTTCACCGTCGACGAGGAAATGATTCGCGACCGCGACAGCACGACCTACCCACGCACTCCAGAAGAAGCCGCCGAGCGGTGGCGCAAAAGAGTCAAGTACGACTTGCTGGTTAAGAAAGCGGATGAAGAAGAGCAAGAAGAGGCCAAAGCCAAGCTTCGAAAACGCTACACCGGCATCCGCAAGCGCTGGCAACAGACCACCGATGACGATCTGCTGGAGATCTACCTCACAGCGATGACTTCTGGTTTTGATCCCCACTCCACGTACATGTCTCCCTCGACGCTGGAGAACTTCAAGATCAGCTTTCAATTGGAACTGGACGGAATTGGCGCCTCGCTCAGGAGCGAGGACGGCTATACCGAAGTCCATGAAGTGATCCCTGGCGGAGCTGCCGACATGGACGGCCGGCTCAAAAAGGGAGACACCATTGTCGGGGTCGCCCAAGGCACGGGTGACGGCGGCTTTGAAGACATCATCGACATGCGTTTGAATGATGTTGTGAAGTTGATTCGTGGCAAGGCGGGCACGGTGGTCCGGCTGGAGGTCAAGCCTGTCGACAATCCGAAGACTCGCGAGGTGTACATCATCACGCGTGCGAAGATCAAGTTGACCAACCAAGAAGCCCGTTCCGAAGTGGTCCCGTGGGGAAAGAAGCCCAACGGCGAGCCGTACCACCTTGGCGTGATTCATTTGCCAAGCTTCTACATGGACATGGACGGCGCCCGTAAAGGCAAGCAGAACTTCAAGAGTTGCTCGCGCGATATGCGCCGGCTGCTGGACGAGTTTAACTGGATGAACCAAGACCCCGACCAACCCGATATCGACGCGGTCGTCGTGGACCTCCGCTTCAACGGTGGTGGCTCGCTGCAGGAATCGGTCGCCATGACCGGCATGTTTATCGATCAAGGTCCCGTGGTGCAGGTGAAAGGCCCTGACGGTCGCACTCAGCCCTATCCCGATCCCGAGCCCGGTATGGTGTGGTCCGGTCCCGTGGCGGTGCTGACCAACATGTTTAGCGCTTCGGCCAGCGAGATCTTCGCCGGCGCCATCCAGGACTATGGCCGCGGCGTGGTGATTGGCGACCACGCCACGCACGGCAAGGGAACCGTTCAGCAGCTGTTTGACCTTGGCCAGCAATTGTTCCGTGCCGACCAGGGCCGCAATCTGGGGGCCCTGAAGATGACGATCCAGCAGTTCTATCGTCCGGGAGGCGACAGCACCCAGAATCGAGGCGTCGTTTCTGACGTAACGATCCCCGCGCTGACTGGCCACTTGGATGGAATCGCTGAGAGCGATCTCGATTATCCGTTGGAGTTTGATCGCGTACGTCGTCTCAATCACGACCGCTTTCGCATGATGGAGCCAGCCATCGCAGCTCAACTCCAAGCGAACTCGAAGCAGAGGATCACGCGGTCAGAAGATTTTGCCAAGGACACGAAGCGAATCGACCTCTACGAAGAGCAAAAAGACCGCAAGACCGTTACGTTAAACCTTGCGAAGTACTTGGCTGAGCGTGAGGAACTCGATACCGACAAAGAAACCGAAGAGATCGGTGAGAAACTCAGCGACAGCGACCGTCCTGTTATTGACATGGAAGAGCACTACAACCAGGAAGCGATGTCGATTATCACCGACTATCTGGGGCTGCTGAAAGAGAAAAAGGTAGCCGTCGCCCGATAGCCGGTTCTAGCTCAGCGGGATTCGCAGCCCGTCATGCGCCAATTGAATGCTCGCAGGCAGCTTGGCGTTGGTGGCATCGTGGTCCAGGTCGCAGCCCATATGGGTGAAGTACGCCTGGTGCGGTTGGAGCTCTTCCGTCAGTGCAATCGCCTCTTCCAGAGTGAAGTGCGTGCTGTGCTTTTCGGGTCGTAGGGCATCCAGGATGAGCACATCGAGCCCGAGGAGTTGCTGCTTGCTCACCTCCGGCATGTGATTGACGTCTGTGCAATAGGCGACGTTGCCAAAACGGAAACCCAAGGTTTGGAAATTGGGTCCATGCATCTGGCGTAGTGCCGTGACATTGGCGCCCAAAACTTCGAACGACGACCAACCTTCGTTGACAGCGCCAATTCGCTCGAACCGCAGCTTGGGGATCGCGCCTCGGTGGAGGTTGGGCAGTTCGCGAAAAGCGTAG
This sequence comes from Lacipirellulaceae bacterium, assembly GCA_965263315.1. GTDB lineage: Bacteria > Planctomycetota > Planctomycetia > Pirellulales > Lacipirellulaceae > JBCCQL01. The sequence goes on along the minus strand of CBDHGZ010000003.1, from coordinate 261,181 downwards.
TCAAACGACTTTCGAATTCGTTCTTCTACGCGTTCTTCGCAGTACAACGGCAACGGGCCGTCGAGATAGAACTGCATGAGCCGAAGATCGTCCAGCCCAAACAGATGGTCTGCGTGCTCGTGGGTATAGGCCACGGCATGGACGATTCCGATCTGCTCACGGAGCAGTTGCTCGCGGAGATCGGGCGAAGTGTCGATCAGCAAGTTGCCCTCAGGCAGACCAAGGATCACACTGCAGCGGGTGCGTTTATTCTTGGGGTTCTTGCTCTGACAAACAGCACAACCGCAGCCAATCGACGGCACGCCGACGCTGGTGCCGGTGCCGAGCACGATCATTTGCCCGGTTATGTCGGTAGTGAAGACCTCGCGTGCCACGTCCCTATTGTCAGCGGGCAAGCAGCAAATGACTAGAGCGCGTTTCAAGACTCCTCTCCCCTAGAGGGGAAAGGTTGAGTGACGGGGTGAAGCCTCGACGAATCTTCACCCTTCCCTAACCCCTGCTGCCAGGGAGAGGGATTCATAAACGGTTCTTGTGTCTTGTCCGCTCCGACGGCCTCGAGGCAGGCTGCACTATGGGGCGCGGGTGTTGACGCGCTCGGTTCTCAAGGTCGATTCGGAGCGTAGCACGGCTCTGTCCGTGAACCTTGACAACACAAAGGCGTTTTGACTCATTGGCACGGTGACTTCGACGGTGACCTGTTGGGTATCTTCGTCGATGACGGCTGGATTAACCGTCACCGTGGCTCCCCGGGTGCCGATCACGCTGAGCTGTCGATTGGCTTCGGCGATCGCCTCATTTGCAGTGGCGCCTGGCACCATCGCCACACGCGCGGCTTCGTAGGCGGCGATATCAGCCGTATGACGGAAGACGTTGATCCGGCTAAACTCGAACATGGCGAAGAGGATCAAGAAAAAGACCGGCGCCACGATCGCAAACTCCACGGCAGTGGCGCCGTTGCGGCCGTTGCGGTGTTGATGTTGGCGTTGGTTCATCGTGGTCTTTTCTTCCCTTTGCTCAGCAGCCAATGACGCGGGAGCGAAACGAGTGGTCCTATTCCGTCACTAAGACTGGCAGGGTGCGGGCAATCTCACGAAATACCGCTCGCAGGTCGCCTGCGGTGTCGGCATGGAAGTGACGTCCTCCCGCTTCGTCGGCCACGCGCCGCATCCGCCCTTGCTCGGCTCCACGACTGAACGTGACCGTGTGGACCGTGATGTCGTCGCGGGCCGCTTGGCGTGCGGGAATGATGGGATCGATTCCTGTGTTGTGGCGGCCGTCGGTCATTAAGACCACGGTCTTAAGCGCGAATCGCCTTGCGCCCGTTCCTTGGATGGCTCGCAGGCCTTCGCGCAGTCCCTCGCCAATGGCGGTCCTGCCTCCGATGCCGTTTTGCATGAAAGCGGTCATCTCGCCGCGGATGGCATCGTAGTTCTCAGTAAGCGGTTCGCGCGTGTCGGCTGCATCGAAGCGGAGATTGCCGCCGCGGCAGCGTACCCGATTGCGACTGCTGTAGCTGACCAGCGACACCCGTTCACGTGGGAACGTGAAGTCCAGTTCTTCCAGAAAAGCGTCTACCGCCGTATCGAGGGCGGCGAACCTGGTGCCTGGATCCAGTGGCCCACAGTTTTGACCGTTGCCACCACCAGGCTGCGTGACTGGTAGCCCCATTGATCCGGAACGGTCGATGACGATGCAGATGTCACGATCCAGCATGGTGGAGGTCGCGGACATCGCCGGCTCGAAGGTATTGACCCCCAACACACGACCGAAGAACAGCGGCACGGGTCCAGCCACGGAGCCAGCCGTTCGCAGGCCATCAACGTGAACCGCATTGAGCGGTGAGCCACCGGCAGTAAAGGCAAACTTTGAGTTCGGTGTCGGTTGTTCCGAGAGACCGAACTGCACGTCGGCTCCATCGACCTGCATGGGAGCGCCACCCACCAGATTGCGACTCGCGGCGTCGATGGCTGCGGCGCGTGCCAAGTCGATGTCTTGCTCTAAGGACAGGACCTTGGCGCCTGCGCGCGATGCGGAGTCGGTTGCCGTACGAAGCTCGGTCCGCACCAATTGCATCCACGCCACATCGATGGCGAAAGCCGCCATGAGGGCGATCACCGGCATTAAGACGGCAATCAGCACAAGGATCGCGCCGCGGCGGTTCTTTCTGATGGTGCGTCGCATGGTGAACATAACGTTCGGTTTCTGTGAGGCTTGGAGCTTATCCGCGAATCGACTGGTCGTTCTTTAGATTTCTTTCATCATCACAGCTGAAGACGACAACGTCTGGCCACGAAAGAACCGACCAGGAATCACACTGTTGCGGTCGGTAGGGGCTGAGATGCGAACTTCAAAGAACTCACCTTCTCCTAGCGCCTGTAGGTTGTTGGGGATGACTTCGACCGTGGCGCCTTGGACTCGCCGATCCGCGAGAATGTCTTCGCATACGCGGCGGACGTCAGCCACAGAAGCATTGGGAATTACCGCCGTGTGTGCGCCTTCGTAGGCGGTGCAGGCGAGCGACTGTTTGAGGAATACCATCGAGCACGTCTCGATCATGCCCAGAAGTAGCAGCACGATGACGGGCAGACAGACAGCGAACTCGGTGGCCGCCACGCCGCGGCGCCGAGGACGCCGGCACGGGGATTGGTTTGCTAGCATGCGACAGCTCACTCTTCCACTTCACGGGAAAGGTCTTGTGGCGTGCCAGCCGGCGCGATTCGATCGGCGACACGATTGAAGTCCGCGGCCAAGTCTTTCCAAAAGTCGGCGCCCCGGAACTCCACCACGCCTGGCGACTTGCCGTCGGCAAGCAGTCGTGTCGCGTTGCGCAAGCGATGAATGGGGCCGGTGAAACGATTGCTCAGCTTGATGGCATCAAAGGCGAACACCGGCGCCAAACAGACAAGCACCAACAGCACCGGTGCGTAGGTCCACCATGTTTCAATCAAGGTCTGGCTGAACGGAGCAAAGGGGTCGCTCATCCATTGCAGAATCAGCACCAAGACTGCTGCCACCAGGACGAAGACTACCCATTGCAGCGTTAGACGCCGGGCCAAGGCGCCTTGCACCTCGGGGTCAATGAAATCCTTTTTGCGACGTTTAATCTTCACGGATCGGTTCCAAGAGCGGGATGGAGGATCATGCCGAATAGGGATCGCTTTCTCTGCAAGGCTAGGTCACGATGGGGCTCGCCGTATGCTAGCTGCGCGGGCCACTCAAGATATCAATCGGATCGACCGTCCCGCTCGGCACGACCCGTGTAGTCGCAACCCATGGTTTTCCCATGTCGACAGAAGCGGAAAGAAACAACGACGAAAGCGCGCTTGTTCATCAGCGTGCCGACGGGCCGATCTTGGCCCGCCCCAGGTTGCTAGATCTGCTTGTGCTAATTTCGTGCTTGTCTCTTTTTCTGGGGCTTTGTCGTTACGCATTTGGATCGGAGTACAACTTCGCCCTCTATGTCCCCACCCTGTGGGAGGTCCTTGGTTACGGGATTGGCATCGCGTGTTGTTGGACAGGCGTGTTTCGACTCTTGCGCCCTGATGGGGGCCCTCGGCCTCTGCCTGCAAAGCTGTGGCAACCAGGCGAGGTCATTTGCGCCGTTGAGGGGGGCTACTATTTGCTCGTGGCGGCCATCGGCAGTTGGTTGCGAATGGTCGTGCTTGACGGCCGTGAAAGCTTGCCCGAAGACATGGAAGCGACGATCAGCTATGCGGGGGCAGCCCTGTTCTACTTGGCCGCTGCGCTGCCCATGAGCTTGGGATACGCCTGGATGGCTCGGCATGTCACGGTTCGCGCCTGGCGCATCGCAGCAGTCGCCAAGGTGGTTGGCCATGCCGGTGGGCCATTCCTACTCCTGATACTGGTTGCCGACTGGCCAGGTGTGACGATTGCCGAGATTATCTCCGGCTCGGCTGAGGCCATTTCAGTACTGCTGGTCGTGTCGCTGCTGGTACCCACCTTGTTGGTGGCGTGGGCCGCCTACAAGGATCGCCAGCGGACCGGGGTCCACTGGACGCATTGGCTCGGGCTGTTCGCTTTTGGGGCCATTTACTGTTCGCGCTTGTCACTTGAGATCCGCGTCTTTGCTGATTTCTTCGCGGGCTAGACCGCATCCGCCGGCTGGCCGTCCATCTTGACCAGTTTCGCCAATCGCAATAAGCTTTTTGATGCGGCCAAGTTGCGCGCATTCTGCGGGCTTCGCGGCCAATAGCCGGACCGCCCCGCGGTCTGAGAAGCTTCGTGCGTCCTGCTTGGCGCCTGCTCGGATCGCGCGGCGATGGGGCCCGATGCTGGCCTCCGCCCCTGCTGTCCGACCTCTGCCTTCTGCCAGTCAAACTGCTGACAGTTAGAAACTATGGAAATCATCGAACGTATCTGGGAAACCCTCGGCGCCTTGATCAATGGCGTTCTGGAGAGCTTCACCCGTGCTATCACGGGCATCTTTGGCTCCGCCAACGCCCGGTTCCTCAAGCGGCTGCAGCCCAAGGTCGACGCAATCAATGCGCTGGAAGGGAAGATGAAGTCCCTGTCCAACGACGACCTCAAAGAGCAGACCCAACTGTTTCGCGAGCGGCTGGATCGCGGAGAAACGTTGGACGACATCCTCGTCGAAGCCTTTGCCGTCTGCCGCGAGGCAGGGCAACGCTATATGAGCATGCGACACTATGACGTGCAGCTCATGGGCGGCATGATCCTGCATGAGGGCAACATCGCTGAGATGGTCACCGGTGAGGGCAAGACGCTTACTGCAACGCTGCCCGCGTATCTAAACGCGCTGGCAGGTAGCGTCCATGTGATCACCGTGAACGACTACCTCGCCCGCCGCGATATGGAGTGGATGGGGCCGCTGTTCACGAACCTTGGCCTCAATGTCGGCGCCATCTATTCCGGAATGGAGCCCGACGAGCGCCAGCACGCTTACGCTTGCGACATCACCTACGGCACGAACAACGAGTTCGGCTTCGACTACCTTCGCGACAACATGCGGATGGCGGCCCGCGACGACGAGCGCTTTCCCAAGCACATGCAGCAGGCGCAGGGCAAGCTGACTTACGCCATCATCGACGAGGTCGACAACATCCTGATCGACGAAGCTCGCACGCCGCTCATTATCTCCGGTCCTGCCGAGGATGATATCTCCAAGTACCAGCGGGCCGACAAAGTGGCTCGTGGCTTGAAGAAGGACGAGCACTTCGAAGTCAAAGAGAAGGAGCACTCGGTCAATCTTACTGACGAAGGCGTTCGCGCCGCTGAGAAGTTGGCCGGTGTTGAGAGCTTCTACACGGCCGGCAACATGCAGTGGCCACACTTGATTGATAACTCGCTGAAGGCTCACTATCTCTACAAGCGCGACGTCAACTACGTGGTCCAAGAGGGCAAGATTGTCATTGTTGACGACTTCACGGGCCGCTTGATGGAGGGCCGCCAGTGGTCCGACGGTTTGCATCAAGCCGTCGAGGCCAAAGAAGGCGTCCCCATCAAGCAAGAGAACCAAACCCTCGCGACGATCACGCTGCAGAACTTCTTCAAGCTCTACGAGAAGCTCAGCGGGATGACGGGCACCGCGCTGACCGAAGCGGGCGAATTCTGGAAGATCTACCAGTTGGACGTCGTCGGCGTGCCGACCAACCGGCCAATGCAGCGCGACGAAGGCGCTGATGTCATCTACCGCACTGAGCGGGAGAAGTATAACGCCATTGCCGATGAGATCGAACGGCTCAACCGTCACTCCACGGTCGAGACGACCGATGGCCAGTGGCACATCGGCAAACTGGTCGCGGAAACGGACGAAGCTGTGGAGATCCAGGCCACGGGGAACAAGAAGCAGCGTGAGACGATTCCCCGCAGCAAAGTCAAGCACATTCAGCCACCGGGGCGCCCGATCCTGGTCGGCACGGTCTCGATCAAGAAATCAGAACACTTGGGCAAACTGCTCGACGGCCGCGGTGTGAAGCACGAGGTGCTCAACGCCAAGCAGCACAAGCGAGAGGCGGAGATTGTCGCTCAGGCGGGCCGAAAGGGCGCGGTGACCATCGCCACGAACATGGCCGGCCGTGGTACCGACATCATCCTAGGTGGCAACCCCGAGACGATGGCTTGGGCCGAGTTGCAAAATAAGTACGAGTCTCGGCTTGATGTGCCCAACGAGGAGTGGGACGAGTTAGTCGAGAAGTACGACCGCGAGCACGGTATGAAAGAACAGGGCGCCGAGGTCAAAGACCTCGGCGGACTGTGCATCATTGGCACCGAGCGGCACGAAGCCCGACGAATCGACTTGCAGTTACGCGGTCGTTGCGGTCGGCAAGGCGATCCCGGTTCGAGCCGGTTCTACCTATCCCTCGAAGACGACCTGATGCGAATCTTCGCTGGCGACTGGGTCAAAGGCATGCTCACGCGGCTCGGTATGCAGGACGGCGAAGCCATCGAGTCCAAGATGGTCAGTCGCCGCGTTGAGGGCGCTCAGAAGAAAGTCGAAGAGCGGAACTTCGAGATTCGTAAAAACCTGCTCGAATACGACGAGGTGATGGACGAGCAGCGGAAGCGTGTCTACGGCTATCGGCAGCGCATCCTGGACGGCGACAATACCCGTGACATGATTGCGGACATGATCTCCGACGAGATCGACGAGCGTCTGAACGTCTTCCTGGAGGCCAACTATGGCGTTGAGTCTTTCGCCGCGGCGGCCGGGAGTTTGCTCGGCGTGCAGCTTGAGGCCCGCGACTTCCGCGGCATGACTTATCCGGAGGCCGAGAAGCTTGCCCATGACGAAGCCGATCGCGCGGCCGAAGGGCAAATCTTTGACGCCATTGAAGAGAACTTGCCGGAAGACGCCGAGGAAGAATGGAACTGGGCTGCGCTGGCCAAGTGGGCGAACGCCCGTTATGGGTTGAATCTGCGCGACCGCGATCTCAAGAAGATCGGCCGCGATGAGTTGGCAGAGGACTTGATCCAAAAGGCGCAGAAGGCGCTTCGTGAAGTTGATCTTTCGCCTGGCGAGCGATTGCTCCAGCCGGACTTCAATGTTGCGACGACGCAAGCCTGGTTGCGAGATAAGTTCAGCATCGAGTTGACAGAGGAAGATGTGGCGGGCAAAGAAGCCCCTGCCATTCTCGAGCTGGCGCAGCTCAAAGCTGTGGAGGCGTACGATCGCCGCGAAAGCGAGTACGCCGTGCTGGCCGCGATGACCCGCTATACGCAAGGGCAGGGGGGCGCCCGGCAGCTTGACCGCGATGGCCTGGTGGAGTGGGCCAAGACGCGTTTGAATGCCGACCTTGCAGACGTGCTCAAGAACAAGCAGCGAGAAGAGATTCGCCAGGTACTGGTCGAACATAGCGTGAAGCTCAACGAAAAGGCCAGCGTGGTTGCCGAGCAGGCCAAGGAAAAAGTGGACAGCCTGTTTGATGGCGCTGCAACCTCCAGCGCCACGCTCGGCGCCGTGACGGGCATGAACGGCAAGCTGGATGACCTCGCCGCTTGGCTCAAGGAGACCACCAGCCAGGAGTTCTCCACGGATGACCTCGCCAAACTCGACCGTGACGAAGCCCAACGCCGAGTATCCCAGGCGGTGGAGGATAAGTTCCGCCCGGAGATGCGGCGCATGGAGCGCGCACTGCTCTTGCAGATCCTGGACAGCGCGTGGAAAGAACACCTGCTGGCGATGGACCACCTGCGCTCGAGCGTCGGCCTGCGGGGCTACGCCCAGGTCGACCCGAAGGTGGAGTACAAGCGGGAGGGCATGGCGATGTTCGACCGCATGTGGGATTCGGTTGGCGCCTACGCCACGGACATGATCTTCAAGATGGAGCAGCTTGACGAAAGCTTTGTCAGCAGCACCTGGACCGAAACCGAAGCTCGGCACGACTCAGGCCCCACGGCCACAGACCTCGCTTCCGACCAACGACCCGCAGACGACCCGGCCAATCGACCAACGGACGAAAAGCTCGATCCCATCCGCAATACGGCTCCCAGAGTGGGCCGCAACGACCCGTGCCCCTGCGGCAGCGGCAAGAAATATAAACACTGTTTCGGCAAGCCTGGCTGCAACCTATAGCCATATGGGTAATCTCGGATCGATGGTGGTCGATGAGGATGGACGACCGAAAGATAACGCGGGTTCTTGTCGGTGGGATTGCCGCCATCTTGATTGGCATTGCTTGCTTGCCACAGACAAGAGCTGCCTATCACCTGTGGCGGTTGAAGTCGCTCAATAAGAGTGTCTTCAGCAACCCGATCGTTGCTCCTGTTCCTGGCGGATCGATGGTTAGCTATGGCAGCGGCAACGAGCTAGAGAGAATGGATTACCATCGTGAAAGACTGGTTGGCCTAGGTGTGCTGTTTCGTAAGGAGTATCAACTCGAACAGCTAGACAGGTTGGATTACGGTTGGCACGTCTTTAATCATCTGTTCGTGGCTAAGTACGGACAGTATCCCGCCGTACCCACCGTGTATGGTCAAAGCTCGATTGAAGTTTGGGGATACACGGAGAATCTTCCGGAGTGGGATGCATGGGTGGAAGAACTGAACGCTGCCGATTTCTTGGAACAGAACGCCGAGTTAATCGAGTCGATACGTATTGAGTGTGCGCAGAAAGAGTAGACTGTTGACGCACGAAGCTCCGGTGATAGTCCGTTCGTTTGCACTCATCGGCAGTCACTAGCACCATCGAGGCCAACATGGCAACAGCCGACTACCAGTCGCCAAAACAGCAGATGATCGCCATCCTCCAGAATCAACCGGATGACAGCAGCTATGAAGAGCTCTTACGCGAATTGGCGGCCGCTCGCTCAATCGATCGCGGACTGCGCGATGCTGACGAGGGACGCATCCTCTCGAACGAGGAAGCTTTGCTGCGGATTCGCTCATGGCAAAGCTAATTTGGACGGAAGAATCGCTCGAATCCCTACGCAGGATTAGTCAATACCTGGCTGAGCTAAGCCCGCACGCATCGGCATCGGTTACTGAGGGAATCTGGAATCGCGCGCAAGTGCTCTCCGAGTTTCCACGGGCCGGCTGGCAGCATGATGAGATCGTCGGTCGCGATGTTCGCTCGCTGCTCTATGGCCACTATCGCATTGTCTACGAGCTCGAATCGATAGAAGTCGTGCGGATTCTTTCGGTAATTCATACATCGATTGACATGTCTCGATTGAGTTTCTGAATGCTCTTGCGGGAACGGATTCCCATGTCTCTTTTGATCCCTTGGCTGCTGAACGCTCTCTACGGGGTGACGCTGCTGGCGCTCTCACCAGTAATTGCGTGGCAGGCGTGGCGGACCGGAAAGTACCGCGAAGGATACCGCGAGAAGCTGTTGGGACTGGCGCCTGAGCGCGAAGGCGAGGACTTCTGCGTCTGGCTGCATGCAGTGAGTGTCGGCGAGGTGAACTTGCTGGGCACCCTAATCCGCGAGCTGAGCCATCGTCGGCCTGATTGGCAGGTGGTGATTTCCACGACCACCAAAACCGGCTACGACCTAGCAATACAAAAGTACGGCATCGGTCACCAAGTCTTCTACTGTCCGCTCGATTTCAGTTGGGCCACCCTCCGTGCGATGCGGCGCGTCCGGCCGAATTTGCTGGTGCTCGCGGAGCTTGAGCTGTGGCCAAACTTGATTGCCGCCGCCCAGCGGCACGGGGCCAAGATCGCCATCATCAACGGACGGTTGAGTGACGCCAGCTTCCGTGGCTACCGCCGAGTTAGCTGGCTGGTGCGGCGAGTCTTGCGGCAAGTGGATGTTGTGGCGGCTCAGGATGCGGTGACTGCCCAGCGGTTCGCCGACCTTGGGGCGCCGCACACGGTCGTGACGGGATCGCTAAAGTACGATGGCGCTGAGACGGACCGTGCGAATTCCAAGACGACAGGCTTACGCGAGTTGCTAGGGGCTTTTACGGAGGCAACGCTGTGGCTCGCTGGCAGCACGCAAGCGCCGGAAGAGCAAATCTGTCTGCGAGTGTTTCAGAAGCTCCAGCGTGACCATCCGCAGCTATTGCTGCTCCTCGTTCCCCGACACCCTGAACGCTTTGAGGAGGTAGCTAGATTGCTCGATGAGAGTGGCGCGTGTTGGCAGCGGCGCACCGCGCTGGTGGACGCGCGAACCGCAGTCGCCAACTCTCAAGTTTTGCTGATCGATTCCGTTGGCGAACTTGGCGCTTGGTGGGGACTGGCGGACATCGGGTTTGTGGGCGGCAGTTTTGGCGATCGTGGTGGGCAGAATATGATCGAGCCAGCTGCCTATGGTGTGGCGACTTGCTTTGGTCCCAACACACGTAACTTCCGCGACATCGTAGCTGCCTTGAAGGCGGCCGATGCTGTTCATGAGGTTGCTGATGAAGCGGCACTGGAGCACTTCGTTCGCCGATGCCTTGAAGAGCCGGCATTCGCTGAGCAGCTTGGTCGCCAGGCCAGCGATTTCGTCGCCACCCAGCTGGGCGCCACGGCACGGACGGTCGCGCTCTTGGGGGAGCTGGTTGACCAGCCCTAACCAGGCCAGCAGGGGCGTGAGTCGCCCTACGCGCGCTCAACCTCATCTTCCGTGACGCATTCGTGATTGTGAATGTGATCGGGGCAGTAGCAGCACTGTCCGGCACACTTTGAGCAGTAGCGGAAGGCGGTGCGCGGAGCCATTTCGCGCGTGAGACCGCACACCCGGCATTCATGCGCAAATTTCTGCTTTGAAGCCTTGAGCGCTTTCGCGCGGTACTGATTTCGTCGGTGTCCCTGTTTAATATCTTGCCAAATGTCTTGGCCGAAGAAGTAGAGATAGTTCAGAACCGCAGCAACGATCGTCAGCAGCGTGAACCAATCGCCAGTCCGTAGAGCGACGACCGACTGGAACCCATAGACCAGCCATTGCAGCAACGCGAGCCATTTCACTTTGACGGGAATGAGAAAGAACAGCAGCAACTCAAATTCGGGAAACAGCCGAGCGAAGGCCAAGAAGATGCTGCCGTAGAGATAGTCCCCTACGCCCTGGCCCATACCTGGCGCTATGGCTTCAGCTAAGAACGACGCGGCGACCGTCGCGAAATACGACATGCCACAGTAGACGTTAAACTTGAACACTCCCCACGACTGCTCCAGCGCGGTGCCCATCAAGTAGAACAAGTACCAAAAAAAGAACACCAGCACCCACCATTCGCTCAGCGGGGCGATGAATAGAAACGTGACGAGCCGCCAGACTTCCCCTTTGTAGACCTGGCCGGGGTCCAACCGCATTCGCTCAACGATGCCCAACGCGCCGTCGGCGTTGGCAAACTGCATCACAAACACTAGCACCTGGCAGGCAATGATGAACAGCGTGGTGTTTTCCACCGCGTAGCGCCCGAAGCGTCTCTCTAACCGGTCGAGCAGCTTCATGGCGCCTGGAGACTTGAACGCGGTGAGAGGGAGACTAGCCGTTGGTAGCCTTGGCTCCGGTCGCTAGATGCAGAGCGTAGAGTAATCCTGCAACGCCCGCCCACATGGCCGGGTAAATGAGCAGTGGCCACATGCCGGCAACTCCCGCACCAATGCACCAGCCTGCGACCAAAAGCGGCAACGATACGCGGATGCTGGGAAGCGACATAGCGCGAGTCCGTCTGTGGTTGCGGGGTGATGGCCTTCCGAGAGAATAATAGCAAGCCCACGCCATGAAAAGGCGAAACACGGTTCGAAGGGAGCCCGGCCCACGTTGGAAAATTGACCAAGAAAGTCGCCAGGAGCTGATCCACGCGCGGGTCTCCGTGCGAACTTCGCCCTCTGGCGTCCTCGCCCGCGTGCGGTCGCCGGCCTATAATGCCCCCCTATGAGTGTTATCAAGATCCGCGGTCTGAAGAAGTCGTACCGCGTTTACCAGAAGAAAGAGGGCCTGCTGGCTTCTGTCAGCGGGCTTTTTAAGCGTGAGTATCGCGATGTGGAAGCGGTCCGCGGCATTGATCTGGATGTTGAGGCAGGGGAGTTTGTCGCCTTTCTGGGACCCAACGGCGCCGGCAAGACAACGACTCTCAAGCTGCTCTCGGGCGTGATTAGTCCCACTTCCGGCCAGGCAGATGTCATGGGCTTTGTGCCTTGGGACCGCCCCGATGAGTATCGTCGCCGCTTTGCCCTGGTCATGGGCCAAAAGAACCAGCTCTGGTGGGACTTGCCTGCGGCCGAGTCCTTTCGACTGCACCAACAGATCTACCGCATTCCGCTGGCGGACTTCGATCGTACCGTCGAAGAACTGGGCGAACTACTCGACGTAAAGCGGCTGATGAATCAGCCCGTGCGGGAACTGTCCCTCGGCGAGCGAATGAAGATGGAGCTGACGGCCGCCCTGCTGCACTCACCAGAGGTGTTGTTTCTGGACGAACCGACGATCGGTCTCGATGTGGTCGCCCAGCACAACATTCAGCAATTTCTCAAGGAGTATCAGCGTCGCCAAGAGACGACGATTCTCCTGACCAGCCACTACATGAAGGATGTTGCGGCGCTGTGCCAGCGCGTGGTGATCATTGCGCAAGGGCAGATCATGTATGACGGGTCGTTGGAGGGGATCATCGATCGCTTCAGCGGCCACAAGGTGCTCACTCTCCAGCTGCCCGAAGCGGATATGCCTGACGGACAGGCCCCTGTGGAGATCGCCCGGTTTGGCGAAGTCCTTGAGGTCGAACCTCCTAAAGTGAAGCTCAAGGTCGAACGGAACGCCATCGCCGAGGTGCTCGCCAGCGTGCTGGACAAGTACACGGTCGAAGACGTCAGTGTTGAAGACCCCCCGCTAGAAGAAGTCATCGCCGAAATGTTTAGCGTCTCGGACGAAGAAGCCAAAGCCGAACCCGCCGCCGTTTGAATCGCCAGGGACGCCAAGGCGCAACGTCGATGCTCGCAAAATGAGCAGCGATCCAGCGCAAGCAAGTCAGGGGCCATCAGCGAAGATTAGCGTTCCTCTGCCACCTTCCTTGGCGCCCAGCAAAAAGAATGTACGCCCGAGCAACAACTTGGTGGACGATCCTTCGCATCTGCATTGAAGAGCGTCTCGTTTATCGGGGCGACTTTGCTCTGGGAACGCTGATGCGGTTCTTGCCGATCATCACGCAGATCTTTCTGTGGACCGCCGTGTACGCGACCGCAAGTTCCGGCAACATCCAGGGCTTCACGCGCGATGACGTAATCGCCTACTACCTGCTGACGATGGTCGCCCGTGCCTTTAGCAGTATGCCGGGATTGGCTTCAGGCATCGCTCGGCAGATTCGTGATGGTGAAATCAAGAAGTTTCTCTTGCAGCCGATTGACCTGCTCAGTTTCCTGCTGCTATCGCGCATCGCCCACAAGCTGGTCTATTACGCGGTAGCGACCGGACCTTTCGCTTTGGTTTTTTTCCTGTGTGGCGATTACTTTCCCGGCTGGCCCGACGGGCCAACCTTCCTGGCGTTCTTGGCCAGCTTGCTCATGGGCTTCGCGCTCGGGTTCTTTCTCGAAGCCACCATCGGCATGATCGGCTTCTGGTTCCTTGAGGTTAGCTCGCTGCTGTTCGTTTACATGCTGTTTAACTTCTTCTTTTCCGGCCACATGTTCCCGCTCGACTTCCTCAGCGCGGTGTTGCCGGACTGGTTGATGGCGATCATCAAATACAATCCCCTGGCGTACCTGGCTTACTTCCCGGCGGCCGTATTCTTGGGCAAGGTTGAAGGCGCGGAGCTTACCACAGGACTCATGATTGAAGCCGGTTGGGTGCTGTTCTTCATCGTCGCCAGCCGCCTGGCCATGCAAGCGGGCTATCGTCGTTACAGTGGCTACGGCGGATAGGCAACGCAAAGGCGGAATGAAGAAACCCGAATGACGAAAGCCGCAGGCTACCTATGAGCGCAACGACTCACCAGCCATCCGAATCGTCACTGGCACGCTACCCCCGCCTGCTGTACACCTTCGCGCGAAACAGCTTGATTCGGGACATGACGTTCCGCTCGAACTTCATCATCGAAGTCCTTAGCAGCATGTCATGGATGGTGATGAACCTGGGTTTCTATGCCCTGGTGTTTGGTCTGCTTGCTGCCGATGTCAGCCCTGGGGAGACTCCTAACATTGAGGGTTGGGAGAAGCACCAATTCTTTGTCTTCATCGCCACGACGATGTTCATCAACAGCTTGGTCCAGGCGTTCTTTATGCCCAACGCTCAGGAACTCAGCGAGCTGGTCCGCACCGGTGGGCTCGACTTTGCCTTGCTCAAACCGATCGATACGCAGTTCCTCATTTCACTCCGCAAAATCAGTTGGAGTTCGCTCGGTAATTTTTGTGTCGCCGGATTGCTGTTGGCTTATTCGCTGGCCAATCTGGAGGGCGCAGGCCCTTCGCCGTTAGCCGCAGTGCTCTACCCGATGTACCTTGTGGCCGGCGTGCTCATTCTCTACAGCGTGATGATTAGCCTCGCAGCGACCAGTATTTGGCTGGGCCGCAACCAGTCGCTCTACGACTTCTGGTTCTACATCACCAACTTCAGCCGCTATCCGATGGAGATCTACGGCGGCTCGTTCCTGGGGCACGCGTTGCGGGGGGTCTTTACGTGGGTGATTCCCATCCTTGTGGTAATCAACGTCCCAGCCCGCATCATGGCCAAGCCGCTGACGACTGAAGGCGCGGGGTTGATCCTGTTCGCCGCCATCGCCACCGCCGCCAGCCTGTACGGCAGCCGCTGGATCTTCAAGCGAGCACTAGAAAGCTACCGCAGCGCGAGTAGCTGAGCGCGATGATATCGCGATTCAGTGCCCCAGATGCCCCATCAACTCCTCGAATAAACGCTCAATGCGATCGGAGTCTTCAAGAACGCTGTCGGCGCCGAGTTGCTTGTTCACCACGGCGTGCCAGAAGAGTTTCTCGGTCGGCTCGTCGTGAAACACCAGCCGCTTCTCGGCGACGTCTTCTTTCAGCATGGCGACCAGCCCCTCGAAAGGCGTGCAGGATCCGAGGCTTCCCAGGCCGAGCGTGCCGCCGTGCTTCTCGTAGAGCGACTTGCCTGTCTTGTACTCAACGATCCAATGGTCCCACCACGCGCGTTCGGCCGCCTCGCGCTGCGATCTTTCAGCAGGCGTTTCGTCTCGCTCCGCGGAGACGCGGCCGGCCACGGGCGCCTGGCGATGCTTGAGAAAGGCTTCACGCTCCGCATCGGTCGGCAACAAATCCTCGCGCTCCGCGTAAGCCCATCGCAGGGCGCCGCAGATACGCTGGGTCAGCAGCTTCTGCTTGCTGTTCTCCTGCCACTTGGCAAACTCTTCAGGCGAAAGCGCCCGCCGACGTCCTTCGGTCTCGGCGGCAACCAGATCATCTCGCATTACTGGTTCGCCTAGTACGGTCGCCAGCGCGTCTTCGGCGGGTGCCGTCTCCGGGGCTTCAGTCTTGCTGGCAAGGTTCTCCTCGCCCCAAGCCAACGGAGTGACGAGCAAGATCGCGAGCATCATGGCGAGTGATTTGGACTCAAGCGTGCAGGACATCGCGGCCTCTCCTCAATGAGCGGATCGTTCGTAAATGGGCTATCTAGGAGAGACGCACTGCCGCTTGCTAACCCGCGAGCTTTGCCCGCAAATCCTCAACAATTCCCGCGGGCACAAAGCGGGCGATCTCTTCGTCGCCGGCTAACGGGGTGATCTGCTTGATAAGCGAACTGGAAACGTGGGAGAACTCATCATCGGCCATTAGGAAGACCGTTTCGATCTCCGCGTCGAGCTTGCGATTGGCTAGGGTCATGGTGAACTCGGTCTCCATGTCGGACAGCGAGCGGACGCCGCGGATGATGACCCTCGCGCCTGAGTCTCGTACGAAACGTACGGCAAGGCCGGTGAACTTTCGCACGACGACGTTGCCCACGTTCTTAGTAACGCGCTCGATAAGCTCCACGCGTTCGTCAGCGGTGAAGAGCGACTGCTTGTCGGGGTTGATGCCGACGCCCACAATCAGCTCGTCCACCAGCTGACTGCTCCGCTCAATGACATTCAGGTGCCCCAGGGTGATGGGGTCGAACGAACCGGTGTAAACAGCGCGACGGGGCATGGTAGAGAAGAGGGGGTGAGAGTTGTTGATGCGCGAGTCGAGTTAGGTCGCAAGGCTTGAGATGCTGGAGGCGGTAGTCGTGCGGTCAAGGAAGCTTGCCGGCCGATTGATCCTAGCGGGTTTCAGCTTGGCGGATATCTGGCTACCTCAGCTGGCCGCGGTAAGCGCTTCGATCAATCGATCCAAATCAGTCCTGTTATTGTAGGCATGGGGTGCGATCCGTAGGCGGCCACTTCGAGAGCTGAGGGCAATGCCGGCGTCGAGGCAGCGTGACCGAACTTCCATCGGATCCTGGCCGGGCAATGTGAACGAGATGATCCCCGATCGAGGATCGTGACCGTTGGGTTCGATCTCTCGCCGCGTGACAATCGGAGCTCCAATCGACTGCAAGCGTTCGCAAGCCTCATCGGTGATGGCCAGCACAGCAGCGGCTAACTCTTCGGGTCGCCAGGCGTTGAGCAGGCCCAGGCTGCCATTCCAACCGATCATACCAGCCATGTTCATGGCTCCCCCTTCATAACGAGCCGCATCGGGTCGCAATCGGTACTCGATGTTGGCATAGTCGTAGGCGTTCACCATGCTGGTAGCGCCGACGCCATTGACCCGCAACTTGTCCAGATGCTCGCGGCGGATGTAAGTGAGCCCGGCTCCTTCAGGGCCGAGCATCCACTTGTGACCATCCGCGGCGACAAAGTCCACCGGCGTTTGTGAAACATCCAACGGAAAGGCGCCCAAGCCCTGAATGGCGTCCAGCAGGAACAGCGCACCGGCGTCGTGAGCGATCTGCCCAATCACGTGAGGATCAATGCGATAGCCGGTCGAGTAGCCGACCCAGCTGACGGAAACGATGCGCGTGCGGCTATCGCACGCTGCGCGCAGTTTGTCGAGGTCCGGCCGCCCCCGGTCAGTCGGCACCAGCCGGGTTTCGACACCGCGGTCTTGTTGGTGCAGCCAGGGGTAAACGTTAGAAGGGTACTCGTCCGCCAAAATCACGGCATTGTCGCCTTCACGCCAGTCGATGCCCTCGGCCACGTAATTGATGCCATCGGTCGTGCTATGGACGAGAGTGATCTCATCTTCGTCAGCGCCGATCAGGGTAGCGGCGCGCTGACGTGCTTGCTTGGTTTGAGCGTGCCAGTCGAGCCAAACGGTGTCGCCACACTCGGCGGCCTGTTGAACCCAGGCCGATATGGCATCGGCAGCAGGGCGGGGCAGGGGGGCCACCGCCGAGTGATCGAAGTAGGCGATTCTCTCGGCAATCGGCATCAAGGACCGCATCCGTTGGGCGGTCATGGGCGGATCCGTGGCGGTGCCAACCTCGGAATCGATAGAATCGGACACAGTATTCCTGCATGCAATAATGGAAGGGAAACCAGCACGCCACTGCCAACAGCGACCCGCAATCCAATGACCCCTCGATTCTACCGCCTGTTCGCGTTAGCCGTCACCAGTACCCTGTGCCTGGATGTCGCTCCGGCAGTAGCCCAGTCCGCTGCCGAAGCACGCCGGTTGCGAAACACGATGGTCGACACCGAGGTTGTCGCTGCCGGCGTGGAAAACGAGCGAGTCCTGCGTGCCATGCGCGACACGCCACGTCATGAGTTCGTGCCGCTCAAGCAACGTCGCCTAGCGTATCTCGACATGGCGTTGCCGATTGGTGAGCAGCAAACGATCTCGCCTCCGTTTGTCGTGGCCTATATGACGGAGCAACTCAACCCAGCGCCTTCCGACAAAGTTCTGGAGATTGGCACCGGCTCGGGTTATCAGGCGGCGGTGCTTAGCCCGCTGGTAAGAGAGGTCTACTCGATCGAGATTGTCGCTCCGCTCGGTCGCCGAGCCGCTAAGACGCTTAAGCGACTAAAGTACAGGAATGTGCAAACACGAATTGGCGATGGCTACCTGGGCTGGCCTGAGGCGGCGCCATTCGACAAGATCATCGTCACGTGCTCCCCCGACAAGGTTCCCCAGCCGCTCGTGGACCAGCTTCGCGAGGGCGGTCAGATGATCGTGCCCGTAGGCGAGCGTTACCAACAAAACCTTTACCGCTTTACCAAGGTTGATGGCAAGCTAGAACGCGAGACGCTCCGCGCCACGTTCTTCGTGCCTATGACAGGCCAAGCCGAAGATAAGCGAGCCAAGCAGCCAGACCCGCTCAATCCCAGCTTGACCAATGGCGGTTTCGAAGCGGTTGTTGGCGAAGACGACTTGCCTGAGGGTTGGCACTACCTTCGCCAGGCAGAATTGGTCAGTGGTGACCAGCAGGATCCCGCGCCGGAAGGTAACCGTTACCTCCGCTTTCGCAACGAGGAGCCCGGGCGCGCTGGCCGGGCGTTGCAAGGCTTTCCGATTGACGGTCGTAAGATCAGTCGCTTGGGAGTCGAGTTCTTTGTTCGAGGGCAAGGGATTCGCTACGGCCAGCATCGCCGGCAGTGGCCGCTGGTTGTGATTACATACTATGACGATCGCCGCGCGGTGATTGATGATGTTTTCGTGGGGCCGTTCGAAGGCACCTTCGAGTGGACTCGTCGGCAAGCGGAGCTGCCGGTGCCTCTGAAGGCCCGCGAGGCGATTATTCGCATCGGCCTGCTCGGCGCCATCGGCGAATTCTCTCTCGACGCTCTCTCTGTCTCGCCCTTGGAGTAGCGCGTGCAAGAGACAACGGCCTTCACGCCTCACGGCCAGCTGTTGCCGTGAAAAGGCCTACGAGCCGTGGCGTGGGAAAGTAGTGGTTTCCCCCAGGGTGTCCAGGCGGCAAAATCGCTGGATTTTGCCCAATTTGCTTGATCCTCCCAGCATGGTCGTTATTCTGGAAACCGCAGTCCTCTGTCGGCTGCTAGCATCCAATTTTGACGCAAACGAGTAATGGGAGTGGGGGGTCTTAAGGAAATGAATTTCGCTTGGAATCGCATGACGTTGGCAGTGGCTGCGGCGGCCGCTGTTTTGATGAGCACCCCCGAAGCGGCAGACGCTTTCTGGGCAAGCCACGGTAGCTACGGATCATCCGGCAGCTACGGTTCGTCTGGCAGCTCCGGAAGCTACGGGTCGCGGGGCAGCTATGCTTCGTCCGGTAGCTATGGCTCGCGGGGCAGTTACGCATCTTCGGGCAGCTACGGGTCGTCCGGCAGCCACGCATCATCCGGCAGTTACGGCTCGCATGGCGCCGGCCCCTTTAAGCGCATGGCCGCCCGGATTCACGCACGTCGGGCAGCCAGCTCTGGCAGCCACGCTTCCTCGGGTAGCGCCAGCTCTGGCAGCCACGGGTCCTCCGGCAGCCATGGGTCCTCCGGAAGCTATGGATCGTCCGGCAGCTATGGTTCCTCGGTCAGTCACGCTTCGTCCGGCAGCTATGGTTCAACGGGCAGCTACGGAAGTCACGCCAGTGTGACGACTTCTTCGTACGTCGTAGCTAGCCAGCCTTCGACGACGGTCACTCGCGTCGCCGCGAAGCCGACGGCTACCGGCAGTGGCATGCTGCGGGTTACGGTACCAGTCGACGCAGTCGTTTACGTCAATGGCAACAAGACCACCAGCACTGGTAGCCAACGTCAGTACGTTTCGCATGGCTTGGTCGAAGGCCGTGGCTACACCTACAAAGTTCGCGTGGATTTCCAACGTGACGGCAAGGCGGTGAGCGAGTCGAAGACCGTGCGCTTGATTGCCGGCGCCGACCAGTTGCTGGCCTTTGGCGACGTGCCGGCCGCTCCGGTCGTTGCCGAAGAAGAGCCCGAGACCGAAGCCACGGTCACCAAGCTCACGCTGCAGGTCCCCGCCGAAGCCCGCGTCACACTGGCCGGCGCCGCGACCAAGCAGACCGGTGTCGAGCGAGAATTCCTCACCACCAAGCTTGCTGAAGGCGCCACGTGGGAAGACTACACGATTCGCGTTGAAGCCGATGTCGACGGCCAAGTCGTCGCCCAGCAACGGACGATTACGCTTCGCGGTGGCGAAATGCAGGCTCTGGTCTTCGATTTCGAACCGGCCAAGCTTGCGTCGGTGGAGTAACTCCTCCCTGACAGCAACGCTGTAGCTGATAGCACTGAACCTCGGCGTCGGCATTGACCGGCGCCGGGGTTTTTCATTTAACACGCTGGCGACTCTTCGCCAAAGCTTGCTTCAGGAACAACGGATGGCTTCCCAACGCAACAAACCGGCTAAGCCCGCGCCTGCAGCCAAGGCGTCCGCTACCGGCTGGGGTTTTTGGGTCCGCATGGGCGTTACGGTATTGGTCCTCTGGCACTTGGCGGTGCTGTTTCTTTCGCCGCTTTCGGTGGCGCCACCCACTTCGGAGCTGGCGCGCCGCGTGGCCCAATCGCCGCTGATGCGGTGGTACTCCGACCCGCTCTACCTGAATCACGGCTACAACTTCTTCGGTCCCGAGCCACCGATGGGTGGCCAACTGATCCGCTACGAGGTCTACGGGGACGATGACCGCATCATCAAACAGGGCGAGTTTCCCAACCTCGACCAGCAATGGCCGCGCCTGTGGTACCACCGCCACATGATGCTTACCGACCAAATGGCGGGAGCCGCGGTCACCGGCGATCCCCAACGCGACAAGCAACTGATGATGCAGGCCTACGCCCGGCATCTGATTCGTAAGCACGAAGGCGCCCGGGCTCGGCTGGAAAACCTGTTCCACCGCTCGCTCTGGCCGGAGGATGTGCGGGCCGGCATCACGGCGGACGATCCCCGCAATTACGAAACGCTAATGACTATCGAGCAGTCACGGCTGGACCTCGACGCCCCGCTGGTCACTCCGCCGCCTGAGCAGGAGCCGCTTCCCGAAGAGATCATGATGGGGGTTGGCGAATGAAAGGTTGGTTTGGCGGCATTGCCAATTACTGTCGAGATGCGTGGGACGCGTGGAACGGCTTTCTGTTCTCACCCACCGACCCGGCAACGCTTTGCCTGATTCGCGTGCTGGCCGGAGCGATGCTGCTCTACACGCATATCATTTGGAGCAAGGACCTGGCCGCGTTCTTCGGCCCCAACGGTTTTCTGCCCGCCGATGTTGTGGCTGCTTCACGCGGTTCGTGGTTCATCGAACCAGACAATCCCCGTTGGTGCTTCAGCCTATTTGATTACCTGGGCGAAGGCTGGCTGCTGTGGCTTGTGCATAGCTTCGCGCTGCTGGTCTTCTTCTGCTTGATGATCGGCCTG
Organism: Lacipirellulaceae bacterium; assembly: GCA_965263315.1. Taxonomy (GTDB): domain Bacteria; phylum Planctomycetota; class Planctomycetia; order Pirellulales; family Lacipirellulaceae; genus JBCCQL01. Next base: position 240,025 of record CBDHGZ010000003.1, on the reverse strand, counting down.
TTTAGCCGGACGACGGCGGTGCTCGCATTCTTGTTGGCCATTTCGTACGCTACCCGCGTTTCGCCAGGCGCGTTCTTCGGGCTCGACAAAATCAACTGCATGCTGGCCATGTATCTGATGCTCGGCCCATGCGGCGCCCGCTACTCGCTCGACCGCTTGTGGGCGATGCGCAAACAAGCCAAAGCGGGCGGCGCCGTCACGCGCGAGGTACCCCCGAGCATCTCCGCCAACCTTGCGCTGCGGCTGATCCAGCTGCACATGTGCGTCATCTATCTCTTCTCGGGCCTGGGCAAGCTACAGGGCGAGATGTGGTGGGATGGCCGGGCTACGTGGTTCGCCATCGCCAGCACCGAGTACCGTTCGATCGACATGACCTGGCTGTCGCGTGTGATCGATCTCGGCTTCATGGGTGAGTACAATCTGCTCTACGTGGTCGATTTCCTCACCCACGCCACCGTCGCTCTGGAGCTGTTCTACTGCTGTCTGGTCTGGAACCGCTGGGCCCGCCCTTGGGTGTTGCTAGGCGCCGTGGGCATGCACTTGTTCATCGGCTCAGCGATGGGCATGATCACGTTCGGCTTAGTGATGATCTTCGGCAACCTGGCGTTCATGGTGCCTGAAACGACTCGCCGCTTCTGCGACCCCATCGCCCGCCGATTCACCCTAGCGCTAGTCGGCGAAAAAGCCCCCGCCGAAGCAGGGTAGAGCAGGGCGGCAGAGAATACTTGGCGAAGCCTTGATGCAAATACCCATCCGATGGGAAAATCACTTCCGCCCTTCAAGAACGAGCTCTTTCATAGATAGCACCCGTACTTGAAGACGGCGATAAGGCTGGCAACATAGACTTACATGAGCGCTAAAACCATGGTAGTAAGGCAAGCACGGGTCGTACCTGTTTGCCTCTCGATAGCCGCATCTGCGCTGAGCGCTGTTGAGTGTCCGTGGTGGCTGCTGTCGAATCCGTTCATTGCCATCGGAGCGTATTTCACAGCTCCAAACCTAAACCTTGTGAATGGATCGCTGTCCTATGCTTCAATGGTTGCCGGTTTAATCCTGGGGCAATTCCACGAGCCATCGGGTCTAGCAATATTCGCAGGGACTGCTGCAAGCTTTTATGGGTCAGCATTGGAGATACGAGTCACAGCCAAACCCTACCGCCCCGAAGGAGCCGTGTAGGTGCGTCGATTCAACACGCTCGAAGATGCATGAGATAGCTACTTCAGGACCAGTTTCTTAGGTCAGGAAAGAAACACAAACAGACTCCGCCCATGACTGCCTGGTACTTGTTGTGGTTTCTTGTAGGCTTCTACTACCAAGGGTTCGCAGCCAGCCTGTTCATGCTCTCCCTGGTTGGCGCCTTCCCTGGGAAACAGTTTGATGCGGCTCGTTCAGCAGCTCGCGTTGTTGCTATTCCCTTTGCCGTTGGAGCGATTCTCCTTGGCACTGCTTACATCCTAGAAGCCACTATCGCCTTGCGTGAAGGCGAAGCGATTGAATCTTGGGTCTTCATGAACCGAGCTTTCGGGCCGAGTGGCTGGGCTTATTGGCTGACGCTGGCTGGGGGATGTTTATTTCCTCAGCTGCTTTGGATTCCCTTCCTACGCCGTAGGCCGTGGATAACGCTAATGGTTTCAGCTGGTGCGACAGCCGCGCTTCTGATGGAGTCCTTTGTCGCTATGATGACGTTCCAACGCGATCAAATGCCCGCGCCGTGGGGACACTTCTAGTGCTCCATGCTCACGCCCTCTTCGAAGCAGGGCAGGGCGTCCGACTTTGGTGGGGCGCACATTTGCCGTTATTGCCTATTCCGCGCTCAGGAGGAAAGTAGTGCACACCTTTGTACTTAGCGGACCTCGGAAGCAGGTGTCGAAGAACCCGATCCGCCGCAGGAATCGGCGGGCATCGTCAAGAGTTGCTATAATTCGAATCGTCCCCTGCGGCGACTGCGCTCTTAATACCTTCAAGAGTGTGCGGGATGCGTAGCGCCGCTTTCGGGCCCCGTGCGAAGGCAATTTCGCGTGACAATGCGAATGTGGGACGGCCTAGAAGGTGAGAGCCTAGCTCGGCGATCATCACATCTAACACTAGGAAGTGGCAAGCTATGGCGATGGGCCTGCGGTACAGGCGTTTTGTGGCGGTTCTTGTTCTACTCTGGACGTCTCCGCTAGGAGCTGAGGTATTCACGTATCGAGTTAATCCGCAAACTAGTCCGACGCTGTCTTTCTCTAGATTTGGCCCGTTCCTCAACGAGACAGTTCAGGGTCTTCCTGTTTCGAGGTTGGATGACTCGCAGAGCCTGTTTGCGAGAGGCGATATCCGTGGAGAGATTGATTTCACCGTAGACGAAGACACGGTAACTATTAGCCGATTCGACCTAACGGTTCACAGTTTTTCCGATTTGCGCGACCTTGGTCTGCGACCCAGCAATGAAGGCCCACCACCGTTGCCGCCAATCGCCGATGGCACACCGCTAAGCGACCTGCTAGCGGAGAATCCGGTCGGATTATCGGGAACGCTTCCAACGGAGCCCATCAACCCAGCGTTCAGGAACCCTGCTGCTATTGGCCTTTTTGGTCCGGTAGTCGATCAGTTCTCTCCGTCGAATGTTGGTGCCGCCGAGCTCTTCACTTCGTTTATCTTTGCTGGCGTTGACTTCTTGGACGGCAACTTCAGCATTGAGCCGGTGCTTCTGTCGACTACGGAAGTGGATTTCGAGATTGATAACCCAATCTCATCGGGTGGTGACACCATTACGCTTACTCAGAGCTTTCATACGTTTGCCCCCTCATTGATCGCGGTGCCAGAGCCCTCGGCAATTGCTATCGGCTGTCTCGTGCCCTTAGTGGCCGTGACCTGCCTACGTCGGCGCAGTTTTCTGGTTCGTTGAAAACGTGCGTAGACCTGCTGCCGCCTGTCGATGTGATTAGACCTCAGCCGGCACAGGAGGCGTCATCTTGAGTGGCCAACGGTTGGCCTCATCATCTTTGCTGAGCGTACCCCCCCAGGGTCCCACCAACCTGCGCGAACTCGCCACCGCGGCTGCTGGTCTAGTTGGCATGCGGTATTTATACTTGCAGGATTCTAGCCTGTTCGCTCTCCTTCGCTCGGAGCTTCGAGTCCGTTGTTCGACACCATCGCCATCGTTGGCGCCACCGGCGCCGTGGGCCAAATCATCCGCCGCCTGCTGGCCGAGAGGGACTTCCCCTACCAGCAGATCAAGTTCTTGGCCTCGGCCCGCTCGGCCGGCAGCACGATTGAGTTCAAGGGCCAGACGCACACCGTCGAAGAGATGACGCCCGAGGTGTTTGCCAACATCGACCTGGCGATCGGCAGCACGCCCGATCCCGTGGCCAAGGAGTTCTGCCCCTGGGCCGTGGAGCGCGACTGCGTGGTGGTCGATGAAAGTGGCTATTGGCGGATGGACCCCAAGGTGCCGTTGGTGGTGCCCGAGGTGAATCCCGCGGCGATCAAGCAGCACCAAGGCATCATCTCCAGCCCCAACTGTTCGACCACCCAAATGGTCCTCGCGATGAAGCCGCTGCACGATGCCGGCAAGATTCGTCGCGTGGTGGTCAGTACCTATCAAGCGACCAGTGGCGCCGGCGTCGCCGGCCAGCGCGACTTGATCGAAGGCACCAAAGCCGCCGTCGAAAACCGCGCGTATGACTACGAAGCGTTCGCCCACCCGATCGCCATGAATCTGATCCCGCAGATCGGCTCGGAGAAGCACGCTGGCTACACGTCCGAAGAGATGAAGATGGTCTACGAGACCCAAAAAATCTTCGGCGACGAGTCGATCAAGGTTTGCCCCACCTGCGTTCGCGCCCCGGTGAGCAACTGTCACAGCGAGAGCATTTTGGTCGAGACGGAGAAGAAAATCACCGTCGACGAGGCTCGCGAACTGTTTGCCGCCACTCCCGGCATCAAGGTGCTCGACAATCTCGCCGCCGGTGAGTACCCCATGCCGCATGATTGCGACGGCTCGGACGATACCTACATCGGCCGCATTCGCGAAGATCTCTCTTGCGACAACGGTTTGGCCTTCTGGTGCGTCAGTGACAACCTCCGCAAAGGCGCCGCCACGAACGCCGTGCAGATTGCCGAGCTGCTGGTCGAATCTGCCGCCGCGGTCTAAAGAGTTCGCATGCGTTGGCTCAAGCTCACCGTCGCCTACGATGGCACTGACTTCGCAGGTTGGCAGGTGCAGCCCGATCAGCGAACGGTGCAGGGCGCCCTCGAAGCGGCATGGCGGGAGATCACCAGCGAGTTGGTCCGCCTGACCGCCAGCGGCCGCACCGACGCCGGCGTCCATGCCGAGGGTCAGGTCGCGGGGCTGGAAACCGCCTCGGAAATCCCGACTGACAAACTCCGCGCCGCGCTCAACTCCAAGCTGCCGGCCGACGTGGTTATTCGCTTGGTCGAAGAAGCGCCGGCCAACTTCCACGCCACGCACGACGCGCTGCGCAAGACCTACCGCTACCAGATTCACAACAGCCGCGTTCGACCGCTAATGGATCGCCAGCTCGTGTGGCATGTGCCAACGGCCGAACTGGACGTCGACGCGATGGGGCAGGGCGGGGCAGCTCTGGTTGGTCGGCATGACTTCGTCTGTTTCGAGTCGACCGGCTCGGAGCGGGCGTCGACCATACGCACGATCACCGCGCTGGAGGTCACCCGGCATGGTGATCGGATCAATATCGAAGTTACCGGCGATGGCTTCCTTTACAATATGGTCCGCGCGATTGCCGGTACCCTGGTTGAGGTGGGCCGCGGCGCGCAGCCAGCCGACTGGGTCGCCCAGGTCCTCGCCTCCCGAGACCGCACCCAAGCCGGCCCCACCGCGCCTGCGAGTGGGTTAGTCTTGGCTCGGGTCGACTACTGAAACAATCGCCGTCTAGTATTCTTCCTCGCTCAGATCGGTACGGCTCACTTCTTCGCGTACACCAAACAACCAGACTCGCAGCGAAACCCTGTGAGCTTGACCCGTCGCATCAGCGCAGACGACTTCGACATATGCCTAGCAGCGTCGCCACAACGGCAACGGTAGCCGGCCCAATGTCGTTCACGTCTCTCTTCCTCGCCTTGCGGCGGTTCGATAAGATAGAGGGACTATACAGACCACGGCTATTACGGGCCGATGGCATGATTCCCTGGGGCAGAGGGCAGCATCTGTGGCGAGCGGAACTGAATTTGTCGGCAACTATCGGTTGTTTCATCTGATTCGCGCCGGCGCTACGTTCGAGATCTGGGCCGTGCGGCCTAAGTCGGAAGACAAGCCCTTTGCCATGAAGTGGCTCCCCAAGGGCAAGAAGTACGACCGAGCGACCGTTGCCGAGCTGAAGCACGAATACGAGGTGGGTAAAGGGTTGGAGCACCCGGGCGTGATCCGCACCTTCGAGTTCGGCAACACCAAAGAGGGCGCCTTCATCCTGATGGAGTTCTTCAAGACGCCCAACTTGAAACAATCAATCGTCACCAACCTTGACCTGATTAAGAAGGGCAAGGGTAACCACATGCAGCACCGCGCGCGAGACATCCTGGTGAACGCCGCCGCGGGGCTGTCGCATATGCACGAGAAGGGCTGGGTTCACCGCGACGTCAAGCCGGACAACTACCTGGTCAACGAAGAGAATGAAGTCCGCTTGATCGATTTCACGATCGCTGCCAAGCAGGCCGGCGCACTCGGTAAGCTCTTCGGCGGCGGGAAGGGGAAGATCCAGGGTAGTTATAGCTACATGGCGCCGGATCAAATCCGGGGCAGCAGCGCCGACCCGCGGGATGATGTCTATAGTTTTGGCTGCATGGTTCACGAACTGCTCACCGGCAAGCTGCCATTTACCGGCAATAGCCGCGAAGAACTCTTCCAGCGGCACCTCAAGAGCAAGCCGCCGTTGTTAACGGTTGCTGACAAGAACATCCGCCCCGAGTTTGCCGCCTTCGTCCATCGGCTGCTCGCCAAGACGCGCGACGAACGGCCAGCCACGATGAAAGACGTGATGATGCAAATCCGTACCGAACGCATTTTCCATCAACCACCCCAGCCGCCTCAAGCGGTTGAAGAGTAGGGTTGAACCTATACGAAATCCGATCAATCGTTGATAAGGCGCCACCATGGCCACCGGAACCAATCAGCTCGAATTCGAGCAACCCATCTACGAACTCGACGACCGCATCCGCGAACTCGACGCCAATCCTGACAAGACGGCCGAGGAGCATGAGCAGCTTCGCGCGCTGAAGAAGCAACTCGCCGAGACAACCAAAGAGATCTATGGAAGTCTTGATGCCTGGGACACCGTCCGCGTCGCCCGCGTCCAAGAACGCCCCAAGTTCACCGACTATGTCGATCTCGTCTTCGATGAGTTCGTCGAGCTGCATGGCGACAAGTTCTTTGGCGATGATCGCGCGCTCCGCACCGGCTTTGCGAAGCTCGATGGCCAGAAGATCATGCTCGTTGGCCATCACAAGGGCAAGACGTTCAAGGAACGAACCGAATGCTACTTCGGCTGTGCCCATCCCGAGGGCTATCGCAAAGCAATGAGCAAGATGCAGATGGCGGCCAAGTACGGCATGCCCATCGTGTGTTTGATCGACACCCCCGGCGCCTACCCTGGCATTGGTGCTGAAGAGCGTGGCCAAGCCCAAGTGATCGCCGAGAGCATGCTCGAGATGTCCCGCCTGCCGACGCCGATTATCTGTGTGGTGATCGGGGAAGGTGGCTCAGGTGGCGCGCTCGGCATCGGCGTGGGCGATCGCGTGGCCGTCATGCAGTACGCCTACTATTCCGTCATCAGCCCTGAGGGCTGCGCGGGCATTCTGTGGAAGAGTCACGACTTTGCCGACAACGCGGCCCGCGCGCTGCAGCTCACATCGACACGCCTCAAAGAACTCGGTGCGATAGATGACGTCATCGAAGAACCCGTTGGCGGTGCCCACCGCGACCACTACCAAATGGGCGCCCGGCTCAAGATGTACCTCTCCAAGAACCTTCGCGAACTGTGCGATAAACCAACCGAAGAACTGCTAGCCGAGCGGTATGAAAAGTTCCGCCGCATTGGCCAGTTCCTGGACGGCGTTGACTCCGGCGGCTGAAAGCAACGCGATGAAGCCATCGGCTTGCGCTATGCTCATACTGCTTCCGCAAGCCCTCTGGATGTGGCTAGCGATGATGCTCGTTCACGAACTGGGCCACGTTCTGGCGGCGTGGGCGACCGGTGGCCAGGTTGTCTACGTGAACCTCTATCCTGGGCAGCTCTCCAGCACCCTGGTGCGGCCCAATCCGCATCCCAGCATTGTGCTGTGGGCAGGCCTGCTCGCCGGCTGGATTGTTCCGGCCGCAATTGCTCGATCGGTACAGGTTGGACCACTGACGATCGGCAAACCAGGGATTCGTCATTCTCTGAACGGTTGGGCCGCCTTCTGCCTACTCGCCGGTGGAGTGTACCTAGCCATTGGCGGTTCCGAGAAACTAACCGACACCGGCCAACTGGTCGCCGCCGACTGGCCACTGCCATGGCTGGTTGCCATCGGCACGGCGGTTGCCATTGCCGGATACGCCTGGTCACGGCGGGCGTGGCCAGCGCTCCTAAGGCATCTTGAAGACCGCCCGCCAACCTCGCGTTCAATCACCTACGCCTGGCTGCTCCTCGGCCTCTGGATCGTCGGGCAGTGGTGGCTCGCCAGCATGTTAGACACACAGTAGCTGACTGCAGGGTCCCCTCGGTAACGTCCGATAATCTCTGTTATGTCCGTTTCGTGGGGGTTTTTACGCCGCGCCAGACGCCCCGTGCGCGCCAGACGCCCCGTGCGCGCCAGACGCCCCGTGCGCGCCAGACGCCCTGTGGCTGCCTCGACCTCTCCTGCCCAACGCCAGTAGCGAGCCTGTTGCCGTTAGTGCCAGCAACGATGAGGCCGGCTCCGGAACTGGTAGAAAGAAGACCGACGCAGAACCAGATCGGGTTCCAAGATCGTTGTCCCGAGGCTCGCCCCCTACAGCAAAGCGGCCGCTAATGGCCACCGAAGAGCCGAACTCGTTTTCTTCTTCAGCATCGATACTCGTTAACTTCGCGACTTCGAGGCCGGTGTTCACATCAAAGATGTAAGCCGCGCCGGTGCGATCTCCGAGCTCGTCGTGAAACGGCGCACCCACAATCGCGTAGTCCCCGGAAATGGCCACACTGGATCCAAACTGGTCAAACCGCATTCCATCCGACGCGACTAACTTGGCCAGTTGATCTCCCGTTGTAGCGTCGAACAGAAAGGCTGCCCCGGCCCCGCTCGCTAACGAGTCGTCACCTGGCGCTCCGACGACGGCGACATTGCCGCTAATGGCTACCGCATCCCCAAAGCGATCGCCGCCCACGCCGTCTGGGTTTGTGAGCTTCGTGATCAGCGAGCCATTGCTAACGTCAAACAGATAGGCAGCGCCTGCGTCCAGCACGACTTCATTGTCGCTGTTTGCTCCTACGATGGCAATTTGCCCATCGATGTCGACATCCAGACCGAAATTGTCGCTGGCCGTGCGTAGGTCGGGAAGGAGTTTGGCGATCTCAACTCCGGTATTGGCGTTGAACAAGTAAGCGGCGCCGGCGGCGGATGCGGAGCCAGCATCGTCACCGGCAGCGCCAGCGATTACGACGCCGTCACTGATGCCTACCGAGAATCCAAAGGCGTCAAATGCCTCGCCGTCTGCTGGCAGCAACTTCCGCAACTGTTGACCCGTGGTCGAGTCAAACAAGTAGGCAGATCCTGAATGTTCACCGTTGTCATTGTCCAAGTAGGAGCCAACGACAACCAGGCCTCCATCGAGATCAACAGGTCCGAATGCGTCTCCCGCTTCGGCGTCGTTTGGCGTCAACTTTGCCGTTTGCTGTCCCGACTGCAGGTCGAAGACGAACACAGCTCCAGAAGAGACCACTCCGTTGTCACCGCTGACCGCGCCAACAATGACTTGGTTGCTATTCATAGCAACCGATCCGCCGAACAAGTCCGCTACCGGATTCGCGCCGGGTCCCACGAGCTTATGCAGCCGAGTGGCTTCCACGGCTAGAGAGTACGGCGTTAGCTTCAGAGTCCACAACCCAACCATTATCAAAGCGATCGAGAGCCGTACTCGATAGGTGTTCATCACTAGCTTCTCTTGGGTCGGTGAAGAGACGAGGAGAGCTGCTGGCTAGAATCACCGGCGGCAGCACGTACTGTAATTTGATCCCACAGCAAAGCCAAGGAAGTAGGCGCCGTTTTCACCCCCCCGCCCCGACTTGTCTACCTAGCAATAACCAAGTTGTCAGGCGTAGAAGTACCCCCTGTCTATTGGTCCTATCAATAAGACGTCGAGTGAATTCATTCCACTCTCACTGGCACAAATTTTTCTTGGAGTGGATCAAAACGGCGCGGTCAAACAGGAGTCTTGAATTTGGCGATTCAACGTTTATGTTGAGAATTGCCGCTTTCTAAGCGGTAGGCGGATCTTGGGCCGCAATGACGTAAGTCGTTACGCACCGTCCGCGCGAAGGGTGAGCAAGCTCACACAAGCCGGCAAAAAACTTCTCTAACGGCCCCACAGAGCCCGACCGTCAGATTTCTTTGTGCCATTTTTTTCCCGCTCGCTCAGCGCGGCGGCCAAGAGTTGTTGGCGGCGGGGTTCGTGTTGCCGTTGGGCCAAGAGGCGGGCTGGGCAGGTGTGCCCCCCGCGGGCTGCGCCGGCCATTGGTTGCCGGGCCAACTACCCGCTTGCGGCGATGTCGAGAATCCGCCGCCGTTGTTCCCAGTCGGTTGCTGCCACGGGTTGGGATTGCCGCCCGAGAAGCCTTGGCCCGGGGCGGCCTGTCCTTGAAACCCCTGTCCTTGGAATCCCTGCCCCTGAAATCCCTGTCCTTGGAATCCAGGATTGCCAAAGCCCTGAATCCCCTGAAAGCCAGGCGATAGGCCCGGCTGTTGGCCCTGGTTGAGTTGCTGCTCCAGACGATCTAGGTGCGGGCCGATAACCTGATGCACCTCGGGCGGCACCACGGCGTCCGCTTCGTCCAACAGTTTGGCGATGTAGTAGCCGGACCGCGAGCCGACAACGTGCTGCTTCACGCGGTCGAAACTATTAGGGAGCACCGTGACTAGGACAAACGTAATTCCCACGCACCACAGCACGCCCCGCGCCGCGCCCACAATAGCGCCCATCTGGCGGTCGAAGCTCTGCAGCTTGATCTTGTCGATACCACGCCGAACCATGCGGAAGATCATCCAAATCGCCAGCGATGTGCCAGCGTAGATCGCCAGCATGGCGACGAACTTGTTCCACGGCGCCGCATCGCCAAACAGCGGCGCCAGTTGGCCGCTGAACTTGGCGGCGACGAAGTAGCTGGCGATGAAGGACGTCAAGTACGCCAACTGCCACGCCATGCCCTTCGAATAGCCATAGATCGTAAGCCCGCCGAGAACGAACAGCATGACGAAGTCGTAGGTTTGCATAGCGAGCGGCGCGGATTCGAGGGGCGAAGCATGAACAGGGTGGCGGCATTGTAATGCTGGCGGCGCCAGGCACGAAGGTCGAATCAGCGTGCTAGCAAACCTACCAACCCGTCTTTCTCCTTTTGAGTGCTTCCCGTAGGCTGCGGCCATCGCCCAGACCTCTGGTCCCCTTCGCCCTGTTCGCTCTCTACGATGGCCGACTTCAAAACGCATGTGACGTTCAGCAGCGTACTGGGGTGCGGCTACTCTGTGGCGGGCATGATGGCGGGGATGCCGCCTTCTACGGCGCTGGTGGCGGGCGGTCTGTGTGGCGTATCGGGCATGCTGCCCGACGTGGATAGCGACTCCGGCGTCCCGCGCCGCGAGGCGATGGGCTTTGCCGCCGCCATTGTGCCGATGCTGTTGGTCGATCGCCTGGAGCAACTCCAGTTGGGGTATGACCAGATGATCCTGGTCGCCGCCCTGCTCTACTTCGGCATCCGGTTTGTTGCTGCGCGATTGATCGGCAAGTGGTCGGTCCACCGCGGCATGTGGCATAGCATCCCGGCCGTACTCATCTTCGCGGGCGTTGCCTTCTTAATCTCTGGTTCTACCGACCTCACGACCCGTTACTTCAAGGCTTTCGCCGTTGGCCTAGGGGCGCTGAGCCACTTGGTGCTGGACGAGGTCTATAGCGTCGATACTCGCGGTGTGGTGCCGAAGTTCAAGAAGTCGTTTGGTACGGCGGTGAAACTTTGGGGCAAGCATGGCTGGGCAAACTTCTCGACCTACGCCAAGCTGGCGATCGTGGTGGGGTTGATCGTGGCCGAGCCTAGCGTGATGGCGAGGATTGAATCGCAGAGTCCGCACCTAGCGAATCGTCTGCGCGGATATGGGCAACGACTGCGCGGCTACGCCAACCAATCGGGCGGCCAGCCCGGGGCGCCTGCCATGGGAGGCCAACTACCTGCTCAGCAGCCGACACCGCCGGGCTTCGCGTCGCCAGCTGTGGCCCCGTCACAGCAGCCCGCGTGGACAACGCCGCAGTCCCCTGCCCCGGGTTACCCACCGGCCTACCAGCAACCAGCGGGGCCTTTCTCGGCGCCCGTCTATCAGCAGCCGTCGAACCCTTACTACCAGGGTGGCCCCACGCCTGGATACGCGCAGCCACAGAGTTATGCTCCTAGCAACGGCGGACAGCCATTTTCTGCGCAGGCACCAACCGGCCCGCCAGCTATCCAGCGCCAGTGAAGCCGGGTGAGTGAAGCCGCGTCAGTGCAGCCGCGTCACTGAAGCCAAGCTACACAGGGACTACGGGAGATCGCTGCTCAGTTGGACCGCAGCCGCACTTCGCCCTTGCCGGCCATGGAGAGGGCGCCATCCCAGTCTTCCGGAGCCTGAAACTCGCCACTTGCCAAGAGAGACTGCAGGAAGGCAGCCGGACCGTCTGATTCCGGCAGCTGAGTAAGCAACTTGTTGGCGCTATGCCAGTCCCCGGCGATGACGGCATCGACAGCGCGATCATAGTCTTGCAACTGGTCGAGGCTCAGCGACCGCCCGGACGACTCGTGCGGAGCCAGTGAGAAGACGTCACTCGACGTGTTCATTCCAGGCGGGCGCAGGCGTGCCAGCCGGCGGAAGACGCCCTCTTCGGCTGGAAGCGTGTCCGCGACTTCCTTAACAACGCCTGCGTCGACCAAGATCGAGGCGCCGACCTGCTTGGTTAGGTCTTGCAACCGCGAGGCCAGATTCACCACGGGCCCAAAGACCCCCACCTTAATCTGTTCGTGCGAGCCAATCTTCCCCGCGATCGCCTGTCCAAACGTCACGCCGATGCCAATCCTGAAGCCGTGCAGAGGGCTTGTGGGATCGTTCTGCGAACGCTCAAAGATTGCCTGAATTCGCAAGGCCGCGCGGCAGGCAAGCAGAGCAGACTCGGGTGTCGCGGCTGGCCAACCCCAGAAGCCAAGGGTCGCATCCCCTTGGAAGTCGGCGATCACGCCCTCGTATTTGAGGATACTGCGAGTCATGACCGATAACGCCTCGCTCACTTGAGACAACAGGTCCGCCAAGTTCTCGCTGGACTCTTCCACCTTGCGAGAAAATCCGCGCACGTCGCAAAACAGCACGCTTACGGGGCCCATACGAGGTTCGAGCTGATCGGCAGCCGCATGTCCGGTCAGGGTTTCTACAACAGCCGGCGAAAAGAACTGCCGCATCTCTGTTTGAGTTTGCTCCAGCGATCGAACTCGTCGCACGGCGCTGATGAATTGCCCCATCAACTCAGCAAGCCGAAGCTCGCCAATCAGATCTTCTGGAGAGCGAACTTCGCGGATGCCGGCAAAGCGACGCTTGCCCGACACATACAGACACCACCGTTGATTGTCGTCGACCGCGATCGGCGTGCAGAATGCCCAGTCGAGGTCGTCGTTCATCGTAAAGTTCGAGTCAGGTTCTTGATCGTCGTCATCGAGCCATAGATGGACCACGCTTTGACCCTGCTCAAAAGCTCGTTTGATTAATCGACGGCTGGGGCGAAAACGGGCGACTTCATCGCTTCGGCTCGACCAACGAATAAGGCGGGGTTCGCCGGGCGCATCGGCTCCGACGCCGTCGAATTGCATCACTGCCGCTGCCAACGAGCCCCGTAGCGAGTCCAGCAGGAGTTCCACGGCCTGCTCGGCAAAATCCTCATTCGTGGAGGTCTCCCCGATCATCTGTGGCATTTTGCAGAGCGCTTGCAAACATCCCACGGGATTGGCGAAAGGCGACGAAGCGGGGCTGCTATCGAAGACATGCTCGGTAATAATCGAGTCGCCGGCCCGCTTCGTGCGATCGGTCCGGAAGTGAAACGTGGTGTCGCCGATGCGGAAGTTGCTCTCCGGTTCGATCGTAAACGATCGACAGGGTTGGCCATCGAAGAAGATAGGGTTCCGCGCCGTTTCCAGTTCGCGGACCGTCAACTCACCGTTAGCGAGGGACACCTCCGCATGCTCGCGCGAGATGAGCCGGTCCCACGGGATGCCCCAGCCGTTGCGTGGAGCGCGGCCCAGCAAGAGCGTATCGCCCTCTTGGATTTCCTGTCGGCTTTGCCGCTGAGAGCCTTTTCCTACTGCGATGAGTTCCGCCATAGGCGATTCCGGTCCCCTGCCCTACCCGCTTGCGTTACGCCAAGTCGATTGCGGCTTGCATTGTAACGCCGCCTAGCCTGTCTACCAAAAGTGAGTTAGAAGTGGGTTGGATCGCGCCGCAGGAACTGGCCATGCCCTAGTTGACCAACGAACTGACCGTCGCGGGCCATGACTCGGCCGCGGACCGTGACCACGCTCGGGCGGCCCTTGAGCTGCCACCCTTCGAAGGCGCTGTAGTCGGTGTCCATGAGCTGTGTTTGGCAGGAAATCGTACCGCGGTAGTCAGGGTCGTAGACCACCAGGTCCGCATCGGCTCCCAGGGCGACGGTTCCCTTTCTCGGGAACAGGCCGAAGAGTTTCGCCGCTTGCGTGCTGGCCGCATCGACAAACCGATGAAGGTCAATCCGTCCGGTCGCCACCCCATGGGTGTACAGCAGGTTCACTCGATCCTCAACGGTGGGAATGCCGTTGGGGATCTGGGTGAAGTCATCTCGCCCCATCTCTTTCTGCCCAGCAAAATCGAAGGGGGCATGGTCCGTTGCGACGGTGCTAACGAAGCCCGACGCCAAGGCATTCCACAAGTAGGGTTGATGCCGAGCTTCACGGATCGGCGGCGACATGACGTACTTGGCCCCCTCGAAGTCAGGCTCTTCGGCAGCCGTCTTGTCGAGCACCAGATAGGGTATGACGGTCTCGATCCACGCGTTGACCCCCCTGCCCCGCGCTGCAACTGCGGCCTCAACGGCCTCTTGGCAACTGGTGTGGACAACATAGACGTGAGCTCCGGTTTGCTCGGCAAAAGTCATCAGATGATGAACGCCTTCGGCCTCAACTCGCGTGGGCCGCGACGGCTCGTGCCACTCGGGGCCTGTCTTGCCTGATGCCAGCAAGCGTTGCTGCAGCTCAGCAACAAGCGTTTCATTCTCACAATGGGCGGTGACGATCACCCCCAATTCTTTTGCCAACTGAAGCGTGTTGAAGAGCTCGGTATCATCAACGCCGAAGAAGCCCTTGTACGCGAGAAAGACTTTGAAGCTAGAGATTCCTGCGTCGACAATTTGACGCAACTTGGCGGGGGTCTCTTTGTCGAAACGGGAGACCGCCATATGAAACGTGTAGTCGCAGGCTGAAACGCCGTCTGCCTTTGATTTCCATAGCTCGAAGCCTTCCAGTGGGTCTTCCTCACGGCTGGGACAGCACATTTCGATGAGAGTTGTGGTGCCGCCAACCAACGCAGCTCGGCTGCCGGAATCGTAAGTGTCTTTGGCGAATGTCCCCATGAAGGGCAGATAGATGTGAACATGGGGATCGATAAAACCAGGAAAGACGTACTTGCCAGTGGCGTCGATTACTTCCGCATCGTCCGGCGCTGCCAAGTTGTGGCCAATGGCGGAGATCGTTTCGTCTTGGCAAAGAATGTCAGCAGTGTAGTCGTCCGTGGCGGTGACGATTCGACCGTTCTTGATGAGCAGCGACATGCGGAGATTTCCTCTTTCCATGCTGGGTGGCGAAAGGCCAGTCAACGTTATACCCGACAGCCAGGGGTACCGTCTTCACAGCAGGTTCAAGCTATAGCTCGCCTCAGCAATATCCAAACGGTACCTAGGATGCCCTGGCTGCCGTTGAGACAGCAAGCTGAGTGGCCTGTTCCCTGGCGCGGTTGTTCGTGTCCGTGATTCGTGCAGATGCGCGGGTTGCCTTGATGGCCCAAGTTGGGCTCATCGACACGGTGATGGTTTCTTGGCGGGGGCCGTCCTTGGCGGTGTTGTTGGCGCCGTGGATTCACAAGACTTGGTTAATCAGGCCGCACATCCGTGCGCGTCAGTGCGCCAGGGGGCCCTTCTTACCCTTGGCAAGAAGGAGCCCTCGGGGGTGGATACCCCACGCGATTCTTCCTAAACTGCCAGCATCAGCCGGAGTGGCGGAATTGGCAGACGCGATGGATTCAAAATCCATTGAGAGCAATCTCGTGAGGGTTCGAGTCCCTCCTCCGGTACTGATTTCTTCTTGCTTGGCCGCTTAGCTGATCGTTGCCCGCTTGTCTTGGTCGTGGCAGCCTCTTGAGCCATGACATTCTTTGGCTCCCCGGGTCGCTAGCGTCTGCTCTCGATGCCCTTGCTCCCAGAGTAGCTGCCTGATAGCCTCCCGGCCCTACCAGACGAAACCGATCCGCTTGACCGAGGGCTAGCCACGCTAGCATGGGCACTCGTGATGGCGCTTGCTGATTCTCTATGAACGCGACTTGCCTGATAAATAACCACAATTATGTGCGGTATGTCGGCGAGGCCGTTGAAAGCGCCCTGCGTCAGTCGCGTCCTTTTGACCGCATTATTGTGGTCGACGACGGGTCTACGGATGGTTCGCAAGACTTCCTCAAACGCAGATTTCAGGACCATCCGCAGGTATCACTGCTGCTAAAGGATCATGGGGGACAGCTCTCGTGCTTCAATCAGGGAATCCTCGAGGTCGAAACTGACCTGGTCTTCTTTCTCGATGCCGACGATTGCTATCAGACCAACTACGCGGAGGTGGCGGTCTCTGAGTACGAGCGACAGCAATACATCGATTTCTTGAGCGTTCAGCCGCGAGTCTTTCGAGACGGCGAACCCATGCTGCCAGGTCCCAGTTGCCGCAGCCGAGATATGGGGCTTACCACGCTGGGGGCTTTGTTCGGCGGTCAGTGTATCGGGGGGGTAACGTCTTGCCTTTCCATGAAGACGTCCACGGCTAAAGCCGCCCTGCCCTACCCTCACGAGGCAGAATGGATCACCCGGGCCGACGATGTGCTGTGCTTCGGCAGTTCGTTGGTGGGCGCCTACAAGCGGCATTTGGGGATGCCGTTGGTCGACTACCGCGTTCACGCGGCCAATCATTTCACCGGTCGTCGCTTTGGAGATGCCGCCAAGTTGCGATGGTCCCTGGCGGTGAATCGCATGCTGGGATGGTACGCCAGGCAACAGGGATACGACCTAGCGTCCCTCGGAAGATGCTTGCATCGAGAGTTCCGCACGCGGCAAAACCCTTCGGTCAAGGAGTTGCGAGCCTATCTCCGCATAGCAATGCAAGCGAAACTGCCGCTTTCAGTCCGGTTCCTTCAGCTTGCGGCAATCACCTCTCACTATGTGGCAGAGTGGCGATCAGTGGCCCCATCTGATCCTCCTGCGGCGACTCCCTTTGCTTCGCCGGTGGTAGATGCCGATACCAGTTCCAAAGCGGCCTAAGGCGATTGTTTGCCCTGGCGGCCAGCATGCCATACAGACTTGGTGGCGTTCCACAGGTTACCGATGAGGCAGCTAGCATTGCTGCGCGACCCTTAGCAGATTTGAACCGCACCTCATGATGAAGCACTTTCTTCAAGCCATCAAAGAAGGCGGCAAGCACTGGCCTGCTCTGGTAGCGGCTTTTGCTTGCTCTTTGGGGGTTGCGGCGCTGTGGGGCGCCAACATCGCGGCGTTGTTCCCAATCATCGAGACGACGCTCAGCGGCAAGTCGCCGCAGCAGTGGAGCCTCGAACGCGTCGAGCTTGCTCGGCAGAGCCTCGATGACCATCAAGGCCAAATCGCCGAACTCCGCCAGCAACAGGTGGATCCAGATCAGTCTTCGGCAGAAGAGATAGGCCTCCGAATCGAGGCACTAGAAGCGCGGGTCGAAGTTGATCGGGCCTCGCTTTCGTCGGCGCAATGGCTCAACGAGTTTGCCAGCGAATGGCTGCCCAGTAGTCCTTTTCAGACCGTCGTTGCGGTCGTCGCATTGGTTCTCGTCGCCACAGCGATTCGCCTGCTGTTGGTGCTAAGCAATGCGATCCTCGTCTCTTGGGTTTCGCAGAGCATTGTGCGCGATCTTCGGAGCAAGATCTTCAACAAAGCAATCGAGCTAGATGCCGGCAGCTTCGAAGCCCACGGCGTCAGCGGGATTCAGGCTCGCTTGACCCATACAGCGGACCTGCTATCGCACGGCATCACGAGTTTCTACAGCGGAGCCGTCACGGAGCCTTTGCGAATTGCGTCCTGCCTCTGCGGTGCGTTGTGGATATCGTGGCGGCTAACGCTAGCTTCGCTGATTGTCGCGCCACTGGCAGGGTTCTTGATGGTGACGCTCAACCGTCAGGTTCGCGGTCTTGTCACCAAGGCCTTGGATCGCTCGCTCGGTTTTCACCACATAACGCTAGATGTCCTAAGCGCACACAAAGCAGTGCAAGCAAACACGATGGAGGACTTCGAGTGTCGACGATTCAAGCGCGCCACCGGTGACATGCGCAATATCGCCATCAAGGCAAGGTTCTATGAGGCTCTGGCTCGGCCGCTGACTGAGCTTTTTGGTATGGGCATGCTTTGTACCGGACTGATGTGCTCCTCCTATCTGGTACTGAACCAAGAGACCTCCATCTTTGGCATTCGGATGACGGATATTCCACTGAGCGTCACTTCGGTTACCGTGTTCCTGGGCATGCTGATCGGGGCTTCGGATCCTCTGCGAAAACTCTCGAACGTGGTTGCTGGCATCAACAACGGTATGGCGGCTGCGAACCTGATCTACCCGCTGCTCGAACAGCAACCGCTGGTCCGTAGCCCGGAGTCCTCACCACACCCAGCAACGAGTTTCCGGCGACTGGAACTCCGCAATGTGCATTTCAGCTATGACGGCCAAACGCAGGTGCTCAAAGGCGTTGATTTAGAAGTCGATGCGGGCGAAAGGCTGGCGGTGCTTGGCGTGAACGGCTCGGGGAAGAGCACCTTGGTAAACCTCATTTGCCGCTACTACGATCCCCATCAGGGCCAGCTGTTGATAAACGGTGGGGACGCCAGGCAGCACAACCTCAGAGACTTGCGATCTCTGTTTAGTGTCGTTTCGCAAAACACGGAGCTCTTCAACGAGACGGTCTTCCACAACGTACGCTATGGGCGGTGGGATGCCTCTGAGGAAGAGATCATCGAGGCGGCCAAGCTGGCTCGCGCCCACGAGTTCATTTCCCAAATGCCCCAGGGCTACCAAACCGTGATTGGCGCCAATGGACAACGGCTGAGCGGTGGCCAGCGGCAGCGGCTCGCCCTGGCTCGTGCTTTCTTGCGGAATGCCGACGTGCTGATCTTGGACGAAGCAACCAGTCAGATCGATGTTGACAGTGAAAGATTAATTCACGAGGCTCTGGCCGAATACAGCGGCGGCCGGACCGTGATCTTCATCACGCACCGTGAGAGTACGCTTTCGCTTGCGACTCGCATCGTCCGCATGGAAGCGGGCAAAGCCGTGGCTGTAGAGAATTGCTCCCAGTCGGCCGCCTGACGCGCGGCCGTGACCCCATCGCCGTGAGAAGGGACTCTCGATGAGTGCGACTAGCCCTGCGAATCTGTCTCCCACCGAGAAAATGCTGCGCGAGTGCGCTCGGCCTTTTCGCCAATTGGCTCACCGTGTGACGGGCGCTCCCCGTCGGTCTGCAGGGTCATCATCGCACCAGGCGCCAAGCCTCGCGGACTTCCATCCCCAGGATTGCACGGTCGAGCCGGAGGGCGTTGAGCTGATCAAGGCTCTTGTTCAAAAGTCGCAAGAGTACTCAGGACCCATTATTGAAGTCGGCACCTTGCTGGGTATTACGGCTACGCATATGGCGTTAGCGAAGGCTCCCGAGCAGCGCATCACGACGGTCGACATGTTCTGCTGGAACCCATGGGGGCTAACGCCAGACGTCCACCACGCGCTTGCCAAGCAAGTGTTGAGCTACCTGATAGAAACGGGTGACGTTGAACTGATTCGAGCCGACAAGAACGAATTCTACCGGTCTTATCAAGGTCCGGCGCCCGCTATGGTATTCCTCGACGCCATGCACGACTACGAGGAGACCAAGAAAGATATTGAGTGGGCGAAAGAAGTTGGCGCCAAGATCATCGCCGGGCATGACTACTGCGAGCAGTTTCCTGGTGTTATGCAGATCGTTGACGAGTGTGGCGGGCCGAGTCGGCTGCGCGGCACCGTGTGGTGCTTGTAACCTGTCATAAGCTTGCCGTCTTTTTCCCCTGCTCCGTAGGCTAGCGCTGTGAACACGCTTCAATTTCAGAGCCCCGAAACCGCGGGCCTGGTGTCTGTCATCATCCCCACTCGCAATGGCGAGCGCTTTATCGGCGCCGCATTGGAATCGATTGGCCGTCAAACGTACGGCCAATGGGAAGTGATTGTCATTGAGGATGGGTCGCACGGCGAAACGGAAGGGATCGTGCGTTCTTTTGCTGAAGTGCATCGTGAGAACCGAGTCCATTACCAGCGAAACGAAACGAGTCAGGGCGCCGCGGCCACACGTAATCGGGCGTTTGAGTTGGCTAGCGGCCAGTGGATTGCGTTTCTCGACTGCGATGACCGTTGGCTGCCTGATCATCTCAAGACGTGTGTGTCAGCGCTAGAGGAAAGTGGCGACGACGTTGCCTATTCTGCCGCAGCGATGTGTGAAGACCAGACCGACCACATGCTCGGATTCTGGGGGCCTACCCACGGTGAGATCGCCGACTTCCCGCAGTCGCTGTTAGGTAGGAGCTTTGTAACGCCGTCGGCTACCGTGGTCCGGAGGAACCTGATTGGACAGGTAGGGCCGTGGAACACCACGTGTCGATATTGTGAAGACGCAGACTTTTTCCTCCGCGCTGCCGCCTTGGGCAAACGGTTCCGCCATGTAGGGGGCGTGCATTGCCTCTATCGTAAGAATCATGCTGGCGCGACGACGGAAAAAATGGCTGGTACGATTCAAGAGCACGCCGAAATCTCCAGTTGGTTCTTGGCAATGCCGAAGACCCAACTAAGTACGAGCCAGCGATTAGTGGCCAACACCTTTGCCCTGGCGGCGCGCTTGCATGCTAAGGGGGATCGGGCGGCCGATCCTTCTGTTATCCGCTCGCGGTCAGCCCCTTTGTACTACAAGGCCTGGCGTATTCGCCCGACCCGGCTTGGATATCTTCTCAACTCGCTACGCGTTGCTCTGCTGCATGGTTGGAGTCCTTACCATGATGCCCCGACCAAGGCGTCGGTCAGCGAGAAGCCGTTGAAGAGCCACTCAGCAGATCGCCTCGCTGCCTGAACCGACCTGCGAGCGAAAGGCCAATCCGATGACGCAGCCGCTGCGAGATGAGATTGTCGTCGCCACCGCTGCTGACCAAGGGTACGTGGTCCCCTTAGCGGCAACGGTAAGATCTCTCATTGACGCACTGGATGAACAGACACGCATTCGCGTTTTCGTTCTGGATGGTGGCCTCGCTGGCGAAAGCCGGGCCCATCTTGAGGAGTCGTGGCGCCATTCCCACGTGCGGATCGAGTGGCTGCAGCCTGATATGGATCGGCTAAGTCACTTTCCGGTGAGCCATCATGTGACGCTCACCAGTTACGCTCGCCTGTTGCTTCCGGATCTGTTGCCGGGCGACGTTACCAAAGTGATTTATCTCGACGCGGACATGATTGTTCGGCGCGATCTGCAAGAGCTTTTTGACGAGCCGCTGGGCGACGCCTTGGCACTGGCGGTTCAAGAAACCGCGGCTCCTTGGATTGATGCCCAGATCGCAACACCCGACTACGAGAACCGAGCTCCGTACATCGCGGCGGCCACGCCGATAGCCAACTACCGAGAACTGGGTATCGATCCCGAACTGCCGTACTTCAATGCAGGGTTCTTTGTCTTCGATGCACGTCAGTGGCGTGAAGAGCAGATTAGTCGCCAGGTGCTCGCGTGCCTGGAGGACCATCGGGAGCATGTTCTCTGGTGGGACCAGTATGCCCTAAACGTGGTGCTTGCCGGCCGGTGGCGCGCCGTGGATCCGCGATGGAACCAATCGGCAGGCATCTTTGGTTACCCAACTTGGGCCGAAAGCCCCTTCTCTTCAGAAACGTATGAGCGTTTGCTAGCCGATCCTTGGATTGTGCACTACTGCTCGCCGACCAAGCCGTGGCACTTCTACTGCGAACATCCATTTCAGCAAGATTTCTACCAGGCGTTGCAGGGTACCTATTGGAGCGACTGGAAACCCCCGGCGCCGAATCCGTTCACTCGGAAGGGGTGGCGCCAGTATCGCAAAGTTTTCAAGCGAAGAGTCCGCAACATGGTTCTCGCGATGCGCCAAAGCGTCTCGCCCGCAGCAGGGGTGGCAGACCACCCGAGCTACCGACGAGCCGCATGACCGACGCCTTGGCTCAACCGATCGTCAGGGCACAAGCCTGGCTCCGAGCCACAAGCAGTGGTCGCGGCTGTCGCCATCTTCGGCGTCCTCGGTAACCAATGCGATCGCTTGGGCCGATTCCACGTCAACGGATACTGCCAACGGTTCGTCTCCTGATCGCAACACGGGACTTTGAAACGCGGCGACGAAACGGCCCTCTCGCGCCACAAAGACCTGACACACGACCGACCCGCTCAAGGCGCCGTCGGCATCCCCGTTGTCATGGGCCAGCGATTCTTGATCGGCTAGCGACAATAGGCACTGGAAACGTCGCTTGCCGGACGGTACCCGATACACCAGCCGCGAAGAGGCATGCATTGCCAAGCCCTTGAGCCATCGATGATTGCCTGCCTGCAGCGGTTGACCGAGAAGATCCCGATTACGTCCGTACGGCCAACTCGTCTGAAAGTAAGGGGTGTGGCGGTAGTCGAGAGGTTCGTTGTCTGAGAGATAATTTACCGACTCGCTGAGGGGCTGAAGCAGTGAGATGGCGTCAGGCCGCCGGGCTTGGAAGCCAAGGCCTTCCCTCATATTGATGGCGCAATTCCCGGTAGGGTTGAGTGAGATCGACTCGGCGTGAATGAGGGTGCCATCGCTCAGCCCCACCGCAAGACTTGATGTGCTAGGTGCGGCGCCGGCGATTGCGTGGCCGAGTTGCAAGGCGACCACCGACGCGATCGGGAACTCCAATCGTTGGCCATCCATTACGATCGAAAGTTTGCCTTGCTCGATACTGACGAACTCACCAGAGAAGGCGTCGCCGTTGGTTAGCCAAACGCGGTCGCTGTTGGACGCGTCTTGCCGTGCCAATACGATCTGCTCTTGGAAAAGATCCGGGTCGCTCGCCGCCTCGAACAAGACCGCTCGAACCAGGCGTCGGGGAAGGGTTACGTCAGCCAGCTGGGCGTGTTGGATCTGAAAATTGCCTGCGCCATATTGGATCGATCCACCAACTCTCCAAGTGGGAGCGGCAACCAATCGCGAGCCTTGACGCAGGACTACGGTGGGACGCCGGGCCGGCTCCGCGGGCTCACCCCAACGTAGTAGTTCCCTTCGTTGGATTGAGACATTCTCGGCACCCTCTTCGGGGCGACTTAGGGTGACCACATCATCTGCGATAGAAACAAGGTTGGACTCGAATCGGGTTCCATCGATAAGCAGTGTGGTCTGCTCAGCGATCGCTGGCGGGCCATTCAGCATTAGCCCGACCACAACAGCGAGCCGGACCATGTTGGCAGTGGATGTCATAGCTCAACGTTGGAAGATGGGCACCAAGTCGTTGGGAGTTTGCAGAATGATGCAAGCCATCGCTGTGGCATAGTGAGGCCCAATCGAGTCCACCCAGTTGCCCGGTGGCTGCTGGTTGGCTAACAGTTCCTTGCGAATCGCCTGATACCATATTTCCCAGCGCTCCCCGCCCGCCTGCCACAAAGCCTGGGCAGCATAGTACTGTCCATAGAAGTAGTGCCCTCGCCGACGAAAACCACCACCCTGGCCGGGCGGTTGGCTTTCCAGATAGGCCAGGCCACGGGTCACGGCGTCGTCATCATAGACGCCCGCGCTATAAAGCGCCACCACGCCTGCCGCCGATCGTGGGAACATGCTGGTGGAGTCCTCTGGCATGTACCCGAAGCCACCATCGGGATTCTGGCAGCGGCGCACATAGGCCACACATCGGTCGACCGTCTCGTTCGGCACGTGTAACCCCGCGTTGCGCGCTGCTCGTAACGCCATGATTTGGCAAATGGTTACGGAAATGTCTGCGTCGTTGGGGCGTGGTTGGTAACGCCAGCCTCCCTCTTCGTTCTGGGCACTGACGATCAGCTTTACCGCAGCCGCCAACTTGTCTCGCAGTTTGTCGCTGGGAGACATGCCGTAGACTTCGGCCAACAGCAGCGTCGCAAAGCCGTGACCATACATGGGGCCCTGGCTTGTCGATCCCGAAACGGTGATAAAACCGCTCGCTTGTGTGTTTTCTAGGAGATAGTCGACAACTCGATCGAGATTCTCACCATAAGGCCCGCGGCCAGGTGTGCTGCCGCTGGCGAGCATGGCGATTCCGCTCAGGCCGACGATGGCAACGTTTCGTCCGTAGCCCACGCCAAAAGAACCATCGTCTCGCTGCGACTGAGCCAAGTAACGCAGTCCGCGATCGATGGCTTCGTCCGCTGGCTCCATCAGCTGCTCGGCAGGCAGCCGTGCCGGGGCGTTCGCCATCGTCTGCTGAGGCTGAGCTACCGTAGCAGAAGCAGCGAGACTGATGCACGCGATCCAGCAGTACAGCGGTGCCTCCAGCCGAGTCATGCCTACACCTATCCCTGGTCGATTTAATTCTCAGGCTCTTCAGCCAGGCGGCGGAAGTAGTCTTGGATGTCTTGCCGATACTCCGGCAGAAACTCTTCAGTAGAAGACTCCAGCATTTGTTCACGCAGTCGGTCCGGAAGCCTACCCCACACGGCCTTCATCAACTCCGTTGGCGGTTTACCTTCCGCCGTCTGCGGATCGGCCTTGCCCAGGCGCATCGTAGAACGCTGCCCTGCTTGTTGTCCCTGCTGTGGTTGCCCCGCCTGCTGCTTGTTTCCAGCTTGCTGATTCGGTTGGGATTTGGTGCGCTGGCTCTTTTGGCGTCCCTTGGAACTCTCTTTGCTATCTGAGGGATTCTGGCATTGCTGACACTGTTTTTCCGCCTGGCGGATGAGGGCGTCCAGGTCGGAAATGACTTGCTGCTGAACTTCCCGAGACGGTTGGCCTTGGCGGATACGCACCCTCGCGTTGGTCATACTGGAAGCGATGCGGGAAAGCGGTTCGCTGGCCGCGCCGGGAACATCCTCTCCGGGCGAGGGCGTGGAAAGTGGCGGGGCTGGTTCCGCGCCCGGCAGTTCCTTGAGGAGATCGTCCAGATCACGCGACAAGAGACTGTCTTCTAAGGGCCCCGTTTGAGGGGCAGCGAAAGACAGGGGCACGATCAACGAACCCAGCGAACCAGCGCAGAGCACGCACATCATCGATGCCCAAGATGGTCGGTACATGGCAAAGTTCTCGCTTAATTGACTTCCAGCGGGGTGGTTTCCGCACGGTCCGCCCCCGGTGGATTATTCCGCGCCGCCAACTCTCGGACTAGGTCAGCCAACAGAGATTGCTCCCGAGCCAGTCGCTCGGCGGTGGTCGCTACTTCTTCGTCAGCAAGCAGTGAAGCCGCCGTATCGGCCTCAAAAGCGCGAGTTTGGGCGTTCAACTGCAGTTGCATCAGCCGCAGCATTCTCAGCTCAGCGACGTCAATGGGCGATGGAGGTTGTTGGCCGCCCCCCTGCCCTGCCCCAGGCGGAGGAGATTGCTGGCTTTCGGGTGGCGGCTGGTTGGGATCGGACTTCAATGCACTGGCCACTTGCTGCAATCTGACCAGAGCGCGGTGCTCATGTCGCTGGGTGCGGATGCTCGTGTCGGCCGCTCTAAGCCTTTGGGTGGCTTGATGCATGGCGTCCGTTGCTCCGCCGAGAGCCGTCGCAAAGGCAGGGCGAACTTCCAGGTCCTTGATGGCGAAACCGAGTGCGGTTTCCAAGCCCTGCTGCTCTTCGGCCAAGCGTGGAGCTTCCGTTCTCTGGACATCCACCGAAGCATCGTTGGCTGCCACGGTTCCATTAAGCACTCCGCGCTGTTGCACAATGTACTCCTGAAGATCGCGTGCGAGTCTTTGTAACACCGACCGAGCGATCTGTTCCTTGAGTTCGCGCTGCCGCTGGGCGACTTGTTGCTCGGCTTGTTGCAGACTTCGATCCGCTTCTTGCATTGATTGGGTGCCGTTGTCGTTATTCTCCTGGGCAGCTTGCCCCATTGATTGGGATGCTTGCTGAGTGCTCTGCGAAGCCTTGTCTGCAGACAATCGTCTGAGTTGCCTGGCCAGGCGATCGGACTTGTCTGAGAGCTGCTGACGTTGCTGAGGGCTTTGGCCAGCTTCGGCTGCCTGCTGCCGTACTTCTTTGAGTTCCTCCTTCGCTCGATCAAGTTCGGCCAGCAACTGCTTGGGGTCCTGCGGCGCTCGGTCACGGAGCGTATCGAGCATGTCTTTCAGATCTTCAGCAGCGGCGGATTGTTGTTCGGAAGCCAAGCCTAGTTGACCTCGTTGTAGTTGACTGGCTGCATCGGCAATTCTGCCGCCTGTTCCTTGCTCGTTCGCCTGGGCAAGAGCGTCTTTAAGAGGCTCGTTTGGCTCTGATGGACCGCTATTCTGGATGCGATCTCGTAGTCCTCGTACTAGCCTCTCAAAGCGTCGCGCTAACTCGGCTTGCTGGTTGGCAAGTCTTTCCTGCTCAGCTGCCAGTGCTCGTGCAGGAGTCTGTCCTCGATCGGCTGCCAGTTGGCGCGCAGCATTCGCCAGCTGACGCTGCTCACGCTCAAGGTCTGCCACTTCTCGTACAAACCGCTGGTTGTCCGACCAAACGCCGAGCCTGTCGATGAGTGACTCGAGCGACTTGATGGTGGTCGATTGAGACTGGTTCGCCGCGGCAAGGGCTTCGCCCATTGCTCGGCGTTGCTGCTCTGAGGCAGAGGTGATGGATCGCTCGGCGGCGTTGCGAGCATCGCTTAGGCCACGGTCTGCAGCGGGTAGTGGCCCCTGTTCCAGGTTAGCCAGCTCGGCGATCAGATCGTCGAGCTTACCTGAAAGCTCAGGACGTTCCAGGCGATTGATGCGGATCTCTTCGAGCAACTGATTTGCCAGAGACTTTGCTCCGGTGTCAGGGTTGTTGAGTACGGCAGCGACTTGTCTTTGCTCATACCCAAGGGTAGTTAATTGGTCGACACTCGCTCTGGCAAGTTCATCACGCTGGCGCATGGCCTCAACTTGCTGGGCACCCGCGCGAACCGACCGCTGACTCCCTAGGGCGCGCTCCAATTGCTGCGTCAGCCCGGCGGTGGCGTCGGCGATGCGTTGGCTGAGTTCCTCTGGCGAGATAATCGTAACCAGTCGCTCAGTACGAGTACGGCCGGTCCCCGGACGAAAATCGGTTGCCTCGATTGCCAAGACCAACTGGTCGCCAACGTTGAGCGCCAAAGGCGTCAAATCGAGTTCATGGGTGACCGTAAAGGAAGACGCCGCTGAGCGCGTGACATCTTCTCCCGAGACGTAGAGACTCATCGAAGTGGGAGTTTTCTTTTCGGTCGCCTGTTCTTCCGACAATGAAACGAGCAAGTCCACCCTGTCGATGGCCAAGTTGTCACGGACCGTGGTGGCAATCGGAAGGAGCGCCTTGTGGGCAACGTAGAGATCAGTGGTTGGCGACTGCCAGGCAACTTCGGGGACGGGATCTGGCTCCACGATCAAGAGCCTTTCGTCCGAATAGCCCAACAGTCCCTCAGCTTCGTTCAAGCGGAGACGGTAGCGGCTGGTGGTGGCAGAATCTTGTGCAGTGGTGACCGTCCAGCGTTCGCGTGGTATTGAAATGGTGGTTTGTCCCTCTGGTAGCCGATCGCATTCGCACGGAACTTCGGTCTTGGTGTCGCCGGCTCGCAGCTCAACCACGGCGCCATTGAGTGGGGACGCGGACTGAGCTGAAAGAGTCAACTGCGTACCACTTAGCAGGCGGAGATCGGGACCCACTTCTTGGGCGTCGATGCCTGTGTAGGCCGGCGGTGTTGCGGTGATGGTCAGGTTGCCGACGGCGGGGGCGTCAACCACTTCGACCGACCGCCAAGGCATCGCAGCATCGTCACCACCGGTTACGCGAAAGGCGAACGAGCGTTGTACGTTCTCTCGGCGCGCGATGGCGGTGTCGCCCGCCACAGGCAAGAGTTGCGTCTCCAGTCGCTCTCTATCTCCTGTGGCGTTCCGGTAGAAGATCTGTAACTGGCGAGGGAGCCGCCCCTGCTGGTCTGCGATAGCAACTTCGAACACTTGCCCCCTTGCCAAACGCTCGGGGGCATCCACGACGACCAACCTATGCATGCGTGGCCAGTCAAGCTGGCTCCAGGGCGCCAAGAGACGACCCGCCGCGGTCGACAGGCCTTGAAAATCGGCTAACGCGAAGAGCACAAACAATCCTATCGCTGCGCATGCGGCGACGGCGGCGCGCCGCGTCGGTTGAGGGTCGACTACCCGCTCGATCTCGAGTCGTTCGACCTGACTACTTGCGTCCAAGACAACCGCCCTTCGCAACTCGGCAGAGCCGTCTCGGGGATCGTCACTGGACTGATTGAGGAACTCCACAGCACTGCTTAGCCGACTGCCAAGCTCGGGGAAGTGACGTTGCACTTCGATCGCAGCCGTATGGTTGGTGACAGGCTTACGCCAAACGGGTCGCATCCAGTGGTGAGCTGCTAGCACGAGAGACGCCAAGAGCGATCCGGCCGCAATCCAGCGCAGCCCGGGATCAGTGGAGCGTGTCATGTAGTCGGCAAGAATTAAACCAAATGCGACGGCCAGCCCCACAGCAGCCGTCCAGTAGATCGCCCGTGACCAACGTTGTTGGCTTAGGTCGCGTGCCAGTCGCTCGATCCGATTGCTTAGCGAATTTGCCATGCGCTGGGGTGTGTCGTTTGGAGGCTTACGTCAGTTCGCTGCAGTTTACAGCATGGCGCGTCGTTTCCGCAGAATCCATTCGGTGGTAAGGCATCCACAAACGCCAGCTAGCATCCACCAGCGATTCCAAAGCTCGACTGGTGGGAGCGATTCGACGGCCATTCGGCGCGCGGGTGGTAGCGAATCGAGCAAGTCTTGAGCTCGACTCCAGGGGACATACAAGCCACCAGTTCGTTGTGCCGCGGCCTGGAGCGCATCCTTTGCGAGTCGCAAATCGGCAAATTCCCCGGCAGGTGGCGTTACCTGGAAGGTGGCCTCCGCCGTTTGTTTTTCGAGCAAGGCACTATTCGCAGGAAGGACGCGATACGAGCCCACCGGCAATTGCTCGAGCGTGGCTTCGTACAAGCCTCGGGCCTCAGCCGAGGGCTCCAGGACGACTCGGCGTTGGGGGCCGCTCTCTGGTTGGAGCAACACCGCGACACCGCCCGTCGCTTGGCTCTCTAAACGGAACCGCAATCGCACGGCCTGTCCAGGCTCGTATCGCTGCTGATCAACCGTGAGTTGCCCCCTCTGGTTATCCTCTAGCCGGCCTCTGGCCAGGGAGCGAAGCAGTTGGATCCAGTAGCGAGCAAAGTAGGCGTCCCCCACCCTGCGTCGCCACCGATAGGTCGCATCCACACCGTGCAACACGACGGTTCCCGAGCCATAGAATTGGGACACCAAGAGTGGCGCCGGTCTACCGTCTGGCGTTCTCGCACGAGGATGCGTGGCCAGTGTACGAGCCGCTGGCTTTAGTTTGCCTAGTTGCGCCCACCAATAGAGCTCGGGGAGGCGTCGCCAGAGCCGTCGGCTGCCTTCTGCATCGTCGCCCAGTTGCATTGCCGATGACTGCAGGCCCAAGGGGGTTGGCTGCAATCGAAAGCCGGTCGCCGTGGACAGCCTACCGCCGGCGTCTGCGGCCGATAATTCGGCTGGGTAGAGCGCAGCAAAGTCGCTAATGCCTTTGTACGCTTGCGGTAAAAAGTTGGGGCCGGCTACCAGGGTCAGGCCCCCGCCCTCCTCGCTGACGAATCGCCGGAGACCAGGCCAAAAAGTCCGTGGCGCCAGACGCGGGTCGAGGTCGATCAGTACTACCGCATCGTACTTGTCAAACTCAAAGTCCCGCAGCGGTAGCCGGCTCACAGCCGAGGGATCAGCGGCGGCATAGTCGAGGTCTGCGTCTTGCAGCAAACTGGTTAGCTTGACCGTGGAATCTCGTTCCAGGAGATGCTTCAGATAGCGAAACTCGTACGTTGGGCCGCCCGAAGCAAGGAGGACTCGGATTTGACCATCACGCACCGCAACCTCATGGCGGGTCGTGTTGTTGGCCTGGTTCAGTTCCCCTTCGAGAACATCTGCCGTCATTGAATAGCGGTAGACGCCAGGTTTTTCGTGACGGACATTTAGTTGCACCGGTGTAGCGCCACCTCCCTTGGGGGCTTCGATGTTCTTCTCTGCGATGACCTGCTCCTGGCCGTCGCGGCGAAGCGCGATACGGACTGGACCGGAGACGCTAGCCGTGGTGCGGACCGTGGCTCGAAAGCTCACCAAGTCGTCCACAAAGACAACTTCCTCGGCCAGCAATTCGGTTAGGGAAATATCGGGCGGCGCGTCCTCACTCCCAATGCCTACGATGTACAGCGGCGTGGCCGTCCGCCGAGCCGATTCGGCAGCGGCGCGAAGCGACGCCCCTTGCGTGACTTGGCCATCCGTCAAGACAAGTATGCCTTGCGGTGCGCTAGTGGAGTCGCGCAATACGCCCTGGATCGAATCTCCAAGCCGTGTACTAGGGGCTTGGTCGTCGATGACCACGTCGCGTAACAGCCGCGGGCCCGCTTCGATCAACTCGAGGTGATCGCTAGATGCGTACAGCGTGACGTCGTACTCTCTCTCAAGCGCGGAGAGTATTTTATGGCCGTCTTGCGACAGCACCATTTTGGCAAGACTCAACCGATTTGAATCGCGGCCTGACGCAGACTGCAGGGAAGCGGCAGAAGTGTCTGAAGCGTCGAGCGAGTCGCGAATGCCCATGCTCCCGGAGCAATCCAACAGCACGGCAAATCGCGGTCGGCCGAACTTTGTCCCAGCGAACAGCAGCTCGCTCAGCATTGCCAGCAACATTGCAATGGTAAGTAGTCGCAGACCGCCCAGCAGGAATCGATAGCCGCGGCCCGCAGGCGACAGCTCTCTTGCGTAGCTCGTTGCAACGATGCCGGCGATGGCAAGCAGTGCGATCAGTGTGAGCCATGGCGCATATCGCCAAGTCGCTTCGAGCTGCCAAACGGTATCGGTCGCCGCGGCGTCTGTGACTTGGCAAAGCAGAGGGGTCATACCTTGCCCCTTCCGAACCATGAAGCGAGCGCCGTTTCCAGCAGAACCAATCCCAGCGCACCCAGTAGCAGGCCATGATGAATGCCGGTCGGTTGTGCCAGCGCCGGCGCTGAATCGCCGTTACGCCTGGGCGTGCGTCGAACCGTGATCTGTTGCGGGAGACTGGCTGAATCGACGCGGTCTAGATTGCTCTCAATCGTGTCGATGTTCACGGCGAAGAGCTCTTGGATGGCGCCGGAGGATGGCTTCGCCGCATAGAAACCTGCGTTCTCTGTCCGATCATAGCTCCATGAGAAATCGGTAACGCTGGTGACAACGTTTTCAGCTACTTTGTCAGGACGAATGATCTCTTCGGGCGATCCCGTCGAACCACGGAGCGTGGCCCCCACCAACAGGCTGGCCTGGTCTTGCTGAGAGGCAGTGACCCAACGTAGCGTTTCGCGAACAATCGGCACAAAGCTGGGCCATGCGGGCATGGCTGTCCAGGGTCTGCCTGTTGTGGGGTCAATCGACGCTAGAGACGCCGCCGTAGCCACTACGACAATCCTGCCGGAGCCGACCGACGCAGCCATCATCAAGGGGTCGCCGCTATGTGTCGCAATCACGGTTTCGATTCGCGCGGTATTAGGCCTCGCCGAGAGCCGCACGTAGCGTTCAACTGGCGTCGTCAACAGCCCAGCGCGTTCGCGACCCCGGAAAGGGGCCACGATCGGGTGTTGGTAGTCGAGCGGGTCGACGCCACTGACCGTTTGGCCAACAAGCTCTCCCAGCACCACTGGCAGCAGGGGCTGCTCCGTCACTTGGGCTACGAATCGGAACGGGGATTTATCGTGCCCGGCTCCAGTCAGAGCTTCGTTGTAACGTTCACCACGCACTCGGTCACCCAGAAAGACCGTTAAGCCGCCGCCCCCGCGCACGTACTCAGTCAGCTGCGACGCGACGCGCGATTCGAACTCCGCCACATTGCAGGCGATGACGGCATCGAATTTGGTGAAGTCAATTGTCATCAGCTCGGTGTCGGAGACGACCCGAACTTGTATCGGAGCTCCGCTGCTGGCCGTTGGATTGAGCGCATCGGCTACGTAGCGGGCGGCGCGGCGTTTGCCTTCGATGCACAGCACGTTGATGTAGGGGCGCACCTCGATGCTAGCCAGGCGTTGATTGTCGATGGCCAACCCGTCGCCCGGTAAACGCAGCGCGACTCGACGCCAGCCTGGGCGACGAAACACGTGACGGAAGTCAACCACTTGGGACTGATTTGGGGTGAGCGCCAATTGGCGGCTGGCGACAGCGACCTCGTCCACCATCAGTTCGACTGCCACCGCTTGCGGGCGGGCGATCGCTGGTCCGTGGAAGCGGATGGCGCCTCGCAGCTGCACGGGCTGTTTTAACGTCGGGGCGCCTGATGTCACTTTCAACGCTGCCGCTACCAAGTTTTGTGCGTCAGGCTCGCCAACATCGATCGCGATGACTTCTGCTTGCTCGGCAATGTGCTTCACAGTCTGGCCGATCTCTCCGGTCGGCTTGCCAGCATCCTTGACCAGGGATTTCCAGCTACCAACCGTCATGTCGGAAAAGACAACCACTTCTGCGCGATCGGTCTTGGTGACCGACTGATCGGCAGCTTCAAGAACTCGGGACGCTTGCTTCAACGCCTCTAGCACGCTGCCCGTGCTTTCCGTGGGCTCGACCCGGGCAATGGCGTTGCGGATCGAAGCGGCATCCGTGGTGGGAGATTGAATCAGAGCGGCCGGCGGGTCTGACATCACCAGGAGTGAAAAGGAATCACCCGAACGGCACTGCGAAACGTAGTCCGTGGCGAGTCGCTTTGCGCGGCCCAGAATCACACCATTGGATTCGGAGTGGTATCGCATCGAAAGCGAGGCATCGATCACCAATACGTGATGAGTGCGCACGCCAGCACCAACCAGGCCGCCGAGCTGTTCCAACACGGGCTTCGACGCCGCCAAGACGACCAGCAGAATGATTGCGGTGCGGATTGCCAGTAAGATCCACTCTTGCAGTCGCAGGCGGCGAGAGTGTCGTTTAATGGCGGCTTGCAGAAAGCGGACAGCCGCCCACGGCGTCTCGCGACGCACGCGCTTCATCCATAGGTGAATAAGAATCGGCGCAGCTGCCGCGGCTAGCCAACCAAGGATGGCGGCGTTGGCGAAGCCAAACGCGAGGGGGAAGAGGATCAACAACCTTGTTTTCCCCTCATCAGCAAAGAGTGCTTCGGAACGTACATCACGTGTGTGCGACGGTCATTCACTAGCGGTTGAGGGTAGGTCATCGCACCCTCCGCTGGCGATGCGCAAGCCATCGCGCCAATATGGCATCGATCGGTTGATCGGTTCGCAGCAAGAGGTAATCGGCGCCCTGACTTCGGCACCCGGTGGCGACTTGTTTGAGGAAAGCATTGACCTCGGCCAAATACCCAGCACGAAGGCGGGCCGGCTCGCACAATAGATCGCCGGCTGCTTCCAGGCCCTTGAACAATGTGGGCTGGTGGAAATCGAAGTCCAACTCGGCGGGGTCCATCACGTGCATCACCACGACGTCGTGTCGCCGGCTGCGAAAGTGCTTCAAGCCCGACAGCATGGCGTCGACATCGTCGAACAAGTCACTGAGGATCACCACGACGCCGCGCCGTGTGAATCGCTCGGCCAGGTCGTGAAAGATGGGTCCCGTGGCAGTCTTCTCCCGGCCGGCGGCGTCTTGCATCACGGCAAGTAGTTGGTTCAGCTGCGTCGCGCTGGAGCTTGGACGGACCACTTGGCGAACTTCGCGATCGAAGGTCGCCAGTCCCACGCTATCCTGCTGATGCAGAATCAAATACGCCAGGGCTGCCGCTGCCGTCTGCGCGTATTCAAGCTTGGAAAGCTTGGCCCCCGCGTCCTGCCCCGTGCCGATTGCCTCCTGCCCACTCCCGTACCGCATGCTCTCCGAGACATCCAGAACGAGGTAGCCGATGAGGTTCGTCTCTTCCTCGTACTGTTTCAGGTAGACGCGATCGCTCTTGCCAAAGACTTTCCAGTCGACGTACCGCAGGTCGTCACCGGGGGCGTACTCGCGATGCTCGGCAAACTCGACACTGAACCCCTGAAACGGACTCCGGTGCAACCCCGCCACGTACCCCTCAACAATATGCTGAGCGCGCAGCCGCAACCCCTTGAGCTTCGCGAGCGTCTGCGGATCGAGGAGCTTGGGCATGTGTTTAATCCTCAAACCTCAAGCCGCCGCTTCGATAGTGGTCTTTTCTACCAATGCCGCGATCACATCGTCCGCCGTGACTCCGTCGGCTTCGGCGTTGAAGTTGGTGACGATACGGTGTCGCAATACCGGCGCGGCGACGGCGCGGAGGTCTTCAGCCTCGACGCAGTGACGACCGGCCAGCGCGGCGCGCGCCTTGCCGGCAAGCACCAGGAATTGGCTCGCCCGTGGGCCGGCGCCCCAGCTGACGTATTGCTCGACAATCTCCGGGACGCCCTCCCCACCCCGCGTCTGCCTAGCCAGGCTGATCGCGTATCGCGACAGGTGATCGGCAATCGGCACGCGGCGCACCAGGTGGCTCATCGCCAAGATCTCCTCTGCTGAGAGGGTGGCGGTAAGGGCGGTTTCCACATCGGCGGTGGTGGCTTTGACGATCGCCAGTTCTTCATCGGCCGTGGGGTAGTCCACTTGGACCATGAACATGAAGCGGTCGAGCTGCGCCTCGGGCAGCGGATAGGTGCCTTCTTGCTCGATCGGATTTTGCGTTGCCAGCACGAAGAACGGATTTGGCAATGGCCGCCGCTCGCCACCGACTGTGACTTGCTTCTCCTGCATCGCTTCGAGCAACGCAGCTTGCGTCTTGGGCGGGGTACGGTTGATTTCGTCAGCCAGCACGATGTTGGCAAACAGCGGCCCCGGGACGAACTTGAACGCACGCTCACCGGTTGCTTTGTCTTCCTGCATGACTTCGGTGCCGGTGATGTCGGCGGGCATCAAGTCTGGCGTAAATTGCACGCGGTTGAAGTCGAGCGCTAAGGCATCAGCCAAAGAGCGAATCAGCAGCGTCTTGGCCAGTCCCGGCACGCCGACCAGCAAGCAGTGACCACGCGCGAACAGGGCAGTGAGAAGTTGGTCGACCACTTCCTCTTGGCCGACGATCACTTTGCCCAACTCGGAGGCCAGTCGCTGTTTGGCATCGCCCAGTTGTTGAATCGCTTCGAGATCAGATTCGGGGAGCATGATTATCTCGGGCTGAAGAGGAAAGCAGAGTCTTTCCTTGAGGATTGTAATTTCGATACCGGTGAATAGGCAGAGAGGGTTGTTCTGCCGCGGCGCAGCGAAAGCTGCGGTTGGTTGTCCTGCTGGCGGTTGACAGGGCCCAAGACTGTCATCGACTTGGCGCCGGCGATGACGAGTCCGCTACCGGCACGGACGACATTGACGCCAGCGCCACCCAAGTCGGCAATGTCAATGGAGTCGCGCGTTTGCCGGCCAGTTTGAGGGTTTAGCACAAACAGGCGGTCCCTTGTTGGCCAGAAGACTTCTTCTCCCGCAACGCAGCCGCGCCCCATGCCACGAATCCCTGATTTTAGGGTGTCTGGCCATTGGTAGCGGCGCGTGCCATCGACGGCAGAGAGGCCCGTGAGCTGTGGTCCTCCCACGATGATCGTATCGCCCACAATGCCGAGCAACGCGGAATCTGGCGTTGGTAAGGGGCGAGACCACAGCGCCTGTCCCGTTGCCGTATCCAGTGCCAACAGCTGCTTGGTATCGCTTGGGCTGGTGTATAAGATCTCCTCGCGCAGGAAGCAGCCGCAGCCAGTTGACGGAGGCGACCAGGCAGGAGGGTTGCTCTCTTGGGTGGCATAGGTGGTGATCCAGCGGATGGCTCCGTCGGCCCGAGCAAGTGCGGCGATGGCCCCAACATTGGTGCTGGTATAGAGGGTGTCGCCACTGAGCGTCAGGCGCAGGGGAGGCATCATGCTGGCTGCTGCTCCGAAGCCTGCCGCGGGCGGGCCGCTGCCCAGTTCGGTTTGCCAGATCGGACGTCCGGTGACGGCCGAGTAGCAGGCAATCGCCACGCGCGGGCGGATGTCACTGGCGAGCAACGCCACATAGAGTCGCTGCCCGATGACTTCTGGAGGCCCCGCGAAGGCCCACTCATTCTCCGGTGGGGCGAGGTCGAGTGTCACGAGACCTTCTCGCTCCAGATCGATACCGACAACGCGGGTCCCTCCGTTTGGGGTTCGACCATTGGCAGCCACGCGCGCGTAAACGGAATCGCCAGCCACGGTCACTGCCTCAGCAAGTAGCGAACTCCCAATGGCAAGCCTTGGCTGAGACAATAGCCGGTTCCGCTGGGCGGGCACCGGAGCGGAATTCGCTTGCGGAGCGTAGAGCACGCCGCTGCGGGTGATCGCGGCTTCACCGGACAGCAGGTCGAAGGCTTTCAGCTGCGAACCTTCGCGGACTAGAACCGCACGGTTATGTACGGCAGGTTCGATGGGGGGGATCGCCTTGGGAACAGCATCTACCAGCAAGCGAATGCCTCGGAGCCGGTTGGGCTGCACACGCCAGGCGTTCTGCGGAGTAAATGCTCTTGGCGCAGGCCATACGCGGCCAGTCAGCGGACCGACCCGATTGGCGACGCCCTGACCGTCCTGGTCTTCGGCTACGGTCTTGTCATGTGCTCGTTGAAGCAGCTTCCGCAGTTCAGGCCCCAATGAAACCTCTCGACCCGCAAGCCAACCTGTGCTGTCGGGATCGAGCCTCTCAAGAACTTGAAGCTCGCACTCGGCACGCTCGAGACTTCCTTGGCGAAGGGAGACGACAACCAGCCGGGCGAGCATTTCTCCTGTCGAGAGGTCACTGTCAGGGTAAAGTAGAAACGCTGAACTGGGCTTGGCGGAAAGCAAACGCTTAGTCACAGCCTGGCCGTGCTGGCCCAGATCGACGCCCCGTAGTGCCCAGGCAAGCGGCGTCCCCTCGGGCGCGGAAAGCAGAGGGCTGATGCGCCGCAAGCAACGACGCGCTGCGGCGTGGTCGCCACGTTGCAGGGCGATCTCACCCAGCACGGCGAGGGCATCATCTCCCCAGCTGCTGCAGAACATCTCGCGAACAATCCGACGCAGCGCCTTCTCATCTCGATGCTGCACTCCCCGCTGAAAGAGTTTCCGGGCGCGCGGATCAACCTGCTCGCGGTACCGGCGCAAGGCGTCGGGGGGCAGAGAAGCCAGGCGCTGGTGGCACCGTTCGGCCAGCGGGACGAGTCGCCCCACAGAGGCTTCGGCATAAGTGTCGGAAACCGTGGGGTCTGCGAGCAACGACTCGATTAGTTCTAAGGCATCTGCCAGCGATTCTGGCTCCACGGGCTCAGCCGCAAGCATCGCATCGAACTGAGCCAGCGTTTTGCGGACTCGGTTGCTTGGCGCCGGTGGCTCGAAAGTCCGTAGCAATGACGGCGTGCGCTGGTCCGTTTGTCCATAGGCCGTGGACGCCGGCAAGCCCACACCCCCGCTGATCGCTAGAAGCAGCAGCAAACCGGAGAGACAGAAGTTCGAGTCAAGAGCTCGCATCAGGTCATTGCGCTGGGCCGAGTAGGTCGGAAGCGCAAGCGGGCAAGGCCGTTGCGGCTTTACGAAGTATACGGCTCAGGACCGATTCAGACAAAGCGTTCTGCTCAGCCCGCGACGGCCATGATGTCCGCCGAGGGCCACAGGTGATAGAGCATGGCGTAGACCACAACCCCCGTGATCGACACATAGAGCCAAATGGGATAGCCCCAACGGACGATGGCGCGATGCCGGGCTCGCATCCGCCCCGAGTTGTCCGCAGGACCATTGAGAGCCTGCCAGCCGAGATAGCTGGCCGCGATGGCAAAGAAGGGGACCGTCATGGCCAGCAGCACATGGCTGATCAGAATGGCGTAGTAGATGTAACGGACAGCACCCTCGTGCGTAAACCGGACGGTAAAGTCGACCACAAAGTGATACCACAAGTAGCAAGCCAGGAAGGCCGTAGAGACGAGCAGTGCCGACGCCATCGCCTTCTGATGAGACTTCTCCTTGCCCTGCCTGATAAGCAATCCGCCAACGATCAAGAGCACCGTTGCCAGAGCATTTAGCCCCGCATTCACGTGCACAATCGGATGCGCGGCGGCTAGAAGCGTTCCGACCATCACGAAATGAAGTCTCCCTTGCTGCGTGTGCCGGCCACCATCCAGCAAGCGGTGAGCATCACGGCAGCAAAGAGAATGGTGACGCCCCAGCACAGGGCGTGAGAAGGCAAACCGGGGATGACGTCTTCCGGTTGCAGATAATGACGCAAGCCCGCAACCGCAAAGCTGAGGGGGTTGAGCCGTACAATCGTTCCCACGATCCCTTCCGCGTCTTGAGGGAAGAAGGCAGTCGATAGGAACCACATGGGCAATAGAAAAACACTCATGATGGCGTGGAAGCCTTGCGTGGAGTCCATCCGCCAAGCGATCAAAAACCCGAGTCCTGTCAATGCCATCGCTAAACAGGCGGACAGCACCACGGCCGCCACTGCTCCCATCAGTGACGGTTGAACATCGCCAACGGTAATCCAACCCAGCACCAGAAAGACGACTGCCTGGATCAGGGCGATGGCCGACCCGCCGATCACTTTTCCCATCACCATGGCCCAGCGGGGAATCGGCGCCACAAGAACGCCCTGGAGAAAGCCCTCGTTGCGGTCTTCGATAATGGAAATCGTGGCAAAGATGGCTGTAAACAGTACGATCATCGCCAGCGTGCCAGGGAAGAATCGGGCATAGCCCGTGGTGTCCCCCAGGCCTTCGCTAAAGAGCAGCCAGAATAGAATTGGCTGCACGAAGGCGCCGATCACGCGATTGCGTTGTCGAAAGAACCGGGCGAGCTCTCGCCAAGCCAGGGTCGTGATAACAGGAAGGGCTGGAGCCGATGTCATTCGATTCGTAGGGGTCTCTGGTCAGGATTCGCTACCGAAGAAGCGGTGCCCGGTGCGGGCGATAAACACGTCTTCTAAGGTAGGCTTGCCGATGGTGAGTTCCTCGATCTGACTACCAAAGGCTTGAAACAGTCGAGGCGCCCACTCGGCGCCGTTCTCCTCCTCGAGCCGCACGGCGCTGTCGACCACTGCCGCCGTGTTGGGCCATTGGAGATTGATGGCCTCGGCAAGTGCCACGGGATCTGCCGTGCGAATCGTAATCGCATCGCCACCGATCGAGGATTGGAGGTTAGCCGGTGTGTCGAGCGCCGCCAGTTCGCCTTGATGCATGATGGCGATCCGAGCAGCACGATCAGCCTCTTCCAAAATGTGTGTGGTGGCTAGTACCGTTACACCCTGGTCTTGACTGACCTGATGGAGATACCGCCAGAGATCGCTTCGCGCGGCCGGATCGAGTCCCGTGGAAGGCTCATCCAGCAACAGCAAGCGCGGACGATGCAGCAGTCCTTTGGCGAGCTCAACCCGACGCCTCAAACCGCCGGAAAGACTCTCGACGCTCTCTTTGGCGCGATCGACCAAGCCCAGCCGATCCAGCATCTCGTCAACACGAGCTGGCAGTTCGCTTCCACCGATTCCATAGAGCCGCCCATGGCAAAGCAAGTTCTCGGTAACCGTCAACTTCTTGTCCAAACTTGGCGCCTGAAAGACAACGCCGAGTAGGGCACGGACTTCGTCGGGTTCGGTGCGGAGATCATGACCAAACACGGTTACCTGACCCTGTTGCAGAGGCGCCAGAGTCGACAGCAAACGGAACAGAGTGGTCTTTCCGCTACCGTTGGGTCCCAGTAGTGCGAAGGTCTCGCCCTGGTTGACTTCGAAAGAAAGTCCTCGGATAGCTTCGCGCTCGCCGTAACGGTAGCGAACATCGCTAAGGCGGATGGCGGTCATTCGAAGGGCGATGCTGGGAGGCTAAGTAGGAGTTGGCGAAGCCAGCGCTAGGCTAGGGCAAGCAAAGCGAGAGCGTCAGCATCCAGGCTGGGAGGTAGATCAGGCTGGCTCGCAGGAGCCGACGGGCAGTCTTGTCGGAACGATCACGATAGAACGACACCGCCACTGCAAACTGCAGCAGGGCGAGTAGCACAACCACCGTCGCGTAGACGACCGAGCCACCGAACGCCATTGCGGGTATAAGGGCCACGGGAGCCAGCAGAGCGGCGCCCGTCACGGCGTAAGCCGCTGCCCGACGGCCTGTTGGTTCGACAACCGTCGTCATCTTGTAACCGGCTGTGGCGTAGTCTTCTCGGCACAGCCATGCGATTGCCATGAAGTGAGGATACTGCCAAAGCACCAGCACCAGAAACAGCCCCAAGGCAACGACGTCCAGCCCGCCACCGGCAGCGGTCCAACCCATGACAATGGGCAACGCCCCGCTAAGCGCGCCGACAAACGTGTTCCAAGCAGAGACTCGCTTCATAGGGGTATAGGCAGCCACGTACAGTAGCCAGCTGGTCAGCCCCAAGGCAGCGGTAAGTCCGTTGACCCCGACGGCCAGCAAGGTAACGCCCACCGCGACGCAAACGACGCCGAACGCCACGGCCTCAAAGGGCCTCATTCTTCCCGAGGGTAGTGGGCGATTGGCGGTCCGGGTCATTATGCGATCAAACCGCATCTCGATGACCTGGTTCAAGGCATTCGCGCTAGCAGCCAACAGGGTGGTGCCGATGACCATGGCCATCACCAGCCCGAGATTCCAAGCTTCGCCAAACGCAGCAACTCCCAGCCTCATTGCCGCGAGTACCGTGACGAGTTCCAGCACCGTGATTCGAGGCTTACTGAGCTCGAGGTAGTCCGCTAGGCGGACCACCAGCCTGTGATCTTCACCCGGGGTGGCGATGGTGGAAGCGCCGGTGCTCATGCAGAGGAAGGGGACTGAGGGGGTTCTTGGATCGTGTCGCGACACCACGCGAGCGTCGCCATTGCCGCCAGCAGGCCGAGGAGCAAAGAACCGATAGCCGAGTGGGCGGTTACGGTGTGGGTTTGGCTCCAACCACCGGCGGTGATCGGGTCTATGGTAGTCGGCAGCCAGTCGATCGCCCAGCGGGGCGCCCCATACTTGGCCAACCAAGCGGCCAGCCCCAGTCCAAGCTGGGCCAAGACCAGAGCTGAGGCCAGCACACCAACCCAGCGTACAGTGCCGGCAGATTTCCAGCTTCGCCAAGCCAGCCAGAGTACATGCAGGCAGACGGCGACCGCCATCGCTAGATGGAATTTCACCAGTGAGGCAAAGCTCCAGGGCCCTACGCCTGCGTCAATATGTCGCAGTGAAGCCCCCAGCATTAGTTGCACAAAGGCCAGCGTGGCGCTGAAGATCGCCAGCTTGCAGAGGTGACCATGTTGATCGTTGGCGGAACTTTGCTCCACACGCGCAGTGAGCACCACCAAAACGCAAGTCAAGGCAAAGAACAGGGGGCCCGTCGATCCGTGCAGCATGCCCACAAGGCGCTCGTTGGCCAAGACCCGGCCACCGCCAAGCATGCCTTGAAAAACGACCAACCCCAGGCTGGCGACCGCCAAGCCGCGCAGCCAACGCAGACTGCTCTCACGCCACACCACGACGAGAAAGGCAATCGTTACCATCCCAACCACCGAAGCCAGCAGGCGGTGGCCATGTTCGATGAACAAATCCCAGGGGCCAAACAACCAAGTTTCTGCCGGATAAAGAAACATGTTGTAGCCATAGGTGCCTGGCCAATCAGGCACCGCCATGCCGGCATCGGTGGTCGTGATGAGTTGTCCGACCCAGAGCAACGGAAAGGTCATGCAGCAGAGCAAGATCGCCCACCGATGCGGCCAAACTGCTTGGTCACGCGTACTCAAGGCATCGCCTCCAGGTCGGTGGAAGAATGCAGCAAGGAACGCACGTAGGCGGCCAGGGCGACAATGTCGGCTTCGCTAGCGGAGTCTCCTAGCCCTGGCATCGGCGTCCCTGCAATACCTTCACGAATAATCGTAGCAAGTTGCTGGTCGCCGCCCCTGAGAACGCCGCCCGATAGCTTGCGCGCTTTGGCGATGCGCGGCGGTAAAAATGCCGCAGATACGCGACGCCGCTGCCGTAGTTCTATTTCGTCGTCCCTTAGTCGTTGGCGCGCCTGAGACTTTGAGCTGGCCGGGAGGCGAACAATTTGGTCACGACGTCTGACCAAGCTCGCGTCGAGCAATGCCGTGGCGTCGACAAACTCTTTGCGTCGTTTATTCCAGTCATCCCAGTCAGTCACGGCAACATCCCCTGCCCCGTTTGCTCCGTGGCACTTAACGCAATTGGCCTGCTTGGTGTCGTGAAACAGCGCCCTTCCTGCGTCTATGAGGTTCTGCCGGTGACTGCCCGTGGCTGGTAGCA
This sequence comes from Lacipirellulaceae bacterium, assembly GCA_965263315.1. Lineage (GTDB taxonomy): Bacteria > Planctomycetota > Planctomycetia > Pirellulales > Lacipirellulaceae > JBCCQL01. The sequence continues at coordinate 198,043 of CBDHGZ010000003.1, read as the reverse complement.
CCACGATGACGCGAGACTCAGCCTCTTCCCACGACCGGCGCCGCTCCAATAGCCAGCTCCCAACCATCGCTCGATCCTCCGCAGAAGCGGCGGAAAGCTGGCTGCCAGACTCGGCCATGCCTGCTGCCGGATCGAAGTCTAACTCTTCCGCAACATAGTCGATGAGCAAGCGTTCGGTTTGCCCACGAATCGAAAGGTACTTGACGTACTCCACCAAGGCCTCTCGCTCTTCCTGCTGGAGCATTCGAAACGAAGGCATCGCGGTCCCCGGGACGCCACGCTTCAGCAAAGCGTGTAGGTCTGCGTCGGTTGGTGGAGCTCCGCGCGGCGTGGACTTCCACTTGAAGACGCCCCGCCGGAAGTCTCGCGGGTAGGGGAACTGGTACAGGGCCGTTGGGCCCAAGCCATCGCCCGTCACGCCGTGGCATCGTGCACAGTGTCGGCGGTACAGCCCTGTGGTCACGCCCTCGGTGTGACTCTCAACCGGACCTGCAGCTGCAGTCAGCAAGTGCTCATCAAGCCAACCCGCTAGTTCACTCGGTAGTCGAGGCGCCGCAGGGGTTCCAAACAGGTCGCCAAGCATCCGGTCAACCTGCTGGCGATGCTCAGCGACAATCCGGCGATCGGTCAGTTCCAACTCGTCCGCACGAAACGCCACGTTGTTGCTGCAGCCCAGCGGGGACGCCAAGAGTAGGCAAAAGATGAAACGGCAGACTAACGGCGACATGGCAGTTGGCAAACGACAGCAGTTCTTCACGGTCAACCTTGTCAGTGTAGACCTTTGGGGTGGAGTTGGCAGAGGGGGCCGCTAGCGCGCCAGCAACTCGGCGGGAACCCGGATGTCCCCTAGCTCCAGTGTCTGCCCATCAAGAATCGTCAGCCGCACCCGACCCCGTCGATCAGCATCGCCCGAAGCAAAGGACGCGTGCTTCAAATAGCCCGTTTCGTGCCAGAACTGGAACTGGTGTTCGCCAATCGGCAGATTCTCGATCTCAAAGGCGCCGTGTTCGTCGGTCACCACCATATACGGATTGTCACGCACCAGCAGATAACCACGCATGAAGGGGTGAATGTTGCAAGAGACGGCAACGGGCAACGATTCCTCTGTGCCGAACTTCGTGGTGAACTCCTTCTTGGCGGCAATTACGCTGTTGACGGGTTCATTGCGAACGAGGTCGAACTTCGTGTTATGCGCGGTCGGATCGGCGTTCGTTACGACTAGCGGCTGACCGGTCCGCAGCAGCGTAATCCGCGGCGAAAAGCAACAACCGCGGTTGGCCAGCGTCACCGGCTCCTCAGCCATGGCTTGGTAGGATGGATGCACCACAACGGATTCGCTCCGCTTGGTCCGCAGATAGACTACGGCGTTCTGCAATCCGCCCGCTTCGCCCACCAGCACGTGTTGATCCACTAATTTGGCTTCCTGGCAGAAAGCGTCATTGCTCGCCAGGATCTCCACTGGTGAGGGTGGTTTGCCATCAACCACAATCCGCCCTGCCAAACGGCCCCATTGAGCCTCTGCTACCTCAGGTAGCTGGGCGCAAGCCAGCATAAGTATCAGCACACGAAGACGGTTCATGCGAGCATTCTAGCAGCTAAGACGATGACGTCAGAATATCGGCCATGCTTCCCAGCGCCCGGCAGCAGACCTTAGAATCACGAGTTGGTCATTGGAAAGCGAAAGAGCACAAGGCTTAGCCATGAAAGTATTGGTAGTTGGCGGTGGCGGGCGTGAACACGCCCTGGCGTGGAAGATTGGGCAAAGTCCCCGCATCGAAGCGGTCTTTGTTGCCCCAGGAAATGCCGGCACTGCCACCGAGGCTGACTTTGCCTGCGAGAATGTCAATCTGCAAGCGACCGACCTAGCCGGCATCATTAGCTTTGCCAAGAACAACGCTATCGATCTGACCGTCGTCGGTCCCGAGGCGCCGCTTGCCGCGGGCTTGGTCGACGAACTACAAGCTGCCGGCCTGCGCGCTTTTGGTCCGACGAAGTCGTCGGCCGAGCTGGAGGGCAGCAAAGTTTTTTGCAAGGACCTTCTGCGTCACGCCGATGTGCCTACGGGAGAGTACCGCGCGTTCCGCGACGCGAAGTCTGCCAAGCTCTATCTCACCGACCGAGAGGACGTGCCCATTGTGGTCAAGGCAGATGGCTTGGCCGCTGGCAAGGGAGTGATCGTTTGCGACAACCGCGCGCAAGCCATCGACGCGGTGGAGAGAATTGCCGAGCAGCGCGAGTTTGGCGACGCCGGCGCGCAGCTGATTATTGAAGAACGACTCAACGGACACGAAGCGAGCGTCCTGGCCATTACCGACGGCCGCACCATTCTGACGTTGCCACCCGCCCAAGATCACAAGCCTGCCGGCGATGGCGACACCGGCCCCAACACCGGCGGCATGGGCGCCTATTGCCCTACGGCGTTGGTGACCGACGACCTTCTCGCCCAAGTCGAAGAAACGGTTCTGGTGCCCACCATCCATCACATGAAGCGATCTCGGCGGCCCTTCCAAGGCGTACTCTACGCGGGGCTCATGATCACCAAGCAAGGCCCCAAGGTGCTGGAGTACAACGTCCGCTTCGGCGACCCCGAGTGCCAACCGCTGCTAATGCGGCTAAAGACCGATCTGTTGGATGTCCTGGAAGCTACTGCTGATGGGCGACTCGATGAGCTTGAGCCGCTCAAGTGGGACCCTCGTCCCGCGGTCTGCGTCGTCATGGCCAGCGAGGGCTATCCGGGTGGTTACGAGAAGGGCTATGCGATTCGCGGACTGGATGAAGCTGCCCAACTGCCCGACACCAAAGTCTTCCACGCCGGCACCTCGGCCATCGACGGCCAAGTGGTCAACACCGGCGGCCGCGTGCTGAGCGTCACCGCCCTGGGCGACACGATCTCCGCCGCCAAGCTGGCCGCCTACAAAGCCGTCAAATGCATCCGCTGGCAAGGCGCCTGGTGCCGGAAGGACATTTCGGACAAGGCGCTTAGCTATGAAAGCTGAGTGTTGCGGGACGGTTTGATTGAGGAGCTGTCGGGAAGGTAGAGGGATCACGGGGATAAATCGTCATCCCAAGATATCTCGGTGCCGGGACAGATAGTCCCACACGACATAGCGATCCAGATCGCGGCCGGCGGTGAAAAACACCCGCCCGGTGGTTGATTCTGCCAATCGATAGGCAAACCGCACATCTTCTTCGGTTTGGTTCCAGCTCGGTAGCAGGAAGAGGTTGATGGTGATCCCCTCCCGCTGGCACAGCAGGCCCTCGCGGAGCGTGGCCGATTCGGTCTGCGGATCGGGCGGGTAGAGCAAGTACAGTATCTCACCTTCGAAGTGAGCGGTCGGCAGGCCGTCCGTGATGAGCACGATTTGCCGATTGGGCGTGTCTTGCACCGCAAGTTGCCGGCGGGCCAGTGACAACCCGTGCTGCAGGTTGGTGAAGTGGGGCGGCACTTGATGCTCGCTCACCTCGTCGCTGCTCATGTCGGCCCGTAGCCGGACCACCGGGTTGGTAATCGTCACGGGCTTGGGCATCAGGTTGACCACCTTGCCCGGCTCCACGGGCTTGGCGAACGAATAGCACTCGATGAAGGACAGAAAGTCTCCCGGGTACTCCGAGCGAATCAGCCCCTGCAGGGCCAGCGCCATCCGTTTGACGTTGATGTACTGCCCGTCGTACCGCATCGACCCGCTCATATCCATCACGACCGTCGTTGCCGCCTTGGGCGTATTGCGGGTCTTGTGGATGATGATGTCGTCCGAGTGCAGCCGCAGCGGTGCTCCCGGCTTGCCAGTCCGTTCGCTTGTGTCACGAATCAGCGCGTTGGTAAACGTCCCCACAACGTCCATATTCGCGATTGCGTCGCCGAACTCGAATGGCTTGGTTCGCTGCGTTTCGACAGCGCCCTCACCTACTACGCCACCCTCGTGACGGCCGGTGCGCGAGGCTTCCATATCGGCAAACAGGCGTTCCAAGAGCTTGCCCTGAAAAACGCGATAGGCCTGAGGCGTGAGTCTAAACGCGCCGCCGTCGCGGCCCTGCTCCAGGCCTTGTCGCTCGGCGATCTCGCGCAGGTAGTCTTGTACCTGCTGTTGCAGGGCGGAGAGTTGATCGACGTCGCCCGGCTCGGCAAACTCGCTGAGCATCTCCAGGTCGATCACACCGATCTGTGCCGTCTCGGCGGCTTCCTCGAGCTGCTTGAGCAACTCGTCGATCTTCTCCAGCTCCTCTTTGATCTCCAACGCCTCGGGAACGGTCATTGTCTCGCGGCCGGTGAAGTCGTACTTCGCTGCCAGCTCTTCCACCTGGTACTTGTCCGCTAGGCGCTCGATGAGCTGCACCAGTGACTGGGCGAACGGCGAGTTGTCGTCGCCCGTGGCATACCACAGCCGTTCCAGATCACGGAGTTGCTCGCTGCTGACGACTCTTTCGAATCGTTCACGGTGTTGCTTGGGCGGCTGGATGCGCTGGGCCTCAGAGCGATAGGCTTTGCTGGCCCGCTTACGAACCTTGCGGGTTTCGTAGCGCTCTAAGATCTTCCGCTTCCGCTCCTCGAGCATGGCTCGTAGGGCATCGATTGAGGGACCCAAGCCTTGGATTTGGCTCGGGTCAAGGCGGATGGCGCGGGCTAGCTCTTCTTCGGTCAGCTCCCGCCGCTCGCCGAACATCAGCATGTATTCAAACGCGGCCGACACCACGTCGGGCGGCGGCTCGGTGGGGCTAGGAAACCGCACCGGGTCGTACTTCTGGTACGTGTGAATGACGCCGCCCAGCGGTCGCCGTTGCGGCTTGCGGTGTGCCATGGATCATCAACCAAGCGGGGCGACCAAAAGGGAAACAGACCCCTGGATCGTAGCCGGCGGTTGCCTCACGGCAAGACTTGGCTTCGCATGAACCGCTGAGAATAGCGTCTGCTTACTTGCTAACGGGGAGCGGTTGGCCGAAGACCCAGGGCGCAGACCAGTTGCTGCTGCATCAGGGCCGCCGTTTCACGGCGCCGGTTGCTCTCGTCCTTCGACCAATGCTTGCGAATGCGTTTGCTGGCCGACTTGATCGTTCGCTTTGCCGATTTGACAGGCATGGTTCTCCTCCCTCCGGGTGAGACGCTTGGCGGGGTCCCGGCTCGCAAGCCGAATGCCACGCCATGGACCACTGCCCCCTGTCGTGTGGACGGCTAGGGCCAAAGCCACAGCCACCACACGCCATTATACGTAGCCGCTACCGATCCTGTTCGCATTTGGCGCCGCCGATTGTTGCATTGCCGCAAACGGTGCTGGCGCCGGTAGTTTGGGTACCGCGGAGGCGGTCGTCGGCCTATCATGCGGGTAGCGGCGGGGCGTTTCACATCAGGAATTCGCACTTTGCCGCACGATCTTGCTTCCGGAGCCCCAGGCGAATGAAAGTCTTGCTGGCCAGTCCGCGTGGATTCTGCGCGGGTGTCAATATGGCGATTGAGTCGCTCGACCTCGCCCTCCGCGAGTTTGGGGCGCCGATCTACGTCTATCACGAGATCGTCCACAACAAGTACGTCGTCAATTCGTTCGAGTCCCGCGGCGTGGTGTTCATCGACGAGTTGACCGAGGCGCCGCAGGGTTCCACGCTGCTGTTCTCCGCCCATGGCGTGTCGCCGGAGGTTCGCCGCGTGGCGAAGGAGCGCAACCTGCACGCCATCGACGCCACGTGCCCGTTGGTCACCAAGGTCCATCTGGAAGCGGTCAAGTACGCCAAGCAGGGCCGTACGATTGTGCTGATTGGGCATGAGGGCCATGACGAGGTGATTGGCACCATGGGCGAGGCGCCCGAGGCGATTGTGCTGGTCGAGTCGCCCGAGGATGTCAATCAGCTCCAGATCGACGACCCCAGCCACATGGCGTACCTGACGCAGACCACGCTCAGCGTGGACGACACCAGCCGGATCATCGCCCGACTGAAGGAGCGGTTCCCGCAGATCGTGGGCCCGCCGAAGGCGGACATCTGCTACGCCACACAGAATCGCCAGGAGGCGGTTTCGGTGCTGTCCGAGGAGGCCGATCTGACGTTGGTGCTGGGTAGCCAGAATAGCTCGAACAGCCAGCGGTTGGCGGAGCTCTCCCGCGAACGGGGCATCGACGCCTATCTGATTGATGGGCCGCAGGATCTGCAGGCCGATTGGTTCGATGGCGTGCAGACGGTGCTCGTGACCGCTGGCGCCAGCGCGCCGGAGGTGGTGGTGGAGCAAACGCTCGATCACCTAGCGGAGCAGTATGGCGCGACGGTCGAGGTGCAAACGATTCGCGAAGAGAACGTCTCGTTCCCCCTGCCTCGCGAGCTAAGAGTGATCGCCGCCGCCGACCAAAGCTGATCCACCGGCAGCGAGCGCTCCAACCACTGCCTTCTGTCGTCCGCCCTCCGCCGTCCGACCTCTGCTTGCTGCCGTCTGCGCGCTCAGAAAAAAATTGGCCTAAAGAAAAATCGCGGGCTCCTCGAAGAAGGGCTCCGCGGAAGTTTTTTGCCGCGTCATGTGAGCCAGCTCACCTTCTCTGCCGCGCCTCGCCACCGTCGCTTCACGACTTACGACGACGACCCACACCAAAGTGAACTACTCTGATTGTCAACATAAAGCGTGAATCACCAAATTCAAGAAACCGTTTTGAGCGCGCCGTTTTGTGCCGCGCGGAAGAATTCTTGACCACCCGGGGGTTTTCCGCCAGTGGCGGCGGTGGTCCTAACCGAAGAGACTTCGGTATACTACTCCCCAGCTCTGCTAGTCTGCTTAGCGTTGGGGGATTATTCCGGTGTTTCCCAAATAAGCAGGGCTTATCCAGGAACTTCCCAACTAATAACAAGTTAGCTGGCAAATATGAGCACTACACCGAATACATGGCCGAATGCTCTCTTCGAGTTCGCCTACTTTCCGTCAATGGGCGACAAGCTCGACTCATTGGCCGACCTCGCTGAAGACGAACCGAACGATTGGGACTACCTCACTACGGCAACAACCCACCACAAGCCCGTTCTCTACAACTACCTTCAATACACGTACAAGCGTCTCGTTGAGGAAGACAAAATCGGGACGTCTGACGACGGCACATCGGTTACGTTTAACACCGGACTCGTTACACCGAATCAAGAGTCCATCTACGCGCTGTTCAACAAGCACCGCGACGCCAACCAACAGCCATGGTGTCACGTGGCATGGAAAGGCAAGGGCGAACGCGACCTCTTAAAGTTCTCGCAACTACCGGAAATGGCGCACTACTTTGACAACCCATCACTTCTCGTGTTCGATGTCAACAAAGATTTCCGACCGAATATTGAACACATCATCGCAGACAATCGCGAACGCTTCCCAGAAAAGTACAAGTCGATGGGCGAATTCGAATTGCAAACCTTTCTAAAGGGCGCAATCGACAATGCACGGGAAAGGGCACGGCGAAATTACAAAACCGCCATTCCGCAGTACTACACCGGTCGTGGTTTTCAGGGCCGCGTCCAGTTGCTACTTCCCCTGTGCATGGCTCACCCTCACAAAGCAGACTTAGCGATGGTGGTTGAAGACATGGGTAACTTCTATCGCGCCTCAACGTGCTTGACACTCGACATGGCCTACAACAATGCCCGTCAATTGGCACGCCCAGACCCAGATTGGTTGCAACCGTAGAACGAGCGAGCTAACAAAAAAATGCACCGGAGTTGCCGGCCGGGCCGAATCTGAAATCAACGTCACTGGCGGCAACCCGGTGATTTTAGGCGTTATCCTCAGCAGTGGCCCCGACCGCTGTGGCATTTCAGTCACGTCGCCAGCCGCACGAGTTGCAGCATGACGAACACCAGGCCGATGAGGGCGAAGAGGGCTTGGGCGGTGGCGAACCAGGACGGTGTCGGCCCAACGGTCCCCTTTAGCCCTGCGGTGGTTCGTAGCTGAGCATCACGTACAGGGTGATCGCGGCGACTAGCGTAACGATGGCGATGGCGTCGGGCTTGCCTTGCTGGAGGCCTTGCCAGAGGTTGTCCAGGCGTCGGCCCGTGGCGCGGCCGGAGTAGTAGCCAACCAGGGCCGAGAGGACGACGGCGCCAACGAGCAGCAAGGGTGAGAACGCCATGGGAGGGGTTCGCTATCGGCAGGGTTCGGGTTAAGGAGGCTTCGCGTTATGGGGCTTCGTTCAGGAGGCTTCGGCCGGGAAGTAGGCTGGCAAGGCTTGCGGCTCTGGGAGGCGGGACCAGCCGCAAATCTTCGCGATGCAAACGCCGCAGAAGATAGCGCTGAGGTGCGTGACGATAGGTACCCCGCCGAGCGTGACGACGGAGAAGATCAGGTACCACGCCCCCGTCACGCCATTGCCGGCGTGGTTGCTGAAGTCGAGCAGCACCAAGGTCAGCAGACCGAGGATGGGCAGTCCGAGCACGCCCAGCACGATAGCCAGCGGGCCATTGATGGGCTTGGGGTAGAACCGACAGGCCAGCATGGTCAGCAACAGGAACGTGTAGTGCGTTGCCAGCAGAACGACGTTTAGAATCAAGCGTCCGTCTCGCGCAAGGGGTGGTGGCTCTATCGAGAGCCTACTCTACTTTCCACACGCTGGCGTTTCGCAGGTCGTGCTGTAGCGATGATTCGGCTTGTGCTACCAGCTGCGGACGGGGTGGCTAGCTCACGTGACCAGCCGCACGAGTTGCAGCATGACGAACACTAGGCCGATGAGGGCGAAGAGGGCTTGGGCGGTGGCGAACCAGGACGGTGGGGTGTCGACGCTGGAGACGCCCGGCACCGCGGCGACGGCGGGCGTGGTGGGCTGGCTAAACGGTTCGGTAGCGGTTGGGCCCGTGGGCGCTGGTGGTAGCGGGCTTGCTTCGGCAACCGTAGCTGGCGTCGCGGATGGTGTCGCGCTTGATGGTTGCCACTCGGGAAAGGCGTGGGGGCTTGGTTGTGGCCTAGGTTGCGGCGCGAGCCGTGCGATCGCGGGCGCGGCTTGAGCGGGCACTGTTTGAGCAGGCATCGTTTGAGCAGGCGCCGTTTGCGAAGGCGTCGTTTGCAATGGCACTGCCCAAGGGGGAGTTGGCGCGGCGGTTCGTGAAGCAGCCACTTGCGGGGCGGGGGCGGGGTTCTCGAAGGTGGGCTGCCGTGTTGGTGCGAGAGCGGGTTGCGGGGTTGGCCGTCCTGGGGCGCCGATGCCGGGGGCGAGCGACGCCAAGAAAGTGCCGACCCGGCCGCCGTAGCTACCGAGCGTGGTGCCCTGCCCTGCCCCGAACAGCACACCGGCTAGTTGCCCGTGGCGATTGAGGATCGGCCCGCCGGAGTCGCCCTGTCTGGCTTCGACGTCGAGTTCCACCAACTCGTGCGGCAGGTTTTTGCCGGGCGTGTAGTAGTCCGTGCAGCGGCCGGTTGCCTCGCGGTATTGGCCGGAGCCATAGCCGCAGATGGTGAGCGGTTCGCCAGGCCGAGGCGCTTGACCGGCAATGGCGAGGGGCGTGACGGGCGGACGCCAGATGACCAGTGCTGCCAAGTCCCAGTCTTCGTCGAGCTTCAAACTGCGGGCTTCGCTGCGAAACCCACTGGGGAAGACGACATCGATGGGGCCGGTGGCGTCGCGCACGACGTGCCAGTTGGTGACCACCAGGCCGTATTCGCCACGGGCATCGATCAGCGCACCGCTGCCGTATGCCGTGCCATTGCCCTCTTGGACAATGATTCTGGCGACGGCGGCGCGAGGCGTGGCGGCGGGCGCCGTCTGGGCCAACGCCAGTAGCGCAACCACAGCGCAACTTACGCCCAGGCGTGAAACAGGATGGATGGAGAACATACGACTTGCGTCAGCCGGCGCCGCGAAAGGGGAGTCCGCGGCTGCGTTCGGATTCGCGTTGCACTTGGTTGCGGAGAATCAATTTAAGGAGTCGAGAGCGAAGTCGGCGGACTTCGGCCGGGTCGGCGCGCAGGGGGCCCACGACCGGTGGCGTTGGGTCAGCCGACGAACCAGCACCCGCTTCGGCGCCCCCGGGGAGGAGGGGGGGCGTCGACGCGGTGTCGGACGGAAACGGATTCATTCGGGTCCTCGGTTAGGCTGCGATGGGGCGGCCGCCCTTGAGGTCCTCCGTGCGCTGCGGGAAGTCTTCGCCGTTGTTGTAGGTTTGTTTCAGTTGCTCAAGTTGTTGGCGAAAGGCTTGCTCGGCCAGTTTGGTAAGGGTCATCCGTGCGGGGTAACCGGCCAGATGAAACACGGCGTCCCGGGCTTCCTCTAGCAGGTCAGGGGGCAGATAGAGCGTGGCCCGCACTTTGGCGGGCGAGGGCCGATGGACGCGGAGTGGCTGGGGGTCGTTCATCGTGTGAGTCCGCGCGTTGGCGACCGTAGGCAATACCTGCGTGGCCGGACAGGGGAGATCGATGGTGCGAAACGGGCGCGCGATCCGGCCGTGAAAGAATCATCGGACGTTCGCGGCCAATGGCTGCAAACGTCCGACCTTGGGCGTCAGGCTTCGCGAAGGCGGAGAAGTTTGCCTGACCGAACGTTGGCCCTAACTGGCGTTAGCCCGCGTCGAACGTTGGCCCTTACTGGCGTTGGCCTGCGTCGAACATTGGCCAAGTCGCCCAGTGGAGAGTACCGACTTAGGAGTCGCGCTGTTCTGAATCGGCGCCTGCGGTCTCGGCGTCGTCGCCCTCTGTGGCCGGCTCGGTCTGCGGAGGGGGATTCGAACCACCGCGGGCGAGCTCATATGCCAAGAAGGCACCGACGGCGATAAAGGCGAAGTTCCACACGGAGAACTCTTGGTTGATGGCGACTAGTGGGGCGTCGTTGATGACGATTGGCATGCTTGAGACGCCGCTCTCGGTAGGCTGTGCAGGGGCGTCCTCTCCCTCTCCCTCTTCCTCGGCAACTTCGTCGTCGGCGTCCTCGTCGGGCTCTTCGCTGGCGTCTTGCGGGGTTGCCGGATCGTTGCTCTGTGGTTGCTCAATCTTTGTGTTGCCGGTCTGATCGCTGAGGATCACCGTGCTTGAGGTAACCGTCACCGCTGCGAAGACCGAGCCGAGCGCTACAAGCGCTGCCAGCGCGCCGCGGGCATAGCTGGCGGTGGCCAGGGCCGAGCGATCGGCAGTGCGGACGCAAATGCCAATGATTAGTCCCATGACGACGGGCACCCAAGAGGCTTCGCCGATGGCGTACTCGATAGCGGCGTGTGCCACGATGCCAATTGCGCCGCCCAGAATGGCGCCTACCAATGCTTTGCCAAAATTCATTGCGTCCGCCTTGGGTCAATTCCGTACGTGAGAAGACTGGATCCTACCGGCCCGAGCTCGATGCCCCGGGGTGGTAGGCAAGCCTTAGTTTAGGTTGGCATGAGCGGACACGTCAAACAACGCAGCGTGCCGTATCAATTGTTGGTTGCTGACCAGAAAGGAGCCGCCGCCCTGCCCTGCCCGTTCAAGGTGGATTACAATGCCCGATTCGCTCAGCCTGTCGGAGGCTGACCTTGGTGGATCCCGAATGCTCTGTTTCGAATTGTTATGTCTGAGCCCTTGAAACTTGCTGTGATTGGCGGCGATGGAATTGGCCCTGAGGTGGTGGGGGCGTCTTTGGAGGTGCTTAAAGCGGCAGCCCCGGCTTGTGGTTTGAGCTACGAGACCACGCACTTTCCGTTTTCAGCGGCGCATTTCTTGGAAACGGGGCACGTGCTTGATGATGCCGATATCGTCAAGCTTCGCGGCTACGACGCCATCTTGCTGGGTGCCGTGGGGGGATTGCCTAACGATCCTCGACTGGCTGGCGGTGTGATCGAAAAGGGCATCTTGCTGAAGTTGCGGTTCGAGCTGGATCAGTACATCAACTTGCGACCTGTAACGCTGTATCCCGGCATTGATACGCCGCTGAAGGATAAGACGTCTGCCGATATCGACTTTGTCTGCGTTCGCGAGAATACGGAGGACTTGTACTGTGGGTTAGGCGGCATCATGCGCAAGGGCACACCGCACGAGGTGGCCAACCAAACGATGGTTGCTACGCGGATGGGGGTGGAGCGCTGCGTGCGCTATGCCTTCGACTTGGCCGCGACGCGCGAGCGGAAGCATTTGACGCTGGTTCACAAGACGAACGTACTGAGCTTTGCCGGGGACACTTGGTATCGAGCCTTCCAGGAAATTGCCGAAGAGTATCCAGCCGTTGAGACTGGCTATCACCATGTAGACGCCTGTTGCATGTTTATGGTCACGAAGCCCGAAGTCTATGATGTGATCGTGGTGCCCAACATGTTTGGCGATATCATCACCGACCTTGGCGCGGCCATCGCCGGTGGGATGGGCATTGCTTCCAGTGGCAACCTGAACCCTGACGGCGTCGCGCCGGGTATGTTTGAACCGGTGCATGGATCGGCGCCTGATATCGCTGGCCAAGACAAGGCCAACCCCATCGCAACCGTCGATTCCCTGGGGTTGTTGTTGCGAGAGACGGGCCGCATTAAGCAGAATGCCGCCGCTGTGGCTTGCGGCGAGAAAATTGGCGCCGCGGTCAAAGCGGTCACCCCCAAGTTCTCCGGCAAGAGCCTCGATCGCTCGGGCTACGGCACCACAGAAATCGGCCAGATGGTCGTCGACGCGCTAACCTGAGCAAAATGGCTTTCCCTTTCACCGATTCGCGGCGTGACGCTATCTCGCTAGCGCCGTCCGTGCGGCGCTAAGGCGCGATCCCCGTTGCTTCTCGATCTGGATGAGTACTCGCTTCGCAATGGGATCGCTAGGGTTTCTGGCTAGGCACCAGCGGGCGTGAGGGGCAGCCTCGTCGAGTCGCCCCGAATGGGAGTAGGCCATCGTGAGACAGTGGCGGCTCGTATAGTCGGTCGGGAGGGCTGCATACGCCAGTTCCGCGCATTTTGTTTCTTGCTCAGCATCATCAAGCTCATGATAGATTCGGCTCGCCAGGCCCCATGCGCGGCAGCGGCGACGTCTGGCTGGTAAGCCTTGTTCCGGAATATCGGCAAGCCCTTCGGCATACTTAGCGACGGCGCTTAGATCCGCCTGCGACTTTCGTTCAGCGTACAAGCGGTGCACCGTTCGTAGTGTGGGCAAGTCTGGAGAAAACTCCGCGAGATATTTTCCGGCGGGAAGGTACTGGGCTAGCTGCGCGGCAATTTGCAAACGGTGCACACCCGGCGCTTGATGCGCGCGCTTCCACAGATTGATCGATCGCTCGACCTGGTAGTCAATCATGGCTTGACGACCTGCCTCGAACAGCACGCCACCATCATGCGGGCTTATGAGGAGAGCTTGATCGAAGAGTGACTGGGTGTCGCGCTGTGAGGGTGGGGAAAGAAACGAGAGATTGGCGAGATAGGTGTAGCCGTCCGCTTGCAGCGGTGCCAGGCGCAGAGAGTAACGCGTATGCCGATAGGCCTCGACTACCGAGGACGAGCCATCTCCTAGCGCCCGGGCGAGCCAAGCTTGTGTATCACCAAACGACTGGAAGTCTGACGCAAGTGCGGCATCGCGAACGTGAAACAGGCTCATGTTGTTTGGTGTCTTGTGCTGCTCAGCTTGAAATCGCTGCTGGAGGCGTCCCGCTAACCGCAAATGGGCACGGGCGTGCCCTGGGTACCAGTGGACGACTTCATGGAGCGACGAAATCATGCGTGCTTGCAGCATTTCTAGGTGTGCACGACTTCCTTCGTCCAGGCCGGTGCTGAACTCACGATGTCGCAGAGCACGCTCTTGGGCGGCCGCCAACTGATAGCGATCCCAGGCGATAGACGCCATGCCCGGACCCCACAGCAGACAACAGGCCGCGATGCCGGCTAGCACGAATCCGGCCCGAGGCCACCAGGTAAGGTGATCTTGCCAAGGACGGTAGCTCCCGGTGTTCGCCCGCGGTTTGCTTTTTCGCTCGATAGGGTTTCCCAGTTGATGCATGCGAGTCACGCAGGCTGCTAAGAGTACCGTTACGCTCATGCATGCGGGGACGTACCACACGAAGTCGAAGATCGAGTGGGTGAGACTGGCCGTCAGGCTGGCGATCAAGGCGGCCCATGTGAACCGATGCTGCGGATTCATTTCGGACAGCGTTGCTTGTAGGCATGGTCTAACCATCAAGCCGATTATGCCCATGAGCAAGAGTCCGCCTACAATTCCACATTCGGTCAAGGTGTGCAGGTAACCCGACTCCGCATGAGTGAACTCGACCGCAAAGGAGCGTGACGCGAAAGCGCGGTACACATCCGCGTGACTCCCTACTCCGTAGCCAAGCCATGGATTGGCAGCGACGGCCGACAGATTCGCCGCCCAGAGTTCGCGCCTGCCGCCTCCCTCGTCAAGCTCTTCAACAGATCCTGAGGCGAGTTCGCCAAAGCAACTGAGTACTTTCTCGCTGGATCCGAGAGAGACGCCCAAGAGAGTGACCACTGCGAGGCATGCGCAGCCGATCAAGGACCGGCGACCAATCAAGCCTCGCATGGCGAGAACGCTGCCCCCGGCTAAGCAGGCGACCACGAGGGTGACGATCGCCCCTCGCGATAGAGACAACAAGACGGCTACCAAGCAGAGCACGATAGCTATGCGGACCGCTAGTTGGCGCCATTTGACGTTCTGATTCGAGCCCTGTCTCGCACCTTTGCGGTCGGTTGCTACCTTCGTCGGCCGCAAGCTCAATAGGAGCGGCCCTAGCCCCAAGATAATGAAGTGGGCAAAGTGGTTCTTGTTTACGAAGGTGCCTTGGACGAAGGGGCCAATGGCGCGCTGGGGGGGCTGGTAGAGCCAGAGTAGCTTTGGCGTTGCCGTTAACCACTGTAGCAAGCCAAGTACGCTCATGATCACGGCCGCTAAGGCCAGCAGTTGTAGCAATCGTCGAATGTCGCGAAAGTCATGCAGCCTTTCCAAGGCGACCACAAACAGCAGGCAGTGGGAGATCAGCACTGCTAGCCCAACTCCCGTCGAACCGGGCGTGACAGACACGGTGCTCCACTGTCCGAGGAGGCACGGGAAGCCACTGCTAGAGCACCAAGTAGGCGCTAGTTGTGACAGCTCTGGTGAGAGCCAGGAAAGACACCGTTCTGGCAGCGGTATGAGCTGGACCGCAACCATCAAGACCGCCAGCAGCATTAGCCAGTGTACCGGAGTGCGCCGCAGAGTCGTTTGGTTCTTAGACAAGCACCGCAGTGTCCACGCGCATGCTGCGGTGGCGCAAACCGTGGCGTACAGAAATCGCCCCAGGTCGTGCCGCCCCCCGAACCACAGGGGGGCGACTAAGACGGAGACAACCAAGCAGGCATCAACCACACGGCCACAAGCGTTACTGATTGCTCGCGGGCGCAAGCCTGTTCGCATTGCTTGCAACAGTTTTTCTATCACGTCTCTAGGCGGCCCTCATGATGAAGTCGGGGAAGGCGACGTCATCGAGATAGGCCTCTTCTTCTTTGCCTTTGGTAAGCCGGGGGGCCGTGAATTCATCAAGCGGCTCGGTCTTGTGCTTCGTAGGGCAGATGGTCCGGATTCGTCTCGCCTTCGCGCTGCCAATCAATCAGCGCTACGCTCTGACGCTGTTCGTCCTCACGAGCCGTTGGCTCATCGTCAGATTCCTCTGAACCATAGGAATAGCCATAGCCGTAGCCGTAGCCTTCGCCTGCATGCTCTGAGATCCGATTGCCTACGACGCCAAACATATGAATGCCTAGCGACAAGAAGCTGTCGCATGCGCGAGTTACCAGTCGGCGATGGTTCTTCTCTGGGGTCACGACCAGGATCACCCCATCGACCAGCCGCCCAACGATCTGTGCATCGCTGACGGCTAAGACGGGGGGGCAGTCGATCAGGACCTGATCGTAGCGCGCATCAGCCCAAGCGAGCAGATCTTCAAAGTTCTTGCTCGACAGCATTTCCGCCGGGTTGGGGCGTCGTGGCCCGGCAGAAATAACATCCAAAGTTGCCAGCTCCGTTGATTGCACAACTTCGGCTGCCAGGTCCGCTACACTTTCGTGGCACGTGAGTATGTCGCTCAGGCCTCTCTTGCCCTTCATGTCGAGCAGGGCGGTCAAGCCGGGGCGGCGCAGGTCGGCGTCAATGACCAACGTGCGCTTGCCAACCTGCGCGAGCGCAACTGCCAAGTTGGACGAGACGGTCGTTTTGCCATCTCCAGGTTCTGCACTGCTGACGACAAGCCGGTCGCTCGCTTGATCGGCAAGTGAAAGCGAGGTGCGTAGAGTTCGAAACGCCTCAAGATCAGCGTTGTCGTTCCCATTGAGCATCTGAACGGCATTGAGCCCATTTCCGCCGGTGGGCTCCAGTGATCGCACCAGCGTAAGTACGGGCAAGTTAAGTTGACTTGCCATCTCGTCGGGCGACACAAAGCGATCATCGAGTAAGTCTTGTCCGTAGACGTATAAGGCTCCTAGAATCAGACCGACGAATGCGGCACCCAGAAGCGTTGTGGGGAGCTGTGGTGATACGGGCGCATCGCTTGGGAGTGGATCCTCCACGGCAACAACTCGGATGGGAGCTTGAACTTGATGGATGTCGACGGCCGCGATTTTCTCAAAGAGAAGATCGTGCTGCTTCTCGATGCGGTCGACTTCTCGTTCGAGCATATGCAGTTGGGCGAGTTCGCCGCTCTGCCGCACGGCTTCGGCACGCGCCAATTCAAAGGAGTGTTGCAGCTCTTGTTCTCGCCGAAGAGCTTGCGAAACCGACTGGGCCAGCATGGTTTGGAGCAGCGGTCCCAATTCGCGGTTGTCGATTGACGCGAAGCGCCGCCCCGCAGAAGCGTGGTAATTACTCAGGTACTGCTGGGTGGCGCTGATCTGTTCTCGCAGAGAGATGACATCGGGATGGGAATCGCCCAGATGATGAGAGACGCGGCGAAGCTCGGTCTGAGCATCGAGCAATCGCTGCTGCTGCTCGACTAGGATCTCTGTATCTTGATCGCCAAGTCCCAACGAAGACAGTAGCATGCGCTCGCCAACTACCTCTTCGACGACCCCAAGATGCCTGCGGAGGTCTTCGCCCTTGCTCATGGCGTTCTGGACCGCGCCGAGCGAAGCTTGTAAATCGAGCCGTCGCTTCTGAGCTTCGACCACCGCGTCATTGAGCTGGACGGCGCGGTGGATGGTCGGCTCGACCACATTGCTGTCGGGTCGCATCGCTAGGTGGCCAATGCGAGTGCGGAAGTCCTGCAAGTGCCGCTGTTTGAGGGCCCTTTCTTGATTGAGCCGGTCCCGTTCTCCGGTAAGCGCTTCCAGGACATCGGCGGCTCCGGTTCGGTGGCTCACTTCGACGAAACGGATGTAGGACTCAATCACAGCGGCCACGACAGCGGCTGCGGCCTCGGGATCGCACGACCGGTAGCTTACTTGCATGTGCTCGGTCTTGCGGATCGTCGAAGCTGAAAGCCGCTCGGTGATCTTACTGACCCATTCGCGTGGGCTGGTGTCAGCCAGGTCAACGCGAAACTGCGGTGGCAACGTCTCGATGGCTGCCTGCACTACTTTCGCGCTGCGTACCAGCTCACGCTGAGAGTCCATGATCGTGTCGGCGCTTGAAGGATCGCCAACGGTCGAGATCTGGTCGGGGGCCTGGCGACGGATCATGAGCTTGGCCGTCGACTGATACTGCCTGGGCGCGAGAGCGTAGTAAACCGTTCCCAAGGTGAACGCGACCACAACAAAGACACTGACCGTTTGCTTGCGGCGCTGTAGCAATTTCAGGAATCGCACAACGCCGCGGATCGCGGTTAGCGTTGACTCCGATTCGTCTTGATACGGCAATGGTTCAAGTTCGCGCGACGTGTTCATGGACTCGAATAGCGATGTCGTTGGTTTGAACTTCTACCCAGTGCGTTCAGAGCTTACGGCGTGAAGAGTGTGCTGCTTACGCCTACCGAGATACGGAAGAAATCGCGTATGGCGTCCGATACGGTCGTTGCTACAGTCGACTCGACTGATACTAAGTCACCTGGGCCGAGTATGAGATTCTCCAGGCCATCGTGTTTTGCCTTTGCGACGCTGACTTGGATGACGGCCGGTTCATGGCTACCCGTTTCGCGCTGGCGGATCACGTAGACCTTGTCGGCCACTGGCGAACTACGTCCCCCTGCCATGGCGATGGCATCCAGCACCCGCAGGTCTTGATCGCTAGGGAGTTCAAACTGATCCGGCGTCTTGACGAGTCCCGTTACGTGGATCACTCGTTTCTCGGAAGGGGGGACAAGCACAACGTCACGATCGCTCAGCTGATGGGATTTGGACTGCGAAGCCTCGGCGCCTGAAGCCATGGCTAGATCGATGCGCTCAACTCGAGAGCCCTCATCCGAACGCACCGAGTAAGCGACTTGTTGGATTTCGTCCCTCGTTTTCGACGCGAGTAGGGTTGGCGCCGTGCGGCGCATGACCTCGCAATGCGTATCGGCTTCTTCGGTTACGCCACCAGCAGCGGCGATCGCGGCAAGCAGATTGCAGTTTCCGACCGGCAATTCGTGGACTCCCGGTTCTTCGACGGCTCCTAGAACGGTTACTTGGCGTGTGGCGCGTTTCTTGACCTCAACGGTCACGTTCGGCTGCCGGTAGATGCCGCGTTCGACGGCCGTTTGTGCCAAGGTCGCGCTGGCTTCAGGCGGATCAAGGCCTGCCACACCCACGGCACCCACCAGTGGTAGATCGATTCTTCCCTCGGTGGAAACCTGAAGGACTAGAGGCTCGGGAGCTTTTTCTTCCACGCCACTGATGACACGCACCTCTAATATGTCACCGGGCGAGATGGCAGTGCTGCGAGCAGCTGCGCTGGCCATGCCCTCGAGCTGCAACTGCCGAGTACCAACCGAAGCGGGTACGCGTAAGTCTGCTGGCAACGTGGCTGCCCGGTAGTTGGTGGACTGACAGCCCGCGAGAACCATCAGGCAGCCAGCGAGCCCGAGGAAAGTTTTGGTTGATGACGCGTTGATGACAGCCCGCACTTGGGGAGGAAATCCGTTGAATGTGGTTCGGTTGGAAGTCATAAGAATTCTCTCGACGGCTAGGGGCTACGCCGCCCGAGAGATACGATCGGTGTCGGAATTAGTCGTCGCGGCTTCTTGCAATCGAGGAGCGAGCTCGTTGAGTATTCCACAGACGAGTTCATCGGGGCCATTTGCAGATTCGATCAGGTGTCCAACGTTGGCGATTACCTCAAGCAGATTCTGCGGTGCGCTCGCGGCGACCATGATCTTCTTGTGAGTTGTTGGTTGATGATGCTCGAACGAGTTATAGAGCTCTTCGTACAGCTTCTCACCGGGCCGTAGTCCTGTGATCTTGATCTCGATGTCTTCGCCTTCACGAAGTCCCGAGAGGCGAATCATATCGCGTGCCAGATCCATCAGCCGGACCGGCTCGCCCATGTCGAGTACAAAGATCTCGCCACCTTTGCCCAGCGCGCCCGCTTGGATCACCAACTGCGCAGCCTCGGGGATCAGCATGAAGTAGCGAATCATGTCGCGGTGGGTGACCGTCACCGGCCCACCCTTGGCGATCTGTTGTCGGAAAACGGGTACGACGCTGCCGGCAGAGTCCAGTACGTTGCCAAAGCGAACGGTTTCAAGTCGACAGTTAGAGCTGGGAGCCTTTGCCTGCACGTATTGCTCCGCGACGCGCTTGCAACGCCCCATCACGCTGGTTGGGTTCACGGCCTTGTCGGTTGAGATCATAACAAGGCTCTCTGCCCTGTATTCCTCAGCCAGGTCAACCATATGCTTGGTTGAAAGCACGATGTTCTTGACCGCTTCGCCAGGGTGCGATTCCATGAGCGGCACGTGCTTGTAGGCGGCCGCGTGGAAAATGATATCAGGGCGCTGCTGTTGGAAAACGCGTTCCAATCGCTCTCGGTCCGTCAGATCCGCAAGGATCACCTCGCGATCGACTTCGGGATGGGTCGATGCCAGTTTCCGTTCTAGGAAGAATTGACCCGTTTCAGAGCGGTCTACTAGTAAGAGCTTCTTCGGACCAAGAGCTAGCAATTGGTTGGCCACTTCGGAGCCTATGCTACCGGCGCTGCCAGTAACCATGACGGTACGGCCGTGAAGCCAGTTTTCGATCTCAACGGTGTTGAGTTCGACTGGGGGGCGCCGGAGCAGGTCAGCGATGGCGACCTCGCGAGGTTTGATGGCGACATCGTTCTTTAGCAGCTGCTCGTAGCTAGGCAACATTCGCACTTCGCAGCCTTGCTTATTCGCGAGATTAACGAACTCTCTGATCCTACGGCCCGAGAGAGTGCCGCTTGTGATCAACACGTACTTGATATGTCGCTGCTCAATGATTCGAGGCAACTCGGAGGTGTCTCCCAAGACGGGGATGCCTCCGATGACGTGGCGTCGTCCTGGCTGCCGGTCGTCCACGAAGCCCACAGGGTGAAACGGTAGGCTGGAGCATCGACGAATCGCGCGCAGAAGACCTTCCCCGGCGTCATTGGCTCCCACGATGATGGCCGGTTGACGGTTCTTTTCTGACCGAAGGTGACGCAGCGTGTCGTGGTGTAATCTAGGCAGACAGCTGATCGCTGCAAACAGCACGACGCATGCCCCCCAGTCGAGCAGCAGCACGCTGCGGGGAATAACCACTTCTGGTAGGAGCAAGGCGTCTGCAAGTGTCAGGCCGACGCTGCCAAGCGTGACTGCGTACACGAGTTGCAGCAGATCGTTAAAGGAGAAGTAGCGGCTCAGGGTGTGTCGTCGTTGCAACCAGCATGCCACGGCGAGACGAAGGATAACGACTACGGCGAGCGTGCCACTAAGGACGCTTTGGGCCTCGGGTGGCGTCTCCCAGTTGAACCTCAGAGCGAAGGCCATCTGGTAGGCCAGTGCCGCAGCGGTACCCCACGTGAGTCCCACTAACGCAAGCGAGCGGATGGCCTGCGCGGGGATACGCGGTTCTTGGGTTGGCGAGGGCGTGGGCATGTCGTTAGTAAAGCAGATGCAAAAGGGGATGCCGGACACCAGAGCGCGGGCTATGCCCTGACAATCTTCCGTTCAGCTTCAACTGCTTCAACACCCTGCGTGGCATTGCGAGTATCGACGACAAGCGACGAATGTTGCACGATGAAGTCGCAGTCGTACTGAGTGTGATCCGTGGCGATGAGGACGCAATCTTGCGCGCCTAGGTACTCAGCGGTTAGATCACAGCTACTCATCGCCGGTACATTGTGGTGTCTCATCATGGGCAGCTGAGGAATAAAGGGGTCGTTGTAGCTGACCTCAGCGCCTAGCGCCCGCAGCTTATCGAGCAAGACGAACGAGGGGCTCTCGCGCGGGTCATCGACATCACGTTTGTAGGCCATTCCCAGAATGGCGACTTTACTGCCGCGGACCGGCTTGCCATGATCGTTCAAGGCGACGGTGAGCCGATTGACAACGTACTCTGGCATCGACGAGTTCACCTCGCCGGCCAATTCAATGAAGCGTGTTGAGATGCCGTGCTTGCGGGCCAGCCAACTCAGATAGAAGGGGTCGATCGGGATGCAATGTCCACCTAGGCCGGGCCCCGGATAGAAAGCCGAGAAGCCGAACGGCTTAGTCTTCGCGGCATCGATGACATCCCAGATGTTAATGCCCATGCGATCGCAGAGCACTTTCATCTCATTGACGAGCGCAATATTAACGGCCCGGTAGGTATTCTCAAGGATCTTGCAAGCCTCAGCGACCTCGCAAGACGATACGGGGACGACTTCACTGACAATTTTCTTGTAGAGAGCCGTCGCCGCAGCCGAGCTGGCCTCGTCGTGCCCACCAACCACTTTAGGGATCTTTGCTGCTGTGAAGTTCGGGTTGCCAGGGTCTTCACGCTCGGGGCTGTAGGCCAGAAAGTAGTCACTACCGACTTTCAGGCCGCTGGTGTTAAGAATTGGCAGGACCACATCTCGCGTCGTGCTGGGGTAGGTAGTGCTTTCCAGGACAATCAATTGCCCCGGGCGAAGTGCCGCGGCGATTCGCTCTGCGGTTGCGACAACGTAGCTGAGGTCCGGCTCGCGCGATTCGTTAAGCGGCGTGGGCACACAGATGAGGATCGCGTCCGCCTGCGCCAATTGGTCAGCATTCACGGTCGCTTCAAATCGATCAGCCTCGAGCCAGGATTGCAACCAGTCGTGCGGAATGTGGCCGATGTAGCTCTCCCCACGACTGAGCTGATCAACTTTCTTCTGATCAGTATCAAAGCCGATGGCCGAGAAGCCTGCTTCGATCGAGGCATGAACCAGCGGGAGTCCAACATAACCCAGTCCGACAACGCCAATGATGGCAGACTTCTTCTCAATTCGATCCAGTAGCCCGGCAAGGCAATCGCTTGCCTCGGGGTCGAATAGTCGGACGCCCTTCGGTAGCGATGTCAGAGGTGTCGATGAGGGACGGTCAGTTGGTGAGGGTTGGGCTAGCATACGATGTTGTTTGTTGGCGGAAGCCTCTGGAGCGATACAGGGATACGCGGGGTGCGGAGGTTAGCGACCGCTGCTGTCGGAGTCGACATGAATTTGCCGCTGGCTTGGGGGGCCTGCTAGCACGCCGGTTGAAAGGCTTCGTAGGCGTTCGACCCTGATGGATTGCCATCGCGACGACGTGAGCGTTCTGTCAGAATGAGTTATTGCTGCTCGCGGAACGCAGCTGTGATGCGACCCGCGGAACTTCGACTAAGAGGCCCCTGCCCTATGCCGCGCTATCTCGTCACCGGCGGTGCCGGATTCATTGGTTCTCATATTGCCGAGGCGCTGGTTGCGCGCGGCGATAAGGTTTGTGTGCTCGACAACCTTAGCACCGGCTCTCTGGATAACTTGGCCGCGTTTCGCAGTGAGATCGACTTTATCCAGGCGGATCTACTGGATGGAGATGCTGTCAAGCAGGCTTGCCAAGACATCGATGTGGTGTTTCACCAGGCCGCGCTTGCGTCGGTTCCCAGAAGCATTGAGCGGCCTCTGGATACGCACGCGGCTTGTGCCACAGGGACGCTAAATCTGCTTGATGGTGCGCGGCGTAGCGGAGTGAAACGCGTCGTCTATGCCGGTTCGAGCAGCGCCTATGGGAATCAGCCCTTCATGTCCAAGCGTGAGCACGATCTTCCCTCGCCATTGTCACCGTATGCTGCGGCTAAGCTGACGGGCGAGATGTACTGTCAAGCGTTCTACGCCAGCTACGGACTAGAGACCGTAGTAATCCGCTACTTCAACGTGTTTGGCCCGCGACAAGACCCCAACAGTGAGTACTCGGCCGTCATTCCGAAGTTTGTGGTCGCCATGCTGGCGGGAAAACGTCCGACCGTTTTTGGGGATGGTACACAGTCGCGAGACTTCACCTACATCGAGAATGTTGTGGCGGGGAACCTGGCTGCTGCAGAGGCCAGTGGGGCAGCCGGTCGAACGTTCAACGTCGCCTGTGGCTCACAGCACAGCCTCCTAGATTTGATTGCGAGCATCAATCGAGTGCTTGATCTGAAAATCGAGCCCACATTTGTTGAGCCGCGCACCGGTGACGTTCGTGAGAGCTTGGCCGACATCGCGGCTGCCAGAAAGTGGCTTGGTTATGAGCCGCGAGTTGATTTCGAAGAAGGCCTGCGACGTTCCATTGCTTACTACGCTCAGCTAGCGCAGCCTGTCGCATCGGCCGCCTGCTAGTGCGGTCAGGGTTTTTCTCTGAATTGCCGTTGGTAACGCATCACGGATGATCGTTCTCCTTGCAGGAATCTACTGGTTTGCCCTTACGTTTGCTCTGCTTGCGCAGGCGGACAGAATCTGCTTGCGGACACCCAGCTTGCGGAGCCATCGGTTCGTGGTGAAGTCTTGCGCCGTGGTGTGGTGCCTGGCTGCCATTGCCAAATGGGGTTACATCGACCAGCTGTTGCCACCGGGAGATGCGCTGCACCACATGAGCGTCGGATGGGAGCTTGCCGATGCCCTGCGGGCAGGCGATGTCTCTTGGCTGGTGGGTTCGTGTCGCCCCGGTAACCCAGCCTATCAGGCCATGCTGGGGGTCCTCTACGCCGTGACAGGTGCCCCCGAAGTGATCGTGTATACCATCAATGCCGCGCTCGGCTTCTGGGCAATGCTGTCACTTGTGGAATTGTTAGCGCTTCATGCGGCAGCTCAGCGCGTGCCCCTTATGGCGATACTCTGTTGCCTGCTGTTGCCGTCAGCCATGATGTGGACGACTACCAACCTCAAGGAAGGGGCGGTTCTGTGGGGCGGCGTCATGATGCTGTTCTGGACCTTCGAGCAAAAGCGGCTGATGCGCCGGGGAATGCCGCGCATCGGGTTGCTGGTATTGGCCCTGCTTCGTCCTCACGTAGCCGTGATGTGGGCGGTGTCGATCGGAGCCGCTGCGGTAGTAAAAGCGGGAAGATACCGACTGGCCGTTTCCATCGCCGTGGGGACCTGTGTTTGTGCCGTGGCATTAAAGTACGCTGCGCCCGCTTTATTCGAAACGCTGCTCGAAAGCGGCGTGACGGAATCTTTGGGAGCAAGGCAGGCAGCCGCTGAGAACCATCATAGTGGTGTGCAGTTACAGTCGGCAGATCGCATTCTGGTATATACGGGCACGACGCTCATCCTGTTTCGGCCCTGGCCGACAGAGGTCTCGAACGCCATGGAGCTTGTCTCCGGCGCCGAGGTTTGGTGTCTGGCACTGATCGGATTGTGTTGCTGGAAGAATCCGATGGTTGCGTTCCGGGCGGTCATGAAGAACGGTCCGCTACTGACCAGCGTGTTCGCGCTACTCTGCTTCGGCTTCTACTTTAGTTTCATGTACAACATGGGGTTGGCGGTGCGTCAACGCGTCATGGTGCTGCCAGTGGTATTGCTGTTCTATCTCTGGCCAGCTTTCTCGGGGCACGGGTATGCGCGAAGTCGCCACCCTCGGGCCTTACGTAGGCCCCGTATGTCTCGTTTGAGAGGCCTTGCGGCGAAGCGATCGGAGGCGCTCGTCGTCCAGGGGGGGGCATGATACCGTCGTTCAACCAGCGTCCAAAGACACTCAGGCTGAGAGTAAGCGTCCTCTGGGCGCTGCTTGGCAACGCCGCGCTAAGAGGCGGGCAATGGGTCATCCTGCTAGCCGTCGCCTGGCTTGGTTCCCCAACAGCGGTGGGAGACTACGGGCTAGTCTCCGCGATCAGTTCGCCTCTGGCGGTGCTGTTGGGATTACAGCTTGGCCTTACGCTCTCGGCCGATCGAACTAAAGAAACGCCCTTCGTTGTCTATTGGCGTGTGAGGTTGTTCGGTGCCTGTGCCTCTTGTCTGCTGACCGTTGGCGTTGTTGCATTGCTTAGTCAGTCAGCTTCGATGATCTGGCTGGCACTGGCTTTCTCATTAGCAAGGATCTTTGAGCAGCTGGCTGAGCTGATGCATGGTCGGCTGCGCCGCGCGGATCGCCTCGATTTACTTTCCCAGCTACAGATGGTGCGCGCGGCGACGCTAGCGATCTGCTTCATTCTCACTTACGCCTTGTCGAGTAGTTTGATTGCTAGCCTCATTGCTTTAAGTGTTGCTAGCTGCGCCTGTGTCGCTCTTATCGAGGCTCCCGTTTCCCGCGGCGTCGACCGCCATGATGCTTGCCAAGACGAGTCGCATGTATCTTCCCGAATCATGTTGGCACTGGTCGCCAAATCGCTGCCCCTTGGTTTGAGCGCCTTGGTGATTTCACTCTTTGGTTACATGCCCTTGTTCTTTGTTGAAGCGTTTTCAGGGCGTGATACGTTGGGCGTGTTAGTGGCAGTGCTATCGCTCACCGTCGTAGCCGATACGGTCGTGCGTTCAGGTCTGCAAGCGACGATTCCCCGGTTAGCCGAGTGCTTTGCCCAGGGGGACGAAGCTTCCTTTTGGCGTGTCCATTGGAAAGCAGTCGCGGCAGTCACGGTTTTTGCCGCGGTTAGCTGTGCCGTTACCGCTATTGTCGGTGATCAACTCGTCTTGCTAGTCTTCCCGGCCGACTTTGGTCACTACCCCGGCTTGCTGAGCTGGCTGATGGTTGCGACGTCCCTTGGCTATCTGGCTAACGCGACGCCAAGCCTGATAGCTGCTGGCTGCTACCGTCTGTACCTCCTGTTGTGGCTCACGGGGCTGTTAACGCTCGTGGTTGCGTTGGCGGCTTTGGTTCCCGCGGGTGGCGCTTACGGCTCGGCTTATGCAATAGCCATAGCAAACTTGGTTAGGTGTTTAGCAACCTACTTGTTGATTGGACCTCGCATCTCAAAGGCGTTTGCGGCAAAACGCGAGGTAACCGCACAGAGTCCCTTGCGACATGCTGCGTAGTCGATCGCTGGATCGAAACAGGAGAGTCCCGATGGTGTACCGAGAAGAGAAGATTCTGCCACTTGTTCGTGACAAGCGGGTGCTAGACTGTGGGGGAATTGATCACAGCTACATCGAGCAAAAACGAGATCGTGGCGACTGGCTCCATGCTGAAATCTGCCAGCATGCAGAGAGCTGCCTCGGGGTCGACATTCTCGGTGACCGCGTCGCCGCCATCAACCGCGAAGGCAAGTTTCATTTTGTCGAAGCCAACGTCGAGCAGTTGGCCTTCGTGGAAGAGTTTGATGTCGTCGTTGCGGGTGAGTTGATTGAACACGTCTACAATGCGGGCCTATTTCTCGATAGCGCGTGGCGTGCTCTTAAGCCTGGTGGCCAACTCATCCTGACGACCCCCAACGCTAAGGCGTTCTCAGGGATCTACCACGCAATGATCCGTGGTCAGGAAGTGTGTCATGAAGAGCACACCTGTTACTACAGTCCTCAGACGTTGCAGTACATCGTCCAGCGCCATGGATTCAATGTCGATTCCATCGAGCTACTTGATCGGCCAGCAGCCGGGTACCTCAAGCATTGGTTTCGAGCTGCTGTGGGGACTTTGAGGCCTAGCGTGCGAGAGAAGGTCTTGATCATCGCCACAAAAATTGAGAGCCAAGACAAGTATGGAGACAAGTGGTGAGCAGTCGACCTGCGTCATCGTTTGCGTCGTCACCAGCCCGTCGTGTGCTTCACTTGGTCTATTGGCTAATGCCGGGGGGCATAGAAACGTGGCTGCTGAACGTTGTTCGCCACAAGAGGTTGGGGGGTAGCCACCACGACATTTGCTGCGTCGGGCCAGAGCTCGGCCTGCTGGCTGAGCAAGCCGAGCAAGCTGGCGCGAGGCTAATTCACTCCCCGATGTCTGCCAACCCCGTCAGTTACACTCGCCGCCTGGCAAAGGTGCTTCATCGCGTCCAGCCCGATGTGCTGCATGTCCATACCGGGTTGCATAGCGGTCCAGCTATCAGGGCGGCCCGATCGGTTCGTTTGCCTACGGTCCTAACAGTGCACAACACCGCCTTCGCTCCCGGGACCGCATTCACTAGGCAATCTTGGACTCGCACGTTGCGAAGTCTCTATGGCCGGATCAGCCTGAGGTACGCCATTGACCAAGCAAGCATTGCTCAGGGCGTTTCGGATGGCGTTGTCGGCTTCTTGCAGCAGTACACGGGGCATGGTCACAGCAGTCTTCAGACCTTTTACTTGGGGGCTCCTGACCCAAGTCCGATCGATCCGTCAGCTCGGCAAGGTTTGCGAGGCTCACTAGGTTTGGCTAGTCATCATCGCGTGTTGATTCATGTCGGTGGCTTTCGTGAACAGAAAAACCATCACGGTTTGCTGAGACTCTTTCGGCACGTGGTCGACCATGATACCAATGCCCGGCTATTGCTCGTGGGAGATGGTCCGCTTCGATCAGCAATCGAAGAGCGGATCCAGCACTTTGGCCTGGACGATCACGTGCTGTTATTGGGGCAGCGCGCTGATGTAACCGATCTCATGCAATGCTGCGAAGCAATGGTCTTTCCCTCGCACCATGAAGGGCTCCCGATCGTCGTCATGGAAGCCGCAGCGACGAGATTGCCAGTCGTGGCGAGCGATTTGCCAGGTATTCGAGAGGCAACCAAGGACGGCACCACCGCTCTGCTACATCATTGCGACGATGATCGTGGCATGGCGGATTCCTTAATCCGCATCATGAACCATCCGCAACTAGCGAGCAGCTTGGCCAGCCAGTCTCGCCAGTTTTACGACACACGATTCTCAATGGCTGGCTGCGTTGATCGGCTGGAGCGCGTCTACGATCAGCTTGCGCCGGCAGTTGACATTTCTAGACAATCGGCTTGAGTTGATGCGCGGCAACGCACTATGAATGCTTGCCGAAGTGGCAGCTGTACGGCGATCCTGTATGAAACCAAGCGATCATCCTAACGATGCAGGCAACCTCCAGCGCAAGCCTTGCGTCTGTTATGTGATAACCGACGCAAGTTCGACACGCTTACTACGCGGACAACTTACATACCTGATACAGCGAGGATTCGAGGTTGCGCTGATCTCGGGTCCAGGGCCTGCACTGGAGAGCTTCCGGGCGGCAGAGCATATTGCTTGCTACACGGTGCCAATCACGCGTGCCATGGCGCCACTAAGCGACCTTAGGGCGCTGTATTGTCTCGTGAAGACCTTGCGTCGTATCCGGCCGCAGGTGGTCAACGCAAGCACTCCCAAAGCGGGGCTGTTGGGCATGCTGGCTGCGTGGTTCTGTCGGGTTCCCGTTCGCCTGTACGGGCTGCGTGGTCTGAGACTAGAAACGGTCAGCGGGCTGGGCCGTCATGTACTGGTGGGGATGGAAAAGATAGCCTCGGCTTGTGCTCACGAAGTTGTTTGTGTGAGTCACAGTCTGCGCCGCGCCTATGTTGAGCAGGGGTTGGCTCCGCTTGGCAAGACGGCTGTCCTTGGCCAGGGTAGCTCGAACGGTGTCGCAGCCCATGAGTTTCTCATGCGAGGCAGCCCAGAGGCGGAGCAAGTTCGTCGAGACATCCGCACGCGGCTAGGCATTCCAGACTCCGTGCCGGTGATCGGTGCCGTTGGCCGAGTCAATGCCGACAAAGGTTGCCGCGAGCTACTGGCAGCGTTTCGCCAGCTCAGCACGCAGTATCCTGACGCCCACTTGCTTGTTCTCGGAGATATCGAAGCCACTGGCGGAGCGGCACATCAGTTGAAGCGTGGACTCGAACAGTGCCGCAACGTGCACATCACAGGATTTCAATCTGACCCGGCTGCGTACTACTGTGCTATGGATGTGTTGGCTCATCCATCACTGCGCGAGGGCTTTCCCAACGCGATTCTTGAGGCTTCTGCCGCTTGCTTGCCTGCGGTCGGTTTTCGCGTCACGGGTGTAGTTGATGCAATCGTGGACGGTGAAACCGGCGTGGTCGTTGAAGTCGGAGACGAGCGTGGACTGGTCGAGGCGCTGGCAAGCTATCTCGCCTCGCCGCAACTAGCTGAGTTGCACGGCAATGCAGCCCGAGCTCGCGTCGTTCGTAGTTTTTCCAGGGAAGCCGTTTGGGGTGCCTTAGAACAGCAGTATCGACAGCATTTGGCCAAACGAGGTCTTGCGACGGTTAAACCTTCCCAACACCATCGGCAATGCACCGCGGCGTAGGCTCTAGCGAAAGCACACGGCTCACAGGTAGCTAACTATGTTCTATCGGAGACGAGGAAAACGGTTGCTTGATATCGTGCTCTCAAGCACGGCTCTGTTGTTGCTTGCGCCGGTGTTGCTGACCATTTTTGTACTTCTTCGATGGAGACTACCGGGCGAAGCGATTTTTCGCCAAGATCGCGCCGGGCTGGATGGCCAAGTTTTTCGTCTTTGGAAATTCCGCACCATGACCAATGCCCGCGACCAGGCAGGGCACTTGTTACCTGATGCCGAGCGGCTCACTCGTTTGGGCATCTGGCTGCGCTCAACCAGCTTGGACGAACTGCCAGAGCTGTGGAATATCTTACGGGGCGACATGAGTATGGTTGGTCCCCGCCCCCTGCTGGTCGAGTACCTACCGCGATACTCGAAGCAACAAGCACGTCGGCACGAGGTGCTGCCCGGTCTCACAGGCCTAGCGCAGGTCTCGGGCCGTAATGCGTGTGATTGGACAAATCGCTTTGAGAAGGACGTCCAGTACGTCGACAACGTTTCTTTCAGAAATGACTGCTGGATTCTGTTTCAAACTGTGCGCTGCGTACTGGATAGGCAAGGTGTCTCAGCCGCTGGGCATGCCACGATGCCGCCCTTCATGGGTGACGTCGAAGAGGCGTCTCGGGCAGCCTAGCGAGTGTTGAACGCAAGAGGGTTAGAAGGCGAACATAGTCGTCCAAGGTTAGCGAGTTGGCTGTCGCGAACCAGCAGACCAGTGAGGAACTAATCATGTCAAATCAACAGCGTATTCTTCTGTCTCCTCCCCATGTTGGGGAGCGGGAGCGTTCTCTGCTGTTGCAGGCTTTCGACTCAAACTGGTTAGCGCCGCTTGGTCCGCATGTGGACGCCTTTGAACTGGAGTTCGCGGAGCGTGTGCAGGCTCCCTACGCGGTCGCGCTCTCTAGTGGAACCGCCGCTCTGCATCTAGCCTTGATAGCCGCAGGCATACAGCCGGGTGACGCGGTCATTACAACCACTTCGACCTTCATCGCCACGGCAAACGCCATTCGCCACGCTGGTGCTAAGCCCGTGTTTGTGGATTGCGAGCCGCGTAGTTGGGCAATCGACCCAACTTTGGTGGACCAAGCGGCTGAAAATCTTCAAGCTGCCGGCACTCCAGCCACCGCGGTGGTTGCCGTCGATGTTTACGGCCAGTGTGCAGACTACGATGCGCTGCGCCTGGTCGCGAGGAAGCACAACTTACGTTTGATCGCAGATGCCGCCGAGTCACTGGGGGCCACGTATGGCGATCGGCCAGCTGGCTCGTTGGCGGACATCAGTTGCTTCTCATTCAACGGCAATAAGATTATTACTACCAGCGGCGGCGGCATGGTCACCACCCATCGCGAAGATTGGGCGACGCGGATCCGCCATCTGGCGTCGCAATCTAAGGTCCCCGGATCGCCGTCAGAACATAGCGAAGTAGGCTACAATTACCGCCTCAGCAATCTGCTAGCAGCGGTCGGGCGCGGACAGCTTGAGCAACTGGACCGTCGGGCCCGTCAACGGCAAGCCATCAATCAGCGGTATCGAAAGGCGCTGGAAGGTATGCCGGGCGTCAAGTTTATGCCAAACGCCGCCTACGGCAAGCCTACCAACTGGCTGACTTGCTTGCAGATTGATGCGACGCAGAATGCCTGCACACCCGCCCAGTTGATCGATGCCCTGGCGGCCGAAGAAATCGAGAGTCGTCCCGTATGGAAGCCCCTGCACCAGCAAGCTCCTTACCGAGGGCCGGTGCTAGCTAAGCATCCTGGGCGTGTCTTGGCTGAGCAACTCGGACGCGAAGGAGTTTGTTTGCCTAGTGGTTCCTCGCTATCCGAGGAGCAGCAGGACCGAGTGATTGGCCTTGTTCAGCAAGCTCTGCGTTGCTCATCGACGGCCACAGCCGCTTGAGCGCGAGGAGAGGCAAAGGGACAAGGCGACCGAGTCCACTGACCTTGTGCTGGCGCATGGGCTGCCGCTATAAGGCCATCGCGTTCATAGGACGGCCATTCATTCAGGAGCCAGCATGTTGTCGAGCTTTCTCAGAAACCTAGAAGACCTCTTTGAATTGGATGCAAACGACCTGAGTGGTAGCGAGTCGCTTGCCGAGTTGCCGGATTGGAACTCTCTGTTATTCGTGTCGCTCATCGCCATGGTGGACGAAGAGTACGAAGTGACATTAGCCCCAAAAGAAGTGTTGGAGTGTAAGGACCTGACGGCTTTGGCTGATCTAATCCAGCGGCAGGTCGACGGTCGCCAAGCTGCTTGAACCAGACACAAGGGGCTCTTCAAGGGCGCGATTATCATGGCGAACCTGCGCGTAGAACATGTCCGGCTGGCTGGCGTAGCGAGCTGTGTACCGGAAACAGTGAAGGGATTCGAGAGTCTTGCCACGCAATTCGGTGAGGAAGAGTCTCGAAAGATCCAGCAAAGCATCGGCGTCGAGAGCCGTCGGGTTGCGGGTCCCGCCACTTGCGCGTCCGATCTATGTCATGCCGCAGCCGAGCAGATCCTCCAAGAGTTGCCGTGGAGCCGCGATTCAATCACGGGGTTGATCTTTGTTTCGCAGTCTCCTGATTACTTTGCTCCAGCTACGGCCTGTGTCCTCCATGAGCGGCTGGGGCTGAGCCCCGGCTGCGTCGCGTTTGACATGAACCTCGGTTGCTCGGGCTATGTTTACGGTTTGTCGATCGCTGCTCAGTTAGCGCAGGGGTCTGGCGGGCGCGTCTTGCTGCTTGTTGGCGATACGATCACCAAGATGCTTGATCCTAACGACCGCTCTACGACGCCCCTGTTTGGCGATGCTGGCTCCGCGACCGCCTTGGAGGCAGATCCTTCGGCTCCGCCAATGAGTTTTTCTCTTGGAACCGATGGTCGCGGAAAAGACAGTCTCATCGTCCGCTCGGGGGCCTTTCGCAGCGCAGACCGTTTGGGTGACTCAGTACCTCAGGAAGATCGCTACTTGACCATGGACGGGGCTGAGGTGTTTCGTTTCGCCCTGAGTGAGATTCCGAAGCTATACCGGGCAACGATCGCCAGCGCGGGATGGGAGGCAGACGATGTGGGGGCCGTCGTCATGCATCAGTCGAACCGCTTTATGCTGGAGCATCTTCGCAAGCGACTCAAATTGTCACCGGAACGATTTGTGATCGCCTTGAAAGACTACGGCAACGCCAGCTGTACGTCGATTCCTTTGGCCATGAGTGATACCTGGGGCGGCGTTTCGGGCAGCCTGAGCAAGAAACTGACCCTGGTCGGCTTTGGCGTCGGTTGGTCATGGGGAGGCGTCTGCTTAGAAGTAGACAACGCCTGTATGCCCGCCATTACCGTACTACCTGAGAGTTCTTGTCAAGCTCCTAGAGCGGTCGCGTGAGACCCGCTCGGGGCTGGTGTTCATTGAGGCCGCTGGCGGCCTATGCTGATTCAATTGCATGCACAATCCCCTTGCTATCGAAGGCCGTACCGTTCTCGTCACAGGCGCCTCCGGTGGACTGGGACGCGCCATTTGCCAGAAGCTGGCACGTCTCGGAGCACGCGTTGTATTGACAGGACGCAGCGAAGAAAAGCTGGAGCTTGCGCTGCAAAGTTTAGAGGGGACGGGCCACTTCGCGAAGGCGTGCGAGCTTAGCGAACTCGAGGGACTGGCTGCATGGATGAAGTCGATCGTTGAGAAAGCTGGACCCCTCTCGGGATTCGTGCATTCAGCCGGCATCCATCAATTACATCCATTGCAGATCGCGACTCCCGAGAAGGTCGATCAGTTGATGCGGATAAACGTCCTCTCGGCAATGGAAATCACGCGCAGCTTTCGGCGTCGGAATCACTTCAGCACACCCGCCAGTATTGTTTATTTGTCCTCCATCATGGGCCTCGTCGGTCAGGCTGGCGTCTCTGCTTACTCGGCTAGCAAAGGAGCCTTGGTTGCTTTGGCGCGATCCCATGCCATCGAGTTGGCAGATCAGTCCATCCGCGTGAATTGTGTCTGCCCAGGGGTTGTTCGTACTGAGCTGGCGACTCAAGCCGAAGAGCCCTTGCAGGATCACCAAGTCCAAGCCCTGGAAGACTTGCATCCATTGGGGTGGGGTGAGCCGGAGGACGTTGCCAACGCTGTGGCGTTCTTACTGTGCGACGCCAGCCGCTGGATCACCGGACAGGCTTTGGCTGTTGATGGTGGCTATACCGCGCAATAAAGCAAGTCCAAGTCAGGGTGGCAGTGTGCGGACCGTGTGGCCTTCAACGGGTAGGAAGCAACCATGGATTCCAACAAACGGCTGGTAATCGTCGGAGCAGGCGGCTTTGGTCGCGAGGTTCATGCTTGGGCGGCAGACTGCCGGCGTAGCGACCACGGCGTTGTCTGGAGCGAGTGTGCCTTCCTTGACAACAATTCCCACGCGTTGGATGACTTCCCGATCGAATCGCCGGTGATAGGCAGTTGCGATACGTACACGCCGAATGATCAGGATCTGCTTGTGTGCGCCATTGGCGATCCCCGGGCTAAACTCGCGGTATGTCGATCGCTGCAGCAGCGCGGCGCCCAGTTCTACACGCTGGTCCACCCAACCGCAGTGGTTGGTGAACGTTCACGTTTAGGCGTGGGGGTCGTCCTTTGCCCCCATAGTGTCGTTACTGTCGACGTGCATCTGGGGGACTTCACGATGCTCAACGTGGCGGCTCGTGTAGGACACGACGCGACGCTGGGGCCCGGGTGTACCCTAAGCGGCGGATGTGATGTGACCGGAGGAGGCCGCCTGGGCGAAGGCGTCTTCTTAGGGGCCAATGCGACGATGCTGCCTAGCGCGCGAGCCGGTGACTACGCTAAGATCGCCGCGGGAAGCGTCGTTTACCGCCGAGCTCCTGCAGGAGCGACCGTCAGCGGATCGCCCGCTAAGCGGCTTCCCGATTTGGCAGCTTAAGTACGCGTATCCGCGAAGCGCAGTAAGCAGCGTTACGCCCAGCCGCCCAGCTCTTGGAACACAAAGTCGGTCGCCTCGACCGTACTGACGTCGGTGCCCGTGCTTCGATTCGCGGTGACTGTCTCGAAGTCATCGACACTGTACGCGAAGTTGTCGTTCGCGATCTGTGCCACAGAATCGGCAGCCGTTAGCGTGTCGTCCCCGGGGGAGTCGTAGAGCAGTGCGGTGTCGCTACCGCCACCGCCGTCGGCGAAAGTCTGCTTGAAGGCCCGAACGTAGTTGAACGTAAGTGAACCCGCGATCATCGCCTTGTCGTGATAAACTCGTAGCACGTCGTTGCCCGCGGTGCCATAGATCCGGGCGATGTCGTCGCCCGTGGAGGCGTAAGACCAGGTTTGCTCAAAGGCGCGCGCATAGTTGTAGAATCCATCACCACTCAGCATGGCCTTATCGTGGTAGGCTCGTAAGACGTCGTCGCCTGCCGAGTCATAGAGGCGAGCGATGTCTTCGCCGTCGGAGGCGTACGCCCAAACTTGCGAAAACGCCCTGGCTTCGTTTGAAAACCCAAAGCCGGATAGTACCGCCCGGTCGTGATAGGCGTAGAGCAGATCGTCTCCAGCAGAATCGTACAGCCGGGCGATGTCGTTGCCTGAACTGGAGTAGGCGGTCGTGTTGTCAAACCCGTACGTGGTGTTGTTGAAGCCAGCCCCCGTCAGGATGGCACGATCGGCGTAGCCATAGAACAGGTCGTCACCAGACGAGTCATAGAACCGTGCGATGTCATCATTGCTGGTCGAGAAGGCAATGTTGGTGTCAAAATCCTTGGCGTAGTTCCAGTACCCGGTACCTGTCATGGTTGCTTTGTCATGATATCCGCGGAATGTATCCGATCCGGCTGAATCGTAGAATTGGGCGCGGTCATTGCCCATGGTAGCGTAGGCCCAAACTTGATCGAATCCGCGCGCGTAGTTGTAGAAGCCATCACCTTCTAGGGTCGAGAGATGCTCGTAAGCTCGCAGCACATCGTCGCCACTCGAGTCATACATTCGGGCCACATCCAGACCGCTAGTGGCATAGGCAAGCGTCTGGCTGAAGCCCTCTGCCTGTAGGGCGACACCACTGCCCAGATTCATGCTGACTCGGTCCGCCCAGGCGTAGTAGTTGTCGTTCCCCGCGGAATCGTAGACCCGGGCAACGTCCGATCCGCCCCCGGATTGGACCGTGGCATCCGTAAAGCCTGTTGCTTCAACCGTGAAGCCGGAACCCTCCAGACGCGCTGACGCAGCAGACAGCCAGGCGTTTTCGTTACCAGCTGTCCCCACCAGCGTCACGACGTCCGTTCCAGCACCCCCATCTAGCTCGAAGGTATCGTAGGTCGAGCTGGCGAAAGTATAGTCAACCTCGTTGACAGCGACCGTATGGCTGCTGGAACCTGCCGTGAACGTCAGGATGTCGTTGTCGTTTGTTCCCATCACCGTGACGGCGTTTCCGGCGACGC
The DNA here is from genome assembly GCA_965263315.1 of Lacipirellulaceae bacterium. Lineage (GTDB taxonomy): Bacteria > Planctomycetota > Planctomycetia > Pirellulales > Lacipirellulaceae > JBCCQL01. The sequence continues at coordinate 162,236 of CBDHGZ010000003.1, read as the reverse complement.
TAACCAGGTTGGTCAGTCGAACGTCGACATCCGAAGAACTGCCTTCAACGCGTAGGTAGAACTCCGTGCCGGCCGTGGTGTAGTGGTCCAGGCGATCGCTGGTGTTGCCGTTGGCGATCAGATTCTGACCTGAATCATACAGTGCGATGTCGGCTGAGCCACCGGTGACAATGGCCTCGGCGGTGAGATAGCCGTCTTGCCCGGCGACGATGCGGTACCAGGCGGGCGACCCCGCGGTCAGGTTTGCTTGGGTTTGTTGGCCTGTGAGCGTGCCCCAGTCGGTGTAGGTGAAGGTGGCTTCGGCCGTAACGCCCAGGTCGTAGTACCCCAGGCCATCTTCGGACGACAGGGCCACGGAGTACTGCTGGCCGGCAATCACATCGACGGTAAACACGTTACCGCTGGCGTCGACAGCGCCTTGGCCGCCAAACGCTTGCCAGCTGGCGTCAAAGTCGTGGGTTGTATTGCTGGCGGTGAAGGTGACGGTGCCGGTGGTGGCCGCGGTGAAGGTAAAGTAGTCGCTGTCATCCAGCGTGCTAATCACACCGTTCATGTCCATCAGGCTAGCGGTTGATAACGAGCCACTGATGCTGCCCAAGCTATAGGCGGAAGCGAGATCCGAGCCATAGTCGTCTGTTGGCATCAAGGCATCGATGGCCGCTTCGACGTTGAGCCTGGCATAGCTGAGCCCTGTGGCGGAGTCATAAATCGAGTCGGCCGTGGCCAGCATGTGGCTGTAAATGGTGTCTTGGTCAATGTTCGTCATGCCGACGAACTCCATCGCCTCGCGGACGATGACGCTAGCGCCGGCGACGTAGGGCGCTGCCATGCTGGTTCCCGAGAAGTTGGCCCAGTCGTCCGTCACGCCATTATTGTTTCCGGCGTAGTCGGGGATGGTGCTGTAGATCCAGCGCCCGGGGGCGGCGATGGCGGTTTGGTGTCGCTGGCTAAAGTAGCTCAAGACGCCGCTGTCATCCATGGACATCACCGGCACCACGTAAGGACTGGCGGCCGGATAGCTCAGACCGGGCGTGTTGTAGCTGGTGAAGCTGTTGCCGGCGGAGACCGAGATGAAGATGCCGTCCGCCTCGAGTTGAGCAAACTCGTCTTCTAAGTTGGCCCAGCTAGGAATCGAGGCGGAGTTCCAATTGGTGCCCAAAGAGAGATTGACCGCCGTGATGGGATTCTCAAAGGCGTTTCGATTGGCGTGCACCCAATTCAACGCGTTCTCAACCCAACTAAAGTAGCCGTTGCCCACGTCATCAAAGACACGCAGGCCAACAAGATCAACATCTGGCGCCACGCCCTGGTGGGTATCGTGGCTCGAGCCGATGATGCCGGCCACGTGCGTCCCGTGCGAACCCTCAGGCCCGTCATCGTAGGGATCGGCATCGTTCTCGCCGGTGAAATCCCAGCCACCAACCACCCGATAGTTCGAGCCAAAGCCACCGCCCAATGCGTAGTGGTCGTAGGCGATGCCGGAGTCGATGACCGCGACGGTTTGTCCGCCGCCGCGGAAGCCGTAGTCGGTACGGACGTTGTTCAGACCAGTTCGGCTATGAGCACTAGACAGGGTCTGTTCGACCTCGCCAAGCGAACCCTCCAGTACATCGATTTGGTTGCTGGTGTCACCGAGCCAGAAGTCAGGCATCGCCTCGGTTTGGTGCGACAGCGGCGGGAGATCATCCAGCACCCCGTGGTGCGAAACGGGTGGCGCGTCCTGCATTGCCCCATGCTGGACCACAGGTCCAGGGCCATCATCAATCAGACCGTGATGAGAGATGGCGCCGCCAAGCAGGCCGCCGAGCGGGTCGGCCGACATGACGACGCGGTCTTCAAGTGTCTCGAGTTGGGTCTTGCGGGCGGGACGTCGGCGACGGTCGGCGTTCGACATGTGTGGTTCCCTGTCAAGGCTGCCGCGGGGGATCGGCAGCCGGCGCTACGAGGCGCGTGGTCGGCGCGGGGGTGCTTAGCGCGCGACCGATGTTGAGTGATGAGGTGGTCGCCAGCGGGGGGGGAATTCACTGGCTAGGGAAAAGCTCGCCATGCCTGGCGGACGAGTAGACACCGGGGGAGACGTCACTCGTGGCGTCCTACCAAGAAAACACTAGGTCAAGAACGACCCTTCAGAGCGCCCTCTCGTTTGGAGAGGGACGGAGAATCTACAGAAGCGGGAGTGGCGCATCCGGCGCAGTCGTACCGGTGTTTACTTTCTGCAACGCCCTGAAGCAGAGTGTCGTACGTCGTCAACAAACCTGCAGCCTACCAGAGCCGGCATGCTATCGGGGACGACGATGCCGCTTGATCGATGCGAAGGCAGGTTCTGCATCAGCGGCCAAACGGCTCGTGCCGTGTTGATCCACCAGCTCAGCTAGTGCTTGATCCATCCGCTTGGCGAACTCTCGGAAACCTTCCGCCGGCAGCCGGACAGGTTGAAGCCCAGGAACGGGAGTCAGATTGAGCTTCTTGGTCGCCTGGTGTTGGATCGTCATGGTCACCCCTCGCCGTATTCGAGACCTAAGCGTGTGAGACGGCATCAAGCCGCCAACAGGTCGCAGGCATCTTGAGGATCGGCAGCCGAATGGTGCAGTGCCTCTGCCCTGCTCCCGAGCCTCTAACCCACTGTACGCAAGACCGGCGCCAACGGTTCCCGGTTCGGGGGCATTTGCGGAAGATGCCGGTGATTCGGCGTGCCGCAAGGAGGAGCAAGTATCGATCGGAGAAGTGGTTACCGCGACTTGTTGGCGGCCTTTAGGTTGGCTTTCTCCAGGCGCGTGCCCAGCTCTTGTTCCAACGCGCTTAGCTCTTGGCTATCAAGCTGACCGTCACCGTTGGCGTCTGCCTGGCTGAACTGTCTTCGCAATTGCCCGCGTGCTTCATTGCGGGAAACCATGCCATCTTGGTTCTGGTCGGACCTGTCCACCAGACGCTCAATCAAACGGCGTGCCAGGCTGGTTGACGAAGATACGGAACGCTCAGCAGCAGCTTTGTTAGTTGCTGGCGCGGGCGGGGATTCCGTCTTGGGAGTCGACTCGATGAAGCGGGCTACAAATTGTGCTGCGCGCAGAAACTCTTCCCGGGAGAGTCCGCCGTCACGATTACGGTCTGCCCGGCGGACGAGGCGGCTAAGCTGGTCCTTGGCTGGTTCTGGTAGCTCGGCGACAACCAACTGGCCGTCTCGGTTGGCATCGAGTTGCTTGAAGAGCTCACCAGCCTGCTTGGGATCGCCAAACGCACGCCGAGGATCAAATGTGCGGTCGAAGCGGTCGATCTCACCGCGTTGCTCAGATTTCATCTGACGTAACTCTTGATCGACGTTAATCTCCAGGCGGCGCGTGACCTGCATAGCCACGCGCACGACGCGCGGGCTGCGACGGCTTAATTCGCGACGATCGAGTTCGCCATCTTGGTTCTCGTCGGCGGTGGACAGGAGCTGATCAAAGGCACGTGCCAGACGCGGCGGTGCTTCCTTGCGGGTTAGGCGGGTGTCACCGTCTGTGTCAAGGTTTAGCAGTAGCCACCGGGTTTGATTGGCGCCTCGCGTATAGCTACCCTGGGCCTGTTCGATCGGCTTAACAGGCGAATCCGGCTCAAGGCCTTGTTTGAATTCCTTCGCGTTGAGAACGCCATCTCCGTTGGCGTCTCCGCGGCGTATCAATCGGGCCATCAGCCGCTGATGTTCACTGGTCACCTCTGTCGGGCGGAGCTGGCCATCATGGTCCCGATCCAACTCCGAGAACAGATCTTGATGGGCCATCAGGTCGCTCTGGGCATGACTGGAGCCCGCTGACAGCATTCCCAGGCAGAGAAGCAAGCAAAGCCGATTCATCGGGTGACTCACGACAGGTTCGGGTTAGGCGGACTTGGCCAGTTGTTTCTTGATATTTTAACCCCGCCGCTGGCCAGGAGTTTCGAGCTTGGCGCCAGCGGCGACGGCCAGGGGAGCAAACTCCAAGCAGTGAGGGGCCGTCGCGACCGGCAAACCCGTCGTTCTAGGTCCCTGAGCAGGTCGCTTTCTCGATACTTGTTGCCAACAAGCAACATCGCGACACCGGCTGCTGTTGCCTGGCGGCGACGATGTCACGTAATATCAGAACACCCCGAAAAGTGCGCGCCAGAGTGCTGACTGGTTTTTTGGCGAATCGCTCGACCGTGGGGCAGCGGCTGGCCGATGCTAGCATCTGTCCGGCGCCGGTTCGGAGGCAGCATTGAGCCTCCGGCTGGCCACCGCGATAACCAACAGCAACCGATGAGACAACCAGGAAAAGAGATCGACGCGGGGCCGGACGCCACTCGTCGAAGAGCCGCTCGCTTCAGCACGACGGCCGCATGGAGGGGAGGATCGCACCGGCGGGGAATCCCGCCGCGGGGTCCATCGTTGGACGGAATCAGCCACCCGAATGGGCGCCAGCAATTGGTACGCCCATCGTAGGACGCAACGAGCCGATAGAGCGGCACGTCCGCGCCAACGAGAATAAAGATCATCCAGCGGTCAGTCACGCGACACGGCGTCGCTTGGCGGCACAACGAGGAGTAAGTATGCAAGTTTCAGGATCTGGCAACGTTCATGGCCCGCACTCTTTGCAGGGTCCCCACGGTCCTCGCCCCAAGGCTCCTGCGAGTCCTACGCAGCAGACCGGCCGCCCAGCTGCCATTGACCAGGTCGATATCTCCCCCGAGGCGGCTCGCGCCTCCGAAGCGGGTGAGATCCGAACCGACCGAGTTGCCGAGATTCGCTCGCAGATCGCTGCCGGCACGTACGAAACAGCCGACAAGCTTGACGCAGCGCTCGACCGCTTGCTCGACGAAATTGGCTAGCCTGCGGGTCGCCACCACCGGCTACTGATTCTTTCGTCGCGGTTCTAGGGTTGGTTGGACAATCCGCCAACCGGGACCGGCTGGCTGTCTCTCTGCGGCCGGCTTACAATAAAACGAGGTTACCCCGTCTTTGCTGGCGGGCGGACCGCTCCCGCGACGTCCTCTTGCATCACCGGCCTGCCCGCGTATGTCGACTGACTATTCCCTTGGCGAAGTTCAGGTTTCGCTCAGCCCGCAAGAGCGGTTTGAGGAATACCTGCAAAGCAAGGGGCTGCGTATGACGCAGCCGCGGCGGATTCTGATTGATCACGTCTTCGCTCGCCACGAGCATTTTGACGCCGACGAGTTGATCGAAAGCCTCAGCAAGCAGCCATCTGCCGGCTCGGTTAGTCGAGCGACCGTGTACCGTGCCCTTGAGGAAATGGTCAAAGCAGGTCTGCTTCGCAAGATGACGCTCGGCAACCGGGCCGTCTACGAGCACGACTATGGCTATCCCCAGCATGACCACCTCTACTGCCAGGAATGTGACTCTCTGATTGAGTTCCAAAGCGAAGAATTACTTGAGCTCCGCGAGGCAGTGGCGCGTCTTCATAACTTTCGTGTAACCGGGCATCGACTCATCATCTCTGGCATTTGCGAGGCTTGTGCCGCCAAACGCCATCGGCGTCACTCGCCGCTAGACCTCATTTAAGTGTTAAGCCTGCCTGGCTCATCCGGGACGGCACGATGAATGCCCGACACGGTTCTTATCACCGGCGCAAGCTCTGGTATCGGTCGAGAGTTCGCCCACGTGTTTGCGTCACACGGGGCGCGGTTGCTGTTGACTGCTCGCAACGCGGAGCAATTGGCTGAAGTCGCCGAGCTTCAGCGACAGCGCTTCGGTATCGAAGCTCTCGTATTCCCGGAAGACCTCGCCACTCCCGACGGACCGAAGCGGTTGTTCGAGGCGGTCAGCGAGGCTGGGGAAAGCCCTGACGTCTTGGTCAACAACGCTGGCATGGGTTGCTACGGCTTGTTTGACCCCATGCCCTTGGAGCAGCAAATGGACATGCTGCGGGTCAACGTCACAGCGCTAACCGAACTAAGCTGGCGGTTCATGCAGGCGATGCGTCGTCGCAACGCAGGTCGGATTTTGAACGTCGCGTCCACGGCAGCGTTTTACCCCGGGCCGCACATGGCCGCCTACTACGCAAGCAAGGCTTACATTCTTTCGCTTAGCGAATCGCTCCGTGAAGAGACTCGCAAGAGCAATCTCACCATTACTTGCTTATGCCCAGGTCCGACCGATACGCCTTTTGTTAACCGAACGGGAGTTGGCGGCACGTGGCTATTCCGCCAACCGATGCAGGCTCAAGAGGTGGCCTCGGTAGGCTACCAGGCTTTGTACGCCGGTCGGCCGCTCGTGGTGCCTGGCTGGCGCAATAAGCTCTTCGCATTCTTGCCAAGGATCATGCCACGAAGCTGGTCACGGCGTGCGGTTCGCAAGCTGCAGGCCTTCCCAAAAGAGACACGGCATTAGCCATCCTTAGACACGCAGGTCTTCCTGCTCTCCAAGCTTGCCGGCGTAGCGGCGGCGAATGGGGGCCACGGTGCGAGCGAGGAATTCATCCACTTGCTCCGCCGATCGGCCTGTTAGCTTTGACGGTTCGCACGCGGCGTCGAGGTCGACGTCCGCGAAGGCTTGATCGCCACGAATGCGGTCCAGAAGATCATTCCGCCCTCCCTCTTGCTTGACCACCGCACCAGCGGCCTGGCTATGCTGGCGGATCAGCTCGTGTAACTCTTGGCGATCACCACCCGCTTTGACCGCTTCCATCAAGATGCTTTCGGTCACCATGAAGGGCAACTCCTCCATCAAGTTCCGCTCGATCACCTTGGGATAGACGACCATCCCACGCGCCACGTTCTCGTAGATGCTTAGCACCGCGTCGATTCCCAAGAACGCTTGCGGCAACGTTAGCCGGCGGTTGGCGGAATCGTCCAGCGTGCGCTCCATCCACTGCGTGGCGTGTGTCTGGGCGGCGTTGGCAGCCAGATTCATGACGAACCGGGCGATGCCGCCAATTCGCTCACTCCGCATCGGGTTGCGCTTGTAAGGCATGGCCGAGGAGCCAATTTGGCTCGCTTCGAACGGCTCCTCGATCTCCTTGCGATTGGCCAGCAGCCGGAGATCGCTGCTGGCTTTGTGGGCGCTGGCGGCAATGCCGCCGAGCGTATCAAGCACTTGTTGATCGATCTTCCGGGAGTAGGTTTGGCCGGTCACTGCGTAGGAAGCTGCGAATCCCATTTTCTTGGCTACTAGCGATTCGAGCTTGAGCACCTTGGCATGGTCGCCTTGAAAGAGCTCCAAGAAGCTAGCTTGGGTGCCCGTGGTGCCCTTGGTGCTGCGGGCGCGAAGCGTGGCCCAGCGATGCTCGACTTCGTCGAGATCCATAACCAAGTCATAACACCACAACGCAGCCCGTTTGCCCACGGTCGTCGGCTGAGCCGGCTGCAGGTGAGTGAAGCCCAGCGTCGGTAGCGCTTTATGCTCCGCAGCGAAGGTCGCCAGCGCGTCGATCACACCTGCCAAACGGCGCATCACCAAATCCAGCGACTCGCGGAGCAGCATCAGCTCCGTATTGCAGTTGACAAACTGGCTGGTGGCGCCCAGGTGGATGATGCCTCGTGCCGTGGGGCATTGGTCACCGTACGCATGCACGTGAGCCATCACGTCGTGCCGCAGCTCGCGTTCGTATTTGGCCGCGGCTGCGAAGTCGATGTCTTCAAGATGGGCCTTCAATTCGGCAAGCTGCGCGTCGGTGATCGGCAGCCCCAGTTCTTGTTCCGCTTCCGCCAGCCACACCCACAGTTGCCGCCACGTGGAATGCTTCTTTTGTGGCCCCCACAACGCTGCCATCTCGCGCGATGCGTATCGGGTGATCAGCGGGTTCTCGTAGTAGTCGGTCATAGCGGGGATCGAGTCGTGGCAAGATCGAGTGACGAAGGGTGAGCGGAAAACGCCGATCTCCGGGAGCGAGGCGACGGTGGCTAGGAAGTTCCGTGCTGGCTTCGCACACTCATTACATGTTAGTTAGGTCGTCTTCGCTGCGGCTGCCGACAATGGCATCCAGCGCGGCGCCAACGGCGGCGGCTTGCTCCGGCGCGTGGTCTTTGCGGAGATAAACGCGGCACGCGCGATGGGCTACCGGCAGTTGGGCGAACAGTTGATCGTCGGTAAGTGGATAGACTTTGCCCGTTGCCGGATTGAATTGAAAGTTCTGGCCGGCGGTCGCTGCAAGTGCATCGGGGCGATAGATGTGGCGTGGCAGGTCGATCTTAAAGACCAGGTCCGCCATGTTGCTGGGCAGCTGACGACGAATGGTTTGCTCGACCAGCTCTTCGCTGTTGAAGATACTCGACTGTTCCGAGTCGCCCTGCCTAAATGTCAGGTTGCGCTCATCCACGGCAATCCAATCGACTTGCCGCTGTAGAAGACGATCCCAGCGCTGGCCAAGTTCGCGCGTTTGCGGATCGTCGCTCGCGCTCCAGCGGGCCACGTCGATGAGCAAGCTCCACTCCGTAAAGCCCCGGTAAGCGTCTAGGTGCTCCAGGGGATTGCCCGGGAACAACAGCTCGCGGCTATCGCGGAACAGGCCTTCGAGCGTCTTGTCGATCGCCCGTACGGTGCGATGGAAGTAGACGGCGCGAAACAGTTCGCTCTTGGTTTGGATAAACTTGAGCAGAGCGTTGATGCCCTTCTGATGAATCGTTAGCCCACGATCGCTAAAGAAGCTGTAACGCAGCAAACGGTCGAGGTCGTAGGCCCAGTTGCTGTAGCCGCTCATGTAGGCGTCGCGGAGGACGAAGTCCATGTTGTCGACCGTGTACAACCCACAGAACAGGCTCCGTAGTAGCACCAGCCACCTTGGGTTGGCGGATGCGTCGTCGCTCTTGGGTCGCTGGATCAGGAACGCCACTTGTTTGGGGTCGAGGGACTCGCCATCTTGCATCCGGCTGGCGGGACATTCTCGCACTCCACTGAGCAGGTCGCCCAGTTGGTGCTCAATGATATGAGCGCCCAGGGTTTCGTGGTTCAGGCCGTAGTGGGGCTTGAGGTAGTGGGCGTCAAAGAAGTGCCCAAACGGACCGTGCCCCACGTCGTGCAACAGAGCCGCCATCCGGCAGAGACATTCCACGTAGCCTCGGCTCGGCAGGTCGTCCTGGCACGCTTCGCGCAAGCTCTCGTAGAGTCCGTCGAGCACGCGGCTGGCCATATGCATGGCTCCGACCACGTGCTGAAACCGCGTATGCTCAGCTGAGGGGTAAACCCACCAGGCGGTTTGCAACTGGTGAATCTGCCGCATCCGCTGCACCCACGGATGGTCGAGCATCTGCCGCTCAGAGGTTTCCCCCTCCGGCACGACCGATAAGAACGGGATATACCCATGCACGGGGCAGTGCAGCAAACTCTCGCGTTGAAACTGATCCCTCATAGATCCCATTGTGACGCCCCCCCCTGCTGCCGAGAAGGCCTTACCCCCGCCAGCGACGTGCAGGTCGCTGGCTGGTTCTATTATTCGGAATACACGGCCTGGGTTCCAGCGAGTTGGTTTGACGAGCCTGTGTAGCGACCGACAATAGTGATGACACCGTTAGCCGGCCAGCTACGTCTCGCCGAAACAACTCGCCAACGCTTGTTCTTGAATGAAAGCTCTCTTGGTTCGCTGTTTGGTACTCGCGATCGCCCTTGCCACTTCCGTCACCGCCTCGACGGTGCAGCTCGACGATGGTCGCACGCTGACCGGGCGGATCGTGAAGGTCGGCGGCGTTGCCCAGGATCCCACCGACCCGGCGCCCGGCGCGGGGGAAGTGCGGGTTGAGTCGATCTTGGTGGTGGACGATGGCCTGCGACGCACGTTTGTTTCGTCACGCCGGGTACGGGCCATCTTGGACGACGCGGTGGATCAGCCGATCAAGATTCGTGTTTGGCAGAACGACGCGAAGCGAGGCGCCATTATCGGTCGAGTTGGCCGGCAACTGGGCGTGACGCCGTTTGATGAGTTCGGCCGGCGGATCTTCAAAATCCAAGGACGCGACGGTCCGATCTCCGTCGTGCAGGGCATCACCGAGATCACACCGATTTATACCCGGGTTCGTGGGTTGGTAGCCGAGCCGCGCAACTACGTGTGGGACATGCGACTGGCGACAAGCAGTATTCCGCGTGAGGTGCTCAGCCGAGTGATCAAGAAGACGACGCCCCAGTCCGACGTGGAGTCGCGCCTAGAAGTCGTGCGCTTGTACCTGCAAAGCGAGCGGTTCCGCGATGCGCGTCGAGAGTTGGAAACCATCGCCAAAGACTTCCCTGAGATGCAGGATCTGGGCGACGAGATTCGACAGCTGCGGCAGCTCGGTGCGCGGAGCATTCTTAAAGAGATTCAGCGCTGGAAAGACGCCGGGCAGCATCAGTTAGTCCGCAGGTTGCTTGAGAACTTTCCTTCAGAGGAGGTGGCTGGCGCCACGCTGGAACAAGTTCGCGAGATGCTTCAAGAGTTAGATCAGGACCGTTCCCGCAGACAGGTGGTTCTGCAGCGACTGGCTGACGCCGTGGAACGAATCAAAGAGCCGGCAGCCAAGGCAGTTGCTCAGGAAGTACAGCGAGAGATCGATGCCGAATTGAAGGCCGTGACGCTGCCCCGCATGGCGGCTTTCTTGCAGCTCTCAGGGAGCAACCTGACCGCTGAACAAGAGACCGCCCTAGCGATCAGTGGATGGCTGCTGGGAGGCAATCAAGCGACAGACAACCTGGCGGTGGCGCTCTCTTTGTTCGATGTCCGTACCAGAGTGCTGGAGTACTTGCGTGAACCTTCGCAGCTGAAGCGGAGCGAATTGCTGGTAGAAATCAAAGACATGGAAGGGGCCAGTGTGGAGCGGGTTGCGGAACTGCTCAAGCTACTAAAGCCGCCCCTGCCCTTGCCAGCCGATGCAGAGCGAGGGTCGGGCGCTTATGAACTATCGGTTCCCCTGGGAGGAGATCGCGGCAACGTCCGGTATCTGGTGCAGTTGCCACCGGAGTATGACCCGCTGCGCAGTTACCCTGCGATCGTCACGCTCAATGGCCTCGGCTATCGGCCAGAGCAGCAGCTTGACTTCTGGGCTGGGCCTTTGAGACCTGCTGCTGAGGGCCAGGCGGCGGTGCGTCGTGGCCAAGCCATGCGGCATGGCTACATCACGATTGCCGTTGACTGGCAAACGGAAGAACAGTTTGAGTATCGATTTACCGCTCGTGAGCATCAGGCGGTGCTCGCTTCGCTTCGAGACGCCATGCGGCGGTTGGCGATTGATACCGATCGGATATTCCTGACAGGTCACGATATGGGTGGCGATGCCGTGTGGGATATCGCCATCGCACACCCAGATCTGTGGGCCGGTGTGATTCCCGTGCTCGCCCGAGCCGATCGCTATGTTGGCTGGTACTGGGAGAATGCCGAGTTCGTACCGTGGTACTTTGTGGCTGGTGAGATGGATGGCGGCAAGACCGCTCACAATGCTCGCGAGCTGGACCGCTACCTCAAACGCAACCGCTTTGACGCCACGTTGGCCGAGTTTTTGGGCCGCGGGCACGAGTCACTAAGTGATGAAATCCAGCGACTCTTTGATTGGATGGGCCGCAAGCGTCGCCAGCCAGCCCCTGAAGAGTTTACGGCCTTTACGATGCGGCCCTGGGATCGATTCTTCTGGTGGGCCGAGTTCGAGCAGCTGCCCGAGAAGTCGATGGTCTTGCCCAGCGCTTGGCCTCCCAAGCGAGGTACGCGCGCCGCCCGGCTTCAAATGCGCAAGTACGACGGTAACAAGCTGGGCATCCGCGCCCGCGCCGGCAAGACAACCGTTTGGCTATCTCCTGACGTGGTGAGCTTCAAGCAGCCAATCAAGGTGGAACTCAACGGTCGCTCGCTTATTCCGCGCGACGAGCCCGTCGAGCCCCAGCTAAGCGTGCTGCTAGAAGACGTCCGCACCCGCGGCGACCGGTTCCGCCCCTTCTGGGCCAAGGTCGAAGCGAGGTAGGCGTTGCCGCCAGTTATTGCCCTGCTTTGCTCAGCACCACGCCGCTGATGAACCAGCCATCGGGGTCGGTGCGAATGCTGCGAGCCGCGGGGCCGAAGTAGCGGCGAGCTAGTTCGAACGTTGGCAGCCGGCTGCCATCGACTCGCTGTTTGCGAACGATGCCTTGCTCTTCGTCTTCCTGGGTGGTGAGAAGCTCGTTGAGCACGCGGCCGAAGAAAGTTTGCGACTGCGGCATCAGCCCCTGACGGATCAGCTCGTAGCTGGGGCGAATGCTCTCGTCGGTACGGAAGAAGGACCAACTGCAGCGCTCGCGGGATGCCAGCCGGCCCAGTTGCTGCATCGTGGTCTGGAAGTCCAAGCTCGCGGCCAGTGACTCGCGCTCCTGGACACCGAACAGCACTTGCTGGACGAACTCGACGTCCGAGGCGATGATCAACTGTTGCTCATGGAGGCAAACGGCCGCGCGACGCAGCACGCGATCGCCACCACCGCCGCCCAGGTCGGACTCGGCGCCGGTGTCGTCAATCGAGGGGAGATCGTCTTCGTAGTTGCTGCTGGTTAGGTTTTCCTCTTCCGGCACAATTTCCCAATAGGAAATGCCATTGACTTCGCGTTTGAGCGCGCCGTCGTTTTCCATCAACTTGTCGATGGGCGAACGAAGCAGGTCGGGCTTCGTGACCTCGACAACGAACAGATACCGTTCGCAGTCTGGCGAGATCGGCATCTTGTAGTCGGTCATCATGGTGACCCGGCTTCCCAGGTGCTCGACGAGTTCTTGACGCACGTCAATCTCGGGTCCGTAGGGATCGTCCTTGAAGCTATCAAGTGTGGTCTGAAAGGCGCCTTCGTAGCCAGAGAACTCGTCGAAGAGAGTCTCGACGTGATCAAATGCGTTCTTGATGTCCAGATTTACCGTGGTGTAGGTCGCCGTCATCCGCGGGGCCCATTTTTCGACAGGCAGATCGCGGCGGTTGGGAAGCTCCGCCATTCGCATCGCCAGGTCATACTTCTCTTTGGCTGGGCCATTCTCAGCACCTGGCTTAGGCGGAGCGTAGATTGCCGTGTGGTGGACGATATCTTGCTGCGCGGTGACCGTCAGACTTACGTAACCACCAACCGCTTCGATCGCGTCGAAGCCCTGTTCGCGGAGAATCGTGATGGTGTCCTTGCGGTCTGCACCGCCGTCTTCGCGCAAGGTGCGCCGGGCGTCGTCCCAGGCGAACGGATTGGCATACCAACGAACGTCTGGCATGCGGCCTCGCATGGCTGCGCGGCAGCGCTTCATAGTTTCAGAGAACCCAGTGACCTGAGCCAAAGTGCCGCCCTGCTCGCCTCGCAACTTGTCGACAATCTGCTTCGCATGATCGATGCTATCAACCGCGACGAGAACCTCACGCAGACGCAGGTGAACCACTTCCCGCGTAAAAGACCGCTTGGCCGTTTCCGGCAGGACGTGAATGGTCAGCTCGATGCCGGAGTAGGTCTCGGTGCTCCGCTTGCCGCCACGCTGAGCGACTTGGGTATCGATTTTTGACAGCAGCTTATCGACTTCGGTAGCTTTGCCCGTGGTGTCGAGGATCACGGCCACGCTGGCTCGCTCCTTTGCCGTGTGTAGCATGCCAACGCCCACTTCGCCGCCAGCAGCCGCCGTGACGTCGTCGAGCGTCATACCGAGCCGTTGTTCAATGTTGCCGAAACGCTCGATCAGCTTGCCTCGAATCTGATCCACAAAAGGTTTCATGGAAGCATCGCTGGCGAACTGTCCTACCTGCGTGTTCTTCCATTTGGCTTGTAGGTCTTCAGGATCAGCCACGGCAAAGAACGCCACCGTTGACGCGGGAAACGCGGTCTCGACCGGAGGCATGGCCGCGTAGCCGGTTAAGCTATGGCCGATTAGCAGGGCGGTCGACAGAAGTGAGGGCGTGAGGTAGCCCCGAGGTGAGCAGAAAAAGTTCAAAGTCATGCTCCGTGGATTGAGGACGGGCAGCCCAAACCGCCGCGTTCTGCGAGCGACCCCGCTCCCTGCGCCGTCCTTGCGCTGGGGGTGGGCGGTTGCTCGCCGCGGTCTTCGGTTCAGCCTGCTGCAGCCACGGTCGTCACGTAGGAAACGGGAGGGCGACCCTGGCGTGGTGTTGGTCCGAGTGAATCAGCTCTTGAGGTATCTTTGGTGAACCAACTCCTGCATCGGAGCACCCGGTGAAAACTCTTGGAAGAATTTTCGACCGGCGGCGCCCCTTGGCCAGCAGACGCGACCGGCGCAACGCCCCGGGAGCGAACGAGCCCCCCATTCAGCGCCATGCGGCCTTGTCAATTTATGGAATATATCGGGATTCTGGCGGCCCTCCAACCTGCCCGGCCCGTAGTTTACTCTTGCTGGGCGGGTGCCTCCCTGCGAGGATGGAGGGAGGGTGTGCACCGCCATGGGACACATCCGGGCTACCGCTAGACTCCTTGAGCTGCTGGGTAATTTGTTCTTACGTCCACTACTCGCCGCGGTTGTCACAATCACTGCCATTGGCAGCGCGGTCCCGCCGTGGGCACTAGCCAGTTGCGTCTGCGACGATGTGGACAGTCGCTGCTGTTGCGGGGAGAGTGAGCCAACCAGCAGCGGTTGTTGCTGCTCCAGTGGGTGTTGCTCCAGCGGTCGAGCGGCGGCTAGATGCGGCGTGAAGCAATCATCCGGCAAACTGCGGTCTTCGACCTGCGGTTGCTGCGATCGACAGAATTCCGTCGCGGAGACTGCGTCTTGCGCGCAGCCCGGCAGCTGCTGTGAGTCCGGTACTTGCTGCTGCTCACGGCCGGCGGAGCCCCTTGCTCCGGCCCCGCAACATTCTTCTGTCCGGCCAATCTCGGTAGCTGACTCGGGCGCCGTTCCCCCGGCAAGTGTGCCTGATGTTCGTGCGCCGGTTGGCGCTCGACGTGAGGCGACCAATCCGTTGCTTCGCGGGGCTTACGCTTCGATCTCCGCACAATCGCTCCTCTGTGTGTGGACATTGTAACGATCACGCTGCGCTGACTCTTGCGCGGTCAGTGCTGATGACCCTTGCGTGCGTTATTTTGTCTTCCCTTAAGTTCAATCATTGAGGAGCGTAATACGATGAATAAGTCCCTAAAGTGGATTGCGGCAGTTGGTCTCGTGGCGGTAGCCGTTTTTGCTTTGCAGAGCACCCGGTCCGATGCGGATGCCACGGCAGCCGGGCAGCCCGTATGCTGCTGCGGTCTCGCTTGCGATTGCGAGATCTGCGACTGCAATGGTGAGACCTGCACCAATTGTTCCTGCACGTCTTGTGCTTGCGACGCCTGTGAGTGCAGCGGCACCTGCGGTCTCGAAGCCAAGTGCTGCGAAAGCAAAGAGTGCTGCGAAGAGGGCGACTGCTGTACCACCAGCGATTGCTGCAAAGAGACGATTTAATTGCCGCTGAAGTATCGTTGATCTTGGGCCTGCCGGTGATGAATCACCGGCAGGCTTTTTTCTGCGCGGTTGGCGTGACGGACGAGGCGCGTCACACTCTAGTGCAGAATGATGACCCGACGCCGCTACTTCCTGGACAGCTTCTGGCACTACCGCCGGTCACACTTGCCCACAGCCTTGGGCGTTGCCGTGGCGACTGCCGTGATTGCGGGCGCGCTGGTGGTGGGAGACTCAGTTCGCGGTAGCTTGCGAGAACTAACGAACCAGCGGCTAGGAAGGGTCGACTATGCGATCATCACCGGACAGCCGTTTCGCGCAGCGCTTGCCGATGATCTAGCGGCCCATCCCGACTTTGAGGACCACTTCTCCGCGGCCGAGGCTCTCTTTCAATTGCGAGGGTCCTTAAACACGGTTGGGTCGGCTGACGGGCGACGCTACGCGGGCGGCGTGGCCGTGTTTGGCGTCACGGCGGGCTTTGATCGCTTTGGCGATGGCATCGATGCCGATTCTCTGGCGTCCGACGAGCTGGCGATCACGGCGCCACTGGCAACGGAGC
Organism: Lacipirellulaceae bacterium; assembly: GCA_965263315.1. Classification (GTDB taxonomy): domain Bacteria; phylum Planctomycetota; class Planctomycetia; order Pirellulales; family Lacipirellulaceae; genus JBCCQL01. Next base: position 146,406 of record CBDHGZ010000003.1, on the reverse strand, counting down.
TTGGCGTCTTGGAGGGCGACGAAGTGCTGTTGCGGTTGCCGACGCTCGATGCGTTGCCTGCCGATAGTCCCCTTGGCGAGAAGGTCGAGACCACCCTTGGCAAGCGTTTAACCGTAGCGCGGATTCTGCCGCCAGACGGCTTGGCTCGCTTCTCGCTGTATCCCTCTCAGGAGGAGCCCACCACGGTGTTCCTATCTCTGGCGACGGTCCAGCAGCTGCTAGGTCAGCCTGGAAAAGCCAACACGTTGCTTGTCGCGGGTCGTTCTGACAAGCCGCTCGACGGTAAGCAGCGTTTGGCGGAGATGCTCCGCCCGTCGCTTGAGGACTATGGAGTGACTTGCGAGCGACTCGGCGGTGCGACCAGCAACGTAATCCAAATTGAATCGACGCAATTGGTGCTAGGCGATGCTTTCGTGTCGGCGGTCGCAGGCGCACTGAAGAAAGAATCCTGCCAACTGGTGGCCACTTACCTCGCCAATAGTATCCGCCTGGCGGACGATAACTCCGGCAACAGCATCCCCTACTCGATTGTCACGGGAGTCGATTCGGCAGCTACCGCAGGCCCGCTGCTCGATGGCCACGGGCAGCCGATTCGGCTGACGGACAATCAGATCGTCCTGAATGAGTGGGCTGCCAAGCGACTTGGCGCCAACGTCGGTGACCAGATCGTCATTCGTTACTACCTGCCTGAGAGTACTCACGGCCAATCCGTTGAAGCCGAGCCACTACGGCTAACGCTGCAGGCGATTGTCCCCCTTGCGGGGGCTGCTGCCGACCCACGGCTAACGCCCGTTCTGCAGGGCGTGACCGACGCCGATTCAATCGACGATTGGGATCTTCCTTTCGAGTTGGTGGAGCGGATTGAACGCGCGGACGAGGACTACTGGGACGCCCACACCACCACGCCCAAGGCCTACGTCTCGCTTGCGCTGGCCAAGCGACTTTGGGCCACGCGATGGGGATCGACGAGCCTAATTCGGGTGGTCGGCAGTCAACAGCCGGCTGGCAAAATCGCCGAACAGCTTCGAAGAGCGATCGATCCTGGTGAGCTCGGATTCGGGGTGCTCCCTGTTAAAAAACAGGGCTTGGCCGCCGCCGCGGGGACCACGCCTTTTGAGGGGTTGTTCCTAGGTTTTAGTTTGTTCCTCATTGCCTCGGCCGTGATGTTAGTGGGTCTGCTCTTCGGGCTGGCCGTGGAGACACGCGCCGCTGAGGTGGGGCTCCTGTCAGCGGTCGGCTGGCAGTCTCATCAGATTCGCGGGGCCCTGCTGCGCGAGGGCTTGGCCGTTGCAGCCCTAGGCTCCGTGCTGGGGATACCGATAGGCGTGGCCTACGCCAGTCTGATGATCTGGGGGTTAACCACCGCTTGGGTTGAAGCCATTGTCACGCCCTTCTTGACGGTACATGTCACAACCCGCGCGCTCGCCATCGGAAGTCTCGCGGGGCTGGTGATCTCGTGGCTGGTCATCCGCCGCGTTGTCGGGCAGCTCTTGAAAGTTCCTGAGCGGGCGCTGCTTGCCGGGCAGCGCTTGCAGTATTCCCCGTCCCACTCGGCACGGCGTGGACTTTGGGTAACCCTCTCGATGCTGTTGCTCGCGCTGGGGCTCGCCGGCGCCGCGACGACTTTGCGTGGAGAAGCCCAAGCCGGCGCGTTTTTCGGCAGCGGCGCCGGGTTGCTGGGCGCCTTGGTTTGGCTTGTGCGGGGTCAGCTCTTGCTGAGTGGCGGCAGCCGCAACCTAGGCCGCTACACACTCAATCGCCTAGCCTGGCGAAACCTGTCACGCAATCCTGGGCGATCGCTGCTGACGATTGGCTTGGTCGCATCGGCCAGTTTCTTGATCCTCGCGATTGGTGCTTTTCGTTTGACGCCAACCGAGCAAGGGACGGCAGGTTTTCTCTTGGTTGGGCAGTCGAGCCAGGCCCTCGCCTATGACCTGAATACCGATCAGGGCAGACTTGAGTTGGGCTTTAGTCGACAGGATGAGGAGCAGCTCAATCAGTTCTCCGTCCAGGCGTTTCGCGTTCATGATGGCGAGGACGCCAGTTGCCTCAACCTTTATCAAACTCAACAACCGCGAGTGCTGGGCTTGCCGGATGCGTTTGTCGACCGTGGTGGATTCGAGTTTGCTGATAGCGTAGACGGGGATCGCCCCTGGAACGCCTTGCGGAGCGACAGTGGTGATGAGGTTCCCGTGATTCTTGATTTCAACACCGCGATGTACAGTTTGAAGCTGTATGGTGGCGTTGGCAGCACGCTACAAATTCGCGACGAAGCGGATCGGTCGGTTACGCTCCGCGTTGTTGGTCTACTGAAGAACAGCCTACTGCAAGGCGACCTGTTGGTGAGTGAAGCCAACTTCTTGCGGATGTTTCCTAGCGCCAATGGGTCGCGGTTTTTCCTGATCGAATCGCAGAAAGCAGAAGGTCGGCCCGACGCCGACACTTTGTCAGCCATGCTGGAGAACCGCCTCAGTGACTATGGCATGGACCTCGAAGCAGCAGACCGTCGCTTGGCGGGCTTTCTTGCTGTGCAGAACACTTATCTCACAACGTTCCAAACCGTTGGCGCGCTAGGGCTGCTACTGGGCGTGGTTGGAGTGGCAGTAGTGCAACTGCGAAACATGGCAGACCGGCGGAGCGAATTGGCTTTGCTCCAGGCGGGTGGCTTTCGGCCCAACCGATTACGTTCGCTTGTGCTGCGAGAAAACCTCGTCCTGCTGGGAACCGGCTTGTCGATCGGCGCCGTGGCTGCCGTGGTCGCGTTGGTTCCTCAAGCGCTGGCGTCGTCTTCGGCGCCAGCGAGCTTACCCTGGCTTTCATCAGGACTCTTGATTGGGGCCCTGATTGCGGTTGGCGTGGCCGTGGGGGGCTGGGCTACGTCTGCGGCGCTGCGGGCTTCCATCGTGCCGGCCTTGCGCGGCGACTGAACCAGGGATGACGAACCGTAGTACCCAGTCATTGGCGACTGGCGGTGTGACGCTTTCGCACTTACAGTGGCCATACGTGGCTTGCCTCACTCTCACCCCTGCCTGGCCAATTCATGCGTGGTTTGCTGTTCGTCGTTCTCTCGTTTGCCGTCACGATCCTTTGCTGGGGCATGTACGGCCCGGTCCTGCATTGGGGCCAGGCAGGCATGGCTGAGGGAGCGCTCAAGTACGCTCGTCTGCGACCTTTCGTTTGCGTCGGGCTGGCTTACTTCTTGATTGGCGTGATCGTGCCGGCGGCGTTGTTGCGCATGAAGGGAGAGTCGGGTCGTTGGACCATGTCTGGCATCGTACAAAGCCTGCTAGGCGGGGCCTTGGGCGCGATTGGAGCGCTGGGCATCATCATGGCGTTTACTTTTGGCGGGAAGCCCGCCTTTGTCATGCCCATGGTTTTTGGCGGGGCGCCGGTAGTCAACTCTTTCCTGACCATCTACATGGCCAAGAAGTTTAAGGAGGTGGGCCCAATCTTCTTGGCGGGACTAGTAATGGTGCTGATTGGCGCCGTGACGGTCTTGCTGACCGGTCCCAAAGGAGACAAAGCTCACAAGGCCACCGCACAAGCAACGACCGATGCGGCTGACAGTGAGAGTCTTTCTGAGGGAGTCTCGGCCGAGGTACAAGAAGCCGGTGTGGGAGCTTGGAACTTTGTTCTGCAACTGCTGTCAATTGGCACGGTCATTGGCTGCTGGGGGGCTTATGGTCCGGTGCTGCACAAGGGCCAAGCTGCGATGGACAATAGCCGATTGCGACCACTGATCTGTGTCGGCTTGGCCTACTTCGCGATTGCAGTGGTGGTACCGTTTTTATTGCTGTCCGGGCCGATGCCAGAGACCAGCACGTTTGTCACCTTTGGCGGCACGTTCTGGAGTTTGATGGCAGGCGCCGCTGGTGCGGTAGGGGCGTTGGGCATCATTATGGCTTTCAACTTTGGCGGTAAGCCTTTGTACGTGATGCCGCTCGTCTTCGGCGGAGCGCCAGTGGTCAACACGCTGTTTACGGCCACACTAACCGGCGCGTTTACGGACGTGGCTCCCCTGCAGATGTCTCTCTTCATGGCCGGCCTCATGATCACGATCGCCGGCGCGGCGATGGTGCTCGTCTTTGCCCCCAAAGGCAGCCCACCGAAAAAGACAGCGGACGCCTCCCCCAGCCAGGTGAAGTCCGCAGAGGATAAGACGACAGCCAACGTGGAGTCCGACACACCAGCTGACTCCACGACCCAGGTCGAGTCTGAGGGCTCTTCAGGGGCATAGAACATGCCTTTGAGTGCAGCTCTTGCCTCCCCTGCTCTTGCCCAAGTAAACGCGATGTCACCTACCGAAACCATGCACCGCATCGATGCCTTGGTATCGCACGTGTGGATGGTGCGGACGTTTCTGAAGCATTGCGAGGAACTTGACGAGGATGACGACCTTCGTGAGGTGCATCGAGGTTGTTACGACTTTCCCTTGGCTCTCGGGGCAGCGTGGAAAGAAAAAGACGCCCTGGCCTATCTCAAGCAAGCCAAGAAGAAAATCGGCAAACTTCGGCAAGCGACCAATCTCTTTGCTGAGATACAGCCCGAGGTTTCTACGCACACCAATTTCTACATGGCCGTGCAGTCGCTAGAAACAGCGGTCGCGGCGATTGAGGAAGCTCTGCAGGAGGCCTAAGTGCCGCGGATCGAACCATACCATTCGATTTGCTTCCGCGGGCAGAAAGTGTAGCCAGTAGTCTGGCAGTAGGGGCGGAGCCACTCCGCGCGATCTTCCAAACCAGCCGCATCGATCCCCTGCGGCATCAGGAGCACCCGTTCGTGATTCACGCGAGGCAGCTCGGACAGGTAGTGCTCGATCTCTTCCAGGTCGGTTGGCGTGTCGACCACGAACTTAAGCTGGTAGGGATACTCGCTCATGAGTCGGCGGACGACCTCAGGGCGATGGCGTGAACGCTCGTGCCGGCGGCTCCAATGGGGGTGATCGACTGCCGAAGGGGTGGAGCCTTTCAGCTTGGGGCTGATCGACATCAGGTTGCAGTTGACCGGCAAGTAGAGGGTGCCTGCGGTTTCGATCGTCACGTGTCGCCCGATGCTACGTAGACGATCGCAAAGTGGAATCATCTCGGCAAATAGCATTGGCTCGCCACCGGTGAGCACCACATGCCGGCAGTCCCACTCTTCGACCTGGGCCACGATCTCATCAACTGACAGATCTTTGCCTTCCGGCGCCCACGACGCAAAAGGCGTGTCGCAGAACCAGCACCGCAGGTTGCAACCGCTTGCGCGTACGAAAACACTCACGGCGCCAGTCAGCAAACCTTCGCCTTGAACGGAGCGATAAATCTCAGCTGTTTTCATCGACGTATGAGACCAGTTGTGACCGGTCAATCCGCTTGATACGCGATAGGGTCTTCGAGCCCCGCCTCGCTAAATCCTTTGCGTCGCAACAGGCAAGCGTCGCACTTGCCGCACGAGATGCCCTCTTCATTGGGGGCGTAGCAGGTGTGGGTTAACCCGTAGTCAACACCCAACGCAGTGCCCTGCCTGATGATCTCGGCCTTGGTAAGCCTAATGAGTGGGGTGTGGATGCGGAACCCTGGGTCACCTGAAGCCGAGGATTCGACCCCCTGCTTGGTGGCGACATTCGCCATGGTGGAAAAGGCGTCGATAAACTCGGGCCGGCAATCCGGATAACCGCTGTAGTCTACGGCGTTCACGCCGATCCAAAGATCACGCGCGCCAAGGACTTCCGCATACCCCAAGGCGAGAGAAAGAAACACCGTATTCCGGGCCGGCACGTAGGTCACCGGGATTCCTTCAGCCATTTGCTCATCGCTGCGGCCCTGCGGCACGGCAATGTCGTCCGTTAACGCACTGCCCCCCAGATCGCCAATTCCTACGGAAATGGTCTTATGCTCCCTGACGCCAATGGCCTGGGCAACGCGACTGGCAGCTTCCAACTCGAAACGATGTCGTTGGCCGTAGTCGACGCTCAGGGCGTGAAGCTCATAGCCTTGGCTCTTGGCAATCGCCGCGGTCGTGGCGGAGTCGAGCCCACCTGACAGCAGGACAATGGCGCGTGGCGATGGCTCTGGCATACTTGGGATCGATCATGGCGTGCTGGTCGCAGGGAAGCGCTCCCCCGCCCTTTCAAATCACACGCTCATCATGCCAAAATGACACGCCCAACAACAGGAGAGACGCTGCCGCTATGAGCAACTTTCGCGACACGCTGGAAACGTTTGACAATCAATTCCCCGAGCGGGAATACAAGATCGAGATCGTGCAGCCTGAGTTTACCTCAGTCTGCCCCAAAACCGGTCAGCCAGACTATGGCGTTGTAACGATCACCTACACGCCTCGAGCCAAGTGTGTCGAGCTGAAAAGCCTGAAGATGTATTTCCAGGCCTACCGGAACGAAGGCATTTTCTACGAGCACGTGACCAACACGATCCTGGACGACCTCGTTGCCGTGGTTCAGCCACAGTGGATGAAGGTCGAAGCGGCCTTTAACGCCCGCGGGGGCATCACGGAAACGGTAACCGCACAGCACACTGCCGCCATTTGACCAGCATCAACTACCGTCTTGCGGCCTGAACGCGTTGCCAATTCGCTCGCAGGCTACTTCGGGGATGCGTCTGGCTCGACACCGCTGATAGGGAACTGTTCTTCTGGCTGAGACTTGCCTTGCTCCTTGGCTTGGCTGGCGGCTGCCATGTGGCGCAGAGTGTTCGTTCCCCAGTAGCCAGCCCAACCGAACCCAGCCAAGCCGCCAATGAACTGGGCGTCGAGGAGCGATGACGCAGTCACCGCCAAGTAGCCGCCACACAGCATGGCCATGCCGCTGATGATCAAGTTGGCCATGGCCTTTTCTTGGTTTTGGCGTGAGTCAGCAACGCCAATCGCACTGCGAGCAGACTGGTTGGCTAGCGCCCGCAGTGCGCTCATGTCGTGCGATTGTTCCGGAGCCGGGCCACTGCGCAGTTCGTCGAGGTTGGCGAGCGGTTCCTTAGGTTCAGACGGAGGTTCGCTCTTAAGTTCGTTGCCAGCCTTAGGAGAGGCTTCTGGCACGGGTTGTTGAACAACCGGTGCGCTGGCTTGCTCGGCAGAGGCTTCACCGCGAATTCGCTCTAGCAACCCTGCCATGTAGTCTTCGATCGAGTCGTCACCCTCACCCGATGGGCTTGCGGTATTGTCTAGTAAGGCGTTGCCCGACGATTCTGGCTCAGGGCTTGGCGGCGTAGGGGTGGCGAACAAGTCGCCAGTTGGGGCGACCTGTTCGGCCGGCTCCTCATCGGCCGGCAGGAGGTTGGCGTATTGCTCGATGAACGAGCTTGGCGTGTCGGTGCTTGGCTGATCCTGAGGAATCAGCTCTTCCACACTCTGGGCGCTTGCAAGAGGCTCCAGCAAGCTGTCCGTATGGATGCCTGCGCCCTCTTCGGAGGCTGACTCGCCCAGGGCCTCGGCGAGATCGCCATCCTGGGTTCCTAGCAATGAATTCGACGACGCAGCATCTGCACGGTGCTCCTCAAGCGGATCGTCGTCATCCGTGCCACACAAGTCGGCAAGCCAGTCGGCGCTGACGGGTTCATCCGCCGCGTCCTCTTCGTCCGGCGAGGCTGGGGTCACTTCAGCGGAGACCGGTAAGGAATCCTCCGGAGTCTCGTTGTGCGCGGTGGTTCCGTCATCGTGTGGTTCGTCATCGCTAGATGGAGCGGCGGGATCATCCAACGCGTCTGCGGCGTTCGAGGTGGTTTTCTCGCCAGCTGCCTGCGCCTCGAAAGAGGCAAGCCAATCCGCGGCAGCCTCGCTCACGGTTGCTTCGGCGGCTTCTACCGGGTTCTCGGCCCCCACCTCTTCCTCAGACGTTGCTAGGGGCTCGGCCTGTGAGCCGGTGGTTTCGATGTCCCAAAGATCGGCAGACGACGTCTCCGGCTCGGCGGAGGCGGGCGTCAGGTCAGAGGCATCCTGCGTCGGCTCGACGACCGCTGCCCACAGATCGGCCGATGCTGGGCTGTTAGCCTCATGGAATTCGGTGGCTGCTTCGTGGGACGCGGCCACGTCGCTGGCGGCATCCGCGCTTACCTGTTCGACTGCCCAGGGGTTCTCATAGTCATTGCTCGCAAAGGTTTCCACGGGCACGTCATCAGCGTTGACTTGGCTCTCAGGGCTGGCCGGCTCGCTGGCGTCGGCCGCGGGGAAGGCCAACTCGTCAACGAAGTCAGGCGCCAACGGCTCGTCCGGCGTCACGGGGACTTCAACTTCATCTGGCAGACTTGTGGCCGACGCCCGATCTTCAAGGCCGGCGGCAAGCTCTTCGCGGGCCGACTGTAACTGCGTAGTTAGCTCGGCGATTTCTTCAGCCAGCTCTTGATGGCGGCTGTCAGCGATGACCGCTGCGCTGCGTAGTTCGAATAGCTGATCGTCGGCGGCAGCCAACTGACCGCGCAACGATTCGATTTCACCAATCCGGCCAACCACTTCGTCCTTGGCGGTCGCGACCTCAAGCTGACTGGCTTCCAGCGCCTGATCCACCTGCTCTTTCGCATTGCGAAGAGACGCCAACTGTTCGTCAAGTGACACCTTGTCCCGCTGTGCCTCACGCAGCCGCTGGGATAGTTTTTTCACCCGCTGCTTGGCCGCGTGGCGTACGGACTTTGAATCGTGCTTGGAGACTTCCGCGAGCGGCTGGCTCTCTTCTTCGCTTTCGCAAGCGCGCGGCTCCTGCGGATCCTCGTGAGTCGCCGGGTCGATCTCACTCGGAGAGACTGGTCCGTTCCCCTGGCCGTTCAGCCATGGCGTCATGACTTGGGCTGGCAAGAAACTCCGCTGGGCGCTTGGGGCAGGTGGTGTGACCAAGGTATCCGCACCGGTCCGTGCTTCATCGCTTGGTTGCGGTTGTGCTTCGACGACGAATTCAAAGCCCGCGATGGCAAGTCGGTCGCCATCCGAGAGCGACGCCTCGGTGAATGCGTGGCCATTGATCTCGGTTCCCGCGGCCCAGCGACGAACACTGGTCCCGTGCGCGCTATGCGTCACCACACAATGCAGCGGCCGGACACCTTTTCCGCGCACCTTCACGGTGCAACGGGGGCCGCCGCCGATGGTGGTTGCACCAAGGGGCAGCTCGAAGCGCCCAGGGCCTTCCTCCCCTTCGCATGGTGTTAGCCAGAGCGACGGGGTAGCGGGCGAGACGGAGTTGGTTGGCGGTTGCTCAGTGCTAGTTTTCATCGATCTCTTCTGGGCGAATCCCTGTACGGCTCGCCGCCAGTTGGCAGTTTGACCGTCATTGCCGAGTTTTTTCCACAGTCATGTAGCTCTCACCCCCGAGAGGGTCAAAAGCGCACTGCTGTGGCTGTACGGAGTCCGACAAAGCAGAGATTGGTCTCCGAGCCTGGTATCGGTTATGCCGATTTTCCCAGGCGCTCGGATCGGCTGAGCTCTCCGGGCGAGGCAGGACTGCGTTAAGCCGCAGTGAGAGCCCTTGCGGCAGAATCCTTGCGCAGTAATGGAATCCGCAAGTGCTTTTGAGAAAATGGTTTAGGGTTTTCCTGGGTGCCGAGACGCGAACTCGTGGAGGTCTCGGCAACCCTTTAGCCTGCGAGTGCGTACTATAGTTTGGTTGCTGCGGCCTTGGGCGTTGGCCTTCGTGACGTAGCACTAAGCGAAATAACGGGTTGCGTCATCGCGAAGTGGGACTTCGACGGACGCGACCCGAGGACAGAAAGAAGCAGCAGGCGTAGACCGTTTCTCACCTACCCCATGTGAGCAGCAGACTAGGATCCCCATCGAAGCGGTCCGCCCTACCAGGCAAGGTAATCGATCATGGCACGCAAAGACTCCATCCTCAAAATGCGGGACATTCTCGTCACTCGCCGCGACGCCCTCCGCAAAGCTCTCGCGGGCGACCTGAGTTTGTTGACTCAACTCCGTGAGCAAAGTGGCAGCGATGTGGTCGACGCCGCATTGGATGCTGCCCAGGACGAAATCAGCAGTCAGCTGGCGGAAGTCGAAAGCCGCGAATTGGGTAATATCGAAAAGGCGCTGGAGAGTATCCGCCAGGGTACCTACGGCCTGTGCGAAGTTTGTGGTTCGAAGATTCCCATGGCACGACTCAACGCCCTGCCCTACGCCACAATGTGCATCGAGTGCCAGCGAGCTGCTGAAGATGGCACGTTGGAAGATCGCCGCAATCCCGATTGGGGCCGCGTGGTCGATACCGGTTTTACCGATGCCGATGTCACTATGAGTGATCTTGAGATGCCATGAAAGCGGCCTGCGTTCGGGCCATCGCATCGTATAATCCAGGGGGTAGCCGAACGGCTACCCCCTGTTTGTTTTAAGAAGAGTGTTCAGCGACTGCACCTCCGGGCGAGGGGGCCATCCTTGTCGAATTCTGTTTGTCTACCACCCATAGCTTGCGGGCTCCTAGCGCTGGGGGTGTGCCTATCGCCAGCAGGTGTGCAAGCCCAGAGTCCCGTTACGAAGCCTCGGTTAGTGGACATCATACGTCCCGACGCTGCACCCGCGGCGATGTCAGATGCGCAGCGGCAGCAGGAGTTCGATCAATTGGCCACGGACGTCCGCTCGATGGAGCGGTTGCTTGGCTTGGTCAAACGCGTGGTGAAGCTGGTAACGCCGTCCGTCGTGCACATTGAAGCCCAGCCGGTGCGCGAGTACCGGGTGAGGAGTGGAGCCCAAGAGGCAGGTTCAGGCGTGTTGGTGCGCTTTCGAGGACGCAACGGCCCTGCCGACTACGTCCTCACCAACCGCCACGTGATCAAGAATTCCCGCGAGCCGTACATTCGCATTCAGCTTGCCGATGGGCGTGTGGTGGGGCCGACCAAGATTTGGGACGATCCCTACACGGATGTCGCCGTCATGGCGGTCGACGCCAAGAACCTGGCGCCTGCGCGACTGGGCGACAGCGACGCCGTGGAGATCGGCGATTGGGTCTTAGCCGTTGGCAGCCCCTTTGGTCTAAGCCAAAGCGTGACGCGCGGCATTATCAGCGCCAAGGGCCGCTACAACTTGGACCTGGGTGGTGGCGAGGTGCGTTATCAGAACTTTTGCAAACGGATGCGGCCATTAACCCCGGTAACAGCGGCGGGCCGCTGATCAACATGCGGGGCGAAGTCATTGGTCTCAACACGGCCATTGCCAGCGAGTCGGGCGGAAACGAAGGCATCGGCTTCTCCATCCCTGCTAACATAGCCGCTCGTATTGCTGAGGAGCTAACCCGCACTGGTCAGGTCCGCCGCGGGTTTCTGGGCGTAAAGCTTGATGGCCTGTTCGACGACAAACGGGCCCGTGCCGCTGGCCTGCCGCGACTTATCGGCACGCGGATCAAGGGCATCGAACCTGGCTCGCCTGCCGAGCGTGCCGCGTTGCGGCCTGACGACGTGATCCTGTCTTACGGTGGTGTCCGTATTGAAGACGACGAGCACCTCATTAGCCTGGTCAAGCTGACCGAGATCGGCAAGCAAGTCGACATGGTCGTCTTCCGCAATGGCTCACCGGTGCCAATGCAGGTCCAGATCGGCGACCTCGAGTTCTTCGCCACGAAGGGCGAATAGCCTCACGCCCCATACCGCTTTACGGCCATTCTTCTCGCGCATCGGTCTGTTAGGCGAGAGTCTTCGGGCTATCAGGTCTCTCTGCTTAAATCAGCAAGGGTTTCATAGAACCAGCGCCGTGGGGCGGTTACAATCCGCGCAGCCGAGGATAGCGTTCCAGGATTGAGGCAACAATCTGTAGAAAGGCTTGTCATGAAGTTCTCCAAAGCGCTTGCGCTGTTGGTCGTTGGCGCTGTTTTGGGTTGGCAACTGGTTTCTTTGGAAGCCGCCAACCAAGCGATCGATGAAGAAGCCCGGCAAATCGAGGCGCCAGCCGATCTGCCGTTGCAGGTGGTCAGCTACAGCAGCGGTCTCACGGGGTTCTTCGACCCTTCGACCAAGACCCTCTATTTGTACGGAGCTGATCTGAAGACCCCGTTCATGATCTCGCAAGTCGAGAAGCTTGGCGAACCACTCAAGGTAATCAAAGCAGCGGGGAAGTAGTTGTACCCTCGGGATCGCGCTCACCCCGCCGCGTCGAGCCCCCGCAGGATGCAATCGAATGCCGCGGCAGCATCGACTTCGACAGCGAGATCGACGTTTGGTGGGTTCTCGGGATTCGCGCGGCGGTCGAAGATCGTGGCGCCGGTGGTGAGTTCGCCCGCCGTTTCGACATCGCCGTGGAGGCGCTGGGTGGTGAACAGCTCCGGGTGAATGGCTGCCACCACGGCCACCGCGTCGTGTAGGTAGATGCCCTCGATGCCCAATCGCTGGCGGTGCGCGCGGTACGCGCCGGGCAGCAGCTGCTCTAAGAGCCGACCGGTGCGTGACGCGCTGTGGCGAAATCGCTCCATGAAGTCGTAGCCGAACAACAACTGTTGGGTGATGTCGATCGGGATCATCGTCTTGGTCACTGGCGAGCGGAGCACCGCCTGGGCCGATTCAGGGTCGCAATACATGTTGAACTCGGCGGCAGAGGTGATGTTGCCATTCACCCGGTCGGCGCCTCCGAGGATGATCAGGTGGCCAATCAGCGTGGCCAGATCGGGCTCTGCTTGCAGCAGCGCGGCAAGGTTGGTCAGCGGACCGGTCGCCATGATCGTCAATTCGCCCGGCGCCGCGCGGACTTCTTCGGCCAAGACCTTGAGCGATGGCCGACGGTGGATCATTTCTGAGACGGGGAACTTGGCGCCACAGAATCCGTCGGGACCGTAGATGTGGCGGGCATCGGTTCTGAGCCGTTGTCCTGGTGCGGCGACACCGATTCTTGGGTATCTCGGCGGGTCCAACTGCTCGATCAGCGTTTGCACATTGCGCGACGCCTGCTCAGGCGCGACATTCCCCCCCGTGGCGGAAACCGCCAGGACGTCAAGCTTTGGCTCCGCCAAAGCGAGGCAGAGGGCAACCGCGTCGTCGACGCCGGGGTCCATGTCGAGAACGACTTTTCGGGGCATCAGGTGGCAGAAAAGCGAGGGGTTGGGGGCCAGGGGCCAGGGGCGGTAACATCAAGGCAAGCCACAGTTATCGTGCAATGGCCATGCGCAAGCAATCCGAATCCTGATTGTTGAACCTTCCCCGTTGGCAATGAATGAGAGCCGCCATGCCGCTAACCGCAATCCTTGGGCAAGTATCAGGCGGCCAAGATTTGTCGTTTGACCAAATGCGGTCCGCCATCAACACCGTTATGCAGGGCGGATGCTCGGAAGAGCAGATCGGGTTGATGCTCACTGCCCTGGCCAGCAAGGGGGAGACCGTTGACGAAGTTGCCGGGGCCGCGGCGGCGTTGCGGGATCACATGACCACGATCAAAACCAACCGAACTGGCCTGCTTGACACCTGCGGCACCGGAGGTGGTGGGTCGAAGACTTTTAATGTGAGCACGACCGCCGCTATTGTTGCCGCAGCGGCGGGAGTTCCCGTCGCCAAGCATGGCAACCGCAGTATCACTAGCCGGAGCGGTTCGGCAGACGTCCTCACGGAACTGGGGGTCAATATCGAGGCGACCGTACCGCAGGTAGAGCGATGCCTCGACGAGCTCGGGATCTGCTTCTGCTTTGCCCCGCTAATGCATCCCGCGATGAAGCACGTGGGCGCCGTGCGCAAGAAACTGGGCATTCGCACGATCTTCAATGTGCTAGGACCTCTGGCGAACCCCGCGCGGGCGGAGTTTCAACTGCTTGGCGCCGGACTGCCAAAGCTTCGGCCATTGCTGGCCGGGGCGATGTCACGATTAGGAACTGAGCGGACTCTGGTAGTCAGCGGTGACGATGGCTTGGGCGACGTGACCGTTACCGATCAGACGCACGTGGTGGAGGTAACGGCCGCGGGGCAGCGAGAGTTTACTTGGCAACCAGAAGACTTTGGCGTGGAACGTGGCGCGTTAGCAGATTTGCAGATAGAAACGTCCAGCGAAAGCGCAGCGGTGATTCGACGCATCCTTTTGGGCGAAGCAGGCGCACCACGGGGGATTGTGGTGCTCAATGCGGCTGCCGCATTGATGACTGCCGGCAAAGCGGACGAACCGCCGGTGGCGGCGAAGCTTGCCGAGGAGGCGATCGACTCAGGGGCCGCACGGGAACTCTTGGCCAATCTGGCGCACATGTCGCACGCGGCGGCTTAGTTCTTTTTTACACGGAAGGCATCGATGAAGACTTTGATCAAGAACGCCGAGGTGGTGCTGCCTGCAGGCATCGAGCGTGTCAATGTGTTGATCGAAGGGGACCGGATTGCGGCGATCGACCCGGCCGAGCAAACCACAGCTGACGAAACCGTCGATGCATCTGGGCTGCATCTTATCCCAGGGGTCGTCGACGATCAGGTCCATTTCCGTGAGCCAGGACTAACGCACAAGGAAGACTTGGAGCACGCCTCGCGTGCGTGCGCTAAAGGCGGCGTGACAACGTTCCTGGAGATGCCAAACACGGTGCCGAACGTCATCACGCGTAAGCGGCTCTACGAGAAGCTTGCGCTGGCGGCTAAGAAGTCTCGCGTCAATTACGGCTTCTACATCGGCGCTACTCCAGAAAACGTCGATGAGCTGAGGGCATGTGATCGAACGCCTGGCATCAAGATCTTTATTGGCTCCAGCACAGGTGACTTGCTCGTTGACGAACAAGCGGCGCTGGAGCGAATCTTTGCTGAGACCACGCTGCCGATTTGCGCCCACTGCGAGGATGAAGCGACTGTCCGCGCGAACAAGGATCGCTATGCCGATAGTACGGATGTCGCGGATCACTCGAACATTCGTGACCCCGCGGCCGCCATGATTGCGACGCAGCGGTCGATTGACTTGGCAAAGCGGCACAACCATCGTTTTCACGTGCTACATGTCTCAACGGGAGACGAGGCAGATTTTTTGGCGGACCACGGCGGATTGATTACCGCGGAAGCTTGCCCCCATCACTTGCTCTTCAACACGAGCGACTACGCACGGCTGGGGACTCTCGTGCAGATGAATCCTTCGGTGAAATCGGCCGATGACAACCAGCGGCTGTGGCAAGCTCTGGATGAGGGTCGGATTCAGGTAGTCGCCACCGATCACGCGCCGCACACTCGCGAGGAGAAGGAGCAGCCGTATCCCTCGTCGCCGAGTGGTTTGCCGGCTGTCGAAAACTCCCTGGCGCTAATGCTCAACCAGGTTCACCAGGGCCGAGTGACGTTGCCCCAGGTGGTAGACTGGATGTGCGATGCTCCAGCAAGAGTTTGGGATCTAATAGGCAAAGGTCGGATCACCGAGGGCTACGACGCCGATCTAGTCTTGGTGGACTTGAGCAAGACTGCCACGGTGTTGAACGAACAGCAATTGACCAAGTGTGGTTGGAGCCCCTGGCATGGAGAACAGCTGACTGGTTGGCCCGTGATGACCTGGGTTGCCGGTGAGGTGGCTTACCTTGATGGGCGCGTGAACGACGCGGTCCGCGGTCGCGAGGCCCAGTTCGATCATGCCCGGGGCGGATACTGGGCAACCATGGCTGATTGACTTTTTCCGGAGAAAGTCCGTAAGAATCAGTACGCTGGCCCCCTCTAAGTTGGTGAAAGGGCTTACGTAACGGAACTCTCGGCGGCATTAGCCTCGTTTCCGGCCGGTTGCTAGACTCTTGGACATCCATGTTCCTCCTATCTCAAGCCTGCGAACGGCGGCTTCAGCGCGGCTTATGACAGAAAAACTGTGGTATCTAAAGCAGTGCCGCCTGCTCCAGCAGCTCACGCCGGAGCAGTTAACGCCGCTTGAAGCGCAGGCTCGATCGCGTCAGTTTCCGCGTGGCGCGCCGATCTACTTGCCCGCCGACTGTGCCGATGGTGTGGTGCTATTAACCAGCGGTCGGGCTAAGCTCTGCAGCTTCACCGACGACGGCAAGCAGGCGATTATGGCATTTATTGAGCCGGGAGAGATTTTTGGCGAACTAGCTCTCTTCAGCCCCGGTGAACGCGAGGAGTATGCCGAGGCGGTTGAGAAATCGACCGTGATCCTATTGCCAGCCGATGCAATGCGAGAGCTGTTGGAGCAGCATCCCCAAGTCTCCATGGGGGTGACCAAGATGTTTGGTCTGCGTCGCCGCAGGATCGAGCGGCGGCTAAAGTACTTGCTGTTCCGCTCCAATCGCGAACGCTTGGCGAGTTTGCTGCTAGAACTTGCCGAGGATTACGGCCGCCAAGCTGCTGAGGGCGTTGAATTGCGCATCAAGGTCTCTCATCAAGACCTCGCTAGCATCATTGGCAGCACTCGCGAGACCATCACCGTATTGTTGGGGGAGTTGCAAGCGGCTGGGCACATTACAACGGGTCGAAGGCGGATCACCATCACCGACCTCCCAGGACTTGCCCAGACGGTGCAGGCGCCAATCCCCACCATTGCGGCTCGCTAGCTAGTGGTTTTCCTCAAGAACGGCACCTTCGCGCAATCACTTCAAGGCTTTCTTGCGGGCAATGTATGCGGGTTCACAGACCTTCCTTGGCCAAAGAACCGATCATGAAAGACACCGGGGGACGGGGATGTTAGGCTTTTGGTTGCGGCCGGCGTTGGTCCGCGACGATGCATAGTTTCCCGTGTTCGGGCAACCGAGCTTTCGGAACCAAGGCTTGGCGGCGGTGCTTGGTTAGCCCTGGCGTGACAGAGACCTATGAATTCGATTAATCATCCAACTCTGGCTAACGATTCGTCGGACGGCGACGCTTGGGAGCAGTGTCCTGAGGGCGAGCTGCAGACTCTTGCGCTACGGCTGCATGCCCAGGAACGCCGTGTGCAGCAGATCGCCGCTGCAAAAATGGCTGGCGCTGCAGGTCTAGTGACCGCCGCCCTAGTGGTTGGTATTGGCTTGTGGTCCGGTCCAGGCGACTTAGGGCCCATGTACTGCGATGAGTGCATCGCAAACTTTGATGCCTATGAGTACCACCTGACCGACCAGCAGATGATGGATTCTTCGACGCTTGCTCGGATGGAGGTTCACCTTGAGAAGTGCGAACTCTGCCGGGCAAAGTTCGAGCAAGAGCACCCGGGCTTGCTGGCAATCTTAACTGAGAAACTCCGCTGGCTGCTGGTTCAGTTGCGGTCAGGCCCGTCTGTCTGGTTCTCTTAATTGTGGGCGTTCTGGTTACCGGGCGTTCTGGCTTCCGTGAGTCGCTCCCTTAAGCCCAACTCTTGCTGAGTAAAAACCTGCTCGAAAGCGATGGCGATTCGTCACGCGAGCATTCCCTGGGACGCTGCTTAGCGACCCCCTGAGCCTTGGCTCCCTGATCCTTGCGTGGCTGGCCCTGACATGCCGGGCCCTGGCATGCCTGGCCTTGGCATGGCTGAGGGCCGAGTCTCCGAGCCGTCGCTTCTCAGGCCGCTGCCATTGCCTGGCGTGGGAACAGCTTGCTCGAAAGCAGTCGGTGCGGCGAGAAACGTTCGTTGCTGTTCGAGGCCCGCGAACTGATAGCGAAGCCCCTTGTGGGTTGTCGTTAGCTGGGGAACGCCAGGCATGGTCTTCCCCATGTGTACTTGGCATACCACGCAGTCTCCGCCAAGTACCAGATCGGCATCGGCGTACATCTGCTCGTTCTGCATGAACTCGTCACGTTCCTGTTGAGTGCCCACGAAGAACAGTCGTCCACCATGAACCAGCCCTTGGGAGAGGTTGCCGGGTACCCGCTGGCCCGTCTTGGCGTACATCACGATGTTGTCTCCTCCCAGTGCGGGCGCGTACCGTACGGGATCGGCATCGAAGATCTGCTTTGCTCGCAGGTCGGGGAAGCGATACAGGTGGCCGTCATAGACGCTAAAGATTCGTGGGTCGCCAGCTATCCACTGCTTCTGGGTGGCCAAAGTTACAGGGCAGAATCCGCGCATGGCGAGTACCGCCTCCGCCGCCAGAGATCGAGCATCGGAGCCAGTGGGCCCAACCGTGGCAGTGCCCGGCCCGAACGCTCCCGATCCACGAGCCTCGGAGCCACGAGCCTCGGAGCCTGCTGGTGGCTGGCTGGTGCGAGCTGGAGCAAACGGTCGTGGCTGGTAGCTGGGCCGGCCGCCGCTGCCACTTTGCGCGTGAGCCATGGGCACTGCCCACAGGAGGCTGATACAGACGCAGAGGGATCGCAGACGGTTGTTCATGAGGGGCTCTTCCGGGAGCTGTTGAGGAGCATCTGCCAGTGGAGGTGTGCTGGTGAAGGCTTGCCAGCAGAAGATTGCCACGTCAGGCGATCGACGGCGTGGTGGTGTGCGTCGCCGCATCCACCAGGGTGGGGGTGGGGGAAGTTCGCCGTCGGTCGCCGTGTGACGTGACATTTGCATTGTCGCCGTCAGTTCCGGGACGTTCTGTGAGACGGCCCACACAACTTCAAAAGTCCTGCAAATTAGGCAGGGTCACGGCGGCCCAGCCAGACCGCCTCGGCAGCGAGAATGACAAACCACGGTAAGTACTCCACCCACGCTACCACGAAGTAGAAGAAGTACTCTCCGTCGTAGGACGTGCCTAGCACAGGTGGCTGCGGGCAGTGGTATTCTAGCCAGAAACGAAGGTAGTACATCAGCAAGCAAGCTGCTAGCAACGACCACGCCCGGCAGCGTGCGAAGGGAAGCAGTGGCAACGCCCAGCACCAGTACCATGGATTCTGGGTGGGAGCTAGCAGCCAGAACCATGCCAGGGTCAAGAATGCCGCCCGCGGGATGACGGTGGCTGAAGCGCGATCGCCCCCGGCCCGCCATGCAATCGACAGGGCGATCACTCCAAACGCACAAAGCGTGAGCAAGCGAGCCAACTGAAAGGAGGCCACCGAGTCACTCCAGCCAGTTGCCGCGGGCCAAACTGCCTTGGCCACCGTTCGCCACTGGTCGTTGAGCGCTTTCGCAGTCGCGTCAGGCGTGAAGGCAAACCAGGGTCTGCGCTCGACGGGGACCTGGGCCTGGGGCCGGAGGTTTTCCAGCAGGACGGCAAAGACAAGATCGTTCATCTCCCAGCGTGTCAGGAACGCCGCCAAGCCGGCCGTTTTGTCCGTAACAGACAGGCGGCCTGCGATCGGGATCGGGGGCGGCGGTAGGAGCGTGGTCTCTGACGCCACGGCTGGTGGAGACCCGGTGGTTGCCGAGGGGCTAAGCATGGGTGCCAAGCAAGTCGCAGCGACAAACAAAAAGAGGG
Source organism: Lacipirellulaceae bacterium (assembly GCA_965263315.1). Taxonomy (GTDB): domain Bacteria; phylum Planctomycetota; class Planctomycetia; order Pirellulales; family Lacipirellulaceae; genus JBCCQL01. The sequence continues at coordinate 127,277 of CBDHGZ010000003.1, read as the reverse complement.
CTGCTCCGCCAAACGTTTCTCGCCAGCCTAGCCGTCGAAGCCAGACAAAGCACAACAGCGGCGCCAGGACCACGGGGAAGAGCTTCGCGCCGACGCCGAGTCCCAGCGCTATGGCGGCGACTCCAACGCACAACCATCTTTGCTGAGGACGGATCGCTCGCAAACTCGCCACGGTCGCCACCACAGCCAGCGTGGCGAAAAACGTGGCGATCGAGTCAAGGTGCCCGCTGCCGGCGATTTCTTTCATCACCAGCGGACACCAACCGTAGGCCACCGCGTGTCCTATCGGCAGACAAGCCATGCGCAAAAGGATCACAACCAGCAAGAGCGTTGCGAAGTCGAACCCCGTTAGCCACAGCTTTAGCCAATCGAGATGGCCCTTGGCCGTAACGGAGGGCGAGCTTACCGACGCGGCGGCAAACACCGCCTGGCTCACCGGTGGATAGGGGGATGGGTACTGGCCAAAGTGGACGGTTCGTACGATCTGTGCGTAGGCGCCTTCATCCTTCAGGGCGGCTTCAATCAGACGTTCGAGCGTCGGATCGCGGATCGTGTCGCCTTGCTCCCACACATTGAGGGCTGCCACGACTTCTGCTGGCGGGTACCGATAAGGATCTTCGCCCAGGCTGGCAACTCGGCCATCCCACAGGTAACGGTAGATGTCAATTTCTTGAAACGGTGGTGTCGGCAACAGGATCACACGCCAAAGTAGCGAGGTGCCAAGCAGCCAAATCAGCAGCCCACGGCTATCGCCGAGTCGAACCGCTAGGCGCCAAGCCAAGGCGTATGGAAGGAAAGCGGCGGCATAGATCGCGATGATCGATAGGATCGGCCGCTCCGTCTTCGCGGTAGCCAGCGCGTAGCTCGGGCCCAGCACGTAGAGCGCAGCATAAGTGGCTGTTGTGACGAGAGTCGCGACAGCGGCCGCTGCCTGGGGGTTCTGATCGATCTTGGCGAACAAACTCCTCATGGGTGATCGGCCTCCGAGAGCGGCGCGGCGGGCTTCCAGGAGCGGTCGAAGATGGCGTACCGAGCCACGGTCCAAAGAATCTTCGAACCGGCTTTGATGGTGCCGCTAATGGTGCCGCTGATTTTGCTGACACCGACGCGGCGTCGGTATCGCACGGGGATTTCCTTGACGCGCAGCTCGGCCCGCTTTGCTTTGATTTGCATCTCGACGGTCCAGCCGTAGTTCGTGTCCGCCATGCCGAGCGCCTCCAGTGCGTCCCAGCGAATAGCCCGGAACGGCCCTAGATCCGTATAACGGGCGCCCAGCAACAGCCGCATTAGTAGGCACGCGAAGCGATTGCCCCACACGCTTTGCGGCGGCATAGCGCCACGCTCGCGGTCGCCCATCAGACGAGAGCCCAGCACCATGTCCGCTTCGCCCGTCACCACCGGCGCTACCAACTGCGACAACTCCTCTGGATGATCGCTGTAGTCGGCGTCCAGGAAGACGATCACTGGCGCCGCTTGTTGGCGCTTGGATAGGTCGCGGCGTACGGCCGCCAGTCCTGCCAAGCACGCGGAACCGTAACCCTTGCGGGATTCGTCAACCACTTCCGCTCCGCTCTGCTCCGCTACTCTCCGTGTGCCATCGGTCGAGGCGTTGTTCACAACAATCACTCGGCTGACGGGGGGCAAATCACTAAGGACCAAAGGCAGCGATTGCTCCTCATTGAAGGCGGGAATCACAACTACAATTTGCTGACTATTGGTCGCTGTCGAGGCTGTCATTAAGCTTGCAGGTCAGTCACGGCATGTAGTGGGAGGGCGCACTTCTAGGGTCTATCCAGAATAACGCATCGCGCCACTGGCCCCGATGGCCAAGCTCGCGGAAACCGGCCGCTGTGTTAAGTAGTTCACGCGGAGTAAAATCAAAAGACCCGTGAACACCCCGACTATAGCCACCGATTTTCCTCGCTACGCCTTGGTCACGGGGGGAGGTTCTGGAATCGGCCGAGCATTGACCCAGCGGCTCGCCGCCCTGGGGTGGGCCGTTGCTGTGGCTGATATCGATCTCGCGGCCGCCAACCAGACTGTAAGCTTGCTGGAGAATCCTGGTCGTTCACAACCGCTTGCGCTGGATGTGGCAAGCGCGGACCAGTGGGCCAGCGCCGTTGAATCCCTCCGCACCGAATGGCCGCGGCTTGATCTGCTGATCAACAACGCTGGCATTTTGGCTGTCGGCCCCATGGCCAAGGCGGACGCCGCACCTTTGTGCCGCTTGCTGGATGTGAATCTGCGGGGTGTTGTTCTTGGCGCTCAGGCGACCGTCCCGTGGCTGGTTGAGTCGGCCCAGCGCCCGCCGCCGGCGGCGGGATCGCCTCGCGCGGGCGTCATCAACCTGGCATCCATCTTTGCGCCGCTCGCTCCGCCCGGTTTCGCCGCATATAGCGCTTCCAAAGCTGGCGTCGTCGCCTTCTCTGAAGCTCTCAGGTCGGAGCTCCAGCCTGCCGGACTGAATGTCACCGTTGCTTTGCCTGGTGCCCTGCGTACCAGCCTTTTCGATCGTGCCAGCTTTGCCGACCAATCTGCCCGCCAGGCGGCTGAACGCTATCTCCAGTCAACCGCTCTATCGCCCGAGTCTGTTGCCCAGGAATTGCTGCGTGCCGCCGAGAAAGGTCGAGCAAGAGTCGTCATTGGTCGGCGCGCTAAGCTCTACGACATGCTCAAGCACTGGTTCCCTCGGTTGGCTCAGCAAAGAGTCGCCCAACAAACTCGCCAAGCGTTCGCATGGGGGGATGACTAGAAGATCGCGGCTTGTTCGGTCATCATGGGTAGTCCATGCTTCATCTCCAATGCACCACCGATCAGCGCTGGTTCGATCAAGTCGACGCCCACCTCGACCAGGTCCTTATCGATCACGCGCACTGTGAAAAGAAGGCGGCGGGTACCGCGCTGAACCTGATCTTCGCCTACGTTACGGATGAAGAGCTTTGCCGTGAGATGACAGAGATCGTCAACGAAGAGTTGGAGCACTTTCATATGGTGCTCGATCTACTCAAGCGGCGCGGGATTGAGTTTCGTCGGATCAAGCCGAGCACCTATGGTCGCCAGTTGAACGACTTGGTACGTAAGCAGGAGCCGCAGCGAGCTGTCGACCGCCTGTTAGTTGCGGGGCTAATCGAGGCGCGGTCTTGTGAGCGATTCCAGGCACTCGCTTCGCATGTTGACGACACCGAACTGTCAGACTTCTATCAGAGCCTATTCGAATCCGAAGCCCGGCATCACTCGACTTACACCCGCTTGGCGCGTCATTTTGCTCCGGAGCAAGAAGTGGCGGCCCGGCTCGAAGAACTTTCTGCCGCCGAGGCGGAAATCATCCGCACCGGTGAAGACTTGCCACGCATGCATAGCTGACATGGCAGGGTGTCTCGCAAGTTGTTTCTTGGTATAACCTTACGTAGATGTTGGTTGGGCCTGGGGTGGCGTCTTCACGGAATCTGAACGTAAGTTTAACCGTGAACAAGCGCAGTGCACACATCGGCCTAACAGGCTCCGCTGATACTACTTACGCACAGTGAGCCGTCCCCCGACGGCAACGCGTTTGGGAGTCCGATTCTGACGAGGCCAACTTGACCAGCACCACCCTTCCCCCTGTAACTTGTAATCGTCAGCCCGGTCGCAGCGGAGTCTGCGGCGAGGGGGCCCAACCACACGGGATGGATGCCATGGCTTCGAGCGAGACGGTGATCAAGACCCGCGAAATCTCAGGCGAACAGAACGGCGTTGCTCCCACCGATGAGTTGTGGAACAGCCGGGTGGTTCGGTCGCTCTTTGTTAGCGACGTGCACCTGGGCTGCAAACACTCGCAAGCTGACGAGTTCCTCGAACTCCTGGAGCGTTTCGAGCCACGTTACCTCTACGTAGTAGGCGACTTCATCGATGGCTGGAAGCTCAAGCGGCGTTGGCGTTGGCTGCCCGTGTACGACCGCATCCTTCAGCGACTGATGCGGCTCCGCCGTGGTGGGACCCAGCTGTACTACACGCCCGGCAACCACGACGCCTTCCTGCGTGGCTTCTTGGCTAACTTTGGCGTTGTCGAGATCCAAGACCGCTTTGTGCACACGGCGGCTGACGGCCGACGTTTCCTGGTGACGCATGGCGACCAGTTTGACCGGATCGAGAAGAATCATCAGTGGCTATCGGTTGTCGCCTCGTACGGATACGACGTCATGCTGACCGCCAACTGGCTGGTCAATCGCCTGCGAGGCAAGAAGCATGATCCCTATGCTTTCTGCGGCGCAATCAAGCGGCGCGTAAAGCGGTTGGTCAGTCACGTCAGCGAATTCGAGGGCTTGTTGATTGAGAATGCCAGCGACGAGAAGTGCGACGGCATTGTCTGTGGACACATTCATGCTCCGCGGATTATCAAGGTCGGGGAACTGGCCTACTGCAACACCGGAGACTGGGTCGAGAACTGCTCGGCCTTGGTCGAGTACGACGACGGCGGTTTCGAGTTGATCCGCCGGGACGGACAGGTGATCGATCGGCTGGCCGCTTCGCCTCGCACTCGTGAGTCGCTCGAGCCAGCGGATTCGGGCACAACGGCGGCCGGTTGCGAAACAGCCGACGATTTGCCCGGTTCTACGAAGCAAGAGGTTGCATGCGGCGAGCAGGAATTGTCCGGCCGCAAAGTGGAAGGAGTCCTGGTGGCCTAACCAGGAGTGCTGCAGGTAGGGCCGCCCCAAAGCAGGAGGCTTTGTCACGGCTAAGCAATCATCGCTATTTCGCCTGATTTACGGCTCCGGCCGCAAGGCGAAGGACCGCTACCAGGCCCTGACCGCCAAGGCCCGATTCAGCCGCAATCGCACTGAGAATGCGGTTCGCTGGGGGGATTCGGCAGGCTACGGGGCAGCTATCCCCCTTGATCTTGCCACGCTCGATCGGTTCCAATCACTCGATCGAAGAAGAAACTTCGGGGGTTGCGCCGTTTACCCAGACGCCGCGTAGCCAGAGTCCCGCTATCACAGGTTGGCATCGTGCCGGCTGGTGTTTGCCAAGAGCACCGCCTCGGATCGCTACTTCGCTGTAGGCGAGAGTCGCGATATCGTCCAGGCGGGCAGCTTGCAAAATGGCGGGACTCGCGCCAACCGTCGCCGCGTTTTGAGGATGCGGCCCACGATCAGGAGCCTTCATGCTGGCCACGAAACTTAGCCAAGCCTTCTTCAAGCTCTGCCACGGCAACCATCTGGTCTACAACACCTGCTGGGAAGATCCCCAGATTGACCGTGTGGCCTTGGAGCTGGGCCCCGGTGACCGTCTGCTAGTGATCACGTCCGCTGGTTGCAATGCGCTGGACTATGTCTTGCAGGAGCCCGAGCGGATTGACACGGTTGATGTGAATCCACGGCAAAATGCTTTGCTCGATCTCAAGCTGGCAGCCATTCGCCACCTGGAGTACGAGGAGTTTTTCGAGCTCTTTGGGCGCGGCAAAGCAAGCGACTGGGACGCCGTGTACCGAAGGCTCCGAGCCGATTTGCCGGAGCGTTCACGGCAGTATTGGGACAAAAACGGCAAGTTCTTTCTCGGTGCTGGTCGCCGGGATAGCTTTTACTTCCGAGGATCGGCCGGGCTGTTCGCTTGGTTTATCAATATCTACATAAACCGCTGGGCTAAGATCCGCCCGGCCATCAACGAGCTGCTTGAGGCCGAAACGCTTGAGCAACAAAGCGAGATTTACCATCAGTCCGTTAAGCCAGCCTTCTGGGGCCCTTGGATCAAGTGGTTCTTAAAACGCGACGCCACGCTGTCCTTGCTTGGCGTGCCACGGGCTCAGCGCAAGCAACTCGAACGCTATTATCCTGGCGGCATTGTTAAGTTCATTGAGGACGCACTGGATACCGTCTTTAGCAAACTACCGATCAAAGACAACTACTTTTGGCGGGTCTATCTCACAGGAGAGTACACTCCGGAGTGCTGCCCCAACTACCTAAAACCAGAGTCGTTTCAGCGTCTCAAGGATGGTTTGGTCGATCGCATCCACACGCACACGACGACGATCCTCGATCATTTGGTCGACGGCGAGCAGAAGTACTCGCACTTCGTGCTGTTGGATCACATGGATTGGATGGCCGAACACTTGGCCGACGTGCTCGCCACCCAGTGGCAGGCGATTGTCGATCGAGCCGACGATGGAGCCTGCATTCTGTGGCGCAGTGCGGCGCTGATTTGCGAGTTTGTCGATCCGATCAATGTGACCGTCGATGGCAAGGAGCGACGGCTCGGCGAGCTGCTGGAGTACGATCGCGATCTCGCCGATGAGCTTCACGCCAAAGATCGCGTCCACACCTACTGCAGCTTCTCGATCGCTAAGCTGCGACTCAACCCCGAAGCCGTCAAGGCGGACGCCTTGCATGCGGCGCCTCCCGTCTCCGGCACCAACGTACCCCACACCAATGGCGATGTCCGCGCTGAGCCAGCTGAAAACCCTGTATCACCTGACGCTCTCGCCCATACGCGGTGAGACGCATCAGCAGCGACTCGATAGCTTCTACGGCGGCCAGGCGGAGCACTACGACGCGACGCGGAAGAAGATGCTGCACGGTCGCGAAGAATTGTTCGCTTCCCTGCCGATCCATGGCGACTGGATCGACCTAGGCAGCGGCACCGGTCGCAATGCCGATCTGTTTGGCGACCGACTGGCCGAGTTCGCCAGCGTTCGTTTGGTTGATCTTTCCGAGTCTCTCCTGGCCGTGGCTGATCGTCGCGTTGCAGAGAACGGTTGGACAAATACCTCGACGGTCCATGCCGACGTCACGCAACTCGACATGCCCGATCAATCGGTCGACCTGGTGACTTTCACCTACTCCTTGACGATGATTCCCGATTGGTTTGCCGCGGTGAACGAGGCCTATCGCGTGCTTAAGCCTGGCGGCACACTTGGCGTGGTCGATTTCTACATTGCGCGGAAGTATCCGGCCGAGGGGAGATCAAAGCACTCGTTCTTTACGCGATCCTTCTGGCCCTTGTGGTTCGCCAACGACAACGTCCACCCCAGTGCAGACCACTTGCCGTATTTGGCCAGCCGCTTCCATCCCGTCGGCGTTAACGAACACTTCGGCAAACTTCCCTGGCTGCCCGTTATCCGCACGCCGTACTATCGTTTTGTCGGCAAGAAGCCTGCTTAGCCGCTTGCCTGCTTGGACTTTGTTCGCTCCTCGCTCCCATTGGGACCGGTTGTTCCGCCTTGCCCACCGCCTAGCCGACGCATCTCTTGGCCACGATCTTTTACAGCGTGATGGGTGAGGGTCGCGGACACGCGGCAAGAGCGCGAGCGATGATCGAGGCGCTCCGTTCACGACATCGCCTGGTGCTCTTCACATCGCACGATGCCTTGGCGTTTCTCGATGATCAGTATCGCGATGACCCGCAGATCGAGATTCGCGAGATTCCGGGCCTCAAGTTTCACTACACCGGGGGAAAGCTCGACAATGGAAAGACGATTCGCGAGGGGCTTGCACTGTGGTGGAATCGGAGCCGTGAAGTAAAGAAGCTGCTCGCCGATTTCGATCGCGACAACCCTGACTTGCTAGTTTGCGATTTTGAGCCTTTGCTGCCGCGCGCCGCCCGCCGCTGTGGCGTACCGGTACTAAGTCTCGACCACCAGCACTTCATGGTGGCTTATGACCTTAGTTCCTTGCCGGTTCGTTTGCAGCGATGGGCGTGGGCCATGAGCTGGAGCATCCGTGCGTTTGGCATTGGCCAAGAGCGAAGCGTGATCTCGGCGTTCTATTACCCACGGCTCAAGCCCGCATGGCGAGACGCGGTGCAGGTTGGCCCGCTATTGCGACCAGCGGTCCGCCAGCGCCAATCGGCCGTCGGTGCCCACGTGCTCACGTACCTTCGGAAGGCGACGCCGCCGGCGGTGATCGACATGCTGGGCGATCTGGGGATGCCCGTTCGCATTTATGGCAAGGGGGAACGCGACCCGGTGGGGGGCGCCACTTTTCATGCGATTAGCGAACAAGGCTTTCTGGATGACTTGGCCACGTGCGATTGCGTCATCGCTGCCGCAGGAAACCAACTGCTGGGCGAGGCGCTCTACTTTGGCAAGCCAGTCTTCGCGCTGGCCGAGTGGAACCATCACGAGCAATGCATCAATGCCAATTTCTTGAAGCAAATCGGGGCGGGTGACTTTGCCATCCTGGAACAAGTCACCGCAGATGACTTCCGTGAGTTTCTTGACCAACGAGAAACGTACCGGCAGCAATTGGCCGACTCAGAGTTAGAGTTTGACGGCACCCAATCTGCGGCCGATGCGATTGAGGCGATGCTAAGCATTCTGAGCTGATCGCCCACCGTGTAACTAACGCTCGGCTTAGCGGAGCCCCTCGCTTATTCCCGCCGCGGCTCCACCTGATGAAGATTCCGCAGTAGGAAGTCCCACGTGCGGCGCCTGGCGTAGTTGGTTTCCCTAGCACCGTGGCCGCCACCCGGTACTAGCAGCATCTCGAAGTCTTTGTCGGCCTTCATCAAGGCGTCGACAACTTGCAGCGTGGAAACCGGATCGACATTGCGGTCCATTTCACCCACGATCAGCAGTAGGTCGCCCTTGAGTCGGTGAGCGTTGGTGGTGTTCGACTGTGCCGCGTAGTGGGGGCCGATTGGCCAGCCCATCCACAGCTCGTTCCACCAAATCTTGTCGACGCGGTTGTCGTGGCAGCCGCAGTTCGAGACGCAAACCTTGTAGAAGTCGTTGTGCCACAGCATCGCCGCCATACCGGTCTGGCCACCGGCCGACGTGCCGCGAATGCCAACGCGGGTGAGGTCCATCGCCGGCTCGTGTTCCGCTGCTGCTTTTAGCCAAGCGATGCGGTCAGGAAAGCCCCCGTCTTGCAGGTTCTTGTGGCACACGTCGTGAAACGCCTTGCTGCGCCCCGACGTGCCCATGCCATCCATTCGGCAGACAATGAACCCGAGTTCCGCCATGTCCTGGCCACGCTGAACGGGAGCGAACGATTTGGGCGTGTGAAACCAGTGGGGGCCGGCATAATGCTCCTCTACCACCGGATACTTCTTGTTTGGATCAAAATTGGAAGGTCGAAGAATGATGCCGTAGATGTCTGTCTTGCCATCGCGTCCCTTGGCGACGAATCGCTCGGGCGACCGCCAGCCTGCTTCCACCAAGGCCGTTGCATCGGCCCGCTCCAGTTCGCATACCAGGCTGCCATCGCTAGTGCGGCGCAGCTCCGTAACTGGCGGCAGGTCAACACGTGAATAAGTGGCAATCAAATGCTTTCCATTGGGCGACCAACGTACCGTGTGGTTGCCATCGCCGGCTGTGAGCCGGGTCAGGGCGCCCGTGTCGAGGTCAACACGACAAAAGTGCTCATGGTAGGGGTCTTGGTCGCCGTAGATGCCTCCCGCCGTAAAGATCACGGTGCGAGCCTGCTCGTCGACATGGACCACGCGGCGGACAACCCAGGGCCCCCGCGTGAGTTGCCGTTTGACTTCGCCCGTCTGGTTATCGATCAGGTACAGGTGATTCCACCCGTCGCGTTCGGACATCCAAACAATTTCGCCGGCATCATCCAGATAATGCGAGAACTGCTTTCGTGAGTACTCGATGAAGGTGTCAGACTGTTCATCAATGATGGCGGAGGCTTGGCCCGTCTTGGCGTCGACCGCCACGACGCGCATCGTTTGATGACCTCGTTGGTTGTACAGAAAGGTGAAGCGCGAGGCGTCCTTGTCCCAGCGAAACTGCTGAATCGACCAGGGGTTGTCGAAGAGTTCGTGGTCGATGGGGATTTCTTCTGCATCGCCCACCGGGAACAGCCGTGGGAATCCCTGATCGATGTTGTCGCCAGGCTTGGCGTAGGCTTGAACGTGAAGCTTGCCTTGGAGTTGGTCCTTAGGAGACGACTCGATCAGATGAATCACTCTGCCGTCGCCCGGCACAACGTTTACCGCCACGAAGCAAGATGAGTCGGGCGCCCAAGCGATCGTCTTGCGGAAGCGAGCGTTGTGACCTGTGGCGATCGCTTTCTCGTAGTCGATGGGTTCGGGGGCTTTTTCCTTCGATGCGGTGGAAGGGTTTGTGGCGGCCGACGATCCAGACGGTTTGTCTGCCGCATCCCCTGGACGTAGGTCGCGGAGGATTAGCTTGTTGTCGCGGACTTGAACGTACCAGCGACCATCGGGCGAAGTCTGGTTTACCTTGGCGTTGAAACGAGGGGGCTTGGGCGGTTGCCAAGGTTTAAGCTTTTGGCAGTTCTTCTCCTTAGTGTGCGCGTCGAGCGTGCCGGCGGCTTCATCCCAACAGAACCAGCCTTTGCCCTCGACGGAGAAGGTCGGCGCTGCAGTCTCCTTGTGGAATGAAATTTCCTGGAGTGGCAGGCGATCAGGAGCGGGCGTTTTTTCCAGCACGCTAACTCCCAAAGCATCGGCCACTCTGACATGGTCGAACGCAGGTCGGCGCTCACCCGTGTCGGCATCGACCATCATGAACTGATGGCGGCCGTCGCCCAGATTGACTCGGTACCAAAATCGACTATCGCTGACCCAGTGCGGCCGGACTCGGTCACGAGCGACAGTACCGGCGTAACGATCGCCGAGCGCCCAAGCACGGTCATAGTCGGCTTGGCTACCTTGTCCCTGGGCCATTGCTGCGAACAGCAACGCCAGGCAAAAAACAGAAAGGAGGGGGGCGAGGTGGGAAACGCGGTGGGAGGGATTCATGCCCCCTATGTTTCTTGCCCAGGCTCCAAGAGTCAATGGAAGCGACGCGATTAGTAGCCCGGACCACGGAGGTCGATGGGCCCCGCGGGCCAGCCGGGACTGGCGGGGTATCGCATGACGACCTGATCCCAGAACGGGTTCCCCTCGGGATTCTCACCATGTGAGTTGAAGACGCGATTCTCGACGACGCACGCCCCCAGCTTCTCGTAAAAAGGCCTAACCTCGAAACTCGTTTGAAAAAGCGAAAACGAGGCGAGTTCTTGGTCGACCATCGAAAAAGCTGCTCGCACAACTCTTGCTCCAAGTCCCTGGCCACGACGATCAGGGTCTGAGCACACGGCTCCAAGTCCCAGGACCCACAAGTCGCCAGACTCGGTATGGATCTCGCGCGGTTGCATCGCCGCATGGGCGATCACGATGTCACCGTCCCTCAGGTAGAACGACCGGGAAGCTAGTTCGGTAGGCTGGCTTCGTTCGGCGCCCAGCTTCAACAGGCTGGCCGCTCGATAGGCGGCGTCCTTCTCTGGCTTGGGCCAGGTGCTAGCCATCAGTCGGCCGATGGCCAAGGCGAGGTCATCGCTAAGCTCGCAGTGCAAACAGCAACAAGGCGTTTCGTCCAACAAGGTATTCTCCCAGCCGCAGAACTCAAAGTTGATTGGACGGTGGCGTTGGCACGACTTTGAGGGTTGGCATCGGGGCCTGGGTCGCTTCAAGCCAGACGAGCACGTCAGCCAGCAACTCATCCCTTTTGTCAGGGTAGCTGTTGGCCAAGTCATTGGTTTCGCCAATGTCGTCAGCCAGGTTGTAGAGTTCCACGCAGCGATTGCTGCCGATCCGATCGGCTCCACCGTCAAGAAGCCACTCTTCGTGAAAGAGATGAATCTTCCAGTCGCCTTTCCGCATGGCGGTTTGAGGTCGGGCACGGAATGCCTTGTCTCGCGAGCCAGGGTTCGCGCGGTCCAAGTAGCCTGGGAAGTGCCAGAAGATCGCCTCACGCTCCAGTGACTCTTGCCCGCTGAGCAGCGGCATGAGGTTGGCTCCGTCCAGGGTTTTGTCGCGAGGAGGCTCCTTACCTGCGGCGGCGAGGAACGTCGTGTAGAAGTCCACATTGATCACGGGCGTGTCGCACGTCGATCCGGCCTTTACCACAGAGGGCCAACGCACAATCATGGGCACGCGGACGCCGCCTTCGTAATACATCCCCTTGTACCCGCGTAGCGGCTTGGGCGGAGATTGCGGCAAGGCGCCGTTGTCAGACGTAAAGAGCACCAAGGTGTTGTCAACCAGGTCAAGCTCTTCAAGCTTCTTCATGATGAGGCCCACGCCATCGTCAACCTGACCATTCATGGCGGCGAACTTCGTGTGCCGGTGGAGTTTTTGTGGGCCTTTGTCGTTGAACTTGGCGAACATGTCCTCACGGGCCTGCACCGGCATGTGAGTCGCATGATGCGAGACGTAAGCAAAAAACGGTTCATCTTGGTGGTTCTCGATGAAGTCGCAGGCACCGTTGGTGATGCGGTAAATCCACTTAGGATCGCCCGCCTGTTGAGACTTCTTAGACGAGGGGTCCATAGAATCGACGACGTCGAAGCCTTGGTCCTGAGGACGCGTACCCTCTTCATCGCCAACGTGCCATTTGCCAAACATGCCGGTCGCATAGCCGGCCGCCTTCATGGCTTCTCCAATGGTGAAGTTACTGGCTGGCAGCACGTCAGCATTGGGCACCGGTTCAAGGCGCATCTTGGAAACCTTGCCGCGCTTCGTGCTCCACACGGCATACGTGCCATGGCGGGGCGTGTACTGACCAGATATCAGGCAAGCCCGACTCGGCTGGCAGTTGCCCGCCGAGGCGTAGGCACTGTTGAACACCATGCCCTGCTGGGCTAGTTGATCAATGTGGGGAGTCTCATACAGATCTGACCCACTGTAGCCAGTGTCTTTCCAGCCCATGTCGTCGATGAAGATCAACACGATGTTGGGTTGCCGTTGCGACCGCTCTGCGGCCGACGCAGCGGCTTGGATAAGCGTGAGAACAACAAGAAACATCAGCGCTACGCGAAGTCGACAAGCGAGCATGAGAATCGCACCTGGGACAGGTCAAATGGAGGAGTTTCTGATTGTCATTCTTCAAGGTTCGTCCGTCAAACCTTTCTGCCGCTGCCGGCATGATCCGGCAGATCGGGAGCGGCATTAAGAACCTAGCTTGCCATCGTCCCCGCTGGGGCTGGTAGCGGGAAGCCTCTTCAGGCGAGCTACAACGGCGTGAACAAACGCAAAAAATGCGGGCCTGTGGTTTTTTCTTGCTAAGGCGCGCAACGGGCGAAACCTCCAACGTCTGCCTATCGAAGGCCAGCAGCCCGTAACACCTGGCCTGTCGAAGCGTACTAGCTGTGAGCCTGTTCTCGCCCCCTGAAGAGGAGACCTCCCTTGACCTTATCTGACAGTGCCCTGCCCTCCTTGCCATGTGACCAAACGACCGTCCGAAACGGCCGGCATGGCCGCTACTCTGCTCGGGCGCCAGGAGATTTGCTGCGGGTGAGCCGGTGGGAGCTTCGCAGGCTTGTGAACCGGGTTTGCCGTGATAACCGTTCCAATGTGCCTATCGATCCTACGGCCTTGGTCCACGAAGTCGCCCGGCGCATGTTGGGAGCCGGCGGACCCCAAGACTTGCCAAGCCGCAGCGACTTTTATGCGGACTTGGCGCATGCCCTGCGTCGCATGCTCCGCCAACAAGCCCAAGCCGGTTTTGGCCCAGCATCGGCACTGACCATGGTTGAGTTGCCCTGCTCTGCTGGTCCGAGCGCGCTGGATGGGTTGCTTTCTCGCCTAGAGGAAAAGAGCCCACGACACGCCCAGATCGCCATACTTCGCCTCTTCGGCGGCATGACCACCGCGGAGATTGCCGACCAAATGGGCCTCTCGCAAGAGCGGGTTCGTGTTGGCTGGCAAACGACCAAGGAGTGGCTCTCGCGATGGTTGGTTCTGGACAGGCAGCAGTGACGGCTCTTCGTACTCTGGGCCTGCGAAATGCCGTTGCGCCCTTGGTTCCGCCATGGCCCGCGGGGTAGGATTAGATCCCGATTTATTGATGGATGCGCGGATAACAGACCTTTCCCACGCCGTTCGAGCGGCCGAATGCCGGCCTTCCGTTGGTCGGCCTGGGTTCATTGGCTGCGCAGGGTCGATAGTACGACGAACCGGTGTGCGTGGATGCCAGCGACTCTTGAACAAACGGCCGATAATCAGGCGATTGATCTGATCGACCAACTCCGCGCGACTGGGGCCGACTTCCATCGCCGGGGCTGGTCCCTCGGCACCAGCAGCAACTACAGCGTTGTTACGAGCCGTGACCCCTTGGAGTTGCTGATTACTGTCAGCGGCAAAGACAAGGGGCGGCTGACTCGCGATGATTTTGTTCGCATCGGCTCCGATGGCTTGGCTTGTGATGGGAGCAGCAAGCGTTCTTCTGCTGAAACGATGCTCCACGTAGTCCTAGCCCATGAGCTGCCTGAAGTGGGGGCCGTGCTGCATACCCATTCGGTCGGGGGCACTGTCTTATCCTCCAAAGCGGGGGGCGATTTGGTCATCGAAGGCTACGAGATGCTCAAAGGGCTCAGCGGCAACGCGACCCATGACATGACGGAGCGGGTCCGTGTGTTTGACAACACACAAGACATCCCGGCGCTAGCCGAAGAGGTGCGGGACTGGCTCCGTGCTGCGGAGGCTCCACCACATGGCTTCCTGCTTCGTAAGCACGGCTTGTACACTTGGGGTAAGACGCTTGCGGACGCTCGTCGGCATGTTGAGGTGTTTGAGTTTCTGTTCGAATGCGAAGCCTGCGTTGCGACACTTGGTCAACCAACAAGTCAAAGTTAGGGGCAAAGGCCATGGCCACCGTCACCATTTCTGGCAGTAACGAGCGCTTGACCGAAGTCGACGCCATTCGTGATCATCTCGCCCCCCACGGCATTTGGTACGAGCGGTGGGACGTGGCGGGCCGGGTGGGTGAGGACGCGACAAACGAGGAGATCCTGGCGGCGTATGAGCCTGAGATCGAACGCTTGAAGTCGAAGGGTGGATTCGTCACTGCCGATGTGATCAATGTCACGGCGGAGACACCCGGATTGGAAGCCATGCTTGCCAAGTTCGACAAGGAACATACCCACAGCGAAGACGAGGTGCGGTTCACGGTTGAGGGCCGGGGCGTTTTTTGGATTCACGGTCAGGACGGCCAGGTATTTTCGATCGAAGTTCAGAGTGGCGACTTGATCAATGTTCCCGCGGGCACCAAGCACTGGTTCCACTTGTGCGACGATCGTACCATTCGCTGCATCCGGCTGTTTGAGGATCCCAGTGGCTGGACGCCCGAGTACATAGAAGAGGGCGTCCACGCCAACCATGCCCCTGTCTGTTGGGGCGCCAACTACCTGCCACAGGCCGAGGGCATCGATAGCCCGGTGAAGCTGTGATCGAGTTCACCGGCCGCGGCATTCTGCTCGATATCGAAGGCACCACGTCGGCGGTGGCTTACGTCTATGACGTGATGTTTCCCTTTGTGCGGACGGAGCTAGATACCTACCTCGATGGCAAGTGGGACGACCCGGCCACGGCACAAGCCTGCGAGCAAATCGCAAAGGATGCCGGCTATGACTCGCTTGTTGCTTGGGCAGCTGCAGGCAGCGACGCTCGATCGCTAGTTCGCGCGGAAGTGATCCGCCTGATGGAGGGCGATATCAAAGCTACGGGGCTCAAGCAGCTGCAAGGCCTGATTTGGGAGGCAGGCTTCCAGTCAGGCCGGTTGCGGGCCCATGTCTATGAGGATGTGCCGCCGGCCTTGGCAGATTGGCGGTCGGCTGGGGCTGACGTCCGCATTTATTCTTCGGGCAGCGTACATGCCCAGCGGCTCTTCTTTGGCCACAGCGACGCGGGTGATCTGCTGCCACAGTTCTCAGGTCACTACGACACGACCACCGGCCCCAAGCGAGAACCCACCAGCTACAAGAAAATTGCCGACGACTGGCAAGTGTCAGCCGCCGGCGTTTTGTTCTTGAGCGATGTTGTTGCCGAACTCGATGCCGCTCAGCAGGCGGGCATGCAAACGGGCTTGGTTCTGCGGCCGGGGAATGCCCCGGTCGAGCCCGGGCACAGTCACGAGCCGATCACCTGCTTTGCGGACGTTACTGCGCGGACTTGAGTACCGAGCGTTCCACTTTCACGCCCACCCCACCAGCCGACACATCGACGTCGACATTGGCTCCGGGAACGTCGGCGCCAGGCGCTGGTAGCGACTCGCCTTGGACTTCAACTCTTACTGCCGTACTTCCGGGCGAACTGGCGTCGATGGCCACGCCACCTCGATCAACCAATACCCGCAGGGCGGTTCGCAGGGCGGAGAATTCGTCCAGCTGTGCAATCATGCCGAACTTCGCGTCACGCGCCACCGAATCGAACCGGCGAAGTAGCGACTCGGCCGCATCGAGGTTCCCAGCGGTCGCCGCGTCAAAAGCCAAGTAGGTTTGCCAGCCCGCTCCATTCTGGAAGCTCGCAAGCCGTGACTGGAGTGCCGCTGAAGCTTCTGATGTGGCGGCCAGCAGTTCAACGCCACCCATGGCGGCAAGTTCGGCTTCAGTCGCCAGACCAGCCGATGCGGCCAGCGTTGGTTTGGCGGAGGTAACGATTGCCGCGGAGACCTCGGCGTTGGCAGGCGTTGGTGTCCCGGTGGCGATGGCGCCGCCGGCGACGACGGAGCTGCCCGTTGCGATCGCGCCGCTTGTTGTCACACCGCTACGAACGGTTACGCCGGGGCCGCGGTAGTAGAACCCGCCCGGGACGACGGGACGCGGACCGTAATACACACGGCCAGGTGTGCGAGAGTAGTAGCCGCCAGGGGTGCTGACTCGGACACCGCCGAAGCGGCCCACACGAACGCCGACGCCAGGTGTGCTGACGCGAACCCCGCCCCAGCCGTAGCGGACTCCCACTTGGGCATCAGCGTGGCTAGCGGCGAATGAAGTGGCGGCGACCATCAGGCCGGCTAGGGCCAAGCGCGAAGCGGTCAACATGGTAGGAGTCCTTTGGCGGGCGTTGGTAGGGCGGGATGGGCGGCTTCTGCCCTCAGTCAGGCTTCTATTTTATCCAGCCCCGCAGTGGCGAGGCAATCTGCCCCCTCCTACGGGCGAGTCGGGCCGCTGTTACAGACTAATGCCGTGATTTCATCGCCCGGTCTTCCAGACGGGGTCAGCATGGCTTTGGTCGGGCTGAGGCCAGCGGGTAAGCGTCACCTTTTGCCGGGTATAGAACTGGATGCTCTCGGTCCCCTGAATGTGGAGGTCGCCAAAAAACGAGCGATTCCAGCCAGTAAATGGCAGCCATGCCATCGGCGCTGGCACACCGACATTCACGCCAATCATGCCCGCGTTGAACCGTCGGCTAAACTCTCGTGCCGCGTGGCCGCTCTGGGTGAAGATGACCGCGCCATTGCCATATTCGCAGCCATCGCCCAAGGCGAGCGCCTGATCGAGCGAATCCGCGCGGGATACCGAGAGCACCGGGCCGAAAACTTCCTCTTTGGCAATCCGCATCTCAGGAGCGACGTGATCCACGACGCTGGGGCCAATCAAAAACCCGTCGCCGGCGAACTCACGTCGGCCATCCAGGGCCACTGCTGCGCCGTCATCGCCAGCGATGTCCAGGTAGTTGGCCACACGCTGGCGGTGGTCGTCGCGAATGACTGGTCCCATGTCGACGCCTTCGTTGCCGTCGCTAGGTCCGACGTTCATCTTCCCAGCGAAGTTCACTAAGCCTTCGACCAACGGGTCCCCTGCCCCGCCAACCGCCACTGCCAAGCTTCCTGCCATACACCGCTGACCCGCGCAACCGTAGGCGCTGGCCGCCAGTTGTTTGACGGTTTGGTCCATGTCAGCATCTGGCATGATGATCAGATGATTCTTGGCTCCGCCGGCCGATTGCACGCGCTTGCCGTTCGCTGTGCCGGTCTTGTAGATGTACTCCGCGATTGGTGTGGAGCCGACAAACGACACCGCCGACACCTTCGGGTTCGTTAGCAGTTCGTCGACGCACTCCTTGCCGCCGTGAACGATGTTGAACACGCCCGGCGGTAGGCCGGCTTCGAGCAGTAACTCACCGAGCTTCACGGCCGACAGCGGCACCTTCTCCGAAGGCTTGAGCACGAACGTGTTGCCGCAGGTGATCGCCACCGGAAACATCCACAGCGGCACCATATTCGGGAAGTTGTACGGCGTGATGCCGGCACAAACGCCCACCGGGTGGCGGACGCACTCGGCGTCGACACCCGTGGCGATGTTGGGCAGCGCGTCTCCCATCAGCAGGCTGGGGATGCCGGCGGCAAATTCCACCATCTCCACGCCGCGGTTCACTTCGGCTCGCGCTTCAGCCAAAGTCTTGCCATGCTCGCGCGTCACGAGCGAGGCAATCTCCTCAAAGTGCTCGTCCAACAACGCGCGGTAGCGGAACATCACACGCGCCCGCTCGACCACCGGTGTGTCGGCCCAAGCTGGAAGCGCCGCTGCCGCGGCCTCAATAACTTCCGCTGTTGCTTTGGCTCCGCAAAGCGGCGTTTGGGCAATGACTTCGCCGGTGGAAGGATTGAAGACCTCTTCGTACTCGTCCGCCGCGGGGCTTTGCCAACCCTCGCCCACCAACAACGGTACGTTCTCAATGATCTCGGCAGTGGCCATGCGCGGAACCCAAAGTCACGAGGTACTGGATAGTCAAGTTGTGAAGATTGCGTTAGGATACCCCCTCCGGCAGGCGGGGCCAAGCGATCCACGAGCGATGATCGCTGAACGATGAGCGAGCAGTGTAGGCTCATCCTTCAGCGTTCATCGTTTATCGTTTCTAGGAGTACCCCCAACGATGCCCAGACTCGTCCGCGGCGCGCTGATTCAAGCTACGACCTGCGAACCGGCCACATCGCCCGTCGCCAAGATCAAGCAGGCGATGATCGACAAGCACGTCGACATGATCGCCACGGCTGCCGACCAAGGCGCCCAGGTTTGCTGTCTTCAAGAGCTTTTTTACGGCCCCTACTTCTGTGCCGAGCAGGAGACCAAGTGGTACGAGCTCACCGAGCGCGTGCCCGACGGACCCACGACGAAGCTCATGCAAGAGCTGGCCAAGAAGCACGAAATGGTGATGGTCGTGCCGCTCTATGAAGAAGAGATCACTGGCGTCTACTACAACACGGCTGCCGTGATCGACGCCACCGGCGAGTACCTCGGCAAGTTTCGCAAGATCCATATCCCGCAGTGCAACCCAGGCTTCTGGGAGAAGTTCTACTTCCGCCCCGGCAATCTCGGTTACCCAGTCTTCGACACAGCCGTCGGCAAGGTGGGCGTCTACATCTGCTACGACCGCCACTTCCCCGATGGCGCCCGCTGCCTCGGTTTGAACGGCGCCGAGATCGTGTTTAACCCGTCGGCCACCGTCGCCGGCTTGTCAGAGTACTTGTGGACGATTGAGCAGCCGGCCCACGCGGTGGCCAACCAGTACTTCGTCGGCGCCATCAATCGACCGGGCTGGGAAGAGCCGTGGCGGATCGGCGAGTTCTACGGCCAGAGCTACTGGTGCGACCCCCGCGGCCAATACGTGAAGAAGAGCGAGAAGCGCACCGAAGACGACATCGTCATCGCCGACATGGACCTCGACATGATCCGCGAGGTCCGCAACGTCTGGCAGTTCTACCGCGACCGCCGCCCAGAGACCTACGGGGCGATCGTGGATGCTTGATTGACGAGGGGCCGTATAGCGGGTTCGGCAGAGTGTTTGCGCTAATTGCACCTTGAGGTGGTCAGAATGAAATACTTAATCACTATTGCTGTCGTCTCCGCTCTTGGGCTGGTTGCGGACCAAGGCGTCGACTTGAACGCTTTGTTGGACGAACGCACGAAGCTCAATGTTGACTACAAAGACGAAAACGTCGCCTACGCCAAAGAACTAGAGAAGCCAGCGCTAGCCGATCTTGCCGCCAAGTACGAAGCCGGTGTTGGTGACGATTGGCTAGCGCTCATCGCCTATGCCAAGGCGAGTGACGACGTAGAGCTGAAGAAGTTGGTGCTGCGACTGGAATACCATCAGGAACTCACCAGCTTCGTCTACGATGCCGAATACGCCGAGACCCCCCAGGACGTTAAGGAAGCCCAGGACGGACTGGCGGAGTACCAAGCCAAGATGAAGGCGATCCAGTAGCGGCCATGGAGGGTTGACCACCGAGAGAAGAGATGAGGGGACTTGTAGGGTGGACAAACACTGAGTCACAGAGAACGCGGAGCGACGAGAAGGTTGATCTTGGTTCCTGCATCGATGCTGTGGCTTGGCAATACAAGAGACCTGCGCGAATGGAAGGTATTGCTCGATAAAGAGATTGAGGCGGTTGTGGACCTGGCGGCTGAAGAAGAACCCGCTCACTTACCTCGGCAGCTGATCTACTGCCGCTGCCCTCTGATCGACGGAGAAGGAAACTCACAGGAAGCGTTGTCATTTGCTGTCGATATAGTTGTCGGCTTGCTTGCGCGAAAAAAACAAACACTGCTCGCCTGTTCGGCTGGACTGTCGCGATCGCCCACCATTGCAGCACAGGCGTTGGCAAGAATTAGAAATGTTGAGGCGACAGCGATAGTTCACGAACTGACGGCTCTGAAACCAATCGACATCCATCCCGCATTGTGGTCCACAATCCCTGAGTGATTGTCACGGCCAACCGTTCTCCGTGGTCTCAATGGCTCTGTGGTTATCCATTGTTTGAATTTCGTAATCCGGTCCAACTCTAATGCCCCTTGAGCAACCAGGCCTCTGCGGCCTCGATGACAAGCTGCCCTTTCCGCGGGCGATGGTGCTGAGTCGTACGACGGCTACGGCAAGAAGGACCGCGGTTCCTTGCGACTGATTTATTCGCCAAGCTAAGCGTTCACAATGTCACACTACACACGGTCACTCAAGGAACTGATTCTCTTCCGCGCGAAGAAGTGGTTTCTGCCAAAAGGCAAGACTCGCATCTTCGAAGACGTGCAAGAGGAAACGCAGCAACTGGTCAGCGATGCCGTCGAGTCGCTTGACATTGGCGAGCCGGTACTGCTGTGCTGGGATGGCCCACAGCGCTGGACGGTTGTTGGTTGCGAAGGGGTGGCGACGTGGGACAACGGCGAGTCAGCCTACTGCGCCTATGCAGAAATGAAGCGAATCCGGTCCCGCGGGCTCGCTAAGGCGAATCGATCTCGCGATCTGCCGCAGGAACAATGGCAAGAACGTCGCTCCTCTTGGGAGTATCTCACCGTGCGCGACCGTTCCGATGAAGAACACGAGATCTGGGTCCCCGCGGATGCCGAGGCCTACGCGCTGCTGAATATCCTCGAGCAGACCGCTGGTCTAAAAGAAACCAACTTCATGTTTTAGTCCTCTCGCATACGACGAGCTTTCACAGCGATGAGCGAAGATCGGATCCTCTACGGCCTCGACGACAAACCGCCCCTGGCTAGGGCAGTGGTGCTGGGGTTACAGCACGTGCTGACGATGTTCGGGGCGACGGTCGCCGTGCCGCTGATGCTGGGGCCGCAAATGGGGATGTCGCAGGCCGAGATCGCACTGCTGATCTCGTCGGTCATGCTGTGCAGCGGCGTCGCGACGCTGCTGCAAGCGACCTTCGGCTCGCGGCTGCCGATTATTCAGGGTGTCAGCTTTTCGTTCTTGCCAGCGTTTGCAGGACTGATTATTCCCACGGTGCTGAAAGCTACCGACGAAGGAGGCCTGGCTGGTGATGGAGCCACCTGCATGCAGTACATCGCCGGGGCTGTAATCCTGGGCGGAGTCGTTGAAGCGATCATTGGCTTCACCGGTCTGGTGGGCGTGGTGCGACGTTACTTATCGCCGGTGGTGATCGGTCCGGTGATCATGCTCATCGGCTTGCAACTCTACCAGGCTGGCGCCCCGCTCGCCGCGTCGCACTGGCCGACCGGCGTGCTGACCATGGCGCTGGTGATCCTCTTCTCGCTGGTGCTCTCCGGCCGAGGCTGGGTCTTTCGGTTGTTCCCGATGCTGCTGGCGATCGTGGCCTCCGTGGCGGTTTGCGGCGCGCTCACTAGCATAGGCGTGTACGGCGACATTGAAGTGCTCGACGACGAAGGCAGCGTCGTCGAGATCAAGAAGCACCCCGCCAGCTTGAGTTTCGACGCCTACGAGAGCGCCGAAACCTTCCGCACCTCAACCGTCCTGCTGCCGTGGGGAGCGCCAAGGTTCTCGGTCGCCTTCACAGTCGCCGTGCTCGCGGCGTACCTGGCGTCGATGATCGAATCGATCGGCGACTACCACGCCTGCAAGCAACTCGCCGGCGGCGGTGATCCAACGGAGAGCGAGATCAGCCGCGGCATCGGCTTCGAAGGCGTTGGCTGTGCGTTGTCGGGCTTGTTAGGTGGCTTTAGCAGCACCAGCTACTCGGAGAACATCGGCCTCGTCGGCCTCACCAAAGTTGGCAGCCGCTACGTCGTGCAGATCGGCGCCGTGATGCTGGTCCTGCTCGGCTTGTTCGGCAAGTTCGGGGCGCTTGCGGCCGCGATTCCGACGCCCATCGTTGGCGGCTTGTACTGCACGCTGTTTGGTCTAATTGCCGCGATCGGCGTTCGCCAATTCGCCAAGGCCGACCTGTCGAGCGACCGCAACTTGTTTATTGGCGGCTTTGCTCTGTTCATGGGGTTGAGCGTGCCGTTTTACTTTGGTGAGTATGGCTCCGGTCAAGCCGACGCGGAATGGATGGCCGGCGGTCTCAAGGACGTGGTGATCGCCCTCGGCTCGACCGGCATGGCTGTCGCCGCGATCCTCGGCATCACGCTCGACAACCTGATCCCCGGCACCAAACAAGAACGCGGCCTGCACGACCCCGGCGTCGTCACGCCGCAAGTGGCGGATGTGGATGACGTTTGAGGGACGAGGGACCGGATGGGCCGGATGAACGGGACAGATTTAACCACAGAGACACAGAGAGCACGGAGAAGTAGCGGACTTGATCGACCCCGAGCAGATAAAGCAGACCAATAACCAAAGACTTCGGTCTATGGGAGTGCAAGTCACGGATAGTCTACCGCTGATAGAAGACGTGTCTGAACTTGCTCCACGCTCGCCTCAGGAGGTGGCCACCCGAGCGATCGTCGTTGGATACCTCATGCGGTTTGCGTTCGGATGCCCAGTCAAACAAGTGTCGACTTGGTTGGGATCGTATTCCCTTCAAAACGAGACTACAGCCGGAGAGAGGGAACTGCTCGACAACCCTGAGCCAAAGCGACAGGCGATTGTCGACACGACTTGGCAGATCGAGGGAGTTCAATGCCTCGCATGGTGCCTCGGGTTATCTGATCTCGACCACACGAAAGAGTGTCCAGAAACACTTGCATCGCTATTCCCCGAACCGGATCAAAGTCCCAAATCTTTCATCAGAGAATCTGAACTAAGACCGTTCGAAGAGCTGTTTACGCAAGCGGATCTGCTATATCGCATACACTGGGCAACTAGGGAAGCAAGACTGCGAGGACACGAATGCCCCCTAAAGGAAAGCATCATCGGCGAACGAAGAAGAGCAATCGACTGGGTGATCGGAGTGGGTCCTGACTGGGACAATATGCCAATGTCGACATAATCTCCTCCGTGCTCTCTGTGTCTCTGTGGTAAATCCATCCCGTCCATCCGGTAATCCGGACCTTCGGAACCAGCATCATGGCAACTGACGCGAAACTCGAACTCCCGATCATCGACCACACCCCCGCGCCCTACGACGGCCCGTCGCGGGAGGGGGTGATTGCGCTTCGCCAGCAGTATGTCTCACCGGGCGTAATCACCTACTACAAAGATCCCTTGATGGTGGTCGAGGGGAAGATGCAGTACGTCTGGGACGAGACCGGCAAGCGGTACCTCGACGCCTTTGCCGGCATCGTCACCGTGAGCGTTGGGCATTGTCATCCGAAGGTTATCGAGAAGGTGCAAGCCGCCACCGGTAAGCTGCAGCATACGACCACCATCTATCTGCACCCGACCATCGGCCAGTTTGCCGAGAAGCTGGCCGCCAAAATGCCGGACGGGCTGTCAAGGACTTACTTCACGAACTCGGGCAGCGAGGCGAACGAGATTGCCATCCTTTCGGCCCGCGAGCATACGGGCAACACTGAGGTCATCGCGCTACGCAACGGCTACCACGGTGGCACGGCAACGACCATGGGCCTCACCGCTCACGGTACTTGGAAGTTTAAAGCTAACCAGGCTGCCGGCATTCATCATACCCACGCGGGCTACTGCTACCGTTGCCCCTATGGCCTGGAGTATCCGTCTTGCGATCTGAAGTGCGCGCACGACGTGAAAGAAGTGATCGAGTACCAGACGCCCGGCGAGGTGGCGTGCTTCGTTGGCGAGCCGATCCAAGGAGTCGGCGGCGCCGTGACGCCCCCAAAGGAGTATTTCCAAATCGTCTACGACATCGTCCGCCAACATGGCGGCATCTGCATCGCTGACGAGGTGCAAGGTGGCTTCGGGCGCACTGGCGAGCACTTCTGGGCCCACCAAAATTGGGACGTGGTGCCGGACGCGATCACCATGGCCAAGGGCATCGGCAACGGCGCCCCGCTCGGCGCGTTCACCACCACCGAAGCCATCTCGGAAGTGATGACCAACCGCATCCACTTCAACACGTACGGCGGCAACCCCATCAGCATGACGCAGGGCTTGGCCACGCTGGAGGTGATCGAAGAGGACGGCATTCAAGAGAATGCGCGCGTCGTGGGCGGATATCTGAAGGACGCTCTCGTTGACCTCCAAGAGCGACATCCGCTGATTGGCGAAGTCCGCGGCATGGGACTGATGCTGGGCGTGGAACTGGTCCGCGACCGCAAAACGAAAGAACCAGCCAACACCGAAGCGGCGGACATTCTCGAACAGATGAAGGCGCGTGGCGTGCTGCTCGGCAAAGGCGGCTTGTACGGCAACACCCTGCGGATCAAACCGCCGATGTGCCTGACGAAAGACGACGCAGATTACCTAGTGGCGATGCTGGACGAAGTACTGACCAAACAAGAAAGGAAATAACCACAGAGAGCACAGAGAACACAGAGGCGGCATCAGACTTGACTCTGCTGCTCCGTGCATTCTCAGTGCCCTCCGTGTCCCCTGTGGTTAAATCAATGCCATGCCCACGCTAGAAACCACCGTCAATGGTCTTACGCTCCCCAACCCGTTTGTCATCGGGTCGGGCCCTCCGGGAACTAACGGCAAGGTCATTGGCCGGGCGTTTGATGATGGTTGGGGTGCCGTGATCTGCAAGACGGTGTCGCTTGATGCGTCCAAGGTGATCAATGTTCAGCCGCGGTACGGGCGACTCCGCTCCCGGGAGTCCAACGAAATCTACGGTTGGGAAAACATCGAGCTGATTAGCGATCGCTCGTTCGACACCTGGATCGACGAGTTCAAGGCGCTCAAGGACTCGCACCCAGACGGCGTGCTGATTGCGTCGATCATGGAGGAGTACAACAAGGATGCTTGGCAGGAGATTGTGGGCCGGTGCGAAGACGCGGGCGTCGATTCGTTTGAGCTGAACTTTAGCTGTCCTCATGGCTTGCCCGAGCGGAAGATGGGCGCCGCGATGGGCGAAAATCCTGACATCCTCAGCGAGGTCTGCGCGTGGGTTATGGAGTCGGCCACCAAGCCGGTGTGGGCCAAGATGACGCCCAACGTCACGCACATCGAGGATCCCAGCCGAGCCAGCTTGGCTGCCGGTTGTCATGGGCTCTCGGCCATCAACACCATTCGTAGCGTTATCGGCGTGAACCTGGAAACGCTTCGCCCCGAGCCCTCGGTCGAAGGTTACACCACGCCAGGCGGTTATAGCTGCCAAGCGGTTCGCCCGATTGCCTTGCGGATGTGCATGGAGATTGCCCAGCTTATCCGTAACGAGTTCCCTGACCGCACTCTTAGCGGCATGGGTGGCATCGAGACAGGAGAGGACGCAGCGCAGTTTATCCTGCTCGGTAGTGATACGGTGCAAGTCTGCACCGGCGTGATGAAGATGGGCTATCGTTGCGTGCAAAAGATGTGTGATGAATTGCTTGCCTTCATGGAGCAGCACAACTTCGAGACCCTTGCCGACTTCCGTGGTCACTCGTTGGAATACTTCACGACGCACGCTGACTTGGTGAAACGCCAGGCTGAAGCCCGCGCCGCCAAGAAGGCTGCGGCAGAAGCGAAGAAAATGATCACCGCCGACGAAGAATGGACCGGCGACGATTTCGTCGATCAAAGCGACGCCCTTGCTCGTGGGTGAGCAACTCCTAGACTTGCGGCAAATTGCGTAGAAACCTCACGGCAAGAGGCCGCCTGGGGGCCCATTGTGAGCTAGTCTTTCAGTGAGGGGCCGCTACCCGGTTGTAGCTACCTTTGTTGCCCCATCCTGCCGCTTCCTGGCAGTGCGGTCGCGTCCTGAGCCTGCAGCCACAGGCCCTCCTCCTCGGCGTCGCGACTCCCACCCCACCTTCAGCCACTCGGCTGATCGCGATGTGATTGTCGTTTTGTCCTTGCGGAGAATAGCGTGATGCCGAACGCTCCTGCCAAGCGTGTCCCGTCCAAGAAGAAGCGCAAGCGGCGCTGCAAGCGAACGGTTCTGTGGGTGGATGACGACCCGAACGTGTCGGCGGCGGTGGCTCGCTGCCTGAGACGCCATTCGATTCGCGTGATTCCCGCCGCTGACGGCATGCAGGGCTACTGGCTTGCGTTGACGCAGCGCCCAGACGCAATTGTGACGGATTTGCGGATGCCGCGCTGGGAGGGCCAAGAGCTGGTTGAGTGCCTCACGCAAAACGAAATGACCCGCAACATTCCGAGAATCGTCCTGAGCGGCTATGCCTCGCGGCTGAGTCCCGACTATCAAGCCGAGAAGGACCTGGCCGCGGTGCTCGACAAGCCGGTTGATATGGTGCGACTGCTGGAAACGTTGCAAGCCTGCTGGCCTGCCCCGACGGCAAAGCACAATGCCGCCCCCGAAGACGCGGCGTAGCCTTTGTTTGGCGGATTGCGATTCCTGTAGTTCCATGATCTGAGGTTGGCCAGCATGCCTGCAACGCTCGTCGATGACACGCCGTTTGAAATTAGCGACCTAGAAGCCCAAATACGCGCGTTCAATGCCGCGCCCAGCGCGCCGGAACCTCAGCCTGTCGGCGCGGGAACTGACTGGCGTGAGGTTATCGACACTTCGAATGACGCCTTTGTCTCGGTGGATGCCTCGGGCGTTGTTAGTGAGTGGAATGTTCGGGCCGAGGCGCTGTTTGGTTGGTCACGCGAGGCGGCGATTGGCCGGCCACTCCATGACACGCTTTTTCCCGAGAAGCGCGGCGAGAGCCCCGCTAGCGGACTGCAGCAGCTGACCCGAGCGGGGCATGAAGGTAAACGGATTGAAGTCTTGGCGACTTGCAGCGATGGTCGCGAGATACCGGCGGAAATCTCGATGTCCATGATGCACCGTAACGGAGAGATCGTCTTCAACGCCTTCATCCACGACATCTCCGCACGCCGCGAACTACAGGCCCAACTGGCCCATGGGCAGAAGCTGGAGTCCATCGGGCAGCTGTCAGCCGGGATCGCTCATGAAATCAACACCCCGACACAGTATGTGGGTGACAACACCCGCTTCGTTCGCGATGCACTGGACGATGTGATGGCGGTCCTGGACGCCTACGCCAAACTAGCAGACGACGTACGCAGCGGTGCTGATCCCCAAAGAGCGCTCACTGAGGTCGAGCAAGCGCTCGAAACGGCTGATCTCGACTATCTAACAGGGGAACTGAAAGACGCGGTGAGTCAATCGTTGGACGGGATCGATCGGGTGGCGTCGATTGTCCGCGCCATGAAGGAGTTCTCCCACCCGGGATCGGCTACCAAGACGCCTACCAATCTAAACGAGGCAATTGCGGCCACAATTACGGTCGCCACCAACGAGTGGAAGTACGTGGCGGCGGTTGAAAGAGACTTCGACGACTCGCTGCCACTCGTGCCATGCTTGCCCGGCGACTTCAATCAAGTGGTACTCAACATCATCGTCAATGCAGCCCACGCCATTGGCGACAAGCTCGGCAAGAACAGCACCGAGAAGGGTTTGATCACGGTTTCCACCAAGGCAGAAGCCGAGTGGGCCAGGATCACCATCACCGATTCTGGTTGCGGCATTCCTGACGATGTCGTTAACCGAATTTTCGATCCGTTCTTCACGACCAAGGATGTGGGGGTCGGCACAGGCCAAGGTCTGGCGATCTCGCGCAGCGTGATTGTCGACAAGCATGCCGGCACGCTGGAAGTTGATACCAAGTTGGGCGAAGGCTCGACCTTCACGATTCGCATCCCTCTGACATCCGACCAAGCACCAGGAGCCCTTGTATGAAACGGATTCTGTTTGTAGACGACGAGCCAAACGTCTTGGCAGGACTGCGGCGAATGCTGCGCAGCAGGCGTAGTGAGTGGGACATGGCGTTTGCCGAGGGAGGTGAGCACGCGCTGGCAATGCTCCGCGAACAGCCGTTTGATGTGGTGGTTTCAGACATGCGCATGCCAGGCATGGATGGCGCCGAGTTGTTGTCGCGTGTGCAGGAGCAATGGCCAGACACGGTGAGGCTGGTGCTCTCAGGCCAGTCTGATCACGAACTTACGTTGCGTGCCGTGGGCCCGGCTCAGCAGTATCTGGCCAAGCCCTGCGATCCCGACCTGCTGTACGATACGATCTCCAAGACGTGCTCCGTGCGGAAGCGCCTTGCTGCGATCCCGGTGCGAGAATTGGTTGGCAACATAGGTTGGCTGCCTTCACTGCCAGAGACCTACGTAGAGCTAATCACCGAGATGAATTCGCCTAACGCCAGCATCGATGGCGCGGCGCAGATCATCGCTCGCGACGTTGGCATGTCTGCCAAGGTCTTGCAGTTGATCAACTCTTCGTTCTTCGGACTCCCCGTCCATGTAGCCAGCGTCGAGCACGCTGCTGCTCTGTTGGGACTCAATGTCTTGCGACCGTTGGTCCTCACTTCCGAGGTCTTTCAGCAGTTTGATGACACCGAGCTAGGCGGTTTCTCTCTGCATGCCTTTGTCGATCACGCGCTTTGCACGGCAATGCTGGCGCGACGGATCGCGACGCTCGAAGGGGCCAAAGCGGAAACCATCGACAATGCCTTATTAGCCGGTTTGCTGCATGACGTTGGGCAAATCGTAATTGCGAAAAACTTGCCAGAGGATTATGCCGTCGTCCGGCAGTTGGTCCATGACTCGCAAAAGACCCTCAGCGAGCTTGAAGAGGAAGCCTTTGGCGCGACCCATGCTGAGGTGGGTGGCTATCTGTTGAGTCTGTGGGGCTTGCCGACAGACTTGGTGGAGGCCGTCACTCTGCATCACGAACCGGGCGAGTCGACGCTGGCGGATTTCTCTTGCTTGACCGCGGTCCACGCGGCAGAAGTGCTAGTCATTGGAGAGAACGAGAGCATCGACGAGCATCCCAAGTTCGATTTGGACTATCTCACGGTCGTAGGCTGCGACCATCGTGTCAGTGATTGGCGCGCCAGTTGGGAGCATCCCGTTGGCGAAAGCTGCTCCCTTGACGGCTGATTCCCAGATTATCCCTCAGACATGCCAGGGGCATCCCGTGACCGAAAAGATTCTGATCGTCGACGACGACCCAAACGTGCTTAAGGCCTATGAGCGCCGCCTCCGGCGTCGCTTCCAGGTCGAGACGGCGCTGTGCAGCGAAGAAGGCGTCACCGCCGTCAACTTTCTGGGGCCCTTCGCTGTGGTCGTCTCAGACATGATGATGCCGCGAGAGAACGGCGCCGAGTTCTTGGCCCGGATTCTGCAAACGGCGCCCGAGAGTGTGCGTATCATGCTCACAGGCAACGCCGACCAGAAAACGGCTGCCGCCGCTATCAACCAGGGCCAAGTCTTTCGCTTTCTGAACAAGCCATGTGAAGCTGAAACCTTGGAAGCGGCCATCGAGGAAGGAATTGCCGAGTATCGTCGCGCCCAGGCGGAACGGGAACTCTTGAGCAAGACGGTCGTCGGAGCCGTTGATCTCCTTACCAAGGTCCTGGCGCTCACCAGTCCCGAGGCCTTCGGGCGAGGTTCGCGGCTCAAGAGCATCGTGACCGAGATCGCCCAGGCCGCTGGTTGGGAAGATGCCTGGATGCACGAGGCGGTCGCGCTGCTATCGCAGGTCGGCTACGTGACGGTTCCCGAGCCGGTGTTAGCCAAAGTCCGTGCAGGGGAAGAACTCTCGGCCTCGGAGCGCAAGGCCTTCGCTTCTCACACAAAGGTGGCCGAAGAGTTGATCTCCGCAATTCCCCGTCTCGAAACGGTCGCCCGCGTGGTCGCTTCCCAGGACCTCACGATCCTACCAGACGACGCCGATATCGAAACCGACGGGCCCCGGTCGTCCCTGCGGTTTGGCGTGCAGTTGTTACAGTTAGTGCGCGACTACGATCAATTGCTCCACGATGCGGGCTTGTCCCGTCCCCAGGCCATCAAGCAACTGCAGCAGACGCAGAGCCATTACGACCCCGAGTGCTTGGAAGCGCTGCAGAAGTCGGCCGCCGTGCACGAGCAACGCGTGTTGGTGGAAGTGGAACTCGACAAGCTCGTGGACGGCATGCATCTGGTTGCCGATGTGGTCTCTACCGAGGGCGCTTTGCTGGTCGCCAAAGGGCAGGACGTGAACCCCACTTTGCGTCATCGCCTGGCGAACTACGCCGCGACCCACAAGGTCCAGCAGCCGATCGAAGTCCTCGCGTCGGCAGACATGGTCCAAGAACACAATCTTGAGTTGGCCAGCGTCGCCACTTAGCGACCCGCGTTTTGCTCTCTCCTACGACACCCCCGGCTGCGTGGTCTGACCATGGAAAACAACATTTTGCTCGTCGATGACGACGCAGACATCCTTCGAGGGCTGTCGCGTGCGTTGCGTCAGCAGCCTTATCGGATCTTCACAGCACGCAGTGCCGAGGAGGCTTTGCCGATCGTCAAGGCTCATCCCGTGGCGGTGGTGGTTAGTGACGAACAGATGCCAGGTCGCTCCGGCACGGAGCTCTTTGCCTGGATGGCAAAACACTGCCCCGAAGTGACACGGATCGTGCTTACGGGTCACAACAGCGCTGAGTCGACCATGCGTGCCGTAAACCAGGGCCAGGTCTTTCGGTTCTTTGCCAAGCCATGCCAGCCAGTCGAACTGGCTATGGCGATCCGAGACGGCATCGATCGCTACCAGGAATATCTTCGGGCAGAGCGCGAAACGGCCCTTGTTAGTTGAGGATTGCCGTGCGAACCCGATTCGGTGCGTCAGCGTCTCCCTAAGGCCCCTGCTGCCGCAGGCAGAGACCTTGGTGGCTCGTGCGGCGCCAAGTAGACTTACGGGCATAAGACTTTGTTGCGCCCGTAGCTCAGCCGGATAGAGCAACGGACTTCTAATCCGTAGGTCGCTGGTTCGAATCCAGCCGGGCGCGCTCCTGTGGCGGTGTTTCTAACTGCTGCTGATTTTGCCGGAGAATGCGATGTAGGTATCGCAAGCGCCTACACGGGGCGCGATCTGGCTGCGGTTTGAGAACCCCCCTCGCTGTTGCATCTCCATGAGCGACTACCCGACCGCGGAGCACGCCCGTCTAGCCGCCGACAAAGCTCGGCAGGAAAACTGGAAACGTTGGGGGCCGTATCTGTCAGAGCGACAATGGGGAACGGTCCGCGAAGACTACTCGGCCAATAGCGATTCGTGGCGTTACTTTTCCCACGAAGACGCCCGTAGCCGTGCCTATCGCTGGGGCGAAGATGGGCTCATGGGCTTTACTGACCGGCAGTGTCGGTTGTGCTTTGCGGTTGCATTGTGGAATGGGAATGACCCGATCCTCAAGGAGCGACTCTTTGGTCTCACAGGTCCCGAGGGCAACCACGGCGAAGACGTCAAAGAGTGCTACTACTATCTCGATTCCACCCCCACGCACTCCTACGCCAAGGCGTTGTACCGCTATCCTCACGCGGAGTTTCCCTACGAGCGACTGATTGAAGAAAACGCACGGCGTGATAAGTCGAGCCGCGAGTTTGAGCTGATCGATACCGGTGTGTTTGATGAGCATCGCTACTTCGATGTTGTTACGGAGTACGCTAAGGCAAGTCCCAACGACTTGCTGGTGCGAATGACCGTGACCAATCGCGGACCGCAGACAGCAGCGCTCTGTTTGCTGCCCACGCTTTGGTATCGCAACACTTGGGTTTGGGGCTGCAAGCACGAAGGCTGCAGCGTGAAGCCTCTTCTACAGGCTACTGGCCATGCCTCCTTGGAGACCCAGCACGAATCGCTGGGTAAGTTCCAAGCCCATTTCGGCCCGCATCCAGACGGCCAGCCTGTTGAGGTACTCTATACGGAAAACGAGACCAACTCCCAGCAGTTGTACGACACGCCGCAGTACACCCCTTACGTCAAGGACGCCTTTCACCGTTATGTGGTCGATGGCGAGCTGGACGCCGTAAACCCTAAACGACGCGGCACCAAGACGGCGGGGCTTTATCGTTTGGCAGTGCCAACAGGAGAGTCGCGCTCCGTTGAGTTTCGACTATCGCTCGAGGCAGAAGCACCGCGGGAAGCTTTCGGCAAGGGGTTCGATCGCGTATTCAGTACGCGATTGGCCGAGGCGGATGCCTTTTACGATCACGTGATTGGTCCGCGCGCCGATGAACAGCAGCGGCGCATCTCGCGGCAAGCTCACGCAGGACTCAACTGGACCAAGCAGTTCTATCATTACATCGTTCAAGACTGGCTCGATGGCGATGAAGCTATTAACCAACCACCACCCGAGCGACGTCAGGGTCGCAACAGTGACTGGGGCCACCTCTACGCTCGCGACGTGCTGAGCATGCCAGACAAGTGGGAGTACCCTTGGTTCGCCGCCTGGGACCTAGCGTTTCACATGATCCCGCATTGTCGGACCGACCCGGAGTTTGCCAAGAAGCAGTTGCTGGTCCTGCTCCGCGAGTGGTACATGCACCCCAACGGCCAATTGCCAGCCTACGAATTTGCTTTCTACGACGTGAACCCGCCGGTCCACGCGTGGGCCTGCCTGCGGGTCTATCAACTGACCGGTGGCAGCGACCGCGAGTTTCTTGCCAAGTGTTTTCAGCGATTGCTACTGAACTTCACGTGGTGGGTAAATCGTTTGGACGACGGCGGGGACAACGTGTTTGCCGGAGGCTTCTTGGGGCTGGACAACATCGGCGTCTTCGATCGCTCCAAGGGGCTGCCACACGGCGCGAAGTTGGAGCAAGCCGACGGCACCGCGTGGATGGCCTTCTATTGCGGCACCATGTTATCCATTGCCCTGGAACTTGCCCGTGACGACTCGGCTTACGCCGACATGGCGTCGAAGTTTCTCGATCACTTCGTCCGCATCGCCGACGCTATTAACACCCGCGGTGGCGCCGGTCTGTGGGACGAAGACCAGGGCTTCTATTTTGACCAACTGCAGATTGACGACCAAACCGTACCGATGCGCGTACGATCGCTGGTGGGACTGTTGCCGCTGATCGCCGTGGAGGTGCTCGATGAGCCCCTCGTGCAGAGCCTGCCCGCTTTCAAGGATCGGCTCAAATGGTTTCTGACTTATCGGCATGATCTCGCTAAGCAGGTTTCACTTGCTACGTCCGACAAGGGCTGTCGCAAGCTGCTATTGGCTATCCCCAATCGTGAAAAGCTAGTCCGCGTGCTGAAAGTCCTACTCGACGAGGCCGAGTTTCTTTCTCCCTACGGTCTTCGTTCGCTTTCCAAACGCCACGAACAAGAGCCCTTCGAGCTTTCAGTGCGCGGACACACCCATCGCATCGCTTACGTGGCTGGTGAGTCGGATAGCTACATGTTTGGCGGCAACAGCAACTGGCGAGGACCTATTTGGTGGCCAACGAATTATGTGTTGATCGAAGCCCTGGAACGCTACTACGAGTTCTACGGAGACGATCTGCAAGTGGAGTGTCCCACAGGATCTGGCAACCTGATGAATCTCCGCCAGGTGGCCCGCGAAATCAACGATCGTCTCACCCGGATCTTCTTGCCCGCCGGCCCCCAGGGTCAAAGGCCTTGCCATGGCGAGACCTGCTGCCCGGTTGACTACTTCGAATGGCAGGGCGAGATCCTCTTCCACGAGTACTTCAACGGCGATACCGGCGAAGGCCTCGGCGCCAGCCACCAAACGGGCTGGACCGCCTTGGTAGCCAATTGCATCGAACGCCAAACTGGCCAGCATCCCCGTTGATTTTGGCGTCTTCTTACGCCCCTACCCGGGAATATGCGGACGCCATCACTGGGTTTTGGCGCGTTCTCCGCTTGTTCGCTTTGGAATGCCACGACAGAATAAACGGTTTAGTGACGGACTATCGGCGGGCATGGCCTGCCCGGTGGCTGTCGCTCATTCGCCGCAGCTCGCCGGAACGGCTGCGTGACTATTACAACGAGAGCTTGGTGATGCGCGGACTTCTATGTCTGTTGTTCTTGGTTGGTGCGCCCGCACCCCTTTACGCCTACGACATCAACGAGTGGTGGTCGAACACCCAGACCGACGGGGGCGGAAACAGTCGTGGCGATGCCCTCACGCTGCTCTGGAGCGTGGTTCCCGATGGCGAAGCAAGTCGCGGAGTTGGCAATAGCGATGTGATCGACGCGCTTGACGACGGCTGGGCAGTTGACCAAGCAGACCGCACGCCTGATCTCACCAATCGGCCATGGTGGTCCATCATGGATCGTGTCTACGAGCAATATGAGCGCGTCTCTGGTCTTACGATGACCTACGTCCATGAGCAGGATGCCCAAGGCAATGACACGGGGCAGTTTGGAGACATGCGAATCGCTGGGACGCCGTTCTTCTGGGAGAACGATACCGGTGGCGTGTTGGCTGATAACTCGTTTCCCAGTAGTGGTGGTGACATGCGGATTGATACCTACCGCGATACCAACGGTTTGCCCTCTTGGTGGATTCGAAACGAGGCCCCGCTAAGGAATCTCATTGCTCACGAATCGGGCCACGGCGTCGGGCTCAGTCACGAGGACGCAATCTCTGGCGCCAATGCGGCGATGGAAACCCCGCTGGAAACAAGCTTCTGGGGCCTCCAGTTTGACGATATCTACGCCTTCAACCGCATGTATGGCGATCCCTTAGAAAAGAACGGCGGCAACGACACCGCCGCCACCGCCACCTTCCTGGGCGCCTTTGCCAATCAAGGCTCGGCCGTGCTGGGCTTAGATGCAAACGATGCCGTGGCCCAGGAGATGGATGACGACTGGGTCGGTATCGATGGAAGCTCCGATACGGACTGGTTCCGCTTCACGGCTTCGCAGCACACGTGGGCTCGCATCGAACTGGTTCCTCAAGGCCCAACGTACGACAGCGAGCAAGGAGCCAACACGAATTACGCTGCCCGGTCCGACGTCAAGTTTTCGATCTACGCCGCCGACGGACAGACAAAGGTCATGACGGTCGACCTGGCTGAAGCGGGCGCCATGGAGCGGCTTGATCGTATCTCCCTGCCCTACACGGGAGACTATTATGTCCGCGTCGAAGGAGAATCAAACCTCCAGCAGTTCTACTCGCTCGATGTGCTTGTGGACGACGCCGCCTATCAGCCGCCACAGGACGAGAATGTCATTTTCGTGGACACGTTTGACATCAACGGCAACGACAACGCTGACATCAACTTCAATCGCTTCTGGTTCGCGCGGCAGAAACACAGTGTTGCCGACTCGCTGCTGAAGCCCGAGTCGAGCACCGCCGGCGATACGGAAATCTTGGGCAACCAGCTACGGCTCAGCACCACCAGCGATGGCGACGCCATCGCGGACACCGCCAATGTGCAGTTGCTCCGAAACTTCCTGCCGCAACTCGATGGCGAACACTGGAAGTTGAGCTTCGATCTCTCCCTGACCGCCGACGCCGGCGCTAGCGACCAGTTTACGCTGACGTTTGACGACAACGAGTCGCTCCTCTCCACCGGAGGCTCCTTCGCCAAACTGGGGCTTACCTTCAACTCGGGTGGCTCGGTCGTGCTAACTTCGCAAGGCCAATTGATCGGCTCGAGTATCGCCGATACCTCGAATCTGCTGGTAGAAGTTATCGTTGACGAAACGGGCGCGACGCCCACGATGGATGTCGTGCTTGGCGGCAGCACCTTGCTGAGTGACCTCACGCTCAACTATGGCGCCCTGGGCCGCTACTTCAGTCTGCTGCTAACCTCGGCCGCCGGGGTGTCAGCCGGCGTTGGAGCCCAAGCTCTTGTCGACAATCTGATGATCGAACTCGTCACGGCCGAACTGCTTCAAGGCGACTTCAACGGCGACGGCATCGTTGACGGCGGCGACTATGCCCTGTGGCGAAACACCCTGGGCCAAACCGGCGCCGGCCTCGCTGCCGATGGCAACAACGATGGCGCCGTCAATAGCCTCGACCTCGACCTCTGGCTCGCCAACTACGGCGCCACCTCCGCCCCCGGCGCTGCCCAAGCAACCGCCCCCGTCCCCGAGCCACTGTCGCTCACCTTGGCCCTGCTCCTAACGCCAGCTCTAGCCGGCCACCGCCGCCGGCAAGGTACACTGCTACCGCAAAGCATGAGTTCTACGCGCAAAACATAAGCAGGCTGCTGAGCAGACCGCCAACCTCACGCAGCCCACGCAAGAGGATCACCACAGCGGGCGGGGCCACCGATGAGGCTAACGCCTGCCGTAACCGGGCACGAACGGAAGACTTTGATTTCAGTTGCCGCGTGATTGAGTGCTCCGATTCACGGCTTTGTTACATGGCGATTTCTACGCTAACGTTGAATCATCTCGATCGGAATGCGAAAACGGGCCTAATTCGCCATCCTCTTTGCATCCCTTTGCCGAAAGTTTCAGGTCGAGGTATTTGGCACCATCAATTGGCAGTTCAAAAACTACGGCGTCGGTGATGGATTTGCCGGGATAAATTGATTCGTTTGTTTTGGCATCCTTCACAGTGGTTGTTGCGTTGAATGATACGCCGCGATACCGATTGTCATTGTCATCAGTCAGTTCTGCATCAATGTCCATGAGGGACGCGAAATCAGACATCCATCCTTGATAGTCAATTTTCTTGTTGGTGCTGGTGTTTGTGATTTTCAGCCAAACCGTCAATAGATCGTCTACCGATTCCGTGTCTTGCTGCATGATCGTACGATAGAGCGGAACCTTGCCGATCCGCAC
Source organism: Lacipirellulaceae bacterium (assembly GCA_965263315.1). Classification (GTDB taxonomy): domain Bacteria; phylum Planctomycetota; class Planctomycetia; order Pirellulales; family Lacipirellulaceae; genus JBCCQL01. Next base: position 90,322 of record CBDHGZ010000003.1, on the reverse strand, counting down.
CGACGTGATTTCCAATTGGACGTTTCCAAGTTGCAGCGGTTTAGAAGCATTGTGAAACTCTGGTTGTGCGGGAGTGTCTATCGGGGGAGATCCTTGGATAGTCGAATAGCCATCGGTAGTGTTTCCATTCGGCGGTGGGGAATCCGTAACCGGAGCAGCTTGTTGCGATGGTGAGTTCAGGTCACGTTCCATTTGTTCCGCAACCTCGTTGAGGCCTTCGGCCAATCCTTGCAGGGCAACAATGATTACGATTCCCAGCAAGACGCCGATTCCGGATACGGCCGTTCCGGCGATGGCAAACCCAATGCCCGTTCCTTTTCGCGTGACCGACATGACGAGGCCGCCAATGCCCAACAGCAAACCCAAACCGCTGAGGCCGAATCCGATAAACGGTATCCAGCAAACGAAGAACGAGAAAATTCCGAGGGTCAACGAAGCGATGCCAAGGCTATTGGATACATTGCTGTTTTGGACGTTGACTTGAACTGCGGATGGTTGGCCTGCCGGTGTGAACACGTTCGTTGTGTTTGGTGTTACCGCTGATGGTTGAACGACCGTTGGTTGTTGAGCCGCGGGTCGGGGCGGCGCGGGAATCGGTGACGACGGTTGTGTTATCGGTTCGGTTTTGGTCGGTTTGGGTTTCGGGCGAGAAGGAACTTGGATTTGGCCGCCACATCCGGGGCATTTCTCCGCTGCGACCGAGCATCGACTCCGGAACGCGGATGGACTTCGCGCACTGAGGGCATTTCACGCTTGATTCCAAGGTCTCAGGTAGGCTCCTGGATTGTGTCATTGAGGCTTTGCTTAAGACACATGTAACCAACGTAGTGGATCGGGTATTAGCTTCAGCCTACACATCAGAAAGGCTAGAGAGGTTCGCATAGTGTTTTCCTTAGGCCATTACAGAGTTCGATTGACAGTTGCGTCAGGACTGTCGGGGCTCGATGCCAGTGGAGATAGGCCGGAGCCCCGACCAATCTTGTGTGACATGGAAGTCTGAAGGCGTGTCAGATCAAGTAATGGACCACTGAGTAACTGACTCGGAGCAACCCCAGCTGCTAACACGCGTCGGTCTAGGCCCACCGCCGCCACTGGCGGAAAACCTCGGGTGGTCAAGAATTCTTCCGCGCGGCACAAAACGGCGCGCTCAAAACGGTTTCTTGAATTTGGTGATTCACGGTTTATGTTGACAATCAGAGAAGTTCACCCGGCCGTGGCGCGTTGATGTAAGTCGGGAAACGAGGGGCGCGGGCTAGGTTGCGGAGTGTGAACCAGCTCACTTAAGCGTGGCAAAAATTTCTCAGAGCACGGTTTCACCCGTTGCTGCGTTTTTTCTTTGGGCCATCTTTTTTTCCGGTGCCCGCCAGACGTTGCCCGCTCATAAGTTGCTCTCGACCCTGTAGTGATTACTGTGGAAAGAAGGTCTTCTCTTCCGCACTCCCCGGGGGCTGTACCATGCCTTCGCTGCTTTCTCGTCTCGCCGCTGTTGCCGCCGCGCTGCTGCTGACCTCTGCCAGCAGTCAAGCCAGGGGGCAGACGCTCGACCGCTACAACCATGAGCTAGCAAAGCTCGACTTCTACGCCTACCAGTTCGTCGAGTACCCTGCCCAGCGGCGCCAACTTGATGCCGCGATCACGCTGGCCAAGGCGGAGATCGAGGCTCTCGATCGGCTGGCCCGCCAGTACCGTCCCTTCACCAAGTTCGATGTTGGCACCCCCCTGCCGGTGACCATCGAGCGGGTGCGACTCGATCGGTTGGCGGCAGAACTCCGGCTGCGGGATCTGAAGGCTCAGCGGCTTGCCCAGCAGCGTGGCTATGTCGGTCAATTGCAGCGACGAGCCGCCCTCGCCCGCCAGGCCGCTGAGCAGACGGCCCGCCCGGCCCATTGAGAGCTGCCCGCCGCTCGCCTAAGATCAAAGGGTCTCCCGGGCGCAAGCCTCTCTCCCCACCGCCATTGCGCGGTCGCCCTGTGGAGCCGGCCCCAGGGAACGGAACCTGATGAGCGACGAGTTGCGGCACGAGTGCGGGATCGCTGCGGTCTATCACCTGCCTGGCGCCCCGCCCAGCCCCCTCTGCCCCGCCCAAGGTCCGGCTGAAGCATCGCGATTGATGCCGCGGATGCTGTTGGACATCCAAAACCGCGGTCAGCTCTCGGCCGGGATGACCTCGTTCAATCCCGACCGTGGGCAGTTGATCGACACTTACCGCGAGCTGGGCAGCGTGAGCGAGGTGTTTCGCCTCAGCCATCAAGCGAAGGCAGAAAGCCTGATGGCCCAGTACGCCGGCCCAGCGGCGATTGGCCACGTTCGCTACGCCACGTGCGGCAAAGAGGACCGCAGCTACGCTCAGCCGTTTGAGCGGCACCACTTGCAGAAGCGGAAGTGGTTCAGCTTCGGATTCAACGGCCAATTGGCCAACTACCCGCAGTTGCGGGACCAACTGCTATCGGAGGACGAGCACCACCTGGCTCGGACGACGGACACAGAGATCTTCATGCACGAGATCAGCCGCGATCTGGCCGGCGACCGTCGGCCGTCGCTGGTCGAGATGATGAGGAGTGTCGCCGCCCGACTCGACGGGGCCTACAGCGTGGCCCTGATCAACGCCCTGGGCGAACTGCTGGTAGCCCGCGACCCGCTTGGCATCAAGCCGGTCAGCTGGGCGACCGACGGGTCGCTGGTGGCCGCGGCCAGTGAAAGCGTCGCGCTGCTGAACCTGGGTTACCAGCCGGAGCAAATCAAGTCTCTCGAGCCAGGCGAGGCGCTGGCGGTCATTGATGGCCAACTGCAGGTGACTCGCTTTGCCGAATCGCCCCGGCGAGCCCATTGCTTCTTCGAGTGGATCTACTTCGCGAACGTCGCCAGCAACATGGAAGACCGCAGCGTCTACCTCACCCGCAAGGCGCTGGGCGAACAGCTGGCAAAGCGAGAGACAACCACGATCGACGAGGACACCATCGTCGTCCCCGTTCCCGACACCAGCAAAGCGGCCGCGGACGCAATGGCCTACCAGCTCAATGTGCCGAGCGTCGAGGGCTTGATCCGCAACCGCTACTCGGGACGCACCTTTATCGAAGGAGGCGATAGTCGTCTTGCCAAAGTCGCCTCAAAGTACACGCCGCTACGCGACGTGCTAGAAGGCAAGCGAGTGTTGCTGGTAGAAGATTCGATTGTCCGCTCGACGACCATGCGAGTGCTGATTGACCGCATCCGGGAGGTTGGCCGGGCTCGCGAGATCCACGTCCGGGTAGCTTGCCCGCCGATCGTGGCGCCGTGCTTCTACGGGATCGATATGTCGACCATTGGGGAGCTCTTCGCGCCGGCGTTTATGGCGGGGCGAACCGAGGCGGATGAGGAAGTCTACGCCGCGATGGCCGAGGAGCTCGGGGCCGATTCGCTCCGGTACCTGCCGTTGGAATCCATCGCCAGGGCCATTGGCCGCCCGGCCGGCGATCTATGCCAGGCCTGTCTGTCAGCCGAGTATCCCACGCCGTGTGGCCAGCAACTCTACGAAATTGCGAGCCAGCAGTCCGGTGCCGGGAACTTGTCGCGGGATGCCGCTCGGACCTATGAGACGGCTCCGCCGGCTAGCTAGATGTCGATGGCGTCCAGCTGATCGAGCAGGTCGTCGAGTTCGTCCTTGGGCTTTTCGCCATGGCCATTGTGCCGCTTTGGCAGGCCAACCGCATCGCCAACCATCTCTCGTCCTGCCAGCAGAAGCTGTTCATCGCGTTCGCGGACGGCCACATCGACCGCTTTGTCGGCTCCAGGCGCGCCGGGATCAGGGGCTCCAAAGAGCTTCGATAGGTCGATCTTCATCGGACCACCAACTTCCGGACTTCCCGCGATGGTGGGCGTCTTGTGCTGCGGAAAGATGATGGCGTTTTCGGGGCACACGCGGCTGCAAGCAGGGCAGCCTTTGCGGCAGTTGTCCGGTTGTTCAACCAGGAGCGTCTCCTGCGTGTCGAGTCCGTACACGCCAAACAGGCAGAAGTCGATGCACTCCATGCAATTCGTGCAGCGGGAGTAGTCGATCACCGGATACCAGCGTCGCGGCGGCGCCTGGGTCGGCTGGGAAGCTCCCGGCGCGAGGACTGCTGGATTGACTTCATTGGTCGCAGCGTCACCCAGGGCTGAGCTCTCCCGCCCCGCGATTAGCGGGGCTGATCCGGCACCGTTCCCGTTCCCGTTTCCGTTGAAGCTCCCCAGTTCGACCGTTTTCACCGCTCCTTCTGCTACGATGCGCCGAACCTCTGCCACGTAGGGATCGGCCGAATTGTGGCTGCGCAGATCAAGGCAGTAGATGCTTCGAGTGGGAGTGGGGCGAGAGTCGAGGACGCGAGTCTTCTCCTCTTCCGACGAATCAGGCGCTTCCTCTTCTTCGTCGTCAGTCTCGCCGTAAGCGGGAATCAGAGACTCACCCTCCTGGCCGCGAACCCCATGGCGGTCCAGCGTCCAACGCACGGCCCGCGGGTAGAGCCAACTGCACACGATCAGGTCGCTCGCTAGACTCTGCAGGCCAACCACTTCGGGCGTGTCGCCCTGCAGGTCGTAGAGGTGCGGGACGACCGCGACGTCCACACCCCGCTCGCCCAGCAAGTTGCCTACGATCGCTTCTTCGATGGCGCGCTTCTTGGGGTTTTGGCTCTGGGCCTGGCTGACGACAACCGTAAAGCGGCGGGGCATGGCGAGAAGTTTGCGTGGTGCGGCTGGCGACTGGTAGTGGGCTGTTTCAACCGTATTCTAGGGTACCAGATGTGGTGCTACGTGGCATCTGACGGCTGCTGGCCGAGTTGCGACGGGCAGCCATGGCCGGTTACCCATTCATTTGTCCTTTGATCGTTCGCTGCGTCACTTCCCAGACGGCAGCGAGGTGATCTTGGTAGTTCTCGGGAGACAGCAATTCTTCTCCTGGAGTCTCCAGCTCAAACAGCCACCCTTTGCCGTACTTGTCAGAGTTGATGGCGGAGGGGTCTGACAGCAGTTGCTCGTTGATGCTGGTCACGCGGCCCGGCAGTGGCGCATAGAGGGAAGCTTCTGCCTTCTGGCTCTCGATCTGGCCAATCTCTTGCTTCATGTCCAACATGGCGCCAGGTTCGATTTCCCAGTCGAGAAAGTAAACATCTTGCAGGAGCCTGACGGCGTAGGCTGAAAAGCCGAAACTCCAGCGATTCTCGCCCGTGGATTTGGCCCACATGTGGTTCTTGGCGTAGGACCGATCGGTGGGGAATTCTGCCTGGAATTCGCCCATCATGAAGTACAAGACGCCATCCATCACGTGTACCGTACGCCTTGGTGTTCTGCTTCGAAGAACGCCGGCAACAAGCCATCGACTTGCAGCAAACCACGCCGCGTCAGGACGATCCGGTCGGAATCTATGGTCAGCAACTCCTGATGTTGATACCCGGTCCAAGCGTCGCGCCAGTGGTCAACAATGTCCACTTCATACTTCTGCAGGAAGTAGGATCGTTCTAGGTAGCCCTTCTTGAGTTGCAAAATCATTTCGCGAATCAAAGCTTGGTGGGGCGTGATGTTCAACGCGCGGCCAAGTGGTAGCTGACCTTCTTCAAGCGTGCCACAGTAGGCTTCCCACTCTGGCAGGTTCTGATAGTGCACCCCCGAGGCATGACCGAAGCTGGCGATGCCAGTGGCCAGCAGGTCGCTGCCCTGCCATAGGTTGTCGCGATAGCTGAAGATCACCTCAGGTGACTTGACCAGCGTGTAGGCGCTGGAAACGCTATAGCCCTGCGAGGTGAACTGGTCGAAAGCATAGTCCACCCATTCCCGCTTCAGTGGCCAGTCTGCGACAGGAGTCTCGATCTTGCCGCCCAGGATGTCTTGTGAGTAGACCGCATTGAAGGGCAACTCCATTTGGTAGATGGTTACGCTATCGGGCGCCAAAGCGATGGCCTTAGCCACGGCGTCTCGCCAGGTGTCCCATGTCTCGCCTACCATGCCGCTGATCAGGTCGATGTTGACGCTCTTGAATTCAGCAGCCTCGATCCACGGCCACGCGCGGCGGATTTCCTTTGACTCGTGAGCCCGGCCATTATTGCGGAGGATGTCATCGTCAAAGTGCTCGACGCCCAGGCTCAGTCGCGTGACGCCGATTTCCTTTAGCGTTTGGACCTTGGCTTCACTCAGCGTGCCAGGTTCGCACTCGAAAGTAACTTCCTCGGCCAGCGACCAGTCAATGCTGGCGCGCAGGCGATCAACGAGGCGATGCAACTGACGACTCGAAAGAAAGGAGGGTGTGCCTCCACCAAAGTAAACGAACCGAAACGCCCGGTTTCCCATCACCGGGAGCTTGCTCACCAGTTCAATCTCGCGCGACAGCGCGGCCAAGTAGCGCTCAACCTGCTCGGCGTTTTTGTCGGTGAAGACCTTGAAGTAACAGAACTTGCACCGCTTGCGACAGAAAGGAATGTGCAAGTACAGGCCCAGGGGAACTTCGGCTGGTGTCTCGTTTAACGCGTGCTCGATGTCTGTGACTTGATCCTTGGACCACTGCGAAAATGGCGGGTAGTTGCTGATAAAGTAGCTGCCGACGTCCGTTTTAGTCGATTCGGTGGTCATTCGGTCCCTCCCACTTTGCTCCCGAAGCAATACAGTGTTCCATCATCGTTACCGATCAGCAGGCGACCATCCACCACTGCTGGTGAAGCGGTGAAGCCGCCACCAGCATCATATTCCCAGGCGGTCTCGCCCGTCTCACAATCGAGCAGAACAAGTCGGCCGCGGACCGTTGCGGCGACCACATACCCACCGGCGATCACAGGCGAAGACTCCACGCGACTGCGCACAGGCTGCTCCCATTTGAGGTCTCCTGTCTCAGGATCGAGGCCATAGATCGCCTTGCCGTTGGAGCCATAGACGACCAAGGAATCGCTCACGGCGGCAGCGCTGCGGATGCCCTGACCACGGCGTGGATCGCGGAAGGACCAAGCGACCGTCAAAGCAGTTGGGTCCGCGGCGTCCACGGCTTGGAAGACGCCGGACTCCGTGCCGAAGTAGCTACGCCTGTTTGCAATGGCGGGCGTGCTACCGGTGGGGCCAGCAATGGACACCGTGCCAACTTCTTGGCCGTTGGAAAGATTGATGGCGTGGAGCTGCTCATCGCAGCCGGCCAACATTGTGTGGCCGTCGATGATCGTCGGTGAACAGCGCAGCGGTGCTTCGATGGTAAATCGCCAACGTTCCTCGCCCGTCTCCGCATCCAATGTGAAAAGTTGTCCGCTCTCCGTCGTGACGAGAACGGCGTCCTCATGCAGGTTGGGAGCTGCGAACACCTCGGATTCGGTTTTGAAGGTCCACAGGACATCACCGCTCGTGGTCGCAAGGCATCGGACATCGCCATAGATGTCCCCGACAAAGAGTCGATCGCCACGGGCTGCGGCTCCCGCGGCAAAGCCCGTATCGTCAAAGGTCTTCTTCCAAAGCGGCGTGCCATTGGTCAATCTCACCGCGTGAAAAGTCCCATCGGCGTCGCCGACATACACGACGCCTCGGGAGACGACCGGAGTGGCTTCCCAGCCGCTCTCTTTGGCAACATATTTCCAGAGTAGTTCTGGCTCGGCCGGTAAGACCGTCCGCGCCACCGCTGTGCCCAAGGCGTTTCCCCGAGCAAGAGGCCAGTCTTCGGCGCCACTGGGCGAGACAGCAACCATCACCAACAGACAGGCGTAGCAGCCGCAGTCGAAGGTGATTCGTCGCACACGGGCCTTCCGGCTAGTAAGCGGCTTCATAAAGCTTGAGATAGTCATCGGCGGTCATCTCGACCGGGTTGAAAGTGCCGGTCCATTGCCGGGCCGCATCGGCGGCAAGTTCAGGAAGCTTTTGGCGGTCGACACCACACTCGGATAGTTTACTCGCCAGGCCGGCGCGTTGCGCGACTCGTCCGAGGAACTCGGCAAGCTTAACCACCGCATCGTGTGTCTCTTCGCCCAGTGCGGCGACAAGTTCCGCATACGCCAGGCCGACGCCCTCATCTCGACCATTATGACGAACGATTTGTGGCAACATCATGCCTACCGCTTCTCCGTGAGTGATGCCATACGCGGCCGTAAGTGGATTCGCCAGCGCGTGGGCGCCACCAAGCATTGAGTTCTCAATAGCCATTCCCGCAAAACAGGCTCCTTGTTGCATCCAAGCGCGGCCCGATAAATCGCCTGGATCATCCAGTACAACCTCAATTCCCTGGGTGAGTAGCCGCCACGCTTCCCGACTGAATGCGAGCGAGAGTTGGCTGCGCTTCTTGGTGACCAAGGTCTCGACGGTGTGGCTGATGGCATCGATTCCTGTCAGCGCCGTAACGCGTTCGGGCTGCGTCAGCGTGAGTTCCGGATCCAATAACGCCACACGGAACGCGGCCCGCTTGTCGCCACAGGCCATTTTGGTGTGCGTCTCGGCGTCGGAAATCAAGGCGAACGACTGCGCCTCGCTACCGGTGCCGGAGGTCGTGGGCACAGCGACCATCGGCAGCATCGGGCCGGTGGCCTTGCCCACGCCCCAATAGTCCTGCATTCGCCCGCCGCAAGAGTAGACGAAGTTGATCCCCTTGGCGCAGTCCATGCTTGACCCGCCACCGATGGCCACGATCACCTCGGGGCGAAAATCCGCGGCAACCGTCCTGCCCTGCTCGACATTGTCGGTGGTCGGGTTCTCCTGCACGCCGTCAAAGACCAGCGTCTCCAGGCCCGCCGATTGCAACGCCTCAATGCCGCGTGAGGTATGCCCCGCTTGGATGATGCCGGGGTCAGAAACGACCAGAGCCCGCTTTACGCCCAACCCCGCGGTTAGCGCCCCCAACTCCACCACCCGCCCGGGGCCGAAGACGATTCGCGTAGGGCAGTTGAAGTCGAACTCATTCATGGGTGCGGATTGCGGATAGCGAGGATGAAAGTATCAGCTGAAGCCAAACCACGAAGTAATCGAAGGACACAAATGAGCAGTTGCTCATCGATTTCTTGGTGTCTTTCGAGTCCTTTGTGGTTGGTTCTGTTGTTGACTCGACCCGCGTTACATCATTGCGATCATTGGCTTGCTCTAAGCGACCTGCAGCGCACGGTTCTGATATAAGAACTCGATCAGGTTTCCTTCATGCGGTTGCAGCCAGTCGAGCTTGGGTGTGGCTATGGGGCCGAGGTTCAAGCGGTCGATCTCGGTTGAGCCAATTAAATCGCGGCGGAACGCCTCATCTTCGGTAATCGCCGTACCAACCAGCGTGTACTCCATGGCGTGTAGCATTTCGTCTTGGGGGCACTCGACGACGTTGACCATCGGGAACATGTACTCTTTGTTTCGCGAGTCGCTCTCGGGGGACGCATGATGTAGCACGACGGGCCGCAAGTAGGCGACGGGTGGTTTGTCGACGAGCCGATCGCCGAAAGGTTCGGTCATGTTAGTGACTAAGGGCGACGCTTCGACATCCCGCTCGATGGCGCCATAGATCGCCGCGGCAGCGCCTTCGATGGTGAAGGCAGCCAGGCCGGCGTTGGGGTCGTCTGGTGGAAGTACGTCGACCGGGCCGAGCTTCTCAGCCAGGGCCGTGGCAATCTCCTTTGTGTGACGCGAGGCATAAACGCTCGACGCGTTGATACAACTCCGGCCGCCATTCTTGTAGACACTCTCGGCGATCAGGTCGATGTACTCCGGCCAGTTGTCGACCTTATCGTCGCCCATGATGATCTTGGAGTAGCCAGGTCCGTGGACCTGTACCTTGGGATTGCCAGCGTATTGTTCAATGGTTTGCGGCCCGCCAAAGATCATGCTGCGTCGGCAACTCGCCAGGATCGCCCCGCCGATCTCGGCGCCGGCGCCCGGGTACAGGCAGAACGCCTCGCGAGGGATGCCTGCTTCAACCATCGCCGCAAACACTCGATAGGGTGTCCACGGCTCGCTGCTGCCCGGCTTGAGCACCAAGCCCATCTGCAGAGCAATCACCGGTAGCCACAGCGTATGGACGCCGGGTGAGTTGCTCGGCAAGACGGCTCCCAGCGCATCGCACTGCGCTTGGTAGCTCACCGTGACACCCCTGCCCTCTTCGCCGTAGCCCCGCGCCAGAATATTGAGATCCAAACCGCGGGTCAGACAGTCAAGAATCTGCTCAAGATTCTTCAGCACAAAGGCGTTCTTGGTGACGTTCGCCTCGCACATGGCGATTGGCATGCCGGTGGTGGCCGATTGCTGCTGGATAAAGTCTTGTGGCGATTGGGGAGAATCTCCGACGGTAACCGTGCCAGACTCAAACAACTCGCCAGCTGCCGTGCACTTCTCGATTAACTCGGCAGGCGACATCCCTTGCAGCGCCCGCCTAGCGCGACGCGCCTTCTTGGCGTCGCGGCGAATGATGCCCGACCCCACACAATGCACCCGCGCCACCGGCTCGCCGGTGTAGAAATGCTTGACCTCGTCAACGTCGAGCGACTGGTAGGGCTCGCCCCAACGGATGGCTGGTAGTTCGATCATGTTTGGATTTGAATAAGCCGCTGATGGACGCAAATGAACGCGGATGCCTCAGATCTATGGCTGGCAGGCGTCACGGATCGAGATTCCTTTCGATTGATCACGGAGAACCCGGAGGAAGCTAAGGAACTTGAAGGGCCTGAAGGCCTTGGCAACTACCACCTCGTATTGAGCGGCCCCGTCCACGTCTCCATTGAACCCACCAGCTTCGTAGACAACGAGTTTGAATCTCTGCCCTGCTTTCGGTGCAACTGCTTCTTGTAGCTTCCCTGGCGGGAACTCGTAACGAATGGGTTTTCCCGACACCGCTTTGCCATCGACCGACACAATGTCAAGCAAGACCGCCGACTCATCCCGCTTTGTATTGGGGATATCGTTCTGGACCACGTAACCCCCTTCTACGGTGACCAAAGTGCCCAACGGCTTTCCGAGCTTTCCGATTACCGTCGCCGATTCGAACTCAGAAGTGTGTAGGGGCTGGTCCGCATTTGCTTTGGTTCCTTGCTCAAAGAAAGTGAGCATCGAAAGCACAACCATCCAACTCGTGCCGGTAAAAAGGAGGGGCATCTACTTTTTTCCTGCGTTCTAGTGAACCTTGCAAATCAGCATTCATCCGCGATCACCGACGGTTCCCCGGCTAATACACTCCAACCGTTGTGCCACCCTGCAGTTTGCTGAATGGCCGGACGCCGCTGATGCCGTCCCAGGGGTAGGCTTCGCAAGGCGGTTCGCGTTCGCCTTCGTCGCGCTCCAGGAAGCCGGGGACGAAGAACTCCTTGGTCAGGGTTGTCAGTTTCGAGCGACCCGTTTCGCCGTAGCCAACTACGTGGTCGGCGTCATCGAAGTCAACACATTCCAGCACCGCCCGGGGCTGCGGAGCGTGGTAAGTGATCTTGTATTGGTTCTCGGCGGTAACCGGCGCGCTACACGCCAGGCCCATCAGCGTGTTGCCGTAGGTGGGCGTCATGTAGATGCCGCTTTGCTCTGGTGGGCCGCCAAAGAGTTCCTCGACGCAGAACTTGGTCCACTGCGGCGTGAACTCGGTGCCGCCGGAGAAGATGCCAGTGATGCCCACCTCCGCGAGACTCGTGCCACGTTCTTCCAATTCAAGGCAGAGTTGCTCGATTAGCTTGGGCGTGCCAAACATACACTTCACGTCGTGCCCAGCCGTGAGGATCGTTATCGCCTGGTCTATGCAGTGTTTCTTGTACTCTTCCAGGTGATCCATCCAGCCCTTCTTGATGAGCTTGATAACCCACCGCGGGTCGAGGTCGATGCAAAACGAGATCCCGCCGCGGTGCTGGGCCAGATGCTCCACGGCGAGGCGCAGTCGCCGGGGGCCGCTCGGACCGAGCATCAACCAGTTGGCGCCCTGGGGGAAGAATTCGTCGGGTAGTGTGTCGCTGAAGTTGGAGTAGTCGGTGCGGAAGTCATCAATCGCGATGCGACTTTTGGGGATGCCCGTCGTGCCACCCGTTTCAAAGACGTACACCGGTTTGTCGGCCAGGCCTTGGGGAACCCAGCGCCGTACGGGGCCGCCGCGAAGCCACTCGTCTTGAAACTCAGGGAATTTCTTCAGGTCGTCAAAGCAGTTCACTTCGGTTAGGGGATCGAAGCTGAGTTCCTTCTTTTTCTCAAGCCAGAACGGACAGCCCGTGGACTCATGAAAGTGCCACTGGACCGTCTCCACAGCATGGTCGTCGAGATCTTGCCGGGCCTGGGCAATGGCCTCTTCGGTAGGAGCCGCGGTACTCATGGGTAGGGCGAGGGGCAGAGTGGGGATCGGGCGAACTGCTGGCGGGAACCGGCTCTGGTTGACCATAGCGGTCGCCCTGGCGGCTGGCAACGGGCTGGCGCGGGACCATAAAAAAGGCCCCGTGTGCTACGGGGCCTAAGGAGAATTGGTTCTGTGAAACTGAGTAGCGATCAGGATTGATGCTTCTCACCTGACTGCTGGGGGCTGCTCAGCTGAGCGAGTACCTGGATCACGCCGTTCAGATGTGCGAGTCGAGGGCCGTAGCGATCGATAAACTCGTTGAGCATGAACTCGCCGTAGACGAGGTCTTCTTTCGAATCGCTGATTTCGTCCGTCATGCGTTCCAGGTACTCAACCTGCACTTTGCTGAGTGCCTCAGCCGCCTCGCGGCAGTTGTCGGCCAAATCGGGGTTAGCAGACTTCCACTGCTTCAACTCTTGTGACCGCTGCTTATGCTGGGCGGCCATTGCGCCGACTAGCTCTTCCAGCAACTCGTTGGTGCGATCTTGAGCCGTAAGAACTTCGCGGAGCAGTTCAGTTTGCTCCTCAGCGGGGGGGAGCACGCTTTGCGGCGGTGTTCCCGTGCTGACGTCGACTTGAGAAAAGAGGGGCGCCAGGGGCGGTTGCTTCTCGGCCATCAAAAAAACCTGTGGCGGGAGGTGGGCGATAGTACGAACAGGGCGAGAGCGGACGACAGCATAGAGAGAGCCATCGGCCGAGATGAGGAAGCACCGCAAGCGGCGCTCCGCATGCCCCGTGACCTCCCAGCTTAATGGAGACCTGCAAGGCTTTCCAGCAGGTGGTGGAGAAGTTGTATCAAGAGCGGTTTTTTCTGGGGGATTCGACGTGGTTACTGGACTTACGTCGCGCACGGCTCTGACGGTTTTGACGATTTAAAGTCGCCAGCCGCCCTCGCCCGATGCTTTCGTTAGGTGGTTGGCCAATCGCTGGCAGCGTTGCTGGCACCCGGCTGGCTCCTCTGACACCAAAAAGAATCGGCACCAGGTTACATCCGAACGCATGAGCAACGACCTGACCTTCGGCTATCTTCGCTTTCTTGAGGACCCCGTGGTCGGCATCACGGGGGGGTATCTCATCGTGACGTCGACCGGTCGCCCCCTGGAGTTCCACTGTACCGCCCCGGTGACCACAAACCGGGCTCAAGAGATCCTGTTCGGACCTACGCTGCGCCCCTACCTGCTGGGCGAGCAGGTAGGCCGAGCACTCCTGCAGCGTGCAACACTTACGCCGACCGTTGTGGTGATCGACGACCTTGCGGCTGTGGCCGCGGTTGCTGACGGTGAGCCATCGCTCCTGCTTCTTGGTGCGGCCCCGGCGAGCTCGACCTCGCAAGAGCCGTCGGGCCCGTGGCGTCAGGTTCAATGCGCGGGCGCCTCGGCATGGATCAATCAAGCAACGGTCGATCAAGGATCCGATTGGCTACGTGAGCTTGCCCTATCAATCGACCCTGCTGAGCCATTTGAACGAATCGAACAAGCGATTCGCGAAGCACAGCGACTGGGGCAGCAAGAGTCGACCCCCACTGAGGTGACTCACCGTGAAGCCGCCTAGTTCTCCAGGCAATGAAGCAACGGTTGCCGTCTCTTTCCACGACGCGCAACTCCAGCCCTCGGAGGTGCAGTTCCTCCCGTCGCCCGCTCTTGCTAAGGTCTCAGCGGCGGTTCGTTGTGCCTGGTCTGAAACTGGCGTATCGGCCAGCGAATTACCGGAGGTTGCGTCAGTGGCAGTTCAGGCGCCTCGGGTCCAATTGTTCGGAAGGCTGTTGCCAGAGGGGCAGGCGCGCTTGGCGACGCATGTGAAGCATGAAGTCCCGTCGAGGCCCTCATCACGATCTGCAACTCGCGCCCGTTCCCGCACGCCCGAGCGTTCATCTCGGCACACACGTATCCGCCCTCCAGCGGATGTTGTGAAGCTGGAAGATCGACTGCACTATCTGCTGCAGCCGCCGCTCGAGGCGCTGCTGGAAGCCGAGTCGCTACGGTTTCCCTTCCATCCCTTTCCCTATCAGCTGGATGGCGTGGCGTTTCTCTATCCCCGCCGGCATGCTGTGTTGGCAGACGAAATGGGCTTAGGGAAAACGATGCAGTCGATCACCGCGGTTCGTCTGTTGGCTCACAGCGGGCAGCTTCGCAAAGTGCTGTTGGTTTGCCCCAAGCCGCTGCTGTCGAACTGGCGGCGTGAATTCTCGCTTTGGGCGCCAGAGCTTTCGGTCGTCACCGTGGAAGGCCCTCAGGCAAAGCGGCAGCTCGCGTGGCGAGAATCGACTGCCGTAGTCACCATTGCCAACTATGAGACGGTGGTCCGTGATCAAAGCCTGTTGTGCGACGGCGAAGGAGAGCCGTTGGAATACGATCTGGTGATGCTTGATGAATCGCAGCGCATCAAGAACCCGCGTGGTGCAACCAGTCGGGCAGTGCGATCGATCCGACGGCAACGCAGCTGGGCGCTTACCGGCACCCCCATCGAAAACAGCACCGATGACTTGGCGGGCATCTTTGACTTTGTCTCGCCAGGCGTGGTGCGCCCCGGCATGAAGCCCCGCGCCATGGGCGCCGCGGTCAGTGATTCGGTGTTGCGCAGAACCAAAGACCGTGTTCTCACGGACTTGCCCCCCAAATTGATTCGAGACGAGCAGGTTGACCTCACAGCCCAGCAGTGGGAGACCTACCAGCGGGCTGAGCAGGAAGGCGTAGTGAAGCTTGGTGACCTTGGCGCCGAAGTTCCCATTCAGCATGTCTTTGAGCTTGTCTTGCGTTTGAAGCAGATTTGCAACTTCGATCCCGTCACTGGCGCGAGTAGCAAAGCGGAACGATTAGAAGCTGACCTGGAAGAGTGCGCCGCGAGCGGTCGCAAGGCGATCGTGTTTAGCCAGTGGGTCGAGTCGATCAACCAGCTAGAGCAACGCTTGGAGCGATTTGGACCCTTGGCCTATCACGGCCGCGTGCCGCACCGGCAGCGCGATGGCGTCATTGATCAGTTTCGCAACGACCCTGACAAGCACGTGATACTCATGAGCTACGGCGCCGGAAGCGTTGGGCTCAACTTACAGTTCGCCGGCTACGTGTTTCTGTTTGATCGCTGGTGGAATCCTGCGGTCGAAGACCAGGCCATCAACCGAGCCCATCGCATCGGCGCCGCTGGACCGGTAACGGTGACGCGGATGACCGTCGCCGGCACGATTGAGCAACGTATCGACGAGGTGCTTGCGGAGAAGCGAGAGCTTTTTGCGTCGGTCTTTCAAGACGACTCGTCTCCTCAGAACTATGGCCTCTCGCGAAGCGAATTGCTGTCCCTATTCAACCTGCAATCGCCGCAAGGGAGAGTTGATCGAGCGGCCTAGCGCGCTATTGAGAAACTCTGTGGTCTGGTAAAAGCTTGCCGATTGCGAGAATCGAAGGCTCTCTTCATCAAGACTTTTTTCTGTTCTTGATCGAGTTTCCCCAGCACGTCTCGCCAGCGCGGCAAGACTTGAAGAGGCGCGGAGTGCGCCTCTAGTAGTTGTGACGGACTCACCGCTCGCCGTGCGAGCCTCTCCAGGAAGGAGCTCTTGATGCGTCGCCTGATCATGATTCTTGGCTTCGGCATTTTGCTGATGATTCCCGCCGTGGTTTCGGCCCAAGGCCGCTGCCTGGACCCGGTGACGACTTACACCAACGGCATGCCGCTGGCTTCTTCCACGCCTTTGCGGAGCCACAACGCGTACTACCAGTGCGATCCCAATCGTGGTGGGTGCTGTGGGGGGCGGTACAATCTGCCCTGCCTGAATTCTTTGCTATGGCCCAACGACTGCTGCACGGCCAGTCGCCCCGCTCCGCTGGGCGCGTACGGGGGCGAGACTCCGTTAGGCGGCTTGGACGGAGTGGAAGCGGTCCGTTTTCAGCAGCTTGGCAGTGTTCCAGCGGCCACGCTTACCAACCCAGGTGGCCAGCCTGCGGCCCCAACGCCAACCCCAACGCCAACGGTGCTCCAGCAGTTGCTGCAGTAGCAACTTCTGCGGTAGCCGAGACGAGCAGCCCGAAAAGATTACCCAACCGTCAGCAAGGGCGGATCAGGGCTGGCGCCTGGGTTACAGAATTGTGGATTCGGAGAGTTTTGCTCTCTCGTCGGCCTCAGGTGGCCGATTCCTAAGAGCAGGAAACGGGAGGGCGAAACACGCGAGTGTTTTGCTTCAGGATAAAGGTCGTGGCAGGACGACGGATCGACCTGCCACGACCTTTTTATGCGCGCTAGCTTTGGATGGCCCTCTGACGTGGGAGCGCCATGCGTCTAGTTGATCGAAGCGAGCAGCTTTTCCGCTTCGGCTTTGTGAACGAAGACACCACGGTTCTCATTCAAAGCCGACTGTAGCAACCGGCGGGCGTTTTCTTTGTTGTCGTTTGCCAGGTAGATCTTGGCAACCAGCACCCGTGAGTCAGCGCTCAGAGCGCCGCCCCCCGCCTGCACAGCTTTACGGAGCGCCCCTGTGGCTTCGCGGCTGCGGTCGTTCTGGTACAAAGCCCAGGCGAGCGTCACGTTGACATCCGGGTTCTTCTCGTAGAGCTTGGCATTGGTCGCGGCAAACTGGAGGCCACGCGCTTTCTTTGCCTCATCGTCCTGGGCGGTAAGCACCTGGGCAATCTGATCAAAGGCGTCGCGGCTGCTCGGTTGAATCGATAGCGCTCGCATCAGGGCACGTTCGGCGCTATCCATGTCGCCAGCCATCCTTGCTGCTACGCCACTGAAGAGCCAAACGTTGAACGACTCTGGCGCCGCAGCGCGGGCTTCCTTTAGCACACGGGCAGCCTGCGAGAGCTTGCCGGCGCGAATCAAGGACTGGGCGTAGGTGAGCAGCACGGTCTCGCTCTTGGACTCTTGCTTGTAGGCCTTGGCGAATTGCTCCAGCGCCTTGTCCTGCTCGCCGCGTCGCTCGTAAGTCGTGGCGACCAAGACGTAGGGATTGGCACGCTCCTTGTCCAAGTTGCGAGCTTCGACGAATTCTTTGTAGCCATCCTGGACGCGATCCAACATGCACAGGGTTTGGCCCATTCGCGTGTGAGCCGTGGCATTGTCGGGGTCGAGTTTCAGCCAGGCCTTGAGATCAGCCTCGGCGGCTTGCCAGTTTCGGCGGCGCTCGGCGACCGCTGCGCGGCCACGATACGCGCGAATGGCCAGACGGCGTGCACGCTTGGGGTTCACTTTGTACGCTGCAATCAGCTTGACCGACTTGTCAAACAGGGCGTCCGCTTCAATCGTTTGATTTGCCGCCAGCGTGCTCTCAGCAAGAATCAAGTAAGGTTCCGGGTCACTGGCCTCGTCGTTGATGGACTGCTCCAGTGCGGGACGAACGGCTGCCCCGTTGTTGGTAAGGACGTACATCTTGGCGAGCATGACGCCAACCGGCGGGAGCTTTTCTTCCTCGCGCTTGGCGCTTTCCAAAAAAGTTCGTGCTCCGAGCACATCGCGATTGTTGAACCGCTTGATCGCCTCGGCGATGTCGGAATAGCGCGGGCTGTCGGGCGTCGAAACGCTATCGCCAATCAAAGCGGTAGCAGAGAGCTGGGCTTTGGCATGACTCGCGGCAGAGACCACTGCGGCCAAGGCCACGCTTGCCAGCAAGATTCGGTGCAGTGGGGAACGGTTGTTGTAGTGTTGCGCCTGTTGTGATGTCATAGGGTTTCTCAGTCGCCACGGATTGGCAGAGGTAAGGCGTGTAGGGGATGAGGAAGCTCTCGGGGCCATCCGGAGACGAAACGGCCTACGCGAGGAGTTACGGGTTTCTTGGTCTACAGCTTAATCGATTCCTGCGGAGGTGAGCACCCGCCGCGCCCGGGAAGCGAGGCGGAGACCGGGGCGCGAGACCGGTATTGCGGATTAGTCGGCTCAGGGCCGGCTGAAGCGTCGGGTTTGTGACCTCTACGAGCCCTGGCCAGCGGGTTATAGTGGGCCATGGCAACCTGTTGCCCGTCCTTTCTGGAGCCCCCAGCTGCCTGATGATCGGTCCTGTTTTTTCTCGCGAGGTGGTCACTGCCCCGCGGCAACCCCGTTTCTACGCCATCAGGAGCCTGTTTGTTGCCGCCTTTCTGGGCATCATTCTCACAGTTTGGCAGCTGTTGGTGGGGGCTCAGGACATCCGCAACCCCGGCGACCTAGCACGCTTTGGCGAAGCCGCATTCGCCCTGGTTTCGCCTTTGTTGCTGACGGTTTGTCTTCTCTTCTCCGCGCTGTTCGCGGCCGCCGCCGTCGCCCAAGAGAAAGATCGCAAGACGCTGCTCCTCTTGCTGCTCACCGACTTAACCAACCGTGAGCTTGTGCTGGGCAAACTTCTGGCCAGCATGCTTACCGTCCTGGTGGTGATTGTCGCGGTAGGGCCTTTGCTCATGATGCTCACCCTGTTGGGCGGGGTTTCTGCCGCCCAAGTACTGCGGGTCATGGCCGTAACGCTGGTTAGTTCCTTGGCCGCCGGGAGCATTGGATCGACCCTGGCGCTATCCCGTGAGAAGACGTTTCAAACCCTAGCTCTCACGGCGATGGTAATCGTGCTTTGGTTACTGGGGGCCGAGGCGCTCGCTGGTGGGGCGTTCGGGGCTCTCCCCTTGGGGCAGCCGGCCAGCGAACTCGCCACGATGATCAGTCCCTGGCGTGCCGTGCAAGCTGCCGTGCAGCCAGCCTATGGTCCCTTGGCTTTAGGGCTGAATGTAGCGGACACCACGCCGCCCACCGATCTGATCTATCGGTTCTTGATGTTTGGCGGCTTCTTGTCGGTGGTTCTCAATGGCCTTGCGATCGCGCGAGTTCGCATCTGGAATCCCAGCCGAGAGGCCCGTCCCCGAGCGGATGCCGAACGAGAAGAAGTCGAACGGGAAGAATCAGAAGCTCTGTCATCCGTCGGCCCATCAGCCAAAGCGACGGATGTCAGCGTCCACAACGCACCTGGCCAGATACGCCATGTCTGGGACAATCCGATCCTGTGGCGCGAAATGCGCACCTGGGCTTACGGCCGCAAGATACTAATGATCAAGTTTGCCTACTTGGTCATCTTTGCCGTCTCGACAGCGGCGGCTCTTCAGAGCATCGATGTCGACGCGCGCATCAGCACGACGATTCCGCCAGTCGCGACGACGCTAGCCCCGCTGTTCGTCGTCAGCGTGGTGTTGGTGAACGCGCTGGCTGTGACCTCACTTACCAACGAGCGGGACCTCAAAGCGCTCGATCTGCTGCTGGCTACTGATCTGTCGCCACGAGAATTGATCTTCGGCAAACTAGGAGGGGCACTTTACAACGCGCGGGAGATGATCGTGCTCCCCTTGGGGCTGTGCGGATACTTGTGGGGGGCTGGGAGCCTCTCGGCGGAAAACTTCTTCTTTTTGCTGCTGGGATTGGTTGTCGTGTATGGTTTCGCCGCTGTATTGGGACTGCACTCGGGGATGATGTATCCGAACTCTCGCCACGCGATCGCCGCGAGCCTTGGAACGTTACTCTTCTTATTTCTTGGCGTGACAACTTGCATGCGAATGATGTTGGCCCTGAACGATACATTCGAGAATCAACTAGTCGCTTTTCTCGGATTCATGCTCGGAGGAGGGATTGCGCTGTTTGGCGTGCTAGGTTGGCGCAACCCTTCGACGGCAATCTTCTTGGCGTCCATGTCGGCTCCGATTACCACCTTCATCGCCATTACGAGTTTTTTGCTAGGCCACTACGGCACCGTCTTTATGATGACAGTCATGACGTTCGGCTTTGCTACGACTGCCATGTTGGTTCCCGCGCTGGCTGAGTTTGATGTCGCCACGGGGCGTACATCTGCCCGCGAGAGTGGGGAGCCATCCTGATGCACGCGCCTCCTGAGCCGAGACACCACTCGCCGCACCAGTCCACCGTTCTCAGCCACCGATTGCAGACACCGTTACCCGCTACTGTGCCGTGACCCCTTTCCTGCCCTTTCTTCCACATCTGCTGGCGATGGCCGCCCTTACCGCGGCTTCGGGGTTCTTCTCTTGTAGCGAGGCGGCTCTGTTTTATCTGGGCCGAGAAGACCGCGAGCGGATGTCTCGCGGAGGGGCAGGTCAACAGGCTGCCGTACGGCTGCTTCAGCAGCCAGACCGATTGCTCACCTCGATCCTGTTCTGGAACTTGGTGATCAATATGGCTTATTTCTCGCTCGCTTCGGTTGTCGCACTGGGGCTCGAAGAAGCCGGCTACTCCAGCTACGCCACGGCTTCCGCCATCGGCGCGCTACTGCTGATCATTGTGGTTAGCGAGATGTTGCCCAAGAACCTGGGCGTGCTCTGGTCTCCGCAATTATCTGCGCTGTTGGCTGTTCCACTGACGTTGGCCACACGTCTGCTCGATCCCTTACTTCCTACGCTCCAGGCAGTAAGTAACGCTTGTGGTCGCCTGGTCGCGCCGCAGTTTGTGAGCGAGCCCTACATGGAACTCGGCGACCTGGAGCGCGCCATTACGCTAAGTGGCAGCGACCCCGCGTTGGTCGAGCAAGAGCAGAATATTCTGAGCCGCGTTGTTGCCTTGGCCGAGACGCGTGTCGAAGAAGTCATGCGACCCCGCAAGCACTACTTAGCGTTTTCGCCGCCGGTGACTTCTCACGATCTGAACGGCCAAACGACTCCTAGCGGCTACTTGCTGATCACCGAACCCGATAGCGAAGAAATTGCCACAGCACTGCCGCTGGATCAAGCTGCCTTGCTGCCAGTTGGGAAGCCGCTAGAGTACCACGCAGCTCCGGTCGCCTTGGTGCCCTGGTGTGCGAGTGCGGCGGCTACCTTAGGAGAGCTCCGCCGGCTTGGTCGGCGCGTCGCCGCGGTGCTCAACGAACTGGGCGAAACCATCGGCATCGTGACGGTTGAAGACCTATTGGGCGAGGTCCTCCAGCCCGACCCCGCGCCTCGACACCCCCAGGACAAGCCGGGGCGACTGACCGATCAAGGCCATGGGGTATGGCATGCCACTGGCAGAACCACCCTGCGGCGAATTGGGAAGCAATTGGGGCGTTCGTTTCCTGGCACCAAGAGCAGGACCGTTGGCGGTCTGATGCAGGAGCAACTGCAGCGCATGCCCGTGGAAGGAGACGCAATTGCCTGGGGAGGCATGCAGTGGTTGGTGATTTTGGCGACGGACGAAGACGGCCTGCTCATTGAGTTTGCCGATGCTGAAGTCAATGACATGGGGGGGAGGTCCTAACGCCATGTTCCTTGCCCTGTTGACCTTCGCTGCTGGCCTTACTCTGAGTGCCTTCTTTAGTGGTTCGGAGACGGGTTTCTATCGCGTAGCCAGGGTCCGTTTATTGATCGACGCCATCGGCGGTGATCGCATTGCTAAAGCATTGCTATGGGCAAGCAACAACCCGGCCGCCTTCGTTGCCACGGCCCTGGTGGGAAACAACGTGGCCAACAATGTCACGGCCTTGGCAATCGTCATGGCAACCACGGCAAGTTTTCCCGGCTATCCAGGCGCCGAGTTGGCGCTGACGCTGGCGTTGACCCCGGTCGTGTTTATCTTCGGCGAGTTGCTGCCCAAGCAGCTCTTCTTTCGGGCGCCCTATCGACTCTTGCGACGCTGCTCTCCCGGCTTGGCCATCTCCGGCGTGCTGTTTGCTCCCTTTAGCCTGCTGCTATGGTTCGTCAGTCAAGCATTGCAGTGGATCAGCCAGGCGCCGACACAAACAATCCGCATGGTTCTTGCTCGTCGAGAACTGTCTGAAGTGCTTGATGAAGGACATGCGGTAGGATTGCTCACGCCGGCTCAGCGGCGGCTCGCTCAGGGCACTTTTTCTTTGGGCAGTAAGCCGCTGCGAGACTTCATGGTCCCCGCCTCGCGTCAGGTAAAGGCCAGCAGCGAAATGCGGCAGCAAGATGTGCTGCGACTGGCCGCCCGCCATAGGCAGTCGGTGTTGCCGGTTGAAGACGTCGCCGCACAGCACGCCATATGTGGTTGCGTTGCGGCGGTCGACTGCATGATCGCATCCGACACGCCGTTGCCTACGCGTGAGTTACCAGTAGCGTTGGAAACGGACAGCTACTTGGCAACCTTGTTGCGGCTGCAGAACTCGCGAGAAGAGATGGTATTGGTGCGCACGGCAGCGGGACAGGTCGCAGGGTTCGTCACCGCCAAACGCCTCCGCGAGGCGCTTCTCGACGAAGACTAGACTCGGTTTCATATTCCCGGTTCCTTTATCCGGAAGGCAGCGAGGAGCGTGAAGATTCGTCGAGGTTTCATCCTTCACCCAACCTCTCCCTCAAAGGGAACGGAGCGACGCATCTCGCTGTAGAAGCGTTGCGTGACTACGCAAGAGCGGGCCGCATCCACAGCGGTTCTTGAGTTGGCGTGACCGGCTTGAGCCCAAAAACCGCTTAACCAGCCATCCGCGGGTGGCTACGTGTTCCTGCGACTCGCAGTAGGCATGGCACGCAGGCGCATTGCACCCGAAATCCCTTGATCAGCTGTCTGTCGAAGACCCGGCGGCCGCTACTCAGCGGGTATAACCTAGCTCTTTGACGACCGACAGCATCTCTTCGTAGGTGATGAAGCGGCGCCGATTGCTGAGCTTGTAGGCGTCAATCGCGCGAGCCAGCTCGGCTGCTTCAGGCGACAGCTCATCGTGGCTGTTGGTGAATTGGCGGCGCTCGCGGCCTGGGGTGGCGGCAGAGTCCGCGCTGCGACGATCGACGAAAACTGGTGTGACGTCAGCGTCAGCAACAGGGGCCGTGAGAACAGTATCCATGGGCCAAGCTCCGCGGGCATAGGTGTGCGGGACGTGGTCACGCACGTAAGCAAGCGCAACCAAACACCCAACCCTACGACACGTACAAACCGAGAGCCGGGTCTCAAGCGACTTGCAGCGGGAGCTCTTTCCCTGCCGGGGCCGCCTGGCGCGATCAGGAGGGTTATCGTAGCGCTGCTCCGCTGAGCCGAGCCAGTAGCTGATGAGCTGGCTGATGATTGGCATCCGCAGCCAAAGCTCGCTGAGCAGTGGCGAATGCTTGAGCAGGATAACCCGCGGTAGCCTCGGCTTCAGCCAGCTGGCACAGCAATTCGGCAGGTGCGGGCGCTCGAGAGCAGGCCAGCCGCAGTCGCTCGACGGCATCGGCAGGGCGCCCCAGCGCAAGATACGCGTCTGCTTCTGCAGCGATCAAATCGTTGGGTTCCTCGCCTCGAACATACGTGTCGCGTAGTCGATGCAGTGTGGTCAGTTCCCGCCGACGTCGCCCAGCACGGCGATGCATAGCCGCAAGGTCGCCCAGAACGCTTCGTTCGGACGGGGCATATAGGAGCGATTGATGCAGGTCTGCCATTGCCCTGTCGTCATTTCCCAAACCACGGTGGGCCCGGCCACGGACGGCCCACGCTTCTGACGAATGGGGATTCAAGGCCAACGCCACGTCGGCTTGGTCGAGTGCCTCCTGCAGGTTGCCACTCTGCAACAGCATTTGGCTGTAGCGGACAGCCGTTTCCGGGCGCTGAGGTTCGAGTTCTACTGAAGCCCGCATGTGAGCGATGGCTTCAGCGTACTCACCACGGGCCCACAAGGCGTCCGCCAGGTGGCGGCGCGTGTCGCCATCATTCGGCGACGCCTCGGCGGCTTGTCTCAGCAGCGTTTCCGCTTGGTTGTAGTCGCCTGTCTCGAGAGCCGTAACGCCCTGGCACGAGTAACGCCTGCACTCAGCCAAAGATGAGCTCACGGGGCTCTTTTTTCGCAACCCAGCGCAGCCAGCCGTTGCTGCGATGAGCATCAGCAATGGCGCGATCGTCGACCATTGCTGGATGGCCGCGTGCCGATGATGAGGGACGATTCGAGGCATGGAGCATTGGCTGGGTAGAAAACGCGCGGGAGCTTAGCAATCGAGACTGCTGGCGCCAACCGCGAAGTGATGGGGCGTAGCCTCGCTCCGCTAGCAGACCGCTGCTCGGTATCATCGGCGCTGCCGGCGCGCTAGAATTAACGTCGGTACTGAATGACGATTGGGAGAACCCATGTCCGCGATTTTCGAGCAAGCAGGCGTCCGCTTCGCCTACCCTGAGAACTGGACCATCGAGTCGCCTGTCGATGATGAGGCAGATCTGCAAGTCACTGCTAGCAGTCCCGACACGGCGTTTTGGTCTTTGAGCGTTTACCCTGGCCTGCGAGACATTCGCGAGCTAGCCGACGAGGTGCTTGGCGCTATGCAAGCGGAGTACCCGGCCCTGGAGAACGATCCCACGGATGAGATCGTCGAAGGGACGCCAGTTGTCGGATACGAACTGAGCTTCTATTGCTTCGATCTCACCAACACCGCTTGGGTTCGTGTCTTCCATCGCGAAGGCGCCACTTGCTTGCTGCTCTGTCAGGCAGAGGATCGGGAGTTTGATCAGGTTGAACCGGTCTTTGACGCGATGACCGCCTGTCTGCTGAAGCCCGAACTAACAACCTCCGACGAGTAGCTTCATCGTGCCGTTGGAACTGAGTTATCAGGCTAACGAGGCATTGCCGGTCGAGGTCGAGGGCTTTACGCCTGATGCGTTGCGCGGCCATTCCCTGGACTCCGTGCGGCGTCTTCAAGTCGCCGTTGGCAATACAACCCCGACCGTAGGCGAGCTTTTCTCCGTAGCCGGATCGACGGAAGACTTACACTGGCACGTCTCCGGTGACCTGAGTGGCGTGCATTGGCTGGGGGCAGGCATGCAAGAAGGGCTGATCGAAGTCCATGGCCCGGTGGGCCGGCACACCGGCAGTGGCATGGCTGGCGGCCAACTCAGAGTGGCTGGTTCGGCGGGAGATTGGCTCGGCGCAGAAATGCTTGGCGGCCGAATAGAAGTCCAAGGTGACGCTGGCAATGCCGTTGGCTCGGCCTACACCGGTTCGCCACGTGGCATGCGCGGCGGAGCAATTTACGTAGGAGGATCGGCGGGTGACGAAGTTGGCCACACCATGCGCCGCGGCCAGATTGTCATTGCCGGCAGCTGCGGGCAGCTCGCTGGATATCGCATGTTGGCTGGCACGTTGCTCCTGCTCGGATCGTGCGGACCGCGCCCCGGCGCTGAGATGGTTCGCGGGACCGTTGGCCTGTTTGGCCGCACGCCCCCTGCCCTGCTGCCAACCTTTCGTCGGGCTTGTCAAATCTCGCCGCAGTTCCTCGGGCTGATGGCGCATGACTTGGCTCCCGCGGGCGTGCAACTGCCTACCACCGTTGATCTCTACAACGGCGATATGCTAACGGGTGGCAAGGGCGAGATTTTGATCAGCGTCTGAGGCGCTTCACACGCCGGCAGAGATCACCGACTCGGCCCTTAGCTCCGTTTTGCGTTGTAGCAGACGTTTGCGAAAGCGCAGGTGCCGTCGACGCGTGATCTCCATTGGAAGCCACCAGGCTTTGGCTGTGAGACGGTGGCGAATCAAAAACTCCCAGTACCAATTGCTTTTCTTGTACAGGTAAGACATCGCCAAGTAGGGTGGCACAGCGCGCCAGTCCTCAGGCCTTCTCCGCCAGATCGAGCGGTGGGAAAAAAGCCTTCGGTAACACTCGTCGTACCCGTGTAAGAGTTGCTCTTCGCTCATTCGCTTGGGCCGAAAGACCACGTGCCCCGTATCGTAGAGGTCCCAATTTCGATGCAGAATTCGGCCGTCACGTTCGAACTGCCGAAACAACGGCGTGCCAGGATAAGGTGTCAAGATGTGAAAGGTCGCGCATTCCAGTCGGTTCTCTTCGACCCACTCGATGGTCTGGTCGAACACTTCCGGCCCATCGTGATCGAAACCGAGCACGAAGCTGCCGTTCACTTGGATGCCGTGGTCGTGGAAAATTCCCACGCGTCGCGCGTAGTCAGCCGTATTGGGGCTCCGCTTGTGCTGGTCGCGGATGTTGTCGTTGCTTAGCGACTCGAAACCAACGAATACCCCAAAGCAACCAGCCAGGGCCATCTCCCGAACGATGCTGGCGTCGTCCGCCACATCGATCGAGACGGCCGCGCTCCAAATCCGCTCAAGTGGTCGCAGTTCTCGGCAGAGCTTCCGGAGGTACTCCGGCTTAGAGCCTAAGTTGTTGTCGGTGAAGACCGCGTACGGCTGTTGATCGGCTAGCCACTCCTGGGCGATTTGCCGAGGTTCCCGCATCTGATAAGGCATATGGAGCCCGTCGGTCGCGAGATAGCAAAAGTCGCACCGGCTGTGGCAGCCACGCGTCGCGTTGAGGCTGGTTGTCGTCAGGAACGAATCCCGAGGAAGGAGATCGCGGCGCGGCGGAGGATCATCTTTAACAGGCGTCCGGAACGACCCACGATACTCTCGCCGTAGGTTGCCTGACTCAAAGTCCCGCAGCACCTGACGCCAAATCGAGACGCCTTCGCCAATGGCCATCACGTCACAATGCGGACGAACTTCTTCCGGGCATGAGGTGACGTGAAGCCCGCCCAACACCACCCGGGCGCCACGGCTGCGATACCAATCGGCCAACTCATACGCACGGTTGGCGAATGTCAGATGAACCGTGATGCCGACAACTGCCGGAAACGGATCTTGCGGCGGGGGGCCCTGTAACAGGTTTTCATCCCAGTACGAGACCTTCCAGTGATCAGGGGTAGCTCCCGCCACGGACGTCAAAGCCAGGGTTGGCGTTAGCACGTGCTTGCCAAAACTAGCAGTAGAGTCCTTCGCGTAGAAGGGATTGATCAGCAGCGCGCGGCGCTGATCAATGGCAGAAGGCTGATAGTGGTCGTCCAGCGGTGGGGGCTGACGAAAGGCAGCAGGAACCCTTCGTCCAGTGCGGCGCTGCGTGGGCATGACGACTCGAAACGCTAACCTTGCGCGGGAGCGAGCAAATGGCTCGCTTCGACCTGGTCGTCAGGCCGACTCACTCCCTACGAAAGAGGTGGCTAGCTTGGTCGCGGCAACTTCGAAAAAACGATTTATTGCCAGCTAAAGAAACGCTGCCGAGCCCCCAGGCTCAACGCTTATCCATGGGCAAAAAGTCCCGCTCAGCCTCGCCGGTGTAGATCTGCCGTGGGCGGCAGATTCGCTTGTTCGGGCTCTGGCGCATTTCTAGCCAGTGTGCAATCCAGCCCGGCAGGCGGCCGATGGCAAACATCACCGTGAACATCTCAATCGGAATGCCAATGGCCCGGTAGATGACGCCAGAGTAGAAGTCGACGTTCGGGTAGAGCTTCCGTTCGATGAAGTACTCGTCGTTGAGCGCCACCTCGGCAAGCTCCTTGGCAACCTCGAACATGGGGTCGTCAATCTGGCGCTTGGCAAGAAGCTTCTCGCAACTGGACTTAATGATCAGCGCCCGGGGGTCGAAGTTCTTATAGACTCGGTGGCCAAAGCCCATCAGCCGGAAGTTGTTCGACTTGTCTTTTGCCATGTCAACATACTTCTTGACATTGCCGCCATCCTTGACGATCTGCTGCAGCATGTTGACACAGGCCTCGTTGGCGCCGCCGTGTAACGGACCCCACAGGGCACAAATCCCTGCAGAGATGCTCGCAAACAGATTCGCGTCGCTCGAGCCCACCATCCGTACGGTACTGGTTGAGCAGTTCTGCTCGTGGTCAGCGTGGACAATCAGCAGCAGATTAAGAGCCTCGACAAAGTCGGGATCCGCCTGGTAAGGCTCGGTCGGCACGGAGAACATCATCCGGAGGAAGTTCTCGCAATAGCTCAGGTCGTTGTTTGGGTAAACAAATGGCTGGCCGATCGACTTCTTATGGGCAAAGGCGGCAATGGTCGGCAGCTTGGCAATCAGCCGCATGACCTGGGTGTTCACTTCGACCGGATCGCTAAAGCTGAGTGAGTCCTGATAGAAAGTGGAGAGCGCCCCAACCACTGAGCTGAGAATTGCCATCGGATGAGCGTCACGCGGAAAGCCGTCGTAGAACAGCCGCATGTCCTCGTGCAGCAAGGTATGACGCTTCAGCTGGGCGCGGAACTCTTCGATCTCGGCGGCGGTGGGCAACTCGCCGTGGATTAGCAAGTAGGCGACTTCGACGAAGTCGCAGTTAGCCGCCAACTGCTCTATGGGATACCCGCGGTAACGCAGAATGCCCTTCTCACCATCCAGGAAGGTGATGTCGGATGTCGTTGAGCCTGTGTTGACATAGCCTTCGTCGAGGGTGACCAAGCCAGTCTGCTTGCGGAGGGCCGAGATATCGACCGCCGTCTCGTTTTCGACGCCCGTAATGACAGGCAGTTCGAGTTCCTCTTCGCCGACGCTGAGCTTGGCGTGCTGACTCATTGCGACTCTCTGGTTCCGATTGCATCCGGTCGTGATCCAACGCGGAGCCAAAAACCCCGCGAGCAGCCGCCGTCGACCTAAGAAAAGTCATTGCAGGCGCCTACGCAGTTTAGCGGCCTGGCTAGGGGGCATCAATTGCAGGCCATCCTAGTCGGGTCACCAAAAAAGAACGGCGCCCTGGAGGCAAGAAGCCGAGCCAGGGTGCCGCTGCATGGCCAAGTGGCAAGACCGCCCAAAGATACCCGGCTCTGGATCGGAGGGCCGGCCAAGAGCAGAAAGAAAGGTGCGAAATCCCTTTGACGTTCGCGCCCCACAACGTTTGGCACGGTTGTTCGCTTCAGCGGGCTTAGGCAGCTTCACGCTGGCAGGAGGTCCGCTGGCGGTATTCCACCGCGCGGCAATACACGCAAGGGAGAACCACAAGCATCCCGCAGCCAGGGCATCTTTCGGGCGGGCCGAGGGTTTCCGGTGCGTCGTCTTTGGGTTCGCGGCCGTAGGCGCCGCGCCGACCGGTAGCCAAAGCGCTGACCGTCCCGCGGCTTACCCCCAACTTCTTGGCGATTTTTCGCTGCGATAGATCGCCCTCTTCCAACAGGCGACAAATCTCTTCTACCAGATAAAGCGAGAGCACGGGCAGTCTCCGAGCAGGTGGAATGAACGGGCGTGGCGAACAGACGAAGTCTCACCAGGCGGGGTCGTCGTCCGGGTACTCCTCGAGATCAAAGTCACCCGGTTCGGGGGTTGGCTCCTCTTCTTCATCAGGCACGAGCCAGTCCGTCCAATGCGGATCGAGCGGTTGGTCTTCCAGCGGTAGCGCTTCTGATCGGGGAGTGGTTGGTCGCTTTGAATCCTGAGTGGTCATGTTCAGCTCACGAGAGTTTGTCTCGAATTCGTGTCAGCCTTCGAATTGGCCTCAGATCGCGAGGTGGGGGTGTGTACGTCTGTTCAGTTGTTGTGCATAAATGTAACATCTTTGCCGGCCAAAAAAACGGCCACCCGGGCACTATTTCTGCCTGTTTTTTGCGGCTTGGTTTTTGCCATCGTCGGTTCTGGCAATAGCAGCCGGCGCGGTTGTACGGGCTGCCGGCAGCCGGTTCAGGACCCACCATCCACGCGGCCGAAGAAAGCAGTAGGCACGGAAGGCCAGGACTGCGCGATGCACGGAATGCGTCGATCGCCTCCGACAGGAATCGCCACGTGCCTTATTCGATGTTGCAAGCCGCCCTGGGGGCGCTGTTCTTTCTCGTCTGGCTGTTTATTGGCGCGATGATGCTGGGCGACCGCCTAGCAGAGATTCGTCGACAGCGCGCAGTAGACGCCGCGGGGGCAGGCTCAGCGCCGGGACCTCATTCGCCACGTGGCTCTGGAAAGCGAAGCAGGCGCCGCCGACCGGCTGTCGCCTAGAGAAAACGGTCGCCAGCTAGGGGCTACTCTAGCGACCCATTGAGCTGTTGCTTGGCGTCCAGAAACATGGCGGCCATTTGGGGAGAAGCGGCCTGCAACGTAGCGATTTCTGTGATGGGGAACTTTCCCAATGCATTGTCGGCTGCCTGTCGATTTCCTTCGACGGTGTGGCAGACGACGATGCCGGCAAGGCCGAAGAGCTGAAAGTCTTGCTGGTTCTCCAGCTGAGACAGTCGCCGACAGATTCGCAGCGCGTCGCCGTAGCGACCACGCCGCAAGTACAGACTGGCCAGGTTTTGGTCCGCCAGGTAGTGGAAGTACGGCTGCTCGTCCGGGAAGTTCTCGGCCACTGCCTTCCAAGCCGACTCCGTGTCGACCATCTTGGCGTGAAAGATTTGCCGCAAGACGTCTGCCTTCTTCAGCGGCCCTTCCTCCGCGACCGCGAGCAGCGGCGCCGGACGCGTGAAGGCGGCTAGCAGGCCGCCCGCCAGCAGGGAAGCAATCACCAAGACTGCTGTCCTGCCCCAGCGTAGCCCCGTGCCTGAGCCAGCGGTTGCCTGGCGCATGAGTTGACTCAATTTGGCGATTGCCTGGTCGTCGGTCGCCTGCAGCGGTCTGAGACCTGCCAGTGACCAGTTTTCCGGTCCGTCCGCCCAACCATCGGCGGACGCTTGTTTCGCCAGTTCGCGAAGTTTGCCCAACAGTTCTGCTGGCGAGGCAAAGCGTTGTTCCGGCTTCTTGGAAAGCAAGCGTTGAACAATCCGCGCGAATCCGATTGGCAAGTCGGGGCAGGTAGTCTGTACCGGTGGGGGTTGCGAGTTGATGTGCTGAACGGCAACCGACAACGGGGTGTCACCCTTGAAAGGTGGCTCGCCGGTGAGCATGTGGAAGGCCGTTACGCCAAGCGAGTAGAGGTCGCTACGCGAGTCGACTGGCCTGCCCTCGATCTGCTCGGGACTCATATAGAGCGGCGTCCCCATCGTCACGCCAACTTGCGTGAGCTTGGCGCCTTGCGACTCATCAACACGGGCCAAGCCAAAGTCGGCAACTTTCACGTCGCCCGACCGGCCGATCATGATGTTTTCCGGCTTTATATCACGGTGCACGATGCTGCACTCGGCGGCTTTGTGCAGCGCCGAGGCAACCTGGCGCAAGATGTCGAGTGCCAATCCCGGTTCGACTTGGCCTTGTCGCTCAATGAGCTCACCCAGGTTTCTGCCAGCCACATACTCCTGAGCGATAAAGTGGTTGCCACGGTCGTGACCCACTTCGTAGATCTGCACAATGTTCGCGTGCACCAGCGCCGCGGCAGCTCGCGCCTCGTGCTGAAAGCGCTGGACGTACGTGGCGTCGCCCGCGAGCTCGGGGCTCAACACTTTCAGGGCGACTTGGCGCTGCAGCGATTTCTGCTCGGCCAGGTAGACTTCCGCCATCGCTCCACAGCCCAAGCGGCGGAGCAGGTGATAGTCGCCGATCTGCTTGCCAGTTGCGTCGGACATCCTCGAGGGTTACCTACGTTTACGAAGCTCAAGACCCTACAAGTGATCCGCCGTCGGCAGCCATCGGCGTTAAGGCGGCGCCCGACATTACCAGCCGCTGTCGCGAAGATTCTCTATTGCTCGATTCCCAACCCAACTGATTCGAGAATCCGACAAGTGGTTTCGGATTTGTTTAGCACGTAGAAATGAATTCCGGGGACTCCCGCATCGAGCAATGACCGGGTTTGCTCAGTAGCGTACTCTTCGCCAATGCGGGCCTGAGCATCGGTGTCGTCCCCGGTAGCGGCCAGTCGCTCGGCGAGCGTTGCGGGTAGTTTGGCGCCACACAGCGAAGCAATGCGCTGGATCTGCTTGGCACTCACGATAGGCAGCAACCCTGGCACGATCGGGATGTCGATGCCGATGGCGTTGCAGTCGTCACGAAACCGCAGGAAGTCCTCATTGTCGTAGAACAATTGGGTGATAATGACGTCCGCGCCCGCGTCAATCTTTCGTTTCAAGTTCTCCAGGTCCGCCTGCCTGCTGGGCGCCTCTTGGTGGACTTCCGGATAGCCACCCACGGCAATGTCCATCGTGGGGAAGTCGCTGCGAATCATGGCGACGAGTTCGTTGGCATAGGAGAAACCACCCTCGATGGGCCGGAACTCGGTTTCGCCCTGCGGAGGGTCGCCTCGTAGAGCGACCACGTTTTCCACTTGCTGATCTTGCGCCGCTGCAAGGTAGTTGCGAATCTGGTCCGCCGTCAGGCCGACACAGGTCAGGTGCGTGGCGACGGGGATGTTGAATTCCCTGCGCACGCGAGAAGCGATCCCCAGGGTCTTGTCCTGGGTCGATCCGCCCGCACCGTAGGTGCAGGTGATGTAGCTGGGCTCATACTCCATGAGCCGGGCCACATGTCGAAACAGGGCCTCTTCACCCGCCTCGGTCTTGGGGGGGAAGAGTTCAATAGATAGCCCAATACGGTCGCCGCCGTAGGCCTCTGAGATTCCCATCAAAGTACTCTCGGTGTGTCCTCGTTGCGAAATGGTTGGCCAGCGGTAGCCGTGGCTGGTCTCCAGTTTAGCAGAGCTTCGGTAGGCTTGTCCTGAGCCGTCTCTGGGTGGCTTCCTTATGACCGGCACAAACGCCAGGAAGATCACAAACTGGCGTTCGAAGGCAAGCGTCGACCCGCGTGATCTATGTCGGACGCCACGCTACCGCCGGGGCCGACGTAGGCTTGGGAAGATGCTCTGCTTGAATTTCGCCGGTCGGCAGAGCCCTTCCTTTCATGCGTGCGGTGAACCGATCGACGGGGCCATGACCAGCTTTCAATTGATTGTCTTTGCTGGAGCGGCGCTCGGAATCAGCCAACTCGTCGCAGGCGTCGCGATCGGCTTATGGCTTGGGCGGCGAGGTCGCAGCGATGCCGCCAGCCAGGCTGACCAACGCCGAGCAACCCGTCTTGCCGAAGACCTGCGCAATGTCACCACGCGTGTGGCGAAATCCGTTCGCCGGCACCATGACGTTGTGGAGTCGGTCGACCAGCGACTTCGCAAAGAGACGCCACGCGGCAAGCTGCCCACCGATGGCGCCTCGCTTACCACCTTGGTGATGGGCGTCGTCAGCGAAATGCTCTCGGCCAACCGTCAACTTCAGGACGAGCTTCGCTCTGCCCAGCAAGCGCTGGACGAGCAGACGAGCGAGTTGGACGAACACCGCCAGCAATCCTTGACCGATCCGCTGACGGGACTCTTGAATCGACGAGCGCTAGACGATCACCTTCGGACACTGCTTGAAGCCTGGCGCAAGCAGCAGGCGCCGTTCTCTCTGTTGATGCTGGATATCGACCGTTTCAAGCAGTTCAATGATGAGCATGGCCACCAAGCAGGAGACGCGGCCCTGCAAGTCTTCGGCCAAGCGGTCAAGCAAGCCGTTCGTCAGCAGGACGTGGTCGCGCGGTTTGGAGGCGAGGAGTTTGCGATTCTCTTGCCCCATACCACGGCTGACGAAGCTACGGCTGCTGTGCGTAAAGTCCGCAAGGCGATTGCGGAGCAGCGCGTGGAAACGGCCAGTGGCTGGCTGCCTCTAACCGCCAGTGGCGGATTGTCAGAAATCTTGGGGCACGAGGCCGTCGAGTCTCTCATCGGTCGCGCGGACGATGCGCTCTACGCCGCTAAACGAGCCGGCCGAGACCGTGTGTTCTTGCACGAGGGCGAATCGGTCTCCCAATTGGAGCCGCCCGTGGTCGCGACACCAAGTGAGCCCTCCGCGGAGTTAGCCGTGGGGCTTCGCGAAGCTTGCGCAGACCTTAGGGCGGGCCTGGATGACTTCATGAGTGAGCCCACCGCGGAAGCTAGTACCCATTCTCGCTAGCTTGGGCATCGATTCCTCGCCAATCTGCCGCTCGCTTTAGCGGCCCAATCGGCTATAATCCGGCCCCGCCAGGGTATTGAGGGGCGGTTTACAGCTAGCCGTTTTCGAGTGCAGGAAGACACGATTATGAGTCAAGCCGAACTGACCGCTGCCAACGTCAGCCGCGAGAATTGGACTGAAGTCACGCCCCAGGCGTTGTACGGCAAGCTGATGACCGTGGCGCGGAACCTGTGGTGGAGCTGGCACCCGGAAGTTATCACGCTGTTCCGCGACCTCGATCCTGTCCGTTGGCGGCAGCTGGATCACAATCCCATTGCCTTGCTGCTGGAAATGACGCCTGAACAGGTTTCCGAGCGGGCGGGCGAAATGGTGATGTACACCCGCATCAACCAGGCCCATCGGCGCCTGAACGAGTACATGGCGAGCAATCGTCATACCTGGGCGGCACGCGAAGCCGGGGTGCTGGCCTCCAAGCCTGTGGCCTACTTCTCTGCAGAGTTTGGCATCCACGAGTGTGTTCCCATTTACTCCGGTGGTTTGGGAGTGCTCTCGGGAGACCACGTGAAAAGCGCCAGTGGACTGGGGGTACCAATGGTGGCCATTGGCTTGTTCTACGACCAAGGCTACTTCAAGCAGCATCTCGATAGTGAAGGCATGCAGCAGCAAGAGTATCTCGACACCAAAGTCGAACTGCTGCCGATGGAGCCGGCCGTCTGCCCGGAAGGCAAGCCGATCACCGTCGCCATCGATACTCGCAACGGTCAGCTAATGGCCAAGGTGTGGCTGATGCGGGTGGGCCGCGTGAGCCTGTACCTGCTCGATTGCGATGTCGAGGGCAACAGCCCACAAGACCGCGAACTCACCAGCCGTCTCTATGGCGGCGACACTCGCACACGCATTCGCCAAGAGATGGTTCTCGGCGTCGGCGGTGTCAAAGCGCTTAAAGCGTTGGGCATCAAGCCAGGTGTTTACCACCTCAACGAAGGACACAGCGCGTTTGCTCCCTTGGAAGTGATCGCAGATACCATGGATCGCGACGGCGTGAGTTTTGACGATGCGTTGCGGGATGTCGCGCAGCAAACCGTTTTCACCACGCATACGCCGGTGCCGGCGGGGCACGACCGTTTTGATGCCGACCTGATTGATGAGCACCTGGGCCCCCTTCGTGATCGCCTGGGGATCTCTTACCAGCAGCTCATGGGACTGGGACGGGTCGAGCCGCAGAACGAGGGCGAAACTTTCTGCATGACGGTGATTGGCCTGAAGCTATCACGGCGGGCCAATGCGGTGAGCTCTTTGCACGGTCATGTGTCTCGCCGGATGTGGGCCCATCTGTGGCCTTGGCGAGTGGAGGAGGAAGTGCCCATTGGTCATATCACCAACGGCGTGCACATTCCCAGCTGGCTCGCGGCGCCGATGCGGACCCTTTACGACAAAGCTCTGGGCCAAGACTGGCCTTTGAAGATGGGGGATGCCGAGACTTGGCAGGGAGTCTATCGGGTTGATCCGGGCGAGCTTTGGGAGACCCACAACGCCCTGAAGAGTCGGCTGCTAGAGTTCGTTCGTCGCCGTGTCAGTCGCCAGTGTCGCCGGCGTAGCGAGGACGAGGCCTCGGTCGAAGCAGCCCGCAACCTCATGGATCCTAGCGCTTTGACGATTGGCTTTGCCCGACGCTTTGCCACTTACAAGCGCGCCGATCTCTTTCTGCACAACATCGACGCCATCGCCGAATTGGTGAACAGCTCCGATCGTCCCGTACAGTTTATTTTCTCCGGCAAAGCTCACCCGGCTGACGAAGGCGGCAAGAGCTTCATCAAGCGGATTGCCAACCTGAGGCATGATCCCCGGTTTGCTGGCCGCATTGCGTTTGTTGAGGACTACGATATCAACGTGGCTCGCCACCTGATCCAAGGGGTTGATGTGTGGCTCAACAATCCCCGTCGTCCGCTGGAAGCGTCTGGTACGAGCGGCATGAAGGTAGTGCTCAATGGCGGCCTCAACTGCTCGATTCTCGACGGCTGGTGGGCCGAAGCCTACAACGGTGGTAATGGCTTCGCCATTGGCGACGGAACGCAGCACGTCGATGACAAAGTGACCGACCTGCGCGACGCCGACCGTTTGCTGGACGTGCTCCGCGAAGAAGTCGTGCCTTTGTTCTATGAGCGCGATGCCGATGGTCTTCCGCAGCGGTGGATCGAGCACATGATGGATTCCATTGCCACATTGGCTGCGCGCTTCAGTGCTCACCGCATGGTGGCCGATTACACGCGTCACGCTTATCTGCCGGCCGCGGGCGGGTTGAGTAGCGAAATGACGGGCAAGTAGGCTCGGCCTGCTGTCTACCAGCCGCAGTGCTGCGTAGAATGACCAGCCATGATTGCTACGCCCGATAGCCCGGAGCTGGAAGAACTCTGCCAAAGGTTGGCCAGCGCTGCTAGTTCATTGGACCAGCAGCGGGCTTGGCCGGTCGAGCAACTGCGTGACTGCGGCCAAGCGGGCGTTTTTCGCTGGTTTCTGCCCGAAGCCTACGGGGGAAAAGGCTGGGATGACGAGTCGGTGGTGCGAGGGTATCTCGCGCTCAGTGCGGCTTGTCTTACCACCACGTTCGTCATCACTCAGCGAACAGCTGCCTGCCGTCGGCTCGCCTTGTGCGAGAATGAGCTTCTCAAACAACGTCTGCTGCCAGCTTTGGCTACCGGCGAGCAGTTCGCCACGGTAGGTATCTCGCACCTGACGACCAGCGGTCGCCACTTAAGCAAGCCGCGACTGTCTGCGACACGGGTGGAAGATGGCTGGCGGCTGGAAGGTTGCGCGCCATGGGCCACGGGCGCCGTGGCTGCTGATCACCTAATAACCGGCGCTACCGTCCTGGAAGATGGGCAAGCGACTCCCCAGGAAGTCTTACTCGCGGTCCCGAGCTCGACACCGGGCGTCGCAGTCCCAGATCCTTTTGAGCTTGTGGGAGTCTCAGCCAGCGCCACGGGCGCTGTGAATTTCGACACCGCGTTCATCTCCGACGAATTTGTGATGGCAGGCCCCGTCGAGCACGTTCTATCGTCCCTCAGCCGTGGAGCTTCCACAGGCGGTCATGAGACCTCCACCTTGGCTCTCGGACTGGCCTCAGCCGCCCTCCACTATCTCCAGACCGAAGCGGATCGGCGTGACGATCTGATCGAGGCGACTCAGGCCCTAGCTGCTGAGCACGGAGAACTGGTCTCCGATCTGTTATCGATGGCGCGCGGAGAGCCTGCTTGTACCACCGAGTCGCTACGGACGCGGGCCAATAGTTTGGTCCTCCGGGCAACCCAGGCCGCCTTGGCGGCTGCCAAAGGCGCCGGCTACGTCTCTGGTCATCCGGTAGGTCGTTGGTGCCGGGAGGCCCTGTTCTTCATGGTTTGGAGCTGTCCCCAGCCCGTGGCAGCGGCTAATCTCTGCCAGCTGGCCGGAATCGCCGAGTAGCGGCTAGAGACCTCCGCCTGCTGGTTGGTAGATTGGGAGATCGTTCACAGCCACCACCAACCACTGAGCAACGCCCCGTGTCTGAGCCCCAAGTCGTTTGGCATCAACAGTCCGTCACGCGCGAGATGCGCCAGGCCCAGCGTGGCCATCGCGGCTGCGTGGTCTGGTTTACTGGGCTCAGCGGTTCGGGCAAAAGCACCGTTGCCAATGCGGTGGACGCCAAGCTGCACGCTATGGGCGTCAGCACCTATGTGCTTGACGGCGACAACGTTCGCCACGGTCTGAATGCCGGACCTGGGATGCTGGCAGAACGGCACGGCGATGATTTTGCCAAGCGGTTCGGTCTTGGTTTCGGACAACAAGATCGCGAAGAGAACATCCGCCGGATCGGATCCGTGGCAAAGTTGTTTTGTGACGCTGGCATTGTCACGCTGACCGCCTTCGTAAGTCCTTATCGCTCTGATCGCGAAGCGGTCAGGCAAACGCTGGGCGAGGGAGACTTTTTCGAGGTGTTTGTGGATACCCCCATCGAGGTGTGCGAGTCCCGCGACCCTAAGGGCCTCTACAAGAAGGCGCGTGCGGGAGAGATCAAAGGCTTCACCGGGATTGACGATCCCTACGAGGCGCCGCTTTCGGCTGAAATCGTGCTGGCATCGGCAGAGAAGGCGCCTGGTGAATTAGCAGACGAAGTGATCCAGAGTCTCCAGCATGCAGGCGTGCTACCAACGGCAACCTAGCATGAAGTTCCGGAGAAATTGTTTCACGCGCAATTGACTGCCGGGGGCGCCCGACCGTAGCATGTGGCTTAGTCGCCAGGCACCGCATAGACCCTCCCACTCTGACGTCTCCCCTTTCAGACGCGTTTGACTTCGGCAAGCGCGTACGGTTCAGGCGAATCACGGAATCAGTATCTGCCCCCCTCACAGGCAGGCGGTCTGCAACCCAGCGAGCCATTCGCTTATTGGGTGCTGAGGAGAAAGCAACGCATGCCCCCGGTCTCACGCGCCGCAGCGCGCCCATCCACGCTTGCCGACACGCCCGAGCAAGCGCTTGAGCATCGTATTCGCGATCGGATTCAGAAGCGGCTAGGTTCGCGCATCCGTGACCTGAGCGTCGACGTTTCTGACAAGACGATTGTGCTCCAGGGGCGTTGCTCGACCTACTACTCAAAGCAGTTGGCCCAACACGCGGCGCTGGGCGTGATTGAAGACGAACAGCTGGAAAATGCCATCGAAGTGGCCATCGGTCGCTGAGAGGGTAGGCTGCCTTGGCACGTCGCAGCAAGCTACGACTCATCAGGGATCGAGGAGATGATCTGGTCCAATTTGCGGTGGAAATCGGCCTCGCCCGATAGCATGTCCATTTCTACTACCACTGCCATCAGCGGCTTGCCAGCCAGTTCTGCTGCTTGAACTTTGACCAAGTCTTTGTGAGTGCAGACCACCAGCTCAGCACCAGAGTGTTCGATCGTATGCTCGATCGATGCGATGTCGGCGGCCGTGAAGCGATGGTGATCGGGGAAGGCTTGCCAATGGGCAACGCGGGCGCCTGCTTCATTGAGAGTGCGGCGGAACGCCTCCGGATTGCCAATGCCGCAAAAGGCCGCCACGGTTTTGTTGGCTAGATTTTCCAGCGGCAGCTCGTCGCCCGCCGTGTTTAGAAGATTTCTCGGCCGATGGTGTGCTTCACACCATACGGCGTGAGGTGCATGGCGCTCTACGCGACGGCGAATCGCCTGCCGTTCGTCTGGCGAGATTGCCTCAGCGCGAGTCAGGCACACGACGCCAGCCCGCCGCAGGCTGGCGACCGGTTCGCGCAAAGTGCCACGTGGCAGCAAATGGTCGTAGCCAAAGGGCGACGTCGCGTCCAAGAGGACGATGTCCAAGTCGCGCGCTAGTCGCCGGTGCTGAAAGCCGTCGTCGAGCACCAAGGCCTGGGACAGCAACTCTTCGGTCGCGATTTGCGCCGAAGCAACCCGATCCGGATTCTGCAGGTGTGGCACGTCTGGCAAGGACTGCTCTAGTTCCAGGGCTTCGTCGTTCTTGGCACCCTGCTCCGCACCGTATCCACGGCTAAGGATCGCCACGCGTCGCCCTTGTTCTCGGAAACGCCTGGCGATGGCCTTCACCATGGGCGTCTTGCCAGTGCCACCCACTGTCAGGTTGCCAACGCTTACCACGGGAACACTCACGGCGTGGACGGCATGAGGTCGGCGGTCGTACCATTGATTGCGAGCCCATATCGCCAGGCCATACAGAGGTTCGCACAGCGCGAGACCAGCTCGCATTGCACGTGCGGTCGCGCCCCGGCGTCGGCCGCTGATCAGTTCGTAGAAGCTGTCGGGATTCAAATTGATGGGTTCGACTGTCTGGTTAGCCCGCCAGGCCGCTCCGCGAGTGGGGAATCATAGCCCACCGAGCCCCCGAAGAGGGAGGCCGGGTGAGAGTTCCAGCCGTCATAGCCGGGTCAGCCCCTCGGGGCGTGGTGGATCCGCAAGTGGTGGGGCGGCTGGTCTGACAGCCCAGCGGGCCTGAGGGCGGTATAATCAACGAGTGGCCCTAAACTCGCCAGCATTTTCTTGACGCAATGCCCAATAAGCCCGGAAGTGATCGTAACGCCAAGGCCACCCAAGTGGTCGGCTACGACCAATACGTGGACGATCAGATCCGCCGCACCAGCCAGGCTGTGAAAGCAGCGGACATCGGCCAAGCCGTCCTCAGGCTTATCGTGTTGCTGCTGATGGCATTGATTGCCGTGGCCATGGCTGAGCACTGGCTGGTTCCTGGCGGGCTGACCACGACCATGCGGTATCTGGTGTTCGCCGGCTTCGCGGCCGCCGTTGGCATTTGGGGCTGGCGAGAACTGTGGCCGCTGTTTTCACAAGCCATCAATCCTGTCTACGCGGCCCAGACTATCGAACAAGCGAGTCCCAAGCTGAAGAATAGTTTGGTCAACCTGCTGCTCTTCCGCACCCACAAGGAGCAGATGCCAGCCGCCGTCTACGACGCCTTGCAGCGCCAAGCTGCCGAGCGACTTGTGGGGGCGGCCGGCGAAGAAACGGTCGACAATCGCGCCATGATTCGCTGGGGTTACCTGCTGCTTGGGTTATTGGTCGTGGGCGCCGCCTATGCCCTGCTCTCTCCCAAGAACCCCTTCATGAGCGCCGCGCGAGTGCTAATGCCTTGGGCAGAAATCGCCGCCCCGACACGAGTGCAAATCCGTGACGTCCAGCCAGGCACCACCGAGGCTGTAAGAGGCACGCAGGTTCCGGTCTCAGCAAGCATCACGGGTCTCGACGTTGATGATCAGCCGGAGTTGGTGGTGTTGCCTGCGGGGCGTCAAGCGTCTGAGCAGCGCGTGAAGTTGACAACCCTCGGAGATGACGGCGTATTCCAGGTCGATTGGCTGCCGGGCGGTGATGGAGCGGATTCGGCTGGCGAAGACGGGCCGATGCGCTGGCGCCTTGAAGCCGGAGACGCCCGCTCGCCAATCTACCGGCTCACGCTCCGTACAGCGCCGGCGATGGTCGTCCAGCAGGTGCACTACGACTATCCAACCTACACCGGATACGTAGATCGCACGGCTGAAGGGGCTGGTGACCTCCGCGCGATTGAAGGCACCAAGGTTACCGTGACCGCGCGGGCAAACACCTTTATCGACGCTGCGCATGTCGACTTCCAAGGTGATGGTCGACCCGACGTGCGGATGAAACCCAACGGGAAGCAAGCTGAAGTCGCCTGGACGCTCGCCCTGCGAGACGATCGCCGGACGCCCAGGCACACCAGCTATGTACTTCGCTACACCTCGGCCGAGGGTCGAGCGAACCAAGATCCGGCAAGTTACCGCATCGAAGTCCTGGCTGACTTGCGGCCCGAGGTTGCGTTGCTGGCGCCCGCCGAGCCGACTCGCGATGTGCGACTCAACGAGACAATCGCGATCCGATTTGAGGCCCGCGATCCTGATTTTGGCTTGGCTCAAGTTCGAATAGTTGGTGAATCCCGAGGCGATCGGGTTGTCGATCAGCTAGTGCTCGACGAAGCCTATCAAGGCCGCTACGAAGGCCAGTGGCGCTTTACGCCGACCAGCCACGGGTTGCGCGTTGGAGACATCGTCGAGTACTGGGTCATGGCCACCGATGTGCGCCACCCAGAGCCCAATCGGACGGACTCCTTGCGACAACGATTCCGCATTGTCGACGCACGTCCGGGCGAAGCGGACCCTGGCCAGGGGATGGCCCAACGCGGGCAGGGCGACGGTGCTACGCAAAACGAGCCCGGCAAACCGGGCGAGGGCAACCTCCAGCAGGCTGAAGGAGACCAAGGCCAGGAAGGAGCAGCGGACGCTACCCAGGGCGACGGCGGAAGCAACGGTCAGAATGAAGGCAGCGATCCGTCTGACGCCGGCAACGGATCAGGTGGCGGATCAGGCCGGCAAGACAGCACTGAACAGGCCGAAGGGCAAAATGGCGAGGGGCAGCAATCAGGATCCGAGGGGGGACTAACCGGGAACGAGTCCGCCAAGTCGGGGGAACAACAAAGCGAATCCGCAGCAGGTGGCCAGTCGGCGGATGCCTCGGACGGCGCCGGCGATGAGCAAAGCTCGGGCGCAGGAAACCAAGCCAACAATTCGAACGGCAGCGATCAGACGGCGCCGAACCAATCGGATTCAAACCAACAGGGACAACCCGGGAAAGGCCAGTCCGGAAAAGGCGAACCCAGCAAGGGACCCTCGCGCGGGAAAGACGGCCAGTCTTCCCCGTCGGAAGATGCTCCGGTTTCTACTGATGGCGCCGACGACGCTACGGCCTTCGACCGCATTCGCAAACACCTAGAACAGCAGCGTGATTCGGCCCAAGAGCGCGCAGATCAGCAGTCGGATGGTACTTCCGCGAACGCCCAACAGGACGCATCCAAGGGTTCGTCGGCCACGGCTGATCAGGAATCGAACGGTCGCTCTACGGATCGAGGAAGTGGGGACCCCGCTTCCCAGCAGGAGGGGCAAAGCACCAAGTCCAACCCTGCGGACCCGAGCAAGACGAGCAAACCAGCGGCTGGCCAGCAGCCGGATCAGAATGGCACAAGTGATCGTCAACGGGACCAGACCAATAGCGAGTCGGCCCGCAAGCCTTCAGACTCGACGAGCAGCGAGCGCGGCAATCAGGTTGGCCCGGAGGATGCCGCCGAAGCGAACGAGCAACCCCGCGAGGGGACCGGCAGCCAAGGCAAGAACCAAGCTGCCGACCAAGGCGCGGGTACCTCCGGTGATCGTGGCGCCGGCGAGTCGACGCCCGAGGCAGGTGATAAACAGTCTGCCGGAGATCAACCGGGTGAACCAGGTCGCGAAGATGGGCAGATGGGTAAAGGTTCAAAGCGTCGTCCGGGACAAGGCGATCAGCCTGGCGGTGAGTCGAGCGCTGAACCGTCACCGCCTCAGCAGAACGGCAATAGTCAACGTGGCGGAGACGAGCCAGGCGGCCAGCAACCGAGCGATGGCCAACAAGGCAATGACGAAAGCGCTGACAGACCAGCTCAGCCATCCGAAGGTCAACGAGGAAAACAAGCGGGAGAGCGCGGCTCTGGTAGCGCGTCGTCTGATGAGTTAGGCGGACAGTCGAAAGGAACCGAAGGAGAGCCCTTGAAGAACTCCGAGTCAAGCGACAATCGGTCTACGCAGGAGTCGACTCCACGTGACACGGATGGCAACTCAAGCGAGGCGGCCGACCAGCCCGGAAAGCAACCCTCCGGTGAGCCATCCGCGACCGCCGGGCCTGGCAATCAACCGCCATCGGGCGATCCACAACAGTCCGGAAGGGGGAGCGGTGGTGTGCAAGAGGACCAACAAGGGGGTGAACCCGGCGGCGATGAAGCAAACCTAGAGTTCGCCAGCCAGAAGACGGACCTCTTGCTTGACACCCTGGCTGATCAGCTCAAGAAGAAACAAGTGGACCCCGACCTGCTCGACCGACTTGGTTGGACTGAGGCAGACTTGCGACATTTTGTCACACGATGGCAAAGCCGAAAGCAGGCAGCTCAGCAGCGGGGTGGACAGGCCCAACAGGAACTGGACGAGGCGCTGCGAAGCCTGGGTTGGCGACAACGGGACCTGGGCAAAGCAGCCTCGGTGACGAAAGATGAGCAGCGTGACAATCGCACAGGCTTCCGCGGCAAAGTTCCCGCCCAGTTCCGTGACCGCTTGCAGCGCTACAACGCAGGGGTGTCGGGCTCTGGCCAGTAAGGCCTCTTGGTCAGCGTTTTCCAGCTAGCGCCGGCGGAGTGGCGCAACAAGGCTCCAGCCCCAAAGGGCCAGCAGCGCACCGGCGGGCTCGGGGCTAGCAACGGCGGTAGCGGCTCCCGAGCCATTCAAGGGGCCGGTGTAGAACTGGTTCCACAAATTGTAGTCCGCGAAGTCGACAACTTTGTCGCTATTGGCATCAGCGGCTAACGAATAGACCGTGCCGAACTCGGCGTCGAGAATCGCAATGTCATTCAGGTCGGCATTGCCGTCGCCGTTGATGTCACCAGCGGCGCGAAACATGGGGTCGTTGATCGCGTTCACCAACAGGGCGTAGTCGGAGCCGTCGACCACACCGTCTTGGTTGGTATCGGCAGCAGAAGACCCATCGGCGCCGAACTCGCTTCTCCAGATCGCGATGTCGATTTCGTCGATCTGCCCGTCGTTGTTGATGTCTGCTTGTTCAGTTGTGTCGGGCCGATAGACGGCTGTTTCTATTACTGCCCGATCGAGTTCATCAACCCGTTGGTCGTTGTTGATGTCGGCGAGGAGCAGCGGCTGCGCAGCATCGGCGGCCCAGATGGCAAGATCATCGTTGTCGACATCGTTGTCGCCGTCGAAGTCTCCTGAGGGTCTGCCAAG
This sequence comes from Lacipirellulaceae bacterium, assembly GCA_965263315.1. GTDB lineage: Bacteria > Planctomycetota > Planctomycetia > Pirellulales > Lacipirellulaceae > JBCCQL01. The sequence goes on along the minus strand of CBDHGZ010000003.1, from coordinate 46,298 downwards.
AATGCCCGTGTAGGGGTTTCGCGTCACCACGTCCCAAACAACCTGCTGTAGGGCTTCGATCTCGGCAAGATCGGACCATCGGTTCGGTGGAGCCAACCCGACGGGCGACTCTCCCGTGAGAGTGGCGAAGACGGTCGTACTGGCCACGAATCGCCCGACCTCTGACAGGTGGGTCGGGTCCCGATAGAAGTCGAGAAAGTTGGTGTAGTTCTCGTAGTGACCTGCGTCGACTCGATCTCGTATCTCGGCCAGGACATGCCCCACCGGAATCATCTTGACGCGATCACCGTAGGAGACAGCCAGGTTGTCCGTCAGGGCATTGAAGTAGGCTTCCCGATGTTCGGTGGGCTGAGTCGGCGAATTGGTAATCGGTTGCGTCCATTCGTCCCATTGAAAGCTCTTGGGCCACGGCGCGTAGACAAATACGGTGCTCGTCTGGTTGCCCGCAAGAGATTGCGACTGGGCCAACAGCGAGTCGATCACCGCTTGATCATCCCCAAGCGTCGACGTGCCGTTGCTGAATGGCTGGAAGGTAAAGGCATCCCACTCGTAGTTCGGCAAGGCGTTGGTAAAGTTGCCGTAGGGACTCGCGGATGGAATCGTTGTCGAGGTAGGGTCGTTGTAGATCTCTAGCAGCGAAGAGGAGGAGCGGATGTGATAGCCTGAACTGAGAGTGATTCCTTGATTGGCTGCCGTTTCGACCGTGGCTTGCGGCTGCGAGTCCCAAGTAAGGCTATTGCCGATCTGGTAGAGCGATACGGCCGGCGCAGTATTCGCAACAATCGACATAGCGCAAACAAGCATCGACAGCACGTACCGGTAGCGAACCAACATCAGAGAACTGTTCCTGTCTGCCCCTGGGAAGAAGCAATGGGCCAAGGCATGCAGAGTTGTTAGCCTTCCACGCTTGCTCTCTCTATATTAACGCCCGTTAGCATATCCGTCTCCCACATTTTCTCGCGAGTGTGAGGTTTGAAACGAACTCGATCAGCCCCCGGCGTGGGCGCCGACGCGCGGCGGCTATGGGGGGTGGGGCTTCCTGGCAAGCCGCCTAGAATGGATTGATCCTCTTCCCACATAGGAGTTTCCGCCTCTTGGCCGCACAGATTCCGCGATACCTTGTCCCGTTTGATCCCAAACGGATTCCCCACCACTTTGTGGATGTCCTGATCATTGGCGGGGGGATCGCTGGGCTCCGTGCTGCGATGGAGGTCGACGCATCACTGACGGCTCTCATCATTACCAAGGACCGGATGCGCGAGTCAAGTAGCGCTTACGCGCAAGGCGGCATTGCTGGTGTCCTGGCGCCGGAGGATCGATTCGAAAACCATGTGGCCGATACGTTGGAAGCTGGCGCCCGGCTGTGTGATCAAACGACGGTCGAGATGGTCGTTCGCGAAGCGCCTGCTCACATCAGACAGCTTATCGAATGGGGCACGCAATTCGATGCTCAGGACGATGGCGAACTAATGCTTGGCCGCGAAGGTGGCCATAGCCACAATCGCATCGCTCATGCGCTTGGCGACGCCACCGGTAAGGAAATCATGCGGGCCATGATTCATCGCGCTCGCCACGATCTGGGTGCGCAGGTTTGGCAAGATACGTTTACGATCGATCTGCTAACCAGCGATCAGGAGTGTTGTGGCGCCCTTGTCTGGAATCCTGACCACGGCAAAACCTTCGTTTGGGCCAAGCAAACGATCCTCTGCACAGGTGGCTCGGGGCAGCTTTATCGCGAAAGCACCAACCCGCCCGTCGCCACAGGAGATGGTCACGCGATCGCGATTCGCGCTGGAGCGGAATTGGCCGACATGGAGTTCATGCAGTTCCATCCCACAGTGCTGTACATCGCGGGCAGTAGCCGTAGCTTGATAACCGAAGCCATGCGGGGAGAAGGCGCCCTGCTCCGTGACGATACGGGCCATCGCTTCATGCCTGAGTACGATGAGCGTGCCGAACTGGCGCCACGTGATATCGTCAGCCGTGCGATCGTCGCTCAGATGGAAAAGACGCGGCATCCCAATGTCTATCTTGATCTCAGTCATTTGGACGCCGATTTTGTGCGAAAGCGCTTTCCTGGTATCGCTGCGACGTGTGGTCAATTCGGGATCGACATCGCTACCGATCCGATCCCTGTCCGCCCCGGCGCGCACTACATGATTGGCGGAGTGCGTGTCGACGAGAATGGCCGAACATCCTTGCCACGGTTGTGGGCTGCCGGGGAAGTTACCAGTAGCGGTCTGCATGGCGCCAATCGGCTAGCTTCCAACAGCCTGCTAGAGGGCCTAGTTTACGGCGCGAAAGCGGGCCGCTGCGCCAGCCAAGCCGCTTTAGAACAACCAGACGATTTCCGCTTGATCCCGCTGTACAATGCCCCGGTTCCCGCTTCCGGAGATGAACTGGATCTGGCCGACATTCGTAACTCGCTCAAGAGCCTGATGTGGCGCTCCGCCGGAGTGTGGCGAGACGAGTCCTTGCTAGAGGATGCGCTACGGAAGACCAAGCAGTGGAGTCGTTACGTGCTCACCCGGCAGCTAGGCGATCCTTCGGGGTGGGAACTCCAGAACCTGCTGTTGGTGGCTCAGGCGGTCATTACCGCCGCACGCACGCGGACCGAATCGCGCGGGGTTCACTTGCGAACCGACTATCCTGAGCTGGACGACAGCCAATGGCGCCGACATGTCCACCTCGTGCTCAAGCAGGACCAGATCGAGGTCTCAGTGCCTTAGGCTTGGCGAACCGCTTCTCAGCACAATGCGTAGGGCCTGTAAGGGGCAGCGGTCTGGGGCAAGCGGTATGGACAACTCCCATGACGACGGATTAGGCTATTTTTACTGATGCCGGGTCGACCGGTTCCCTCTATCCGGTGTGTCGCCGAGCCGTCCGGCTTGGTTGGCCGCCAGGCGGCCGCCGCCCGGCAGGACAATCGTCCGCCTTCCCCGTGGTTTTTTGTGCTGAGGGTCTTTCGGCATCGGGCCGAGCCCCTTGCCCTGTAAGTCAGTTGTTGAGCAGTTGAGTATCGCATGAGCGAACCGATGATCGAGGCCCGAGGCCTCTCCAAGTTCTACGGCGACTTTGCCGCTTCTCGGGACGTGACCTTCACCATCAATCGCGGTGAGGTGGCGGCGTTCCTGGGACCGAATGGTGCGGGCAAGAGCACCACCATGAAGTTGCTGACGGGTTATCTGGCTCCCTCGACAGGATCGGCACACATTGCCGGCCATGACGTTTCCAATGATCGCCTGGCCGCATCGCAACAGCTGGGCTACTTGCCAGAAAACGGCCCGCTGTATGCCGATATGACCGCCCGTTCGCTGCTACGCTTCTTTGGTGAAGCTCGCGGCATGGGGCCTGCTCAGATCAATGAGGCCATGCATCGAGTGATCGAGCTTTGCAACTTGCAGACGGTGCTCGGTAAACCGATCGGCAAACTCTCTAAGGGTTATCGCCAACGTGTCGGAATGGCCCAGGCGCTTTTGCACGAACCGGAGGTACTGATCCTCGACGAGCCCACGGCTGGCTTGGACCCCAATCAGATTCGTGATGTGCGCCAAATGATTCGCCAATTGGGCGAGACCAAGACCATCCTGCTGAGCACCCACATTCTGCAAGAAGTGGAAGCGATGTGTGACCGGGTGGTGTTCATCAATGAAGGCCGGCTGCGTTTCGATGGCTCGAAGGACGACTTCCGGGCCGGCGCCGAAACCTACGACGAACATTTCCACCAACTAACCGCCGCCAGCTAACGACGGCGTATCCCTTCGAATGATTCTCGCGAGGTCATCACCCCGCGATTCAGTAATAAAGACCTCTCAGGCAAGGCGAATATGAACCTCACCGTTCTGCAAGCCATCTTCAAGCGAGACTTCGTTAACTATTTCTCCACGGCCACGGGGTACGTCTTCATTTGCGTATTCGTGGTGCTGAGCTCACTGGCGGCGTTTTGGCCTGATGAGTTTTTTAGCAATAACCTCGCTACGCTCGATCAGCTCAGCAACTGGATGCCATTCATTTTGCTGGTCTTCGTGCCTGCGATCACCATGAGCAGTTGGGCCGAGGAGCGCCGGCGAGGCACCGACGAACTATTGCTGACGCTCCCCGCGACCGATTCCGACGTGGTGCTGGGCAAGTATCTGGCCAACGTGGCGATCTTTACCGTGTCGCTGCTGTTTTCGATGGTCTCGATTCTGTTGATCTTTAGCTACGGGCTGGGCAGTCCGGATCTGGGACTCTTCTGTTGCACCTATCTGGGCTACTGGTTTGTCGGCTTGGCGATGATCGCCACGGGCATGGTCGCCTCATTCTTGACCGCCAACCTGACGGTTGGCTTCATTCTGGGCATGCTCTTCAACGCCCCGCAGGCGCTGGCTTCGTTCGTGGGCAACGTGATTGATTATCTGGCTGCGATGCCGCTGCTAAGCATCTTGGCTGAGAAGCCTTGGTTTCGAGACTTGGCCGAGGGTGGCGTCAAGAGTTTCAGCGCCTTCGACGGCTTTGCTGACTTTTCCCGAGGTGTGGTGAGCCTCAGCGGCGTGGTCCACTTCCTGTCGATCGTGGTCTTGATGCTCTATCTGTGCATGGTGCTCATCGGCCGCCGACACTGGGCGGGCGGCAAGGACGGCCCGTCGCTTGGTTGGCATTACCTGGCTCGCGGCGTCGCGCTGTTCTTGGTCATTAGCGGCATCGGTGCGATCCTCAAGAACAACGACACCATCCGTGGCGATATGACCGAGGCAAAGCTTAATTCCCTGTCGCCGCAAACTATCAAACTTGCCCGTGACCTCGGCAGGCGTGACGACGTGCCGCCGATCAAGATCGACGCCTACGTTAGTCCCCAAGTGCCCAGCGAGTACGCCCCGCAGAAGCGTGAGCTATTGAGCACGCTTCGCGAGCTTAGGTCAGCCGGCGGCGGCAAAATTGTGGTCGCCACGCATGAGATCGAAAACTTCAGCGAAGAGGCGACTCGAGCTGAGAAGACCTTTGGCATCGAAGCCCGGCCTGTGGTAACCCGGGTGCGTGGCGCCATGGAACAACAGGAGATTTTCCTGGGCGTCGCCTTCAGTAGCGGCCTGGACAAAGTGGTAATTCCGTTTCTGGACAAGGGCATCCCTGTCGAATACGAGCTGGTTCGATCCATCACTACCGTTGCCGACGAGAAGCGTAAGCGTGTGGGGGTGGTGAAGACGGACGCACCACTCTTCAGCAGCTTCTCCATGCAAGGGCCCACCAGCGAATCGCAGTTTATTGCTGAACTCAAGAAACAGTATGACGTGACCGAGGTCGATCCTGCCCAGCCGATTACCGACACCTACGACGTGCTAGTGGCGGTGCAGCCGTCATCGCTCAGCCCCGAAGCGCTGGACAACTTTGTTGCCGCGGTCAAGACGGGCCAGCCGACCGCCATCTTTGAGGATCCTATGCCGGTGATGTGGAACGGAGTCACCGGCACTGACGAACCCAAACAAGCCGGCGGCGGCATGATGGGCATGTTTGGCGGTGGCCAGCCGGTACCCAAGGGCGATATGCAACAGCTGTGGAAGCTGCTCGGCGTGAAGGTAAATGGCTCGGAACTGGTTTGGCAGGAATTCAATCCCTATCCCCAGTTTCCCAGCGCGACGCCCGAGTGGGTCTTTGTCGATGCCGACAGTGGAGCCGAAGAGCCCTTCAGCAACGACAGCCCTGTGACCTCGGGACTTCGGCAAGCGTTGTTCCTGTTCGCAGGATTTGCCGAGAACGATGACCGCTCGAAGACTTCATTCATCCCGTTAGCCAATACCAACAACGAGAGCGGCTACCTCTCCACCCAGGCGGCCCAAATGCTGCTGCGTGGCATGCCGAACCAGTTTGGCATCCCTCGTCGAAAAACCAAACAACCCTATGTGCTGGCAGCCCAAATCACGGGCAAACCCCAGCAGCAACAGGAAACCCAGCTAAACGAGACAATCGATGACGACGAGCTTCGCGCTGAACAGCAAGGCGAAGACGCTGGCGAACCGACGGAAGACCCGGCATTGGTCGAAGAGAATGCCGAACTGAATGTCATCCTAGTCACCGACATCGACTGCCTGGCCAATCAGTTCTTCGCGATTCGGGAGATGGGCGACGACGCCATGATGGAAGTCATCTGGCGGTTCCAGAACGTGACCTTCGTGCTCAACGTATTAGACGAATTGGCCAGCGATGAACGCTTTATCGATCTACGCAAGCGGACCCGAGACTACCGCACCCTAACAGGGATCGAGAACGCCACGGCCGACTATCGCCAAAAGAAGCTCGATGAGCGACAGGATTTTATTGACAAGGCCACCGAACAGATCGAGGCCGCCCGCCAAGAATCTCGTGACGCCACTGCCAAAATCGAGCAACGGACGGACCTCGATCCGGTTGCCAAGCGACAGTTGGTCGAACGAGAACGATTGCAACAAGAGCGCGAGCTGGCGGTGAAGATTAACAAGCTTGAGCAGGACCGCAACAAGAGTGTTCGCCAGAACGAACGTGACCTGCGAGCGTATATCAATAGCTTTCAAGACCGCTACAAGTTTGCGGCCGTGATTGTGCCTCCCATTCTGCCCATTCTGTTGGCGTTTTGGGTTTACTTCCGCCGACGGGCGATGGAGCAAGAGGGCGTCTCGAAGGAGCGTTTACGCTACGCCAAGGAAGAGACAACAACCACCCCGCCGCCCACGACCGCTTCGTGAGCCGGCATCGCCCGCAGCCCCTCAACTTACTGCTAACAACTCGCAGCGTGACCATGTCTGAATCCGCCAAGACTTTTGCTTTCATCGCAGCCGCCGCGCTGGCCGTCGGCGCTGCGGTGGTTACTCGACCGACGACCGGCGAGTTCGACGTTTCCGACCTGATCGGAAAGCCGTTGACCCAGGGATTTCAGCTCGATCAAGCCAAGCGGATGACGATCGTCGAGTTCGACGAAGCCACCGCCACGAGCAAGACCTTTGACGTGGCCGAGCAAGCCGGCCTGTGGAGTCTTCCATCCAAGGGCGGCTACCCCGCCGATGCCGAGGAGCAACTGGCCCGTGCTGTGAATGAGATTGCCGATCGCGAGATTCTGCTGATCGCCAGCGAAGACCCTAGCGACCATGAGCAGTTCGGCGTGATCGACCCCACTTCTGAAAAGCTTGAGCCGGGGCAAACGGGTGTCGGGACGCGCGTCTCGCTCTCGGCGTCGGATGGCGAGTCGCTCGCCGACGTGATCATCGGCAAAGAAGTGAAGGACCAAGATAACCAACGCTACGTTCGTCGCAACAAGCAAGACTTAACGTACATCGTAGAAATCGATCCGACCAACTTCTCCACGGACTTCGCCGATTGGATCGAGGACGATTTGCTCAAACTGAGCCCCTGGGACATTCTCCGCGTCCGCGTCCGCGACTACACGGCCGAACTCTTCCTCACGCTGCAAGGGCCAGCGGTAGAGACCACATTCCGCACCGATATGACCTTTGGCTACAACGATGGCGACTCCAAGTGGCTGCTAGAAGACTTCCAGCAAGCCTCGAACGAGCGCACCGGTGAGTTCAAGCCCGCATCCCTGGGCGAGGATCAAGAACTCGACGAAGACAAACTCGGCGAACTGAAGAACGCCCTGGACGACCTGAAGATTGTGGACGTTAGCAGCAAGCCAGAGAGCTTGAGCGCCAACCTCAAGGCTGGTGAAGACATCCTCAAGGACGAGGCGTCGTTGCGAAGCTTGATTGGCCGCGGATTCGCCCCCACACGAAACGCCGCCGGCGAACTGGACATCCTGTCCAGCGAAGGTGAGGTTATCTGCACGATGAAAGACGGCGTCGAGTACGTCCTGCGGTTCGGCAACCTCAAGCTCAGCACGGCGAAAGCGGAAGACCAACCGGCCGATGCGACGGAGTCGAGCGAGAACCAAGACGAAGGAGTCGACCGCTATCTCTTTGTCATGGCGCGACTCAATGAGGGCGTGATCGAGGCGCCAGAGCTTGTCAACTTGCCGCCACTTCCAGCAGGCGCTGCCGAGCAAAGCGAAGAGCAAGCAACCGAAGAAGAACCGCCGGCCAATGAGGCGGTCGATTCGGCGGCCAACGGCGCGGCCACCGATGGGGCCAACGACGCGGCCAACGATGGCGCCAACGACGCGGAGCCGAGGGAGAATACTGACGCGGCTGCCGACGAAGAGGCCGACCAAGCCGAGGCAGTTGAGACGCAGGACGAGCCCAGCGAACTCCGGCAAGCCGTTGCTGCCCGCAAGGAGGCCGAAGAGCAGAACGCGCGCCTTCTGGACGAGTATGAGGAGAAGCTTGCTGAGGGGCGCAAACGCGTCAAGGAGCTCAATGCCCGGTTCGGCGACTGGTACTATGTAATCTCCAACGACGTCTACGAGAAAATACACCTGAGTCTGACCGACGTCACCAAGACCAAGGAGTCGGAGGAAGGGGAAGCGGGAGACTCGGACGATTCCCCGGCAGCCGGTGCGAGCGCCTTCGGCGCCCCTGGCTCCGCCGTGCCTGGCATGCCCGGCTTACAGGCAGCTCTAGAGGATGGCGAGGCGCAGCAGCCTGCGGAGCAGGAAGGCAGCGAGAAAGTGACCGATCCTTCAGCCGCAGAAGATCAGTAGGCTGACTCACTCGCTGACGACTTGGCCCATTTCGCGCAGTCGGTCGAGTGTAAACAGCCCGGTGTTGTGACCATCGCTAAACTGGATCGCGTAAGCGTACGATCCGGCAGGGCGCATGCCTTCGATTCGCAGAGGTCTGGCTTCTTCCGGCGAGAGCACCGTCAACTGCGTCGGCGGTGGCGGCGCTGCGTTTTGCTTCTCACGGCAGGTTGCACAAGGGCAACCATCACGGAGCTCTCTCGCGCTGTATTCGCGCACCTGACCATCGGACCATTGGATGCGCAGGCCCCGTTCGGTCCGCTCCAAACTCGTTGGCGCCGGTTTACTCACTGCCCTGCCCTTCGGTCCGCAGGTCAACAAACCGCTGGCTCTTGCCTTCAGTGCGCGGCAACGACATCGCCGGCGCCAGTCGGACGTCGATCTTCAGGCCGAGTCGCAACTGCAACTCTTCGGCAATACGACCTGGTTGCCCAAGGTGATCTTCGACCTCGATGACCAACTCGTCCATCTCACCTCGCTTGCGGGCTGTCATACGATAGTCTACGACCTCCGGGAAGCCGCGGAGAATCTGTTCAACGGCGCTAGGGAAAATGTTGACGCCGCGGATGATCATCATGTCGTCCGCCCTGCCAAGGACACCACCATCCAAGAACACAAACGGATCGTCCCCCCCTTCCCCCCAACGGGGTCGCACCAGGTCGCCAGTTCGGTAACGGATCACGGGACTCCCGTGTCGACCAAGTGTCGTGAGCACCAGATGCGAAAGCTCCCCCTCGCCCGCCGGCTTGCCCGTCTTCACGGAGAGGAACTCCGCCAGGAACTCGCTCTCGATGATCCGCAGTCCTTTGCCCTGGTTGTCGCCATACCCCCACGCCCCCACCTCCGTGGCGCCGGCGTGGTCGAAAACAGTGGCGTTCCAGGTCTCTTCCATTCGTCGACGGATCGCCGGCACGCTACCGCCTGGCTCGCCGGCAACAATAATCTTCTTTACCGACAACTTCGCCAGCCTGACACCACGCTGCTGGGCCACTTCGGCCAAGTGCATCGCGTAATTCGGTGTGCACAGCAGGCAGGTCGCTTGGCATTTCTCAATCAGATCAATCCGCGCGTGGCTGCTCATCCCGCCGCCTGGAATCGTCAGCGTCCCCCGCGCGGTCAGCGCATCAAACGCGGACCAGAAACCGACGAATGGACCGAACGAAAACGCCAGCATCGCCCGGTCGTCTGCCGTCACGCCGGCCGCATCAAGCACAAATTGCCAGCAATCGACCCACCACTGCCAATCGGCCGCCGTATCCAGCACCGCCATGGGCCGCCCGCGCGTGCCGGAAGTCTGGTGGTAACGCACGTAGGCTTCCTGCGGCAGTGTCCGGTTCCTAGCAAGTCGTTCCCCCGCCGCCACCGGCAGCAGCTCGTCCTTGGTGGTTAGGGGGAAATCCACCAATTCCTCCAAGCTCTCCAGCCGTTCCGGCATCGCGCCCAGCTTTTGAGAATAGAACGAGTTGGTGCCCCGCACCGCCGCCAGCAGCGCATTGAGCTTGTCGAGCTGCAGCGCAGCCAACTCGCCACGAGCCATGCCCTGCAGCGCACGCCGATGCTCACAACCTTCGCTTGGATTCATAGTTCCATTGTATCGCCAGTGGGGGTTTGCTTGCCATGGTGGTGAGTCGTGCCAATAATCGGCTGCTCATAGTCAGGCTTCAACCGCCGTGCATGACAGCTTCTTTACTAATGGATCAGAAATACATAGATGCCCGATTGGCTCCGACTAGGAACTTGCGTTCTTCTTCTTTCGAGTAGCTCGGTAGTAGAAGCTGCTCAGGTAATCATTGATGGGACAGGACCCAACTATGTCAACAATGGAAGCTTCGAAACGACAACTCTTGTCGATGGACGATCAGCTCCCGTTGATTGGATCCCGCTTGAGTTCACGAACCCTTCGATTTCTGGTCCAGGAGTCACGACTTATCGATTGCAGTCAGATGGAAATCGAGGGAGTAGCGATGGCGACAGGGCTCAAACGTTTGGGGTCAATAACGTTACCGACATAGGGCAAGCGCCCGGGATCGATACCGGGTACACCATTCAGACGGGAGACATCTTCACGCTATCGTTCTTCCACATTGGTACCTTTGGCTGGGACGAAGGAGATCAGCTCGATTGGTCGCTCTTCTACACGACTGACGACACAATTATCGGCACGCCGACAGCTCTCTTTTCTGGATCAGTCAGTCCACCTGATGGTGGTGACTTCGGAAGTTTCTTGGAATACCAAGCCTCGGGTGACCTGATTTCCCCGCCAGCTGCGGCGTCGGCCGCAGGGCGCAGACTATTCCTCTCGTTTCTACCTGGCGCCGGTGTAGGGAGTGTCGACGGCCCTAACGTAGATCCACTTGATCGACGTGAGTTTGGCCGCATTGATCAAGTCAACCTAACGGTCCATCAGATTCCTGAGCCCAGGTCTCTGTTACTTCTGCTGGTGGCAGCTCTCCCTGCCCATAGCAGACCGTTGCGCCGATGAGTTGCCTCTAAGATAGGTGCGGCAGCTTAGCTTGCCATTGCCACACAACGCCGTCTTCTGGATCGACTACCTCGCCCACGAAGCTCATTGCCACCTTTTTGAGAACGCTCGTTGACGCATTGACCTCTGGTAGAGTGTTGGCGATCACGCGCTTTATTGTCGGGCAGCCCTTGGCAAGTTGCAGCAGCTTCTCGGCCATCGACGTGGCGTACCCCTGCCCTTCAAATTCTGGGTAAGTGAGGTAGGCGATCTCAGCGGTCCCATCGTCAGTTGGCTCTCCCTTGAACGCGCAGGAGCCGACAATGACACGCGTATCGGCATCCAAGACGAAGTAACCTTCCCACCCTATTTCATCGACGCTTACCGGAACAGCGGTAAGCGGCCGTCCGACAAGCTCGTGTACTATCGTCGCGACTCGGGACCAGTTCGCGTCAACCATCGCGTCCAAGTAGTTCGCGTCATTCGAGAGCGATTCTTCAATTGCTCGCTGTAGCCGAAGCAGCTGTACCCGCTTCATAGTAGATTTCCTGAAGAGGAGGGATGGATTGCTCCACAGCTGTACGAGACAGGCTCCCGGTGGCCAAAAATTCTCGGAGCTGGCACAAAACGGCGCGGTCAAACATGGAACTTGAATTTGGTGAATCAAGCTTTATGGTGAAAATCAGAGAAGTTCACTCTCAGCAGGCGCATCGACGTAAGTCGGTAAACGATGGTTCGATCGCGCTGCGAGGAGGGTGAGCTAGCTCACATTAGCCCACGAAAAACTTTTCAGGCGGCCGCTCAGGGCATAACCGCCAGATTTCTTTGGGCCAACTTTTTCGGCAGGCCACGCGAGGCGTCGCTCGCCGGCGGAGGTCACTCCTTTAGGCTCACTCCGCTGGGTTCACTCCGCTGAGTTCATTCCTCTGGGTTCACTCCGCTGGGCTCTATTCTCCGCTTCCTAAGCCCGAAACGCCGCCCCCTAACCCCTCTCAATGTGATACTGCTCGATCTTCCGGTAGAGCGTTGCCCGGCCAATGCCGAGCAGCTTGGCGGCCTCAGGCACGGAATTGCCGGTGCGCTTCAGGGCTTCGATGATCAGCTTCTTTTCCCACTGATCGATTTGCAGCGTGTCCAAGTCCTCCTGCCCGGCGTCGCGGAGTGCCAAATCTGCCGGCGTGATTTGGGCGCCGTCCGCCATGACGACCGCGCTATCAATCACGTTGCGCAGCTGTCGCACGTTGCCGGGCCAGCGATACTCGCGGAGCTTCTTCAGTGCCTTGGCGCTCAGCCGGAGCTTCGGCCGAGCATGCTCCTGGCGGAAGTGGTCGAGGAAGAAGTCGATCAGTCGATCGATGTCATCGCCCCGCTCGCGGAGCGGTGGCAAGTGCAGTTCGAATACGCTGAGTCGGTAGTACAGATCCTCGCGGAACCGCTTCTCGCGGACGTAGGTTTGCAGGTCCTGATTCGTGGCGGCGATCACGCGGACATCAACGGTCGCTTCTTCCGTAGCCCCAACCGGCAGGAACGGATGGCCCTCCAGGATCCGCAGCAGCTTGGCCTGGCCTTCGAGAGTCAGCTCGCCCACTTCGTCCAAGAACAGGGTGCCGAGATTCGCCTGCTGAAAGTAACCCGTATGGTCGCGGTCGGCGCCCGTAAAGGCGCCCGCCTTGTGCCCAAACAGCTGGCTTTCCATGAGGTCAACGGGGATGGCGGCGCAGTTGACCGATACCATCGGTCGCTCGGCACGCGGACTAGCGCGATGGATCGCCCTGGCGACGACCTCCTTGCCCGCCCCGCTCTCGCCACGCACCAGCACACACCCTTTGGCGCTCGCCACCCGGGCGATCTTGGACTTCAACGCCACCATCGGCTCACTCTCGCCAATCAAGTCATCGTGGCCCGGCACATTCTTCGCCAAGCGGTCGAATTCTGACTGAAGGCTTGTCAGCTCGAGAGCTCGGCTCAACGCCAGCACCACGAGGTTTGCCACGGAAATGATGAAGTCGAACTCCGACTGGCGAAATCGTCCGTCTTCCAGATAGACATGAATGGCGCCCAGGGTCGATCGTTCGCCATCGGTTCGGCGAACCAGCGGCGCGCAGACGGCGTCGGCAAAGTGCTGAAACGTCACGCTATCGCGATTGTCCCCCACGCTATGCATATCGGGCCCCTGGTTCGCGACCCACACCGCATGGCCTCTCTGGCTAACGAGTTCCGTTAGCGAGGGACTCAATGAAACCTGATCAATGGCGTCGGGCGGCGAAACCTGGCGCGGTTGTAGTTCGCCATCCTCGTTGCTCCAAAGAAAACCCACGACGGATGCGCCGGTTCGCTTCCTCAGGAGGTCCAACGCCGTCTGCACAACGACATCCGGATCGCCGCTACCCAGCAGTTTGAGCGACAGCTGATACAGCAGCATCAACTCCTTGACCTGCTCCGCATTGGGTAGCCCGCTCAGGGAAGCATCGCTGGCTCCGGGGCGATCAATGGGTACATCCTGAACGATTGTCTGCGTCAGCTCGGGATTGTCGTCCTCTGCGGTAAGCGGCTCTGCCGATTCGTGGAACTCCAAGTCTGTGGAGCCAATGCGGACACAGTGACCGTCACCAAGCGTTGCCTCAGCAGCCTTCTGGCCGTTGACAAAAGTACCGTTTCGACTGTCGGCATCACGGACGACCCAGGTACCGTCCTCAAGGATAATCTTGGCGTGAACCCGAGAGCAAAGAGGGTCCGGCACAGAGACCTGGCAATCGGCGCCCCGACCCAGGAGCACGGGCGTCTCGGGATCGAGTGGAACATTGGCGCCGGCATCCTCGCCGGTCATGATCGTGAGATACGCGTACACAGCCGTCCGGGAAAGTCCTACCGAGTGGCGCCTTGGAGTTGGTTTGGCGGAAGACTTCATCCTACACAACGCCGTTGTCCCGGGGGAGCGATTGGTGGTTGTGTCTCCGCGAAAGGCTTCCCGGGAGACCCATAAATGCCTTCCCTTGTGGCTGAAATGGCCCTCTGATACGATTCGGACTAGTAGAAACGTTGCCCCAAAGGGCCCCACTACGGGCTGTAGCTCAGCTTGGCTAGAGCGCTGCGTTCGGGACGCAGAGGTCGCAGGTTCAAATCCTGTCAGCCCGACTTGCTTTTCTCCGACATTTCTTGTCTTTCTGAACTCCGGCGCGAACGCTTGAACCGTCCAGTGCACGAATCGATGCACGAAACGGGAGCAAGCCGTGCCGCGTCCAAGCAAGCCCTACCTCCGCAAGCAGACCAAAAGCTGGTACTGCTCGATTGGCGGCCAACAGATCTCTCTCGGCAGAGACCGTGAAGCTGCCTTCGCCAAGTTCCATGAACTCATGGCAGACCGCGCCCAGATCGCCGGCGCCGTCACGACGCTTTACGACTTGACACAAGCCTATCTCGACTGGGTTCAAGACAACCGCAAGCCAGCGACGTACAAGCGTCACCGGCACTACCTCAAGCGGTTCATCGATGCCATCGGCAAACGCATGCGACCGCCGCAACTGCGGGTGCATCATGTCGCGAAGTGGTACGAGGGCTTAGGCGTGTCATCGACCACACAAAACGACGCCGTTGCGATTCTGCAAAGAATGCTCAACTGGGCGGTCGAGCTAGAGTACCTCTCTCGCAATCCGATTCAGTGCATGAAGAAGCCCAGACGCAAGCGGCGAGACGTCTTCTACACGCCCCAGCAATGGGCTCTGATTCGCCAGCACGCCCAGGAGCCTCTAACAAGCTTGCTCGACTTTCTCTACCTAACCGGCTGTCGCCCTCTGGAAGCGCGTTCAATCGAAGCTCGTCACCTGCACGGCGACCTCGTGATCTTCCCCGCGGACGAGTCCAAAGGGGAGACGGAGCCCCGAGTGATCTACCTGACCGCGGAGCCGAAGGCGATCCTGGAAAGGCTGGCCCTAGAAAACCCAGCTGGACCGCTGTTCCGCAATTCCCGTGGCCGACCGTGGACTAAGGACGCCATCAAGTGCCGGCTTACCCGCATCAGTGAGAAGGTCGGCTTCCGGGTGATCGCCTACGGCGCCAGGCACTCCTTCGCCACTCAGGCACTCACGAGTGGAGGCGTCGATCCCATCTCGGTCGCCCACCTGATGGGCCACAAAGACACGTCGATGGTGAGCCGCGTCTACTCCCACTTGGCGAAGAACCCTGACTTCCTCCGCCAGCAGGCCGAGAAGGCGATCCAGAATCACACCCCGAACTAGCCGTCTTTTGTTTTTGACTCGGCCTCCGAAAATGTGTCAGAATAGTTATATGGAGATCAACATACCCACAAACGAACAGCAGAAACTGGCCCTCCAGGCGGCCGCTCATGGCTACGCCACGGTGGATGCGTTTGTTAGTGAGTTGCTAACGAACGTCGCATCGCTGAGTGATCAAGCAACCGTCTTCGCGCCCTTGACCGACGAACAGCGTTCCCAGAGTGAAGAGCTCGTTCGCCGTGGTGAGGACGACTTGGCGGCGGGGCGAGTCCAAGACATGCGACAAGCCCTGCAACAGCTCGGCAGGGAACGCGGCCTGACGCTCGGCGAATGACCTACCGCGTCGTCATCACCGATGCTGCCTTGGACGCCGCCGGCAGCTATCTCGACTACTTGATCGAAGAGGCTCAGTCGATCACCCCCGCCGAGAACTGGTGGAAGAAAGCGCTGGCAGCGGTCGACACACTGGCGCTCATGCCTCACCGCGGCCCGAAGCCGCCCGAGAACGGCCTTCGTGACTACACCATCAGGGCCATGATCGTCGAACCTTGCCTCTTTCTCTACCGCGTCGATGACACTCGGCAACTTGTCGAGGTCTTCGGCTTTCGACATGGCCGCCAAGAGCCGACCGAGACAAGGCTACCCAACTGATCAGCCCCACTTCATGCCCGAGTTCCCATAAGATGGGTTATCACTCTAGGCACCTAGCGGGGCTGGAAAGAAGCAACGTCGCAGTGTCGGGCCCACGCAGGTTTTCGAAGATCGCGACCTTCATCCGACCTGGCTTGGCAGCGAGCGCGCCCGGAAGCTAATTCAGCTCCTCAGCCTGCTTGTCCAGTTGCTGATCGTCGCTGGCTGCTTCTCCCGTTTCCCATGGGCCGAACCGACCATCCTGGAAGCCTCGCTGCGGCTGGTTGTCGGGCTGGTCGTCATGGCCCTGCTGAGCCCACTGATCCGATTCGTCCTGCGGGTGTCGCTGCAAGGTTTTCTGGAAAGAACGCTGTGCGCATCGCGAACCACGTTCTGGATCACAAGCCAAGGGATGGCTTTTCGCAGCCGGCTCTATGATCAGAAAGTCCTGATCCAGCGCAGAAGCGGGACGGCAGTGATCAACGTGCGGCCTATTCTCCAGGCCGACCGCAACGCGATGGCGTACTCCGCAGGGCTCGACTGGAAGCGAAAACTCCCCAAAGAGCATCTGCAAGAGTCACAGGTGTTGTGCCTGGTCGTAACGACTGGCGATCCACGAAGACCAGGGGAGCAGCGGCTCGCTGCTCATGGCCACCGGCTGATCCCGGTAACGGAGATCAACGGCCGTGTCGCCGCCAACTACACGACGGTCCTGGCGGCAGCCGTAGCGCTGACCGCGGCCACCGAATTCGAAGCCTCCAACCAACCAGTGTCAGGCGGCGTCGACATTGACGGCCCTTGAAGACGCCTGAGGAGCCACACTTTATGCTACTGACGATCAAACAAGTCGCCCGCGAGCTGAATGTCAGCCTCAGTCTGGTCTACCGGCTAATCGCCCAGGGCGAGATCGCTTGCTACGAAGTCGCTTCGTGCAAACGCGTCGACGAAGTAGACCTGCAGGACTACTTGCAGCGTCAACGACAGCAAACACTCAAGCCGCCGCGCGGCCAGGGTCGTCACTTCTAGATTCACTAGGCACTGATCCCCACGGCTATCCCACCAAGAAACATGGCGACACGGCAGTAGCTGCGTAGCAGGCAGACTAGGCATGCCAGAGTGTCGTCTAGCGGTGACAACCTTCCTAAGACTTCACATTCGAAGCCAAGCGAGCATCTATCGAAAACAGTTATCGCTATTACGAAGAATGCTGACAGTTGACCTAGCCCCCCCTTCAAGTTGATCCGCTGATCGTAAGGGAATCGCATTCGGGTGGAGTAGTCGTAAGGGGGCGACGTTGACGCCTGTATGTATCCGTCCGCTATTTTCTACCTCATGAGCACGTTCATGTGTTCGCGCAGCGAGTCGCTCCTGGCTGTTACGGCTGGCGCTGCTTCGCAGCAGAAGATAGAGGTGGCCAGAGATCCGAGGAAACTCATCGACGCTGCTCACCTCATCGGCTACCTTACTTAGTCTGAATGAGAACCCTCAGGCTTTATCTATTATGGTTGTAGCTAGCCGTGGCCAGCTTGACTCCCAGCATAGGGAGCTCTGTAGCGAAATCAAGCAACTTGAAGGCTTGCTCTGGCTGAACACGTATTCACCTACTCGTCTGAGTGACACCGGATGGAGCATCTCATCGCTGTTGGCGAGAATCGACGAACTCGACCAACAGCTCTGTACCATCGAGCGGTTAATGAAGGACGGCGATCAGTAAGCGGTCGGGATGTTCCGTGAGTCTACCCAGCAGATAACAGCGATGGTTAGTCTATCTCTATTGCCGACTCCCATACTTGGCCAGCAGACCAGTCGTCGGGAGGTGGCTTGCGGTCAGTTGGTTCAATTCCAACCTTTGACAAGTTGACTCGAAGGCCCCGACCAGTAGGCAAGATAAGTGCCTCAAGGAGCCAACGATCACCGGCGCGTATGATTTGCAGAGGCTTCGTGATCCACCAGTCGCCGTGCGATTCTACCTGGCGTGTCAGCGAAAGAACTTGGATGCAACGGTTGTTGCAGATCGCGTCCAGCACCGTGTCCAGTTTACTTCTGGAGCCTCTAGCGTCCCGGATAGGTTCTGCGGAGTGTACAGCCTCTTGCATCGCCAAACATTTTTCTTGGAGCGGGACAGGCAGTCCTTGCATCAAGAGACTCGCCGCACGCTTTGCCACGCGACGCTGCCAGTGCGTTTGCGGGAGTGTCGTTGCAGCCGCCTGAAGGAGAAGCTCCGCCACACCTTTCGCCGAGGGCTGTGTTGCCTTCGAGTGACTCGCATGCATCTCGTAGATTCCGCGCGAGTGGTCGTAGTCGATGCGAAAGCCGGCGCCCCTGAGCGCTTCTAAATCGCGAAAAACCGTCCTGCGGCTCACGCAGAGTTCTTGTGCAAGAGTATCAGCCGTCGCAGGCCCGGCGGCCTGCAACGTTTTCAAAACGCGGATTACGCGTACCAATCGCTGCCCCATAGTATTCGCCGCTCGCGGCAGTCTTCTCCTACTCTATGCGGGCGGCTGTTGAAACGCTTGTCGTAAACTGTTGGTCGAACGCAAGGGCTTCGACGCAAAGCTCCGGGTCGCCCAACCTCAGGCTGGTCTCGCTTGCCAACGCGCACATGGTTTCGTTGTCAGTTCTCTAACTGAAAGATCAGAGCTTCACGAATAGAGTCAGCCGATTTCTACGAATACACTGAGCGAAGAGTCTTTGCCGTCAGTCGCATACAGCTGCAAGAAGTCGATTTGGCCGGGCTCTAAGAGTACGGTGTATACGAAGTAGCCAGTATCGCCGACATAAGCACGCGCATCGACGTAGACTCCAAAGATATTCACGTATAACGAATCGAGGTCATCATCGTCGTCAGTCACATTGCCTTCGATTCTCCAGAAGCCGAAACCGCCATCGGTGACCGTTGCCGTCAAGGTGGGAATGCTGTTGGTGTAGGCAACATCAACCGTAAGAGTTGATTCCACCGTCTGCCCTGAAAGATCTGTTGCAGCGATAGTAACGAGCGCTCTGCCGGATACTCCTGATGCGGCATCGACCACGAGACTTCCGGTCTGACTGTCAACGGTGATGCTATCGAACAGCGACGGATCGCTATTGTCGACAATCGCGAAGGCCAGATCGACATCGGCGGTCTCTTGGTCGTCGAACGCAGCGAACAGCGACAGCGAAGCAGTCGTATTCGGATCCGTAATTTGAACTAAGTCGAAACCTGTAGTGGTCGGCGAATCGTTTGTTGCGCCTATGGGCGTGGCCGTTGGAAGCGTACCAAAGAAGTCGTCGATAATGACTTGCCAATCGGCTTGATCGATGTTTCCGCTGCCATCAATGTCGGCGGAAGCCATGTATAGGGAATCACCTATTGTCTGGCCGTCTCGCCCATACACGGCAAAGAAGTCGTTGTACTCCAGAATGCCGATTCCCAGGGCATCCCCTTCCAACACATTGAAGGCGAAGTCGAAATCACCGCCTGCCATTCCGTTACCGCTTGGCCCTGCGGTGACCATGTTAGTCCATTCTCCGTCAAGCACATCGCCGTTGAGATTGGTCACAGGATCTAGGCCGTCAGCATCTAGCTGTAGGTGGTACCTGTTGGAGTCAAGCGGAGAAGCAAGTGTCCAGGTACCGACGCGTTCTTGGGGGTTGTAGTCGAAGTCACTGAAAGCGTAGCTCGCGGCGCTGGTGCTACTCAGCGACAGGTCGGCGGCGTCAACGTGGACGTCTTCACTAAACTTGATCAGGATTTGATCGAGATTGTTCCAGGCTATTGGTTGTTCCTGGGCAGACGAACCTGTAGGAATGGAGTAGCCATTGTCCCCAAGGCCTTCTAACACCAAGTGGTCGACGAACGCTGAGTTCCAAGCGGTGCTCGAGACGGACACATCGACGACTGTAGGTGGCGTACCCGTTAGCATGAGCCGCTTTTCGAGGCTTTCATGACCTAGTCCCAGGCGGGTAGCGCGTCGGCGCAGACCCCTTGCGCAAGTGGCTTGCATCTTCGATCCTCCCCGAGGTCAAACAGGCTTGCCACGACGAGGTGGCGGTCAGTTCAACGGGGAGATGAATCCAAGCGACAAGGGCCTGTCTCTCCCTGCACCCAATCGAAATGGGAGGCAGAATCCGCCAAAAACTTTTGGCGTTTTTTCGGGCGGGCTTGAGTCGGTCGCGAGGCTTACAGCGATTCTTGCATAGGTGTCATCGTCTCGTAGCCTGAGGCTCTGCGTGGTGACGTTGGGTTGCATCGACGACGCACGGCGTCACCGGCTTCGCCCGCCTTGCCGCGCAAAGCCTCACTTCGCGATGCGGCTATGCCAACTTAAGAACGGCTGACTTGAAATCAACGCCAGGGCCGCCAACACCCTTCAAGGCGTGGCGTATTTCGCAGGATCAAGGAAGATTGGGGGCGAGGGAGCTACCAAGGCACCCGGTGTCGCCGCTAAGTCATCAAACCCAGGAATCTCTTGGACCATCCGAAGAGCACGAGAGGAAAGGCGTCTATCGATAGATTCGATGCCCCCCGTCGCTGCCATGTAGCGGAGATTTGGTAAGCCATACCTTTGGAGCTCTTGGATAGTGGAATGGCGCGCGACTAGGAATTCGACTGCACGTCGACAAGACTCTGAGTCTCGTTGAAGCCCAGCAATTCCAACTGGGTAGTTTGGAACTTCTTCATGAGGGCGCTGTGACACAACCAGAAAGTGTCCCATCATGTTGACGCATATCGTCGGATTGTCTGAGCATCTACGGTGGGCTGACATTAGCAGCTTCTCAACTTCTTGACTGGTTTCTGCTCTAAAAGATCTGGACAGCCTAAACACAAGACTGGCTGCAAGATTGTTTTCCAGTGCGGCGTTCGTCACCCCCGCGCTCTGCGCGTCCTCGTACGAGCGAATGGCAAACTCATGGGCGCCTTCTAGGTTTCTGCAATACCCAACCATTGCCAAGTCGAGTGGCTTATCCTCCGCGCGCCAGAGCGCCATGTGATGCCCGATCGCTGCTGAATACTGCTTTGTTTCAATAAGACACCGGGCTAGAGACCTCTTCGCATCGTAATCTTCGGGATGAGCTCGAACGAAAGGACGGAGTAGGCTAGCAGCTCCAGCATAGTCCTTTGTCTTGATATGACGACTAGCGGTGGCCAGCGTGCTGTCTTCTGCCAATCGACTGATACTAGCCATAGCTACCGAGGCAGCGAGCACCGCAGTTGTGATGACCGCGAGCACGGCACGTGGTCGGTAGTATAGAGATCTGAGTAACCGGGAGCGGAACGATCGCAATCGGTTGAGCGCTTGCGACACCTCCTCAAAACTGACCGGCCTGTCGGATGGCTGCGGCTGCAGGCAATGCCTGACCAGCTGGTTCAATCGTGGGTCATAGCCACTGAGATCTCCTTCTAATTCAAGCTGGCGTCTCTGATGACTATCAAGCAGTTCCCTTGCCATGCGAGGAACACCGTTGTTGCTCTCTTCGCATGCGAACGGCATTTGCCCCGTAAGAAGTTGATAGAGGAGAACTCCAAAAGAGAATATCTCCGACGCCGGGGTGACAGGGTTCCCGCCGGTAGTAGACGATCGTTCCAAAGCCTGCAATTGCTCGGGGGCCATGTAAGGCAAGGTGCCGCCTATTAGCGCGTTCTCGGTTCGCAAGTCCCTCGCTAGATTGAAGTCAATCAGCATTGGGACGCCATCGTCCGTCAACAACACATTGGATGGCTTGAGGTCACCGTGGAGAAGTCCTAGCCGATGAACGTAGTCGAGAGCGCCGGCAAGCTGCGCAGCGATGTGAACGACGCTTTCTTCATACACCCGACGGCTCTCGTATCTCTTCCTGGTAAGATTCGTTTCCCGCACCAAGAGAGGAAGGTCTATACGGCGTCTGGAAGATTCCGCAGTAAAGGTCTTGGAGAGTGCGTCTGCTAGCGTCGACCTTCCTAGCATCGGCATGCAAATCCAGCCAAGCTCTGTAGAGGCCTCCATGCCAGTCGAGTAGACCGTCACCACGTTTGGATGTTGCAGCTTACCAAGAGTTGAAGCTTCGCCACATGTTCCCTGCGTTATCTTCAAGACGACTTGTCGTGCACCGAGCTCCAACTGCTTGGCAAGAAAGACTCGAGACACAGCCCCTCTGCCAAGCTCTTCAACAAGATAAAAACCTTCGAAGACCTGATCGGGCCCTGGCCAATTTGGCGAACCTAGGATCTGCAGAAGATCGGGGTGGTCACCAAGAAACTGTTCCGTTTCAATTAACCTGTGGATCGATTGCAATAGGTGGTGGTCGAGCCCAGGAAACCGGCCGCAATACTCAGCCGGAGAAATGTCGTTACTCGAAGACCTGAGTTCACGAAACTCATCTTGGACGAGATCAAGCAGCACTGAACGGTTGCTTAGCAAGCAGGGGGACTTGGCAATCGCCGCCGGCAAATCTGGTATGCCTGTTTGCTGCCACTCATAGCGCAAGCGGTCGGCAACCGCCGTAGCGTCATCCTGAAGCTGAGGATTGAACGTTGAGTCTGTTGACCGGCGGTAAGTGCTGTTTGGCTTGCTCATCCACGAAGCTGGTCGACTATGCTAGTCACCACTCGCCGTGCTGTTGTGGCGCTAACGTCATCTGCTGCCGCGGCGATTTGATCGTATGTCAATCCCTTCATCCTGAGCTCCATAATCGTTCGCTCTTGTGGGTTGAGGCGACGAATGACCGACGAGAGTTTCTCGCGCCCCACAAGCTCTTGACTTGGCGAGAGTTCTCTACCACCCATTCGTCCGTCACCCGCTACTCCCCCTTGCTGATTTCTAGAATCGCGATCTTCTTGGTAGGCTCCTTCTTCTTTTGCTACGCTGCGCGCGGCGCAAGTGGTGTATTTGCGATGCTCATCTATCATTCGATTTCGGACCACGCGAATCAGTCGAGCCATTAGATGTTCGGGATCAGTGATCCCGGCTAGCCTGGAAGGATTCGTCAGCATGGTGCCCCACAGGGTATTAACCAAGTCGATTGAGTCAACCTTGCTACGCAGTTCAGACGGTAACGACGCGCGAACCACTCGCAACAGGTGCGGAGTGTAGTGGTTGGCGATCTTTTCTGCCGCTTCTTCGGAGCCTTCAGACAGTCGGTGGACCAACTCTTCGAGCGGTTCCTCTAAGGGCCCCACTGGCTCGCAGCGCGTGCTATCCGCAGTATTCGTTTCAGCAGAATCGAGAGAACCAGACATGGCTATGATTGTAGCCATATCCGACCCTAGTTGGGAGTTATTACTCCGGCTCCGGCCATGATGGTGATCTCAGGCAGTTCTCGCCCGAATTAGCCGGCCTATCGCGATGCCGGCCTGGAACGCCGTAGCGTCACGTATGCCAGGGAAGCGTACATGACTGAGCACACCGTCGATGGCTCGGGCACACTCGCGATCTCAACCGTCGCAAGTAAGACTTGCCCGTTGGAGGCGACGCTGGAGTTTTGGAAAGGCTGCCTGAGGAGAAAATTAGGCGGGCTAACGTAGTGCGAAGAGAGCAATGGATCGGCTGACACACCAGAAGCGACGATCTCGAACCGCCCGCTTGCTAAAGCTAAGGGGGTCAGCGTGATGGAGAGTAGCCCTTTCGCCTGCCCGGGAAGAAGCTGCTCGCTGGGTAGAGGCGGAAGGACTCCTACGGATGCAGTAATGACGTCTGCAGATGCGAATAGTTCAATTGGATTTGCCGAGAACAGAGAGTTGCTCGCGGTCCCAACGGCAAGGTCCAACTCACCAACCGTACCCGCAAGCGGTACGATCGCGATAGAGACTTGTGAATTCTGAAGCGGTACTGTCGCCGTGCCCGTGTTGTGAACTACCAGCTGAATGTCAGCAGGAACGTCGAGTTCAATCAACGGCGGCACGTCAACGACAGAATCGTCAATGGCAAGGAAGAGTTCTGCGCGCGAATCGGCCGCGCAAACAAAGAACAGGCAGCACAGAAAAGATCGCATAGCTTAGCCCCCAAGAACTGATGTCCACATGAACGCCTTACAACATGTCGGATACGCATTACGCGTAGTCGGCAAGAACGATGTAGAGAGGCATTAGCGGGTGGGGGGGCAGGTTACTTGCGGTTTATGCGAGCCGATGAACTTAATGAAAACAGCCTAGTTGGTCGCCTGACCTGATGCAAGTTTATCGGCTAGCGAGCTGGATCAACGAACCTCCGTCAGCCCTGTGGGCCCTGAAATAGTGAACTTCGGGATCAATCTCATAGGGGATTGAGTGAACGGACCCGTCCGCCATCAGCATGTGCAGGCCAGCAGGATGCGCGCTTCCAAATCTGAAGTAGTCAATCGGCTCGATGGGGCCGCTGAGGTCCTGGTCTTGGAGTGGAGGGTAAAAGACGATCGACGTAGGATCCGCGCCTGCATCGCCTTGAGGCCTGGAAGCGGCGAAGCGATGATTGTCTTCCGAGTACCCGGAGAATAGGCAATCGTCGTCTCCCTGGGAGCCGCCGGTGTAATAGTGGTCCGGCTCAAGAAACTTTTCTCCAGCCAGGTAGGTCTTCGAGGTTCCGTCGGTAACCCGCCTAAGTCCAACCGAACGGTGAAGGTGCGAGACTCCTGTAAAAAAGCGGTTGTTCGTAATGCTCTTCCAATAGAGCGGGTCGTCACCCTGTTCAAGGCTTGCGGGCCCACGCCACCGGAAGGCGTGGGACACTCCTGAATTTATCGCGTAGTCTCCACGTGATACCAATTTAGGTGCACCATGTGGTCTTGGCGATGCTTGGTGCGGCTCTCTACCGCCTACAGGGAAGGGACGGCACGCTCGGCGGCTAGGGCAATTCAGCAAGCACACTGGGATAGAGAAATCTGTGAAGCGCTTCTCTAGCCCAACGCGTGTGCCACTCTGAAAAAGACTCCCTTCTTCCAGGTAGGGCAGCACCTGGTAGACCCATCCCCCCGGTTGGTTCACGCTGATCTTGCGAGAAGGAACAGGTACCCAAGCACGTCCCCACCCCCCCGTAGGATAGACGCCGTGCGTCTGCTCGAAGAGCGTCAACGAGACTCCAAGTTGGCGCAACTGCGATTGGCAGGTCGCGCGTCGCGCTGCTTCTCGAGCGTTTTGCACCGCAGGTAACAACAACGCAACAAGTATCCCGATGATCACAATGACCACTAAGAGTTCGACCAGCGTAAAAGCTGCCGGCAAACGCAGGTCCGGCAACCTGCGCGCTGTCCAGTTCTGCAAGACAAAGTATGTCGCACGCTTACTGCTTGAACGCATTGGTCTTCGCCCAAGTTGGCAAAATGTGCCAGTAGATTGATCCAGCCATCTCAGTATATTCGGTCTTGATGCGTCACCGCTGTGACTGGATGGCCTCAACTAGTAGTGTCCAGTAAATCCCAATTGCCAAACCGTGCACGAAATGATGCACGAAATGGAGCCAAATCGAGGCGGTTCTATGGCACGCCTGGAACTCGAATTGGTAGAATACCCGGTAAACAAGCGGATCTGGCCTCTCAGCAACTCCGTTCGGGACGCAGAGGTCGCAGGTTCAAATCCTGTCAGCCCGACTTGCTTCTCTTTTTTGGCGCCCTTCGTTCAGGGGCGGCTGCAGAGCGGCTTGCGGCGGAGTATATTGGGCGCGGTTGAAGCTGACGTGGCGACTCGTAGCTTTGTGTCCCTCAGCGCTGTCGAATACTCCAATCGTGCTTGATTCTTCAGAAGTGGTTGTTGTCTCGGGCTTGCCACGTTCAGGTACGTCTATGCTGATGCAGATGCTCGCGGCGGGGGGGGTGCCCATCTACTGCGATGAGCAGCGCCAAGCGGATCACGACAACCCTGCTGGCTACTACGAGCATGAGTCCGTCAAAAGCCTGGCAAAGGATGCCTCTTGGCTTTCCACCGCTGCCGGCCGAGCAATCAAGATCGTGGCGCCGCTTGTCCCTTCGATACCCACTGGGTTGCCACTTCGCGTGCTGTTGATCGACCGTGACCTGGATGAGGTGCTTGCCTCGCAGAGCAAGATGATGGAGCGACTGGGCACGACCGGCGCTGCGCTGCCTAAGGAGCGCCTGAAGGCTGTCTTTCATCAGCAGTGGGCTCGGGCCAAGGCCATCCTAATGGATCGGCCGGAAGCCGCTGTGCTCGAAGTCGCTTACCCACACATCGTTTCAGATCCTGCCACGATGTCTAATCGAATGAATGCGTTCCTGGGCGGCGGACTCGATGAGGCAGCCATGGCTGCAGCGGTAGACCCGCAACTCTATCGGAATCGACAGAGCTAGCCGCTATAGCTCGGTTTCATCGATAATCTCGCCAGCACGCATGGTGGATAGGGATCGGAACGTAATCGTATCGACGTCTTTACTCAATGTCTGTACGGAGCCATCTACAAAGCAGAACTGCGCGACTGAGGGGTGAAGCGAGCCGAAGTAAGACCACTTGGTATCGTATTGAGGATTCGTATCATTGCCGGCCAAGTCTTGCTCTCGGGACAGGTCGAGCCCGAGGTAAGCAGGCAGCAAGTTGGCGCCGATCCACATGTACCCGGTTGAGAAGCCGGCTGTCTTTTCGTCGCCGCTTCCACTTCCGCCCTGCCCTGAGATGACGTCATCAATGAACCCCGCGCCGATCGACCCGGGCGCTTCTCCAAACATGATCGTATTTGAAGTGCCATCAGTAACTTGCCCCAGCTTGGTCTTTGACCGTACACCAAACACGCCAGCCAGATTTTTTGTAGCGTCATAGACGTTGCCGTTTTCCAGCTCGACATCAAGACCTGGTCCAACGTCACCGTAGGCTCCAAAGCAGCCCAGATAGTGAGTAAGGCCGAATCCTTGGCTGAAGTTCAAGGTTCGCCGATTAGTCTTTAATGTGTAAGGGGCGGCGCCTTCTTCTATGGCCACTGCTGTGGTCATCCCCCCGGAGGACTCCGCAAAGACCAAGTCGACAATGCCGTCAACCGGATCCTCATTCGGAGCAGAGGGGCAGAGGAATATGGCGATCTTGTTTTTTGCGATGGTCCTCAGCTCAATCACTTGGCCGTTCTCATAGGGTCGATCATACGAGTCGGGGCCTAGTTTGATTTGCTCTGTAATGAGGTCGTAGACACCCGATTCTTCGAGTTGCGGCAGCATGTGGGGCAGCACTCCGACCCGTTGATGACCATCGGAGGCTGCTGCTGGATCTTGGTCTCGTCTTTGGAAAGCATCCCGTTCTTCTGGATCGTGGGTTCCTAGATACCCGGGCGGCAGCCGTTTGAAGGCGGACTCGTAGTTAAGTGCCCCTAGGCCCAGTTGCTTGAGGTTGTTGGAGCACGCAGAGCGGCGCGCTGACTCTCGAGCGGCCTGTACGGCGGGAAGCAGCAGTGCGATGAGGATGCCAATAATAGCGATCACCACCAGTAGTTCAACTAGCGTGAACGCGCGATTACGACCTGAGGCGGCAGCTTTAGCCAAGAGCATCGATTCTTGTTCCTTTTTTACTGGGGCCACTCCCTAGAGTGACGATTGCCCGCTTCTTCTAAAATCCGTTAGCTCAAGACTTGCTTGGCGCGCATGTCAGCTTGCATAGCTTTGCCCGACTCGCCGAGTGCCCGATAAGCGACAGCCAAAGCCTGGTGAGCGTCTTTGAGCTTCGGCGCTTGTGTAGTGCACAGCTCAAGGGCTTCAACAGCCCCGGCATGATCCCCCATAGCGTTGAGTGCCCGGCCGATTGTGAGATGCGCCTTGGGGAAGTGGTGAACTAGCTCAGCTGCGGTCATGGCATTCGCAAGGGCGGCATCGATATCGCCAAGTTCTAACTGGGCCCGACCAATCCCTTCAAAAGCTAGAGGGCTTTCAGCATCGATCGCCAGTGCCTTTTCGAAGGCCGCGATTGCCATCTTGTAGCGCTTGGTGGACAGGTACACGGTGCCCAGCTTGTTGTGCAGGCCCGGTAGACGCGGTTCTGCTTCAGCCACCAGTTCCAAGTGTTCCAGCGCTGTTTCGGGGTTGCCCTCAGCAAACTCGATGGTGCCTAGCATCATGTGCATGCGAGGGGCGTTCTGTTCGGCCTGCAGCAATGGTTCAAGCGTGGCTCGCGCCGCTTCCGTATCCCCCATGGCTAGCTGACTTGATGCGAGTAGCAACTGGATTGCAGGTGTGATCCGGAACGACTCATCAAGCTCCTGGATGACCTTGATCGCTGCTGGGTGGTTCCGGGCGTCGATGTAAGACTGCGCCAGGCAAACCTGATTTTGGTTGATCGTATCGCGGACGGTCTTCTGGTCATCGTCCGATGGAGCGTCGATGTAGCCCAACGCCACCAGCTGTTCCAAGGCCTGCTGGGCATCGACAGGATCGAGACGCAAATCCTCAGGATGCATGCCGCTCTCGCCCTCGATCTCTTCCCAGGTCTCGATCCGCCGGGGCTCGTTGGACATGTCCAACGCCTCAGCAAGAACGCGGCCCGGCATATCAAAGCCCGCCGGCAGGCCGAGCAGATGAAGGACAGTGGGGGCGATGTCCAATAGCGAGGCGCCATAGAGTCTTGCCCCTGGTTTAACGCCGGGGCCACAGGCCGCCATCACCCCGAATGGACGATGCCAGTCCACGGGACCTGCTTTGCCTTCACGAGGGTCTGGCCGCAGGTGGTCGTTGTAGTAGCCGTGGTCAGAGATGAGAACAACCGCTGTCTCCTCGCCAGCGATGGTCAGCAAGGTTTCCAGCATCATGTCATGGAATCGGTAGATGCCAACCATGCAGTGTTGATAAGCATCGAAGTCTTCCTGGGACACCTGTTCCATCTTGGGAGGGTGGAACTCCATGAACTCATGACCGAAGCGATCGATGCCCTCGTAATAGACGGCTGTCAGGTCCCACTCGGTGTTCATCATGAGATGAGTAGCAGCGGCGTGAACCGTGGAAGTCTGCGCGAGCATCTTTTGGATATTGCCCAGTCGGTTTGGCTTACCCTCCTGTTGGGCCTGGAACAGCTCGCCGGCTGACGGGACAAATGGCAGCACGGCGGCTGAGTCGACTTCCATCGGACGTACTCGCAGCGGCGCCAGGTCGTCCGCCATCTCGGCTGGATGAATTGAGTTGGCTGGAGGTGGTGTGATGCCCTGCTCTTGGGGGCTAAAGACCTCGAACTGATTGGAGACCATCACGCCATCAATGGGCTCCGCGGGGTGCGAGGCGTACCAACCGACCACATTGGTCTTTAGGCCGCACTGGGTAAGGATATTCCACAGCGCCTTGCACTTGCGGCTGGTGCTTGTGGTGGGCCGGACCCGGGCGCCATCCGGGTCCGGCTCGGTGAAACCGTAGACGCCATGCTGCTGGGCACGCTTTCCCGTGGCGACGGAGTTCCACAGGATGGGTGACAATATCGGACGGAGCGTTGCTAGGTTGCCCCACGCGCCGCGCTCCATCAGGGCGGCAGTCGTTGGCATGAGTCCCTGCTCAATGAGCGGGTGGATCATCTGCCAGTCGGCTGCATCCCAGCCTACTAGCAGCACACGCTTGGGGGCGCCTTCCGCCTGCTTCCGCTCGATTGTCATCCGATCCCTAACCTTCGCTCTACTTCGACGTCTGTTGACGGATGGCAGCAGTACGGCGACGGCGTAGCGTCGTCAAACCTAGCGACCCCGCAGCCAAGAGGCCGAGCGTGGCGGGCTCCGGTACTGGAGCCGTTGCTGCGGCGGGAGCAGCGCCGGCGCCAAAGTTGTTCACGTAGAACGGTAGGTCGCCAGCATCGAGCGTGCCGCTACCATCGCCCGTACCCGCGGGCTCGGGGTCGACATCCAACCCATTGCGCAGGAAAGCATAGTCAGCACCATCGACCACGCCATCGCCATTGAAATCTCCGGCTGTTACTCCCGTGTCGCCGGCCAAGATGCCTGCACCGGGGACGTCATCGTAGGCCCAGTCGTTGACGACAAAGATGCCAAGTGCGTTGTCGATCGTGACACGAACCCATCCATAGTGGAGCGTGGCATTGATCGGGAAGGCGAGTCCGATGTACTCGCCAGTGGCGGCGCTGGTGTTGTTGAACTCAGCGTTAGGATTGTTTGCGCCGTACGCCAGGGAAACCTCAAAGATGGAGTTCGGTGCTTGCGGGACCGTGGTCACATCGATCAGATCGTCATCAACCAGCGCGCTAGCATACGCGAAGCCGCTAATGAAGCCCACAACCCCACCAGGCCCATAATTCACATAGGCACCCTGGTAATTACCGAAGCCGAAGACGTAGTTCTTTAGCAGGATGTCTTGGTAGGCGTCGCCATCGAGGTTGATATTCTGTGCTGCAAAGGGGGCGATGTTGATGTCTTGAACGCCTGAGTAAACGATCGCCGCCTGGGCATCGCTGGCGGCAGCGCCGGCTGCCGCCGCCGCTACCGAATAGGCCACTCGTCTTGTGGCAAGGGAACGATGTCCGTTTAGATGCGAAGTTTCCTCTTTCCCATTCGAAGCGTCGCACGGATTCATTTT
The DNA here is from genome assembly GCA_965263315.1 of Lacipirellulaceae bacterium. Classification (GTDB taxonomy): domain Bacteria; phylum Planctomycetota; class Planctomycetia; order Pirellulales; family Lacipirellulaceae; genus JBCCQL01. The sequence continues at coordinate 15,913 of CBDHGZ010000003.1, read as the reverse complement.
GGTCATGGTGGGTAGAAGCATGTGCTCAAGTGTGAGTGGAAGGCGAGCATCTACTCGCCTTTGGAGATTGCAACCAGCCGGGCGGTGCTCCCCCCTCATTCGAGAAGGCGGAGTGGTAAATGGACTCGCTATAGAAGAAATCAAGGAATCCACGACGGCACCGGCAAGAGGGCGCCGCCGTGGGTTCCTGGGTGACAGCTCAAGGTCAATCTAAGTTGCGACTTACACTTAGGATTGCGATTCACGTCGGCGACGCATCGAGGCCACACCGGCTGCACCGGCGGCGAGAAGGCCTAGCGTCGAAGGTTCGGGGATAGCGCCAGCGTTGATACCGACGCCTGGTACATCGTTGTAGGCCCAATCATTGATTACGAACGTGCCAGCGGCGTTGTCAATCGTCACACGAATCCAGCCGAAGTGGCTAGTTGCGTTGATGGGGAATTCGAGGCCGAGAAAAGCGCCGTCGGCGTTATTGAACTCGGCGCTGGGATTGATCGTGCCGTACGCCATGGAGAAGAAAGCAGGTCCACCGTAGGTCGTGGACGCGTCGATCAAATCTCCCTCATCCAGAGCGCTACCATATGCTACGCCACTGACAAAACCAACGACCTTTCCAGGGAGGTATAAAACGCTGGCGCCTTGGTAGATGCCACCAAGCCCAAAGGCGTTGGAGTAGTTCTTTAGCAAGATGTCCGTGTAGGCGTCGCCATCAAGGTTGAGTGGCTGCGAAGCACCTAGACCGATGCTGATGTCTTGAGCACCGGAGTAAACGATGGCTGCATCGGCTTCCGTGGCAGCCCCCGCGGCCGCTGCCGCGGCTAGAGAATAAGCGAGACGCTTTGTTTTGCTTGGAGTCGAGTCATCGTGAGTACTATTGAGCGGAATCACTAGCGGGCCTCATCGGTGAAGGAGGAATCAAACGCCTACACACTGCAAAGCGCCGCCATCGAGAGCCAACCACTACTCGAACGCTCATCAGTTCATTACGAATCTACTCATCGCATATTTCGATGCAAGCTGTTTTGCAAGAAAACAACTAGTGGTCACCCGCAAATCGATTGCGCCGTGCCGAAGCAAGAGTCAAAGCGCTAGCAACAAGCAACAGCCCGCATGGCTCCGGAATGCTTTGCAAAACCGAAGACGGTTGCGCTGAACCGAAATTGGACCTCCAGGTTAGCAGGTCGGCTTCGTCGACAACGCCTGGCGAGTCCGGAGCGTTGTCCAAGTCGCCGGGGCCACCCAAGGCGTTTCGCCAGCGAGCATAATCGGCCGCGTCGACCATGCCGTCTGTGTTGAAATCGCCCGGTAAGAGCGGTGCGGCGACGGCAGTTACTCCGATCGACAGCTCGTACAGCTGGGGTGTCGTGGGAGAGCCTCCGACGCTGGTCACGCGAACGAAGTACTCGCCCGCTGCATCCAGCTGAATATCACTTAGGGATTCGGCTATCCCCAAGCCGCCCGCTGATGCGGTTGCCAACAGCGAAGTTCCGTCGGTGTCATAGATCTCTAATGCGAGGTCACGCAGCTGGGTCCCTATTACAGGACTGAAGGGAGCAAAGCCGGTTGCCGACTCGCTGTAGAGCTTGCCCACGGGCTCCAAATCGATGTCAACGGTAGAAGCCTGATCGACCGCGAACGAGAAGAAGTCGTGGTCCAAAGCGTTTGAAATACTCACGAAGTCCGTTGCGTCGGTGGGTAGCGGATCGAGCTGGGCGCCTGCGGGCCGTCCGTCCGTCCCAAGCACGACTGACCCGCCATCGGAGATCGTACCCAGCGCAGTTGCGGTGTTTGCCGTATTGTTGGTCCCCAGCAGGCCCTTCTCTAGAGCGTCTCCGTATAGAGCGTGTGCGGCCAACACCTCGTCAAACTGTGGCCCGTCGTAGGCGCCGTTGAAGGTGGGCTCCATCAGTATGTGGGCATTGAACGACTCGTTGTGATCAAACCCCAAGCTGTGACCGATCTCGTGCATTAAAGTATTCCGCAACGTCAGCGAGTTGTTTGCTGTGTTTCCGTAGTGGGCAACGTCGCTGGTATCGAGCGTGATATCGGCGAATGGCACAAAACCAGCCTGGGCGAGTGTTCCGCCACTGCTGTCGATAAACGTACCTCCGAGGCGGACGTCCCCGCGCGTGCCTAGGACTCCGGGGCTTGAAGCGCCCATCGTAGCGCCGTCGTCGTTGGGCTCATACACAAAGTTGACCCCGCTGATTGCGGACCATCGATCGAACGAAGCCTGAACCTGAGCAAACCAGGGCCGGAGCGTCAGGTCACTCCCTCCGGGCCCGGCTCCGAGTAGAGCGTCAAAGTCTGTGATGAGATCGCTGGGTCTGCTGATGCTGCTAACGACGTTCTCGATCGTAGTGGTATCCGGGACGATGCTCCAAGTGAGCGTGGCGGGGGTTCCGCGGAGGTGCGAAGCATCCGTAGCTGTTGAGAACCAGAAGCCGTTCTCATTGAACGCGTGGCATGGACTCGCGAAGACGAGCAAGAAGGGAATGATGACCGTATTTCGGCAATAGCGGCCGTGCAGACGTTGGGACATGAGAAATGGTCAGGGCGACGTGGAGTGTGGTAATGGGTGCCTGTAGTGGCACTCTCGCCTAGCGCGAGAAGGTCGTCAAGTGAAAAGGAACGCGGTTGCGCGTACGGGAAACAACACGGACGCCTCTGCCATAGCAGGGGCACCTTGTTCGCGTGGCTCGCCCTCAACGGCCATGCCCAGCTGGCCTGGCTGGCGATCGTCCCACGCGTGGTCCATCGTTTCTGTCAGCTTTCTGGTCGGTACTCTGCCTAGCTGCAAGGCGCCAAGCTCCTTATGCTGGCATGTATGCCAGGCACGGTTTATTCGTACGACGTTATCGTCATTGGGGCAGGTCACGCCGGGACCGAGGCCGCGCTGGCTGCTGCCCGGATTGGGGCTCGCACGGCCCTGCTGACCACCAATCTGGATACGGTCGGCCAGATGAGTTGCAATCCGGCGATCGGCGGCGTCGGCAAGGGGCAGATTGTCCGCGAGATTGACGCTCTGGGCGGCGCCATGGGAGTGGCGATTGACGCCAGCGGTATCCAGTTTCGGATGCTCAATCGCCGCAAAGGTCCCGCCATGCACAGCCCGCGGGCACAGGCTGATAAGCGGGCCTATCAGGCTGAAATCAAGAGAATGGTTGAAGAACAGCCCAACCTTTCGCTCAAGCAAGAGGTGGTCGACGATCTGCTGACGACCACAGGCAGTTCCCAAACGATCGTTGCCAATGGCGTTCGCGTGCGCGGCGGGGCCGAGTACGTCGCCCCCACGGTGGTTCTTACAACCGGGACTTTTCTGCAAGCGGTGATGCACACCGGCGAGTCCAAGACCTCCGGTGGGCGCGCCGGTGAAGGGACCACTGCCGGCATTAGCGGATCGCTTGCTCGCCTAGGATTTCAGTTGGAGAGATTCAAGACCGGTACGCCGCCACGGCTAAACGGTAGGACCATTGATTACCAGCAGTGCGAACTCCAACCCGGCGACGAGCAGCCTCAGCCGTTTTCTTTTCTGACCGCAGAACTGACGCAACCACAGCTGCCGTGTCATATCACCTATACCAATGAGGCGGTGCACGAGCTGATTCGCGAGAACTTGCATCGCGCGCCAATGTACAGCGGGCAGATCGATTCCAGCGGACCTCGCTACTGTCCTTCCATTGAAGACAAGATTGTTCGGTTCGCGGAGAAGAAGCAGCACCAACTCTTCCTGGAGCCCGAGGGTCGGCACACGCAAGAGGTCTACGTCAATGGGGTTTCGACCAGTTTGCCCCGTGATGTGCAGGACGCAATGTTTCGCATGATTCCTGGATGTGAGCAGGCCGAGATCATGCGATATGGCTATGCGGTGGAGTACGACTACGCTCCGCCGCACCAGCTGCGACCCACGCTAGAGTCCAAGCTCGTTGACGGCCTGTACCTAGCGGGTCAGATCAATGGCACCACAGGGTACGAAGAAGCCGGGGCGCAGGGGCTAATCGCCGGCGCCAACGCGGCTCTGGCGGTCGCACAGCGAGAGCCGTTGGTCCTGTCGCGCGATCAGGCTTACATCGGCGTGCTCATTGATGATCTAGTGACATGCGGCGTCGACGAGCCGTATCGAATGTTCACGAGTCGCGCGGAGTACCGACTGTTGCTACGGCATGACAACGCCGACCGCAGGCTCACGTCGTTGGCAGATCAAGTAGGGCTTGTGGGCGCTGAGCGCGTGGATCGTCTGCGTGAAAAAGCTCTTCACGTCGATCGCATCGCCAACCTACTCGAGAAGAGGAAGCACCAAGGGCAGCCGCTTGCTCATCACTTGCGCAAGCCTGAAGCAACCTGGCAGTCTGTCGTCCAGCTGGCTCCAGAACTGGGCGATGTGGAGTCTGAGATCGCCACTCAGGTGCTGAATGACACAAAGTACGCCGGGTACATCGCGCGGCAGCAGCTTGAGGTAGACCGTCAACAGAGATTGGCCACCAAACGCATCCCGGCCTCGTTCGACTACGGTCGCCTGAAGCAACTCCGGGCCGAGGCTCGGGAAAAGCTCTGCAGTGTTCAGCCCACGAACCTCGCCCAGGCTTCGCGCATCAGTGGCGTCACGCCAGCGGATATCACGCTGCTGATGGCCCACTTGGAATCTCCTGGCCGCCGTGCGTAGCGTGGCGAAGGCGTGCGCGGCATGAATGCGTTGCTGGCGACGGCCGGTTCCAGGCAACAATCCTTCGAATGGTTTAGCCGCGAAGCGCTTGAGAGGGTTGCTACTGTAGAGCTGGCGCGCTTTGGGGTAGATTTCCCCAAGAGTTGCTTTTTCGGTCGTAAGTGTCTACTTAGGTTGAGGTTGCAGCAAACGATCCGATATTGACTCACCGCATAGGTCCGATATAATCCGTCGCAGTTGGCAAATCAGGCAACCTCGGTGGCCATGGCGGACGCTGCTGTCTAAATAGTCCTCGTAGATTTTGTTCGACGAGGCGGTTTAACACGACACGGCGGTTTGTTGTGGCCTGGACGACTGTCGCGGCTTGGCGGTTGGGGTTGCCTACCAAGAGGTTCCCACCCTGGCCGAACTCGGCTACACGTTGTGCCCGCTGCTGTCGCCGCCCGCAACCATTGGCCGTTGTGTCCGATGGACCCCAGGGGACCCGGAACCCGGATAGCGTTTGCCAAAACGCAAGCTGACGCAACTTCGCGAGCCTTTCACTGCCGCCCGCCCGGCATTGGAATGGCTTCACCACAGAACTAGGGAGAGGGGTGGTTGAGCGAATGAAAACTGTCTTTACAACTGGCGAAGCAGCTAAGATCTGCAAGGTAAGCCAGCAAACCATTATCCGCTGCTTCGACTCAGGCCAGCTAAAGGGTTTCCGAGTCCCTGGCAGCCGTTTCCGTCGAATCCCGCGGGATCAACTCTACGCTTTTATGCGTGACAACGGCATCCCGACCGATGCCTTGGACAGCGGTAAGCGAAAGCTGTTGATTGTGGATGATGATCAAGATCTGGTTGATCTGCTTGTCGACCACTTCGTCCGTGATGGTCGATTCGACGTTCAGAGCGTCAATAACGGCTTCGGCGCGGGGATGTTGATTAAAGAGTTTCGCCCCGACTTGGTGATTCTCGACATCATGCTGCCGGACATCAATGGCATGGAGGTTTGCCAGTTGGTGCGCAGTGACAAGACCATGGACGATGTAAGAATCATCTGCATCTCGGGGATGGTCGAAGAAGATCGTATCCAGCAACTGCGCGATGCCGGAGCCAACGACTTCATGAAGAAGCCGTTTGACGTGGACTCACTGACAACCCGCGTTTGCCAACTGCTCGACGTCGAAGCTGCTGCTTCCAACTGATTTTATAAGCCATCTGCCGCGTGAGGCGTTGCGATCCGCGGGCGCGGTTCTCAACGCCTTTCGTCTTGCGCAGCCACAACCTGTTGCGACAAGTATGAGCGCAAGCCCCCGTTCAGAGGATCGCGCCGACTCTTCAGAACCTGCCTTCCCGTCGCGCGAAGAGTATGCGGCTGCTCTGCAGCGAGCCAAGCTTGATGCGATGAAAGAGTTGGCATACGGCGCCAGCCATGAAATCAACAACCCGTTGGCAAACATCGCGGCCCGGGCGCAAACCTTGCTGAAGCGAGAGCACGATCCGGAAAAGCGTCGCATGCTCCAGGCCATTCACCGGCAGGCAATGCGAGCGCATGAGATGATTTCCGATCTGATGCTCTTTGCTCGACCGCCAAAGCTGGAAATCAAGCCCTTCGATGTAAGAGCCTTTGTCGATGAGGTTGTAGGCGAATTGCAAAGCCGTGCTAAAGAGGCGTCCATCACGTTGCAGAGCTTCGTTGATTACGACCTTGAGTTGCCTGCAGACCGCGTCCAATTGGGTGTGGCGCTCAAGGCGATGCTAGAGAATAGCCTTGACGCAATGGGAACGGGCGGCGCCATTACGATCTCGTCATCTCCTAGGGTGGCAGGCATGATCGACATCGAACTCCGAGACACGGGGCCAGGCATACCAGACGCGATTCGGGAGCACCTGTTTGATCCCTTCTTCAGTGGCCGGGAGGCGGGACGCGGACTTGGTTTTGGACTCTCCAAAGCCTGGCGGATTGTTACCGACCATGGTGGGACGATCTTGGTTGACAGCCAGCACGGGCAGGGCGCCGTATTTACTGTCAGGCTACCGCTAGACGATCAAGATGGCGCCAGCGGCGCCGGCGCCTCGGCGTGAAGGTCTTGTCGGTTGTCGTCGCGTCGCGTTAAATGAGGGCCGGTCAGGGATGACGACCGCCTTGCTGCAGGATGCAACGAATATGGATGCGACCCCGCGGGTTCGCTTGGCTCGATTGGATCAGCCAGGCAGCCATGTTTCCCCCTCTATCGCTCGCGCGATCGATGCGCCTACGCGATCGGCGATCGTTCGTGCCCGACAGGCATTGATTCATCGGCAGCAGTCGGATGGCTCCTGGCGACGGCGCGAAACCGATACCCCAAAGCATCTCGCGCGTCAGCTCTTGTCTCTTTGCTACACCAACCAGTCCGCCAGCAAACGTATCCAACCGCTGCTCGACGCGATCATCGCCGCCGAACTGTCAAGCGGCGGCTGGCCAGCGACTACCGGAACGGAAGCGGACCTCTCGACAAGTGTGCTCTGCTACTTGGCGATCAAACGCTGCCGAGGAATCGATGCCCTGCCGGACTTGAGGGCTTCCCGTCGCGTGATCTTGAGCCTAGGGGGCGCGTATGCGGCTGATGGCGAGACGCTTGGTTGGTTGTCACTGTTCGCCGAGTCGATCGACCGCCAACATGCCGGCCGAATACCTGCCCTGATGGTTCGAGCGCAAGAAACGCTTCAGCCAGTGGCCGATTCTCCGTTGCATTCCGTAGGCGAAATCTTCCTCGACTTTGACTTTGAGTCGAACCGAGGCAAGAGCTCCAAGCCCGACCCCCATTTGTCTAGCGAGGCGGTCACCTTCTGGGAGACTTGCCTAGAGGATTACGCAAGCGATCACGCGCAAGCGCTTGGTGACACCGCGCCAGATGAACGACTGCCAAGCGTTCTTGACTACCAGTCGGGCGACTTGCAAACGACGGCGCGGGCCATCGTGGCTCTATTGGAGAGTGGTCTTCGCAGAGGCGATGAACCAGTGGCAGCAGCTCTCGACTGGTTGATACAGATGGTGACTCACAGTCTTGCTGGGATGGACTGCCTCGATCTTGCTCACAGCTTGCGTGCGTTGGCGGCGTGGCTCGATAGTGAGCCCAAGACCAATGCGGCGCTGCCGCCCAAGTTGTACGCGTGTCGTGATGCCGCCGAGGGCGACGGGCAGCCGACCGTGACGCCTGAAGTCAGTGTAGTAATAGAGGTCGCTCTAAGGATTGAGCGTCGTATGTTGCAATGCCAACATGAAGATGGGGGTTGGGGGCGCAGCGGGAGTTGCGGTTCCAATTCAACTACCACCGGCGTCTGTCTCGAGGCCGCCCTGGTGTGGGGCAAGGCTGCGCGACGAAGGGCAACTGACCCAGAAATACAGACCGCTTTGGAAAATGCGGCCACGTTTCTCTTATCGCAGCAACAGCGCGATGGACGATGGCTCGCCTCGGCTGGTTCCACCGAGACAGCGACCACGGCCAGTGCGCTCCGAGCTCTCGTGATCTCTTCGCAAGACGCTAACCACCCTGCTGCCCTGGCGGGTCTCAACTGGCTCGTGGCCGAGCAACTCGATACTGGGGCGTGGGGCAGCGTGACGGAAGATGAACAGGCCACGGCCGAAGCGTTGCTGGCGCTCGTGGAAACCAGCTTCGCCACCAAGGGATTTGGCTTGGACGCTGCCGACTGGCTAACCTATGCGGTAGACGACCATCGACTAACCACCGCTAGCAATCAGGGGCTCTCTCACCTGGTGTGGGCGCTGTCGCGCTGGTCAGCTCAAACTCCGGCGACTCCGCGCGACCGCGACCCGGTGAAGCTGTCGGTCTTTGCCCCTGAAGAGTCTACTCCGGGGACGGCTGCCTGTTCGCTGGCATGAAACCTTTAGGTACAGGCCATTGTCCTCGCTTTGCAAGCCTGTCGATGCCGCGGTTTGCTTTGCCCAGCGGTCGTCGTCTGCGGTCCTGCTTGACCGTCTCCAGAGGAGGCGTGCACTTACCGGCGAACGTTTCCTTGCCGACCTCGGGCAGCTTTCCGGTCGCTCCATTGTCGTGCTCAGGCCGGACGACGGCTTCAAGTGGGATGCCTGTTTGAGCGCGGCGGCACGCGGCCATTGCCCTGCCCTGATCATTGGCGCCGGTTGGTCCTCAGCGAACCCGAACGGACTTGCCCCAGGATCGACTATGATGGCAAACCGTGTCGTCACTGCTGACGGATCGGAGATCCAGCTGGGCGTTCCGTTTGCATCGCCTAGCGGCGTAGCCCTTGGAGCTGTGGGGCCGTATCAAGCGGGTTCCAACGAAGGTCCATTGCTAGGCTACAACTCGTGGTGTCTTCCGTTTGCCGAGTGGTGCCAGGAGCGCGGCCAACCCGCTGCCATTGTTTCACTGATTCACGATCAACAAGCGAATGAGGCGACCAAGCCGTCGCTCTCCTGGCGCGCAGGGGCTTGGCTTGCCAAGTTGTGGAAGAATCCCAGCTCGGTCAAGAGTGACGCCCAGCAAACCCTGTTGCAGTGGCAACGGCAGGCTGACCTGGCGGATGCCATTGAGCAGGTGCTTTCAGAACGTTAGGACGCCTAAACCGCCACCGGCGTGCCGCTCAGTCGGTAGCACACTGCGCGGCAGTGACGCTCGGCAGTCCAGTGCTGGCCCATGCCGGTTAGCGACTCACTGGACCCGACAAACAACCATCCTTCGGGGTTCAAGGAGTCTGCGACCCGGTCGAAGACCTTCTTGCGGTCTTCATCCGTAAAGTAGATGGCCACGTTTCGGCAAAAGATGAAGTCGTACTTGCCTAGGCCAGGCATTGGTCCCAGCAAGTTCTTAACATCGAATCGGCACATCGAGCGGAGTTGATCATTGATTCGCCAATCGCGGCCCTCACGGAGGAAGTACGCCCCGCGGTACTGCTGTTCCAGGCCGCGGCTAATCTCCAAGTCGCTGTAGACGCCTCGACGAGCTTGGTCGACAGCCGCGGGGGAGATGTCGGTCCCATGAATCTGGATATCCCAGCGGTCGATGTCCGGCAGCACGTCACCCAGTGCCATGGCAATGCTGTAGGCTTCCTGTCCTGTGCTGCAGGCGGCTGACCAGATGCGTAGCTTGCGCGGGAATAGGGTGCTTGCCTTGGCGTCGAGCAGCTCCGGAAGTAGTTTGTATCGCATCGCCTCGAACGGACTGGAGTCGCGAAACCAAAGCGTCTCGTTCGTTGTAATGGCGTCAACGATCTCAGTTTTGATTTGGCGACCGAGCCCCGACCGCGCTTTGCGCGCCAAGTCTGCGTAAGAATCGCAACCATGCCTTTCGACTAAATCAGACAGGCGACCTTCGATCAAGTAACTCTTTGAGTCGTCGAGGTAGATTCCACAAAGCTCGTTGACCAAGCTGCAGACCGCGTCGATATCTTGTGACGTGGGTTTCATAGGAGGGCCCCTGGCAGCATGGTATTGGTCAAGCAAGTAGCGACGTTGTCTAGCGGTTCGACGAAGTCCGCAAGATCGTTATCGACGATGCTCTTGGGCATGCCGTACACAACGCAGCTTGCTTCATCTTGGGCGATAATGACTCCGCCTTGGTCTTTGATCGCCCTGGCGCCGACGGTGCCATCATCCCCCATCCCGGTGAGGACGACACCAACAGACTTGCCGCCGTATGCCTCTGCGATCGATCGGAACAAGTAATCAGCCGCCGGTTTGCAGTTTCTTTCTGGTGGGTCGTTCGTGATTTCGATCTTCGGCTGTCCGTCCCGTAGAGCGACGCGCATTTGCTTGCCGCCTGGGGCGATGACGATCTGCCCTGCTCGCGGCGTCAAGCCTTCGGCCCCCTCAATTACCTGAAGCTTACAGCGCTGATCCAGGTCGGCAGCAAGGCTTGCGGTAAACATTGGCGGCATGTGCTGAACCAACAAGATCGGACACGGGAACTTGGCTGGCAACTGGGGTAGCAATCTGGTCAGTGCCTTCGGTCCGCCTGTTGAAATGGCGAAGCCAACCATCTCTGGTTTGCCTCGCAGACCTGGACGAGGGCGAGGCTTGGCGATTCTTTTAGGTGGCGCCGGCCTCAGCTGAGCGGGTTTGCTTATCCTTGCAGAAGGCTGCTTCAAGAGCGTCTTCGAACGGCAGGCTTCCAGCTTCGGCAGCAGGTCGCGGCGCAGCTGGCGAACACTCTCATCCAGCGACTTGGTTGCCGGCTTGAGGATGAAGTCGAACGCTCCTTCTTGTAACGCAGTCGTCGTGGCTTTCGCGCCGCTTGTGGTGAAGGCGCTTATCATGATGGCTGCCGGCGCGTGGGGTAGTGAAGCCATCTTTTTGAGCACGCCGATTCCGTCCAACTGCGGCATCTCAAAGTCAAGCGTCACCACATCGGGTCGAAGGGCTTTGATCTGATTCAAAGCCACGACGCCATTTGCGGCACAGCCGACCACTTCGATTCCTGCGGTCGAGTTCAGCACGTCTCGGACAATCTTCCGATACATCGCCGAGTCGTCGACCACCAAGACTTTCAATGGTGGAGGCGAAGGGTCCATTCAGTTCTTTCTGCTATCTCCAGCGACGCGCTACTATGAGTAGGCTGTCGCATTGTCTGGATGTCTGTCGATTGTTGCTCGCGGGCTTGATGGTGGCCGCTCAGGAAATGTGAAACTGAGAGACCAATGCTCGCATGTCGTTAGCCAGTTGCGCCACGGCGGTCCCTGCGGCCTCAGTTTCTGTGGCAGCTTGGGAGGTTTGCTTGGCGCCTTGATCCACGCCGCTGATGTTCACCGTGATCTCTTGGCTTGCCGATGCCGACTCGGAGACCCCTTGAGCAACGGTATCAGCGGCAGCGGCGGTGTTTGAAACCGACTCGGCAATTTCGCGCGTCGTAATACTCTGCTCCTCAACTGCCGAGGCAATGGTTCGCGCCACGTCATTGACGTTGTTGATAACCGAGGTGATGTCGCGGATCGCTTCGACGGCTTCGCCTGTGGATCCCTGGATGCCCTCGATACGCTGGCGAATGTCGTCGGTGGCCGTAGCTGTTTGTTTGGCTAGTTCTTTGACCTCGGTGGCCACCACGGCAAAGCCCTTGCCCGCCTCGCCCGCTCGTGCGGCTTCGATGGTGGCGTTGAGCGCTAGAAGGTTGGTTTGCTCGGCGATGTCTTGAATCACTTCAATCACTTTGCCAATCTCATCCGCGGCGGCTCCCAGCCCACCAACCTTTTCATTGCTAACCTCGGCCAAGCGAGCGGCCTCATCAGCGACAGAAGCGGATTGCTCAGCATTCTTGGCGATCTCATTGATGGTGGCAGTCATTTGATCGGCGGACGTCGCAACCGAGCGAATGTTGTCCGACATGCTCGAAGTGGACTTGGCCACGTTGCCCATAGTCGTCGACATTTCCTCCGCGGCTGCAGCGACGGTAGCCGATTTGTGCGTGGTGTCATCCGCGCCGTGCGATAGCGATTTAGAGGCCGAGCTTAGCTGCGACGCCGATTGCGAGAGACTTTGGCTGTTCTGCGCGACACTGCCAATAATGCCCTCCACGCGTTCAATGAACCGATTGAACCATCCTGCCAACTCTCCCAGTTCGTCAGAAGAGGATGCGTCAAGTCGCTTGGTCAGGTCAGCCTCGCCTTGGGCGATGTCTCGAGCCCTCTCGATCATGGCGTGAATTGGCTTGAGCAGCGACTTGGTGAAGAAGTAAGCCACTGCTGTCGTAATTGCTGCCGTTATGGCTAGTAGCAAGTAGAGCGTATTGGCCAAGCGGTTACATGCGGCGAAAGCCTCGTCCGTAGGCACTCGCACCAACATATTCCAGGGCATCCCGGGAAAGCCTAGAGCTCCCTTGAAAGGAGCATAGCCAGCGACTTGGTAGATCTTCTTCCTCGCGTGGAACGATTCAGGAATGCTGCCCGCTTCGCCATTTACGACGCGCACAGCTGCTTCAACTCCCTTGTCCGCCAGATTGAATTTGCCCCACACTGACGGGTCGCGTTTAATTCCGTCGACGCCGTTGCCTAGCGGATCGCAGTCAACCAAGATGTTGCCGGCGGCGTCTAGAATCGTCAGCTCCGCCGACGGCAGTCCACGATCACGCAGGTCTTGGTACGCCGAGTAGACAATGTCTTCCACCAGGCTGAATTTGGCGTAGTTTTTCCACACGGCGATGGTTTCGCCTTCGGCGTCACGAATGGGGGCAGTGAAGCCAATGACGATGCCGTCGTCGCCGTAGATGGCCTTCACGTCTTCATCGACGTAGGCGTCCTCAAGGACCGTGCCCGTGAATGAGCCGTCCTCTGACTCATAGAAATCGCCAGCCACGGCTTGTTGAAACCACTTGGCGTCGGCAAAGTTTCTTTCGTGCAGGCTGGTGGTGTCGATCGAAGCGGCGTCGGCGTCGCGCGTATTGACGGCAATCACATCGCCATTAAGGTCCACTAGCAGCGTCAGGTAGTAAATGTCGTAAGTGTCGATGTAGCCGTTTAGGGCTCGGGTGATGTGCTGCTCTTCATCGAAGTTTCCCCACAGGTCGCGGTATTGGACGACCGTGTTGAGACCAAAGGCCTGAACGTCTCCATAGCGCTCAAACAGGTTGCGGTCGATCTTGTCAGCAATGGTGCAAGCCATCACTTCATACTCGCCAGCCGCGTCGGTGGTCAGCGTGTTGATCGACTGTATCGTGACCGCCGTGACGGCAACCAAAGGAATGATTGCGACACACAGACAGAGCGAAACGAGTTTGGCACTCAAAGTACGAAAGAGACTACGCATGAGACTACAATCTCCGCCAAGAGGGTTCAGTAGATTCTGTTTGTGTCAGTACGAGATGTATCAAGCGCGGGGATCAGTCGCGATCCTGTAGCACTTGCTCGATATCGAGCAGCACGACGAGCAGCCCATCCTTCGAATACACTCCGTTAAAGAAGCGACCGTCGACGCCATCAACATTGGCGGGAGTCGGTGTCACTTCATCGTGACGCACGGTCAGGATGTCGGAGATTCGGTCTACCCACAGGCCAATGGCTTCGTCCTGCGAATGCACGATAAGGTTTCGCGAATCGCGTGATTCTTCGGCCCCTTCCATGCCAAGTACTTTGCGGAGATCAATCACCGTGGCGACTTCGCCGCGCAGGTTGATCACGCCCCGCACATGAGCCGGAGAATTCGGCACCGGCGTCACGTCGACTTGACGGTTGATCTCCTGCACTTTGCGGATGTCAACGCCGAGCATCAAGTTGCCCACGTAGAACGTGGCGTACTGCGTCTCGCCCGTCAGAGACGACGTTGCTTCGAGTAATTCGGTGCTCATGCGTAGCTCCCGGCGGTTTCTTGGTGCTTGTTGGCGTTGGTATTGGGGTCGACAAAGTTGCGGAGCGAAGCCAGCAGCTTGTCGCGGTCCATCTTGATCTGGTAGTCGTCGATACCGACGTCGATGCCTCGCTGGATGTCCGTGGCGCCCGCCAAGGAGGTCAGGGCAATCACGGGAAGGTGGTTGCAGGAGGGATCACCCTTCAGCCGGCGGCAAAGCTCAAAACCATCCATGTTGGGCATTTCGATGTCCGTTACCACCACGTCGAAGTGATACTCACCCGACTCCAGTTTTTGCCATGCTTCGAGGCCGTCCTCGCAAGGTTCAACGCGATAACCCTTCGCTTCGAAGATCGACTGGACCTGATTGCGGAAGAACGTGGAGTCCTCAGCCAAGAGGATCAACGGTGGCAGGTCAGCGTCGACACTTACGGGCTCTTCGTCTTGCGCGAACCACTCAGGATGCGTCAGTTGTGTGATCTCAAACAGATCCACCAGGCGTGTGGTTCGCTCATCGATAACCTGCGAGCCGATCACGCCTTGCTCGCGGAACGTTTGCGTGTCGACGTTGGTCGAAACATCGCGGATGTCACGCAGCTCTGGGGCGATCAAGCCAACCTCTCTGCCGCGTACGTCGTAGACCACAACGTAGACGCCGCTAGAGGGCTCTGCCGGCGTGGTGGAAATGCACTCTTCCAGTCGAATGAGTGGTAAGGTCGTGGAGCGGTACTGAAGCACCTCGCGCCCGCCGACGCTGTCGATCTGGTCAGAGCGAATGCGTTCGATGCGGGCGATGATATCCATTGGCACGGCGAAGTGCTCGTCCGGAGCGTTCTGGAAGAGCAGCACCGACTGCATGTCGGTGCTCTCTTCGTCCGCCGGCGCGGTCTCAGCCGAGTGTGCCCGGAGCTCCTCGTCGCTCCGCAGATCAGCATCGGCAGCCACGCCAGCGACATCGAGAATCAAAGCCACGTGACCGTCGCCCAGAATTGTGGCGCCAGCCAGGCAGCGGCAATTCTTATGGTGTCTTCCAAGCGGCTTGACCACGATCTCCTCGGAGTCGTGCAGCGCGTCGACAACCATGCCGAAGCGCGTTTGGCCCGTATCGACCACGATGATGTTCGTGGCGCCGGTTGCCCTTGCTGATCAGGGTGAGCTCTTCGGCTGTTGTCGCAGCCGGAGGGCCTCGTTCAGCCGCACAAGGGGCAGCAGGCTTCCACGCAGCCGCAAGCACCTCGGCGTTCTTTGACTCGCCCAAGCTTGGCTGTCGCGCTCGCTCTCGCGCACCCGCACCAGCTCGGCGATGTTTACCTGCGGGATCGCGAAGCGATCCCCGCCCGACCTGGATAATGAGCGACGGGATAATCGCCAGCGTTAGCGGAAGAGTGACGATGATGCTGGTGCCGGCGCCAGAGCGTCGACTCGACATCCACGGTGCCGCCTAGCTTGGCGATATTCGTGCGGACAACGTCCATCCCTACGCCGCGACCGCTCACGTCGGTCACCTCTTTGGCCATCGAGAAGCCAGGGCGCGAAGATCAGCCGCACCGCCTCGCGGTCGCCCATCTGCTCTGCCTTTTCAGGCGAGTGGATAACGCCCTTGGCGACCGCCTTTCTCCTTGAGTTTCGCGGGGTCGATGCCGCCGCCATCGTCCTGGATCTCGATCCGTACTTTGCCGGCTTGATAGCAAGCGCGCGGAGTTCGATTTTTCCGACGGCCGGTTTGCCCGCCTTCTGGACGCGCTTCAGCTGGCTGACTCGATGCCGTGGTCGATCGAGTTTCGCACCAGGTGCGTTAGAGGATCGCCGATGGCCTCGATAATGGTCTTGTCGACCTCGACCTCTTTGCCCTCGATCAGCAGGTCGCACTGCTTGCCAAGCTTGGCTGCCCAAGGTCACGGACGACGCGAGGGAACCGGCCGAAGACGGTGCCGATCTGCTGCATGCGCGTCTGCATGATTGCTTCTTGGAGCTCA